>NZ_JACYOX010000039.1 GCF_015352955.1 Noviherbaspirillum soli
GCGCTATGGCGGCGCCGACGTACTGTCGTCGAGATTGGTTCTGTCATGAGGTGTCCACTTAACATAGGTGGACACGATCATCCCTATCTGCCCCGGCTGTCACAAGGTGAGTTCGCCAGGCGCTTACGATATGTCGAGCGTAGTCGAGGTCCATGTAACGTCTATCAAACGTCCGGAGTTTTTTCATTGGATGGCATTTTCTAAAACGTCTCCCAGGCGGCAAGTGCCTATTTTCTAAAATATAGCTCTCAAGATCGCGATAAGGCGCAGACAAGTGGCCGTCGTTACTTGCTAACTGCATTTCGTTCGATTTCTCAAAGATATAATTTACTGCTCGACGTTTGTAACATTTAAATTCCGCCTCGCGTGCTAAAACGGCGATTCTGGGGGTGAAAGGAAGATAGAAAGACTTTCTGCTATAGCCGCTGGCGTACTGTTACGCACTCTGTCATGCCAACGTATTCATGCACACTTCTAATATCTGCTTCTTACCTCAAGAAAAAGATATTCAAACCACTCTTACCGTGTTTCGCAATCCGGGTGGCTTGACTATCTGACGCATTGCCTTTGACAACTTGATGCGATTCGGAGTGCTTGATTCAGCATGCTGCTGAGCGGCTCGCTAGACAATCTGACTTATTAATGAGTCTCGCATCGCTGACCACGCAGAAAAACATCATCCAACCACTTCTACGATACAGATCGTTTTGCGAATGCCATGATTAGTCCAAAATACAGGGTTTCCCTCTTTAAGTATCGGGCTTGTCAATAGTCTTTTTATGGGATAGTCTCCACCCCACAAAAAGTCGTTCCTGCAATGTTCACTATCTTTTTGAGGAATTTAGCCCAATGGCAACGTTTAAAGAGCTGCAAGATCAAATTGCTAAACTCAAGCAAGACGCTGAAGAGGTTCGGTCAAAGGAGATTGGCAGTGCAATTGCCCAAATTAAGAGCCTGATGAACGATTACGATATCACTGTCCAAGATATCGAAAGCTCAGGACGCCGAAAAGGTAGCAAAGCTGTTTCACTCTCTAATGTCCAGTTCAAAGATGAGTCTGGAAACACTTGGTCTGGACGTGGACGGATGCCAGCCTGGCTGAAAGGCAAGGATAAGGAAAAGTTTAGAGTGAGCTGACTTTTCAGGTCAAGCCAAACCTACCAACAAGGAATCATGATTTTCCTGCTGCTATCCGCCAGAGTTTGGTCTAACCTGAGTTCTCCGTAAGGGCACGGCATAGGTTCAGCGCTATACGAAGTGCCGTGTTTGCAGGCATCCATCGTTACTGCGCTTTTGCCAGGAGCATTGAGCACAATGCTCTCTACTCACGTATTAGAGCGTCGGCAACAGCTATCAATATAAATCGGCGGTTGCTACCATCCGACCTAGTAGCAAGTTTACGAATACATGTTTCTTTAAAGACATCGTGAATATCGACGAGCAGCAACGCGATCTACTCTTCCAGAACTGCTGCCACTAGGTGCAATCACGAAGAAGTGATTACTCAGCAGTAGAAGACCCTCACTAGCTCCGAAAAAGAAGTCCCGCAACCGAAACGGTTGCGGGCTTCCCTGTCTCATCGCTTCCCATTAGGTATGGATTTTTGTAGAACCGATATTGAACTCAATAGTCGACCATGTCTACATGCAGTGCAACATGAGTATCAGTACAATTTCATTTTTAAGTTTAAATCACATTCGCTTCCTTAACATGGATTACTCATTTGCTAATGATTGCAGGGTGGGGATCCACAGGTAGATCTCTTGTGCAGTAGTCCGTGTCAGGGCCTTAGGAGTGCAAGCATGCTTTGTTTAAATATTGTGCCTCATCCTTGGGTTTGTTTCATCAGCCAGACTTCAACCAGGACATGATTAACCGAAATTTTCGGTGTGATGTACGGCGTTCAGAAGTCTTTTGCTCATTATTTAAAAAAGCATCCATCTAACGGTAGACAAAACATGCAGTTTATTGCATTATCCACGCACAAAAATCCATATCCAATGGGGTAGCTGAGAAGACAGAAAACCCGCGGTCGCTGAGATCGCGGGTTTTGCTTTTATGCGGCGGTTTGAAGCCGAATTCGGGACGACATGGCGAGAGCTAAAATGTTGACATGGACTTGATCCATTGCCAAAGCCTCCGGGCTGATCAAGGCATGCCACATCCTGTTGGAAAGGAATGGACGAAAAAAAACCCGCTGACCACGTCAGCGGGTAAATCCATCCTTTGAGAGGCTGGAGGAGACAGGAAGAACTATAAGCAATTTCCTACGCTAAACGAAATTCCCTGTTTTCATACCAGTTATTCTGGCGATGAATGACTGTGGCTCAGTTACCTTCTCTCTGCCGGCGCTTTATGCTGTTGCCTTGTGGCTGCCTTTCGGCGATTTCAGTAAAGCTACGGCGCAAAAATAAGATGTCTTTCCGAACTGCACGCCGTATTCGATTTTTCGGGCGCATGCATACACTGCGCTCAGGAGTCGGTATCATCGCGGTTCCTGCGCCTTGCTTCAGCGTGCCGGACGGCCAGCGCGGTTTTTCAATCCACAAATCCAGGACCATGGTGAAAAGACAAAAGGGGCTGACCATTATTCAATTGATGGTGCTTCTGCTTATTGCAGGCATCGTCGGGTCGCTGCTATTGAAGATCATCATCGAACATCGCTGCCAGAGCGATCCGTCAGCATCCCTCTGTATCAGGCATGCAAGCGCCGCAGGGTTGGAAATGCCCGGGCAACTCAGCAGGCAATCAGTTCAATCAGCGTAATTTCGGAAGGCGCGCCAAACCGTTTCGGCGGGCCCCAGTAACCCGTACCGCGACTGGTGTACACCCAAAGCTCGCCCAGCCTGTGCAGCCCGGCGACGAAAGGCTGCTGCAGCCTGACAAAAAAATTCCACGGCATGAACTGGCCGCCATGGGTGTGGCCGGACAATTGCACATCAAAGCCGGCTTCGGCCGCTGCCGGCGCACTGCGGGGTTGGTGCGCCAGCAGCACTCTGACCGCCGCGTGGGTTGGTGCGCCGGCGATGGCTGCATGCGGGTCGCTTCGATGCGCAGAGTCGAAATGGCCGGCGCCGTAGTCCGTGACACCGGCGACGACCGCCGTCGCGCCCTGGTGCTCCAGCACGACATGGCTGTTGAGCAGGACTTCAATGCCCAGGCGGCGCAACTCGGCAATCCAGGCATGCGCGCCGGAATAATACTCATGGTTTCCGGTGACGAAATAGCTTCCGTGGCGGGACACCAGATCCTCCAGCGGCGCGACATGCGGCGCCAGTTCCCTTACGCTGCCATCGACGAGATCACCGGTGATCGCAACCATATCGGGCTGCTGACGGTTGACTGCCGCGACGATACGCCGCAGATAATCCCGGCGTATCGTCGGCCCGACATGGATATCGCTGATCTGGACGATCCTGAATCCCTGCAACGCAGGCGGCAAGTTCCTGACCGGAATGCTTACCCGGGTAACCGCGGCAGTACGGCGCGCATTGGAAAAGCCGAGCAGGGTGATCAGAAAGCCAAGCACCGTAACCGCCAACGCGGATTGGTGGCGCCAGGCAGCCAGGTCCAGCCGTCCCGGCCAGACAAGGTCGGCTGCGAATGTGCCAAGAAGGGTCAGTTCCCGAATGAATGCCAGGATCAGCAGCGTGGAAGAAAAGCCCATGCCGGCCCATGCCAGCCAGGTGACCAGGCGTGTCGTCCGGTGCCCGAAGCCGGCCAGCCGGGAAGCCAGCCCGATCCCCATGGGCATGAGCAGCACCGAGTTCAATAGCGCCAAGCCCAGCGCCGCCGACAGCACTGGCCACTGGCCGAGTTCGGGCAGCAGGCGCCAGGCGATCAAACCGTGCAGGAACAGCGACAGAAAACGCAGCATCGAACCCAATCGCTTTGATTGAAATCTTGCAGATGGGGCGGATGTACGCTGCTGCAAGGCCGGCGCCGGAGCGCATCGCGGGCTACATTCCGTGCCGGGCGCCTGTAAGCGTCTATGCCAGGCTCAAGCGCTGACTGCCTTGCCAGATTGCGCCGGCGGGCAATGTAACAGGCGCCGCGGCGCAGGCAGCCTCGACGCACAGCATGTGTTGCCAGTCCTGGTCCGGCATGTCCGGCAGGGAGTGGGCCTTGTCGGGGCCCGGATTCCAGACCACGGTGTCGGAAAAGCCCTGCTGGCTGATCTGCAGCGGCGCACGCCCTTGTTCGATCAATTGCAGGCTGGCAGGCGGCGCCATGTAGACCCGGTCAACTTCGCCCGGAATGGGCAATTGCGCTTCCTGCTGCGTCTTGACGACGCAATGGTCGGTCGCATCCTGGTAGGACACACCCTGCAGCCCAAGCAGGCGGATGTTGCGGATGTCATCAACCCGCAGATAGGTGTGCAGCGCCGTGCTGAAGGCAAACGGCTGGTTGCCGGTGTTGGCAATGGACAAGCGCACTTCCAGGCTGTCCGGCCCCTGAAGCACGGTCACCGTCGCAAGGAAAGGATGCGGCCATTGCGCCAGGCTGGCCTGGTCGTCGCGCAGGGTCAGGACCAGCGTGTTGGCGTCGTGCTTGACAAGCGTCCACGGCAGGTTGCGGGCAAAGCCATGCTTGACCAGCGGACCACGATCGGAGAATTGCGGCAGGCAGACCGGGATGCCGCCGCGTATCGCGGCCGCTTTCTCTCCGGCGTGTCTGAGGCCGCCGGTAGTGGCAGACAGGTAAAGTCGCTCCCGGCCGTCGCTCGCGCGCCAGGACAGCACCTGCGCGCCCTGGGCGGCTATGAATGCCTGGCCTGTGGTATCCGTTGCAAGCCTGATGCCCGGCAAGCCATCCAGCAGGTCGGGAAATGTAGCGAGGTCGGGGAATGATGGGGGCGGTGCAAGATGCAATCTCTTCTCCTGAAAATGGGTGCAGGGGCGCGGTAATGGGCTCTTCATGCCGGGCGCACAGGATAGCAGCCGGCGGCCTGCACTGGTTCTGCGTCGGGGCAAGCAGCCTGCACGCGGCGGCCCCGCCGCGCAGTGCCGAGTGCGATACTCAGCCCCATGGTCACGGCGACTTTCCATTTTCACGACGAACTCAATGATTTCCTACCGGCGGCGCGCCGCCATCGGGCCTTCGCCACGCCCTGTGCCCGTGCCGCCACCGCCAAGCACATGATCGAAGCGCTGGGCGTGCCGCATACCGAGGTCGGCCTGGTGCAGATCAACGGGGCCGCCGCCGGGCTCGACCAGATGCTGCAGGAAGGCGACCGGGTAAGTGTCTTCCCCGGCAGTTTGCCGCCGCCGTCGCCGGTGCTGTTCGTGGCCGATGCCCATCTCGGCGGCCTCGCCCGTCTGCTGCGCATGGCTGGCTTCGATACGCTATATGACAATGCCTTTCACGACGCCGAGATCGCGGCCATCTCGGCGCAGCAGCAGCGCATCGTGCTCACGCGCGACCGCGACCTGTTGATCCGCAAGGAGATCATGCATGGCTGCTATGTCCGTGCGCTCAAGGCGGAGCCGCAGGCGCAGCAGGTGCTGGCGCGTTATCGCCTGGCGCGGCAGGCCAGGCCTTTCACGCTGTGCCTGCATTGCAATGCGCCCTTGCGCCCGGTTGCCAAGACCGAGGTGGAGGCGGAACTGCCGCCGCAGGTACGCGCGCTGCATCAGACGTTCCGGCGCTGCGACGTATGCGCCCGCGTCTATTGGAAGGGCAGCCACTGGCAGCGCATGGACAGCCTGTTGCGCCGCATCCTCGATCGGCCGGCGTGAAAACGCCTCTAGCGATACAGCAGCGCGGCGATGCGGCCGGCTTCCAGCACCGTGCGCGTCGTTCCCTGATGCAGCACATCCCTGAACTGAGGATGCACATTCGCGCCCAGCACCAGCAGATCGCTGCCGTGCGCATCGGCCAGCGCAAGCAGCGCATGTCCGGCATCGACATCCACCGTTTGCTGCACCAGGTCGACGGCGACGGCGTGATGACGCAGATAGAGTGCAATGGCAGCCCCCGGCCCGGTTTCCTGATCCGGCACGCCGATAGGGGAGTTGACCACCGCCACCGTGGCCTTGCCTGCCTGATGCAATAGCGGCAAGGCGGCATGCACCGCCCTTGCGGCGATGCGGCTGCCGTTCCAGGCGACCAGGGGCTGGAACGGCATGCCATGCACATGCGCGCCGAGCGGCGCGATCAGCACCGGGCAGGCGCTGTTTCTGGCAACGAACTCGCAGAAATCGACATGCATGGCCGCACCCGGATCATCCGGCGGACGACGGCCGAGCACGATCAGATCGCAGTAGCGTCCGCTGTCGCTCAACGCCGCTGCCAGGTCGCCTTCCAGCATTCTGGTTGCAAACGAAGCCACGCCGGCGCGCCGCATCGCGCTGCCAAATACCTGCAAGGCTTCCGGCGCCTGCGCGTCGGCACCCGATGCTGCGCCGATCAGATGGCCGCCCTGCGCGATGGCGACGTCGGCGGCCAGCGCCACCGTTGCCGCCAGCAGAGGCGAATGGTCGAGATAGACGGTGATCACCTTGTAAGCCATCGCATGCTCCATGCCGGGTCGAGATGCCAGCCTACGCCTGCGCCGTTGCAAACCGCATTGCGCCGAATCAAGGCCGGCGCTGCTTGCCTTGCGCGCAACGCGCCTGCATGATGACTGTCTCTCATGCTGTGAGCGATGTCATGCAGCCCAAACTGATTTGCGTAGGGAACACCACTCTGGACAGGGTCTGGCTGATCGACCGCCTGCCTTCGGGCGGCGGCAAGTTTCCGGCACATGACTATCTGGAACTTGGCGGCGGCATGGCGGCCAATGCCGCCGTGGCCGTTGCCAGGCTGGGCGGCGCATGCGCCTACTGGGGGCGCGCCGGCGACGACAGCGCGGGCAGGGTGATGCTGGCGGAAATGGCCGCTTATGGCGTGGACGTCAGCCAGTTCAGGCTGATACCGGATGCCAGGTCATCGGTGTCGGGCATCATGGTCGGTGGCGATGGCGAGCGCATGATCGTCAACTTTCGTGGCGAAGGGCTCGATACCGATCCCGGCTGGCTGCCAATGGCGCAGATTCCCGGCTGCGACGCGCTGCATGGCGACGTGCGCTGGCCGGAGGCGGCGGCGCTCTGCTTCGCCGCGGCACGCATGCATCGCATCCCGACGGTGCTCGATGGCGAGATCGCCAGCGCCGAGGTATTTGGCATGCTGCTGCCGCTGGTGGACCATGCGATCTTCTCGGAGCCCGGATTGCGCGCCTTTGCCGGCGGCGCAACCGATAGCGACGAGGCGCGCCTGACAGCGCTGCGGCGGGTGCGCAGCCTGGGATGCCGGGTCGCGGCGGTGACCCGGGGCCGTGAAGGCGTCTTGTGGATCGATGAAGCCGGCGTGCATCGGCAGACCGCCTTTGCGGTGGAGGTGGTCGACACCACCGGCGCCGGCGATGTATTCCATGGCGCCTATGCGCTGGCCATTGCCGAAGGCAGCATGGTGGATGTGGCAATGCGATTTGCCAGCGCGGTGTCGGCGCTCAAATGCACCGGCAAGGGCGGTCGGGCCGCGATCCCGACACGGGAACGCACGCTGCAATTCATCAGGGAGCGTGAAGGGGCTGGCCCGGCCCCAGCCCCGTGAAGGCATCTGCCTTCTTCGACGCAGGCTCCTAGCTGATGGAAAGCTGCTTGGCGCCGCTGCCGCCGCCACGCTTGGGCAGCGTCAGTTCCAGCACGCCGTTCTCGTAGCGCGCGTTGGCCTTGGCATCGTCGATGTCGCTGCCCAGCGTGAAGCTGCGCGACTGGCGACCATAGCTGCGCTCGCTGCGCACCACGGTCTCGCCTTCCTTCTCTTCCTTCTCGGAACGCGACTCGGCGCTGATGGAGACCTGATTGCCTTCAATCGAGACCTTGATGTCTTCCTTTTTCATGCCGGGAATGTCGGCCTTTACCGTATAGGCTTCCGGCGTTTCCGATACGTCCATCCGTATCGATGGCATGGACTGCCCGCCGCGTCCGAAAGGCTGCATGCCGAACTGTTCGAACAGTTCCTGCAGGCCGCCGAAGGGACGGTCAAAACGGGTCAGGTCAGTGAAAGGGTCAAAGCGTGTAAGTTTGTTCGCCATGATGTTCTCCTCGTTAACGCATGAAGGGTTTATGTTGAATGCCTCATCCGCCACGGATGGCGGCGCATCAGGTCCGCTGCCTCGTCTCGAATATAGGTTCGGCGATGTCAAAATCAATTGATCTGCATGCGCTCCTGCGGCACTTTTGCGCTTGATCTGGCGCAGGCCTCTGCCGCGCCGGCTGGCTATGCTGAAATTTTCGGCATGGAGCCCAGTCTCCCGCAATCGCCATGAAACAAGGAAAGCAGGGACGTCGCTTTCACGACCGCGATGATGCCGCGCGCCAGCTCGCGCAACAGCTGCGCCGTTACCGGGGGACGAGGCCGCTGGTGCTGGCCATACCGCGCGGCGCCGTTCCGATGGGGCAGCGCATTGCCAGCGAACTGCAGGGTGAACTCGATGTGGTGCTGGTGCGCAAGCTCGGCGCGCCGTTCAGCGAGGAATATGCGATTGGCGCGGTGGACGAGAGCGGCTGGGTGTACCGCTCGCCGCTGGCCGCTGCCGCCGGCGCCAGCGAGGCCTATATTGAACATGAGACCGCGCGCCAGATGGCGCTGCTGCGCCAGCGGCGCGACCGCTACACGCCATTGCGGCCCAGGGTCGATCCGGCCGGCCGCATCGTGATTGTGGTGGACGATGGTCTCGCGACCGGAGCCACCATGATTGCCGCGCTGCATGCGGTGCGCGCCGGCAAGCCGGCCCGGCTGATCTGCGCGGTGCCGGTGGCCGCGGCCGACAGCCTGGGCAAGGTGCAGGCACTGGCCGACGAGATCGTGTGCCTGCATGCGCCCGAGGACTTCGCGGCGGTCGGGCAGTTCTATGACAACTTCGACGCTGTCGACGATGAGGAGGTGGCAGCGATCCTGGCCAGCCAGGACAGCGCCTGAGGCTGCCCGGTCCATTCCCGACAGCGTGCTTACTTGCGCAGCCGGCGCTCGTGGGCCATCTGGCCCGACATGGCTTCCGTGATCAGCGACAGCTCCAGCGCCAGCAGCCGCACGATGTCGTCCGCGGTCACCATGCCGTACAGGGCGCCGTTCTCGCTGACCACGGGCATGCGCCGCACGCCGTGGGTGCGCATCAGGCGCAGGGTTTCGACGAAGCCGGCATCTTCCTTCACTGTCACCAGCGGCGTGTTCATGATGTCGCCGGCGGTAAACAGGGTGGCGTCGAGCTGCAGGGCCATGGTCTCCACCACGATGTCGCGATCGGTGACGATGCCGACCGGCGTCCTTGTCCCCGAGCGCGTTTCCACGACTATCACGTCGCCGATATGGTGCTTGCGCATCAGGGCCGCCGTGTCAGGCAGAGAGAGCTCGGGGTCGCAGCAGACCACGTCGAGCTTGCAGCATTCATTGATGGGCATCTCGTTACTCCCGGCAGCCACCCTTTCGGCCATCTGGCAAGCTTCGGCTTGCGCCTATAATGCAGACGGATCCTGACGCCGATCCGGCTGGCCAGACCCTGCCAGCCAGCCTTCGATTCCATGCATTCATCACCCCAACGGGAGGTTTTATGACTGAAGAACACATGGGCGCAAACAGTGCGTCCTCCGGTGCGCAAATGAATCTTGAACGGATTAACCTCCTGGTCTCTGATCTGGAACAAGAGCTGGAGAGGGCGCCCGACCGTGAGGAAGTGCAGCGTCTGCGGCATGAACTGGAGGTGCTGCGCACGGCGCTCAATGCTTCTGCCGGGCGCACTGCAACCGACGAAGACCTCCACTCGGCACGCTCGTCATTCCAGCGCATGTCGGCGGCGGTGGAAAATGAAGTGCTGAAGGACAGCCCTTATATCGCGGAGATCGGCCGCATACTGGGCATGGTCTGAAGTGCAGTCCGGGCGCTTTTGCGCCTGAACAACCCAGGCGCAGTGCGTAGGCAAATCCACGAACCCGGGCTTCCCTTGCGCGTCCATATGGCTGTATTCACACGACAGGAGCCATGATGACGCGATTCAATGACAAGGTAGTGATTGTGACGGGCGCCGGTTCAGGCATAGGCGCCGCCACCGCCCGGCGTTTCGCCGGCGATGGCGCCACGGTCGTACTGGCCGGCCGCACCCGGCACAAGCTGGACCAGGTTGCCGCCAGCCTGCCGGCCGGCAAGGCGGTCGTGCGGGTGACCGATGTGTCGCAGCAGGCCGAGGTCGAGGCGCTGGTGGCGGAGACTGTGCAACAGTTTGGCCGTCTGGATGTGCTGGTCAACAATGCCGGCGTCGCGGTCGAGGGCAAGATTACCGACTCCAGCGTGGACGACTGGAAAAAAGTGATGTCGACCGATCTCGACGGCGTGTATTACGCCTGCCGCGCCGCCATCCCACAACTCATCATCACCGGCGGCGCCATCATCAACGTGGCCTCGGTTTCCGGCCTGGGCGGGGACTGGGCGCTGTCCATCTATAACGCCGCCAAGGGCGCGGTCTGCAATTTCACCCGCGCGCTGGCGATGGACCATGGCCGCGACGGCATCCGCGTCAACGCGGTCTGCCCCAGCCTGACCCGCACCGACATGACCGAGGACATGTACCAGAAGCCGGAACTGATGGCCAAGTTTGCCGAGCGCATTCCGCTCGGGCGCGGCGCAGAGCCGGAGGAGGTAGCCGACGTGATTGCCTTCCTTGCCAGCCATGATGCACGCTTCGTCAATGGCGTGAATCTGCCGGTGGATGGCGGGCTGACCGCGTCGAACGGGCAGCCGCCGATGAGTTGAACACGGCGAGCCAGGCGCTGGTTTTGCAAAGCCTGCGCCTGGCACGACTTCTCACGGAGCGGTGCCCGGCACTTTCCAGATCTCCTTATGCATCGGTGTCGCAAGGAGGTCGGGCTTCTTGTCTTTTGGGATCAGTCAGCAGCATGCTCGCGCCGCCTGCTGTGACCTGTTCAAGCTGGCTCTGTTTGAGATTTTCGTCCGGTATCCTGGGCTGGGGCTCCAAGCCAATTTTCCGGGCGCTGGATTTCCTGCTCGCCTTTGATTTGCTGGAATGGGTCATATGCTCTCCTGAAGGGTTGGCTGGGATCGCAGGCTGCGATACCCAGTACCATTTCAGTTGCAGACCCGGTGCACGCTATCCGAAAAAGGCTCAGTTTTTTTGCGGGCGAGCCTGCTTGCGCCGGCAAGTGACGGCGCCTGCGAGCATTGGTATTGGTGTCACTGAACCGCTCGGCCCCGAAATGCGCTTTAGCCTCTAGAATGTCGGCTGATTGCCATAGCGCATCCGCCCGGCAGCCGGAATTGCCTTCCGACTGATACCGGCCACACCCAGATACCAGGAGCACTCGATGAACTTCAAGCATGCAGCGGGATATGCCGTGCTGATCGCGACAAGCTGTCTTGCGGGCGCCGCCGCGGCAGCCGACGCCATCCGGATAGGCGAGATCAACAGCTACAAGGCGCAGGCCGCTTTCCTTGAGCCGTACAAGAAGGGCATGGAGCTGGCGCTGGAACAGGTCAATGCCGGCGGCGGCCTGCTCGGCCGCAAGGTCGAGCTGCTTACGCGTGACGACAATGCGAACCCCGGCGATGCGGTCCGGGTAGCGGAAGAGCTGGTCTCGCGCGAGAAGGTGGATGTGCTGATGGGCACCTTCCTCTCCAACACCGGCCTTGCCGTGACCGACTTTGCCAAGCAGAAGAAATTCTTCTTCCTCGCCGCCGAGCCGCTGTCGGACAAGATCGTCTGGCAGAACGGCAACCGCTATACCTTCCGCCTGCGGCCCTCGACCTACATGCAGGTGGCGATGCTGGTGCCGGAAGCGGTCAAGCTGAAGAAAAAGCGCTGGGCGCTGGTGTATCCCAACTATGAATATGGCCAGTCTTCGGTGGCCACCTTCAAGAAGCTGATGAAGCAGCAGCAGCCCGATGTTGAATTCGTCGAGGAGCAGGCGCCGGCGCTGGGCAAGATCGATGCCGGCGCGGTGACGCAGGCGCTTGCCGACGCCAAGCCGGATGCCATCTTCAATGTGCTGTTCGCGGCCGACCTCGCCAAGTTCGTTCGCGAAGGCAGTACCCGCGGTTTGTTCAAGGACCGCGCCGTCGTCAGTCTGCTGTCGGGCGAGCCGGAATACCTCGACCCGCTGAAGGATGAGGCGCCGGCCGGCTGGATCGTCACCGGCTATCCATGGCAGAGCATACAGACAGCGGAACACAAGGCATTCTTCGACGCCTATCAAAAGAAGTACGGCACCTATCCGCGCCTGGGTTCCGTGGTCGGCTATTCGGCGGTCATGTCGATGGCCGCCGGCATCAGGAAGGCCGGCAGCACCGACAGCGAGAAGCTGGCGGATGCCTTCAAGGGGCTGCCGGTGGAAACGCCCTTCGGCAACATCACCTACCGCGCACAGGATCATCAGTCCACCATGGGCGCCTATGTCGGCACGCTGGCGGTCAAGGGCGGCAAGGGTGTGATGGAAAACCCGACCTACAAGGATGGCGCGAAATTCCTGCCGCCGGACGCCGAAGTCAAAACCCTGCGTGCAGCCGAATAAGCCGGATGATTTTCGGCATGCCCGGCATGGCGCGCTGGATTGCGCCCATGCCGGTTGCGTGGTCCCATCCGGCCTGGCAAGTCGCAAGGCTTGTGTGATGCGGCCTCAGGCATGATGCTCCCATGACGCTTTCCAGTTTTCTCATCCAGCTGCTCAATGGCCTGGCCGGCGCTTCCTCCCTGTTCCTGGTGGGAGCCGGACTGTCGCTGATCTTCGGCATCACCCGCGTGGTCAACTTCGCCCACGGCTCGCTGTACATGCTGGGGCTCTACATCGCTTACTCGCTGACCGAGTGGCTGACTGCGCAGCTCGGCGCGGGCCCGCTGGGCTTCTGGGGCGGCGTGCTGCTGGCAGCCGCGGCGGTTGCGGCGATCGGCGCGCTGGTGGAGGTGCTGCTGTTGCGCCGTATCTACCGGGCACCGGAGCTGTTCCAGCTGCTGGCCACCTTTGCGCTGGTGCTGGTGATCAAGGACGCGGCGCTCTACGTCTGGGGGGCGGAGGAATTGCTGGGTTCGCGCGCGCCCGGCCTGTCAGGCTCGGTTGAACTGCTCGGGCGCCGCTTCCCGCAATACAACCTGCTGCTGATGTGGATAGGCCCGCTGGTGCTGGCCGGGCTCTGGCTGCTGCTCAACAAGACTCGCTGGGGCGCATTGATCAGGGCGGCTACCCAGGACCGTGACATGGTCGCAGCGCTTGGCGTGAACCAGGCCTGGCTGTTTACCAGCGTGTTCGCGCTGGGCGCCTTCCTGGCCGGCCTGGGCGGCGCCCTGCAACTGCCGCTGGAGCCGGCCAGCCTGAACCTCGACCTGCAGACCATAGGCGACGCCTTCGTCGTGGTCGTGGTCGGCGGCATGGGCAGCATCCCCGGCGCCTACCTTGCAGCCCTGCTGATCGCGGTGACCAAGGCGGTGTGCGCGGGCATCGGCACCGTGCAGCTGTTCGGTGCCGATGTATCGTTTTCGAGGCTGACCCTGGTGGTGGAATTCCTGATCATGGCGGTGGTGCTGGTATGGCGTCCGTGGGGGCTGCTGGGCCGGCCGCAGGCCGCCAGCCGCAATCCGGCCGACATCGAAGCGCCACTGCGACCGGCACAACCTGTGCTGCGCCTTGTCGCCTGGCTGCTGCTGGCCCTGCTGCTGGCGCTGCCGCTGGCCGGCCACAGCTTTCCCTATGCGGTCACGCTGTCGATCGACCTGCTGATCGCGGCGCTGTTTGCCACCAGCCTGCATTTCATCATGGGGCCGGCCGGCATGCATTCCTTCGGCCACGCCGCCTATTTTGGCCTGGGCGCCTATGGCGCGGCGCTGTTCTTCAAGGCGCTGGCGATGCCAATGGAAGTCTCGCTGCTCGCCGCGCCGCTGGTCGCCGGCCTGGGCGCGCTGCTGTTTGGCTGGTTCTGCGTGCGCCTGTCCGGCGTTTACCTGGCGATGCTGACGCTGGCGTTTTCGCAGATCGTCTGGTCCATCGTCTACCAGTCCGATGAGGTCACCGGCGGCAGCAACGGCATCGTCGGCATCTGGCCGGCGGCCTGGCTGGCGGACCGTGGCGCGTATTTCTACCTGACGCTGGTGCTCTGCGCCGGCTGCATCTGGCTGATGCGGCGCATATTGTTCTCGCCTTTCGGCTACGCGATGCGCGCCGGCCGCGACTCGCCCTTGCGCAGCGAAGCCATCGGCATCCATGTCAAGCGGGTGCAGTGGATGGCGTTCGTGCTGGCCGGCCTGTTCTGCGGCGTGGCGGGCGCCCTGTTTGCCTTTTCCAAGGGCAGCATATCGCCGGAAACGATCTCGGTCGGCCGCTCGGTGGATGGCCTGGTGATGGTGCTGCTGGGCGGCGTGCAGACCTTGTCCGGTCCCATCGTCGGCGGCGTGCTGTTTACCTGGCTGCAGGATCTGCTGGCACGTGAAACCGAATACTGGCGGGCGCTGCTGGGCGGCGTGATGCTGCTGCTGGTGCTGGCTTTCCCGCAGGGCGTGGTCGGTTCCATCCGCAGCCGCTTCGAACGCCAGGAGGCCACGTCATGAGCCTGCTGCAGGTGCGCAACCTGAGGAAGTCCTATGGCGGCGTGGCGGCTGTCGCCGATGTGTCGTTCGACCTGCCGGCCGGCCAGCTGCTGGCATTGATCGGGCCGAACGGCGCCGGCAAGACGACCTGCTTCAACATGGTCAATGGCCAGTTGCGGCCGGACGCCGGCTCGATCCGCTTCGACGGCCATGAACTGACCACGATGGCGCCGCGCGCGATCTGGCGCCTGGGTGTCGGCCGCACGTTCCAGATCACCGAGACCTTCAGTTCCATGACGGTGGTGGAAAACGTGCAGATGGCGCTGCTGTCGCGCGAGCGGAAGATTTTCCATCTGTGGCGTCCGGCCGCCGGCTTCCACCGCGACGAAGCATTGCAATTGCTGTCGCAGGTCGGCATGGAAAGCCAGGCTGACCGGCCTTGCAGCGTGCTGGCATATGGCGATGTGAAACGGGTCGAACTGGCCATCGCGCTGGCCAACGCGCCGCGCCTGCTGCTGATGGACGAGCCGACCGCCGGCATGGCGCCGCAGGAACGCCATGCGCTGATGGCGCTGACCAGAAAGCTGGTAGCGGAGCGCAATATCGCGGTGCTGTTTACCGAGCACAGCATGGATGTGGTGTTTGCCTATGCCGACCGGATCATCGTGCTGGCCCGCGGCAAGCTCATTGCCGAGGGCGACGGCGCATCGATACAGGCGAATCCGAAAGTGCAGGAAGTCTATTTTGGCGCCGGCACCCTGGGCAGGAAGCGGAGTCCGGCATGAGCGATCCCATGCTGAAGGTGGAGCGCCTCGATGCCTGGTATGGCCGGGCCCAGGTGCTGTTCGACCTCGCACTGGAAGTGCGGCCGGGCGAGGTGGTGGCGCTGATGGGCCGCAATGGCGCCGGCAAGTCCACCACGATGAAGGCGGTGATGGGCCTGCTGGAACGGCGTCGCGGCGTCATCCGCTTCATGGGCCATGATATCGCCGCAATGCAGCCGTTCAGGATTGCCCGCCTGGGACTGGGCTTCGTACCGGAGAATCGCCGCATCTTCACCGACCTGACCGTGCTGGAGAACCTGGAGATCGGCCGCCAGCCGCCGCGCCCCGGCATTCCGGCATGGACCATCGACAGGCTGTTCCGGCTATTCCCGAATCTGGGCGGCATGCCCGGGCGGCGTGGCGGACAGATGAGTGGCGGCGAGCAGCAGATGCTGACGGTGGCGCGCACGCTGATGGGCAATCCCTACCTGGTGCTGCTGGACGAACCCTCGGAAGGCGTGGCGCCGGTGATCGTGGAGCAGATGGCGCAGATGATTCTTGAACTCAAGGAGGCCGGCGTTTCCATCCTGCTGTCGGAGCAAAACCTGCATTTTGCCGAACTGGTCAGCGACCGCGCCTATGTGCTGGAAAAGGGGCAGGTGCGTTTTGAAGGCAGCATGGAAGCGCTGGCTTCCAGCCAGGACGTCAGGAAGGCTTACCTGGAAGTCTGAGCCTGGTTCGACACGGACGGCGCCGCCCGGGTACACTTGCTCGCCCGCCGCGGCGGGACCAGCACTTCATCATCACTGACTACCGAAAGCCGCCATGATCCACGAAATGCGTATCTACCATTGCGCGCCCGGCCGCCTGCCGGCGCTGAATGCCCGCTTTGAAAACATCACCCTGAAGTTCTGGGAAAAATACGGCATCAAGCCGCTGGGTTTCTGGACCACCCTGGTCGGCCCCAGCAACCAGTCGCTGACCTACCTGCTGCAATGGGACAGCCTGGCCGAGCGGGAGCAGAAGTGGAATGCCTTCGCCAGCGACCCGGAATGGCTGGCCAAGCGCGCCGAGACCGAAGCGCAGGCCATTATCGTTGAACGCATAGAGAACAGCTTCCTGGTGCCGACGTCGTATTCGCCTTTGCGCTAAGGCCAATGAAAAACTCCGCCCGAAGGCGGAGTCGACGTTGCTGGGCTTGCTGCTGCGCCTACTTGCGGGAAGACAGCCACCACAAGGTATTGGTGTCGGTCGACGGCGTTGAATTGTCCTTCAGCACATCCGCGACCACGCCCTCGGGATTCAGCGAGGAATTGGGATACACGCTGGAGCGGGTATTGTTCCTGTAGGTTTGCTGTTGCTGCTCCAGCGCATCCATGTAGCTGGCGTAGCGCTGATAGGCTCCCGCCGGGTCATTGATGCCGTTGGCTGCGACCGGCAACTGGCGCCAGCTGTACAGCACCCGCAGCCTTCCCGCGCAGACAGCGCCGGGATTCGGCGGGATCGGCACGCCATTTCCATCCAGCTGCGGCTTGGTGACATCCCAGCCGGCCAGGAAACATGCTGCGCTCTGGTCAGGCGGCGTATTGATGATCCTGGCGAAGAGGTCGGTGTTGCTGTCCTCGAGCCTGCGCAGCGTGGCGCTGTGGGCCCGGGCCCAGGCCGGCGATATCACGAACTCCGAAATCGGGCTGATCGGGAGCAGGTTGATGCCGATGCGGTTGGCAAGCAGCGGGCCGAAGAAGGTATTCGTTTCAACGATGTTGGCGCGCAGGATGTTCATCACCGGTTCATCGCCCGGGCGGATCTTCATCGTCGAACTGCCGTTGGCCAGCTTGACGCTGACATCGACCTCGGGATGATCAAGGTCCTTCAGGTAAGGCGTGTCCGGAGTGACCTGGTAAAAGGCCTGGGCAGTCCTGATTTCGGCTGCCGTCATGATCGCGGCCATGGCCTGGAACGGCGAATTCTTAATCACGGCTCCCCATGTGGCCAGCGCATAGTTCGCGTTGATGGATTCGCTGGATGACTCGGTATTGCCGCCGTTGGGGTCCGGCCCGGTATCGGCGATGTTCTGCAGCCGGTACCAGTCAAAGGTACGCATGATCGGGAAGTGCATGTCGTCCAGGCTGGGATTGGCGATGTCGCGCACCAGCAGATTGACCTTGTCGACATGCGCCGGCAACCACGGCTTGTCCCTGTCCGTATCCAGAGCGGCGACGACCGAGGCGGCATAGACGTAATAGCCGTAATGGAACATGTGATCGACATAGGCGCGGTTGTTATAGTCCTTGTCGTAGTTCTGCAGTCCGAGCGACGTGATCGTGCCGCCATTGGTCGTGTCATACACGAAGGTGTCGTTGACGCCATCTGTCAGGGGGTTGACCTGCCGGCCGCTTGCATCGACGCCATCCAGCCAGAGCGCAAGCGACTGCTTCAGATAGGCGACCAGCGTGTCGCGGCTGGCGGTGTCGCCGACGTTTTCGGCAATGAGGGCAAGACGGCTCACATTGTGCAAGTATTTTCCGCAAATGTAGGAGTCCGCGTTGCACGCGGCGAGGAAGTTCGTGGTGAGCAGCTTGGTGTCGTTGACCAGCGATGCCTTGACTCTTGGCAGATCGGCAGACTTGATGTCGCCATTGCCCATCCAGAGCTGTTTGGCTTCAGCGCCATTGCGCAGGATGCCGGGAATGCCCAGTTGCTGCGCCCACTCGTCGCCGGCGACGGCGCTCATCGCGCCGAAGTTGGACCGGTAGGTCAGCCCATCGATTCTGGCTGGATTGCGCAGCGAGGGAATATGCGTTGCGTCGAAGCCCATCATCAGCAGATCGGCGCCCCGGGCGGTCGCGCCATCCATGCGTTCCGTGTCCCACCTGTACCTGATCAGGCCGGTGGCATTGCCATCGTATTCGAGAAAGATCTCGGAGCGGATGGGGAAAGTTGCCGCATACCGGTCCAGGATGGCACGGCGCGCCTTGAAGGAGGGAATGTCGGAGATGCCGGTGACTTTCGAGCCCCACTCCTCCTGAGCGACATCATCCACCAGCGCGCTGCGTATCGTTCCAGAGTAAGCCTCCCTAGCCACGTAGGAGCGCGAAGGCGTGTCCCATTCCAGGGTGATCGGGCTGGAGGAATAGACCACCATTTCCTTCAGGGACAACAGGGGAATGGAAGGATTGCCGTCATTGGTGCCAGGTTTTGCCCGTGCCCGGTCGGGAGTCTGGTAGACGAAGCGGAACTTGGTGCCGGTTAATGTCGGCGTCAGGCGCTGCCGGTTGTTTTCGACAAAGGTCTGCAGCGGCTCTTCCCCGACTGCGACCGCCTGGATGCCATTGTCGCTTTCCTGCTGGTCGTACGCATATTGCACCGGATCGAGCGGCAGGCCGAATGCGTCCTTGAGCGTGCGGGCGCGGCTTCCCTGGCCCACTTGCACCACGGGACGCAAACCTGCATAGCGCATGGTCACATAGGGAGATCCTTCCGCCGCCAGCAGCTGCATGAATTGGCTGCCGGTACTGTTGCGCCAACTGGTGGACACGGTCAACTCGTCGAAGTGATCGACCTGGCGGGACAGGCGTCCTCCGGCAGGCTGCGCATAGGTCAGCCGCATATCCTGGCTGCTGTTGGGCGCGATATGGTAGAGCAGGGTATCGGCCACGTATGGATTTCGGAGATCGTAGACGTCCGCGTTGCCGGCGATACCGTAGGCGATATAGCGGCGTGTTGCAAAGCTGACGGACACCATGCCCATCCTGTCGTCGATGCCCAGCTTGTTGGGGAAGGCGAAGATGTTCGACTGTTCGGTCTCGCCGCCCTTGTTGCGCGGATCGCTGTCGTCACCGTTGGGCATGAAGTAGGCATCGAGGTTGAGCGGGCTCTGGTAAAGAAGGCCCTTGAACCATTTGCCGGTCGGCATCCGGTTTTCCGTGCCGGCAGGCAGGGTGATCAGCTTGCGATCGATGTTGCCAGGCTGCCAGGGATTGGCAAGAGCTCGGTTGGATCCAAGCACGATCCTGGGGTCCGTGGTCGATATCGGGCCCAGCGTGTCATTGGACGATGATTTTGCCGCAGCAAGCATGGTGGCTGATGGCGGACTAGCCGACATGGGAGACCGTAAGGGCACCAGCGGAATACTGCCGACTGCCACGCTGCCCGCCAGCGCCGGCGTCGGCCTGGGTAACTCGATTCTTGGGGAGGCATTGCCGTCCGCTTGACTGATCGAGCCGTCAGAACAGGCGGCAAGCAGCAAGGCAGCGCTTGTTGATGCAAGCGCAAGAAAAAAAGGCTTTTTCATGCAGTTCTCCGTGGAAACCCGCTTACGGACATGCTTTGATAGCGGGTGGGAACTGATATGTACCGGCTTGTTCTGGAAAGATCCTGTGGCCTGAGAGCCGGAAAGACGAGGCCTGCTCCCTGCTATTCCCCGCTGGCCTGATATTCCGCCGCTGCCTTGGCGGCCCACAGCGCCTTGTTATAGCTGTCGTAAGGGTCTTCGTAGCTGTCCGCGCTGCCATCGTCAGCGATGAAATGGAGATACCAGCCATCGTTGCGCCCTTCGATCATGATGTCGCCAGGGCGGCCATGGCGCTCGACGGTGTCGCCGGCTTCCAGCGTGACGATCCGCACGCCGCGGTGCTTGATCAGGCCGGGCATCGCGTCAGGACCCCGGCGCCAGGCGCAGCAACTGGCCCGGGGATGCATCGGTCAGCACATACAGAAGGCCATCGGGGCCTTCGCGCACATCTCGGATTCTTTGTCCCACGTCCTGCAGCAATTTTTCCTCCTTCACGACGCGGCCGTCGCGGATCTCGAGCCGGTCCAGGTACCGGAATTTGAGCGAACCGACAAACAGGCTGCCCTGCCAGGCGCTGCCATAGCGGTCGCTCCTCAGGAATGCCATGCCGGACGGCGCAATCGACGGGGTCCAGTAATGCAGCGGCTGCTCCATGCCGGCCTTTTCGGTGAGACCGGCGCCAATCGGCCCGCCGCCATAGTTTTCGCCGTACGTGATCACAGGCCAGCCGTAATTCCTGCCAGCCTCGGGGCGGTTGATCTCGTCGCCGCCTTGCGGCCCGTGCTCGTGCGTCCACAGCCGCCCCTCGGGACCGATGGTGGCGCCCTGCACATTGCGATGGCCGTAACTCCAGATCTCGGGCAGGGCACCGGCCTTGCCAACGAAAGGATTGTCGGCCGGCACGGTGCCGTCCTTGTTGATCCGCACCACCTTGCCATGATGGTTGTCCAGCGTTTGCGCATCCTGCATGCGCCGGAAGCGTTCGCCCAGCGTCAGGAACAGCTTGCCGTCCGGGCTTTCTACGATGCGGCAGCCGAAATGGTGGTTGCTGGCGAACTTCGGCTTCTGGCTGAACAGCACCTTCAGGTTTTCCAGGCGGCGTTCATCCTCGGACAGCCGTGCCACGGCAAGCGCGGTGGAATTACCCGGGCCATTTGCCGCCGGTTCGGAAAAGCAGAAATAGACCAGGCGGTTGCCGGTAAAGCCACTGTCGGCCAGCACATCGAGCAGGCCGCCCTGGCCGCCGGCGTCGATCCTGGGCAGACCGGCCAGCGGCGCACCCACGTTGCCATCGGGCTGAATCAGGCGCATCGCGCCCCCTTTTCCGTCACTAGCATGCGCCCCCTGTCGAGGAAGGCCAGGCCCCATGGGTGATCGAGCTGCTTGCCGAGGACTTCGACGCGCACGGCCTGGGCATGGGACGCGCCATGCGCGAGCAGGATGGCTGCCGCCAGCGCTGGCCAGCGAAGCTGGCGAGCTTTCGGCGCGGTTTCGTAGTCGCATGCATTCATCGTTTTTCGTCTGCCTGATAAGCAAATGCCGTCAGCCCCGGTCGGGGTGACGGCATGATAGCGCACGACGGTTGCGGCCAACGCTGGCCGATGGCAAAAGCTAGCTGTTGGCCTGCTTGTCGCCTGCCGGCTGCGCCGGCGCTGGCTTGGGCTTGCCCTGGGCATCGCTGAGCCGGTATTTGGTGCGGCGGTCGCCCATCAGGTCGCGCAGTTCGCGCACGCTCATCGTGCTGACTTCATGCATCCTGATCAGCATCGAGGCGCCGACCGGCAGACGGCGGTGGCGGATCTTGCTGATCACGGGCGGTGCCACCTCCAGCGCGCGGGAGAGTGCGGCATCGTTCTTCAGGTTCAGGCGCTCGATCAGGATGTCGAGCAGGTGGTTGGGATTGTAGGATTCCTGGGTTACAAGGTTTTCGGACGCCATGGCTAAATCACTTTCAAAATGTCAGGTTGGGAATGGTGTGCTGTGCTGTCTTAAAGACATCGTTCAGCACACAAAATTTCCTTGTCGCTAATTTTATTTTTGATTAAAAACAATAACTGCGTGCAATTTTTGAAGGTCGCCAATTCCTGAGCCGGATTAATATCACCTGCATTCACTACCAGCGCTTTCTGTGTTGCCTGCCGCTTTCCGGAAATGTTTGCGACACTGTTGTCGTGTCTTCAATGGTGTTCCGGAACAATGTTAAATTACAACAAATTGCATTAAGACACAATCGCGCTCCTCCTTTCCGTTTGATCGTCCGCAACCTTCCTGTAATTCTTTGTCAGGAATCAAGGCGTACCAGTACCGGTTCGCTCATGCCGGCAAAATTGATCGCCTTCATAATAGGTTTCTGTACCAAATATTCATTCAGCGACCGTCGTCGGCGTCGCGTTATGGAGGCTGTCATGTGTGGACGCATCACCCAGCACAGAAAACCGCTGGACTATGTCAAGGTATTGGGACTGCCACTCAGGATGAGCGAGGAGGCGGCCAGCCGTCAGCCGTCATACAACACGCCGCCTGGCACCACGCCCTGGCTGATTCATGCAATGAGCGGGGACGGGCCCATGGTCGACGCGGTCCGGTGGGGTTACCGGCCCAACTGGGCGGCCGAAAAAGGCATTCCCATGGCGATCAACGCGCGCATCGAAAAGGCGGCCACTGGCAAGTATTTTCGTCACATGTGGCTGCACGGTCGGGTGCTGGTGCCGGCCGACGGCTGGTATGAGTGGACTGGCAAGGCAGGCAACAAGCAACCCTGGTACATCCATCGCAAGACGGATGAACCGCTGTTCCTGGCAGCGATCACGAATGTGCGCCCGGACCGCGAGAATCCGGAGGGAAGCGGCTTTGTCATCGTCACGGCCGCCGCCGACGCAGGGATGGTCGACGTGCATGACCGCCGTCCTGTCGTGCTCGGGCCGGAGGATGCGCGGCTATGGATGGACCCCGACCTGCCGGCCGAGCAGGCCGAGCAGCTGGCGCGCTCGATGGCGGTGCCAGCAGAGGAATTTGACTGGTATCCGGTGAGCCGGGACGTCAACCGGGTCGGCAACAGCGACCCGCACCTGATCGAGCCGGTGGAACTGGACGGGCAGGGGGCAACGCCCGGTCAGGATTTGCGCGACTGATACGCCGGCGCGGCCTTCCGGGCTATCAGGTCCTCGCCGGCGGTGTCGGCGCGCAGCCGCGGCAGGCAATCGGGATAGGCGCGCTGCACGAAGTCGAGCAGTCCTTCCCGCACCTTGCAGCGCAGGTCGAAGGTGCGGCCCGCATCCGAGGCGCTGACCAGCACCCGCACCTGCATTGCGCGTTCATTCGCATCCGTGACCTGCACCACGCAGACCCGCCCGTCCCATTCCTCCAGTTCGCTGCACAGGCGCTGCGCCTCCGCGCGCAGCGGCGCCAGCGGCAGGCGGTAATCCACCCAGATGGTGACGGCGCCCAGCAGGTCGGCGCTGCTGCGCGTCCAGTTCTGGAAGGGATGTTCGATGAACCATTGCAGCGGGACGATCATGCGGCGCTGGTCCCAGATGCGCACCACCACATAGGTGCCGGTGATTTCCTCGATCTGGCCCCATTCGTTTTCGACGATGACCACATCGTCCAGGCGGATAGGCTGGCTGATGGCCAGCTGCATTCCGGCCAGCAGATTGCCCAGCACCGGCTTGGCGGCGAAACCCACCACCAGGCCGGCCACGCCCGCCGATGCCAGCAGGCTGGTGCCGATCTGCCGCAGCAGGGGCAGCGTCATCAGCGCCATGCCGGTGCCGATCAGGATGATCAGCACATTGACCGACCTGGCCAGCACCCGGGTCTGGGTATGGATGCGGCGGGCGGCCAGGTTGTCGGCGCGGTCGATCGGATTGAGTTCGACGATGGTGTCGGCGATCGACTGCACCGCCCGGGTGGACAGCCAGGTCAGCGAGGCAATCGTCAGCAGCGCCGTGATGTGCAGCAGCAGCGGCGCAATGCGCAGCGTCGATTCGCTGTCGCGGAAAATGATCTGAAGCAGCAGGAAGAATATGGCCACGCGGAGCGACTGGCGGCATTGCCTGAGCAGGCGGCGCGAAAACGGAAAGTGGCGTGCCAGGCGCTGCAGCACCGGCATGCCGAGCCGGTCGCCGATCATGACAACCAGCAGCACCACGATTACCTGCAGCAACACATCAAGCCAGGCATAGCGCTGGCTATCGGGCAGCCAGGGCAGGGCAAGCATCAGTTGCCGGTGCAGCCAATCCGGCAGGTAGTCGCTCATCGGTTTCCTTGTTTGCTTTTCATCGCGGTGCATTGTTTGCTAGCAGCCCGACAAACTAGTTGAAGGTGTCAGTCGCCGTCTGTTCGTTGCCGTACAAAGTCTCCAGGAAGCTGGTTTCACGAATCTTCTGTTTTCGTATTTAACGAACAAATAATCAATTTAACTTCGCTTTTTTAAAGCAATGCCGCCCCGTATGATGCAGTGTTCAAAACCGAATCGGCTGGTGTGACCGCCTTCACACTGAATGCTAACGAGAGGAGCAGCAAATGAAAAAGGTAGTCATGGGCGTCATGGTCGCCGTCATGGCGGTCAGCATCGGCTTGTCCAGCGCGGAAGCCAAGCGCATGGGCAGCGGCAGCTCGGTCGGGAAACAGTCCCAGAGCGTCAACCAGGCTGGCCCGTCGCAGTCGGCGGCGCCGGCGCAGTCCGCGGCGGCGCCCGCAGCGGCGCGTCCCGCCACGCCAGCCGCAACGCCTCCCAAGCCGGCAAGTCCGTGGAAAGGCATGCTGGGCGGCGCATTGCTGGGTCTAGGACTGGGCGCACTGCTCTCCAGCATGGGCATAGGCGGCGCGCTGGCCAGCATGATCAGCACGATCCTGATGGTCGGATTGCTAGTGATGGCGGGCCTGTTCATCTACCGCATGGTGCGCAGCAAGTCGCAGGGCGGCCAGGACAGCGCGGGCCTGCGTCCGGCCTATGCCGGTGCACAGGGCATGCAGCAATCGGTGACGCCGGAGATCGGCTCGCATCTTGAGCAAGGGCGTCCGTCCGCACTGCAGTCGCAAGAGCCAGTGTTCGGCGGCGCAGCCGCCGCTGCCACCCAGGCCAGCGCACCGTGGGGAGTGCCAGCCGACTTCGACACGCAGGCTTTCCTGCGCCATGCGAAGACCTACTTCATCCGGCTGCAGGCCGCATGGGACAAGGCTGACACCAACGACATCCGTGAATTCACGACGCCGGAGATGTTTGCCGAACTGCGCATGCAGATCCAAGAACGCGGCGCGTCGCCCAACCACACCGACGTCGTCACGCTCGACGCACAGTTGCTGGGCATCGAGAACAGCGGCGCCGACCACCTGGCCAGCGTCAAGTTCAGCGGCATGATCCGCGAGATGGAAAATGCGCCGGCCGAGCCGTTCGCCGAAGTCTGGAACCTGACCAAGCCCGCATCCGGCCAGGGTGGCTGGACGCTGGCTGGCATCCAGCAGTTGTCCTGACCTCCAGCAGCCGGCGCCCGAGGCGCCGGCCTGTCGGCCTTGGAAACCGTCCACGCAAAACGTGGGCGGTTTTTTTATGAGCGGAAGCAGGATTGGTATAAGGTAGGCGCACAACTTTCAAGACCATATCCTCTCCATGACCACACCGCTGAACCGAACCGATCCCGTCGTCGTCGCTTCCTACATCCTGACCGGAATCATGCTGTGGCTGGTGCTGTACAAGGGCCTGCTGGCGGCGCTGTTTTCCGGACTGCTGGTCTATGCTCTGGTACACCTGCTGGCGCCGGTGCTGGGACGCCAGATCAGCGACCAGCGCCAGCGCATGATTGCGGTGGCGCTGCTGAGCGGGCTGATCGTGGCCGTGCTGGCCGGCGGGGTCTGGGCCATCGTCGGCTACGTCTCCGACCCGGAGCAGATCGCGCTGCTGCTGCAGAGGACCGCCGACATCATCCAGGCATCACGCGCGCAACTGCCGGGATGGGTGCGCGACCATCTGCCCACCAATGTGGACGCGCTGCGCGACATGATGACGCGCTGGATGCGCGACCACGCGGTGGAAGCCCGCAGCATGGGCGAGCAGATAGGCAGGGTGGTGGCGCATATCCTGATCGGCATGGTGGTAGGCGCGATGGCGGCGCTGTACGACACCACCGAGCCGAAGAATTACAAGCCGCTCGCCGCCGCGCTGCATGCGCGCGTGGTCTCGCTGGCCAAGGCCTTCGAGCAGATCGTGTTTGCCCAGGTACGCATCGCCGCCATCAATGCCGCCTTCACCGCGCTGTTCCTGTTCGTCGCGCTGCCGCTGGCCGGCGTGCGCCTGCCGCTGTCCAAGACCATGGTCGCCATCACTTTCGTGGCCGGCCTGCTGCCCGTGATCGGGAACCTGATCTCCAACACCGTGCTGGTGGTGGTGGGCTTGTCGCATTCGCTCAATGTCGCCATTGCTTCGCTGGTGTTCCTGATCACGATACACAAGCTCGAATACTTCCTGAACGCCAAGATCATCGGCACCCATATCGATGCCCGCGCCTGGGAACTGCTGGCGGCGATGCTGGTGATGGAAGCGGTGTTCGGCGTGCCGGGCGTGATTGCAGCGCCGGTGCTGTATGCCTACCTGAAGCGGGAGCTGGATGAAACGGGTCTGGTGTGATTGGTATGCGTGGTGGGACTGGCGTGGCGCACCGCGGCGGGCGCGGTGCGAAGGAGCCGCCGCCGGCGGCTCCCTGATCTGCCGTGATCGCTCAGGGCATGGGCGTGGGATCGCCCAGGGTCTTGATGCTGGTGATGGCGTAGCCCTTGGCGCTGATCTGCTGCAATGGCTCGTCGATCGAGAAGTCGGCCAGCGAAGGCTGTCCGTCGGCGACCTCGACGCCGCGGTCGGCCTCTTCCCAGTCGACGCTGATCGCTTCCTCCGGAATCGGCTTGCCTTCCGGCACCGCCAGGTAGGAGAAATGACCATTGCTTTCAGGGCGTCTGTAAATGTCCAGCCTCATGATCCTGTCCTTTCAAAAGTGAGCGTCCGGATTTGACGTGGACGCACGGAAAAGGTTGCGCTCGCCGCAACGCCTCACTGCCCTGGCTGCTATCGACGCGAATGACGTTTGCGCATGCGCATGTTGAGCAGTTCCACCAGCAGCGAAAACGCCATGGCTGTGTAAATGTACCCCTTGGGCATGTGATAGCCAAATCCATCGGCGATCAGCACCACGCCGATCACGACCAGGAAAGCCAGCGCCAGCATCTTGATGGTCGGGTGGGCCGACACGAATCGGCCGATCGGGCTGGCGAACAGCATCATCAGGCCGACCGATACGATCACTGCGGCAATCATCACGGCGACTTCATTGACCATGCCCACGGCGGTGATGATGGAGTCCAGCGAAAACACCAGGTCGATCACCATGATCTGCAGGATGATCGCGCCAAAGGTGGCCTTCACCGCCTTGCCGGCGCCATGCTCCTCATCGCCCTCGATGGTCTGGTGTATCTCGCCCACGCTCTTCCACAGCAGGAACAGCCCGCCCAGTATCAGCACCAGGTCGCGACCGGAAATGTCCTGGCCGAGCACCGAGAAAAGCGGGGCGGTCATGCCGACGATCCAGGCCAGCGTCAGCAACAGGCCAATGCGCATGAACATGGCGGCAAACAGGCCGATGCGACGGGCTGCTTCCCGCCTTTCCACAGGGAGCTTGTCGACCAGGATGGAAATGAAGATGATGTTGTCGATTCCCAGCACCAGTTCCAGCGCGGTCAGGGTAGCGAAGGCGATCCACATCTGCGGGTCGGTGAGCAGTTCCATCATGGGCATTCTCCGTTAGTCAGTTCAATAAAAAAGGCGCCATCCGTGTGGATGGCGCCTGCCGGCACGGGCGCTGGATGACGCCCGGCCGTACTGCTTATTCCTTGCTGGTGAAGCCCAGCAGGTGCAACAGGCTGGTGAACAGGTTGAAGATGGAAACGAACAGGGACAATGTCGCCAGCACATAGTTGGTCTCGCCGCCGCGCACGATGTTATTGGTCTCGTACAGGATCATGCCAGACATCAGCAGCACGAACACTGCCGAAACCGCCAGCGACAGCGCCGTCATGTTCAGAAACAGCGCCGCCAGGCCAGCCAGGAAGGCCACCAGCACGCCCACCATCAGGAAGCCGCCCATGAAGGACAGGTCACGCTTGGTGGTCAGCGCATAGGCCGACAGGGCCAGGAAGATCGCGGCGGTGCCGCCCAGTGCGGTCATCACGACCTGGCTGCCATTCGGCATCTTCAGGTACATGCTGATGATGGGACCCAGCGTATAGCCCATGAAGCCGGTCAGGGCAAACAGGAAGACCACGCCCATGCCGCTGTCGCGGTTTTTCGTTACCAGGAACATCAGGCCGAAATAGCCGAGCAGGGTCAGCAGGATGCCGGGATGAGGCAGTCCTAGCGCAGCGGATGCGCCAGCGGTGACGGCGGCAAATCCGAGGCACATGGACAGCAGCAGGTAGGTATTGCGCAGCACCCGGTGCGCCGCGCCGTCCATCACGGTGCTTGCGCCGCCATGGCGCAACGCAGTGTAACGATCATTCATGGCCCAGCTCCTTGTCGAGTCAATGTTGAAGAACCGCCACCGGAATCGGCCGGCAGTCGTTGAAACAGCAAGATGTTAGAGTGACCAAGCTAATGTTAAAAGCGAAGATAACGGAATGATTTATTCGTAAAATACGAAGTATTGAGATATGGCGACATCAGTTGGCATCGCAACCTTTCAGCATAGGCGCTACTGCCGGACGATGACAGGCTTGCTATCGACGTCATGCCTGGCTTGCCAGGGCCAGCAGCGCCAGCACGGCGCATACAAGCAGTCCATTCAGGGCAAGCCGGATCAGGGGAGAGGAATCCATGGATGAGGAATGTTGTCGTAAAGCCAGCATGTTGCTGTGCCGTGGAAATTGTTTCCGTTCGGCAGCGCACATAGCCTGGCCAGCACCGCCTGTCGCCTGCTGGCTTATCCCTCGCCTGTCCCTAGTCTATGCATCAGCATCGGTACTTCAGCCGCCAGGTCGCGCGTCAGATAACCGAGCGGCCCGGAGCGCCGCGCCAGCGCGTCGCCGGCGCGCGCATGCAGTGCCACCCCCCATGCGCCAGCCTGTGCGAGCGTGGCGCCGCGGGCGGCGAGGCCGACGATGATGCCAGCCAGCGTGTCGCCCGAGCCGGAAGCGGCAAGGCCGACATTGCCGCCCTCATGCTTCCAGGTCTCGCCCTCGGGCGCGGCGATGATGGTGGTCGGCCCTTTCAGCGCCACGGTGGCCTGCCATCGCCGCGCCATGCGCCGGGCCATGCGCATCGGGTCCGCGCTGACTTCCTCCTTGGAAGCGCCCGACAGATGCGCCATTTCGCCGGCATGCGGCGTCAGCAGCACATCCGCGCCGCCATGCCCGAGAAAGCCGGTTCCGCCATCCGTATCAGCATCGCAGACCACGCCCATGGCCGCCGCGTCGAGCACGAGCCGAACGCCGTCCAGCATGGGCAGCAGCGCACGGACGAATTCGCAGATCGCGGGTTCGTCCTGCATGCCCGGACCGATCAGCACCGCATCGAGCCGGCCGCGCATGCTGGCCAGCGCCCGTGCGGCGGCCGCGTCTATTCCGCCGTCGTCGGTTTCGGGCAGGCCGATCACGCGCGACTCGGGGATCGCCAGCGCCACCAGCTGGGCAACGCTCTCGCCCGTGGCGATCGCGAGCTTGCCGGCGCCGGCGCGCATGGCCGCCGTCGCCGCCAGGATGACGGCGCCCGGCATCTGGCGCGAACCGCCTATCACCAGCAGGCGGCCGCGTTCTTCCTTGTCGCCTTCATCGCTGGGCATGGGCAGCGGCCAGTCGCGCAGCAGCGCATCGTCGATCAGGGTCAGGTCCGGTTGGGTCATCAATGCCTCAGGATTTTGGCGCGGCCGGCACGTCCGGCTCGCTGGTAACGGGCGCGCCGGCTTCCTGCAGCGGCACGACGAAGTTCACCAGGCGCGGGGCCAGCTTGCCCTTGCGTCCCAGCGCGCGGTCGAATGCATAGGAAGTGATGGAGCAATTGGGCACGTCGCCCATGCGGTCGACGTCCAGGATGGTTTGCTCGTCCATCCGCTCCAGCAGATAGCGGAAGCAATTGACGATCACCTGATGGCCTACCACGACCACGTTTTCGCTGCGGTGCTCGCGCACGATGGTGTCGAGCACGCTGCGCAGCCGCAGGATCACGTCGCACCAGCTTTCGCCGCCGGGCGGCCGGAAGTAGAACTTGCCGACATGGGCGCGCTGCTCGCCCAGTTCCGGGTACTTCTGCAGGATGCCGTGCCGGGTCAGCCGGTCCAGGATGCCGAATTCCTTCTCCCGCAGGCGTTCGTCGGCGACGAAGGACACATCGTCCGGGTCGATGCCGCCATGCTCCAGGATGCGCCGCGCAGTCGCTCTCGCCCGCGCATAGGGCGAGGTCAGGATCACGGTGGGCCGCTGGTCTTCGGGCAGCGAAGCGAACCACAGGCCAACCGCGGTCGCCTGCTGCTCGCCGAGATCGGACAGGGGCACATCGACGTCACGCTCGGCAATGTCGATCAGCGGCAGCCCTGCTGCTTCGGCCGCGTCACGCGCCACATTCCCGGCGCTCTGGCCATGACGGATGATCCACAGGTTGCTTGGCCATTTCTGTTCGTTCTCTGGTGCCATTTCCCTATTCTCCTCGGTGTCCTTCAATGACTCCCGGCCGGCATGCAAAGTTTCGCAGCGGCCGAGGCGGCACGCCGTTTGTTATGCAGGCGCAAGCGTTGGGGCAGCGCATCGGATGCGTTCAAGGGAGGCAAAACGATGCAGGAAAAAAGGATGTCAATTATTCATGTTTTCCTACAGTACATCGCGCTTCTGTCCTATATGAACGCCTCATGGCCGCTGCTAATCTGCGTTCCATGGACATAAGCCCTTATGTCACTCAACCACTCAGGAGGAAATCATGAACTTCATTATCTGGCTCGTCGTAGGTGGCATCATCGGTTGGCTCGCAAGCATCGTCATGCGTACCGACGCACAACAAGGCATGTTCCTCAACATCGTCGTTGGCATCATAGGTGCCATGCTGGGCGGCTTCCTGCTTGCACCGATGTTTGGTACCGGCACCATCAACCAGAATGATTTCAGCCTGTCTTCGCTGTTTATTTCCTTCCTCGGCGCGATCGTCCTGCTGATGATTGTCAACCTGTTCCGCCGCGGTTCGGTGCGCTAAGCACGGCAGCAAGCAATACCCTCATTACCCTGACCTGACGCGCCTTGCGGCCGTCAGGTTTTGCTCATGGAAGCGCCCGCTGACGGCGTACCGTTAAAACCTTGAATGGAGATTGCCATGCCTGCCGCAAAGAAGACCGCCGCAAAGAAGACCGCCGCGAAAAAAACTGCTGCCAAGAAGAGCGCCAAGGTTTCCAGAACCGACGCCATCGCCCTTCTGACGGCGGACCACAAGCGCGTCAAGAAGATGTTCAAGCAGTTCGACAAGATTAAAGAGGATGGCACATCCGCCGACAAGCAGGCGCTGGCGCAGCAGATCTGCGCCGAACTGACGCTGCATGCCGAAGTCGAGGAACAGATCTTCTATCCCGCCACGCGGGAAGCGATCGATGATGACGACATGCTCAACGAAGCCGAGGTGGAACATGCCAGCGCCAAGGACCTGATTGCCCAGATTGAAAGCGGCGATCCGTCCGACCCGCTGTGGGATGCCAAGGTGTCGGTGCTGGGCGAATATGTCGACCATCACGTACAGGAAGAGGAAGAGGAAATGTTCAGGAAGGCCCGCAAGGCCAAGATGGACCTGGAAGCGCTGGGCCAGCAAATCGCGGCGATGAAGCAGTCGCGCGATGGCGCGGAAGCGGCGGCGCCGGCTTCGGCCCCCAACCAGCCTGGCAGGAAAGCCGGCAAGGCTGGCACCAGCGCACGTCTCTGATTGTCTGCACTTTTTCCGGCAGGCGCAGCGGCAGTCGCCGCGGCAACGCCATCCGGGTCAGTCCGGCGCCAGGCAAGGCGCCGGATGACGTCCCCACTTTTACTTTCCACGAATCCAACAAATATCCTGATTTGAGTTAGGATGTGCGCCTTTCCAGTGGCGCGTTCAGCCCGATGCGCCGGCCCATTTTCATAACTCAAGTGGAGCGCAGACGCGCCCGAAGGAATTTCCCATGTCGGAACAGGCATTTACTGAACAGGACTGGCGCCGTTTTCTGCTCAGTCTCGGTGAAGATCCCGATCGCTCCGGTCTGGCGGACACGCCGACGCGTGTCGCCAAGGCCTGGAAACACTGGACCTCCGGCTATGACCAGGACCCGGCCGAACTGCTCAAGGCATTCGACGACGGCGCCGAGGAATACAACGAGCTGATCGTGGTGCGCAATATTCCGGTCTACAGCCATTGCGAGCATCATCTGGCGCCATTCTTTGGCAAGGCAATCATCGGTTATGTGCCCAGCGGGAAAATCGTCGGACTGTCCAAGCTGACCCGGCTGGTCGATTGCTTCGCCAAGCGCCTGCAGGTGCAGGAACGGCTGACGATACAGATCGCCAACGCGCTGATGACCCACCTGGAGCCCAAGGCGGTCGGCGTGGTGCTGCGCTGCCGCCACATGTGCATGGAAAGCCGCGGCATCCGATCGCCCGGCGAAGAAACCGTCACTTCCTCGATGCTGGGCGAATTGCAGCCCAACCTCGGCATGCGTACCGAGTTCCTGGCACTAGCGCGCGAAGACTGACGCATCGCAAAAAGGCCGCCGCATTGCGAACCAATGCGGTGGCGCTGCATCTGAGTCTCCATTCCTTTCGATGGAGGCCAAATGCAAGCCCTGACTCTCACAATCCAGAGCGCCATGCCCTCGGCGCCGGTGCTGAACCTGGAACTGGGCAGCCTGCCCGAACAGAGGCTGGCCGGCCGCTGCAGCATCCGGGCCGCGGATGGCCAGGACGAAGTGCAGGTGGAAGGGCGTTTCCAGCGCTATTCCACGCCCGGGCATGCTGAGATCCTGATCTTCCTGCTCGGTTATCACGAGAACGATCCCGACCATGTGCCGGCGCTGGACATTGCGCTGCGCATGCGCCCCGACTGGGGCGGCGGCAGCGGCAACTTCATCCTTGGCGGCATGGCGGTGGCCAATGCCAGTGTCGAGAATGTGGTGGTGCCGGCATCTGAATTGTAAATTTCCCGCAGGCCCGGGCGTCCCTCGGGTAAACTTCCGCGCTCCGTCCGTACAACCGAATCACCGAACCACCGTCATGACTTCGCGCCGTTCCTTCATCAAGAAAAGCCTGTTCCTTACCGCCGGCGGCCTGTTTGCCGATGCCGGCCTGTCCGCTCCCGCGTCCGCCATGCAGCCGCCGCCGGATATCTTCGACGCCGAAGTGCTCGACATGGAATTCTGGGTCAAGCCCAGGGTGATCGAGGTCGTGCGCCCGGCCAGCGGCGAGCGCGCCAGGCTGCTGTACTGGAAGGATGGCGAGGTGATCGATTCGGCCTACCAGCAGCTGTGCCATCTGCTGCGCGATGTCAACGGCGGCGGCAAGACCGCGCCGATGGATCCCAACCTGCTGGAAACCATGTGGGGAACCCAGGCCTTCGTAGCCCGCTACGGCATCACGGCGCCGCTGGAAATCCTGTCGGGCTACCGCACGCCGGAGTCGAATCAGCGGCTGCGAGAGCAGGGCGTGCCGGCAGCACGCAAATCGCTGCACATGGATGGCAAGGCGGCAGACATCCGGGTGCCGCATCTGGATGCGATCGTGCTGGGCGGCCTGGTGCGCAGCTTCCGGCAGGGCGGCGTGGGCTTCTATTACCGCAGCGACGCCCGCGGCGGCTGGATCCATGCCGATACCGGCCTGCAGCGCACCTGGAAAGGCTGATCAGGCGAGCTTCGCTGCCCGGTTCTCCAGCGTGACGTCGGCATCGGGGTAAGCCACGCAGGGCAGTATGTAGCCTTCGCGCTTTTCGTCAGCGGACAGGCCGGGCCACTCGATGCGGTAATGCACGCGGCCCGCGGTCATCTGGCAGATGCAGGCGCGGCAGGTGCCGTTGCGGCAGGAACTCGGCAGCCTGATGCCGGCCGCCTCGGCCGAGCGCAGCAATGGCTGGCTGTCGGCGGCATCGAAGCGCCAGCCATGCGGACTGATGGTCACCGCGAACGTCCTTTCGTCGTCTGCCATCACGCACCCCTTTCCGCCAGCCAGCGCAGCATGCCCTGCGCCGCGCTCCTGCCGCTGGCCATGCAGGCTGTCAGCAGATAGCCGCCGGTGGGGGCTTCCCAGTCCAGCATTTCCCCGGCACAGAACACGCCCGGCAGGCAACGCAGCATCAGCCTCTCGTCCAGCGCTTCAAAGCACACCCCGCCGGCGCTGCTGATGGCTTCATCGATGGGCCGTGTCGCAACCAGCCGCAATGGCAGCGACTTGATTGCCGACGCCACCTGGCGCATGTCGTTCATCTGTTCCCGGTCCAGCACCTCACGCAGCAGGCCCGCCTTGACGCCGGTCACGCCGGCCCGGCTTTGCAGGTGGCTGGCCAGCGAGCGCGAGCCGCGCGGATGCTGCAGTTCGGACGTCAGCCGCTCCAGGCTTTTGCCGGGCGCCAGATCCAGGCGCAGCAGCGCGCTGCCCTCTGCGATCAAGGCGTCGCGCAGCGGCGCCGACAGGGCATAGACCAGGCTGCCTTCCACGCCGCTTTCGGTGATCACGAATTCACCGGGCCGTGTCAGCGTGGCGCCATCGGCAAGCAGGCATGTCGCCGTGACCGACTTGACCGGCTGCCCGGCGAAACGCTCGCGGAAATGGTCGCTCCAGCGCACGTCGAAACCGCAGTTGGCAGGCAGCAGCGGCGCCACCTCGACGCCCGCAGCCTGCAGCCAGGGCAGCCAGGCGCCATCCGACCCCAGCCGCTTCCAGCTGGCCCCGCCCAGCGCAAGCAGCGTCGCGCCGGCACGTACCCGTATCTCGCCATCGGCGGTGGCAAAGCGCAGTGCGCGGTCTTCCCAGCCCAGCCAGCGATGCCGCATATGGAAGCGAACGCCGGCCGCACGCAAGCGGTGCAGCCAGGCGCGCAATAAAGGTGCAGCCTTCATTTCCGTGGGGAAGACCCGGCCGGATGTGCCGACGAAGGTATCGACGCCCAGACCATGCGACCAGGCGCGCAATGCATCGGCGTCGAAGCCGGCCAGAAGCGGCGCTACTTGCATCTGGCGGCTGCCATAGCGGCCCAGAAAACGCTCCGCCGGCTCGGAATGGGTCAGGTTCAGCCCGCCGCGGCCGGCCAGCAGGAATTTGCGGCCTACCGATGGCATGGCGTCGTAGAGATCGACCTCGACGCCGGCCGCTGCCAGCGTTTCGGCCGCCATCAGGCCAGCCGGCCCGCCGCCGATGATGACGACCCGCCTGGGCGCGTCGCCGTAATGACTGTCTTGCACGTGCCTGTTCCTTGTTGCGTCAGTAGAGATGGCCGGGACGGCAGTTTAGCAGGGCCGTGGTCCACGGGAGGCGGGCAAAAAAAAGCCCGCTCTGGGAGCGGGCTGAATCTATATCAAATGAGGAGACATAGAGGAGACAGAACGAAGTATAGAAAGCCTGCGTCCTGTCCGCCAATTCCGATTTGCGATATCAGTTATGTTGCCGCTGAATACTGTGCGCTGCTTGCATTACGCCGCGCGGCGCCGGCCGCGCTTGGGCGCGAGCATGGTCTGGCGGCAGTTCGGCTGGCCGCACAGGCACTGGTAGGCGCGCTTCACCGCTGGCGTATGCCGGCCTTCCAGCACCAGGCCGTAGTCATAGTTCAGTTCCTCGCCGCGCTGGATGTCGCGCAGGGTGTAGATGAAGATGCGGTTGTTTTCCTCGCGTGCCTCGCAGTTAGGCGCGCAGCTGTGGTTGATCCAGCGGACATCGTTGCCGCCGCTGGCGCCATCGATCATCTTGCCATTGCCGAGGGCGAAGAAAAACGTGTGGTAAGGATTGTCGGGGTCCAGCCCGGTGCGCTTCTCCGCCTCCTTCTCGGTGATGATTTCACCAATGTATTCCGACACCAGCTTGCCGGCAGGGATCTTGCGTCTTGCGAATACGCCGTTGCCATGGATCTTGGAATGGCGCACGACGATGGAGGGTATCGGTTCCGGGACAGGCACGGCGGCGGGCTTGGATCGGGTCATTGAACTTGGCTTGGTGATGGCGTCATGGACGGGTTGAAAGGAGGACGACTGCGACAGGAAAAATTGTAAGACAAAGTTTCAGACCGGATGCAGCACATACGGAAATGCCATGATAAATTTTCTGTCCCGGCCTTGTTTTAATGCATCGCGATGATAACCCGGCATGCCTTCAAGAACAGGCGTGAAAAACGACATGAGCGCATCATGTTTGCGTTCGCCGTAACCAGCGATCCGGCCAGTGACGAGAGCATCAATGCTTGATGCAATGATTCGGATAATATGCAAATATGAATCCGGTTTTCATCGCGGTGCCAAGGGCGCGCGCGGCACTTCGCAGTGGTGGGCTCATGCGCGTCGGATGCACGGCGTGGCTCTGGAAATAGATCAAGTTTTCCGACAGGGCCAATGCTGATAAAAGAAAGAACGCGTATTATTGAATTGCGGGGCAGAAAGCCAGCTTCTGCACAAGCGTTAGCTGACGATAGATTCACTTCAAAGGAACCATGCAAATGAAAATCTTTGAGAACTATGCGGCACGATATGAAAGGACCCGTGAGGAAGAGATGTCGGTCCAGGAGTATCTGGATCTTTGCAAGCGCGACCGCATGGCTTACGCCACCGCGGCTGAAAGGATGCTGGCAGCCATAGGCGAGCCTGAGCTCCTGGACACCCGGCATGATCCGCGGCTGTCCCGCATCTTCGCCAACAAGGTCATCAAGATTTACCCCGCGTTTCGCGAGTTCTACGGCACCGAGGAAGTTATCGAGCAGGTTGTTTCCTACTTCCGCCATGCGGCGCAAGGCCTGGAAGAGCGCAAGCAGATCCTGTATCTGCTGGGCCCGGTCGGCGGCGGCAAGTCGTCGATCGCCGAAAAGCTCAAGTCCCTGATGGAGAGCGTTCCGTTCTATTGCATCAAGGGTTCCCCCGTCAATGAATCGCCGCTCGGCCTGTTCAATGAACAGGAAGACGGCGTGATCCTGGAAGAGGATTACGGCATCCCGCGCCGCTATCTGCGTTCCATCCCCAGTCCCTGGGCCGTCAAGCGCCTGCACGAGTTCAACGGCGACATCAACCGCTTCCGCATCGTGCGCCGCTATCCCTCGGTGCTGCGTCAAGTGGCCGTGGCCAAGACCGAGCCGGGCGACGAGAACAACCAGGACATCTCGTCCCTGGTCGGCAAGGTCGACATCCGCAAGCTGGAAGACTATTCGCAGGATGATCCGGATGCCTACAGCTATTCCGGCGGCCTGTGCCTGGCCAACCAGGGCCTGCTGGAATTCGTCGAGATGTTCAAGGCGCCGATCAAGGTGCTGCATCCGCTGCTGACCGCCACCCAGGAAGGCAACTACAAGGGCACCGAAGGCTTTGGCGCGATACCGTTCGACGGCGTCGTGCTGGCCCACTCCAATGAATCGGAGTGGAAGGCCTTCAAGAACAACAAGAACAATGAAGCGTTCCTGGACCGGATCTATATCGTCAAGGTGCCGTACTGCCTGCGCGTGACCGACGAGATCAAGATCTACGACAAGCTGGTGCGCAACTCCTCGCTGGCCGATGCGCCCTGCGCGCCCGGCACGCTGAAGATGATGGCCCAGTTCGCGGTGCTGTCGCGCCTGAAGGAGCCGGAGAACTCCAGCATCTTCAGCAAGATGCAGGTCTATGACGGCGAGAACCTGAAGGACACCGATCCCAAGGCCAAGTCGCGCACCGAATATGCCGACTATGCCGGCGTGGACGAGGGCATGACCGGCCTGTCCACTCGCTTCGCGTTCAAGATCCTGTCCAAGGTCTTCAACTTCGACAGCACCGAGGTCGCGGCCAACCCGGTGCACCTGCTGTATGTGCTGGAGCAGGCGGTCAGCCGCGAGCAGTTCCCGCCGGAGACGGAGCAGAAATACTATTCCTACATCAAGGAATACCTGGCGCAGCGTTACGTTGAGTTCATCGGCAAGGAGATCCAGACCGCCTACCTCGAAAGCTATTCCGAATATGGCCAGAACATCTTCGACCGCTACGTGACCTTCGCCGACTTCTGGATACAGGACCAGGAATTCCGTGACCCCGACACCGGCGAGAGTTTCAACCGCGACTCTCTGAACAGCGAACTGGAGAAGATCGAGAAACCGGCCGGCATTTCCAATCCCAAGGACTTCCGGAACGAGATCGTCAACTTCGTGTTGCGCACCAGGGCGCAGAACAATGGCAAGAACCCGGCATGGACGGGGTATGAGAAATTCCGCACGGTAATCGAGAAGAAGATGTTCTCCAATACCGAGGAACTCCTGCCCGTGATCTCGTTCAATGCCAAGGCCAGCGCGGACGACGCCCACAAGCACAAGGAGTTTGTCGAGCGCATGGTCGCCAAGGGCTATACGCCGAAGCAGGTGCGGCTGCTGTGCGAATGGTATTTGCGGGTAAGGAAGTCTTCGTAAGCAGGCAGGCTTTCCTGCTCGCGGGCTTGCATGACTGGCCCTGCTCTTGCTAGTTTATGGGGTAGGGCCAGACGTATCTTCCGCTGACGCCCGTCGCGCGCCATCGGAACCCGGCAATGCCGGGCGGATGATGTGGTAGACCGGAAGCGACGGTTCCGCGTTTGCCTCGGTAGCATGAGCAGGAGACCATATTGACTTACCTCATCGATCGGCGTACGCAGAGCAAGAACAAGTCCGCAGTCAACCGCGAACGCTTTTTGCGGCGCTACAAAGGTCAGATCAAGCAAGCGGTGGAGCGTGCCATCAAGGGGCGCTCTATTACCGATATCGCCAGCGGCGAAAAGATTTCCATCCCGGCAAAGGATGTGAACGAGCCGACCTTTGGCCATTCCCATGGCGGAATCTGGGAAGTCGTCAATCCGGGCAACGAGGAGTATGTAAAGGGCGACCGGGTGGCGCGTCCGCGCGGTGGCGGTGGTGGCGGCGGTGGCGGGAAATCGGGCAATAGCGAAGAAGTTACGCAAGATGATTTCGTCTTCGAACTGAGCCGCGAAGAATTCATGAATTACTTCTTCGAGGATCTCGAGCTTCCGAACATGGTCAAGAAGCAGCTCGCTTCCACCACCGAATTCAAGAGCCACCGCGCCGGCTATACCACCTCAGGCACGCCGGCCAATATCCATGTGCTGCGCTCCCTGCGCGGTGCGCTCGGGCGGCGCATCGCGATCGGCGGCAAGCATGGCAGGCGCCTGGCACGGGCCGAGGAAGAACTCGAGAACCTGTTGCTGATGGCAGAGGAAGACCATCCGGAAGTGATCAAGCTGCGGCACGAGATATCGCACCTGAAAACCCGGATCAATGCGATTCCCTTCATCGATCCTTTTGATTTGCGCTACAGCAACCGGGTCAAGACGCCCAAGCCGTCCAGCCAGGCAGTAATGTTCTGCGTGATGGACGTGTCGGGTTCAATGGATGAGCAGCGCAAGGACACCGCCAAGCGATTCTTCATCCTGCTGTACCTGTTCCTGACGCGCGCCTACGACAAGATCGAGGTGGTGTTCATCCGCCACCATACCGCCGCCACCGAGGTGGACGAGCACGAGTTCTTCAATTCCCGCGAGTCCGGCGGCACGGTGGTGTCGTCCGCATTGCATCTGCTGCAGCGTATCCTGCATGAGCGTTATCCCAGTGGCGACTGGAATGTGTACGTGGCGCAGGCGTCCGATGGCGACAACTGGGACAAGGACTCGGTCAATTGCCGCCAGATACTGAGCAGCGCGATCCTGCCGGCGGTCCAGTACTACGCCTATGTGGAAATCACCGACGGCGCGCCGCAGAATCTGTGGCATGAATATGCGCAGGTGGCGACCCAGCATCCGCATTTTGCAATGCAGAAAATCGAGTCGCCGGCGGATATCTACCCGGTGTTCCGCGAGTTGTTCAAGAAGCAGCCGAAATGAGGGCAGCCCCATGAGCCAAGTGATAGACAAGCCCGTCCATGCACGCCGCCTGCCGGAGCAGTCGGAATGGACCATTGAACTGATCGAACAGGCGCACGAGGAAGTGCGCCGCGTCGCCGCCGAGTTCGGCCTCGACACCTACCCGAACCAGCTCGAGATCATTACCGCCGAGCAGATGATGGATGCCTACGCCTCCGTCGGCATGCCGGTGTCCTATAACCACTGGTCCTTTGGCAAGCATTTCCTGACGACGGAAAAAGGTTACCGGCGCGGCCAGATGGGCCTGGCCTACGAGATCGTCATCAATTCCAATCCCTGCATCGCCTACCTGATGGAGGAAAACAGCCTGATGATGCAGACGCTGGTGATTGCCCATGCGGCCTATGGCCACAATTCCTTCTTCAAGGGCAATTACCTGTTCCGCACCTGGACCGACGCGGAAGCCATCATCGACTACATGCTGTTCGCCAAGAACTACATTGCCGAGTGCGAGCGGCGCCATGGCGTCGAGGAAGTCGAACTGCTGCTGGACTCCTGCCATGCGCTGCAGAACTACGGCGTGGACCGCTACAAGCGGCCGGCCAAGCTGTCGATGATGGAGGAAAACGCCCGCCAGGCCGAGCGCGAGCAATATCTGCAGAGCCAGATCAATGATCTGTGGCGCACCTTGCCGCGGCGTGAAGAGTCGTATTCCTCGATTGCCACCCCAGCCGCACGCTTCCCCAGTGAACCGCAGGAAAACCTGCTGTATTTCATCGAGAAGTCCGCGCCCCTGCTGGAACCGTGGCAGCGCGAGATCGTGCGCATTACCCGCAAGATTTCGCAGTATTTCTATCCACAGCGCCAGACCCAGGTAATGAACGAGGGCTGGGCCACCTTCTGGCATTACACCATCCTGAACCAGCTCTATGACGAAGGCATACTGAGCGACGGCTTCATGATGGAATTCCTGCAAAGCCATACCAACGTGGTCTACCAGCCGCCGATCAACAGCCCGTACTACAGCGGCATCAATCCCTATGCGCTGGGTTTCGCGATGATGCGCGACATCCGCCGCATCTGCGAAAACCCGGATGACGAGGACTGCCACTGGTTCCCCGACATCGCCGGCAGCGACTGGCGCAAGACGCTGGACTTCGCGATGCGCAATTTCAAGGATGAAAGCTTCATTGCGCAATACCTGTCGCCGCGGCTGATCCGGGAATTCCACTTCTTCTCGGTGCTGGACGACGACCATGACGACAAGCTGACCATCTCCGCCATTCACGACGATGCCGGCTACCGCTATGTGCGCCAGCAGCTTGCTGCGCAGTACAACCTGGGCAATCGCGAACCCAATATCCAGGTGTGGGCTGTCAACACCCGGGACGACCGTTCACTGACCTTGCGCCATACCCAGTTCCAGCGCCGGCCATTGAGCCAGCAGACCGACGAGGTGCTGAAACATGTGGCACGCCTCTGGGGTTTCGATGTGCGCCTGGAAACGGTCGATCCGAAGGGCAAGGTGCTGTCCACGCACGAGTGTCGTACCGACAAGCGTTACCGCTGATGAAAGTTCGGCGAAGTAACATGTAATTCCTGCCGTTTTGCCGGCACATTCTTCCGGGCGCCTCTGGCGCCCGTTTCTTTTGCCTCTGGCATGACGCTTTTTCTCGTGGCACGGTGTTTGCAAATAGCTAACAGGCTTGCGGCGCGGGCATGAACCACTGTTGCCTGCGCCGGCAACTTCTCCATAACGAAAGGAAGCGACATGAACAACGACGACGTCATCTCGACATTGAACGACCTGATTGAAACCTGCAAGGATGGCGAGCAGGGCTTCCGTACCTGCGCCGAGGACATCAAGGATACGCAGATGAAATCCTTCTTTACGTCCCGCGCCCAGTCCTGCGCCGAAGCGGCCGCCGAACTGCGCAGGAAGTGCGCACGCTGGGCGGCAATCCGGAAACCAGCAGCAGCATCGCCGGCGCGCTGCACCGCCGCTGGGTCGACATCAAGGGCCTGGTGACCGGCAAGGACGATGAAGCCATCCTGAACGAGTGCGAGCGCGGCGAGGACGTTGCCAAGCGCAGCTACGAGACGGCGCTGGGCAAGGCGCTGCCGGCCAATATCAAGACCATCGTCGAGCGCCAGTACAACGGCGTGATGAAGAACCATGACCAGGTCAAGGCCATGCGCAACCAGGTACGCGCTGCCAAGGGCAATGCCTGAAGCTTGAGATGTGAAGCATGACGTACCCGGCGGGCGGTCCAGGCGACCGCCCTGCTGCGGTAAAATAGCGGCCTGCCGACCGGTTGCATGTAGCGCAACCGGTGCATTTCCACCGGATTCAAGCGCATGCTGCGACTCATCGATGTACAACTCCCCCTCGACCATCCCGAACCTGCATTAAAGCAAGCGGTGCTTGCGCGCCTGGGCATCCCTGCCGACGCGCTGCTCGGCCTGCATGTATTCCGGCGTGGTTATGACGCCCGCCGCAAGAGCGCCATTTCCCTGATCTATACCGTCGATGTCGAGGTGCGCGATGAAACCGCGCTGCTGCGGCGCCATACCGGCGACCGTACCGTGCAGCCCACGCCGGACACCAATTATCGCTACGTGGCCAAGGCGCCACCCGGCCTGGCCAGGCGGCCGGTGGTGATCGGCATGGGGCCGTGCGGCCTGTTTGCCGGCCTGATCCTGGCGCAGATGGGTTTCAGGCCCATCATCCTGGAACGCGGCAAGTCGGTGCGCGAGCGGACCAAGGACACCTTCGGCCTGTGGCGCAAGCGGGTGCTGCATCCGGAGTCGAACGTGCAGTTCGGCGAAGGCGGCGCCGGCACCTTTTCCGACGGCAAGCTGTGGACCCAGGTGAAGGACCCCAAGCATTACGGCCGCAAGGTGCTGACCGAGTTCGTCAAGGCCGATGCGCCGCCCGAAATCATGTATGTCAGCAAGCCGCACATCGGCACCTTCAGGCTGGTGAAGATGGTGGAGCTGATGCGCGCCACCATCGAGGAGCTGGGCGGCGAGATCCGTTTCGAGACCCGGGTCACCGACATGGAAATCGACAATGGCCAGATGCGCGCGCTGCATCTGTCCAGCGGCGAACGGCTGGAGGCCGACCATGTCGTGCTGGCGGTGGGGCATAGCGCCCGCGACACCTTTCAGATGCTCTATGACCGCGGCGTGCATGTGGAAGCCAAGCCGTTTTCGATCGGCTTCCGGATCGAGCATCCGCAGTCGCTGATAGACCGCTGTCGCTTCGGCGCGAATGCCGGCAATCCCATCCTCGGCGCGGCCGACTACAAGCTGGTGCATCACAGCGGCAACGGCCGCTCGGTCTACAGCTTCTGCATGTGTCCCGGCGGCACCGTGGTGGCGGCCACTTCCGAGCCGGGCCGCGTGGTGACCAACGGCATGAGCCAGTATTCGCGCAACGAGCGCAATGCCAATGCCGGCATCGTGGTCGGCATCACGCCTGACGATTATCCAGGCCATCCGCTGGCCGGCATCGACTTCCAGCGTCACTGGGAATCGCGCGCCTTCGAGCTCGGCGGCGGCGACTACAGCGCGCCCGGCCAGCTGGTCGGCGACTTCCTGGAGCAAAAATCGTCCACGCAATTCGGCACGGTGCTGCCTTCCTACAAGCCGGGCGTCAAGCTGGGCGACCTGTCGACCGCGCTTCCGGACTATGCGATTGCCGCGATGCGCGAGGCGCTGCCGATGTTTGACCGCCAGATCAAGGGCTTTGCGATGCGCGACGCGGTGCTGACCGGCGTCGAGACCCGCACCTCGTCGCCGATACGCATCCGGCGCCATGACGACAGCCTGCAGAGCATCAATACCCGCGGCCTGTTCCCGGCCGGCGAGGGCGCGGGCTATGCCGGCGGCATCATGTCGGCCGGCATCGACGGCATCCGGGTGGCCGAGGCAGTGGCGCTGTCGATCACGGGCGTGGCGCGCACGGCGTCATAACCAGCCCGACTTGCGAAAGCGCCGGTACAGGTAGAGGCAGATGCCCACCATGGCGGCCAGCGCCGTCGGATAGCCGTATTTCCAGTGCAGCTCGGGCATGTGCTCGAAGTTCATGCCCCAGATGCCGGCGAAGGCGGTGGCGACCGCGAAGATGGCGGCCCAGGCGGCAAGCCGCTTGTTGACCTCGCTCTCGTCGATGGCCACCATCGACAGGTTGACCTGGATGGCCGTGTTGATCGTGTCGCGGATCGCGTCGATGGAAATGTTGATGCGGTGCAGATGGTCGTAGACGTCGCGGAAGTAGTCGCCGCAATCCTGCACCGCGCGCGGCACCCGGCCGCTATGCAGCTTGCCGGCGGTCGCGGTCAGTGGGTTGACCGCGTGCCGGAAGCGCAGTACTTCGCGCTTCAATTCATACAGTTGCTCGATGTTGGCGCGCTGCGCGTCCTTCTCGAAGATCTGTTCCTCTATCGTTTCCAGGCGGTTTTCCATCGCGTCCATCACCGGGAAATAGCGGTCCACCACTGCGTCCATCAGCGCATACAGCACGAAGCCCGAGCCGTTGCGCAGCAGCTCCGGCTCGCGTTCGCAGCGGGCGCGCACGTCATGGAAACCGTGGCTGCTGTCGCGGCGCACCGACAGCACATAGTTCGGACCGACAAACACGGCCAGTTCGCCAATGTGCAATTCGCCGTCGACGATCTCTACAGGCCGCATCACGGCAAAAAGCGATTCGCCGTATTCCTCGATCTTTGGCCTCTGCTGCCCGACCAGAGCATCCTCGACAGCCAACGGATGCAGCTTGAATTCCGCGCGCATGCATTCCAGCTCTTCAACGGTGGCATCGGCCATGCCGACCCAGACGAAACTGTCGGGCAGGGCGAGGGCGTCGCTGATTTCCTCAACCGGTATATCCCCGAGCTTCTTGCCGTTCTGATAGGCAACGCAATTGATCAGCATCCCGCAACTCCGCAGTATCGATAAGCCATGAGCTTACATGGGCAGTATTGCAGGGAGCAAAGAAAAAAGGACCGCAAGCGGTCCTTGTCAATGCGCGGCGGGCGGATTACTTCTTCGCGCGGCCAGCGGCTTTTTCAGCTGCCTGGGAGAACTGGTTCACCACGTTGGTGGCGTTGGCGTTCATCGTGTCGGCTGCCTGGCGGGTGGTCTTGGTCAGCTGCTCGTAGGCGGCATTGGCGTTGGCGATCGCGGTCTTCAAAATGGCAATCGCGTTTTCCGATCCCGGCGGCGCGTTCTTGGCGATGTCCTCGATCAGCGCGGTGACCTTGCGCGTGGTCTCGGCGATCTGGGCTTCGGCGGCGCGGGTGAATTCGGCCTGGGCGTTGGAAGCGATGCTGGCCAAGTTGCGGCTGTAGGCAATCGCGGTCTCTGCGCTCGGCGGGTTCTGGGTGCTGACGGCAAAGAATTCCTGCGGGTCCTTGGCGGCCATCAGGCGCTGCGCCGTGGCGGTGGACTGCTCCAGCGATGCCTTGGCGGCGTTGACATTCAGTTCCACCAGCTGGGCGATGCTGGCGAAAGCCTTGTTGGTGAGTTCGGTGACGGCAGCGATCTGCTGGTCGAAGTTGGCTTTGGCTGCGTTGGAAATCTGGTCGTTATTGGGAAACATGTGATTCTCCTCGTGTGAATGAAGCTGTTATCAGCGCTGGCACAGCGGCGAAAAAGACTTGCTACAACAGAAAACCAGTTTATTGTGCAGCGCAACATGACCATTCTAACTGTTTGATTTTGTGTGTCAAGCACTAAATGGTGCGGCGCACAAAAACGCTGCGGCGTTACGGAGCCTGAGTGAATGCACAAGCCGTGCCTGCATTGCTGCGACGTTCTCCCAGGCAGTTGCGATATGCCTTGATCTGCCGCAGGTAAAGCTGGCGCGCCTCCCGCTCCGGCAATGCGGCCAGCCGTTGCGCCAGTTCGCGGCTGAACTGGAAATGCTGGTAATCGAGTGGCGTGTCCCAGTCGCCGCCCCATACAGTGAAGCCGGCCGCGGCGAACAGGCCGATCACGTCTTCGGCCATGCCGGACCGGGGCGGCTTGCCGGGCCGTGCGGCACGCCGGTTCAGGTAGGCCGCCCCGGCCGGCGGGCTGACCCGCACCGTGCCGTTGTCGCCCGGCTGCAGGAAAGGATTCTGCGCCGGATTGATATCGATGGCCAGGCCATAGGCATGCAGCGAGGGCGGACCGCCACCAGTGACCGCACGCTGGTTGAAGGCCGACGTATTGTTGTCGCGCATGGACGCTTCGTCGTCGCCGCCGTAATGGTCGATCAGCCGTGCCTGCGCCAGCGGAAAGCGGCGCCGATGCAGCGCATGGAATAGCTGGCTGACTTCCGGCGCGACGGCGTCCAGCACCATCAGTTCGCCGTCGTCACGCTTTGCGCCGGAAAAATCGATATAGGGAAAGCGCACTACGGTCAGCCGGTCGCAGCCGACCGGCGCCTGCTTGCGCAGCACGCGGCTGGCTTTCAGCCGTTCGCAGGCCGGCTGGTCCAGCGCGGCCAGCGCCGGCGCGGCCGGCAGCGCAGCGGTCGTCAATAGCAACGAGAAAAGACGAACGAACAAGGCACGATCCAATGAAAATCCATACAAATGTTTCATAAATGAAATTTTGTGAACGAACGTGCGGTTTTGCCAACCCCGTCCTATAATGTTCCGCAGCCTGTTTAAGACAAGAGAGAGCGAGACAATGAACACCACTCACTACAAGCACTGGCCGGCGGGCCTGCCTTACACTTTAACGCCGCCGGAAACCAGTCTCTACGTCAACCTGGAAATTTCGGCGCGCCGCTATCCCGGCAAGACCGCCCTGATCTTTTACGACGCCAAGCTGACCTACGCCGAGTTCGATGCACAGGTGCGGGCGCTGGCCGGCTACCTGCAGCAGGACTGCGGCGTCCAGCGCGGCGACCGGGTGCTGCTCAACATGCAGAACAGCCCGCAATTCATCATCGCCTATTACGCCATACTGCGCGCCGATGCGATGGTGGTGCCGGTCAACCCGATGCTGATGACGGACGAGCTGCGTCACTACGTCGAGGACAGCGGCGCGAAGGTCGCCATCACCTCGCAGGAAATCTTTTCCCGGCTGGCGCCGCTGGTCGGCAGCACCGGCCTGAAGCATGCGATCGTGTCCGCCTATTCCGACTACCTGCCCGAGCACACCGAACTGGCGGTGCCGGACTGGGTCAAGGCGCCGCGCGCCGCGCTGCAGGGCGAAGGCGTGGCGTCCTGGCATGATGCGCTGCAGGCTGGCCGCACGCCGGCGCCGCACCAGGCCGGGCCGGCCGATCTCGCCGTGATGCCTTACACCTCCGGCACCACCGGCAAGCCCAAGGGCTGCGTGCACCTGCACCGCTCGGTGATGGCATCGGCCGTCTCCAGCATCGCCTGGTCGATCGCCTCGGTGCCGGACCAGGTCACGCTGGCGGTGCTGCCGTTCTTCCATGTGACCGGCATGCAGGTCAGCATGAATGCGCCGATCTTCAACGGCGGCAGCATCGTGGTGCTGCCGCGCTGGGACCGCGATGTTGCCGGCCAACTGATCACCCGCTATGGGGTGACCACCTGGACCAGCATCCCGACCATGATGATCGACTTCCTGTCCAATCCGCGGCTGTCGGAGTATGACGTCTCCAGCCTGCGCCGGGTGTCCGGCGGCGGCGCGGCGATGCCGGCGGCGATCGCGCAGAAGCTGCTGGACCTGACTGGCCTGCAGTACATGGAAGGCTATGGGCTGTCTGAAACCATCGCGGCAACCCACACCAATCCGCCGCAAATGCTCAAGCAGCAGTGCCTGGGCATCCCGCTGTTCGGCGTCGATTCCCGCATCGTCGATCCGGCCACGATGGCCACGCTGCCGCCGGGCGAGGTCGGCGAGATCATCATGAACGGGCCGCAGGTGTTCGAGGGTTACTGGAACGACCCGGCCAAGACTGCCGAGGCGTTCACCGAGATCGACGGCAAGCGCTTCTTCCGCTCCGGCGACCTGGGCTACATGGACGAGGATGGCTTCTTCTTCTTCACCGACCGCTTGAAGCGCATGATCAATGCATCCGGCTTCAAGGTCTGGCCGGCGGAGGTGGAGGCGATGATGTACCAGCACCCGGCGGTGCAGGAATGCTGCATCATCGCTTCGCGCGACCCGTATCGCGGCGAAACCGTGAAGGCGGTGATCGTGAAGAAGCCCGCGGCCGAGGCCACGGCGGAAGACATCATGCAGTGGGCGCATGCCAAGATGGCAGCCTACAAGGTGCCCAAGATGGTGGAGTTCGTCGATGCGTTGCCCAAGTCCGCCACCGGCAAGGTGATGTGGCGCGCACTGCAGGAAAAGGAGATGGGCAAGTAATACCGATCACTATCCATAACGTCCCAGATGAAACGGATGGATTTTTGCGTATGGCAAGACGGGTGAGGAATCAATAGCCCAGCTATTGACGACGATCCCAATGCAGCCAGACGGAAAAAGCCGCCGTTTCATGGCACGTTATGGGTTGGGATTGGTATAAGCCGCGGCCCCGCTGACGGCCAGCCGTCAGCGGGCTGCGGGGCAGGCGCGTAAAATGCCGGTTTCGCCGCGCGCCCGCCTTCATGACCATACTGCTTTCCACCCTCAACGCCCGCTACGCCCACGCTTCGCTGGGCCTGCGCTATCTGCTCGCCAACATGGGCGAACTGCAGCCCATCACCTCGCTGCAGGAATTCGTGATCGGCGCCCGCACCACCGACCTGGTGGAAAAGCTGCTGGCCCACAAGCCCCGCATCATCGGCTTCGGCGTCTATATCTGGAATGTCGAGGAAACCACCAGGCTGGTGGCCTTGCTCAAGCGGGTTGCGCCGGAAGTGGTGATCATCCTCGGCGGGCCGGAAGTCTCGCACGAGCATGGCGAACAGGAGATCGTGCGGCTGGCCGATTACCTGGTGACCGGCTGGGGCGACGTCACCTTCCCGCGCCTGTGCCGCGAGGTGCTGCACGGACCCAAGCCATTGATGAAGGTGCATGCGGGCGAGCAGCCGCCGCTGTCGGACATCGCGCTGCCCTATGAACTCTATACCGACGAGGACATCGCGCACCGCACGCTGTATGTGGAAGCCTCGCGCGGCTGCCCGTTCAAATGCGAGTTCTGCCTGTCGTCGCTGGACAAGACCGCCTGGCCATTCGAGCTGGAGCGCTTCCTGGCCGAGCTGGAAAGCCTGCATGCCCGTGGCGCGCGGCTGTTCAAGTTCGTGGACCGCACCTTCAACCTGAATGTGAAGACCAGCCTGCGCATCATGCAGTTCTTCCTCGACAAGCTGGAAGCCCATCCCGATGATCCGGTCTATGCCCACTTCGAAGTGGTGCCCGACCATCTGCCGGATGCGCTGAAGGAGAGCATCCTGCGTTTTCCGGCCGGCACGCTGCAGTTCGAGATCGGCATCCAGTCCTTCAATCCGGAGGTGCAGACGCTGGTGAGCCGGCGCCAGAACAACGAAAAGGCGGCCGAGAACATCCGCTGGCTGTGCCAGCATTCGGAGGCGCATCTGCATGTGGACCTGATTGCCGGCCTGCCCGGCGAGGACCTGGAAAGCTTTGCGCGCGGCTTCAACAAGCTGTGGGCGCTCAAGCCGCATGAAATCCAGTTCGGCATCCTGAAGCGGCTGCGCGGCACGCCCATCATCCGCCACACCGAGGCCTTCGGCATGGTGTATGACCCGCATCCGCCGTACACCATCCTGGCCAACGACCGCATCGACTTCGCCACCATGCAACGCCTGGTGCGCTTTGCCCGCTACTGGGACCTGGTCGCCAACTCGGGCCGCTTCGCCCATACGCTGGACATGGTGCTGGGCGAGGCGCCGTTCGAGCGCTTCATGGCGCTGTCGGACTGGCTGTATGCCAATACCGATGCGACGCACCGCATCGCGCTGGACCGGCTGGCTGGCCTGGTCACGCGCTGGCTGGTGCTGCAGGGCTGGCCGGAGCCGGAGGTGCGCATGGCAATGGCACGCGACTATGCCGGCAAGACGCGGCATGCCGAGCCGGAAGGCAAGAAGGCGGCGCCGCAGCGGCAGGCGCGGCACCTGGAGAAGACGGCGTCGTAGGGGGGGCAGCTGTGGTTGCTGTAGTGACTGCAGTTGCAGTTGCAGTTGTAGTTGCCGTTGCAGTTGCAGTTGCAGTGAAGTCCCGTTGAGCGCGCCGTGTCAGCGGTGCCCGGAGCGGATAAGGTGCGGCGTCTGTCTGAGCCAAGCTTTGCTTGGCGAGTTTAGCCGCGCCCCGCTCCGGGTACCGCT
>NZ_JACYOX010000040.1 GCF_015352955.1 Noviherbaspirillum soli
TTGCATCAATTCCGGCGACTGCGCGTACGCTACGAACGACTGCCCTCGATTCATGAAGCATTCCTTCACTTGGGCTGCGCCCTTATTTGCTGGCGCATTTTGAAAAACTCATTTTGTTAGATGCTCTTAGCCACAACAACGCCTTACGCAAACCCTCGCATTCCGGGTTATCAAACCGAGCATCATGTAGTGCAGCCGAAAGAAACTCGTCGTTTGGCTGAAAACCCGCGGCAAGCACCGAAGAAAGGAAAATCGTTGACATGATATTCTGCCGCTCAGCAATATCTTGTACATCCGCTCCATCCGATTCTAACTGACTCAAATTTTTATAATGCACATCGAGTTGTTCCTCGAGTCCACTGCGGCGCATACGTTCGCCATAATATTCGACTAATTCGGGAATACGAACCAACTCATGACGGTATAACGTGTCTTGAGGTACGTCTATATCTAACCGGCCACGGTCCTCGAGTTCTGGAAGAAAATGGAACGCAGTGCGTGTTGCTGCCGCATAGTTGTTTGATAAAGCTAGCAAACCGGCGGTTGTAACTGGATGTAGTGGGTAACACTGCTTCGCTACAAATTCTACCTCTGAGCCTAGGTGGGAAAACAATTCTAGGCGCTGGCATGCATCGATTACTTTCGTCGCATTCTCGCGATTGGCATCCAAAGCCGCCCTGCCCTTCTCTGTCTTAGCCACTTGCGCCGCTAACAAATGGTAGCCTTCCGATTCAGCGGCCTTCATCTCGACCTTCAATATGGTGAAGCGCCCTTCGATTTTAGTCAGGTTTTCCCGCACGCCCTCCGTTGCCCCTTGGCGCGGACCGTATTCACCTAAAGACACGTGCGTTAGGCCAATGAATAGAGTATGACCTTGAGATGGCGTGCAAACTTGCTCAACGAATCGCTGCAGATCGTGGATTTCTGCCTGCGGGTTGCGCGCACTGTTGGTGAGCATGTCTTCCAACGCATACCCAAATTCATCCCAAATAACTGCGATCCCGCGATAGTTTTTCTTTTGCAGAGCGGCGGCAGCATCCGAATAAATGGCGTGGAAACTTTTTGCTCCAAAGTTTTCAGGTGCAAATTCGATACCAAACGTTACTGCCTTGTGCCATTTCACGAAGAAATCAAGTGCTGCTGCTTCTCGGTTTTGTAGCGCTTCCTGAAGGTCTGAGAGCTGCAAATACTGATCGCCTATATTTCTTTTTGGCAAGAACTCGCTAGCAAACGCCGGGGATTGTTCCAACATTTTGGCAATCCTGTCCAACGCAACATCAAATGCCGTTTTTGGCATTAGCTTGGCCGGGTCGAACCCAGAGCTAACAAGGGAAGTGTACAGTGCCTCCACCAATGCGGCTTGTACCGAGGTTGCACGATTGCCGTAAAGCGGCACAACGAAATACGGGCGCGCGTCGTCGTCCTCTGGCGGCAAAAAGTTACTTTTTAGTGACTTCGCCAATGCCCCTTCATTCATGTCTACCAAACGATTCAAGAACGTTTCGAAGTCGGAGCCACCCACACCACCGCTTAATGCTTGGCCGACCAATACTGCAAGACGGCTTTTCCCTGCGCCGTAAGTGCCGAACCAATTAAATGCGCGTTCATTGAACGCTGCGTCCGGGGCAACCGCCCGTAACAACTTCTTCAAAATTGTTATTGACGCTTGTGTTGGGGTGAAAGTACCAGCCAGTGCTTTGTTTTTTAGTCCATCCTCTAAGACGATGGCAGCCTGCTCGCGGCGAATTGAGACGATCTCACTGAGTTTCATGCTAGTTTTCGTATTTTGATATGTAGACGTGAATTTCAGGCCCAAGCGATTGAGTCCGATTTAGGTAACTTTCTACGTTTGCCAATGTAGCTGCCGTACCTGTAAACACCACAAAAACTCGATTTCTCCCATACGTTTCTGCGAGATTTGCCCAGAATACACGCCTGTCTGCGATCGACCATCCGACCATCCATTCTTCTGGCAAGTAGACAATTATTCCGTTGGGATGAGGTTCAGAGAATAGGCGCGCACAAAATTTGTTTCGCGATATCGGAACATGAGGAGCACCGTCTGATCCAGGTTTGCTCCATACAGTTACCGGCCGCAACAGCTGCGACAATTTAGACTTAAGAATTTCTAAGTCGGCTTGGCGAGCTGATGAAAAAGCAACCCCGATATAGCGAGGCGGCGGCGAATGGCTAGCCCGGTCTACGAGAAATCGCCGGAGCGCGCTTTCCAATTCGATTACATCCAAGTGTCCGCTCCTTCTTGCAAGAAGGTAATCAATACTGACTCAGCGGTGAAAAGCGGATCGAACGATAGTGAATCTAAGTTGGCATTCGTGGTGTATTGCAGTCCAAGGTTTTTCAACGACAGCTGTTTGATGCGGGCTCGCAATGCGTCTTGCGAGGTGAGCAGGTAATGATCAAGATGCATTCCAATTAACTCGCTGAAGTCAACCGATATGCGAGTAGGGAAAAAACGCTCACGCGTGAGCGCAATACCGAATAGGATGGCACCATCTGGGACTAGTGGGGCACCAAGCCGCCAGAATACGTTGTCATCACTAGCGCCACGATCAATACGGGATTCAACCAAGCCGAGCCCTTCGAGAGCGCCATCACGACCAAAGGTTTTTAAAATGCCGTCAAGGTAAGTCTCAAGGGTCCCAACCCTTAAATCGTTGCCTTCAACCTCGGAAACCCTTTCAACCAGCGCTTTGGTCCCGATATAGGTGCGCACCGAAGGTTCAAGTTGAACGAAAACTCCGTGATACGGGTAAGCGTCTTCTGAAAGGCACAGTAATAAATGGAACGCCCACCATGTTGAGGAGCGCTGAAAAGTTGGGTCATTCTCCAAGATGGCCTTGCCGTAACGGCCCACGACAAAACCGTTACCATCCTTTTTGATCAACTTTGACGCTGACAGCCAATTTTTAATGGCTGTCAACATATTTGCTCCTGCAAGCAATTCCTTTCGTGCCATGCGTCTGTTCGCATTGCTAAAAATTGCAGGATTAGACTGTACTGCCTTTAGACCTGCTTGTGCCCACCACCGGTTCATGGGGAACGACTGCGTATCGAGTGCCATCGAAGAAGAACTTCCGTCTATTGAATAGGGATGCGAGGGTACCAAGGGCACATCGCTAAAACATAAATGCCAAGCTTATAAGCTCCAAACGATAAATAATATAACTTGAAAGAATTTTTATGCGGCAACAAAATTATTGTTCTACATTCTAGGATAGTGGTTACCAAACTGCAACGAAATTGCTTAGAGTTGCATAGAATACAACGCCAGTTAAACATTCTGGCCTCGACAAATCGCTGGGGCTGGCAAAGAATATGTATTCCGCGTTCACCGCGCTGGCATCGACCAACCTTTCCCTAGCAAAGCATCGTCTGAAGACGCTATCACGCTCGTAAATGGGCGCCAGCGCCTATAAGGGTATAAATTACGGCAGACCGCCTTCCATCCTAGATTCTGGCCTTTATCGTCTAGAAAAATCTCAGAATCGAAGAATGTTCAGAGTTTCTATAAGGCAAGTTGCGCTTGCCTTGCTCATAAGCTGCAACCTTAATTGGCTGTGCTACCAAAACAGGAGTATGGCAATAGAACGAAGACGTCCAAAGAACGCAGAGATCGAGCTCTCTGAACAGGAGCATGCCAGCTTGCAAGTCGTGGCACATTGCCGCTCTTGCCGCATAGCTTGGTGCGCCGAACGCAAATGATCCTGATGTCGGCCGAAGACCACTCCAATACCGCCGTCGCCGAGCATTTTGGCTTGACACTGCCCAGCGTCGGTTACTGGAGAAAGCGCTACCTGAGTCAAGGAATCGACGGCTACTATGATATCAGCTGTCTCCGGCGCCCATGGAGCTATGAAGATGACAGCGTAGCGACTCTACTCAACAAGGTGCCTAACTATAAGTCCCGGCAAGCTAAGGACTGAAGCGTTCTCTTGGCGGCTAAAGAAACTGGCATTTCCAAGAGCACGGTGCAACGCTACCGGCATCTGTTCGGCGTGCAGCCCCATCGCAGCAAGTCGTTCAAGCCTTTGACTGATCCCTTCGTCGTTGAGAAAGTGTGCGACATCGCGGGCGTATACCTCAATCCTCCCGATAAGGCATTGGTTCTTTGCGTGAATGAGAAGAGCCAGATTCAGGCCATTGAGCGCGGCCATCCGGCCTTGCCAGTCAGTCTGGACCAAGTCGAAGGGATCACCCTTGACTATTATCGGCACGATACCATTACGTTCTTTGCTGCACTGGATGTGATAACCCGCTACGTCATCGGGCAATGCAAGGCGCGGCACCGGCACCGGCACCACGAGTTTCTGTCATTTCTGCGCCATATTGACCAGAGGGTTCCTGAAGAGCTGGACCTCCATTTAGTGATCGACAATACGCCGCGCACAAGCACCCAAAGTACGGGCCTAGCTGGCGCAGCGTCCCCGCTATCAGGTGCATTACACGCCGACGTACACCCCGTAGCTCAGCCATATTGAACGCTGTTTTAAGCTGCTGACGCAGAGAGCGCTACGTCGCAACTTGTTTAAACCGTTAGAGAACCAATCCGCAAAATTGACAACTTTGTAAAGCAATACAATGTGCATTACCGGTCATTGACTGGATCGCCAAGGCAGAAGCCCAGCAGTACCGTGATGCTGATAGGCTCCCACCCAAGTCCTGACAAGGCTATCAGCGATGTCGTACTTGGCGGAGAGGATTTTGTATCCTCCCTTTCCAGATAGGTAGTCACGGACCACCTTCCGTTTGAATTTAATGTCGAACGTCCTCATGAAACCTCCAGGGTTATGTCCAACTCTTGGGGGTCAGTTCAAACCCGGGGCGATTCATCCGTCCGCACCACAGATAAGAGACGACGTAGCGCAATGGATCAACGCGTCATCAGGACAGTGTGGCAACAGCTGGCAGCGTGGGTCGCCTCACGCCAGCCTCCTGCGAAATGCTTGTTCAAACACATGAATCATTACCGCCCCGGCGTCATTGCCAGAAAAGGCCGGTGATAATCCGCCAAAGGATTTGAGCCGGCCGCAAGCCGCGCAAGACGTCAAGCGCCGCCTGGCCGGAACGACCAACCATGACAGCCCGACAGGAATCCTCCTCTACCCACTGCACGCCTCTATGGAAATTGCGCCACTACCGGAAAACGAAGCCGAACGGCTGGACAATCTCTACAGCTACGACCTGCTCGATACACCGCTCGACCCGGTCTTCGACGACATTGCATCGCTGGCCGGCAAGATCTGTGGCGTGCCCTATGCGCTGATCACCCTGGTCGACGCGAAGCGGCAATGGTTCAAGGCTTCCTATGGATGGAAAGGCGGACGCGAGACCTCGCGCGACATCAGCTTCTGCAGCCATGCGATCCTGCAGGAAGACGTCTTTCATGTGCCTGATGCCAGCGTTGACCAGCGCTTTTCCGGCAATCCGCTGGTGACCGGCGATCTGGCCATCCGCGTCTATGCCGGCGTGCCGCTGGTCAGCGAGGAAGGCCACCGCCTCGGCGCAGTGTGCGTGCTGTCGGACCAGCCCGCAACGCTCTCGAACTGGCAACTGGAGTCGCTGCGGCAGCTGTCGCATGTGGTGGCCTCGCTGATCAAGGCCAGGAAGCGGGACGCCCGCATGCAGCTCATGGGCAAGGTGCTGGACCAGATTCCCGACGAGATCATGCTGGCCGATGCGAGAAGCCTGCGCTGCGTGTATGCCAACGCAGCAATGGAACGCACCGCCGCCAGTTTGGGCAGGAACGTCAGGGAAGCTACCCTGGCCGAAGTGGTGGCGGCAGCTCCGAACTCGGCGGCAGCGCGGCTGCTCGACGAGGTGCGGTCAGGACAGATCGCGCGGGCAGTAGTCGAGGTCGAACGGCCGCGCGATGCGGATGGCACAACGCAGCCCGACCAGCTCGAAATGCGCCTGCAGCGGCTGCAGTTCGACAAGTTCGACACCATCATTTCAGTCGGCCATGACATCGCCGAACGCAAGCATGCCGAGCAGGTCAGGCTGGGCCTGCAGGCCGAACTGGAAAGCCGCAACCGCCAGCTCTCGCGGGCCTACAACCAGCTCGATGATGAACTCAAGCTGGCGCGGGAAACCCAGTTCCACTTCCTGCCACAGCCACGCTGGATAGGCAGCGCCCGCTTCGACTGGCTGTTCCGCGCGTCGCATTACCTGAGCGGCGACATCTTCGATTACTTCAATCTCAATGAACGCCATGTCTGCTTCCACATCATCGATGTATCGGGCCATGGCGTTGCGGCAGCGTTACTGGCACTGGATGTGCAGCGCCAGTTGTTTTCCTATCGCCTGCAAGCCCTTGAGCTGTTGCGCAGGCTGGATTTCAACCTGGGCGCGGCGGCGCCCAGGATCGTTCAGGAGTTCAACCGCCGCTTCTATCGCGTCAATCCGACCAGCATGTATCTGACCATGGTCTACGGCCTGCTCGATGCCCATACTGGCGACGTGGCACTGGTGCAGGCGGGCCATCCGCATCCGATGGTCTGGCACCAGGGCAGCGCCAGCCTGCAGGTGATCGGCAATGGCGGCCTGCCGATCGGCATTCTGAAGAAGGCGGGCTTCGAAGTGCTGCGGCTGCGCCTCGATCCCGGTTCGCGGCTTTATCTGTATTCCGATGGCATCACCGAATCCGAAAACAGTTACGGTGTGGAATTCGGCGCTGAAAGGCTGGCCCAACTGCTGCGGCGCGAGGCTGACGCGCCGCTGACGCAGGTCAAGGCCGCGCTGGAGTCGGCGCTGCTGGAATGGAACCCGGACCCCGCCGCAACCAAGGACGACATGACCTTCCTGGCGCTGGAATACGACGCCGCACATCGCAATCAACCCCCTGTCCAGCGAGCCTGACTGCCATGACCGATCCCACTACGCCATCAATGCCACTGCCCGGCGACAAGCCGGTGCGGCGTGCCAGTTTCATGTTTGAGGCCACGCTGGAAGACGTCTCGCGCGTGGCCCAGGCGTTGCGCTTCTTCATTCCGCCGGAAGTGCCGGAACAGGCCAAGTCGGAAATGGAGATTGGCGTGGTCGAGGCCATGACCAACATCGTCAAGCATGGCTATGGCAGCAGCGAGCAAGGCGTCATTGAAGTCAGCTACAGCCTGTCGGCGGGCGTCATCACGATCGAGCTGCGCGATCAGGGCAAGCCCATCTCCAGCGATGCGCTGTTCGGCGACGACCTTGCCGTGTTCGACTTCGATCCGGAGGACATCGCCAACCTGCCCGAAAGCGGCATGGGCCTGTCGCTGATGAAGAGTACGTTCGACCAGATCGACTATCAATCGGCCGATGGCAGCAATCTGCTGCGCATGGTGAAACACGTTCAGGCGAGCGCCGCCGGCGAATAAGGCCTGGCCGTGCAAACCAGCGCGCCTCCCGCGTCTGAAAGCCGGGATATTTCGATCCCGTCAACGGTCATGCAGATTCTGTAGTAGCCGCGTGCGGATTTCTGAGAAAGTACAGCAGACCTGATGTCCTCTCCGGCATCGGTCAGTCAGTGCCGCCCGCATGGCAAGCGCCGCCATCCGGGACGGTCAGCTGCACCGACCCGCCGGGTTGAACGCTCGCTACGGGGAGTCTAATTGGCATTCTATTTTGAGAAATTCGAAGATCGCAGGCCGCCTCCTCCACTGCCACATTCGCCAACGATCGAATTAATCTGGCAGTTCCTGGCTGTCATCGCGCTGGTGCTGGGCGCGAACTACATCCGCTGGCGCTGGATGGAATCCCTTAATCTCGACGCCCTCTGGTTTGCGATCCCGCTGGCCCTGGCCGAGACCCTGGCCTACATCGGCCTGGTGCTGTTCACCATCAACCTCTGGAAGATACAGGACACGCCACGGCGCGCACCGCCGGCCACCATTGCGGAATGCTCCGGCAACGAGGCCGACGAGGCCCGACCGATTGCGGTCGATGTCTTCATCACCACCTATAGCGAGGACGAGGAACTGGTGCGTATCTCGATACGCGACGCCAAGGCAATCCGTTACCCGCATCCGCTGGACCTGAAGATCCATGTGCTCGACGATGGCAAGCGCGCGCTGATGCGCCAGGTCGCGGCCGAGGAAGGCGTCAACTACATCACCCGTGCCAGCAATATCGGCTTCAAGGCCGGCAACCTGCGCAATGCGCTGGAAAACACCGGCGGCGACTTCATCATCATCTGCGACGCCGACACCCGGCTGTTCCCGACGATCCTGGAGCATACGATGGGCTACTTCCGCGATCCGGACGTAGCCTGGGTACAGACGCCGCAATGGTTCTTCGACATTCCCGAAGGGGTGCCGCTGCCGGCTTACCTACAGCAGTCGCTCGGCCGCCCCGGCCGCTGGCTGGGCAGCGCGATCGAGCGGGTGTTTGGCCGGGCGCCGGTCGGACGCGACCCCTTCGTCAACGACCCCAAGATGTTCTATGACATCCTGCTGCGGCGTCGCAACTGGGCCAATGCCGCCTTCTGCTGCGGCGCCGGCTCGCTGCACCGGCGCGAGGCCGTGATGCAGGCGGCGCTGCGGGCCTTTGCGCTGAGCGTGGACAAGGAGGTCAGCAAGTATGCCGACCAGATCCCCGACCCGGCCATCCGCGCCGACTTCAGCGATGCGATGCGCACCCAGGTCGTGCTGGAAACCGAGTTCACACCTTACAAGTTCCATGTCTCGGAAGACATCTATACTTCCATCGTGCTGCATAACGATATCGACAGGCGCTGGAAGTCGGTGATGCATCCGGAAGTGGAATCGAAGATGCTGTCGCCGCAGGACCTGCTGTCATGGATGATCCAGCGCTTCAAGTATGCCGGCGGCACGCTGGACATCTTCTTTCGCGACAATCCGCTGTTCCGCGGCCGCATGAGCTGGCCGCAGCGGCTGATGTACCTGTCGACCTTCTGGTCCTATTTCGGCTGCGTGTGGAACATTGTCTTCCTGGCCGCGCCCATCATCTATTTCTTCACCGGCATTGCGCCGCTGTCCAGTTATTCCACCAACTTCTACTGGCACGCGGTGCCATTCATCGTCGCCACCGAACTGGCCTTCATGTTCGGCATGTGGGGCGTATGGCAATGGGAGGGAAAGGCGTCTTACCTGTCCTTTTTCTCGATCAATGCGCGTGCGCTGTGGACCGTGCTCAAGGGCGAGAAGATCAAGTTTCCGGTGACACCCAAGGAAAGGCAGGAAGGCAATTTCCTGCCGCTGGTGATACCGCAGATCGTGGTGGCCGCACTGACGGCGGCCGGCGCAGTGTATGCCGGCTACCGGGTGTTTGGCCTGGGCTTTCACAATGAGCTCCCGGCGCTGCTGGTGAACCTGGTCTGGAGCGCAAACAACATCTTCGTAATGATCCCCATTATCCGCGCCGCCCAATGGCAGCCGCCGGAGGAAACGGCCGAACCGGCCATCAACGACCAACAACAGGCCCATCCCGTATGACAGAAAACCTGGTCAAGGCGCGCAGCACCATCGTCTTCATCATTGCCCTGCTGGTGGCGACCATGCTGGCCGTCTGGATAGAACGTGAAAGCGCGCGCCATGCCGACGAGGAGAGACCCGCCGCCTATGCCGGCCAGCCGGCAGTCGCCACCAGCAGCGACCTGCCGGCCCTGCCCAGGCCGCAGCCGCTGACGCCGCAGGAGCGCGAGATGGCCCTGCTTGCGTGGAAGTACTTCGAGAACAACACCAATTCCGCGACCGGGCTGGTCAACTCGGTGCAGGACTATCCTGCCGCCACGATGTGGGATACCGCCTCCTACCTGCTGGCGCTGGTGTCGGCATCCAGGCTGGAACTGCTGCCGCAGGCCGAATTCGACCGCCGCATGGCCCAGGCGCTGGGCTCACTGGCGAAGCTGCCGCTTTACGACAACGCGCTGCCCAACAAGTCCTATGACGTCCGCACGCTGGCCATGGTGGACTATACCGGCAAGGAGACGCCGAACGGCATAGGCTGGTCGGCCATCGACATCGGCCGGCTGATGGTGCCGCTCAATATCATCGCGTGGCGCTATCCGCAGCATACCGGGCTGGCCCGGCAGGTGATCAGCCGCTGGAACACTAGCCGTCTGGCGCAGAAGGGCCATCTGTACGGCGTCGCCGTGGCGCCCGATGGCAGCGCCCAGCTGTTGCAGGAAGGTCGCCTGGGCTATGAACAATATGCAGCCAAGACCTTTTCCCTGCTGGGGCTGGACGTGCATGCCGCGCAGGACTACCTGGCCCAGCTTGCCTTTGTCGACATCTATGATATCGGCGTGCCCTATGACAGGCGCGATCCGAAGAAATACGGCGCTGGCAATTTCGTAGTGAGTGAACCCTATGTGCTGGACGGCCTGGAATTCGGCTGGGACAGCACCTCGCGCGAGCTGGCATGGCGGGTCTACCGGGCCCAGGAACAGCGCCACAGAAAGACCGGCAAGCTGACCGCGGTCACCGAAGACCATCTGGACCGCCCGCCCTACTTCCTCTACGACGCCGTATACAGCGGTGGCAAGGCATGGAACCCGGTCACCGAAAAAGGCGTCAGCATGCCGGAGTTGCGCACCATGAGCGTCAAGGCCGCATTTGGCTGGCATGCGCTGTACCGGTCCGACTACACCATGCAACTGGTGCAGGCGGCGGCGGCGCTGCATGACAAGGACAAGGGCTTCTATGCGGGCCTGTATGAAGAAGGCGGCGTGCCTAACAAGGCCATTACCGCCAATACCAATGCGATCGTGCTGGAAAGCCTGGCATTCATCGCAGGCGGCAAGCTGCTGAACCTGCAGGAAGGAGGGGGGAATTGAAGGCAACCTTCACCCAGATCGCGCTTGCAGTAGCATTGTGCAGTCCGCTGCTGGCGGCGGCGCAGTGCAGCCATGGCGCAATGCCGGCGGAACGCTATGCAAGACGCACCGGCGCGCTGACCGAGCAGGAACGCAACATGGCCCGCATTGCGTGGAAATACTTCGAGAACAATTACCAGCCGCAGACTGGCCTGGTCAATGCGGTCGACGGCTATCCTTCTACCACCCTGTGGGATACCGCTTCCTACCTGGGCGCGCTGGTGGCCGCCCATGAGCTGGGCCTGGTGAACCGGCAGGTGCTGGATGAGCGCCTTGGCGCCATCATAAAGACCTTCAACAGCATGGCGTTCTTCCGTGACGAGCTGCCCAACAAGGTCTATAACGCCAAGACCATGGACAAGGCCGACTATGCCAACAATCCGGGCGAGATCGGCTTTTCCGCGATCGACCTGGGCCGGCTCTTGATCTGGCTGCGGATCATCAAGGACCGTTACCCCCAGCATGCCGATGGCATTGACCGCTTCGTGATGCGCTGGAAGTTCGACAACGTGGTGGACCGCGACGGCATGCTGTATGGCGCCTCGCTGTCGCCGCAGAAGAAGGTGCAATATGTGCAGGAGGGCCGGCTGGGCTATGAGGAATATGCGGCCCGGGGTTTCGACCTGTGGGGCTTTGGCACGGCGCAGGCGTCGGCGCCGGAACCGTATGAAACCATACCGATCTATTGCATCGAGATTCCCTACGACAGCCGCGACCCGCGAAAGTATTCCCAGCACAACTACGTGGTGTCGGAGAGCTACGTGCTGGACGGCATCGAGTTTGGCTGGGCTACCGGGCCGGAGGCGGCAAGCGCGGGCATGCGCGGCGCGCAGTGGCGCCGCGATTTCGCCAACCGCGTCTACCAGGCCCAGGAAAACCGCTACCAGGCCACCGGCATCCTGACTGCGCGCAGCGAGCATCAGTTGGACCAGGAACCCTATTTCGTCTACGACACGGTCTACACCGACGGCTATCCGTGGAACACGATTACCGAGCCGGGCAAGTATGTGCCGCAATTCGCCGCGGTGTCGCTGAAGGCGGCGCTGGGCATGTGGGTGCTGTGGAAGTCGGACTATACCGACCGGCTATTTGCCCATATCGCGGACAAGCATGAAAAGGACAAGGGCTATTACGAAGCCATGCTGGAAAGCGGCAAGGGTCCGATCAAGGCCTTCACCGCCAACAACAACGGCATCATGCTCGAAGCCCTGCTGTACAAGGCCAAAGGCACGCTGCTGGAGCCCGGCAAGCAGCGCCGCGGCCTGTGGGAGCAGCATGCATCGAAACTCTATGGCGCCGACGTCAGGACTCGCTTCGGCGGCCCGCGGCAGCCGGTAGCGGCCGACAGCAGCGCCTGCGGCAAGGGGGTGCCATGCTGATGCGGCGCTGGCTTACCGGCGCGCTGCTGCTGGCGGCAGCGCTGCTTACCGGCTGCGGCCTGGTGTCGCGCCAGATCACGAAGGCCGGCGATTATGCGGAACATGCCGGCGGCATTGGCCGCTATGGCAGTCTGAGCGAGAAGGAGCTGCAGTGGGCCAAGGTGGCCTGGCGCTACTTCGAGAACAACACCAATCCGCAGAACGGCCTGGTCAATGGCAGCGACCGCACGCCCAGCTTTTCGATGGCGCACCTGGGCGACTACATTGCGGCACTGACGGCGGCGCGCGAACTGGGCTTGGTCAACGAGCGGGAATTCGATGAACGCCTGTCGAAGGTGCTGGCCTTCCTGCAGGGCATGGACATGTCCGAGGCCAGCATCCCGGCCAAGGTCTACAACACGCTGTCGGGCAAGATGGTCAACTACGCCAACCAGCCGGCGGACATCGGCTGGTCGGCAGTGGAGACCGGCCGCCTGCTGACCTGGATGAAGATCGTCGCTGTGCGCTATCCGCATTACGAGGAATACTTCGACAAGGCGGTGTTCCGGATGAACTTCTGCCAGGTCATCGATGACTGCGGCATCCTGCACGGCCTTTCGCTGGAGAACGGCAAGCGCAACCGCTACCAGGAAGGCAGGCTGGGCTATGAGCAGCTGGCCGCCGGAGGCTTTGCCGCCTGGGGCTTCGAAGCCCGCCGCAGCTGGCGCGGGCCGGACCTGGAAACGGTCAATATCTATGGCGTGCCGGTGCGCTATGACGGCAGGGAATCGCGGCTGAGCGGCGTGCAGACGCCGGTGCTGACCATGCCCCATGTGCTGATGGGTATGGAATTCGGCTGGCGCTATCCGGGCCAGAGCGTGGCTGCAAGCAGCGAGGATGCCGACTTCCGGAAGATGGCCGATGCCGTCTATCGGGCGCAGGAAATGCGCCATGCCAGGGAGGGGGTGCTGACCGCGCGCACCGAATACCAGATCAAGGAGCCGCCCTACCTGGTCTACGATGCGGTGTTTGCCGCCGGCTATCCATGGAACACGGTCGGCCCGGACGGCAAGGAGTATGAGAAGCTGGCCATGGTCTCGACCCGCGCCGCGTTCGGCCTGTGGGCGCTGTGGCCCACGGCCTATACCGACCTGCTGATGACGTCGGTGCAGACGCTCTACAGCCCGGAGCGCGGCTGGTATGACGGCCGCATGGAGAAGAGCGGCGCGCCGCAGGAAGGCATTACGCTCACCACTAATGCCCAGGTGCTGGAAGCGCTGCTGTTCAAGGTCAAGGGACAGCTGCTGCCTGCGGCAAGCAACGGGCGCTATCTGCGCCGGCAGACCGGCAACCCGTTCGACCGGCCCAATCGCTGCTTCCCCGGCGAGCGGCCGGCATGCCGCGACCCTGGTGCCGCGCCCATGCCGGCCGCGCTGCGCCCGGCGGCAATGGCGCGATGAAGCATGCGGGCATGGGAACCATGAAGCGGCGTCGGTGCAGATGCGAACGCGGATTTTGCTGATGGGCAGCCTGGCATGCGGTCTGGCGCCGCTGGCAGGCATGGCCGAGGAGATCAACCGCGCCGGCACCTTCCCGGCGCTGATCCCATCCTGGGAACTGTCGCGCGGCACGCCGGCCGACCGTGCGCCGCCGCCACCGCTGGAACCAGCGGCGGAAGAAGTCAAGCGCCTGCGCCTGCGTCTGGCAATGGATATACCGCTGCGCACCACCGAAGGCGGTTTCAAGGGCGCGGGTTTTCAGGGATCGCCTGCGGTTTCGCCCACGCTGCAGGCCGAACTGCGCTACAACCCGCACAGCTACTGGTTTGGCGGCGTGACCTTCTACCGTTATCTGATGGGCGACAGGCAGCGGCCATGGAATCCGGACTTCACCTATACCTTCGGCTACGACGACTGGCACCCGGACACCTTCAGCTTCACCTACAGCAATTACGGCGGCAACCGGCTGTTTCCCGACCATACCGTGCCGCGCGGGCAGCAGCCCGAGCAGTACACCCGCTTCAACCAGGGCCAGTGGTCAGTCGGCTACAAGTTCGTGCTGCCGGAGATGCTGCGTCCGCTGCTGCTGATCGATGACCGGCACCAGCTCGGCTGCAGCATCAATGCCAACCTGACGCCGCGCTATACCGACCTGAAATCGCGCTCGGTGCAGCCATCCAAGCGTTCGGCCTCGCTCGGATGCCGCTATGCCACGCCGTCGAACTGGTACGCCAACATCACCCTGTTCTACTACCCGGACCGCAGCCAGCAGCAGCCATGGGACCCCGACTTCACCTATGGCTTCGGCTATTTCGACTGGCATCCCGGCACGATTTCCATCCAGTACAACAATTATTCGGGCAACCGCTATCCATGGCACAGCCGATCGCCGGGCCAGGGCGCGCCGCGTAACGGCAGTATCTCGATCTCCTGGTCACATGCATGGTAGACCGGCACCAGGCCCGAAACAGGCAGACTACACACAAGGAAGAGGACCCCTATGGACATCATCAATATCAGCCGCGAGCAGAACGTGGCCATCATCCGGCCCGCGACGAAGCGCATCGACAGCGCGGTGGCGCCGGCTTTCAAGGAAGCCGTGCTGAAGCTGGTGCAAGCAGGCGACAAGCGCATCGTGCTGGACCTGGAAGGCGTCGACTTCATGGATTCCAGCGGCCTGGGCGCTCTGGTCTCGGTGCTCAAGGGCTTGGGCGGCAGCGGCGCGCTGGGCGTGTGCAATGTGCAGGGCGGTGTGCAGAGCCTGTTCAAACTGACCCGCATGGACAAGGTATTTACCATCAGCGACAACCTGGCCGAAGCCGTGCAGAAGGCCGCTGGCTGAGGCAGCGGCATAGGGGAAGGCCCTACTGCCCTATCCAGACCGAGTCGTACTGGGCCGCGCCCTGCTGTCCGACGTAATAACCCGGGAAGAGCAGCGCCGTACCGATGTTGTCGCCATACCAGGCATTCATCATCAGCCTCATGGGCGCGCTGATCGCGGCTGCGGCGCGCCGCACTTCCACCCACTGGCCGGCGTCATTCATCACATGCCAGACGATCACATCGGCCTGCCAGCTCACGCTGTAGCGGCGGCTGGTCTTATAGGGATCGATGCCCATGGCCCTGAGGTCGATGTCCTGCGGATGCTGCTGTCCGGCAGTCCAGTAATTGGTATGCAGCAGGCCGCTGCCGCCGACGAATTCAATGTCGATCTCATAGTGGGAGGCGGTGGCGGCGACGCCGTCATACAGGAAAAAGGAACTGACCGTTCCCGGCACGGCCGATGGCTTCATGTCCACCACGAAGGCGCCGTATTGCCAATACTTGGTGGTCCTGACTTCGGCGCACTTGCCGGAATTGCCGCTGAAGCTCAGGCTAAGCTGGCTCTTGCTGACATGGACATCCTGACTGGAAAAAGTGCAGCCGAACGGCGGGCCGTTCACCCAGGTTGCGATCTGCCACGCGCTGCTGAGAGCACGGCCATAGAAATCGTCGAAAAATACCTGGGTCGTCTGTGCGTTCAAGGTGGTGGTGAAGCCGGCCAGCGCAAGCAGGCAGCCGCCGATCAATTTTCTTGCAAGATTCTTCATGGTCAACCGTATCTGGATATTCCGGCAACCGATGGGCATTTGCCAATTAGTTGCTATGCGGGAATATTCTAGCCGCTTTTAGTTGACTTCGAGAAACATTTTGCGGTGTTGTTGTCAGACGTACCCGGTTTGACACCCGGTCCGGCCTCCTATTGCAGCGCCGGGCTAAGTATCAGTGCGGCACCAGGTTGAACAGGAATTTTTCCCTGATCATCCACCAGCAGGCAAGCAGCGCCAGCACATGGAGGGCGGTGTTGATCCATACATCGTCCAGTGTGGGCAAGGGCGAATTGAACACCAGCAGCACAACGAACAGATGCATGAAGAACACATACATCGATTCCTGCCCCAGCGGTATGAACAGCCAGCCCAAGCTGCGGTAGATCGGTTTCCAGGCCACCGTCAGCACGGCCATGGCGGCAACTAGCAGGCAGGTGATATTGAGGATGCGGCCCGGTCCCAGCTTGTATTTCAGGAAGAAGGACTGGTAGGCGGCATTGAACAGTTCTGGCGCGATGAAGTGCAGCCGCGCCCATGCCGGCAACTGCTCCAGTGGGTGGTTCAGCGAAAACATCGCCAGCATCAGCGACAGCAGCATGCATAGCGCGATCACCGCGCGGCCCGCGCCGGTGGAGAAAAACGCCATCACCGCCTTCCGATGGAAGCCGGCTACCACGCCATGCACGAACAGCAGTTGCCAGGCCAGCACCGGGAACGCATATTCGAACTGGGCCACAGTCAACTGGATCTCCGCGGTGCCGGGCTGCGCTTCCGGCGTCAGATAGTTGACCAGGTAGGCCAGCCAGCTCGCCAGCAGCAGCCAGCCGGTCAGCCGCCTGTCCAGGGCCCAGAAGATGACGGGCGTAAGCAGAAACAGCACCACATACAGTCCGACGATCTGGAACTGGTGCGGACTGGCTGCCAGCACCAGCACATGGAACAGATTGGACAGGAAACCTTCCGACAGGCTGGGATATAGCGGATAAAGCGTGCCGCTGACCGGGTCGGTGAAGGTGGTCAGCGAGGTCATGTCCAGCCACGGCACCAGCCGCAGCAATGCCACCAGGCCGGCGGCGATGACGGCCGTCTTGTACAGCGTCCAGGCCCTTGAGAAGAGCTTGATGGTGCAGGCGCCGAGGCCGTCGCTGCGCAGCCTCTTGCCATAGACAGCGCCGGTGACGATACCCGACAGCAGGATGAACATTTCCGCCGACGACACCACCCCTACCCGTTCCCAGCCTATCAACGACACCCATGAAAAGAAGTTGAAGTGTGAGGTAAATAACAGCACGAATACCAGGCCGCGCAGGAAGTCGATGCGCAGGTCGCGTGTCCAGCCCCGGCTGTCATAGCGCCAGGAAGCGGGTCGGACTGCGGGCGCGGCGCCGGGCGCTGCCTGGTCGTGGGCGGGAAAGTGGGCTGAGGTCATCCAGGCACGTTGGTTGGTTTCGAAGTCAGAGCCTTGCACGCTGCGCGGCTATGGCCAGACTAGACGATGCAGCGTGGCAGCATGTTGCGTCTGTCGGACTCGTGGCCGATTCAGGCTTAATCCACGGCAAGCCGGCTGCATGCCGCGCGGCCGGCCGAATCGCAGAGGATGCGCAGACATTGCGCCAGAGCGTCCATCGGCACGATGCATCTGCAGTATGCTGCGATGCACAGGGCGGGTGAGGAACCTGATCGTTCACCGAGGAGAAAGGAAGACACCATGACAGCCACGGTGCCGAAGATAGTGGCCTTCGCGAGCAGCGCCGCAAGGCTTCCCTGAACAAGCGGCTGGTCCGGGTCGCTGCCGAAAGCGCGCGCCGCGCCGGCGCCGACGTCACCGAGATCGACCTGCGCGACTTTCCGGTGCCGATCTACGACGGCGACCTGGAAATCGAGCAGGGACTGCTGCCGAAGGCGCGTGAACAGCGGCAACTGATGCTGGAGCACCAGGGCTTCCTGATTGGCAGCCCCGAATAAAACGGTTCCCTCCCGGCCCTGCTGAAGAACTTGATCGACTGGACTTCCCGCGCCGTCGATGGCCAGGATGGCCTGGCGCCTTACCGCAACAAGATGGCGGTGCTGATGAGCGCATCGCCCGGCAGCTATGGCGCACTGCGCGGCCTGGTGCATGCCAGGGCCATCCTCGGCAACATCGGCGTGATCGTGCTGCCCGAGCAGCTGGCGGTGGGCAAGGCGCATGAGGCCTTCAGCCTGGACGGCTGTACGGCTCCGTCAACTTCTGCCGCCTGTTCGGCATCCCGACCGCAAGGCTGAAGGTCGCAGTGAAATGACAAGGAAGGGACAGGATGCGGCGCACTGCGCCGCCATCCCTACCCTTCACTTCCTCGCATACACCACCAGCTCCCGTTCATCCTTGCGCACATCCCCGCGCAAGGGCACGCGCCCGACGATGGAAAACATGCCGCCATTGTCCAGCAGGCGCTGGAACTGCTGCATGCTGGGCTGGTCAGCGAGATAGCCTGTCTGCGCCACTACCACTGCAATCTTCTGGTCGTTGAGGATCTTCAGGATCGCGTCCTGGCTCAGTTCGCGGTCGCGTATGCCAAGCTGGCGCATGATGTTGATCTCGACGAACAGCTTGTCCGCACGGCGCGTGCCGATATCTCGGCGCTTGCCGTCGGCGCGCATGTTGAAGATGACGCTGCCGTCGCGATGCGCCGAGATCAGCACGTTCTCGCCAGGCGGCGTATGGGCCTGGGCCAGGCCGGCTGCCTCGCGGTATCCCTGCGCCACCGGCACCTGGAACAGCATCGCCTGATACACCGCCCAGCCCGCCAAGGCCAGCAACAGCAGGCGTCCCAGCAAGGCCTGCACGCGCACCATGCCGTAAGCGGCAAGCATGAAGGTAAACGGGATGCTGGGCAGGTTGAAGCGCGCCTCCTTGTTCGACACGATGGTGAAGAAGAGCCATGACGACAGGGCGAATGCGGCGAAGACCCGTGCCGCTGGCGGCATGCCCGAGCGCAGCGTGGCCACGGTGGCCAGCAGTCCGGCGATGATGAACCAGGTGGCGGGCCAGCCGATCTGCTGCGGCAGCGCCCGGGCATACCAGGTCCAGTTGTTCCATGACCACAGGGCCGGCATGTCCGGCATCGCGCCGGCCAGGTTGCCGGTCACCTTGCTGAAGTAGAAGACGCTGCCGACCGATGGCAGCGCAAGCACGAGGAAAAGCAGTGCGGCAGCTAGCCATGTCCGCAGCGGCGGACGCTGGGGCGTGCGATGGAACAGTGCGAACAGGCCAACCACCGGCACCGCATAGCCGGTTTGCACCCGGGTCAGCATGGCCAGGCCCATGAAGGCCGCAGTGACCAGAAGCCAGCGGCCGCTGCCGGTGTGCAGGTAATGAATCAGCGCCCACGCGGTGCAGAGCAGCAGCGCCAGCGCCGGCACATCGAGCTGCACCTGCCGCGCCCACAAGGCCATGTCCGGCAAGGCCAGGATGGCCAGCGCCACCAGCAGTGCGCTCCACCTGTCCATCATGCGCTGGCAGATCAGGTAGATCATCACGCCGGCAAGCATGGCATGCAGCGCCACGACGGACTGCGAAACAGCATGGCTGGCGCCGAACACGGCCAGGAAAGGCACCGAGGCGATATACATGAACGGCGGATAGAAGCCAATATTGATCGCCGGATATTGCTGGTAGTACTCCCTGGCGAAGCGCAATGGATGCAGCAGGCCGCCTTCCATCAGGAAGTCGCGCAGGAATATGCCATTCATCGCGTGGCGGGATGCGTCATACCACCAGAAATCGCCGCCGGTGGGCGTGGTCATGAAAAGCGCCAGCGTCATCGCCGCCAGTGCGACGATGGCTGGCGCATGGCCCAGCCCTGCCACCCTCGCCTGGCTCATCGGGGCGTCGCGTCGGTAAAGCGTTCGCCGCACAGGCTTTCAACATGGAAGCGCGGGCGTTTCTTGGAGGACTCGAAGATCTTCGCCACGTACTCGCCGATGATGCCCAGGCTCAGCAGCTGCACGCCGCCCAGGAAATACATCGGGATTACGGTCGATGCCCAGCCCGGCAGGGCACTGTCGGTAAACAGCTTGGTGACCACGGCCCATGCGGCCATGACCAGGCTGATCACGGAAATGATCATGCCGATGCCGGTGATGAGCCGCAGCGGATAGGCGGAAAACGAGGTCACGCCCTGCCATGCCAGCGACAGCATCTTGGTCAGCGGGTATTTCGATTCGCCGGCAAAGCGCTCGGCCCGGTCGAATTCGACGATCGCGCCCTTGTAGCCCAGCTGCGGCACCAGGCCGCGCAGGAACAGGTGGGTTTCGTCGTAGCCGCGCAGGCTTTCCACCGCGCGCCGGCTCATCAGCCGGTAGTCCGCATGGTTGTAGACGATCTGCACGCCCATCATGGCCAGGAACTTGTAGTAGCTCTCGGCGCTGAAGCGCTTGAAGAAGGTGTCCTTGGTGCGCTTGCGGCGCACGCCAAACACGATCTCGCTGCCTTCGCGGTAGCGCTGGATCATTTGCGGAATGGCTTCCAGATCGTCCTGCAGGTCGGCATCCAGGCTGATCAGGATGTCCCCCGGCGCCGTCAGCAGGCCGCACAGCAGCGCGTTCTGGTGACCGCGGTTGCGGCTGAGCTTGATGCCGCAGACGTCGGCATGGCGCTCGGCGTAGTCATGGATCATTTCCCAGGTCCGGTCGCGGCTGCCGTCGTCGACGTAGTAGATTGCGCTGCCCTCGGCGATCTCGCCGTTGGCCTGCAGCCGGGCCAGCATGGCCTGCAGGCGGGCGGTGGTTTCCGGCAGGACTTCCTGCTCGTTGTAGCAGGGAAGCACCAGGCTCAATACCGGCGGATGGGCTAGGTCTGTGGCTTTTTGAATGTCCATAATGCGTTCAATGTGTAATTCCAGATCAAGACGCCTGCGGTGGTCAGAATCTGGGCCGGCGCGGGATGCAGGCCGGCGGCGATCAGCAGGCTCAATAACAGGGAGTTGATGCCCAGCCCGAGCGCGGCGGTAATGGCAAAGCGCGGCAGGGTCGCGGCGTGCGAGCGCTCGCTGCGGAAGGTCAGCCGTGCATTGAGCAGATAGTTGGCCACGGCGCTGATGGCGAATCCGACGTTGGAAGCCGTCAGGGCAGGCATGCCGGCCAGCCCCATCAGCAGGGCCATGATGGCGTACTGCAGGCCGGTGGCGAAGCCGCCCACCACGAGAAAGCTCGCCAGGCTGCGCAGGGAAATGTTGCCGGACTGGGGTGTTGTGTTCATCAGGAACCTTTCTGCGGGCGTATCTTGAAGAGCATCACATTCTCTTTCTCATAGATCGGCGCAAAGCGGGCCGGATAGTCGTGGCTGAAATAATCCGGATTGATCAGCATCACAAAATCGAACCGTTCCAGCGGGAGGTCAGGAAACGGATCGGCCTTGCCCTTCTCTTCCGGCGGCATGCGGAATGTCTGCGAAGGATCGACTGAAAACGGCGCCTTCGAGCCATAGACCACCTGCAGCACCTGCTTCCCCGGCTCGGCGAACAGGGTATTGAGATAGGCTTCCTTCGTTACCACTGCCATGTTGGGCACATGGTCCAGCGGCGGATTGGCAAGATAGGGGAAGCTGTCGCCGCCGCAGATCACTGCCACTCGCGCGCCATGCGGCAATTGTTCGATGCTGGACAATATCGGCTGATAGACCTTGTCGGCATGGATCCAGTTCACGCCAATGACCGTCATGCGCCCCAGAAACAGGACTGCCAGGCCGGCGGCCAGCATGCCGCGCACCCGGGCCGTCTCGATGCGCACGTGCAGGGCGGCCACCGTGGCCAGCGCCACCATTACCAGCAGCCGCCGGTCGGCGCCGAAGGAAGCAAACATCAGCCGCGGCAGGCACAGATAAATGATGAACAGCAGGGCCAGCGGCAGCCGCAGGTCGCGGTGAACCGACAGCCGGCGGGTAAGGATGCCGGCGCCCACCAGGGCCGCCAGGATCAGGAAGGTGGCGACATCGAGCGGCAGGCTGTAGTTGTTGACCATATCCAGCAAGCCGTACAGCTTGTCGACCGGCGCAGACCACTTGATTTCCCCTGCCCGATCGGTGGTGCTGGACAGCCCAAGAAACAGCGCGGCAGGAAGCACGAATTGCGCGCCAGCCACCAGCAGGGAGCGCCAGGGCCCGTTTTCCCGCTGGCGCCATGCGACGGACACTTCGTAGCCGCCGATCAGGATGGCATAGCTGGCAAACGCATGCAGGTGGGAAATCAGCAAGGCGGTCGACAGGATGGAAAACAGCACGATGCGCAGCGCGTCGCTGCGAGGGCGCAGGTGAATGTGCGCGGCCAGCATCCACAGCGCAAGCCCTACCGAAAACAGATAGTTCAGGAAGCCCCAGAGGAAATGCCTGTTGTAAAGAAACAGGAAGGCAGCGAACGGCAGCAGTGACCAGCGGCCATACAGCGTGCGGTGCAGCACGATGGCGCCGCTTGCCATCAGGAACATGGCAAGCGCAGCAAATACCAGACTGGCCTGCTCGGCGGACAGGGGTGGCATCAGCATCGGCACCAGGAGATCCATCGCCAGATTCGGTATGAATTCCCAATGCACCAGATAGTGCCTGGCAAGCGCCGCCGAGTCCGACAGGTGCGCAATGATCTGCATGCGGGCCACATGGTTCGGATAGTCGCTCAGGGGCAGCGGCGACACCAGGGCAAACGGAATGAGGACGACGGTGAGTAGTGCCAGGAAAGTGCCCGCAAGCGCCAGGTGCCGGGTACTGCGTATTCCTGCGCCCGTTTCCGGCAGGGTCTTGCATTTCTGAAGCATCATGAAACGGCTTTAACTTAATTGGCGATCATCTCATGACAGAAAAACAAGGCCTTGCGTGAAACAGACTCATGGACAATCAAGCCGTAAAAAAGCCGCGGAGCCCGGCATTGTTTCATGGCGACAATGCCGGATGGCATTAATCCCATCCGCCGCCTATTTCGCCTTGGTCAGCCTGAGCAGCGACAGCACCACCCATCCGAACACGGCGCTGAGCACCGCGGTTGCCTCCAGCCCGAGCCCGGCCGCCACGCCGACCGCCGATGTCAGCCAGATGCCGGCGGCGGTGGTTAAGCCCTTGATATGGCTTTCCTCGCGCAGCTTGATGATGGCGCCGGCGCCGAGAAAGCCGATGCCCGAAGCCACGCCCTGGAGCACGCGCGACATGTCTTCCAACGCCATGCCAGCCTGGGAAGGCACCAGCACGAACAACGCCGAACCGAGCGATACCAGCATATGGGTGCGCAGGCCGGCAGCGGCGCCAACCGATTCCCGCTCGTAACCCAGCAAGGCGCCCAGCGCCAGCGCCACCAGCAGGCGCAGGCAGACCCGCGTGACATCGGATGCGTCGCCCAGATCGGAAAATTCCTGCTGAACGGCAAGCCAGCTTTCAGTCCACCACATTGTTTTTCTCCTTGATCTGCAGGTCTTCCATGGTACGGCCGAGCAAAACTTAAGCGCATGCTCGACGACAATGGCTGCGCCTTTTCCCGGCGGCAAAGCTGTTCTGCCGAGCCTGTCGAACGCTGCTTCCCCGGCAAATGCATCGATGCGGGCTGTGCGGGCGTTATCCTCCGTTAGAATCGGCCCACGCGACTTCACCCTACCTTCAGTCACATCATGCGAATTCTTCTCGTCGAGGACGATGAAATCCTGTCCGACGCCCTGTACCGCGCCCTGGTGCAGTCGGCTTATGCAGTCGACCTGGCCAGCAACGGCGACCAGGCCGACAAGGCCCTGTCCATCCATACCTATGACCTGGTGGTGCTGGATGTCGGCCTGCCTGGCATGAGCGGATTCGAGATCCTGCGCCGGCTGCGCGCGCGCAAGTCGCGCGTGCCGGTGCTGCTGCTGACCGCGCTCGATGCGCTGGCCGACCGGGTGCGCGGCCTCGACCTGGGCGCCGACGATTACCTCACCAAGCCCTTCGACCTGCCCGAGCTGGAAGCGCGGGTGCGCGCGCTGCTGCGGCGCGGCCATGGCAGCTCGGCGCCCGACCTGCATCATGGCCGGCTGCGGCTGGACACTTCCGGGCGGCGGCTGTATTACGACGACCAGCCGATCGAGCTGTCGGCGCGCGAGTTGGCGCTGTTCGAATTGCTGCTGATGCGCGAGGGCCGCGTGGTCAGCAAGGAGCACATGGTCAATCACCTGTATGGCTGGGGCGATGAAGTCGGGCCGAATGCGATGGAAGTCTATGTCTACCGGGTGCGCAAGAAGCTCGAACCCTACGGCTGCACGATACGCACCATACGCGGCATGGGCTACCTGATGGAACGCGACGATGCCGCTGAATAAGGGCAAGGCAACGCTGCGGCGCCAGCTGCTGGCATGGCTGCTGGGTCCGCTCCTGGGCCTGCTGCTGCTCGATACCCTGGTCACCTACTCCACCTCGCTGGGCTTTTCCAACCGGGCGCATGACCGCTCGCTGGAAGAGATGGCGCGCGAAGTGTTCCTGCATGTGCGTCCCGGCCCGGCCCAACCCAGCCTGGAGATCGCGCCGATGACGGAGCGCATCCTGCGGGTGGACCAGGACGACCGCATCTATTACCGGGTCTCGTCCAGCGACGGCCAGCTGGTCGGCGGCGACCCCGAGCTGGCGCCCACGGCCCGCGTGGTGACGGGCAAGCCGCTGTTCTATGACGATCTGCTGCATGGCGAGCCGGTGCGGGTAGTGGCCGCGCTGATGACGGTCAACGAGGCGCAAGCGCCGACCGTAGTGCTGGTGCAGGTGGCCGAAACCCTGAACAAGCGCAACCGGCTGGCGCGCGACATCCTCGCCAGCGTGTTCCTGCCGCAGATCCTGCTGATCCTGTGCGCCGGCGTCGCGGTCTATTACGGCGTGCGGCGCGGCCTCCTGCCGCTGGAGCGGCTCAAGCGCGCCGTGTCCGACCGTTCCCACCTGGACCTGAGCCCGATCGAGGCGGTGGGCGTGCCGGGCGAGGTGATGCCGCTGGTGGAGGAAGTCAACGACCTGCTGCTGCGGCTGGGCAAGACGCTGGACTTCCAGAACCGCTTCATCGCCGATGCGGCGCACCAGTTGCGCACGCCAGTGGCCGGCATCAAGGCCCAGATCGAGCTGGCGCTGCGCGAGAACGACAAGGCCAGGCTGCGGCATTCGGTGGCGCAGCTCTACCTCAGCGCCGACCGGCTGTCGCGCCTGGTCGGCCAGCTGCTGTCGCTGGCGCGCAATGAGCCGGGCGCGGTGGAACGCATCGAGCTGCATGCGCTGGACCTGAATGCGCTGGCGCTGGAAGTGACGATGGAATGGGTGCCGGAAGCGCTGCGGCGCAATGTGGACCTCGGCTTCGAAGGCCCCGAGACGCCGGTCTTCATCGATGGCGACGCGCACCGGCTGCGCGAGCTGATCAACAACCTGATCGACAACGCGGTGCGCTACAGCCAGGATGCGGGACGCGTGACGGTCCGGGTGGTGGCGGGCGAGCGGCGCATGCTGTCCATCAGCGACGATGGGCCGCGCATTCCGGTGGAGGAACGGGAACGCATCTTCCAGCGCTTTCATCGGCTGCTCGGCACCAACATGGATGGCAGCGGCCTGGGGCTGGCCATCGTCAGCGAGATCGCGGCCCTGCACAAGGCGTCGATCACGCTGGAGGAAGACCTGGACGGCGTCGGCAATACCTTCACCGTGTTCTTTCCGGCCCCGGAACAGGCGGCGCTGGACACCGACACTGCGCTGGCCGGACATGGCGCAGCGCCTGCCGCACCCAGGCCGTAAGGCTGGCGTAAGGAAACTGAAAGGCTGGCGTAAGGCGGCAGACAGGAAGGCGAAAGACTCCTTCTCTATCCTTGCGGGCAAGGGAAATCACATTCCGGTTTCCCATGTCCAATCCAAGGAGACCCGCGTGACCATGCTGACTTCGCCAGAATTCTGGCTTGCCCTATCCCAGATCATTCTGATCAACATCGTGCTTTCCGGCGACAATGCCGTCGTCATTGCGCTGGCCTCGCGGTCCCTGCCTCCTCAGCAACAGAAAATGGCCATCCTGGCCGGCAGCGTCGGCGCCATCGTGCTGCGTATCGTGCTGACTTTCTTCGCGGTCTATCTGCTGTCCCTGCCCTACCTGAAGCTGGCCGGCGCGGCCCTGCTGCTGTGGATCGGCATCGGCCTGCTCAAGGGCGAAGATGGCGACGAGGACCTGGAAGGCCATTCCAACCTGGCCGCCGCCATCAAGACCATCATCGTCGCCGACCTGGTGATGAGCCTGGACAACGTGATCGGCGTGGCCGCTGCCGCCAAGGGCAACATCGTGCTGCTGGTCGTCGGCCTGGCCGTGAGCATCCCGCTGATCATCTATGGCAGCACGCTGATCCTGAAGGTCATGACCCGCTTCCCGATCATCATCACCTTCGGCGCCGCCCTGTTGGGCTGGGTCGCCGGCGAGATGGCCTTCTCCGACCCCAGCATCCATACCTGGGCGGAAAGCCACCACAACCTGCACCTGATCCCGCCGGTGCTGTGCGCGATGCTGGTGGTCGCGGTCGGCAAGTGGATGCAGAGCCGCAATGCCGGCGCCCGCGTGGAACACGCCAGCTGAGCGGCAGGCCATGCCATGAAAAAAGTGCTCGTTCCTGTCACCGTGCATACCAGCCCGGAGCAGATGCGGCATGCGGTGGAGGAAGCCATCGCGATCTACCGCAAGGAAGACGGCGTGCAGATCCATTTGCTGAGCGTGCAGCTGCCGGTGTCGCGCCATGTGTCGGACTGCTTTGCGCCGGGCGAGATGCAGGAGCTGCATGCGCAGGCCGCCAGGGAAGACCTGGCGCCGGCCCGCGCTGCCTTCAGCGCGGCGAACGTGCCCTTTCTCAGCCATATGGAAACCGGGCGCAGCGCAGAAACCATCGCTGCCTTTGCCCGCGAAATCCGCTGCGACCGCATCCTGATGGGCGAAGCGGCGCAGACCGGCATGGCCAACAAGCTGTTCGGCAACCTGGCCAGCCAGGTCCAGCACCTGCTGGGCCTGTCCAGTGAATGCCGGGTGATTGGCTGCTGAAGCGCTCCGCCCTTTCTTCCGTCGTCATGCAGTGCCCGCCCTTGCAACAGGGCGGGCATTGTTTTTTCTTCGGGGTATTGCGCCCTACGAAGTGGCTGCGGTTGCAGTTGCTCTTGAAGTGGCCTTGGCCGTTGCCGCTCAAACCCGTTGAGCGCGCCGTGTCAGTAGTCGTAGGGCGGAATACCCCGCAGGGGCATTCCGCCAGGCCGCCGAGGCGCCCTGCCGTTTCTTTCCCATATCCTTGCATCCGGCTTGACAGGCATGCCTGGTGATTAGCGCTTGCCGCTGCCCAGGGTGCCCAATACGCCAGCTGTTCGAGGAATGCATTGCCGGCGTCCGGATGCAGGCCCCGCCCGGCATCGTGGAAACGCTTTCGATCTTCTCCATGCCGGAACTGCCGCAGGCCGCCGACATGCGGTCGCTGCAGTCCCGCGCAGCGGTGGCGAAGCGGCTGCGCGAGAGTGCCAGTGCGCTCGTTCAGCCCGCCGGTCCTGCCGGCCCCATCAGCTGCGACAGCGCCTCCTCGGGCGTGGCATACAGCGCCGGCTCGGCGTCATGGGCGCGCAGCGCCTGGCCGAAGTAGCTGCGCATGAAGGTGCTGGTGGTGTAGCGGGTGACCCGGCTGTAGAAGCGCTCGGTCAGGTCGCGCACCATGGCGATATAGTCGTCCATCAGCTCCGGCGCGATGGCGAAGTTGTCGTAATTGACGATGGCCGGCACCTTGCGTTTCAGCGGCGCCAGGCACTGCGCGACGCTGATGCGGATTTCATCGATGTCGGCCATGGTGCGGATCTCCACGCCCTCGAAATTGATGAAGAAGATGTCGCGCTGGGCGTCGAAGCGCAGCCGCTGCGGCAGCGGCAGAAACAGGATGTCGTCGCGCAGGCCCATGGCGGCCGGCCGGAAGATGCGCGCATCCATGATCTTGAGATTGGCGCTGACGGCAGGACGAAAGCGCATCTGCCCGATCACGTCGCGCTCCAGGTCGATGCCGGGCGCGATCTCGATCACTTCCAGGCCGTCAGCCGTCAGCTGGAACACGCAGCGCTCGGTGATGTAGAGCACCGGCTGGCCGCGCTCCACCGCATGCGCGCCGCTGAAGGTGCGGTGCTCCACTTCCTCGACGAACTTGCAGGCCGTGCCCTCCCGCACCACCCGCAGCGCGCCATTCTGGATTTCCACCTGAAGGTCGCCGGCAGTGAAGGTGCCCACGAACACCACCTTCTTCGCGTTCTGGCTGATGTTGATGAAGCCGCCGGCGCCGGCCAGGCGCGGGCCGAACTTGCTGACGTTGAGGTTGCCGTGGCGATCGGCCTGCGCCAGGCCGAGGAAAGCGACATCCAGGCCGCCGCCGTCATAGAAGTCGAACTGGGAAGGCTGGTCGATGATGGCGTCGGGATTGGTGGCGGCGCCGAAGTTCAGGCCGCCGGCCGGGATGCCGCCGATCACGCCAGGCTCGGCGGTCAGGGTCACCAGGTCGAGTATCTTCTCTTCCGCCGCCACGCTGGCCACGCCTTCCGGCATGCCGATGCCCAGGTTGACCACGCTGTTGGGCTTCAACTCCATCACGGCGCGCCGGGCAATGATCTTGCGCTCGTTGAAGGCCATCGCCGGCAGGGTCGACACCGGCACCCGCAGTTCGCCGGCAAAGGCCGGGCTGTAGGGCTCGGCGAAGGTCTGCATGTGGTATTCCGGTTTTTCCGCCAGCACCACGCAATCGACCAGCACGCCAGGCACCCTGACCTGGCGCGGATTGAGGCTGCCGCTTTCGGCGATGCGCTCGACCTGGGCGATCACGATGCCGCCGGAATTGTGCGCCGCCATCGCAATGGCCAGCGCTTCCAGCGTCAGCGCCTCGCGCTCCATCGTGATGTTGCCGTTGGCGTCGGCAGTGGTGCCGCGGATGATGCCGACGTTGATCGGCATGGCCTTGTAGAACAGGTATTCGCGGCCGCCTATGGTCATCAGCTCGACCAGGTCTTCGGTGGTGGCGGCATTGACCTTGCCGCCGCCGTGGCGCGGGTCGACGAAGGTGCCCAGGCCCACCGCGCTGATCACGCCCGGCTTGCCGGCAGCGATGTCGCGAAACAGATGGCTGATGATGCCCTGCGGCAGGTTGTAGGCTTCCACCCGGTTTTCCATCGCCAGCTTCTGCAGCCGGGGCACCAGGCCCCAGTGGCCGCCGATGACGCGCCTGACCAGCCCTTCATGGCCCAGATGGTTCAGGCCGCGCTCGCGGCCATCGCCCTGCCCGGCCGCGTAGATCAGCGTCAGGCCGCGCGGCTGGCCGGCGCCTTCCTGGCCCGGCACCACGCCCAGGAAGCGCTGCTCCAGCGCCACCGCGATATTTTCCGGGAAGCCGATGCCGACGAAGCCGCCGGTGGCCACGGTGTCGCCATCGTGGATCAGACGCACCGCTTCGGCGGCCGAGACGATCTTGTTGCGATGGGCGCGGCGCGCGCTGGCGGCTTGCTGGTCCAGGCTGGCTGCCTGGGTGGGGAGCTGTGACATGGCGGAGTCTCCGTGAGGTTTTGCAGATTATGCAATAAAGCGCGTGGGACTCGGCGTGAGAGCCGCTACAGCCAGCCATCGTTGCAGAAACATCAGCAACTCGGCTGGCATTATAGGAAATCCAGATCAAGCAAAGACTGTTCTGCCCACCACATGTCTGCGGCAGCTTCCGGTGCAAGAAGCGAGGAGGCAACACTATCCATTTGAGGTGCCGGCCACTTGGTGTCTCGAATGGCTTGCTCCAGGGCTGGAAGGTTGTCGCAGGAAGGCCTGTCCAGGCCCAGCAAGGCCCATGATGACCAGCCGATGGCAGGGCTTGCTTCCGGTGCAGGCTGGACGGAAACACTGTTGATGAGATATACCGGCCGCGTAGTAGCCGGCGCGACTTGCTCCAGCGCGGGAAAGAAGGTGAAGGAAGTCGCACTGGTGGGCAACAATTGGGACACGGTCGTCGCGGGAATGGCGGCAGCCATGCCAGCCGCTGCGGGTGCTACCGCTCCGGGGGCGACAAGGGCTTGTTCCACATGTTCACCTGCTTCCTGATCATATGACTGGCAAGACGGCGTATTGAAATCGGGCAGGGGCTGCAGTGTTGGCTCCATGGCCGGGCTTGCTTTCAATGCATGCTGCCTGGGAGAGCTGCCGCTTCGATTTGCCTCAGTCTCGGCGGCCAATGTCCTGCGCATGGCATCAAGGCGCTCCTGGTATGACAAGCTGCTCTCCACAACACCTGCACGACTGATCTTTTTAAGCTCCCTGAAAACCCCTAATTCTTTGAGGGAAGCGTAGGAAGTCGCCAATATGGGGTCGGCCAAACGCGCTTTCCTGTTGCTTTGCCATACGGAGATGGCCAAGTCGATGAATTGAATGGACGTGCCCTCTCCAAACAATGCATTTTTCATCTGGCGGCGCATCGTGGCGCGGTCGGCTTGGACTCGCCCGGACCCATCTATGGTTTTACATGCTGCCGCGATGCGGGATAGGCCTTCGCAAAAAATCCTGCTTGAAGACCAGAATCCAGGTGACGGCTTACGAAGCGTCGTATGCGTGGTCAGTATCTTCAAGCACTCCACGAAATTAAGGAACGTCGCACCCGACTTGAGTGTGGAATTCAGAAATAGCCGGATATGCATGTTTGCCATCTGGTCATCCGCATCAAGGCCGCGTTCGGCTATATCCAGCATGGATAAACCGGCAGCCGAGACCTTGGCGCCCGATGATACCTGGGGTGCCTGCAGCAAGCCTGGGCACGGTACGGGCAAGGTGGAAAATGTGCAGGAAACAGGCGTCTCGCCTTCGCTTCGTGGAGCGTTTATGGCGGTCGGCATGTCATCGTCGGCATGTATCCGCTTAGGCAAAGGTTGTCCGCCCCGCATCTGGTACGCCGCGCTGGCCGTCTCAGGCGAGCCGCCATGTGGCGCGGGATTACCGAGCGCAGCATCATATGAACGCTTGGCCGGCGTGCAGGGCGCGCTGGATGCTCGCTCTGGCGCAAGCGCCGTTAGGGAAATTGCTGGTACAGGCTTGCTTGGCCGAGAGCGCAGCAAGGGGCTGCCTTGTGCCTGGCTGGCAGACTCGGTCGATACACGGCAATTATTTTCCGTATGCAAAGGTAGGGAGGAAATGGTGTCCATCTTCAAGCAGGAAGTGGCGGAAAAGAAAAGGCAACCGCCGCGGGTTGCGCCTTCGTCCGGGAACCTGGCATCTCTATAGGTGCGGGCGGTCTGGGTAACGGGATATACAACCTTGTTTCTTCTCACCTTTTCGCTTATCGGAAAAAGCCGAAACCAATTAACAAACCTTGGTGCAGATCAACGATGTGACTGTCACATGCTGCAAAACGGGATCATTATTTACAGCTCTTGCGGCCTGCCGCCAATCGCGGACCAAAGCCATCCAGCCTGCCACTCTGTCTCACTGGCACGACGTTCGGCATCGAGCTCGGTGTTTAACCGAAGATAATTGTCCCCAGCGTCATGCACTTCTCCCTTCACCCGTTCAAGCCTTGTACGACAGCCCTATCTGCCGCTCCGGCAACCAGCCAGAACCAGCTTTCCGAGCAATCGCGCAACGGCCCTGGCCTCAAGGGTCGTTCGTGCCTTCCTTCTCTTCCCCGAATTCCAGCGCCGCCGCGCCCAGCAGCGCCTGCGCCGCGTCGCCTGGCAGCGCTTCCACCGACTTGAGCTTGCGCGACATTTGCCGGCTGCGCACTTCGGCCTGCTCGATGTTGCGCGCCGCCCGTTCCAGCGTCAGCTTGGTAGTGGCCAGCACGTCGCCGAACTTGCCGAACTCGGTCTTGACCGCGCCCAGCACCTGCCATACCTCGGACGAGCGCTTTTCCAGCGCCAGCGAGCGGAAGCCCATCTGCAGGCTGTTAAGCAGCGCGCACAGCGTGGACGGGCCGGCGATGGTGATGCGGCAGGTGCGCTGGATTTCATCGGCCAGGCCGGGCCGGCGCATCACTTCGGCGTACAGGCCCTCGGTCGGCAGGAACAGGATGCCGAAGTCGGTAGTCAGCGGCGGCGAAATGTATTTCTCGCAGATGGTGCGGGCCTCGCCGCGCAGCACCCGCTCCAGGTCGCGCACCGCCAGCGCCACCGCATCGGCATCGGCGCGGTCGGCGGCGTCGACCATGCGCTCGTACTGCTCCTTCGGAAACTTGGCGTCGATCGGCATCCAGACCGGCGCCCCGCCGTCGCTGGCGCCCGGCAGCCGGATCGCGAACTCGACCCGCTCGCCGCTGCCGGGCACGGTCTCGACATTCTTTGCGTACTGGTCGGCCGTGAGCATCTGCTCCAGCAGCATGCCCAGCTGCACCTCGCCCCAGGTACCGCGTGTCTTCACATTGGTCAGCACCCGCTTCAGGTCGCCCACGCCGATGGCCAGCTGCTGCATCTCGCCCAGGCCCTGGTGCACCTTGTCGAGCCGGTCCGACACCAGCTTGAACGACTCGCCCAGCCGGTGCTCCAGCGTCGCATGCAGCTTTTCATCGACTGTGCGGCGCATCTCTTCGAGCCGGGCGCCGTTGTCGCTCTGCAGGTCGCGGATCTTGGCTTCCAGCGTGCCGCGGATCTCGGCCATTCGCTGGGCGTTGGACTCGGTCAGCGTGGCCAGGGTCTGGTTCAGGGTGTCGCCGAAGCGCTTCAGCGCGCCGGCCTGCTCCTCGCGGCCGGCCTTGGCCTGCAGCGAGATCGCATTGCGCATCGCTTCGAGTTGCTGCGCATTGGCTTCGGTCAGCTTGGCCAGCTGCTGCGCAAAGGCATCGATCTGGCCGGTCTGCAGCGAGGCCATGCCGGTCACCTGGGCGCCGATGCTGCGCTGGAATTCGGCCAGCAGGCCGGACAGTTCCTGGCGCGTGCCCTGGGCGCTGGCCTGCACCTGGCTGCGCAGTTCGCGCTCGGTACGCTCGCTGGTCTTTTCCAGCACATCGAGCAGTTCATCGGTGCCGGCATCGGCGCCGGCCTGGGCGCCGCGCCGCATCAGCAGCATGGCCTGCAGGGCAATCATCACCAGCCCGAGGCCGAGCAGCAGGAAAAATTCAATATTGGACATGGGTTCAGCCGTGGCGGTTGCGCATCCAGTCGGCGGTCTGGAAGAAGGAATGCATCAGCCGTTCCTGCAGCGCCTGCGGCATGTCGAGCTCGTGCATGGCCTGCGCCATGCAGCGCAGCCAGTCGTCACGCTCCTTCGATGCAATCGAGAACGGCAGATGGCGTGCCCGCAGGCGCGGGTGGCCGAAACGCTCGATGAAGTGGTTCGGGCCGCCGCTCCAGCCGCACAGGAACCAGAACAGCTTGTCGCGCGAGCCATCCAGCGAGGGCGGATGCATCGCGCGCAGGTCGGCGAACCTGGGTTCCAGGTCCATCAGGTCATAGAAACGGTCGACCAGTTCGCGCAGGCGGGCCTCGCCGCCGATGATCTCGAACAGGGTCGGGGAATTGTCTTGGTCTTCGGGAGTCGTCATGGGCGCCAATGATAACGCACGGCCGCCGCCGTCAGGCCTCGCGCAGGGTGCGCATCGGCGGATGGCGCAGCACGTCCCGCAGCCCCACCCAGCCGCCGATGAAGGCGCAGGCGGCGCCGACGGCGATGCCGGCCAGCCAGACCATGATGCTTACGCGCCATTCGAACTTGAACACCTGCTCGGCCAGCACCCAGCCGGTGGCCGCGGCGCCGGTGGCGGCCAAAAGGCCGGCCAGGCCACCCACCAGCGCGAATTCGATCCACTGCGCGCTCGACAGCTGGCGCCGGGTGGCGCCCAGCGCGCGCAGCAGGCCGGCTTCGCGGATGCGCTCGTCCTGCGAGCCGACCAGCGCCGCATACAGCACCAGCACGCCCGAGGCCAGCGTGAACAGGAACAGGAATTCCACCGCCCGCACCACCTGGTCGATCACGCCCTGGATCTGGCGCACCACGCTGCCGATGTCGACCACGGTCAGGTTGGGAAAGTCGCGCACGATCTGGTTGACCAGGCCGGCCTTTTCCGGCGGCAGCCGGAAGGCGGTGATATAGGTCTGCGGCATGCCGTTCATCAGGGAAGGATTCAGGATCACGAAGAAATTGACCCGCATTGAACCCCATTCCAGCTTGCGCAGGCTGGTGACCGGCGCTTCCACCACCTGGCCGCCGATGTCGAAGCGAAGCCGGTCGCCCAGCTTCAGGTTCAGGGTCTTGGCCAGGCCCTGCTCCACCGATGCCTCCGGCTTGCGGTCGTCCAACCACTTGCCGGCTACCACCTGGTTCTGCGGCGGCATCTCGGTCATGGTGGACAAGTTGAATTCCCGGTCGACCAGGCGCTTGGCGCGGTCTTCGATGAATGTTTCGCCCGTCACTGGCGAGTCGTTGATCTGCACCAGCCGGCCGCGGATCATCGGATACAGCAGCGGCTGCTCGACGCCGTTGGCAGACAGCAGCCTGGCCAGCGGCTCGCGCTGTTCGGGCAGGATGTTCAGCGCGAACTGGTTGGGCGCGTCCGGCGGCGTCGCCTGCTGCCAGGCCTGCACCAGGTCGCCGCGCACGACGGTCAGCAGCAGCAGCGCCATCAGCCCGAGCGACAGCGCCACCACCTGGACCACGGTGGCGCCCGGACGGCGCTGCAGCGCCGTCACCGCGAAGCGCCAGCCGGGATGGTCGAAGGCAGTGCGCAGCAGCCGCAGCGACTTCAGGGCCAGCCAGCCGACCAGCGCGAACAGTGCGAAGCCGCCGAGGAAGCCGCCGGCCGTCAGCGCGCCCAGCTTCAGGTCGCCCGACTGCCACAGCAAGAGCGCCACGAAACTCACCAGGCCCAGCCCATAGGTGGCCAGCGTCATCGGCTGCGGCGGCGCCTGTTCACGCCGGATCACCCGGTTATGCGGCACGTTGCGCAGCTGCAGCAAGGGCGCCAGCGCGAAACCGAGCAGCAGCAGCATGCCGGTCGCCAGGCCCTGCACGGCCGGCAGCAGGCCCGGCGCCGGCAGGTCGGCGGCCACCAGGCTGCCGAGCCAGGCCAGCAGCGCGAAATGCGCGCCAAAGCCCACCAGGACGCCCAGCGCGCTGCCAGCCAGCCCGACCAGCAGGAATTCGATCAGGTACATCTGCGTCACCTGCCCCTGCGTCAGCCCCAGGCAGCGCAGCATGGCGCAGGCATCCAGGTGGCGCAGCATGAAGCGGCGCGCCGCCATCGCAATCGCCACCGCGGCCAGCATCGCGGAGAGCAGCCCCACCAGCGCCAGGAACTGTTCGGCCCGATCCAGCGTGGCGCGCATTTCCGGCCGGCCCGACTCCAGCGATTCGATATGCACGCCCTTGACGCCGGCGCTGGCAATACGCTGCTCCACCCACTTCTGGAATGCCTTGACCTGCAACGGCTCGCCCGCCAGCAGCAGGCGGTAGGTCACCCGCGAGCCATACTGGATCAAGCCGGTGGAGGCGAGATCGGACTGGGCCAGCATCACGCGCGGCGCGAAATTCATGAAGGCCGCGCCACGGTCGGGCTCGACCGAGATCACCTGCGCGATGCGGAAGCTGCGCTCGCCCAAGCGCAGCTGGCTGCCCACCTGGACCTTGTGCGCCAGCAGCAGATTCTCGTCCACCCAGACGGTGCCCGGCGCCGGCGTGTCGCGGGTCGGCCTGTCGGCATTGCCGTCCTTGAGCTTGACGCTGCCGCGCAGCGGATAGTCGGGCGTGACCGCCTTGACCGAGGCCAGCTGGGTAAAGGCCGCGTCGCCGCTGCCGCTGCTGGCCATGCTGGGAAACACCGTGGTCTGCGCCATGCGCAGCCCGTGCTTGCCGGCTTCAGTAAGCCAGCCTGGCTCGACCGGCTGGTCGGACCGGACCAGCAGGTCGGCGCCGAGCAGCTGGTTGGCATCGCGCGCCAGGGCGCTGCGCATGCGGTCGACGAAGAAGCCCACCGAAGACAGCGCCGCCACGGCGACCACCAGGGCAATGAGCAGGAAGCGGAGCTCGCCGGCGCGCCAGTCGCGCCGGGTCATGCGGAAGGCTTGAAGGAACATCAGGTGCTGAACTTTCGGAAGAGCCAGCGCATGCCGCGCCAGAGTTTGGGCAGGAGCCAGATGGTCAGCACCAGGAACAGCGCCAGCAGCACGAACCAGAGCCACGGATGGAAGAAGGCAGCCCAGAGGCCGGTGGCCACCACCGCTTCCTCGGAAAACGAGGCGGCCCAGTTGCTGAACGGTTCCGGCGAGGTATTGATCAGCGCGCGGCTGCCAGCCTTGGTGAAATGCGCGCTGGCGGCCAGCGTGCCGCCCAGCAGCGCCGCGATGGTGGTCCAGGCCGGGTCCATCTGGCCCAGCGCCGCCACGCTCAGGATCGCGCCGGCAGGTATCCGTATGAAGGTCTGGACGGCGTCCCAGGCCGAATCCACGCCGGGTATCTTGTCGGCCAGGAATTCCACCACCAGCAGCAGGCCGGTCACGCCCAGCACCCAGGGCGATTCAAGCACCTGCAGCGCCGAAGGCAGCTCCAGCCAGCCGGCACGCGCCATGGCGCCTGCCATGAACAGTGTCATGTACAGTCGCAGTCCGCTGGCCCACGACAGGCCGCCGGCCAGCGCGGTAGCGGACAGGGTCTCAACCATGATCGCTCTCCTTCAGACGATGGAAACAGCCTACCCGATTCCGCCGCGGCGCGACGGCCGGCGGCAAACGGGTTGCGGTTTGGTCAAGCCCAGATGCGGACATGCTGCGCTATCTCAAGCGGTGGCGAACCAGTCGTCGACCGCGCGCAAATAGGCCGCCTTGGTATCGTCATCCAGGAAGGCCGCGGCAAAGCTGTTGCGCGCAAGCCGCCAGGCATGGTCGCGGGTCAGCGGCAGCGACTCGAACAGCGCGACATAGTTGTCGTTCACATAGCCGCCGAAATAGGCCGGGTCGTCGGAATTGACCGTGGCCGCGATGCCGGCGTCGAGCAGTTCCAGGATGTTGTGGTCATGGATCTTGTCGAACACCCGCAGCTTGACGTTGGACAGCGGGCAGACCGTCAGCGCAATCTGCTCGCGCGCCAGGCGCGCCGTCAGCGCCGGGTCTTCCAGGCAGCGCACGCCATGGTCGATGCGCTCGACATGCAGCACGTCCAGCGCAGTGTAGATGTATTCCGGCGGCCCTTCCTCGCCGGCATGGGCCACAAGTCGCAGGCCCAGTTCGCGGCAGCGCGCGAAGATGCGGGCAAACTTCTCCGGCGGATTGCCGCGTTCGGACGAATCCAGCCCGACGCCGATGAACTTGTCGCGATGCGGCAGCGCCTCTTCCAGCGTGGCGAATGCCGCCTCTTCCGACAGGTGCCGCAGGAAGCACAGGATCAGCGAGGCGCTCATGCCCCACTGCTTTCTTGCGTCCGTCAGCGCGCGGTGGATGCCGCTGATGACGACCGGAAAGCCGATGCCGCGCTCGGTATGGGTTTGCGGGTCGAAGAATATTTCGGTGTGCAGCACGTTGTCGGCATGCGCCCGCTCCAGATAGGCCCAGGTCATGTCATAGAAATCGCGCTCGGTCTGCAGCACGCTGGCGCCGGCGTAATAAATGTCGAGGAAGGACTGCAGGTCGGTGAAGGCATAGGCGCGCCGAAGGTCGTCCACCGATGCATAGGGCAGCGTCACGCCATTGCGCTCGGCCAGTTCAAAGATGAGTTCGGGTTCCAGCGAGCCTTCGATATGCATATGCAGTTCGGCCTTGGGCATGCCCCGCACCAGGTCAGTCAATGCTTCAGTCATGTGATCTCCATCGGTTAACAAGCGACATGGTAAGCGCTGTGCCGGCAACTCTGCAAAACAGCCCGCGCAACCGCCGCGCGGCGCTTCATTGCCAACCTGAAAACAGATTCGTTAGCAGTTCGAAAACACCTTTATGCGTACACGCATCGAAACGCGGAAAGCGCGCAACAGCCGGTCTGTGTGGTTGATTTCGGTCAAGCATTTCCCGAAGGATCTACTTAAGATTCCCGCTGTGACCTCTGGCAGCGGCCTTCGTCAACAGTGGCTCACCAACACTCTCCTTATCCAGTTCACCCAGTTCACGGACTTTGACATGCATACCTCGCGGGACACGGACCAGGCAATCAGCACTCTCATCGAAGCCGCGGGCATGCGCACCGCGCGCGAACAGTATCTTTATCGCCAGTCCCTGCTGGCATTGGTCAGGCTGGCCAAGGCGGAACAGATGAATGAAGTGCGGGCCAACGTCGGCATGCTGATCGGCACCCCCGCATACGCCGCGCCCTGAATGCCTGCCACCGGGCCGGTGGCAGGCAGACCATGCCGCCGGCTCAGTTCCAGCGTCCGGAAATACCGCCCATGCTGTAGCGGCCGGCGCCGAGCAGCGCCACTGCCAGCGCGGTGAAGAAGTAGAAACCCTGCAGTTCGAGCGCCCAGCCGCCCGTCTTGCCCATCGTGAAGAACTGCGCGCCATGCGCCAGCGCCACCGCCACGATCATGTTGATCGCAACAATCACGGCCCCCAGCCGCGCCCAGATGCCGAACAGGATCATCAGCGGCGCAATCACTTCGCCCACGTACACCAGAAAGGCCAGCCCGGATGGCAGCCCGGCCTTGGACAGCATGCCCATGATAGGGTCGACGCCGGTAATGAGCTTGGAAACACCATGGAACAGGATCAGGATGGCCAGCGTGGCGCGCAGCACCAGCTTGCCGAGGTCATCATTGGTTTGCATCGTCATCCTTCCGTGAAGAGGCCTGGACCGGCCGTTATGGGTTTCAGGTTATTGAAGCGGAGCGCAACCGACGCCTGCATCGCAGCGCCGGCCATTGCGCCCGGTCGTGCCCTGCATGCGCATCGAACTATATGACAGCATGCGTATCTTAACTCGTGTATGAATCATCAACATTTGGAGAGCGCAATGCAGAAACCGATCACGCACATGCCAGCTGAAGCCGATGTAGGCAGCGGCGAGAAAGGCCCCGGAGAACGGGAGACGGACGAAATGATCAAGCAGGTGGGCGACAAGGTGGAGGAAACCCGCCGCCAGTCGGAACAGCAGAAGGACCAGCCCAGATCGGCAGGCTAGGCCCATGGCTGAATGCGCGGACGGCTTGCCGGCCGCGCATTCCTGGATTACCTTGCCGCGCCGCCGGAACCCGGCGCGGCTCTCGGATGGTCGCCATGCATGCCGCGATGATGCGCCCGGCCGCCGTGATGATGGCCCTTGCCGCCATGCATATGGCCACGTTCGCCGCGCATATCGTCCGCCATGTTGCCGTGCATGCGCTGCTGCATGGTCGGCGTTGCGGACGAGGCTTGTCCGCTGCGCAGCGCCTCGGCCCGCCGTTCGACCTCGGCGATCCTGGCCGGATCGGTGCTCTCCCGGATCGTGCTCTCCGGCGCCTGCGCCAGCGCGGCTCCGGTTGCAAACAGCATGGGCAATACCATCAACGTGATTTTCCGCATTTTCATGATGACCTCTCCTGATGTTAGGTAGGATTGGGTAGCAAAAATTGCAATTAGTTCCGGTGGCAGTAACTGCGGGTGACGTGGCTTGAGCGCCATTGCATGCCGCCATCAATTTTATTGCGGCACAGTGTCGCTGTGGCATAATGCCGGCTTCCCAGAGGAAGCGTGGCCGAGTGGTTGAAGGCACCAGTCTTGAAAACTGGCGACGGGGTAACCCGTTCGTGAGTTCGAATCTCACCGCTTCCGCCAGTTCCCATTTCCCGCCACGGTTCAGCTCTTCGGGCACCCACTGTCACCAGCCTTCCTGATGCGATGCCCTGTGATACGGCAGCACCGTCGATAGAGCTTTCGCTTTCGCGGTCGCCGCCCCAGCCCGGCGGCGGAACATGGCAGATGGCAATGAAATAGCCAAAATGGTATCTTGCCCTCAAAAAAAGATACACTCACCCTTCTCAAAAAATTTCCTCCGTGCATTACATGGCAGAATAGCGCTTTGGATTCCAGAGTTGTTCCATGCCTGCTGCTTCCTTGCCTGCCGATGAGGCCCTGCGTCTCAGGGCCCTGCATTCCACTGACCTGCTCGATTCCGCTCCCGAACCGGCATTCGACCGCATCACCCGGCTGGTTGCCCGCGCCCTCGGCGTGCCGATTGCGCTGATCACCCTGGTGGATGAGAAACGCCAATGGTTCAAGTCGCGGGTAGGCGTGGAGGTAGACCATACGCCGCGCGAACAGGCCTTCTGTGCGCATGCCATTCTTGAAACAGAGCTGCTGGTGGTGCCGGATGCAACTGCCGATGCGCGCTTTGCGGATAACCCCTTGGTGACAGGCGCGCCCGACATCCGGGCCTATGCCGGGGTGCCGATCAGAACCCGGAATGGGCAGGCAATCGGCACGCTTTGCGCACTGGACAGCCAGCCACGCTTCTTCACTCAGGAAGAACTGGATACCCTGTCCGATCTTGCCGCGCTGGCGATGAAACAGGTGCAGATGCGGGAGGCCGTAGAGCGCAGCAGGCTGGAAGTTGACCGATCCGATGCCGCATTGCGGGCCAATGCCGCCCAGTTCGAAGAGATGTTCGACCTCGCCTCGGTCGGCATCGCGCAGGTAGCGCCGGACGGCGGCTGGCTCACGGTCAATCAGGCGCTGTGCCGGATTGTCGGCTACTCGCCCGATGAACTGCAGCGCCTGACCTTTCAGGACATCACCCATCCGGACGAGCTCCATGCAGACCTCGACCTGATGCGGCAACTGCAAGCCGGACAAATCAGCCAGTATCAGATCGAAAAGCGTTATCGTCGCAAGGACGGCCAGTTCATATGGATCGACCTCAACTTGACCAGGAAGTCCGGAGAGGACGGCCGGCTGGAGTACTTCATCTCCATCATTCAGGACATCGATGCCCGCAAGCAGACCGAGCTCGCCCTGGCTGCCTTGCGGCGCAACCTGGAAGAAACGGTCCGCCAGAGAACGGAGGAAGTGCTTGGCCGGGAAGCCGAACTGCGCATGGTCATCGAGAATGCATATGACGCCTATGTGAGCACGGACGAGGAAGGCCGGGTGATGACCTGGAACCAGCAGGCTGAATCCACGTTCGGCTGGTCAGCCGCGGAAGCGCTCGGCCAGCCTCTCGAAAATCTGATCATTCCAAACGGAATGCGCGAGCGACACAGGCAGGGCATGGCGCGTTACCTCAGGACCGGCGTCGAGGTCGCCCTGAACAAGCGCCTGGAAGTGCCGGCGCAGCGCAAGGATGGCACAGCGCTGGTGGTCGAACTCTGCGCCACAGCGCTGCACATGTGCGGACGCACGACGTTCAGCGCCTTCCTGCATGACATCACGCAGCGCAAGGCCATGGAGGCCGAGCGGGAACGGGAGGCCAGGCGTGATGCCCTGACCGGGCTGCTGAACCGGCGCGCCTTCACGGAACTGCTCCCCCAGGCGCTGGCGCGGGCCGACCGCAGCGGCAAGCCGCTTGCCCTGCTCTTCCTGGACCTAGATGGCTTCAAGGCAGTCAATGACACCCTTGGACACGAGGCAGGAGATGAGCTGCTGAGACATGCAGGGGCCATGCTGCTGCAAAGCGTCCGCCAAACCGATAGCGTGGTGCGGCTGGCAGGCGATGAATTCGTGGTGGTGCTGGAAGACCTGAGCCCCGGCGCGGCCGATGGCCATGTCGTGGCTGAAAAGATCCTGGCAAGGCTGAGCGCTCCGTTGCTGCTGCAGCACGGACAGGCACGCGTCAGTGCCAGCATCGGCATCGCGGTCTACGGACCCGGTTCCGGCCAGACCCCCTCCGCATTGATCCATGAAGCAGATGGCTGGATGTACCAGGCCAAGCAAGCCGGCAAGAGCCTGGTATTGCCCAGGCAGGCAAGCTGCCCGGAGACGCCTTGACCGAAACACTGCTGCTTGCGGATTGCCATCCGCAATGGCAAATCCACAACCACTTCCGCCCAAGCCACGATATGCGCACCTATCCTCCCCTTAATCTCCGCATTCCCTTGCCCCGATCTTCCCGATAATTGCAGCAACCCGAATTGCATAGTCAAGGAACGCAGATGGCCACATCCAAAGCCGCCGCCAAGCCCGCACAGGCGGAAGGCGGCGCCAAGTCCAAATCCAAGCTGTTCATCATCATCGGCGCAGCGGTCGTACTGCTCGGCGCTGGCGGTGGCGGCGCCTGGTACTTCCTCGGTCACAAGAACGAGGCGCAGGCAGAAGCGGCGCCTGCCAAGGCGGCGCCGGCCGCGCCGCCAGTGTTTGCCCAGATGGACCCGTTCACCGTGAACCTGCAGGCCGACGGCGGCGAGCAGTTCCTGCAGACTGCGTTCACGCTCCAGGTCGGCAGCCAGGCCGACGTCGATGCGATCAAGCTCTATCTGCCGCAGGTGCGCAGCCGGGTGCTGCTGCTGCTGTCGTCCAAGCGCAGCGCGGAGATCTCGACAGTGGAAGGCAAGAAGAAGCTGGCCGAGGAAATCATCGCCCAGTTGAAGCAACCCTTCGCTGCCGGCGGGCAGCCACTGAATGTGTCGGACGTGTTCTTCACCGCCTTCGTGATCCAGTAACCCAGCCATGGCCGAAAATTTTCTGTCGCAGGATGAAGTCGACGCCCTTCTGAAGGGCGTCAGCGGAGACATCGACGAAAGCACCACCCAGGTCGACACTTCCAGCGTCCGGCCGTACAACCTGGCCACCCAGGAACGGATCGTGCGCGGCCGCATGCCGACGCTGGAAATCATCAACGAGCGCTTTGCGCGGCTGCTGCGGATCGGCCTGTTCAACTTCCTGCATCGCAGCGCCGAGGTGTCGATCGGCCCGGTGCGGGTGTCGAAGTACAGCGAGTTCATCCGCAACCTGGTGGTGCCCACCAACCTGAACCTGGTCCACATGAAGCCGCTGCGCGGCACCGCGCTGATGGTGCTCGACCCCAACCTGGTCTTCCTGATGGTGGACAACCTGTTTGGCGGCGACGGCCGGTTTCATACCAGGGTCGAAGGCCGGGACTTCACCCAGACCGAGCAGCGCATCATCCAGCGCATCCTGAACATCGTCTTCGAGTCCTATGCGAAGTCATGGGAGCCGGTGTACCCGGTGGAGTTCGAGTACATACGCTCGGAGATGAACACCCAGTTCACCAATATCGCCACGCCCAATGAAGTGGTGGTGGCCACCACCTTCACCGTGGAGCTGGGCCCGGTCAGCGGCGAGATGCACTTCTGCATGCCCTATTCCATGATCGAGCCGATCCGCGACCTGCTCACCAGCAGCCTGCAGGGCGAGACACTGGAAGTGGACAAGCGCTGGATCCGCCTGATGACGCAGCAGATCCAGGGCGCCGAAGTCGAGCTCGTGGTGGACCTGGGCCAGGCCCGCACCACGCTGGGCGCCATCCTCAACATGAAGGCCGGCGACGTGATTCCCTTCAACCTCACGCCGACCGTGGAAGCCAAGGTCGACGGCGTGCCGGTGATGGAATGCTCGTATGGCAAAATCAACGGCCAGTACGCATTGCGCGTCGAGCGCATGATCAACAGTTCGCATGAAGCGACCCCAGGAGATGACAATGTCCAATGACCCAACTACCCAGATCATTGCCGAAGACGACTGGGGCGCAGCCATTGCGGAACAGGCGCAGGCAGAGGAAAACGCGATGCGCGCCCAGGCTGCGAGCGCCACGATCTTCCAGGAATTTTCCGGCGCCGGCAGCCGCAGCACCCACAACGACATCGACTTCATCCTCGATATCCCGGTCCAGCTCACCGTGGAGCTGGGACGCACCAAGATCGCCATCAAGAACCTGCTGCAGCTGGCGCAGGGCTCGGTGGTGGAACTGGACGGCCTGGCCGGCGAGCCGATGGACGTGCTGGTCAACGGCTGCCTGATTGCACAGGGCGAAGTGGTGGTGGTCAATGACAAGTTCGGCATCCGCCTGACGGACATCATTACCCCGTCGGAACGCATCCGCAAGCTCAACAAATGAGGGTGATCCACGGGCTGGTCCTGGCGCTGACGCTGACGCTGGTTGCCGGCACAGCCGCGGCCGAGGAAGCGGCAACGCCTGCGGCGACCGTGGCTACCCAGCCGGCGCCGGCTTCGGCACCGGCGGCGGCGGCCGCATCGCCGGCCGCGGCCGCACAAGCGCCTGCGCCGGCGAGCGCCACCGTGACCAGCGCGCCCTCCTCCGCCGGCAGCCTGGTGCAGGTGATCTTCGGCCTGGTCGTGGTGCTGGGCCTGCTGGCCGGCGCGCTTTGGGTGTTGAAGCGGGTCGGCGGCGGCCGGCTGGCAGGCGGCTCGGTGGTAAAGATCGTCGGCGGCGTGTCGGTCGGCAACCGCGAACGGGTGATGGTGGTGGAAGTGGCCGACCAGTGGATCGTGATCGGCGTGGCGCCCGGCCAGGTCAGCAAGCTGGCCGACATGCCGCGCCAGGAACAGCAGCAAGGCGCCGCGGCACTGCCCGGCGCCCCCAATTTCAGCGCATGGCTGAAGCAGACAATCGAGAAACGCAATGCAAACTAAGTGGGTCGCTCGCGGCCTGGTCATCGGCGCGGCGCTGTTGCCGCTGTGCGCCTTCGCGCAAGGCCTGCCGGCGCTGACCTCCACCCCGACCGCCAACGGCGGCCAGAACTACACCCTCAGCCTGCAGACCATGCTGTTGCTGACCGGGCTGACATTCATCCCGGCGGCGCTGCTGATGATGACCAGCTTCACCCGCATCATCATCGTGCTGTCGCTGCTGCGGCAGGCGCTGGGCACGCAGACCGCGCCGCCCAACCAGGTGATGGTGGGCCTGGCGCTGTTCCTGTCGCTGTTCGTGATGGGGCCGGTTCTGGACAAGATCTATGCGAATGCCTATCTGCCGCTGTCGGAAAACAAGATCACGATGCAGCAGGCGCTCGACACCGGCGCCGGGCCGCTGAAGGAGTTCATGATGAAGCAGACCCGGCAGTCCGACCTGGCGCTGTATGTAAAGCTGTCGGGCAATGCGCAGCTGCAAGGCCCGGAAGACGTGTCGCTGCGCATCCTGGTGCCGGCATTCATCACCAGCGAACTCAAGACCGCGTTCCAGATCAGCTTCGCCATCTTCATCCCCTTCCTGATCATCGACATGGTGGTGGCCAGCGTGCTGATGTCGATGGGCATGATGATGGTCTCGCCGGCCATCGTGTCGCTGCCCTTCAAGCTGATGCTGTTCGTGCTGGTGGACGGCTGGCAGCTGCTGATCGGCTCGCTGGCGCAGAGCTTTTACTGATGGCGCAAGCCAGGCAACAAGGAAACACTCGATGACTCCCGAAAGCGTAATGTCCCTGGGCCGCCATGCGATGGAGGTCACCCTGATGGTGGCCGCGCCGATGCTGCTGGTGGCCCTGATCATCGGCCTGGTGGTCAGCATCTTCCAGGCCGCCACCCAGATCAATGAAGCCACCCTGTCCTTCATTCCGAAGCTGATCGGCATTTTCGTGGCGCTGGTGGTGGCCGGTCCGTGGATGCTGTCGGTGATGCTGGACTACATGCGCCAGATGCTGACCGGCATACCCGGCATGGTGGGCTGAAGAAGGCCGCCGCGAGCGCATGATCACCATCAACAGCCTGGACATCAATGCGTTGATTGCCGGCTTCCTCTGGCCCTTCACCCGCATCATGGGCCTGCTTGCCGCCGCGCCGCTGTTTGGCAACCGCAGCATACCGGCCCGCGTCAAGGTGGCCCTGGGCCTGCTGCTGTCGGCCATTGTCGCGCCCACCGTGGCCGCGCTGCCGCAGATGGACCCGATGTCCATGACCGGCGTGCTGGTGCTGGCGCAGCAGTTCATCATCGGCATTGCGATGGGCTTTGCGATGCGCATCGTGTTCACCGCGGTGGAACTGGCCGGCGAGCTGTGCGGCATGACCATGGGCCTGGGCTTCGCCACCTTCTTCGACCCGCAGTCGGCCGGCCGCTCGTCGGCGATCAGCCAGTACCTGTCCCTGATCACGCTGATGGTCTACCTCGCCGCCAACCTGCACCTGGTGGTGCTGTCGACGCTGGTCGACAGTTTCACCACCATGCCTGTCACCGCGATGCCGATGGGCGGCGACCTGTTCCGGCAGCTGGCCGGCTGGGGCGGCCGCATCTTCAGCGCCGGCGTGCAACTGGCGCTGCCGGTGGTGGCGGGCCTGCTGATCACCAACATCGCATTGGGCATCCTGACCCGCGCCGCGCCGCAGCTGAACCTGTTCGGCGTCGGCTTCCCGGTGACCTTGACGGTCGGCTTCCTGATGCTGGCGCTGACGCTGCCCTATCTCGCGGTGCCGCTGGAGCGGCTGTTTGCGGACGGCTTTGCGATGATGCGGCAGATGACGGCCGGGCTGCCGAGGATTTGATAGCGGGCTGGCGCGCTTCGCGGTTGCGGTTGCGGTTGCGGTTGCGGTTGCGGTTGCCGTTGCCGTTGCCGTTGCCGTTGCAGTTAGGGTCCCCGTCTGTGTACCGCCGTGTCGGCGATGCCTCGAGCGGGAAAAGGTGCGGCGTCTGTCTGAGCGAAGCGCAGCGCAGCGAGTTTAGCCGCGCCCCGCTCGGGGCATCGACGGCACGGGAACCCCGCGCAGCGGGGCGGCACAGTCGGGGTCGCCTTTTTTTGGTTACTTTTTTTGGCGAAGCGGTATGTGTCAAGGTAGTTGTCGCCAAATTAGTCATGCAGCACGTGGCATCGCGGCCGGCAAAGCCTCCTTTCGCTCGGGGTTCAGATACACCACCTCGTCAAGATCCCAATGGCGCACGGCGCCTGCCCAGCGCTGCGGCTTGGCGGCCCGGGCGGCTTGATAGACCGCCTTGCGATGGGCCAGCAGCTGGTCCGCCTGGCCACGATGACGCTGATCCGGCGTCA
>NZ_JACYOX010000041.1 GCF_015352955.1 Noviherbaspirillum soli
CTACATGCCTGCCATGGTGGCCTTGCACAGGACAGCATGGGGCGCCGTGTTCCGCCAGCGCCTGGCTACGGCGGGAAAGCCGCCCATGCTCATCATCGGCGCCATGATGCGCAAGCTCATCCATGTGGCCTTTGGCGTGCTTAAGTCACGCAAGGCCTTTGATCCAACGTTACATGGAGCTTGACGGGCATAACAGTATCTACCGACGGGGCCTCCGCTTCCCGCAGCAATCCCGTAGGGCGTAATACCCCGCAGGGGCATTACGCGCAGGTCGAGCACGCAAACCGGCGGCAAAGAGCATCCTCGCAAACGCCCACGGTGCAATGCCCTTCGGGTATTGCACCCAAAGGGGCCTCCGCTTCCCGCAGCAATCCCGTAGGGCGTAATACCCCGCAGGGGCATTACGCGCAGGTCGAGCACGCAAACCGGCGGCAAAGAGCATCCTCGCAAACGCCCACGGTGCAACGCACAGCGTATGTTGCACCATGCCGACTGTAGCCCCGCCGGACCGGCCCGGGCAAGCGCATGCGCCCTGCCTCCGGGTCGGCTGATGTGATCGCCTCAAGCCGGCCCGCCAAACAGCCCGGCCAGCGTGCGCCGCAGCCAGACATTGCCCGCATCCGCATGAAACCGTTCATGCCAGTGCTGCTTGACCGCATAGGAAGGCAGCTTGACCGGCGGCGGCAGCAAGCGTATCGCTTCCTGCGACGCCAGCGTGTTGCCCAGCCGCCTCGGCACGATCACCAGCAGCTCGGTCTGCGCCACGATCCGGGACACGCCGAGGAAGCTGGGCAGGTGCAACACCACTTCCCGCTGCAGGCCCTGCTGCGCCAGTGTCCTGTCGACGATGGAATGGCCGGTGCCGGAACTGCCGACGACGATATGGGCTTCCTTCAGGAAAGCGGCCTTGCCCAGTCTTTCCCCGATGCGGGGATGGTTCTTCGCCGCCAGGCAGACGAAGTCCTGGGTGAACAGCGTCTGTTGATAAAAGCCCGCCTCCAGGTCGGGCATGAAGCCGACCGCGATGTCGGCCTCGCCGCTTTCCAGCCGTCGCGGGCTATCGGTGGAAATCTTCTCGATCTCGATATGCACGCCGGGCGCCGCCTTGCGCAAATGATTGAGCAGCGTGGGCAGCAGCACGATCTCGCTGATGTCGGTGATCAGCAGGCGAAAGACGCGGCGCGCGCTGGCCGGGTCGAAGGCCTCGCGGGCGCCATGGGTGCGTTCCAGCATCGCCATCGCATCCCGCAGCGCCGGATAGATCCCGCTGGCGAACGGCGTCGGCTCCATGCCGCGCGACGTGCGGCAGAACAGCCTGTCGCCGTAATGCCGGCGCAACTTGTTGAGCGCGATGCTGGCCGTGCCCTGCGCCATGCCGCGCCGCTCGGCCGCGCGCGACACGCTGCCGGTCTTGTAGATCTCGTCGAACAGGTTGAGCCATTCCAGGTCCAGCTTGGCCATGCAGCTTCCTTCCCTCACCATTATTGAAAAATACAATCCGGCATATTAAGCCACGCGCTTGACGGAATAATAGGCGGAGCCGAAACTCGCTCTCCATTCAGCCAGCAACACAAAGCCGCTTCCGCGGCGATTGGAGACAACATGCAGCAGACATCCGAACCCCTTCCCGTACTGGTCGCCGGCGGCGGCATCGGCGGCCTGGCGGCCGCGCTGGCCCTGGTGCGCCAGGGCTTTGCGGTCAAGGTGCTGGAACAGGCGGCGCAGCTGGGCGAGATCGGCGCCGGCATCCAGCTCGGGCCGAACGCGTTTTCCGCGTTCGATGCGCTGGGCATGGGCGAGAAGGCGCGCGGCCGGGCCGTCTATATCGACGAAATGGTGATGCATGACGCGCTCGATGAAACCCTGGTTGGCCGCATTCCCACCGGCGAGGCATTCCGCCAGCGCTTCGGCAACCCCTACGCGGTGATCCACCGCGCCGATGTCCACATGTCGCTGCTGGAAGGCGTAAGGGAATCGGGCCTGGTGGAACTGCTGACGTCCACCGCGGTGCAGCGGGTGGAGCAGGACGAGACCGGCGTCACGGTCTTCGACGGCGCCGGCAACCGGCACCGCGGCCTGGCGCTGATCGGCGCTGATGGCGTGAAGTCGGCGGTACGGCGCCAGTATGTCGGCGACGAGGCGCGGGTCTCGGGCCACGTGGTCTACCGCGCCGTGGTAGACCGCGAGAACTTCCCGGCCGACCTGCGCTGGAACGCGGCCAGCATCTGGGTCGGGCCGAATTGCCACCTGGTGCACTATCCGCTGCGCGGCGGCGAGCAGTACAACGTCGTGGTGACCTTCCACAGCCGCGAGAAGGAGGAGTGGAGCGTGCGCGAAGGCAGCCGCGAGGAAGTGCAGAGTTATTTCGAAGGCATCTGCCCGAAGGCACGCCAGCTGATCGACCTGCCCAGGGACTGGAAGCGCTGGGCCACTGCCGACCGCGAGCCGATCGCCCAATGGAATTTCGGCCGAGTCACGCTGCTGGGCGACGCCGCCCATGCCACGCTGCAGTACCTTGCCCAGGGCGCCTGCATGGCGCTGGAAGACGCGGTCACGCTGGGCGAAGCGCTGCGGGTGAACGGCAACGACATCGGCAAGGCCTTCGACCTGTACCAGCGCTCACGGGTGGCGCGCACCGCGCGGGTGGTGCTGTCGGCCCGGGAGATGGGCCGCATATTCCACGCCAAGGGCGTGGAGCGCCTGGTGCGCAACGACCTGTGGAAGGGCCGCACGCCGGAACGCTTCTACGACGCGATGGAATGGTTATATGGCTGGAATGTGGGCAATTGCCTGGCTGACAGGCAAGGATTAAAGGGCCGGTAGGGCTTGCCCTTTAAGTTGCTTTAATCCGCTTTAGTTAACCCTGCGCGATTGCCAGGTTCGGATGCTTGCCCGGCAAGCCAAGCGGGAGTGCATCACATGCCCGCCTGGCTACCGCGCCTACTTCGTTTCTTCCAGACCGCGCCCGGTCTTGTGCTGCAGCTCGTCGATCCGCTTCGACGCATCGGCCTTGCTGAGCGTCTCGTCCATCTCCACGCCGGCTTCCTCCGACAGGGTTTTCAGATAGGACTTCTGCGCCCCGGTCATCGGCTCGTCGCCGGTGGTCCAGTCTTTCGGGTCCTTCACCATGTTGCTGTGATCGGCTTGGTCTTGGGTGTGCTTGTCCATGTATTTCTCCAGATTACTGTTTATATGTACAGTATTTGAAGGGTGGAGGTGGCGAAAGTTCCGCATTTTCATGGTCGATTTGAAATGAAGCGGTGGTAGCACCAGCCTCATAGGATGTGCGCCGGTCCCGATAGGGGATGTAAAGCGCGACACGGAACTCAAGTCCTTCACTGCCAAGCCGTGGCATTGCGGGAATCAATATATCTCCGTTTGATGATTAATTGCTGAATGGAAATCCATTGCGGAGATGCTTAAGCAAATCTTAGGTAAATCTTTCCTGGAACAAGAGTAGAAAATTACCATTTGAATACTAGACAAACCCATATTTGACATAGACAATCGGTTCCGCAGAGTCTATTGATAATAAACTTCGTGACATTCCTGATGACTTCGAAACCGACCACCTCCAGTGAAGCCGGCCTGTCGATTGTACTTGTCAGACCCGAAACCGGCCTGAGCGGGCAAACTCTGCTTTCATTGAAGCGCCGCTGCGTTTTTCCCCCTTTTCTACGTGGTCCAGTGGACGACTGGTCATGTAGCGTGAAGCAGCAGCAGCGGCTAGGGCTGACCTGTGGCCTACCCGATTCCAGCCTGTGCCAAGGCATGATGTTTGGCTTGAAGCATGCCGCCTCGCAAGCCTTTTCGGCGCAATACGCAAATCTTAAGACTGTAATTTGTCCAGGACAGATATGGGCGGCGCTGGCGTTGCGCCGTCGACTGGTAAATTGCCTTGAATGCTTGATAAGCATGCTCCGCGCGCCGTGCGGCACGACTTTGAAAGCACTAAAGACATTGCACCGCTGCCTGAATTTTTACCCGGAAGTCGTGTGACTTTTTATCAATCTCAGCTAAGGGAGGGAAGGCGGCAGTTGACATCGTAATACCTTGAAATCCATCTACAACTCATCAACTGATTCCAATTCTCTGGAGGACGATCATGCTACGCTGGATCACAGGATTTGTAAGTGCTTTGCTGCTAGCCTTCACGGCCGGTTGCGGTGGTGGAAGTGATGACCACCCCGGAAATGTCGTGCAAGTCGCCCAAGGCGACAGTCGTTTCAGTATCTTGGTCGAAGCGGTTCAGGCGGCTGGCCTGACCGATACATTGGCCGCACCCGGCCCGGCAACCGTATTTGCGCCTACCAATGATGCATTTGCAGCGTTGCTCAGTGAGTTGGGGGTGACCAAGGAACAACTGCTGGCCAACAAGCCGTTGTTGACCGCGGTGCTCCAATACCATGTCGTGGCCGGGCAAATCCCGAGCAGTTCGGTTCCCCTGAACAAGGCCATCAATCCAGTCGGCGGCGGCTTTTTCAAGATCGACAAAGTCGGCGCCAGCCTGGTGATTACGGATGGACGCAATCGGACGAGCAAAATCGTCCAGGCCGATATTGCCGCCTCGAACGGTGTCATTCATGCCATCGATAAAGTGCTTCTGCCTGCCGACAAGACCATCGTGCAAACGGCCATTGCCACCCCTGACTTCAGCATCCTGGTTGAAGCCGTTACAGCCGCAGCGTTAGTTGACACACTCAGCGCCCCTGGGCCTTACACGGTTTTCGCACTAACCAACGCCGCATTCGCATCGCTGTTAACGGAGTTGGGCCTCACCAAGGAGCAACTGCTGGCGAATAAACCGCTGCTGACGAAAGTGCTGACCTACCACGTAGTTCCGGGACTGGTATTAAAAGGCAGTGTGCCTATCAATACGCCGATCAAGACCGTCGAGGGTGAGACGTTCACAGTCAGTCCGGCATTGGCGATCACGGATCAGCGTGGCCGACAGGCGAACATTGTCGCCACGGACGTGCTTGCCTCGAATGGCGTCATTCACGTGTTGGACAAGGTGATTCTGCCCGCACCGTAAGCGGGTCTGCGGTGGACGGCCAACGCGCCGTCCACCGCTTCTGTCCTGAAGCGTTCAACCAAAATTGGCTTGCCTGGCCATTGCACGATGCGATCGTGAGCAGGCTGTGACCCTGACACGAAAAGAACAAGGTGTTGGAGCGTTGCCTTTGCAATCCGGTCAGACTCGAAATTCGGACGCCCTGTATGCAACCCTCCTCTACCCCCGTTGGCTTTGGCATGCAGGAACATGTGCTTCAGGGGATAGGACCACGCCAGTCATAGGCGAACCCGACGCGTACCATGAACCTCTGCCGCGTCGCCCTCCAGTAAACGCACGCGGACTTTTGCCGTGCAAGCCCGCTCCAGCTCGGCACCAAATAACGCGGGACGACGCGTCTTCAAACTTGCATTGACTTGAAGTATCTTGGAAGGCGAAGACGATTGCGTGCTCATAGCCACGTTGAAACCATGTCCAGCCAAGGCGTGATAGCAACTGCTTCAGTTGATTATCGGTTCGTTTAAATTTAATCAATCGGTTAGGTACGCTACCCCCAGCCTTGGCTTGACGTCGCCTCCGATAAACATCACAGCACTATTCCCTGATCGTTTACTACGCCGTAAAAATGGTTTCAGCCAGCGTTAACTGTTTGTTTTCTTCCGCTCTCCCGTATTCCTGCGCCGATGCTCTTGTTATCAGCCAATGAGTAAGTGCACAACCGCATCACAATTTATCAAAAAAATTTCCTAAAAGTAATTTTTGCGATATTATGGCTTTCATTTTGTGGCAGCCCACAAAAATTGTATTAAAAATCGCGCCAGATAATCCGCGCAGTGAATGAGCTTAGCCTGAGTAATGGGCTTTCCCGACATGTCCAAGGTATCTGATTCAAAGGAAAGCGTCTTTTGATGTGATCATGACAAAAACGATAAGAAAGTCCCGGTTGCAGCGGTGCCATTTCCCATACCACGATCCAGCATGGCGACCGTATCGATGAGGTCTGCGGCTGACCTGAGAGATTCCGGCTCGAGCGCTTGAAGACAGCCCGTCATCGTTTCACTGCTATCTGCTAGAAATAGCTATTAACATGAATATTCTGCATCCCGACGTACCCTTTCGTGCATTTAAGAGAATGGCCCAACCAAGGTTGCCCAATTCCCTTCTCTTCGCTGCCATAACAGGCCTCACTTTGTGCCGACCGGCGTTTGCCAATGATTCATCCGATCTGACTAGTCTGAGCCTCGATCAGATTTTTAACATGGAGATTGTGAGCGCTTCCAAGATTGCGCAGAAGGTGAGTGACGTGCCAGGGTCGGTTTCTGTCGTAACCGCCCAGGATATCAAGGATTACGGATACCAATCACTGGCGGATATTTTGCAGAGCATGCGCGGCATATACGTCAGCTATGACCGCAACTATAGTTACATTGGTACCCGCGGCATCGGGCGCCCGGGAGATTTTAATACCCGGCTTCTGATATTAATTGACGGCAAGCGCACTAATGATGCCATATATGACACGGGTGCCGCCGGTACAGAATTTCCGATCGACGTTGAATTGATTGATCGGGTTGAATTTGTTCCAGGTCCCGGATCGGCAATATATGGCAGCAGCGCTTTTTTTGGCGTCATTAATGTCATCACCAAATCCGGGGCAAGCTTTCAGGGAGGCGAGCTCAGCGCTCGCTTTGGAAGCTACGATACCCGGTACGGGCGTGCTACGTACGGAAAAAAGCTCGATAATGGCATGGATTTCCTGATTAGCGCTTCAGGGCTCAACAGCAAGGGACAGGATCTGTATTTTCCTGAATTCGACAGTATCGAAAGCAATCATGGTGTCGCTCGCGGTCTCGATTATGACCGGTACAAAAAGCTCTTCGCCAAGGTGTCTGCGGGCGATTTCACGGTATCCGGATACCTGAGCCAGCGTACAAAGGGAATCCCGACCGCTTCCTATGGACAGCAATTCAACGATCCCCGGAGCCAAACAGTCGATGAATATGCTTCGGTCTATGCTTCCTACAAGCGAGAACTATCCAGAACGCTCGATTTATATGCCAACCTCAACCTGAACAGCTATCGATACAGCGGCGCCTACGCTTATACGGCACAGAGTGACGTCCTCAATAAGGATCTCGGTAATGCGCAGTCACTGGGAGGGGAATTGCGCCTTGTTAGTACCGGCTTTCGGAATCATAAAATCATCTACGGGGCGGAATATAACAAAAGCTTCAAAAGGGATCAGCAAAATTATGATATCAATCCGTTCTACTCTTACCTAAAAAGCAACGTTCTGAAACATGGATCTGGCTTCTATGTCCAGGACGAGATACGGCTGCAGGAAAACCTGATCCTTAATCTGGGAATTCGCCGGGATATTGATGCGGAGGGTGGCGCCAGCAACAACCCTCGCATTGCCGTCATTTACAAAGCCACTCCGGAATTGGCGATCAAGGGTTTATACGGAACGGCATTTCGTACCGCCAATGCTTATGAACGATATTACGCCACAACCGAAAGTCTTTATAAAACAAATCCCGATTTGAAGTCTGAAAAGATCCGCACGCAAGAGCTGATATTCGAGTATTCGCCCGCTTATAACTTTAGAACCAGCGCATCACTGTTCCAATACCAGTTCAAGGATCTTATTTCGCTGACTACTGATGCTGCAGACGGGCTTCTGTATTTTTCGAATATCGATGCGGCCAAAGCGCGAGGCCTGGAACTGGAGGCCGAGTGGGTTCGCGAAGGCGGGAGCCGGCTGAAAAGCAGCGCCAGCTTCCAATATGCCAACAGTGCTGGCAATGGGGAATGGCTGACTAATTCTCCACGCCAGATATTTAAATTGAACTACACCATGCCTTTTCTTGATAAGGCTTATCGTGCTGGCCTTGAATATCAGTTTACCAGCAAGCGAAAAACCCCAATCGGTGGCGAGGTCGGTGGCTTTGGAATCGTCAATCTCACCCTGGTAACGCAGAAATTCGCTAATAAGCTCGAGCTTTCTGCAAGCCTTTACAACCTGCTCGACAAAAGTTATATGGCTTCGCCCAGTGAAGAGCATTTTGACAATAGCAGCCCGCCCCGTTATTTGAATGGAATACAGCAGAACGGAAGGAATTTCCGAGTCGTTGCAACTTATAAATTTTGAATATGCCGACCAGATACGTGGCACGCCTTTTAGTCAAGACACTTATCGTGATGATCGGCGCGTTCCCCCTTTGTCCTGTCACGGCCCAGGTACCGAATGAGTACGCTGCAAAAGCTGCTTTCCTGTACAACGTTATGCTTTTTAGCGCGTTTCCCGGTGCCGGCAATGGAACGATCCGTTTATGCGTTCTAGGTCGAGATCCTTTTTCCGGCGGATTGAATATGCTGGAAGGCAAGGAGATAGGTTCGTCCAAACTGACGATTGGCTATCCGCGCTCAAGTACCGAGGCATTCAAGCAATGCCAGGCCGTTTTCGTCGCTCTATCTGAAGCAGATAATATATTGGCAATTGCCAATCTGGGAAAAGAGGCTGGCGTCATGACTATCAGCGATGTTGAAGGCAGCGCCCGAAAGGGAGTCATGGTCGAATTGTATATCGAGAATAACAAGATTGCCTTCGAATTCAATAATGATTCAGCACATTCCGCCAAGATTTCATTGAGCTCGAAAGTAATTCGCCTCGCAAAATCCGTTTATTAAAACTTTACTATATTTCTTCACTGATGAAGCCCACGCCGGAATGGACAAGTAAGCACACTTTAAGTTCGAAGCTCAAGATTGCGAATTTAGTGACAAGCGGAACGGTGATCCTGCTATCAACGATTTTCCTTCTAGGCATTCAAATTTATCTATTCACGTCTTCCTTGGTGCGTCAGACTGAAACCCAGGCGAAAATGGTCAGTGAGAATATATCGGCAGCAATAGTTTTTGGAGACAAAAAGGCTGCCACAGATATCTTGGCGACGTTGCATGCGGCAAGTGAAATCAAGTTTGCAGCTGTTTACGATAATAACAATAATGAATTTGCTACGTTCTCCCGCGATCCGAACTATGTCTTTAAATCCGATTCTCCACGCGGCCTGCAAAATTCCTATTCGATTTCACTCAGGCACCTATTTTTTCATTATCCCATTGTCTTAAATCAAAACTTGGTGGGTGCTGTCGTTCTGCACACTGAGATGACAGGTTTCTACAAGCAGGTTATCTTATACCTGCTCGTGACCATCCCCGTAATGATTGGTGTGCTAGCTATTGCGAACTTGATGCTGTCACGCCTTCAGCGCTCAATCATGGAGCCGATAGTGATGCTATCCGAGATAAGTAAGAATATCTCTGAATACGGCGACTACTCAGTACGCGCCGAGATAAAATCGTCGCAGGATATAATGGCCCTGGCAGATGCTTTTAACGGAATGCTTAATCGGATCCAGAAACGCGAAACGGACCTCCAGGCGGAAATTTTGGAGCGAAAACGCGTCCAAGTAAAACTGGATCGCCTGGCGCACTACGACAATGTGACGGGACTGAATAACCGACACTTTTTCAACGACCGGCTCGAGTCCGTCATCACCCGTTCCGAGAAATTCATGGAAAAGACGGTTCTGATGTTTATTGACCTCGATAATTTTAAGACAGTCAATGACACACTTGGGCATGACGTCGGGGATAAATTACTGCAATTGGTAGCAGAGCGTTTGGCCAATACGGTGCGGTTCGGCGACGTGGCTTGCCGTATCGGCGGCGATGAGTTTGCCATTATCCTGGAGAACGTCAGTGAACTCAGCGTTGCTTCGATGATTGCAGAAAAGTGTTTAGCCGCCTTGGCCCAGCCGATCGAAATCAGCGGAAACGAGTTGCACATCGGAGCAAGCATCGGCGTAAGCGTGTATCCGGACGATGCACAGGATAAGTATTCCCTGTTGAAATATGCGGATACCGCAATGTATTACGCAAAAAACGGTGGGAAGAACGCCTACCGGCTATTTGAGCAAAGCATGCAGGAGAATGCACAAAAACGCTTCACGATGGAAAATAATCTGCGGCGTGCCATGGAACGCGAAGAATTTGTTCTGCACTACCAGCCACAAATCGATGTCACGTCCGGGCAAATCAGCGGGGTAGAAGCTTTGATACGCTGGGTTCACCCGGAGTTAGGCATCATTACGCCGGCAGAATTCATACCGATTGCTGAAGACACCGGCCTCATTGTGGAGATCGGGGAATGGGTTATCCAGGAAGCTTGTCTGGAGATGAAAAGATGGCATGAAGACGGGCATAAACTGCGAGTGGCAGTCAACCTGTCCGGCCGTCAATTGAAAGAACGCGACTTCGTGAAGAACGTGCTGGCGATCGTCGAGAAAACGGGAATCGAGCCAGAATATCTCGAACTGGAACTGACCGAGAGCATGCTTATGGAAGCCTCGGCAGGCATTATTGAAAAATTATTCGATCTAAAGGCAGCTGGAATCCAGCTCGCGATTGACGATTTCGGTACTGGCTACTCTTCGATGAGCTATCTGAAGGCGTTCCCTGTGACCTGTTTGAAGGTGGACCGTAGCTTCATTCGTGATTTACCGCAAAATACTGAAGATGCGGCGATCACCAAGGCAATCATTGCGATGGCCAAAAGCCTGCGAATGAAAGTAGTGGCAGAAGGCATTGAAAATGTGGAGCAAGGAGATTTCCTCCGCGAACATGGTTGCGATGAGTACCAAGGTTATTTCTATAGCAAGCCAGTCTTGGCGGAGGAAATTCGAAAAATGCTCCCGAAAAGCTTGGTTAGCCGGGTGGCTTGATTAATGCAAATCCCAAGTTTAACGAACAGGCAGTCAGGCTAAATGCCTGAGTAAAACGGTGTCCTCGACAGGAAAGGGGCATGTTGACCCAGAAAGTTTTGCTGCAATTGCCAGACGGAAAAATCCATTTACTTCATCCAGGACGTTATGGATTGGAATGGGTATTACGCGTCACGCCTCGTGCGGTCCCTCCAATGGCTGAAGTAGTTTGTCGATGAAGGCCTGGACCGTGTAGCAGGGATACCCATTGCTGGAGCCCACAGCGACTTCCCAAGACGCAGGAAGAAGCGTTTCGCCAGGCAGTCGAGCAATCGCAAGTTAGGCCTGGTGGCCGCCGTATGCCCGGCGAGGATATCCGACAATTGCTGGCCGAACAGTTGGCGGGCGTAGCCAGCGCCGCACGCCAGAGCAGTTCCCACTACTTTCATGATGGGAACTACCCTGGACACTGAAGTTAGGCAAGGTAACGGAAGGGACTACCGAACCATCCGGTCGAGTTCAAGAGGCGTCTTGCCGCTGCGGCGTGTGAGGCCGGCGTGTCGGTCTGCAAGCTGGATATGGCGCACCCGGTGAACGCCAACATGGTATTCAAGTGCCGTCCGGAACATTAACATCATCAATACGGCACCAAACCTGCTACATGCCAAGCGCCGAATAAAGGACGTTCAGAATTGCACCGGTAAGCATGTTGTAGTCCCTGCCGGATAGTCAGCCTTAATAGCCACGACAAGTCCGTCCATTCTGGTCAATTCCGTTGAGTGTCTTTAAAGAAAGCTCGGCCATAAATGAATAGCCTGAAACCGGCCGTCGACAGTCGGTCGCATGGGGTAGGCAAAAGCCGCTTATCAGGACTCGACCAAGATTTGATTGAATTGCATAAAGGAAAAATATCTCCCGATAATTTCGCACAGCGAAACGAAGTTCTACAAGTTGTGCGAATACCTATCCTGTCCCATAATCAAACCCGGTTTAGCCTTTTACACCGGGTGTTTTGGCGTCCAGCAGGAAGGCTCTGCTGAAGCGGCATATGCGTTTTTATAAGCGGTATCACGCTCAACCAGCGACCAAGGGGGTCCGATGCATAAAAATAACGGAGACAAAAAGACAACGACATTATTTCAAACACGTCCATGCGTATTGGCTACTGCCGACATCATTAATTTGCCGGCCGATTGTGTCGCTACCAATAACGACTACAGCGGAACTGGCTAACGGCTTGAAAGTGCTAGTGTCCACAGGGATCGATCCGGCGCGAAGTGACCATCTGCACATTGTGATCCGCAATCCCCCGCCCGGGCGCCTGTTCAAGCAATGCCAGGAAACGGTGTAGATTCGACTAAAAAAATCATCAAAGAAGGAGACAAAACCATGACTGACTTAAAGCTTTCAAGGCGCACATTCCTAAAGACCTCGTTGGCTGCTACTGCAATCGTTACCGCGCCTTCAATTGTTCGCGCCCAAAGTTTTCCATCGCGGCCAATCAAGTTGATTTGTCCTTGGAGTGCCGGCGGAACTACTGACGTCGTTGTCAGATCCATTGCGGAAAGCGCTTCGAAAATGCTCGGCGGCACAATCGTCGTCGAAAACAAGCCGGGTGGGGGCGGCATATTCGGCGCTGCCGAACTCGCCAATGCCAAGCCGGATGGATATACCTTGGCGCAGCTGCCGATCAGTGTTTTCCGCATACCACATACCCAGAAGGTGGCATTCGATCCGCTGCAGGACATTACCTATGTCGCCTGCCTGACAGGTTATACGTTCGGCATGGTGGTGCAGTCGCAGTCTCCGATCAAGGATTTTGCTGGCCTGATTTCCTATGCTAAGGAAAATCCCGAAAAGTTTACCTATGGCTCCCCGGGCACTACGACTACGCCGCACTTGATCGCAGAACTGTTTTCCCGAAAGGCTGGCGTGAAGATGACCCATGTCCCGTTCAAAGGTGTCGCCGAGGGCATGCAGGCATTGATCGGGGGTCACATAATGGGACATAGCGACTCAACCGGTTGGGGGCCATTTGTCGATCAGGGTCGCGCCCGTCTGCTTGCGACCTATGGCAGCAAGCGAACCAAGCGCTGGCCTGATGTGCCTACCCTCCAGGAGCTCGGCTACCAGACCATGTCCGACTCCCCGTTTGGCATCGGTGCGCCCAAGGGTATGGATCCGGCTTTGACCAAGCGCCTGCATGATGTATTCAAAAAGTCGCTGGAAGACCCACTCGTGCTCGCCACTTTGGAAAAATTCGACCAGCCAGTGATCTATCTCGATACAGAAGGCTATACCAAGTTTGCGCACGATACATTCAAGGCGGAAAAAGAAGCGCTGAGCTTGCTCGGTCTGCTGAAGGTTTCGTAAAAGGCGGCGGAACAGCCGGCATTCTCAAGGCTTGCCTTGATGGCAGCAAGGAGTTGCTGCCAATCCCATGCAGCCGGCTGCGTTGCTCCGTTTTTCGGACATTCCGGCCTGCGCGTTCTGGATGTCGTCCAGGGTAGGGCTGTCCTGCCGCGCCATGGTCAGTTACCCTGGCGTTAAAGTTGGCAATGCGCTTGAAATAGCCGAGCAGACAGAGGTGTAGCACTTGGTGGGTAAGCAGCAGGATGCTTACCCACCACAACCAGTCTTCCCACGGGCAATGCAGACGACCGCTTCGTTACCGAAAGCAGGCGGTTTTTATAAAGGTTGATCGTTGTTCCAGATATCAGCGGCGATGCGCCACTTGCCGTCGGTCCCCCGTCGCCACACCAGCATGTCTTTGCCCTGGATTTTCCTTTCCCCCAGCGTTACGACATAGCGGCTCATCTCGATGGCAGTATCGCCAAGCACCTGCACTTCAATAGGCGTCTTTTCTATATGCGATAGCCCCTGGTTAAAGCGAGCTTGCCAGAATGATTGGATGCCTGGCCGGCCTGTCAGCATGGGAACGTTGAATGGCATGAGCCGGGCGTCGTCAGCATAGACCATGGCAAGGGAAGCCGAATCATGTTTGTTGAACGCATCCCGAAAGGCCGCCATGCCCTGTTGCACGCCTGCGTCCGAACGGTCCATCGATGCACATCCTGACAGAGCAACCAATGCTGCTGACAAGGCGAATTTCTTAAGCATGGCAGGTTTTCTCCACGACGTTGTCCCAGCAAACTGCCGCGACATTGTTTCAAAAGATTGGGATAACGGTAATCTCCCTTATTTCAGCGATTCTGAGAAATCTCAACAACTCTTATACGACATCGCCCGGTGAAATTTACAAAGCGGTCATTCACCAGGATCAGGCCAATGCCTCCAATGGGTCGAACTTGCGAGTTGCAGATAATGCTACAGCCGGCCATTTTCAGTCGGTCGGGTCGACTCTTGTCGTTCGCCGATCCAAATAATTTTTGTACTCTACCTTGTCGATAGTTTCAGTCTATACATCCGGGCGCGGAATTTTGAGCCGGAACAACTATATTGCTGCTCTGCTCTTTATCATGATCTGTAGCCCAGGCTGCGTTTTCTTCATGATGATATTAATCAGTCCTGATTCGGCTTTCTGACCGCATCAGACGCGATAGGTATTTCGTTTTGTCCGACGAGGAAATTGCAAATGAAAATGCAAGGCGAGGATAAAGCATGGTTAGATTACCGAGAAAGGTTTTCCGAAGTCTATGATGAGTCAAACTATTCAAGTCCTTTACAAAAACTTGCTATGCGCGCCAGCCATAGATTGGTCGAAAACGCGTATGCCGAGCAGGATTTTTTCAGCAAGGTAGTAGAAGTCGGAGCCGGTACGGGTGGGCATTTACCCTTCATACGCCATCGATTCAACGAATACGTGCTGACCGATGTTGACCCGAAAACACTTGACGTTGCCAAAAGAAAATTTGCTGCCGGCTACGACAACCGCGTTAAATTCGAGACGCAGACAGGCGATCATCTGGCTTACGCGGATAGTACGGTCGACAGATTAATCGCAGTGCATGTGCTGGAGCATATCCATCAGCCGCATCTTGCGCTGAAAGAATGGTTCAGGGTGCTCAGGCATGGCGGCGTGTTGTCAATTCTTATTCCCACCGATCCTGGCCTGGCATGGCGGTTGGGGCGACGTCTCGGTCCGCGTAAAAACGCAATCAAGCAAGGAATTGCCTATGACTATGTGACGGCGCGGGAGCATGTGAATTCTTGCAACAACCTCATTGCAATCCTGCGCCATTATTTCCAAAAAGCAGAAGAAGCGTGGTGGCCAACCCGAATTCCATCAATTGACATCAATTTGTTTTTCGCTTTCCACACTGTCGTGGATAAAGAAGAGTAATGCCATGCAACTGCCTTCTTGTGTGCCTTTGCCTTGTGCTTTGTTTTTTGAAATAAAAAGATTTTCCGCCGAAACTGGCCTATCTTTTTCCCTGTTGCATTTTGTCGGGTGTCCGAAAGAATGTCGGTCGATCCAGCATGAATTGCTTTGTTTCCTGATTGTCCAGTTGGATAACCCTGCATGACTAATCCGGGTTATGCATTCAAATTCAGCCCTCGAGTGCATAGGTCAGCTTTCGCCATATTGCGAACGTAATGATCCGAACGCTATTATTAAATAAAAAGTAATGAAAATATAAAGCTGTCGGGCGTAATCACGATTGGTGCGTCGAACAGCGGCATAGTCAATCGTCTCTTGCGCTGATTGAAAACCGCAGCTTTTGATGGAAAAAATTTCATCAATTTGCATCGCTGAACAATAAGGAAACGCTGCCGAGTTCTCACTAGACAAAAAGGAATAGGCAGATAGCCCCAATCATTTCCGCTACCGGCATTAATGCTGCAGCCGCTTTGCCCGAAGCGTCCGAAACGCCAAAATTGTCAGGCCGCCGCTCAACAAACCTGCCTATTATTCCCGGACCGCACCCCCAACCTCTCCTTCCCCACCACCCCCCTTCGCCATTTCAAAAAACCCCCGCACCAGTTCCCCACCATCCCCCTCCCGGCAAGCCAGCATCAGCTCCGTCACCGCCCCCGCATCTGCCAACCGCCGATACCGCACCCCCTTCACCCGAATCGCCGAAAACGACTCCGGCAGTATCGAGATCCCGCAGCCTGCCGCCACCAGCCCGATAATCGTCGACCCTTCACCCGCCTGCAGCGCCACCTCCGGCACAAATCCCGCTTCCCGGCACAACTGCAGCACCTGGCGCTGGATGCCAGTGCCCGCGTCCGGCAGGAAGGTCACGAAAGGGTGGCTGGCCAGGTCGCGCACCCGGATCTCCCGCTGCCGCAGCAGCGGATGCGACGCTGGCGCGACCAGCACCAGCGGCTCCTGTCGCAGGCTGGTGATGCGGATGTCGGGCGGGGTTTCGCCGGCCGGCGGACGCAGGAAACCGAGGTCGATGACACGGTCGGTGATGGCTTGCAGCTGGCGCATCGTGGTCATGTCGATCATCGTCAGCGTCACCTGCGGATACTGCTTGCGGTAGGCATTCACCACCCGGTTGAATACGTCGGTCAGCGGCGTGGACGCGGTGAAGCCGATGCGCAATTCGCCCACTTCGCCGCGTTCGGCCCGGCGGGCGGTGGCGCTGGCCTGGTCTGCCAGGGCTAGGATGCGGCGGGCATCGGCCAGGAACAGGCGGCCGGCTTCGGTCAGGCGTACCCAGCGCCGGGTGCGGTCCAGCAGGCGGGCGCCCACTTCTTCCTCCAGCAGACGGATCTGCTGGCTCAGCGGCGGCTGGCCCATGTGCAGCCGCTCGGCGGCGCGGGTGAAATGCAGCTCCTCGGCGACGGCGACGAAGTAACGCAGGTGGCGCAGTTCCATGTCCTGTAAGACCTTCAAAGTATAAATACAGCTAGAAAGATATATTGGACGGTATAACAGCGCAATCCTAAGATGACTGCATTCAACGCCCGCCCGTCATCACCACCAAGGAACACGCCGTGCCGCACTCATCAGGCAGTCCCGCAACGCCAGTCATGCCGGTACCAGATCCGTCTTCGCTCGCTGCCGCCATCCCGATGCCGTCTTTACCCGCGGCCATCCCGGCGCCAGCCCCGTCTTCGTGCGCCGCCGATGCGACGCCGAGGCTGCAACGCGGCACCAGGGCATTCCGCAATGCCAACCGCGCGCTATTCCTCGGCGGCTTTGCCACCTTCGCCCTGGTGTACTGTGTGCAGCCGCTGCTGCCGGTGTTTGCCCGCGAATTCGGCGTGTCGGCGGCGCACAGCAGCTGGTCGCTGTCAGCGTCCACCGCCGCGCTGGCGCTGTCACTGCTCTTGGCCAGCATGGTGTCGGACCGCTACGGCCGCACCGTCACGATGAGTTCGGCGCTGATGGCTTCGGCCTTGTGCGCGATCGCTTGCGCGCTGGTCGGCGATTTCAGCCAGTTGCTGCTGCTGCGGGTGCTGCTGGGCATCGCGGTGGCCGGCATCCCGGCGGTGGCGATGGCCTATCTCAGCGAGGAGTTCGACCCCGGCTCGCTGGGCTATGCGATGGGCCTGTATATCGCCGGCAATGCGCTGGGCGGCATGACGGGCAGGGTAGTGACGGCGCTGCTGGCGGACTACCTGGGCTGGCGCGGCGCGCTGGCCGCGATCGGCGCAGTGGCACTGCTGGTGGCGCTGGAATTCAAGCGCAGCCTGCCGCCGTCGCGCCATTTCCGGCCGCGCGCGGTGCGGCTGGCCTCGCTGGTCAGCGGCGCCGCGGGCCATTTCCAGGACCGTGGCCTGCCGCGCCTGTTCCTGATCGGCTTCCTGCTGGTGGGCGTGTTCGTCAGCGTGTTCAACTACCTCGGCTTCCGCCTGCTCGGGCCGGAATTCGGCCTGAGCCAGTCGGCGGTCAGCCTGGTGTTCTCGCTGTATTTGATGGGCATGTTCAGCTCCGTCTGGATAGGCCGCCTGTCAGACCGGCTGGGCCGGCGCCGCGTGCTCTGGATCGTGGTGCTGACCATGCTGGCCGGCCTGGTGCTGACGCTGTCGCATGCACTCCCGCTGATCGTGCTCGGCGTGGCGATGCTGACCTTCGGCTTCTTCGGCGGTCATTCGGTGGCCAGCAGCTGGGTCGGCCGGCGCGCGCTGGAAAACCGGGCGCTGGCGTCGGCGCTCTATCTGTCCTGCTATTACCTCGGCGCCAGCGTGATCGGCTCGGCGGCGGGCTGGGTCTGGGAAGCCGGCGGCTGGCCGGGCGTGGTGGCCGCGCTCGGCGCATGCCTGGGCCTGACGCTGCTGCTCTCGCTCTCCCTGCGCAAGCTGCCGGCGCTGGCGTGAGCGCGGGGGCTTGCCTGGCGGCAGCCTGGCTTGTCCGCATCTTGGTCGGGTGTGCGATTGGCTTGACAGGGCAGGCAGCGCCGTTAGGCTGGCTTGTCCTGGGCGCAATGCCCGTCACCATCCACGAACTGGGAGACAGCCATGGAACAAACATCGGCGATGTCCGCTGAAATGAAGCAATGCCTGGAAAACTGCCTTGCCTGCCACCGGCTCTGCACCGAAACCGCTGCCCATGTAATGCATGGCAGCCATCCGCACAGCGAAGCCAAGCATCTGGTAGCGCTGCTGGACTGCGCGCAGATCTGCCTGACCCATGCCGACTTCATGGCCCGGCGCTCGCCGCATCACGCCCACCTGGCCGGGGAGTGCGCCGAGATCTGCGCCGCCTGCGCCGCACTGTGCGAGGAGCACGAAGATCCGGACGGCGAAATGCAGCTGTGCGCCCAGGCGTGCCGGCGTTGCGCCGAAAGCTGCTCGCAGATGCACGGCATGGCCTGAAACCGGAGGACAGCCATGAGCAAACTGATCATCATGCTTGCCGCGGCGATGCTGGCCGGCCCGGCGTTTTCCGCTGACCGAGTCGGGCAGCCATCGAAGACGGAGGCGGCGCCGCTGGACGCGCCCCGCGATACCTCGCGTGACTGCAACCGGCAGGCTGCCGACAAGGGCCTGAAGGGCGAGCAGCGCAAGACCTTCCTCAACAGCTGCATGAAGAATGTCGGCAACGCCACCGCGGCGCCGCAGTCGCTGGGCGACCCGAGCAAGCCGGCGCTGGAGACGGCCAAGCCCTGAAGCAGGGCGGAGACGGCAAGGGCGGGGGTATGATGCGCTTACCTCATTTCCCTTGCCGCCAGCATGGCCCGCTTCCCGCATTCACCCTGCCAATGCCTGCGCCGCGTCTTGCTGGCGGCGCTGTCATGCCTGCTGGCGGCCTGCGGCACGCTGCCGCCGCTTGAGCCGCGCAGCCAGTCGCATGCCTATACCGACACCGCCAATACCCGCCTTGGCCGGGTAATCACGCCGCTGGCGGCCGCCTATCCGGGCCAGTCCGGCATCCATCCGCTGCTCGATGCGCGCGACGCCTTCGCCGCGCGGGTGCACCTGGCGCAGACGGCGGAACGCAGCCTGGATGTGCAGTACTACATCTGGCACAAGGACCTCACGGGCACGCTGCTGTTCGACGCGCTGCGCGACGCCGCCGGGCGCGGCGTACGGGTGCGGCTGCTGCTGGACGACAACAACACCAGCGGGCTGGACGCCACGCTGGCGGCGCTCGGCTCCCATCCCAACATCGAGGTCCGGCTGTTCAATCCGCTTGCGGCGCGCAACTGGCGGTGGATCAACTACCTCACAGACTTCCGCCGCGCCAACCGGCGCATGCACAACAAGTCCTTCACCGCCGACAACCAGGTCACCATCATCGGCGGCCGCAATGTGGGCGACGAATACTTCGGCGCCACCAATGGCGTGCTGTTCTCGGACCTCGACGTGATGGCGGTCGGCGCCGTGGTGCAGGCGGTCTCCGACGACTTCGACCTCTACTGGCGCAGCGCCTCGGCCTATCCGGCGCAGCGGCTGCTGGCGCCGGCCGCGCCTGGCGCGCTGTCCACGCTGGCGGCCGAGGCGGCGCAATTGCGGCAGGAAGAGGCGACATCGGCATACATGCAGGCGCTGCGCGCTTCCTCTTTCGTGCAGGAACTGACGACAGCCAGGCTGCCGCTGGAATGGGCTGTGACGCGCATGGTCAGCGACGATCCGGCCAAGGCGCTGGGGCGGGCCGAACCGTCGGCGCTGGTGCCGCAAAAGCTCAAGGCGCTGATTGGCGACCCGGTGTCGCGGGTAAGCCTGGTGTCGCCATATTTCGTGCCATCGGAGAGCGTGGAATTCTTCAGCGAACTGGCCGACCGCGGCGTCGAAGTCGATATCCTCACCAATGCGCTCGAAGCCACCGACGTGGCGGCGGTGCATGCCGGCTATGCCAAGCACCGCGAGCCGCTGCTGGAGGCGGGCGTGAAGCTGTATGAACTGAAGCGCCTGGCGCCGCGCCCGGCCGGCGAGCCCGAGGTGGCGCTGCGCGGCAGTTCATCAGCCACCAGCCTGCATGCCAAGACCTTCTCGGTCGACCGCAGCCGGCTGTTCGTCGGCTCGTTCAATTTCGACCCGCGCTCGGCGCGCCTGAATACCGAGATCGGCTTCGTGATCGACAGCCCGGCGATGGCTGGCCAGCTCGACGATGCCTTTGTCCGGCGCATTCCGGCCAGCGCCTATCAGGTCCAGCTGGGAAAGGACGGCCGCCTGTTCTGGACCGAGCAGCGCGGCGGCCAGACCATCTTCCATGACACCGAGCCGGGCGCCAGCCTGTGGCAGCGCTTCGTCGTCTGGCTGCTGTCGCTGCTGCCGATCGACTCGCTGCTTTGAGTCTGCGCCCCTGCATTGAGAGGGATATGCCGCATCGAAACCCCTGGCAGATTCCTTGCGGTATCTTCGGCCTGCCGCACGTACCAGGCCACTTGGAGGGCAGCACGGCTCTCCCTCAGGTTTGATGTGGCTTAAGCCGGATGCAATTAAGCCATCTCCCGACAAAAAATTGTCAACTATTAAACGTCTGAGCCGTTAATCGCCCTGAGCCGTGGGCTCACCACAAAAAAACCCCAGGAGAATACTCATGATGAAAACGTCCTTCGCCCTGTTTGCCGCCGCCCTGTTTTCCCTGAGCGCCCATGCGCAGACAGCAGCCCCGGCAGCGCCCGCCAAGTCCGGCGCGCCAGCGGCAGTGGTCACCCCGGCCGCATCGAGCTGCGAAGCGCGCGCGGTGTCTTCCAGCGGCAAGCCATTGACCGGCGCCGCCAAGGCTTCCTTCATGAAGAAATGCGAGGGCGGCGGCTCCTCTTCAGCGGCGGCGGCCTGCGAAGCCAAGGCGGTGGGCAAGAACGGCAAGCCGCTGGCGGGCGCGGCCAAAACCTCGTTCATGAAGAAATGCGAGGCGGACGCGGCGAAATAAGCCTCGCACGGCATTCGTCCACGGCCCGCGCCGGTGAACATGCGGCGGCATGATCGCGGCGCGGGACCCGGTCCGGCCGGCTACGCCGCAATCGCGGTAGGCCGGCGCTGGCCTGTTTCCTCGCTTCGCCCAACCCGGTTTGCCTTGCATTACTGTCACCACGCTGTCACCACGGCCGTCCACTGTTCCCGGATCCGAGCCATGTTTCCGCATGAGGCACGGTTTTCCCCTTCCACGGCGCGTGGCTCCGTATTCATGCAGCAACCGCAGAGCGCAGTCCTCGGCTGCTAGCCAGGTGCGCACGCATCCCGCATTTTCGCGCTGAAAAGCCCATAGGCTGATCGCCATCAGCAAACGCATTGCTTATGTACTCCAGGATACAGACAGGGGTTTGGCCCGCGCCTACGATATTTTCTTTGCTCTCCCGGGACATCGCGGGTTGACGGGCCCACGGCTGGCCGGTTCCGCAACGCAGGCCGGAAAGCAAAGGTAATGCTGCATTGACGATCGGAGGCGACAATCAAAATGCATACGCCAATCAATGTGATCAGAAACCGCGCCCAACGCTTTGAATACAAGGGCTGCAGAGTGGAAATCCTCACCGTGAAACGGGGCGTCCGATGGGCATGGTCGTTCATCGTCAACGGTACCAAGGCCAGGGCCAGCAAGGAGACATGCTGGGAAACGCCGGCGCTGGCAGCCGACGCGGCCAAGGCGGAGGCATGCCGCTATATCGACAGGGAAATCTGACGGCCTGAAGGGGTAGTTGACCGACAGGCTTCCTTCCGGCGGCGCCGTGCCGCGGGAAGGCGGGCATGCATGCGCCCGGACAAGCCGGGCCGCGCGCCGGCGCGACAAAATCCTGCACGCAAGGCAAGATACCCGGCCTGAACAGCCTCTGACTGCATGCATGAAACAGCACCATGTCGTGTTCGCCACCGCCGGTTCGCTGGGAGACCTTTATCCCTTTCTCGCCCTTGGGGTGGAGCTGCAGCGGCGCGGCCACCGGGTGAGCATTGCCAGCAGCAGCGAGCACCGCGCCAGGGTGGAAGCCGCCGGCCTGGCCTTCCGCCACATGCGGCCGGACCCGCCCGGCCCGCCCGCTGCGGCTGCCTTCTTCGCACGCTACATGCACCCCAGGACCGGCGCCGAGTTTGTCTACCGTGACTACCTTTCGCCATCCATCCGGGCCAGCCATGCCGACCTGATGTGGGCCACGCGCGATGCCGACCTGCTGGTCAGCCAGTCGCTGATGGCAATGGCCGCGCCGCTGGTGGCGGCCAGCACGGGCCTGCCCTGGATCTCCGCCGTGTTCCAGCCCATGACGCTGTTCTCGCTGCATGACCGTCCCGGCTACTTGCCGGTGCCGCTGCTGCCCGACCTGTGCGAGCGCTATCCCCAGATCCATGCCAGGGTGTTTCATTACGTCCGGAAACATACCCGGCAATGGATCGCGCCGGTGGAGGCGCTGCGCAAGGAACTGTGCATCGCCGGCGAGCCGCATCCGATGTACGAAGGCCAGCATTCGCCGCGCCGGGTGCTGGCCATGTTTTCTCCGCTGCTGGGCGGGCCGCAGCCGGATTGGCCGGCCTCGGCAGTGCAGACCGGCACGGCCATCCATGCCGGCGCCTGGCACGCGCTGCCGCCGGCGCTGCAGGCATTCCTGGCGCGGCGCGACAGGCCGCTGGCGGTGTTTACGCTGTCGTCGGCGCCGGGCTTGCCGGGCGACTTCTATCGCCATGCCCTGGCTGCGGCGGCCGGGCAGGGCATGCGGGCGCTGCTGGTGACCAGCGGCCTGTCGGCATCGGCGCCGCTGCCGTCACCGCTGCCGGACTGGGCGATGCGGGTCGATTACGCGCCGTTCGAGGCGGTGCTGCCGCATGCGGCAGTGATGGTGCATGCCGGCGGCATCGGCACCATGTTCCGGGCGATGCGGGCGGGCGTGCCGCAGATCATCATGCCGCAGGCCCATGACCAGGCGGATAATGCGCGGCGGCTGGCGGTGCTGGGCGCGGCCCGCGTGATTCCGGCCAGGCGCTTCGGCAAGGCCGTGCTTGGACGGGCGCTGCGGGCGGCGCTTTCCGACGAAGGCATGCGCCGGGATGCGGGCAGGCTGGCTGCACGGGCGCGCCAGGAAAATGGCGTGGCGCGCGGCTGCGACGAGATCGAACTGCAGCTTCAGGGGCGTGCCGTCGCGCAGCCGCAATGAACGATAGGGAATGCCAGGCGGGCGCGATCCGGCATGCAGCCTGACCGCGACCCACGGACGACGAATCACAAGGAAGGCAAGGAAATCAATGACTGCAACGACCACATCCATTGCGCCGGTGGACCTGTCCAAGGCCTACCGCCTGATCAACCATGGTCCCACCGTGCTGGTATCTGCCCGGCATGACGGCGTGGACAATGTGATGGCCGCGGCATGGGCCTGCGCGCTGGACTTCACGCCGCCCAAGCTGACCGTGGTGCTGGACAAGGCCACCAAGACCCGCGAACTGATCGAGCGCAGCGGCGTCTTCGTGATCCAGGTGCCGACAGTGGCGCAGCTGAAGCTCACCCAGCAGCTGGGCAGCCGCAGCCTGTCCGATGACCCCGGCAAGCTGCGGCATGCCGGCGCTGAACTGTTCGCCATGGAAGGATACGACCTGCCTTTCGTCGCCGGCTGCTCGGCCTGGCTGGCATGCAGGCTGATCCCCGAGCCGCACAACCAGCAGGCCTATGACCTGTTCATCGGCGAAGTCGTCGGCGCCTGGGCCGATACCCGTGCGTTCGTGAATGGCCGCTGGCGCTTCGAAAACGCCAGCCCGGAATGGCGCAGCCTGCATCATGTCGCCGGCGGCCATTTCTATGCCACAGGCGAGCCGCTGTCGGCTGCCGACGAGGAGTGAGCGGGCCGGCCCTGACCACAATTACTTGACCAGGCCTTCGGCCTTCAGCGTTTCCTGCACCTGGGGACGGGCGCCGACGCGGCCCATGTAGGCCTGGATGTTGGGCCACTTCGCCAGGTCGATCTTGTGGATGCTGGTCCAGTTCAGCACCGTGAACAGGTAGGCGTCGGCGGCGCTGAAGCCGTCGCCGGCGATGAAGTCCTTGCCGGCCAACATCTTCTCCAGGCTGTCGAGGCGGCGCGCGATGGTGGCGAGCTGGACTTCCTTCATCTCCGGCGTCAGCTTCGGATTGAACAGCGCGCCGATCTGCTTGTGGACCTCGGTCGATGCGAAGTTGAGCGCGGCCATCTGCTCATAGCGCTCGAAGGCGCCGAACGGCGGCACCAGCTTCGACGCCGGCGCCTGGTCGGCCAGGTACTGGCAGATCACGCCGACCTCGGTCAGCACGCGGCCATCGTCCAACTGCAGTGCCGGCACATAGCCCTTGGGATTGATCTGCCAGAAGTCGTCGCCGTCCTCGGTCTTCTTGTTCGGGATGTCGACCTTGACCAGGTCGACCGGAATGCCAGCCTCGCGTGCCACGATATGCGGCGCCATCGAACAGGCGCCCGGCGAGTAAAAGAGTTTCATCACGTTTCCCTGAAATGATTGAATGGGCGGTCATGCTAGCAGAGTCGCTACACGGCTGCCCATCCACCCATTCACAGCAGAACCGGTCAGGCCGGACGCGCCGCCTTCAGCAGTTCCTGCGCATCGGCGCAGTCGGCCAGCCGCATCGCCACCGCGAATGCCTGCTCGGCCTGCTGCTGGCCGATCACGGGCGCGCTCTGGTCGACGAACTTGGCCTTCAGCTGTTCATCGCTCATCGGCCGCTCGACGCTGCCGATCGCATGCTCGACGAACACATGCAGGGTGCGGCCGTCGGTGGTTTCGATGGTGAGGTCGGCCGAGGCTTCGTCGATGCTGTCGTCGACGATGGCTTCCACCTTCGAGCGCAGCGCCACCACGTCGGGTCGGTTCACGATCTCGTCGGCATATTCATGCTCGCCGGCGCGGCCGAAGATCAGGCCTGCGGCGCAGGAATGATAGACGCTGAACTTGGCCTGCAGGCCGTCGGCCGGCGTTTTCTTGCCGGTCAGTTCCAGCACCAGCGAATGCACCTTCAGCGTGACTTTCGCGATCTGCTCGGGCTTCAGGTCATGCTGGTTGCGCAGCTGCACGCAGCCGTCGATGCTGGGATGGATCACGATGCCGCAGGCGAAGGGCTTGTAGGTGTTGAGCGCGATTTCCCAGGTCTCGCCGAGGCGTTCGGTGATCTCGCTCCAGTCGGTCTTGTCCGAGAACACCTGCATCAGGCCGCGCGGCGCTTCCAGCGCCCGCTTCGACGCGGTATAGCCATGCTTGGCCATCAGCGCCGCCATCAGGCCGGCCTTGGCCGCGCCGCCCGGATGGAAGGGCTTGGTCATGGTGCCGAACTGCTCGCGCAGGCCGATCGGCTGCGAGGCCGCGATGCCCAGCGCCATCTGGGTGCGCTCCGCGTCCAGGCCCAGCAGGCGCGAACAGGCGGCGGCGCTGCCCAGCATGCCGGTCGAGCCGGTGATGTGCCAGCCGCGGTCATAGTGGTTGGGATAGACCGCGTTGCCGACCCGGCACGACACCTCGATGCCCAGCACCAGCGCGTCCAGCATCGCGCGGCCGGTGGCGCCGATGTGCTCGCCCAGCGCCAGCACCGCGGAAGCCACCGGGCCGGCCGGGTGGATGATGGTCTTCAGGTGGGTGTCGTCGAAGTCGAAGGTATGCGAGCTGATGCCGTTGAGCATGGCGGCATTGGCCATGTCCACTTTTTCGGCGCGGCCCAGCAGCGAGGCCTGCGGCGCCGGCGAGAGTTCATTGACCGCGGCCAGCGCTGCCTGCATGGTTTCATGCCCGGACGGGCCGATCGCGCAGCCGACCCAGTTGGCAAAGGTGCGATGCGCCTCGCGCTCGACCTGGTCGTCCCAGCCCCTGGACGGATGGTTGACGACGAATTTCGCCAGCATTTCGGTGATTGCAGGCGCGTTGTGATCGGCCTTGACGGTGGTGTTGCGTGCCATGTGTTGCTTTCTTGATTGATTGGATTGAAACGGTTATTCGATATCGAGCTTGCGGACCTTGACCAGCTCAGACCATTTGGCGATGTCCTTCCTGATGTAGTCGCCGAACTGGTCAGGCGTCATCGGCATCGTCTCCAGCGCCTCGCCGGAGAGCTTTTCCTTCAGGTCGGGCATGGCCAGCTGCTTGTTGATCTCGGTGTTGAGTTTTGCCACGATGGGCTGCGGCATGCCGGCCGGGCCGACGATGCCATACCACTGCACGCCGTCGAAGCCCTTGTAGCCCAGCTCTTCCATGGTGGGCACGTCCGGCAGCAGGCGGTGGCGGCTGGTGCCGGTGACGGCCAGCGGCTTCAACTTGCCGCCCTTGATGTGCGGCAGCGCCGCCGCCAGGCCGGGGAACATCGCCTGGGTCTGGCCGCCCAGCACATCCATGATGGCCGGGCCGATGCCGCGATACGGCGCATGCACCATGAAGGTCTTGGTGTTCTCCTTGAACTGCTCCATCGCCAGGTGGGTCAGGGTGCCGGGTCCGGCGCTGCCGTAGCTGGCCTTGCCGGGATTGGCCTTGAGGTAAGTCACCAGATCGGCCACCGACTTCACCGGCAGGTTGGGCGTGACCACCAGCACATTCGGCGTGCCGCCCACCATCGCGATGGGCGTAAAGCCGTTGATGGCGTCGTAGGGCACCTTGCGCACCGCCGGATTGGTGCCGTGGGTGCCGACATAGCCCAGCATCAGCGTGTAGCCGTCGGGCGCGGCGCGGGTCACGTTCTGCGACGCGATCACGCCGCCGCCGCCGCTCTGGTTTTCCACGATGAAGCTCTGGCCGAAGGGCTTGGTCAGGCGGTCGGCGATGGTCCTGGCCACCAGGTCCACGCCGCCGCCCGGCGCCACCGGTGCGACGATCTTCACCGGCCTGCTGGGCCAGGCATCCTGCGCCAGCGCCCAGTGCGGCGCGGCCAGCGCGCCGATGCCCAGCGTCAGCGCGAGTGTTTCAAGGACTTGTCTTCTCTTCATGATTGTCTCCTTCGAATAGTATTTTCTGGAGCCGCTCTCCGGCGGCTTTCACGTGGCTGGCCATCAGCGCTTCGCAGATGTCGGCCCGCTTGTTCTTGATGGCATCGACGATCGCGTGATGCTCTTTGATGGAATTGAGGATGCCGACGTCGGTCGACAAATTGCGCAGCCGCGCCATGTGCAGCTTCTGCACCACGCCGCGATAGATGCCGCAGATTTCCTGGTTGCCGCTGGCATGGACGATGTCCCAGTGGAAGTGCAGGTTGGCTTCGTAATAGGCCATCACATCCCTGGCCTGCACCGCGGCGTCCATGGCCGCCAGCCGCTGTTCCAGCAAAGCCAGCAGCGCCGGGTCGGCATTGGCCGCGGCCTCGCGGCCGGCAAAGGCGTCCAGCACCGAACGCAGCTGGTACAGGTCGCGGGTCTCGCGGTCGGACAGCTGGCGCACCAGCACGCCGGCATGCTTTTTCGACTCCACCAGCCCCATGTGTTCCAGGTCGCGCAGCGCCTCGCGCACCGGCACCCGCGACACGCCCAGGCGCGAGGCGATGGTGGGCTCGGTGATCCGTTCGCCCGGGCGGAATTCGCCGCGCAGGATGGATGCCAGGATCTCGTCGCGCACCAGATGCGCCAGCGGCACGTCGCGCACCTGCGACAGCAGGTTGCCGGCGGGGCTTGCTTCGGTCCAGGGCATGGTCAGGGGCATGGCGGCTTGGCTGGTCATCAATTTCGTAGATCGTATACGATGTACGAATATCGCACAACATGACCATGGGCAAAATTTGCGAAAAAGCTTGTTGCCCTGGAATGCAGGCAGTGGTTCACTGTGGTGCGTGTTCGGCCATGGAACGGGCGGCGCAAGGCTTTCCGCCCGCTAATGGACCATGCGCATGGCACTGCGCCCATTGCACTGCAACTCAGGCACGAAAGCTGCATGTAGGAAATTTCCTGCTACGGTAGCGCCGTATCAAGCGACTTCCTTTTTCAAACGACCAACCGCTCAAGGCATACACATGAATTTGAACGCAAGTGTCTTTCCCGCCGTCCGCAAGCCGTTTCATCGCTTCTCCCGCATCCTGGGTGCAGGCATGCTGGCCATCACCGCTGGCGTCATGCTGGCTGCGCCGGCGCATGCCGCCTATCCCGACAAGCCGGTGCACCTGCTGCTGTCCTTCCCGCCGGCCGGCGCCACCGACGTGCTGGCGCGGGCCATCGGCCAGAAGATGTCGGAGGCGCTCGGCCAGAGCGTCATCGTCGAGAACCGGCCTGGCGCCGGCGGCAACATCGGCCTGATCGCCGCGGCCCGCGCGCCGGCGGACGGCTACACCATCTACCTGGGCGCGGTCACCAATGCCGCCATCGCCGCTGCGGCCTATTCGGCGCAGCCGGCCCACCTGCTGCGCGACTTCGTGCCGGTGGCGGGCGTGGGCACGGTGCCACACATGCTGGTGGTGCCGCTGTCGACCCCGGCCCAGAATGTGAGCGAGCTGATCAGCTACCTGAAGGCGGCGCCCGGCAAGTACAACTTCGCGTCGCAGGGGCCGGGCACGCTGTCGCACCTGGAGTCGGAGCTGTTCAAGATCAAGACCGGCGTGGACGTGCTGCATGTGCCGTACAAGGGCAGCTCGCAGGCCCTGCCGGACCTGATCGCCGGCAGCTCGGCAATGATGTTCGACAGCATCCCGGCCTCGATGCCGCATGTGAAGGCAGGCAAGCTCAAGGTGCTGGCGGTGGCTTCCGGCAAGCGGGTATCGTCGCTGCCGGATGTGCCGACCGTGCAGGAAGCCGGCGTGCCTGGCTTCGAGGCCAACAACCTGTTCGGCTTCGTGGTGCCCAAAGGCACGCCGGCGCCGGCCGTCAAGGCGCTGTCGGCCGCGATCCAGAGCGCGGTGGCCGCGCCCGGCGTGCGCGAGGCGATGGAGGCGCAGGGCGTCGAGCTGAAATTCACCCCCGCCCCGGAATTCGGCAAGATGATGGAGCAGGAATTCAGCACCTGGGGCAAGGTGGTGGAAACCGCCAGGGTCAAGCTCGACTGAGCCTGCGCTGTCAATTTGGCCGGGGCGATTGCCGACTTGGGCGCGGGCCGCTATGCTGGCCGGCCCACGGCGCAGGCGGCCTGCAGTTAAAGCTGCCGCACCAGCCCAACCAACAAGATGGAGGAAGACATGCAGAACAACCTGGCGGCATCGCTGCTCGATTATCCCTATACCTCGCAGCGCATGCCCCTGCTGGCGGCCAACGTGGTCAGCACCTCGCAGCCGCTGGCCGCTTCCGCCGGCCTGCAGATGTTTGCGCGCGGCGGCAACGCGGTGGACGCCGCCCTTGCCACCGCCATCGCGCTGACCGTGGTCGAGCCCTGCATGAACGGCATCGGCGGCGATGCCTTCGCCATCCTGTGGGACGGCAGCCGCATCCACGGCCTGAATGCTTCCGGCCGGGCGCCGGCCGCATGGACGCCCGACTATTTCGCCGGCCGCGACAGCATGCCGATGCGCGGCTGGGACGCCGTCACCGTGCCGGGCACGGTATCGGCCTGGCGCGCGCTGTCGGACAAGTTCGGCAAGCTGCCCTTCGCCGACCTGTTCGAGCCGGCCCTGCGCTATGCCCGCAACGGCTACCTGGTCTCGCCCACGGTGCACAGGCAATGGCAGGCCCAGGTGGCCGACATGCTGCCCCAGCCCGGCTACCGGGAAGCCTTCGCGCCGCAGGGCAGGGCGCCGCTGCCGGGCGAGCGCTTCATCTGCCCCGGCCAGGCGCGCACGCTGGAGCGCATCGCCGCCAGCAAGGGCGACGACTTCTATCATGGCGAGCTGGCGGCGGCGATTGCAGCGCATGCCAGGAACACCGGCGGCGCGCTCACCGAAGCCGACCTCGCGGCGCACCGCGCCGACTGGGTCGACCCGATCGGCATGCGCTACCGCGACCTCGAACTGCTGGAAATCGGCCCGAACGGGCAGGGCATCGGCGCGCTGATGGCGCTGGGCATGCTGGAACACTTCGACATGCAGGCCACGGGCCTGGACACCGCCGCCACCGTCCACCTGCAGCTGGAAGCCATGAAGCTGGCCTTTGCCGACATGGCCGAGTACGTGGCCGACCCGGATGCCATGAAAACCGTGACCGCCAGCCATCTGCTGGACCGCGACTACCTGAAGCGCCGGGCACAGCTGATCGACCCGCAGCGCGCAGCGCCGGCCCGCGCCGGCAACCCGCATTCCGGCGGCACCGTGTATCTCACGGCGGCCGACGAGAATGGCATGATGATTTCGCTGATCCAGTCCAACTTCAAGGGCTTCGGCTCGGGCGTGGTGGTGCCCGACACCGGCATCGCCCTGCACAACCGCGGCTGGGGCTTTACCCTGAAGGACGGCCATCCGAACCAGGTGGCGCCCGGCAAGCGGCCTTTCCACACCATCATTCCGGGTTTCCTGATGCGCGGCGGCGCGCCGCTGGCCAGCTTCGGCGTGATGGGCGGCTCCATGCAGGCCCAGGGCCATCTGCAGATGACCGCGCGCTTCGCCGACCACGGCCAGAACCCACAGGCCGCCAGCGATGCGCCGCGCTGGCGGGTGATGGACGACAACACCACCATCGCGGTGGAATGGAATTTCCCGCCCGAGGCGATCGAGGGACTGCGCCAGCGCGGCCACACGGTCAAGGTAGCGCCGCGCTTCGACACCGAGTTCGGCTGCGCCCAGGTGGCCATGCGCACCGACGGCGGTTACGTGGCGGCATCGGACCACCGCAAGGACGGCTATCCGGTCGGCATGTAGCTTTCGCGCGAGCGATCAGCCGGAAAAAGCACCGAAAGATTCCGGGACTTTTCCGGCGCGCTTCCTATACTGGTCTTACGCATTTAGCGTCAACGGCCTGCGCCGCCCAAGGCAGCCCGCCCTGGCTCAGGCACAGGCCAGATGCGAAGGAGACCATCATGAGACATCGCCTGTACTACCTGCTGCCCGACCTTCCCGCCGCCCGCGCCACGATGAACGACCTTTTGCTGGCGCGCATCGAGGCCAGGCATATCCGCTTCCTGACCGGCGGCCAGCCGCTGCCGCCGGACCTTCCCGGCGCCAGCCTGATGCAGAGAACCGACGTCGTGCGCGGCGCCGAGATGGGCATGGCCCTGGGCGCCGCCCTTGGGCTCCTGGCCGGCGTCGGCCTGCTCTACTACTTCAACATCGACGGCGCCGGCATAAAAGCCGCGTTCATGGTCGCCGCAACGCTGGCCGGCGTCCTGTTCGGCGCCTGGGCATCCAGCATGCAGGGCGCTTCCCTGCCCAACTCGCGCCTGGCCGCCTTCGACGATGAGTTGCAGAAGGGCAGTATCCTGCTGATGGTGGACGTGCCTTCCGGCCGGGTCGACGAACTGGAAACCCTGCTTGCACAGCGGCATCCGGAAATGCATTTCCGCGGCGAGGAGGCGCATATACCGACGTTCCCGTAATGCTTGCGCCTGTCGTGTTGGCGGCATCCATCGGAACAGCATGATGGATGCCGCCATATTTCTTTAGCAAGCGTAGCCTGGGTTGAGCGCAAGCGAAACCCGGGAACTGACCGTTCGCTAATGCGAAGACGCATCTCGCCGCGCCGCCGGGCTCTGCTCCGGATAGAAAGTGAAAGACGGATCTGCGCTGGCGCAGGCGGCGTGATGGCATGGCACGCGCATCGAGCATGCCATGATGCGTTCGCCGGCAGGTTATACCAAACCCAACCCATAACGTCCCATGACACCGGGTCTTTTTCCGCCTGGCCGCGTTGGGATCGTCGTCAATGCTGGGAGATTGACTCCTCGCCCGTCTTGCCAGACGAAAAAATCCATCGGTTTCATCCGGGACGTTATGGATTGGGATTGGTATCAGAGCACCCTGTCCTGGTGCCGACCGGACTATGCCTGCGCGGCCGGCGCCGGCCGCGCCAGGCTCCAGCCTTTCCCCGGCAGGCTGATCGACACCCCGGCGGCGATCAGCAGCAGCACGCCGGCGCTGCCGAAGGCGGGCCAGTGGCTGGCGAAGCGTTCGAAGCCCCAGCCGCCCAGCCAGGTGCTGAGCATGGCGCCAACCTGGTGCCCGAGGTAGGCCATGCCGTACATCAGGCCGACCAGGCGCACGCCGTAGACGTCGGCCAGGATGGCGGAGGAACTGGCGATGCTGCCGGCCCATACCAGGCCGCCGATGGCCGCGGCGATGTACAACTCCCAGTGCGTACCGACCACTAGCAGCGCGAAGAAGCCCAGCCCGCGGATCAGGTAGATGGTGCCAAGGATGTTCCTGCGCGGCAGCCGGTCCGACAGCCGGCCCAGCACCAGCGTGCCGAAGATGGCGACCAGGCCGATGATGCCCACGCCCATGGAACTGGTCATCGCGTCGTAGCCATGGTCCATCAGCATCGGCACGCCGTGGGTGCCCAGGAGGTTCATGCTGAAGCCACAGGCAAACAGGCCGAGCACGATCTTCCAGAACGGCGATGTCCAGATCGCCTCGCGAAAGCGCAGTGTCTCCGGGCTGGCCGCGCCCGCCATCTGGCGCTGGCGGATCTGCTCGGGCAGCAGGTCGGTGCCGGGCGGCGCTTCCTCGCGGATTACGAACAGCGCGGCTGGCACCGTCACCAGCGTGAAAGCGGCGGCAAAGCCCAGCAGGGTGGCCTGCCAGCCAGCCCGGTCGATGAAGAAGGTCAGCAACGGCGTCATCAGCGCCATGCCGGCCATGGAGCCGGTGGACAGGAAGAACAGGGCCATGCCGCGCTGCCGGGTGAACCAGCGGCTGATCACGGGCGTGAGCGCCACCGGGCTGGTGAAGCCGAGGCCAACCGACAGCAGCACGCCGAAGGAGAGCAGGAAGCCGACCGGCCCGCGCGCCATGACTGTCCAGACTGAAGACCCGATCACGATGACGGTGCCGATCAGCAGCACCGCGCGGGTGCCGATGCGGCCCACCAGATAGCCGGCCACAGGCATGGCCAGGCCGTAGCACAGCATGCCGATGGCGATGATGCCGGCCAGCAGGCTGCGGGAAAATCCCAGGTCCTGCGACATCGGCAGGAAGAACGGCCCGATGCCCAGCCGCATGCCGACGGTCAGCAGGGTGAGCAGGGTGGCGGCGGCGACGATGTTCCAGCCGAAGTACCAGCGTTGTTGAGTCATGGCGTAAGGAAGAAGGCGCGGACGCCCGGGAGCGTCCTGTTTAAATAAGGCAAGTTAATGCACGAACCGTTCGATATTAGCAATGAATGGCGTTGGCGGCGTGCTTCTTTCTTTCATGCGGTGCCGCTGTGCCTGCAGCGACCTTGAGTTGCTTTCTTCGTGGAACACATAATTCATAATTTTGAATACAAAATGTAATAGACATTATGCAGAATGTTCGGCAAGATCACGTCCAGACGCCGCTCGACCAAGAAGCGGCCTGCCCTGATAAAAACATGGAGACTGCATGAAAACCTTTTTGCTGACGGCCGCGGCCGTCGTCTGCGCTTCGTCCGTTCCAGCCATCGCCAATGCGGCGGACTGGCAGCCCACCCGCCCGATCGAATTCATCGCCTCGGCCGGCGCCGGCGGCGGCACCGATGTGTTTGCCCGCACCGTGCAGTCGGCCATCAACAAGAACAAGCTGCTGTCGCAGCCTGTCATCGTCAGCAACAAGGGCGGAGGCAGCGGCGCCGAAGCCTTCGTCCATGCCAAGACCAATGCCAAGGATCCGTACAAGGTCTACTTCGGCACCCAGGACGTGTACCTGCTGCCGATCGGCTCCAAGCTGTCGTATGCGCCTTCCGACCTGACGCCGGTGATCTCGATGCTGTTCGATCCCTTCCTTCTGTGGGTCAATCCGGAGTCGGGCATCACCGACGTGGCCAGCTTCATCGAAAAGGGCCGTGCCAGCCCGAACGGCTTCAAGGCCGGCGGCGCCAAGGCCAAGGAAGCCGACGAAACCCTGGTCTCGCTGATCAAGGGCGCCACCGGCATCAATGTGCGCTATGTGCCATACAAGAGCGGCAGCGAAGTGGCTGGCCAGCTGGCCGGCAAGCATTTGGACTTCAATGTCAACAACCCGGCCGAGAGCATGGAGCAATGGCGCGCCGGCGCGCAGCGTCCGCTGTGCGTGTTCAGCGCCAGGCGCATGCCGGGCAAGGCGGTGGTGGGCGAGGGCAAGTCCTGGGCCGATATCCCGACCTGCAAGGAAGCCGGCCTGAACGTGCGTCCGTTCGAGCAGCCGCGCACCATCTGGCTGGCCGCCAACATGGAACCGGGCGTGGTCGAGTTCTACAAGGAGCTGTTCCGCAAGGTGACCCAGACGCCGGAATGGAAATCCTATGTCGAGCGTTCGGTGGTGATCCCGACCGTGATGGCCGACGCCGAGCTGCGCTCCTTCATCGCCAACGACAAGACCGGCTACGAAGAGATCTTCAGCCGCAACGGCTGGTCGTCGCATTAGGCCGCATTAATTTGCATTAAGCACGACTAAGCGCCATGCGGTGCGCGCCCCGGCCGCTGGCGGCGGCGCGCACCGGCACCGCCCGACACTGACACGCAGCATCGAGTCTGCCCAACCGCACGAGGTTCATATGTTCAATACGCGCTTTGCCATGGAAGCGGCGACCGCGCTGTTTACGGCCCTGCTGGGCCTGGTCATCTGCGTCGGCTCGGCCAGGCACGGCATTTCCTGGAACGAGCAGGGGCCGGAAGCCGGCTTCTTTCCGTTCTATATCGGCTGCATGGTGCTGATCGGCAGCGCGGTCAACCTGGCGCAGGCCGTGCTGGCCCGGCGCCGGCTGACCGGCCATTTCATCGACTCCGGCCGGGTGCGCGACGTGGCTGCCTTCTTCGTCGCCATCATCGTGTTCGCGGTGCTGGTGAGCCTGCTCGGGCTGTACGTGGGCATTGCGCTGTACCTGCCGGCCGTCACGCTCTGGAAAGCCAGGCTGCGCCCGGCGCGCGCGGCGCTGCTGGGGCTGGGCGCGGCGCTGTTCTTCTATGCCTGCTTCGAATATGCATTCAAGCTGCCGCTGCCCAAGGGGCCGCTGCTGAACCTGTTCGGCCTCTATTGATGCGCCCGGCCAGGCAAGGGAAAGGAAATCATGGGTAATTTTCAATCGCTGATGGATGGCTTCAGTGTCGCGCTGACCTATCAGCATGTGTTCATCATGGTGGCCGGCGTGCTGCTGGGCCTGGTGGTGGGCGTGCTGCCCGGCCTGGGCGCGCCCAACGGCGTGTCGCTGCTGCTGCCGCTGACTTTCACGATGGACCCGGTGTCGGCCATCATCCTGCTCACCAGCATGTACTGGGGCGCGCTGTTCGGCGGCTCCACCACCTCCATCCTGTTCAACATTCCCGGCGAGCCGTCGTCGGTGGCCACCACCTTCGACGGTTATCCGATGGCGCAGAGCGGCCAGGCAGGACGGGCGCTGACGCTGGCCTTCGCCTCGGCCGGCTTCGGCGCGCTGGCCGGCGTGCTGGTGATCACGCTGCTGTCGGGCTGGATGGCCGGCTTTGCGATGAAGTTCGGGCCGGCGGAATTCTTCGCGGTCTATTTCATTGCGTTTGCCGGCTTCATCGGCATGTCCAGCGGCGCGCCGTTCAAGACCGTGGTGTCGATGGGCCTGGGCTTTGCGCTGGCCGCGGTCGGCATGGACACCGTCTCCGGCGCTTCGCGCCTGACCTTCGAGTTCGACAACCTGATCGGCGGCATCAGCTTCCTGATCGCGGTGATCGGCCTGTTCGGCTTCGGCGAGCTGCTGCTGACCATCGAGGAAGGCGCCCGCTTCCAGGGCGTGCGCGCCAAACTGCGGCTGCGCGACATCATGGCCACGCTGGTGGAGCTGCCGCGCTACTGGAAGGACCTGCTGCGCAGCAGCGCGATCGGCTGCTGGATGGGCATCACGCCCGGCGGCCCGACCGCGGCGTCCTTCATGAGCTACGGCATTGCGCGCCGCATGGCCGGCAACCGCGACAGCTTCGGCAAGGGCGCGCCGCAGGGCATCGTGTCGCCGGAAACCGCCGACCATTCGGCCGGCTCGTGCGCGCTGCTGCCGATGCTGGCGCTGGGCATACCCGGCTCGGCCACGGCGGCGGTGATGATGGGCGGCCTGATGATCTGGGGCCTGTCGCCGGGGCCGATGCTGTTCGTCGAGCGGCCCGACTTCGTCTGGGGCCTGATCGCCAGCATGTACATGGGCAACGTGATCGCCGTGGTGCTGGTGCTGGCAACGGTGCCGTTCTTTGCCGCGATGCTGCGCATCCCGTTCAACATCATCGGACCCATCATCGTGGTGGTCTGCCTCACCGGCGCGCTGACGGTGGCCAACAAGGAATTCGACATCTACATGGCGCTGGCCTTCGGCGTGATCGGCTATGTGTTCAAGAAGCTCGACTATCCGCTCGCGCCGCTGGTGCTGGCCATGGTGCTGGGCGACAAGGCCGAGGATGCCTTCCGCCAGGCGATGATCGCGTCCGACGGCTCGATGTCGGTGTTCTGGTCCAATTCGCTGGTGACCACGATGATGCTGGTCGGCCTGGTCCTCTTGAGCCTGCCGCTGCTGGGGCTGCTGCGGCGGCGCAGGGCGGCGCCGGCGCCCATGGTCGAACAGTCTGCGTGAAGAGAGAGCGAGGAGAACGCAATGGACAATGAACTGGCATCGCAGCGCATCGTGCGCAGCAGCCTGCACGACACCCTGGTCAGCCATCTGCGCGACCTGATCATGCGCGGCGACCTGCGGCCCGGCGACAAGCTGCCCGAACAGAAACTGTGCGAGCGCTTCGGCGTGTCGCGCACCCCGATGCGGGAAGCGGTCAAGGTGCTGGCGGCGGAAGGCGTGCTGAAGCTGGTGATCAACCGCGGCGCGGTGGTGGCCGAGACCACGCCGCGGGAAATCGAGGAACTGTTTCCGATCATGGCGGCGCTGGAAGCGGTGGCCGGCGAGCAGGCCTGCAGGAACGCCACCCCGGCCCAGGTGGCGCGGCTGCGCGAGCTGCATACGCAGATGGTGGCGCATTACGAAGCGGGGCAGGAGTCGGCCTACCTGCAGAACAACCGGCTGATCCATGAGGCGATCCTGGAGATGACCGGCAATGCCACGCTGATCGGCATGTACCACCAGCTGCTGACCCGCATTCACTGCATCCGCTTCATCGCCGGCAAGACCGAAGAGCAGTGGAAGAAGGCGCTCGAAGAGCATGAGCAGATCGTCGCCGCCCTGGAACAGCGCGACGGCAAGCTGCTGGGCGAACTGCTGCGGGCGCACGTGCTCGACACCACGGTGCGCATCACCACCGACTACATCAACCGCACACCGCCGGCGCAGCGGGACGTGGCCTGAGCGCCACCGACAAGCCCCGAAAAGACCAAAGGAAAACCCAACCATGAGCACCGGACAAGTCCACCTCAGCATCAACGACGGCGTGGCCGCCATCCTGATCGACCGGCCAGCGGCACGCAATGCGATGACCTGGAACATGTATGAACAGCTGGCGGCGCATTGCCGGCAGATCAGCGCCGATCCGTCGGTCCGCGTCGCCACGCTGCGCGGCGCGGGCGGCGAGGCCTTCGTCGCCGGTACCGACATCGAGCAGTTCCTGGCCTTCAAGGGCGGCGAGGACGGCATCGATTACGAGAAGAAGATCGATGCAATGATCGAAGCCATCGAGCGCCTGCCCATGCCCACCGTGGCCATCGTCGAGGGCTGGGCCATCGGCGGCGGGCTGGCCATCTCGGCCGCCTGCGACTTCCGCGTGGCCACGCCCAATGCCTCGTTCGGCGTGCCGATCGCGAGGACCCTCGGCAACTGCCTGTCGATGGCCAACTATGCGCGGGTGGTGGCGTCCTTCGGCGCGCCACGCGCGCGCCGCATGCTGCTGCTGGCAGATACGGTGGGCGCGCAGGAAGCGCTGGACTGCGGCTTCCTGACCGAGATCGCCGAGCCGGCCGAGCTGGAAGCGAAGGCGGCGGCGCTGTGCGGCCGCCTGCTGAAGAATGCGCCGGTCACGATGCGCGCCTCCAAGGAAGCGATCCGGCGCATCGTCGCCGCCGGCCTGCCCGATGGCGACGACCTGGTTCGCCTGTGCTACGGCAGCAGCGACTTCCGGGCCGGCGTGGAAGCCTTCATGAACAAGAGCAAGCCGGTCTGGACCGGCGCCTGAAGCAGCAGGCACAAGCAGGCGCGAACAGACACAAGCGGCGTCACGCCGCAATCGACAACGGAGAGAGGGGATTCAAGATGGCAGGACCACTTAGCGGCATGCGGGTAATCGAACTGGCCCATATCATGTCCGGCCCGGTATGCGGCATGATGCTGGCCGACATGGGCGCCGACGTGATCAAGGTCGAAAAGACCCCGGACGGCGACGACTCGCGCCGCTTCGCGCCGGTGCTGGACTGCGGCGAATCGGCCTCCTTCATGATCGTCAACCGCAACAAGCGCGGCATCGGCCTGAACCTGAAGACCAAGGGCGGACGCGAGGTGCTGGCGCGCCTCCTGGCCGATGCCGACGTGGTCACCGAGAACTACCGCGGCGGCACGATGGAGAAGTTCGGCCTTGGCTATGAAGAACTGAAGCGCATCAATCCCGGCCTGATCTATTGCTGCATCTCCGGCTTCGGCCGCACCGGCCCGTTCGCCGACAAGGGCGGCTTCGACCTGATCGCGCAGGGCATGAGCGGCCTGATGAGCATGACCGGCGAGGAAGGCCGTCCGCCGATCAAGGCCGGCTCGCCGGTGGCCGACATCAACGCCGGCATCCTGGCCGCGCTGGGCATTGCCGCGGCCTATGCCGAAAAGCTGCGCACCGGCCTGGGCCAGGTGGTCGACACCTCGCTGTTCGAAGCCGGCCTGCAGCAGATGTACTGGCCGGCCGCCAACTACTTCGGCAACGGCACCATCCTGCCCAAGATGGGGTCGGCCAATTCCACCAGCACGCCGTACCAGGCGTTCCGCTCGAAGGATGGCTGGATCAATATCGGCGCGGCCAACCAGGCCAACTACGAGCGCCTGGTGGAAGTGCTGGACATGCCTGGCCTGGCGTCGGACCAGCGCTTTCGCACCAACCCGGACCGCATGGCCAACCGCGAGGCGCTGGTCGACTTGCTGACCGAGCGGCTGCAGACCCGCACCACCGATGAATGGATGGTGCTGTTCGATGAAGCCGGCCTGCCGGCCGGCCCGGTGCTGGAGATCCCGGACGCGCTGGCCCATCCGCAGGCGCTGGCGCGCGACATGATCGTCGAGACCGAGCATCCCGCGGCCGGCCCGGTCAAGGGCATCGGCCTGCCGATCCGCTTCTCGGGCGGCAAGAGCGACGGCAAGCGTCCGGCGCCGATGCTGGGCGAGCATACCCGCGCCGTGCTGGAAGAGCTGGGCTATTCCGGCGACGAAGTGGCGCAGCTGGTCAGCGACAACGCGGTCCTGGTCGGCAAGGTGCCGGCCGGGGCGGCCGCGTGAACGGCGGACGGCGCGCATGACGGCGCAGCCGGAAGGGGAGCCAGCCTTTCCGCTGGCGGCGGTGATGTACCTGGCGCTGGCCTCCTTCGGCAGCGCGCTGTCGCTGCGGGTGACGGACGCGCAGCTGCCGCGCCTGGCGGCCGAACTCGGCGTGTCGCTGGGCGGCGCATCCTATGTCGTGACCACCTTCTCGATCGCCTATGGCGTGTCGCAGCTGTTCTTCGGGCCGCTGGGCGACCGCCATGGCAAATACCTGGTGGTGGCATGGGCCTGCATGGCCTGCGCGGCAACCGCGGCGGCCTGCGCGCTGGCGCCGGGTTACCCGACCCTGCTGGCCGCGCGCCTGCTGGCCGGCGCCACCGCCGGCGCCATCATTCCGCTGTCGATGGCCTGGATCGGCGACGTGGTGCCGTACGAGCAGCGGCAGCCGGTGCTGGCGCGTTTTCTTACCGGGCAGATCCTCGGCCTGTCGTCCGGCGTGCTGGTCGGCGGCTTCGCGGCGGACCACATGAGCTGGCGCGTTCCCTTCATCGGCATTGCGCTCTTGTTCGTGGTGATCGGCGCGCTGCTGCTGTCGACCAACCGGCGCCTGCAGGCATCGGCGCGGCAGACGCGCAGCGCAGACGGGCCGATGCTGCGCCGGACCATGAGCGAATTCAGCGAGGTGTTGCGCAAGCCCTGGGCGCGGGTGGTGCTGCTGACCGTATTTCTGGAAGGCGCCTTCCTGTACGGCGCCTTTGCCTTCATCGCTTCGCACCTGCACCGGGTGCTGGGCATGTCGCTGTCCTCGGCCGGCACCGTGGTGATGCTGTTCGGCATGGGCGGCCTGGTGTTTGCCGGCAGCGCCAGCCGCGTGGTGGCGGCGCTGGGCGAGTCGGGGCTTGCCCGCTGGGGCGGCCTGCTGCTGGCTGGCTCGCTGCTGCTGATCGGCATCGCGCCCAACCTGTGGTGGGCGCTGCCGGGCTGCCTCGCTTCCGGCCTGGGTTTCTACATGCTGCACAACACCCTGCAGATCAACGCCACCCAGATGGCGCCAGAGCGGCGCGGCGCGGCGGTGGCGTCCTTCGCCTCCTGCTTCTACCTGGGGCAATCGGTCGGGGTGGCGGTGGCGGGCGAACTGGTCGAGCGCAGCGGCACCGCGGCCATCATCCTGATGGGTTCGGCCGGCGTGCTGCTGCTGTCGCAGCATTTCGGCTGGCGGCGCAGTCAGCGGCCGCGGGTGCCGGCGGTCTGATAGGGCTTAATCAGATGCAATCTGGAAACAAGAAATTGCTTGACTGAGTTGGCATTTCGTATATTGTATTCAAAATGTAATTTCGGCATGGCTTATTGCAGTTGTGCCCAGTAAAAGAAATTCCATATCAATATCAATAAACATACGGCGCAAAGCCGATGAGGAGACAACAGTGCCTGACCGTTCCGAGCAGTGCTTCATCCCATCCCGTCCAGTAAAGTCGGCCCTGGCGCTGTCGCTGGCCGCCCTGTGCCTGGGCGGCGCCAGCGCGGCGCATGCCTGGGAGCCCACCAAGCCGGTGGAGATCGTCGTCCCGTTCAGCGCCGGCGGCGCCACCGACCAGATGGCGCGCTCGATCCAGGGCATCATCACCAAGCACAAGCTGATGAAGCAGGCCATCGTGGTCCAGAACAAGGCCGGCGCCAGCGGCGCGGAAGGCCTGCTGGACATGAAGGCCTCGACCGGCGACGCCCACAAGATCGTGGCTTCCTCGTCCGGCCTGTACACGGTGCCGCTGGCGACCGGCCTGCCGTTCAACTGGCGCGACCTGACGCCGATCGCGATGGTGGCGCAGGACCAGTTCGTCCTCTGGGTCAACAGCGATACGCCCTACAAGACGGCGGGCGACTACCTGGCCGCGGTGAAGAAGACACCGGACACCTTCAAGATGGGCGGCACCAGCTCCAAGCGCGAAGACCACATGATCACCGCGATGATCGAGAAGAAGGCCGGCGTGAAGTTCACCTACATCCCGTACAAGGGCGGCGGCGAGGCGGCGACCCAGCTGTCGGGCAAGCACATCGATTCCAACATCAACAATCCGTCGGAGTCGGTCGGCCAGTGGCGCGCCGGGCAGCACCGGGCGCTGTGCCTGTTCTCCGAGACGCGCAGCAGCTACAAGGAAAAGGTCACCGAGACCCAGAGCTGGTCCGACATACCGACCTGCAAGGAGCAGGGCCTGGACGTGGAGTACGAGATGGTGCGGGTCTTCCTGCTGCCGGGCAAGGTGCCGGCCGAGGCTGCGAAGTTCTACGAAGACCTGTTCCAGAAAGTGGTGGCCACGCCGGAGTGGAAGGCCTATGTCGAGAAGAACGCATTGAAGCCCACCGTGGCGGTGGGCCCGGCGCTGAAGGACTTCCTGGAAAAGGATGAGAAGGCGCACAAGGAAATCATGGGCTACGCCGGCTTCGTGGCCAAGTAAGGCTGGTTCTCCTGCCGCATGCGTGCTGCGCATGCGGCGCCGCGGTTTTTTCCACCACAGATTTCATCCCCGACATCATGAGCGCACCACACGACACCCACGCCCCGGCGGACGGGAACGATACCGCCATTACCCGCCGCACGGCCGAGATCGCCGTCGGCATCCTGATCGCCGTGATGGCGGCGGTCGTCATCGTCAGCAATTACCAGCTCGGCGCCGGCTGGGCCAGCGACGGCCCCGAGGCCGGCTACTTCCCGCTGCGCATGGGCGTCATCATTTTCCTTGGCAGCCTGTTCGTGATCTTCCAGGCATGGAAGAAAAAGGACAGCGAGCCCTTCGTCGAAAAAGCGCAGCTGCGCCTGGTGGCAACGGTGCTGCTGCCGCTGATCGCCTATGTGACCGTGCTGCAGCTGACCGGCATCTATGTGGCCTCGGCCATCTTCATCGCGGCCTTCATGCGCTTCGTCGGCAAGTTCGGCTGGGTCAAGTCCGCGCTGGTGGGACTGGGCATCAGCGGCGCGCTGTTCTGGATCTTTGAAATCATGTTCCAGGTGCCCTTGCCCAAGGGCCCGCTGGAAGCGCTGTTCGGCTACTGACAGGAGTTGCGATGGAAGACTTATCCCTGCTGATGAACGGCTTTGCCACCGTGCTGTCGTGGCAGAACATCGGCCTGATGGCCATCGGCATCCTGCTCGGCATCGTGGTCGGTGTGCTGCCCGGACTGGGCGGCCCCAACGGCGTGGCGATCCTGCTGCCGCTGACCTTCACGATGAACCCGACCTCGGCCATCATCCTGCTTTCCTGCATCTACTGGGGCGCGCTGTTCGGCGGCGCGATCACCTCGGTGCTGTTCAACATCCCCGGCGAAGCCTGGTCGGTGGCGACCACCTTCGATGGTTATCCAATGGCCCAGCGCGGCCAGGCCGGCGAGGCGCTGACCAGCGCCTTCACCGGCTCCTTCATCGGCGCGCTGGTGGGCGTGCTGATGATCACCTTCCTCGCGCCGCTGGTGGCCAAGTTCGCGCTGCGCTTCGGCCCGCCCGAATTCTTCGCGGTGTACTTCCTTACCTTCTGCAGCTTCGTCGGCATGGGCAAGGAGCCCAAGGCCAAGATCGTGATCTCGATGTGCATCGGCTTCGTGCTGGCCGCGGTCGGCATGGACACCATTTCCGGCCAGCTGCGCATGACCTTCGGCCTGCCGGTGCTGCTGCGCGGCTTCGACTTCCTGGTGGCCGTGATCGGCCTGTTCGGCATCAGCGAGATCCTGATGACGATGGAAGAAGGCCTGGCCTTCAAGGGCAAGCATGCGGCGATCGATTTGAAGGTGGTGCTGAAAACCTGGGCCGGCATGCCGCGCTTCTTCATGACGCTGCTGCGTTCCTCGGCCATCGGCTGCTGGCTGGGCATCACGCCCGGCGGCGCCACCGCCGCATCGTTCATGGGCTATGGCGTGGCCAAGAAGTTTTCCCGCAGCCCGGAGACCTTCGGCAAGGGCAATGTGGAAGGCGTGCTCGCGCCCGAGACCGCGGCCCATGCGGCCGGCACCAGCGCGCTGCTGCCGATGCTGGCGCTGGGCATACCCGGCTCGGCCACCGCGGCGGTGCTGCTGGGCGGGCTGATGATCTGGGGCCTGCAGCCGGGGCCGCTGCTGTTTGTCGAGCAGAAGGACTTCGTCTGGGGCCTGATCGCCAGCATGTACCTGGGCAACCTGGCCGGGCTCATCATCGTGCTGGCGTCGGTGCCGCTGTTCGCCGCCATCCTGCGCATTCCGTTCTCCATCATCGCGCCGGCCATCCTGGTGATCTGCGCCATCGGCGCCTTCACGGTGCACAACGCCCAGTTCGACATCTGGCTGATGCTGATCTTCGGCATCATCGGCTATGTGTTCAAGAAGCTCGACTATCCGCTGGCGCCGCTGGTGCTGGCCCTGGTGCTGGGCGACCGCGCCGAGGATGCGTTCCGGCAGAGCATGCTGGCGTCCAAGGGCGGCCTGGGCATCTTCTGGAACAACGGGCTGGTGGGCACCATCATGACGCTGGCCGTGGCGGGCCTGGCCTGGTCGGTGATTGGCGGCCTGCGCGAACGCTATCGGCTGCGCGCCGCCTGAGGGAAGGGTAGTGGACAGCATGTCGGCGCCTGCGGGCGCCGTTTCTTCATCTGGGCTTTTGCGGGTTAGCCGGCATCGGGCAGCTTGGCTGGATTGTCATTGATGGAGCGTGCGGGAATTCGTCGATATTGTTATTCCGGTCAAGGCTGATGCGGGATAAGGGATGGGGTTGGAAGCGGTGGAACGAAGTTGCAGTTGCAGTTGCAGTTGCCGTTGCCGTTGCCGTTGCAGTTGCTTTTGAAGTGGCCGTTGCCGTTGTTTTCGAAGTTGTCGTTGCAGTGAAGTCCCGTTGAGCGCGCCGTGACGTCGGTGCGTGGAGCGGGAAAAGGTGCGGCGTCTGTTTGAGCGCAGCGCAGCGTAGCGAGTTTAGCCGCGCCCCGCTCCATGCACCGACGGCACGGGGACCCCGCGCAGCGGGGCGCGATCACCGGGTCGCCTTTTCTTGCCTACTTCTTTTGGCGAAGCAAAAGAAGTAGGTCGCCCGCCGGGGCGAACTCCCGGCCTGGTCATGACGACAGTGCAGTCGGGTTGTTTCACCAGGCGGAAAGACGTCACTGCGAAGCAGCAGTTGCTGTTGACGTTAAGCCATGTTCAACGAACACGTCAACGACAACACCGACAGTGCTGCCCGTGCCTTGCCGGATAACGCAAGGCGGCTGCACTGCTGTGGAGACAAGCCGGGAATCCGTCCCGGCGGCCGGGTCACTTTTTTTGCTTCGCCCTCTATGTCAGGCTAGTTGTCGCATCCACTGATATCCAACAACCTGGAGGGCGATAGCGAGTGAGCAATGAAGAAACGACATCCGGAGCCAGTCCGGGAATGGGCCATACAGCAAATCATGTTGC
>NZ_JACYOX010000003.1 GCF_015352955.1 Noviherbaspirillum soli
TGGCAGGTTCCGAAGAACCGTCGCTCACTCAAAATACTGACAGACCGATTCTTGCGAATCGTTCTACTTCTTTGTTGTGAGCACTTGCTTAATAGTTGAGCATCCGGCGTTGCCGCCGGCGCACTTCGTCAAGTGCCCACACTTATCGGTTGTTGGTTGTTAAAGAACCGGGCAATTCAGTCTGCTGCCAGCCGTCCCGGGGGACTTGCCGGCTGCTGCGAAGCGTTGTGTTCGTCAGCAGCAGAGAGGCGAGATTATGTGGCTTTTGCTGTTTGGCGTCAACAGTTTTTTTTCGCTTCGCTTCAAAAAAACCGGACCAGCATGCTGCCTTTTTCCGCCCCCGCCGCGCTGTTCTGCGGCGGGAGGCGAACTATAGCAAAGCCCGGTTTTGGAATGCAAGGGGTGGGACATACATTTTTTCACGCAGCCCCATTTGTTCATTCATTCTTCAGGGCTACCAAGATTAGAGCGAAGTGATCTGAGCCGCTTCTGAGCCGCTTATCAAGGAATTTTCCGCTTGCTAGCCAATAGCCGAGATAAACGTATTGGCCCTGGCGAGTTCAGCATTTCGTAACATTGCTTATTGTCAAACAAATCGCAAAATTGTCTTTATTGCAATTTTATTGATGCTACGATAATTTCCCATAACAAGGGAGTCCACCATGATAATCAAGATGCTGCTCGAAGAAGCCGGTCAGTTCTTTTATTGCGAAGCCAGAAAGGTGGCTCCTCATTCCTTTGAAGGCATCGTGCACTTCCTGCACAAGGTAGGCGACGGGAATGCTTTCGTCCGCGATAAAAGCCATGCCGTGAGCAAGAAATTCGGCACGCGTACCGATGCGCTTACTGCCGCGGAATGCTATGGAAAGCAGATTGCCAATCGTCGCGGACGCCTCCCTGCAGACGAAAAGGAAGAATCGGATTACTGCAGCAGCCTGCAGTCGCCAGGCTGGCCGAGCGGCCCGGCTTTGGGAAAAGCTGCCCGCTAACCTCTTGTTGATGCGCGAAGTTGGCGGGCGCGTTCACATCACGGTTTTATTTGCATCCGCACTTCGCCGCCTGGATGGGCGGCACTATGGACGTTGACGTAGAGGCCACCGTTCATATATGCGGCATATTGAGCGTCGCTTAATCGTGAGCCAGCGGGCACCGCGAACGTCGTTGCAGATGCCTTGGCAAGCGGAATGATCACGGGGCCATTGGTCCCTGCAGCCCCCTGGTGAATATGCGCTGCCATTCCTTCCATGCCCGTCACGATGACGGAACCGCTTACGGTTCGATCGGCCGCCACGGTAATTGTGCTTCGTCCCGACGCGGCAGTCGAGACCGGAGGCACTTCCTGTGCGCCGGTTAATGGGGCACTGGTCTTTTCAACGATGCCACCGCCTGTGCCAGGCAACGCAGAACAGGCTGACAGCAGTATGGCGGTTGCAATAAGAGCTGTCCTTGATTTCAAAGCGAGATGAGTCATGTCATGCCTCCGGTGTGAGTATTCTTGATTTGCCCCGAAACACATCAACTGCATCGAGCAATTACCGATATCTACCCGACCAGCCATTGTCGTACACAATGCTGCTCGCCGTCGAGCGGCTCATGCGCCCCTGTCAGTGGAGGCGAGCATGAGCCGAATCAGTTAATCAGCCTTGCCGTAACCGCCACCGCCCGGCGTTTCAATGACAAATACATCTCCCGGATGCATCTCTACACTGGCGACAAAACCCAGTTCCTCGGTCCGCCCGTCTGATCGGATCACGCTGTTGCGTCCGCATGACCCGGGTTCACCGCAATCAGTGCCGAAGGGAGGCACGATGCGGTTGTTGGACAGAATGGATGCAGTCATCTGTTCGAGAAAGCGTATCCTGCGGACGCCTCCATTTCCACCGTGCCATCGCCCCCGGCCACCAGAGCCAGGCTTGATTTCGTAGCTATCCAGCCGGACCGGGTAGCGCCACTCGAGAATTTCCGGGTCGGTAAGACGGGAATTGGTCATGTGCGTCTGCACCACGTCGGTTCCATCGAAGCCATCACCCGCACCGGATCCGCCCGAAATGGTTTCGTAATATTGATGCTTGTCGTTTCCAAACGTGAAATTGTTCATTGTTCCTGGCGACGACGCCATCACGCCCAGCGCGCCATACAAGGCATTTGTGATGCAGCTCGATGTTTCCACATTGCCGGATACGACAGCAGCCGGATAGCGTGGATTGAGCATGGAGCCTTCCGGAATAATGACATTCAGGGGCTTGAGACAACCGGCGTTCAAGGGAATGTCGTCGTCAACCAGGGTACGGAAGACATAAAGCACCGCAGCCATGCAGATCGCGCTTGGCGCGTTGAAGTTGTTTGGCAACTGCGGCGATGTGCCGGTGAAGTCGATGTCTGCGGTGCGTTCTGCATGATTTACCCGGATTGCCACCTTGATGACAGCACCGTTGTCCAACCGGTATTCATAGCTGGAGTCCTTGAGCGCCGTTACGACGCGACGCACCGCCTCTTCCGCATTGTCCTGCACATGGCCCATGTAGGCACGGACGACCTCCAGCCCGAAATGGCCTACCATCTTCAACAGTTCATCAACTCCTTTTTGATTGGCCGCTACCTGGGCCTGCAAGTCCGCAAGATTCTGTTGAATATTGCGCGCGGGGTAGCGACCGGAAGACAGCAAGGCAATCGTTTCCTGTTCCAGCAAACGTCCTTCCCTGACGAGTTGGAAATTATTGATCAGCACGCCCTCCTGTTCGACCTCGATGCTGTCTGGCGGCATCGACCCAGGCGTAATACCGCCGATATCTGCATGATGACCGCGTGAAGCGACATAGAACAGCACGTCCCGGCCCGACGCATCGAATGCCGGCGTGATCACCGTGATGTCCGGCAGATGGGTGCCGCCGTTGTAAGGATCATTGAGCATGTACACGTCGCCCTGGCGCATGATGGCGGCATTCTTGCGAATGATGGTCTTGATGCTCTCGCCCATGGAGCCAAGGTGCACCGGAATATGCGGCGCGTTTGCGATCAGGTTGCCCTGCGCGTCAAACAGCGCGCAGGAAAAGTCCAGCCTTTCCTTGATATTGACGGACACTGCCGTATTCTGCAGCCTCAAGCCCATCTGCTCGGCGATGCTCATGAAGAGGTTGTTGAATACTTCCAGCATGACCGGATCGGCCTCGGTACCAATTGCGCGTCTCACTGGCCGCGCCTGCGTTCTCGTCATGACGAGATGGTCGAGGGAAGTGACCTCGACTGACCAGCCAGGCTCGACGATGTTGGTCGCGTTCTTTTCCGCGACGATAGCGGGACCATGCACGACATCGCCGGGGCGCATGTCCTCGCGGCGGTAAAGTCGTGTCTGATGCCAGGCGCCGCAGGAAAACATGCGCACATTGCCGGCAGGTTCGAGGGCGCTGGCGCGCTGCTGCAGGATTTCCGGCGCAGCCGTTGCTGCGTCCGACGCCCCAATGGCTTCCACCGAAACAGCCTCTACTACAAGGCCTTTGCCCTCCATCAGGAAAGAGTAACGCTTGCGGTAAGCATCCTCGAACTGGGCTTTCATCATTTTCAGCGGGCCGAAACTGACGATGATGACCGAATCACTTCCTGCATAACGCAAATGGACCCGTTCGACGATGCGGATACGCTCCGCTTCAACGCCTTGGCCAAGCAGTTCCTCGGTCGTCTGATGACCAAGAGCAGACAGTTCTGTAGCGATCGCCTCCATTTGCGCAGGCTCCAGATTGACTTCCATCGCCCGCTCCCGCATTGCCGCCTGGTCCGCCAGCCCCATGCCATAAGCAGACAGCACGCCAGCCATTGGATGGGCGAATACACGACTCATGCCCAGCGCGTCTGCGGTCAGGCAGGCATGTTGCCCGCCCGCGCCGCCGAAGGTGGTCAGGGTGTAATCGGTAATGTCGTGACCACGCTGTACTGAAATGAACTTGATCGCATTGGCCATGTTGCCGATGGCGATTTCGATATAGCCCTCTGCGACTTCTTCCGGCGTTCGCCGCATGCCGGTTGCCTGGAAAATTTCCTCCGCCAGCACGGTGAACTTCCGGACCACTACTTCCCGGTCCAGCGGCTGATCGGCCTTCGGTCCGAAGACTGCGGGGAAGTAGGCGGGCTGGATCTTGCCCAGCATGACGTTGCAGTCGGTGACGGTCAGGGGACCGCCGCGGCGGTAACAAGAAGGCCCGGGATTGGCGCCCGCGCTGTCGGGTCCGACGCGCAGTCGGGTGCCGTCGAAATGCAGGACCGAGCCGCCGCCGGCGGCGACCGTATGGATGCTCATCATGGGTGCGCGCATTCGTACGCCGGCAACCTGTGTCTCGAATTCACGCTCAAACTGGCCAGCATAATGCGAGACATCGGTGGAGGTGCCGCCCATGTCGAAGCCGATGATGCGGTCGAAGCCGGCAGTTTCCGCGGTGCGCACCATCCCGACGATGCCGCCCGCCGGGCCCGACAGGATCGAGTCCTTGCCCTGGAAACGATGGGCGTCGGTCAGCCCGCCATTGCTCTGCATGAACAGCAGCCTGACGCCATTCATCTGACTGGCAACCTGGCCCACATAGCGGCGCAGGATCGGGGAAAGATAGGCGTCCACGACGGTCGTATCGCCGCGCGACACCAGCTTCATCAATGGACTCACCTTGTGTGATACGGACACCTGGGTAAAACCGATTTCCCGCGCAATCGCTTCTACCCGTGCTTCGTGATGCTGATATCGGTAGCCATGCATCAGCACGACAGCTGCAGCCCGGTAGCCCTTGGCGTAGGCGGCTTCGAGATCGCAACGCACCGCCGCTTCATTCAACGGCGTGACAACCGCACCCTGAGCGTCGATTCTCTCCTCGACTTCAATGGCCTCCCGGTATAACAGCTCCGGCAGCACGATGTGCCGGTCGAAAAGACGTGGCCGGTTTTGATAGGCAATGCGCAGCGCGTCGCGAAAACCGCGTGTGATCAGCAGAATCATCGGCTCGCCCTTGCGCTCCAGCAGCGCGTTGGTGGCGACCGTGGTGCCCATCTTGACCGCATCCACTTGCGCCGGGGAAATCGGATCATCGGAAGCGAGTCCGAGCAGCTTTCTGATGCCAGCGACCGCGGCATCGTTGTATTGCTCCGGATTCTCGGAAAGCAGCTTGTGGGTCAGCAGTACCCCATCCGGCCGGCGGGCGACGATGTCGGTGAACGTGCCGCCACGATCGATCCAGAACTCCCAGCGCTTGTCGGACACGTCCTTTGCCCTGCTTTTTTCGCTCATATGCATTCCTCTCGTACCGTTGATGGAAGAAGTGGGTGTCATGCATGCCAGCGCTTTGCGAGGCGGGCACCCGGGACGTCGCTGCTTTTCAGGGTGTGGTCTAAATTTTTTCGCAATATTATCTTTACACAGACAAGACGTACATGATTTTTCATATACTTTATCGATAAATATTGTTTGTTAATATCTGATTTATTTGTTTAATATGGGAGGAATAATTGCGTCGGTGGCAGAAATATCAGGTTCACATAATGTCTCACCTTTCATTTTTGGATGTACCCACCAACTTCGATCAGGCCTGCTGCCGGATGGATAAATGCTGGTTTGCGCGGGCTGTTACATGAGAAAGGCACGACTGATGATTCATTTGTCGAGGCAGTGCCAGCGGGTTAAAAACAAGAATTTTTGAGCCGGTCTCGATGCGTGCGGACGGCAGGTCCAGTCAAGTTGGCTTACTCAACAAAAGGGTTGAACAAACAGGAGTCAGGAATCATGCCCAAGGAAAAAATTGCTGCAGGTGACAAGACAGGCGCTGGCGACAGTACGCCGGCGGAGTTGGCCCCGGCCGTTAAAACACCGATCGTCTCGTCCGCTCATCTCGCTTCCGGACGCAGCGCCGAATTGAGCGAGTTCGAATTCGGCATGATCATCGCCAGCAATGCATTCAACCGTTGGGCCGTACGCTGCATGACGGCTGCCGGCGTGACGGACATGACCATCACCGATGTGCTGGTGCTGCACCATATCAATCATCGGGCACGTGAAAAGAAGCTGGCCGACATTGCCTTCATCCTGAATATCGAAGACACCCATGTCGTTAATTACTCCCTTAAAAAACTGCAGGGCCTGGGGTTGGTGAAGACGGAAAAGCGCGGCAAGGAGGTGCTTTATTCGACGAACGAGAAAGGTCAGGCGCTATGCCAGCGTTATCACGAGATCCGCGAGCAGGTACTGGTGTCCGGGCTGACTGGAAGCGGCACCGAGGGCTTCGAACTCAGCGAGCTGGCGCGCTTCCTGCGCGTGCTGTCCGGTCTGTACGAGCAGGCTGCACGGGCTGCGGCTTCGCTGTAGGTTTTGCCGGGCACGCTGCTGGCAGGCGACTGGCATTGCTCTGGTCTGCATTGCTCCGACAGACTTTCCTGATGGCGTCGATGTAACGCATTCATTTCCCCAGCGGAACGACCTTCTCCGCCTGGTTACGCATCTGAAGCAATCCGGGCAGCATTGCCTCGTCCGGACAACTTGCAACTGGCCGCGCCACACTGGCAAACCGCTTGATTCGTTTTCGGTTCGTTCTTGGCAATCAAATGGCGAACGGCCAATTTTTACAAGATGATTGCCGGGAGAATACCTTGACCAAGTCCACTGTGTTATGCGTCGCCGCTTTACTGATCACTCATGCCTCCGCTTATGCGGCGGATTCAAAACCGTATATCGGGGAAGACCTGCAACTGCGCGTAAATGGCAAACCCTTCTTTATCCGCGGCATGGCTTATGCGCCCGAACCGCTGGGCTTTCCGGGAAACGCAATGCAAACCAAGAGCCAATACGGCTGGAATTATAGCCAGGGCGCCTGGCTTTGCGGACCGGCGAATCAGTATGCGCCAAACGACTGGCAATCTCCCTGCGCGGATGACGACCTGGTTGGTACGCTCATCCTCGGTACCTCTGCCAACTCTGCCTACAACACGGCAATCCAGGATAAGTGGAAGCGCGATCTGGACACGATGAAAAAGATGGGGGTCAATACGCTGCGGCTTTATAACGTCAACCCGGCCGGGAAGAATCATCTACCCTTTCTTGATGCAGTCGCCGAGCGCGGCATGTACGTGATTTACCCGGCCCTGTCCAATTACCTCGCGCGCGAAACGCCAGGCGGCTTCAAGAAAGAACTGGTGCAGGCAATTGTGAGCGAGACCTGTCCTGGAAAAGTCCAGCATCCGGCCATACTGGCTTATACCGCAGGCAATGAAGTTACGCCTATCCAAGATCAGGAAGATGCGAGCCGTATCCAGCAAACGATGGAGATCGTCAAGGCGACCTGCCCTGGCGCACTGGTGACCTATGCCCACAATGACAACCCGCCGGACTGGGTGATGGCAAACAACCAGAATGGTGAAAGCCCATTGATGGAAAAGTTTCCGCTGATGGACTTTCTGACTGTGAATATCTACCGGAAAAATCCCAGCAACGGCGATATCGATGCTTATCACAAACTCTTCTATAGCGACATCAAGGGCGTGACTGAAAAGTACCGGAAGCCATTCCTGATCGGGGAAACCGGCGAACACCAGAATGATCGCTTCAAGCCGTTCTGGTTCAATCATGAATGGCAATACGTGGTGGCCAATTCAACGCCGGTAGGCAATCTGGGCGCCGTATTCTTTTCCTATAACGACGAGCCCATCAAGAAGTCGAGGTCCGGCACATCGAATGACGTGTACATGGGCATCGTTTCAGCCGACCTTGCTCCGTTGGACAAGAAAGACCAGGCCATCGATCCTCCCGATCGCTTCAAGGCCGCTGATTACCAGGGCATTCCCGACTACACCGATGGCGGCTATCTGATCCAGCATGCCGGCTCGAAGAAAGGCGCCGGGCGCTACGAGATGTTCGTCAATGATGGCAAGGGCATCGCCGGCTGCAGCTTTGTCGGCGCGCCCAGCCCCGCTGGCATCGGCGCCTGCGCGGCGGCAAAGTAGACGCGACGCCGCCGCCGGGCGTCATTCGAAGACGATGACGCCGCGCGCGGCATTGCGGCCGGCCTGCATGTCGGCGAAGGCCTGCGGCGCTTCATCGATCGTGTAGGTGCGGCTGATCAGCTCATCGAGCTTCAGCCTGTGGTTGCGGTAAAGACCAATCAGACGCGGGAAGTCCTCGCGCGGCCGGGCCGAGCCGAAGTAGCTGCCGGTCAGGGTCTTTTCGCCGAAGGTCAGTGTTGCGGTGCGTATCGAGGTGATGTCCTTCTGCCCCGCCACGCCCACCACCACCGCGGTGCCGCCCTTGCGCAGGACGCCATATGCCTGGGCTGCGATCTCGCCCAGACCAACGCATTCGAAGGCATAGTCGGCGCCCCCCTCGGTCAGCTTCAGGATGGCCTTGACCACGTTCTCCTGGCCGGCGCTGTTGACGACATGCGTCGCGCCAAATTGCCGGGCTGCTTCCAGCTTGGCGTCGGACGTGTCGACGGCGACGATCATCCGGGCGCCGGCAATGGCGCATCCCTGGATCGCATTCAGGCCAACGCCGCCGCAGCCAAAGATGACCGTGACCGACCCCGCATCCACGCGCGCGGTGTTGACGGCGGCGCCGTAGCCGGTCATGACGCCGCAGCCGATCAAGGCCGCCTTGTCGAGCGGCATCTGCTGGTCGACCTTGACGACATTATCGATGTGCAGCGTGGCGTATTCGGCCATCACGCCGCAGCCGGAAAAGACATGCAGACGGTTGCCCGCCAGGTCGCGGACGCGGGTGGTGCCGTCAGGCAGGCTGATGGCCGCCTTGGCCGCCTGGTCGCACAGCTGCGGCCGGCCGGTCTGGCAGTAGCGGCATTTGCCGCACATGCTGACGAAGGAACTGACGACATGGTCGCCAACCTTGTAATCGGATACGCCTTCGCCCACTGCCACGATGCGACCGGCGCCTTCATGTCCCAGTACCACTGGCGGCGGAAACGGAATGGTGCCGTTGGTGGCCGACAGGTCGCTGTGGCAGACGCCGCAGGCAGCCAGCTTGATCATGACCTCGCCGTGGCGTGGCGGCTCGACGATGATTTCCTCTACCGTCACTGGTTGATTGATTTCACGGCAGATCACCGCTTTCGCACGCTGTTCCATATTCGGTTTCCCTTTTAATGAATGCTTCAGGCCGCCAGACCTTAAAGGCAAGCGGCAGTGCTTGTCAATCCGGTCACCATTCATCGCAGCAGCAACGGCGCCGGCAGGCCGGTCCGGTCATGCGATGGCGAAACCCCGGCGCCGTACTGAACTTTCGCCGCGTTGTCAGTCCAACTTTTTCCCGGCGCAAGGCGCCTGTTTTCGGGTGCGGCTATGGCAGGAACTTCGACATGGATCATCTCGGCGCTCGCCCTGAGCATGCTCACCGCCTGCGGCGGTGGCGGCGGTGGTGGCGGCGATAACGCGGCGCAGGGCGCAACGCCTGCTGCGCCGGCAGTTGCCGGACCGGCCTCCAACCCAGATACGGCCGCCGGCAACCAGCCCGATCCGCTATATGCCAGCCAGTGGCACCTGAAAAATACCGGCCAGACAGCCGGGGTGGGACCGGCGGCCACGGCTGGCCAGGATGTGAATGTCGAACCGGTATGGAACAGCTGCAGCGATAACGGCAAATGCAAGGGAGAAGGCGTTGCGATTGCCGTGGTCGACCGGGGCGTGGAAATCGCGCACCGCGATCTCCAGCCGAATGTCTCGACCTCGCTTGCCGGCCGGGTGTACTCGCTGACCGCGGCACCGTCGAATGGCGACCCGACGCCGGCGCAGACCGACCGCGAGAATGCGCATGGCACGGCGGTGGCCGGCATCGTCGCCGCGCGCGACAACAATGGCCTGGGCGGACGCGGCGTGGCGCCGCGCGCGACGCTGACGGGCTATGCCCTGCTGCAGGCCAGCACCAATAGCAACGAGGCCGATGCGATGGCCTTTCAGGCCGGGGATGTAGCTATTTCCAACAACAGCTGGGGTCCGGCGGATGGCAATGGCCAGCTCGGCGACGCCAACTCGCTATGGCGCGATGCGATCGAATTCGGGCTTGCCAGCGGCCGCAACGGCCTGGGCACGATCTACGTCTGGGCCGCCGGCAATGGCTATACCAGCGGTTTCAACGAACGTTCGACCTACGACGGCTATGCCAGCTATCGGGGTGTGATCGCGGTCGGCGCGCTCAGTGCGCAAGGGCGGCGGGCTTCCTACTCCGAACCGGGCGCCAATGTCTGGGTCAGCGCGCCAGGCGGCGAGCCCTGCGCCAACAGCCTGGCCATCATCACCACCGACCTGTCCGGCGCAAAAGGCTACAACACCGGCGCGGGCAGTCCCGAACTCGGCGATGCCGATTACACCCGCTGCATGAATGGCACATCGGCGGCGGTTCCCTCGGTATCCGGGGTGATGGCGCTGATGCTGCAGGCCAATCCGGCGCTGGGCTGGCGCGATGCCCGCGCGGCGCTGGCCCGGAGCGCGCGCCAGACCGATCCGGCCGACGCTTCCTGGAAGACCAACGGCGCCGGGCGCCGCATCAGCGAAGCCTATGGCTTTGGCGCCGTCGATGCCAAGGCTGCGGTGGATGCGGCCCGCGGCTGGGTCAATCTGCCGCCGCAGAAGGTGTACCGATCGCCGTCGCAGGCGGTGAACCTGCCGATACCCGACAATGCGCCGACCGGCGTGTCGAGCACCCTGACGGTCGCTGGCAGCAACATCGCGAAAATCGAGTGGGTGGACCTGGTGTTCAATGCCGCCAGCCACCCTTATTCGGGCGACTTGCGCATCGTGCTCACCTCGCCCTCCGGCACCGAGCTGGTGCTGGCCGACACCCATTTATGCGATGGCCGCTGCGTGCCCTATGACGGCTGGCGCTTTGGCATTGCCCACCTGCTCGATGAAGCCGCGGACGGCGTCTGGAAGATCAGCGTGAAGGATGGCGCGGTTGATGATGTCGGTAATGTCGACAGCTGGCAGCTGACGGTCTATGGCCACTGAGCGCTGATCGGCGCGCAAAAGAACGGACAGACGACACGACACGACACGACACGACACGAGAAGAGAAGAGAAGAGAAGAGACAGGAGCAGCGATGATGAAGCTTTCCCGGTATGCGGCCATTCTGATGCTGGCCACTTTCGCCACCCAGGCCTGCGCCCAGGTCAAGGCCGCCCCTGGCAACTATGTCTGGTATGACGGCGGCAAGCCGCGCCAGCTGCGGCTCGACAGCACGGTGGTGGCGGAATTTGGCGACCGGGCGGAAGGCGGCGGTGAACCGGTCATGCGTGGCAACGGCGTTCGCATCTGGCGCCAGCAGGACCAGGCGGCAACCCGTGCGGCGGCGGACGGCGCGGCGTCACCCGTGTTTCGCGACAGTGAAGGCGGCGCCATGCGCGCCTTGCCTGGCAATGTGATCGTGCGGCTGGATCCATCGTGGAGTGCGCAGCAGGTGGCCGACTGGCTGAAGGAAAACCGGCTGTCCGAAGTGCGCCGCTTGCCTATAGGCGGCAATGTGCTGGTGCTGTCGTCGCCGCCCGGCCTGGCCGCGCTGGAACTGGCCAACCGGCTGCAGCAGTCGGGCCAGGTGGTATCGGCCCAGCCGGAATGGTGGGAGCAGCGCAGCACGCGCTAGGTTCAGGGACGGTTTGACACCGCCTGGCGGCCCGTGGATACTCGCCTGCTCGGTAAGCGATGCCAACGGATGTGAGAAGCATGTCAGAAGCGCCTGTTTTCCCGATACGCAACCCCTGCCCTCCCGGCGCCTGCCAGTGCGACCGCGACCGGCTGCTGGACGATCCGCATGCCGACAGGCGCATCCTGCAGCTCACCAGGGAAGAGGAGAAACGGCTGGTGGCCCGGATCGAAGCCATTTCTACCTATCAGGACCTGAAGCGCATCGTCCAACGCATGGATCAGCTGCTTGGGCTGGATGTGCGCATCGAGCCGGGTACGCATGAAGTGCGCACGATGCGCGGTTTCCAGATCCAGCTGAGCGATCGTCCCGGCCTGTGCCGCAAGACCCGGCAGGCTATTCCGGCGGCAATCCGCCGCTGCCTTGAAAGCCATCCCGAACTGGGCTATGCCATCCTCGATGAACATGGCCTGTTCGGCCCTGGCTAGAACACGGTTTCTGGCTTCCTTGCCGCGAGGCAGTACTGAATCTCATCCGTTACGGAACCAAGCTTTCCTGCCCGCCATCGAATAGTCGCGGCCCGCATGCCGCGACCAGTCAGGGGGAAGCAAATGAAATGGAATCTCACCAGTGGCGTCGCCGTCATTGTCGGCGTGGCGACAGTGGCAGGCTTTTTCTATCTCACCAGGATGCGGGGCGGTCCCGAAGAAACGCCCCCTACGCCTGCAGTGGCGGCACAAGCGCCGGCGCCGCCCGCCGAACCGGCCATCCGTTATCCGGTGCCGCCCGAAACCGAGGCGGTGCCGCAGCCCTTGCCGCCGCTCGACAAGAGCGACAAGGCCGTCAACGATGCGCTGGTCGACTATTTCGGCCGCCAGTCGGTGCAGCAGCTGTTCGGGCTGGACAGCATCATCCGGCATATCGTGGTCACCGTGGACAACCTGCCGCGCGAAACCATCGCCACACGGCTGCTGCCGACCCGGCCGGTGCGCGGCGCCTTCCTGGTCAAGAAGAGCGCCGATGGCCTGGCGATCGCGCCTTCCAATTCTGCCCGCTATCTGCCTTACGTCGAACTGGCGCGGCGCACCAACGCGGCCCAGGTGGCGCGCATCTATGCCGGCTTTTATCCGCTGTTCCAGAAAGCCTACGAGGAACTCGGCTATCCGAAGGCCTATTTCAATGACCGCGTCGTGGCAGTGATCGACCATATGCTGGCGGCGCCCGAGCCGGAAGGCCCGGTCAGGCTGACGCAGCCGCACATCCTCTACAAGTTTGCCGATCCGGCTCTGGAGAATGCTTCGGCCGGACACAAGATCATGGTGCGCATGGGCAGGGACAATGAAGCGGTGGTCAAGGCCAAGCTGCGCGAACTGCGCGCCGAACTCACGCGGCATGCGCCGGCCAGGCAGTAAGACCGCCGCAGGGATCAGGCGCGCTTGAGATCGGAGGCGCCCAGCACGATCCGGTTCCAGGTTGGACTGATCACGATCTCGTTGATGCAGGCATGGGCCGGCATTTCGGCGATGAAGCGGATGGTGCGGCCGAGGTCGTCCGGCTGCAGCATCCTGGCCCGGTCCTCGGCCGAGGGCGGCACCGGCCGCTTTTCCATGATGGGCGTGGCGACCTCGGCCGGGCACACTGCGCAGGCGCGGATGCCGTTGACGCATTCTTCCTGGTTCAGATGGGCCGTCATGGCGACCACGCCATGCTTGGCGGCGTTGTAGGCCGGGCCAGTCATGTAGGTGTCGTATTTCCCGGACCAGGAGGAGATATTGATCACCAGGCCGGACTTCCTGGCGCGCATGGCGGGCAGCACCGCGGCGATGCAGTAATAGCTGCCATCGAGGTTGACGCGGATGACTTCGTTCCAGCCGGCAGTCGTCTGGTTGCTCCAGAAGCGGGCGGGCACATTCAGGCCGGCACTGTTGACCAGAATATCGACCTTGCCATGGCGGCCAAGGATGGCCTGGGCAACCGTGCCGACCGCCTCGGCGTCGCTGACGTCGAGCACTTCCACTTCAGCGCGGCCGCCGGCGGCGTTGATGGCGTCGGCCTGGGCCTGCAACGCCTCGCGGCGCCGACCCGACATGACGACCGTCGCGCCCGCCTGCGCCAGCGCCTGCGCGCCGGCCAGCCCGATGCCCGAAGCGGCGCCGGTAACCCATGCTACCTGTCCTTGCAGTGATGTCATGATGCTGTCTCCATTGGTAGTTTTTATACGGCAATGCCGGCGTATTGTAGCCGGGCCGGACAGCGTCATGGCGCATCACTGCGTCAATGAAATGGTTGACAGGCGGGCTATACCGAGGCGGCCCTGTCAGACTGTTCACATTCGTCGCCTGCCAGCCATTGCTCCAGTTCAGCCAGGGCGGCGGCATTGAGGCTGCGCTCGCAGGCGGCCAGCCTGCGCAGATGGCCGCTTTGAAGCGCCTGCGCGACTTCCTCGCGGCTGTTGAATTCCAGCCAGCGCAGGCAATTGGCCAGCCGCTGGTTCAGGCCGTCGGTCCATGCAGGTTTCTTGCCGGCCCGGCGGCCACGGGCGCGCAGATAGATGTTACGGGCGCGCGACGGCGTCAGGCCAAGCGCTTCGCCGACTGCCTTGAAAGTCATGCCCTTGTCCCGCAGCACCACGATACGGTCTTCCAGCGCGGGGCAATCGTCCATCTCGCCGCATGTTTGCGGCAGCGCCGTCGTCAGGGTCATGAGGTCCCGCCGTCGTGATGGTCAGTCGCGCCGGGATTTTTGTTCTCGAACCGGACCCATGCAACCTTGTTGCCGTTGTCGAGCTGGAAGACGCCCATGCGCGCGCCCTCGTCGGCACGGTGCTTTACCGCTTCAACGACCTGAAGGGCAACAGCATGGTCGTCGACATAGACAGCAATGGAATCCAGTATCCAGCGATGTCGGCCCGCAGACGCAGCAAAACTCATGTTCAGGCTCGTATGCGTTTAGGAAGACTGCATTGTGTAAGGCTGCATCGAGCTCGTCTGTAACGTTGCTTACATAAGCAGCCTGCCCCGCTTGCATTCGCGCCGTGTCGCCGGTCGATCCGCACCGGCGACGCTGCCCTAGCGTGCTAATGGGAAATTAAAGGAGGGTGTTAAGGAAAGTATTAAGGAAGGAAACGAGCTGCAGGAGCGCCCTGCCCTGCCGCCGTGCATGGCGACGAGGCAGGGGCAGGCATTAGTGGGAAGAAAGGGAAGTGGCGGAATCGGGCCGGTCGTCTTCCGCCTGCGCGTAGCGCTTGTCGGCTGCCGGCACTTCGAGTTCACAATATTTCACGCCGACGGTGGCGACGCATTCCTGAAACTCGGTCGCATCGGCCGTGTCGGCAAAAACATAGATGATGTCGCCTGCCTGGACTTCAGTCGGCGATATTCGCATGATGACCATTGCATTGCCTCGTGATGGTGACGGACAGGAAAGTCTAGCATGGTCGGCCGGCGCTTTCCTGTGGTGCGTCAAGGCTGATTGGTCTGGCCAGTCTGGCGGTAAAGATAGTCCTCGGGGAGTCCCATGCGGCAGCAGGCGAGCGCAGGCGGGCAATTGCGCAGCAGCAGCCGGTCGGCAAAGACGCCGGCATGACGCAGCAGCCTGTGTTCCCATGGCCGCAGGCGCCAGCGCCGGTCGAGGCCAAGCCTTTCGCGGACCCAGGCCGGCAGCAGTTCCACCGCGGCCCGGATCAGCAGGCCCTGGGCCATGCGCAGCGGGCCGGGTAGCAGGTGCGCCTCCTGCATGACGCCGAGGAACTCGAAAATGATCGGAGAAGGCTCGAGCATGCCGCGCATGGACTGCATCATCGACGCGCACTGGTGCTGGCTGGCTGGCGCGCCGACGGCGCCGTACAGCAGTGCCGAGGCGCGTCCTTCGGCATGGAAGCGATCGCGCTGCGCCGCGTCCAGCGGCCTGACATAGGCATGGAACGCCTCGAGAAAACCATAGCAAGCGGTGGCGTGCACCCATTCAAGCAATTCCGGCTGAGCCGCACTGAACGCGATGCCGTCGGGCGTGACGCCCTGGATCGTTGCATGGCGGCGGTTGATGGCGGCGATCATTCCCTCCGCGCCACTGCGCGGACCATAGACCGTGACCATGGCGGCAAGCCCGGTGCTGCGCAGCCGCCTGGCAGGCTCCTTCCTGAAGCTGGTGGCATGCCAGACGCCGGTGCGCACACGCGGCTCGGCCAGTTCCAGCAGCACCGCTGCAATGCCGCCGACAAACAGGGCCAGCGGATTCTTGAAAACCTGCCAGGAAACCGAATCGGGCGCAGCCAGCGCCGGTTCGCCGGAGGGCGCGCTGAAGTCGATGCCGGCGCCGTCCGGCACGGCGAAATAGGCGCTGGCAATGGCTTCAACGCGGCGCTGCAGCGGCATCCACAGCAGCAGCGGGCCATGCCGGCGCATGAGTCGCATCCCGAATTTCCTTCGCATGTCGAGAGAGCCGGCATGATGTGCGCCGGCCCGTGCAACATAGCAGGAAAAATGGCGTTCGCCACCAGGCGCTAAGCCGGACAGGTCCGACCAGCGCTCAATGGACGGCGTGCGTGCCTGGCTGCGCCGGGTTGCGCATGTCCGGATGATAGAAGCGAAAGCATTCGCGGCCGTCCTGCTTGGCCCGGTACAGCGCGCAGTCGGCGTCCTGCAGCAGGCGTTCCGGATTGATGCCATCCTGCGGGCAGATGCTGATACCGATCGATGCGCTCGGCTTGATGCTGTGGCTGCCAAGTACGAAAGGCGCGTTCAGTGCGACCAGCAGCTTGCCGGCAATGGCGGAAGCGGCCGCGATATCCTGCCCGCAGTCGGCCAGGATGACGAATTCATCGCCGCCCAGCCTAGCCACCGTGTCATCGGGCCGTACGCACTGTTTCAGGCGGCGCGCGATTTCGGCCAGCAGCAGGTCGCCGGCCTTGTGGCCCAGGGTGTCGTTGACCTGCTTGAAGCGGTCGAGGTCAATGAACAGGATGGCATGCAGGCCATTGGCGCGCCGGTCCCGGGCGCGCTGCCTGAGGCGTGTTTCCAGCAGCGTCCGGTTGCACAGGCCGGTCAGGGAATCGTGCGTGGCCATGTGCTCCAGCGTCTTGGCATTGCGCACTTCCCTTGTGACGTCGCGGGTGGCGCCGCGGTAACCGTGGAACACGCCTTCCTCGAAGACCGGCTCGCCGGAAATCCGGATATAGCGCACGACACCCGGATAGCCTTCCAGGCCAACGGAAAAGACCGCATCCCGGAACGGCCGGCGCGAGGCCATGCTGCTCTGGCAAGCCAGAAAGCCCGGCTCGCTGGTATCGAGCGCGCAGGATTCCATGCTGGTGCCCAGCAATTGACGCGGCTCCAGGCCCAGCCGGGACTGGATGCCGTCGGACAGAAAGCGAAAGCGGCCGTCGGCACCGGTTTCCCAGTACCAGTCCGAGGACAGGGAAGTCAGGCTGCGGAACTGCTGCTCGCGCCGGGCCAGTTCACGCTGCGCTTCCAGCTGGGCCGTGATATCGCGGCCGACCGCCACGAAGCCGGTGCTGCGCCCGCTGCCGGCATCGCGCAGCGTGCGGCTGTTGATGCCCAGCCAGACCCAGTGGCCTTCCTTGTGCCTGACCCGCATGTTGTACATGGCGGAGCGGTCGTCGGCGCCATCGCTGCCGCGCGCTTCGTGCATGGCCGCGAGGTCGGCCGGATGCAGGTAGTCGAACACATTGGTGCCGACCATTTCCTCCGGGCGGTAACCCAGTATTTCCTGGTGCGACGGCGACACGTACTGGTAGATGTTGTCGACATCGCTGTAGGCGATCAGGTCACGCACATTCTGGGTCAGCAGGCGATGCTCGGCTTCGCCCCAGGCCAGCCGTGCGCGCGACCGGACCTGCTCGGAAATATCGGTAAATGCGCCCGCATAGCCTGCCGGCTGTCCGGGCCGGAGGCGGGGCGCGGCGGTCTCGCGGATATGGCGGTACTGGCCGTCGCTGCCCGCCACCCGGTAGTCCAGCTGGAAACGCCGGTTCGCTTGCCGGGCTTGCCGGCGCAGTTGCGCCACCTGCGCCGCGTCGTCAGGATGAATGCCGGCCGCCCAGCCGGCCAGTGTTGTATCGCTACCGCCGGGCAGCGGCCAGGCGCCGTCATGGTCGAAGAAAATGAAGTGGTCGCCGTCATCCAGTTCCCAAAGGATGACGCTGCCGCTGGCAATATGCTGCAAGTGGTTTTCCATATCGAAGCCGAAACGCTCGGGAGAAGCGCTATAGCCATCAGGCGCTTTTCCTGTGGGGCAGCCGTCAGTCATCGCCTCTTGTCTTGCATTGCGGGCGGCCGGGATTGCCAAAAGAAACGAATAATAGTTGCGCCATGGTAACTGCTTTCCGCGCTTATTTCCATGTGTAATTATTTTGTCGACGCGATCGTTGTGCGGGCACGCCACCTGGGAGGACAGAATCGCCGTGCCCCACCTGTCTTTTCGACCATTCCCTTGCACGCGAACAAAGGCTGGCCGCACACGGGAGGGAAAATTGTCAACACCGGTTTTTCACCGCCAGACACAAAGGAATTCCATGCCCACCTTCACCCTGAACGGTCAGAGCACGACGCTCGACCTCCCCGACGATATGCCCCTGCTGTGGGCGATACGGGATGTTGCCGGCCTGACCGGCACCAAATTCGGCTGCGGCATCGCCCAGTGCGGCGCCTGCACGGTCCATCTTGACGGTGAGGCAGTGCGCTCGTGCGTCACCCCGCTGTCGGCAGTGGCCGGCAAAAAAGTGGTCACCATCGAAGCAATGGCCCAGGATCCGGTAGGCCAGAAGGTCCAGGCCGCGTGGCGCGACATCGATGTAGTGCAGTGCGGCTATTGCCAGTCCGGACAGGTCATGTCCGCCACCGCGCTGCTGCGCGCCAAGCCCGCGCCCACCGACGCCGACATCGATTCCGCGATGGCGGGCAATATCTGCCGCTGCGGCACTTATGGCCGCATACGCGCCGCCATCAAGCTGGCTGCCGGCCAGGCGCCGAAGGAGCCACGGTCATGAACGACATTACTTTCCCAAGCGCCCCGTCATCGCCGGGACGCCGCCGTTTCCTGCGGGTTGGCGCCGCCGCCGGCGGCGGCCTGCTGATCGGTTTCGGCCTCGGCGCCTGCGGACGCGAGCAGCGCAATGAAGTGCCGGCCGAAGCCGCGGTCGGCAATGCCGCCACCAAGACCTCGGGCGATGCGCCAGGCCTGGCGCACAATGCCTTCATCCGCATCGACCGTGAAGGCCTGGTGACGCTGATCGTGCACAAGGTCGAAATGGGCCAGGGCACCTACACCGCGATGCCGATGCTGCTGGCCGAAGAACTGGAAGTCGATCTGTCCAAGGTCAAGCTGGAACAGGCGCCGGCCGACAACAACCTGTACAGCGATCCGCTGCTGGGCGGCCAGGTGACCGGCGGTTCGACCTCGGTGCGCGCCGCCTGGGAACCGCTGCGCCAGGCCGGCGCGGCGGCGCGGCTGATGCTGGTCGAGGCGGCGGCACAGGCCTGGAAAGTCGACGCCGCCGGCTGCACCGCGAAGAACGGCATGGTGACACATGGCGCCAGCGGCCGCACCATGCATTACGGCGAACTGGTCGATGCCGCGGCCAAGCTGCCCGCTCCCAAGGCCATCGTGCTGAAGAAGCCGGCCGACTTTACCCTGATCGGCAAGAAGCACCAGCGGCTCGACTCGGCCGACAAGGTCAATGGCCAGGCCAAGTTCGGCATCGACGCGAGGCTGCCCAACATGCTGGTGGCCACGGTGGCGGCGTCGCCGGTGCCGGGCGGCGCCCTGCAATCGGTCGACGAAGCCGCCGCGATGGCGGTCAAGGGCGTGCGCCAGGTCTTGAAGCTCGACAATGCGGTGGCGGTGGTGGGCGAACACATGTGGGCCGCCAAGCAGGGCCTGGCCGCGGCGAAGCCGCAATGGTCGGACGGCGCGCATGCCGACATGACCACCGCGTCCATCGTTGCCGACATGAAGGCCGCCGCCGAAAGCGGCAAGGGCGCAGCAGTGGCGCGCAAGGACGGCGATGTCGGCAAGGAAGCGCCCAAGGGCGGGCAGGTGCTGGAAGCGGTGTACGAGATGCCTTTCCTTGCCCATGCGACGATGGAGCCGATGAACTGCACGGTCGACCTGCGGGAAGACGGCTGCGACCTCTACGTCGGCACCCAGGTGCCGACCTTCGCGCAGGGCGCGGCCGCCAAGATCACCGGCCTGCCGCCGGAGAAGGTGAAGGTCCACAATCATTTCCTGGGCGGCGGCTTCGGACGGCGGCTGGAGGTGGACTTCATTTCGCAGGCGGTCGCCTTCGCCAGGCAGATGAAGCAGCCGGTCAAGTTCGTCTGGACCCGCGAGGAAGACGTGCAGCACGACATGTACCGGCCCTATTACTACGACCGCCTGGCCGCCACGCTGGACGACAAGGGCAAGCCGCTGTCCTGGTCGCACCGGATCACCGGCTCGTCCATCATGGCGCGCTTTGCGCCGCCGGCGGTGAAGAACGGCGTCGATCCGGACGCGGTGGAAGGCGCCAAGGACATGCCCTACGCGATTCCCAATGTGATGGTCGACTATGTGCGGCATGAGCCGCCGGTGCCGACCGCATTCTGGCGCGGCGTCGGCGCGACCCACAATATCTTCGTGGTGGAAAGCTTCATCGACGAGCTGGCAGCCGCGGCCAAGCAGGATCCGCTGGTCTACCGGCGCGATTTGCTGGATAAATCGCCGCGCATGCGGGCGGTGCTGAACCTGGCCGCCGAAAAAGCCGGATGGGGACAGCCGCTGGCCCCGGTCGCCGGGCGTCGCGTCGGACGCGGCCTGTCGACCCAGTTCGCCTTCGGCAGCTACATGGCGCAGGTGGCTGAAGTCTCGGTGGGCGCGGATGGCGAGGTGCGGGTGCACCGTGTGGTGTGCGCGGTCGATTGCGGACAGGTGGTCAACCCCGACACCGTGGTCGCGCAGATTGAAAGCGGCGTGATCTTCGGCCTGACGGCGGCGCTGTGGAACGAAATCACTTTCGACAAGGGGCGGGTGCAGCAGTCCAACTTCCATGACTACCGGATGATGCGCATCAACGAGGCGCCGCGCATCGAGGTATTCATTGCCCAGAGCAGCGATGCGCCGGGCGGCATCGGCGAGCCGGGCACCTCGGCCACTGCGCCGGCCCTGGCCAATGCGATCTTCGCCGCCACAGGCAAGCGGCTGCGCAAGCTTCCGGTGGCAAGCGAGGCATTAAAGACGGCATGAAAAAGCCCCGGCCTGACGGCCGGGGCTTGCGGGATGCAGAGCGACGGCCGGATCAGGCGCTTGCCGGCAACGGCTGGCCCTTCACCGCGTTGCGGTATTTGGCGCGGGCTTCTTCGCGCTTGATCGCCTCGCGGGCGCGATTGGCCGCCTTGGTTTCCTTGCGTTCCTGCTTGCCGCGCAGCTGGGCGACGTTCTTGTTTCCGATGCGGTTGGTCATTGCCTGTTCCTCCTGCTTGTTGATGTCGCTTTTATCGTAGAGCCATTTCTCGCAACGACCTATAGGACGGCAGGAGAAAGGCGTGTAGGAATCGACGCACTGGGTCATGGCGCGGCCGCTGAAGGCATGGACGGGCATGGCCGCTGCAACTGCCGACATAGTCCTACCGCATCATCAGCGCTTGTCCTACCTTGTCAAATGCGTCTTTCGGTCTATGCTCCAAACACAAGCCGCATGGGCGGTTTGATATTTCAAGATAAAGGAGATCGCCATGAACAAGGACCAGGTAAAGGGCGCAGTCAAGGATGCCGCCGGCAAAGTGCAGCGCAAGGCGGGCGAAGCCATGGGCAGCAACAAGCAGCAGGCCAAGGGCATGGCGAAACAGGCCGAGGGCAAGATGCAGAAGGCTGCCGGCGACATGAAGGATAGCGCCGTCAAGAGCAGCAGCAAAAACCGCTAGGCGGCGCTGTTGCACACGGAAACGGCGGCTTCAGGCCGCCGTTTTTGCGTCCGGGCCGGCAATTACAGCAGCGTGTCAGCCCAGATGTTGCGGGCCCAGTCCATCGCATAGCGCCCTTCCAGCGCATTGGGCGCCGCTGAAAGCCCGCCGCTGCCCGGCACGGCGATCAGCGTCTTCCGCTGCGCGTCGTAGCTGTGGACCGATGCCACATGGATCACGTCCTGGTCCGAGACGAAGCTGTAGCAGGTATTGGTCAGCAGCGGATGGGCTGGCGGCGGGCGGTCGGCAAGCAGTTCGATGATGGCTGCCGCGCAGACCTTGGCATGCTGGTTGGCCATGTGGGCCGACTTGGGCATCAGCGGCGCGACCTGGATCGCATCGCCCAGCACATGGATATGGCTGGCCTGGGTCGACTCGAAGCTCAGGAAATCGACCTCGCACCAGCGGCGGTTTGCATTGGCCAGGCCAGCGCCCGCGGCGATCCTGCCCGCAGCCTGAGGCGGCAGCAGATTGACCACCGCGCCGCTGACTTCCTCGCCCAGTTCGGACACCACGGTTAGCGTCTTCGCATCCACGTCCACCGTATTGAAGCTGGGTCTGTAATCCACGATGCCGGGATAGCGTTCGGCCCAGACCTTCTTGAACAGCGCGCCCTTCGATACCACGTCCTCGTTGCCATCGAGCAGGATGACGCGCGATTTCGGCTTGGCCTGCCTGAAATAGTGCGCCACCTGGCAGGCGCGCTCATAGGGCCCCGGCGGACAGCGGTAGGGCGCCTGCGGAATCGAGATCAGGAAGGACTGGCCGTCTTCCATCGCCTCCAGCTGCCGGCGCAGCGCAACCGTCTGCTCGCCCGCCTTCCAGGCATGCAGGACGCGTTCCCTGGCGCCGGGCTGGCCCATGCCGGGCAGCCTGTCATACAGGAAGTCAACGCCTGGCGACAGGATCAGGCGGTCATAGCGCAAGGTCTTGCCATCGCCCAGCGTGACCGTGCGCTTGTCCGGATCGATGCCGGTGGCAAGCTCGCGCACCATGGTGATGCCGCTGCGGCTGGCCAGCCGGTCGTAGCTGATCGTCAGGTCGTCCAGGCGGCGCGAGCCGCCCAGCACCAGGTTGGACAGCGGGCAGGAGATGAAGGCCGGGTTCGGCTCGATTAGGGTGATATCGATGCTGCCTTCGCTCCACAGCGACAGATAGCGGGCAGCGGTGGCGCCGCCGTAACCGGCGCCGACCACTATCACCTTGGGCCGCGCCTGGCTGGCGCCGCTGGCGCGGGCCGCAATGGCGCCGAGCGCTGCGCCCATGCCCAGCGCCTGGAGAAACTGGCGACGTTTCATGGTCTTGTCTCCCTATTTTTTCCGTTGCGACAGATAGGCCGCGATCAGGTCGATCTGCTCGCTGGTATAGCCTTTTGCCAGCTGCTGCATGATGGTCGAGGGCCGGCTGCCTCCCTGGAAGGCCTTCATGCTGGCCACCAGCGCATCCTGGCTCTGCCCTGCCAGCGGCGGCAGGCTGCTGCCGGGCGCCGGCTTTCCCTCGGTGCCGTGGCAGCCGGCGCAACTGGCGTAAAGCCTGCGGCCGGCGTCGTCCGCCGTCTTGGGCTGGGTCTGGGCCGCGGCCGGGCACTGCGCTGCGATCACGGCAAGCCCGATCGCAAGGCATGCATTTGCAAGGCGCGTTGATGGCATTGTTCTCCTTCCATGAACCATTGAAGTTCCAGTAACCAGCCCCGGCATGGCGCCGCCTACGGCCGCACCGCCGGCGCTTCCATTTCCATTCCCCTGTCACGCTGCGCAAGGTAGAGCTCCAGCTCCGCCAGTTCCAGCGAGCCCGCCGGGTACAGCGCCGCCCGGACGCCGCTCAGGCAGTTGCGCAGACGCCGCTGCAGCGAGCCCATCGCCTGCCATTCGAGCCGGTAGATCGGATAGCCGGTGGCATGCGCCTGCGGAATGATGCTGCTGCCCAGGCGCTGCCCCCAGCGCTGGTCGTGGCACTGCGCGCAGGACAGATTGAGCTGGCCCATGCGCTGCTGCCAGCGCGCCTGGCCACGCTCCAAAAACGGGCGCAGGCGCGCATCGTCCGGCGCCGCCGCCGGCATGCCGCGCGATTGCAGCGCGATATAGCTTTCCAGGCCGAGCAGCGCATCGCTTTCGGCCGGCAGCGCTACAGCGGACTGCTGGCGGACGCGGCACTGGTTGATGCGCTGTCCCAGGTTGATCGGGCGTCCAGCCTGCGCATCGAACGCGGGATAGCGGGCCGCCACGCCGCGCATCGCGCTTTCCGCATCGCCGTGGCAGGAAGCGCAGGACTTGCCGTTGCCCTCGTCGCTGCGGCGCCAGGCGGTCTCGCCTTCCTTGACCCACAGCATGGCAGGATTCAGGCTGTCGTCGCGCTGCATCGCCTGCGTCGACGGCCCCATGAATGCCGTGCCCGACATCCGTTGCGCCGCCGCCGCAAGGCTCAGCAGTGCGCACAGCATGAAGAGGACGATGCGCATGGCGTTCTCAGCCAGTCACCGTGATCTCGGCCGATTCGGTCTGGCTGAAGTTGTTGTCGCCCTCCCAGGTGAAGGTCAGCTTGCCGCTTTCGGTGGCTACCGTAAAAAAAATCAGGTTGGGATTGGCGGCGATCGCCGGGAACAGCTCGGCGCTGAAGACGACGTCGCCGTTATAGCGGCAACTGAAGCGGCGGATGATGTTGCGCGGTAGAACCTGGCCATCCGCGCCGGGCCGGTAGCCTGTTTCCATCGGATGGCTGATCAGGGTACGGATCTCGATCACCTCCCCGCGCCTGGCGCTGGCCGGCAGCTTGATCAGTGTGCGTGCCATGGCTAGCCCTCCCCTTCGATGCAGGCGGCCAGCGTCACCACCACGTCCACCGTATCCGACCAGTAACTGCCGTCGGACATCTTCGCCACCGCGGTCAGTTTCTGCGAGGTGGCCAGGCGTATCCGGGTCGATACTTTGGCGCGGCCGGCGCGCGGACCGAGCGTGAACCGGGCAACGTCGCGCTGCGGATTGCGTTCATTGAAAATCGCAATGGCCGCCACATGGTCCGCCGCGGTCATGGCGCTGTCGACGCTGACCGTGACCGGCACGGCATTGCCGTTGTCGACCAGGCTGGCAATGTCGAACTTGACGCGGCCCGGCGTCGGCTTGATGCCGCCGGTCCAGGCCTGTACCGCTGCCGCCAGTTCATCCGGCGCGGCGGCGGCGGGCCGCACCAGGATGGTCGCGCCCAACGCGGCGCTGCCTGCCAGCAGGCGGCGGCGTTTCAGGTTGGGGCCGGTTTTCGCAAGCATCACTCGCCTTCCTTTTCCTTCAGGGACCGCAGGTAGGCCACCACGTCCTCGACCTGCTGCGCGTCCAGTATCGGCTTGCCGCGCACTGCCGGCGCGACATTGTTCAAGCCGTCGATCCGATAGTAAGCCGGCATGATGGTGTCCGGATTGATGCGGCCGGCGTCGACGATGCGCAGCCGCAGCTGCGCCTGGCTCCAGCGCGTGCCGCTGCCCGCCAGGTCCGGCGCCAGGTTGCCCTGGAACCGTTCCTCCGGCAGCGGTCCGGCATGGCACAGCAGGCATAAGCCGACCTGGCGGTTGGCAACGATGGCCCGGCCGCGGCCGGCGTCTCCCGCTACCGCGGTCAACGGCTGCGGTATGCCATCGCCTTCCACACTGTATGGCGCCAGTCCGGCTTGCTGAGCCGCCTGCGCCAGGCCAGGCCAGAGCAGTGCCCACGGTAATGCCCATCCTGCGATCCAGCCCGGACTGCGACGCATCGCTGCCTCCGATCAAGCCCTTTTCAGGCTATGGTTCTTCAGCGGCAGATCGCGTATGCGCTTGCCGGTGGCGGCAAAGATCGCATTGAGCACCGCCGGCGCGGCCACGGCGATGGTCGGTTCGCCCACCCCGCCCCAGAAACCGCCGGACGGCACGATGACGGTTTCCACCGCCGGCATCTCGTCCATGCGCATCACCTGGTAGGTATTGAAGTTCTCCTGCTCCATCCGGCCGTCCTTGACGGTGCATTCGCCATACAGCGCGGCCGACAGGCCATAGACGAAGGAGCCTTCGACCTGGGCTTCGATCTGCTGCGGATTGAGCGCATGGCCGGGGTCGGTCGCGGCAACGATGCGATGGATCTTCAAGGCGCCCTCATCGCTGACCGACACCTCGGCCACTGCCGCCACATAGCTGCCGAAGCCCATCGTCTGCGCCACCCCGCGGTACACCCCCTTGGGCAGCGGCTTGTCCCACCCGGCGCGCTCGGCCACCGCGTTCAGCACGGCCAGGTGCCTGGGATGATCGGCCATGAGCTTGCGGCGCAGCGCCAGCGGATCCTGTTTCGTCGCATGCGCGACTTCATCCAGAAAGCACTCCAGATAGATGGTGTTCTGGTTGAGGTTGACGCCGCGCCAGAAGCCGGGCGGCACCGGCGGATTGCGCATCGCATGGTCAATCAGCAGATTCGGAAAGCTGTAGCCGATCGACGCTTCCGGGCCGGGCGGGTTCAGGCCCTGGAACACGACCGGGTCCTTGCCGTCCTTGATGTTCTGCGGGAAGACCCCCGCGATGATGGACTGCCCGGAAATGCGCATCTGCAAGGCAGTGATGTTGCCCTTGTCATCCAGCCCCGCCGCCAGCTTGCACTGGGTAACCGGATGATAGCGGCCATGCAGCATGTCTTCCTCGCGCGACCAGATCAGCTTGATGGGCGTGCCCGGCATTTCCCGCGCGATCGCCACTGCCTGCCGCACCCAGTCATGCACCGCGCCGCGACGGCCGAAGCCGCCGCCCAGATGCAGCTTGTAGACCTCGCATTTGGACGGCGGCAGCTCGGCCGCCTCGGCCGCCGCGGCGAGCGCCGCCTCGCCGTTCTGGGTGGGCGTCCAGACCTCGCAGCGCTCCGGCGTCCAGCGTGCCGTCGCATTCATGGTTTCCATCGTCGCGTGGTTCTGGTACGGATAGGAATAGACCGCTTCCACCTTGCGCGCGGCTGTGGCCAGCGCCGCTGCGGCGTCGCCATTGCGGTTTCCCACCGCCGCTTCCTTAGCCTCCAGCCCGGCCTTGAGCGTCTCGGCAATGCTGGCGCTGGACACCTTGGCGTTCGGACCATCGTCCCATTCGACCTTGAGCGTCTCCAGCGCGGTCTTGGCCCGCCACCAGGTATCGGCCACCACCGCCACTGCGCTGTCGCCGACCTGTATCACCTTCTTCACGCCGGGACGGTTTTGGATCTCTGCCGCGTTGAAGGTTTTCACCTTGCCGCCGAACACCGGGCAATCCCGGATGGCGGCATTGAGCATGCCTGGCAGCTTCAGGTCCATGCCATAGACCTGGGCGCCGGTGGTCTTGTCAACGGTATCGAGCCGCGCCAGGCGCTTGCCCGCGATTTTCCAGTCCTTCGGGTCTTTCAGCTGCACCGATTCCGGCGGCGTCAGGCTGGCCGCGGCTGCCGCCACCTTGCCATAGGTGGTCTGGCGCCCGGAGGGCTGGTGGGTGATGACACTGGCGGCCGCCCGGCATTCCGAGACCGGCACCTTCCATTCATTCGCCGCGGCCTGCACCAGCATCATGCGCGCCGCCGCGCCGCCCTTGCGGACATAGTCATGGGATTCGCGGATGCCGCGGCTGCCGCCGGTGGAAAAATTGCCCCAGGCGCGGTTGCGCGCCAGGTTCTGTCCCGGTGTCGGATATTCGGTCGTGACCCTGGCCCAGTCGCAGTCCAGTTCCTCGGCGACCAGCTGCGCCAGCCCGGTCAGCGAGCCCTGCCCCATCTCCGACCGTGCGATACGGATTACCACCGTATCGTCGGGCTTGATGACGACCCATGCATTGACTTCCGGCGTTGCTGCGGCCGAGGCCCCGGCATCGGCCGCATGCGCATAGGGTATGTGAAAACCCACCATCAGGCCGCCGAAGGCGGCTGCGGTGGTGCCGAGAAAGCGGCGTCGCGAAGCATTCATCCCGCTGGTTTCTTCAGTCATGGCGCGGCTCATGTGGTGCTCCCGTCGGCATGCTGGATCGCCAGGCCCGCCTGTCTGGTATTGCCGCCCTGCGCGGCCGCCTTGATGGCCGCACGCACCCGGTTATAGGTGCCGCAGCGGCAGATATTGGTAATCGACTGGTTGATGTCGGCGTCGGTAGGTTGAGGCTTTTCCTTCAGCAGCGCCGCCGCCGCCATGATCATGCCGCTCTGGCAAAAGCCGCATTGCGGCACATCCAGCGCAACCCAGGCTTTCTGCAGCGGATGGGAGCCGTTGCTGGACAGGCCTTCGATCGTTACGATTTTCTGCTCGGGAGTGACAGTCGATACCGGCCGCACGCAGGTCCGCACTGTTTCACCATCGATATGCACGGTGCAGGCGCCGCACTGGGCGATGCCGCAGCCGTATTTGGTGCCGGTCAATCCAAGCTGCTCCCGCAGCACCCATAACAGCGGCGTATCTGGCTCGGCCTCGAATTCACGGACTGTCCCGTTGACGTTCAGTGTTGCCATGTCTCCAGCTCCATTTTTGTTGATGAGGAAGTCAAACAGATGCGAAAAGGCGGTCTATATTAAGCTTTCCCGATGCGGTTTGCAGAACTCATCCTGCTGCCGTATGGGCAGCCTTGTGACCTCCTTCATCGTTCAGTCCATGACCGCTACCGATCTGCCTGTCGCCATCGCCTACCAGTTCGCTGTGATACAGCAGGCGCGTGGTCAACCCGGGGTTGGTCTGACCTTGCATTTGCTGCTGCATGGCTCATCCGGCGAATCGACCGTTTTCCTGCAGCTCGAGCCTGCATTGGTCTGGAAGGTGCGCGATGCCTGTGCAGGCCTTGCAGCGCTGCATGCCGATCATTATCAAAACTTCCTGGCGAAGAGACGCGCTTCGCACCAGTTGAACTACGGCGACAAGTTCCTGAAAACCCTGCCCGCGAAGGATGCCTATCGCCTTTTTCATCGCAGGCAGGGTGAATTGGCCGTTCCCCTTACTTTCCGCACTACCCTGCAACGGGAGAACATGGGCATTCTTGTGGAGTCGACGCCAACGTCGCTCGGCCTCATTCTTCGCTTTTCCCGCATGCCACCCGCGGACTTAGTGTGCCGCCTGCCACATGATCTGGCATTTCTGCTGGCAGATAGTATCGATGAAGCGATCTGGGCTGCGGAATGGGAACGAGGCGGCCTGGCTGATGCCCCTGGCCATTAATTGCGCTTTGGCAGGGGCGAACAGATTTCAAAGGTGAGAAATTCTGTGAACCTTGCCTGTTTGCGTCGGACCGCAGGCTCCTTGCTGTTCCGCTCTGCATTATCTGCTGGCGTTTTTCATTGCTGATTCCCGAAGGTGAGCTTTTCTGTGAAGTGCTTGCTGCTGATAGGCCGTTTGTGGATGCCTTGAAGCGTGAGGCAGCTGTCAGCAATGCAAAGGTGAGAAGTTTTGTGATCCTGTGCCCTCCCAACGCTCATCTCCTGACGCAAAGGTGAGAATATTTGTGATCAGGCCAGGCATCCAACATGCCTGGCATGGCCTTAGCCTGCGATAGGTGAGTAAGTTTGTGAACTTCCTTGCCTACTTTGCTGATGGTCCAGGTCGATAGCTATGGTGCCGGCCTCATGGTGAGAATGTCTGTGAAGAGACGGACGATGAGAATGTTCTGGAAACCGCGCAAAGGTGAGCAAATCTGTGAAGTCCGTGCGATGTGTGGGCGATTTTATAAATACCTATTAAAAACAATACCTTATATCCAGAATAATGCGACGCTAAAGAAGGGTGAGAACTTGTGTGAAGTCGAATTCTGGGAAATCCCAACGGTGAGGTGAGATTTTTTGTGAACATACAGCACGCCGAAGCCATGAAGGTGAGCGTTATTGTGAACACCGCTTCTGCCGGTTGAATCATGGCTGGCGGTTCGCTTGGACATGCAGGGAGTGCGGAGAAGTGACGTGGCCATCCATAAGTCAGGTGAGAATTTCTGTGAAGCTGCGTCAGATATGCATTGCTGCAACTGCTTCGACGGTATAAGAGCGGCTTCAGGTGAGAAGTTCTGTGAAGGTTTTTCATCATTTCGGCGGTTATTCCGGCTTATAGCGTCAATGTCCTTTCCTGAAGGCTATTTTTTTGAGTTGTCGACTACGTCTTGCCGAAAAATTGCTGTATCTGCGGCAGGTAGAGACTGCCTGCTTCTTTGGAAAGGGAAAATAGCTTGCAGTGCCAGTGGTCCTTGCATTCCCATGCTTGCGCAGAATGGCATGTTATTCGCATTGAGAGTTATTAGTAGTAAACCCTTGTAAACCTTAACTACATTAAGGAGGCCCGCAAACCCTTGCCAGATAAGCCTCTCCCGCGATTGTGGTGAGCATTGGTGTGAACACTGGTGAGCATTTCAGTGAACATGTGTGAGAGTTGAAGTGAAGTGACGCGCTGAATGGTGAGTGGCTCTGTGAACGCAGGTGAGTGGACAAGTGAAGCGCGAACCTTTGAGGTGAGAAGGTTTGTGAAGGGCCTTTTTTGCCCGCATGGTGATTCCACAACGATGTACGTTCACCGGTGAAAAAAAATTTGCCGAACTTTCACCTTAAAGGCATCATGGCAATCTCCGCGTTCCGCTCAACATCCGTATGGCCACATCAAAAAAGCCTAAGAAGGCGATAAACTCGACTCCGCTTGCCGTATCAAGCCCCGAGCAGCCCGAGTTGCTTGCATCCGAGTTCAGGAAAGCCAACGATGCCATCGGTTTCCGCGTTGTGGAAGGCAAATTCTCGCTGTTGTCGCGTCGTATCTATAACGCCTTCATTTTCAGGGCGCAGGAGGTGGGCAGGACCGGTGTCGACGCGCCGGCCGATGTGCCTGGCTTCGAGGAATACTATTGGATAAGAATGGCTGATCTGTGCGCCAACACCGAGTACACCAGCCGGGATTATGAATTCTTCAAGGAGCATGCGGAGGCGTTGCAGAATATCAAGGTGGAAGCCACCTCCGACAAGATGTGGGCCAGCGAACGGTTGCTGGCAGGCCTGACCATCTTTAACACCTCGGGGCTGCGCAACAAGGGTGGCACGGTCTTCATCGGCTTTGCTTTTCCGCCCCAGGTCAAGGAAAAAGTTCTCAAGCCAGACACGTACACCAAGCTAAGCCTTTACTACCAAGCAGTGCTGCGCAGTGCGCACAGCCTGGCGCTGTACGAAGTATGCCGCCGGTATGCAACCAGCCCTTCCCATCTGACCAATCGCGACAGCTGGCAGGAGTGGTATCACGTACTTTCTGGCAATTCGATCAAGGATGTCGTGCTGCCGGAATACAAGTACTTCAAGCGCGACATGATCGTCAAGGCGCTGTCCGAAATCAATAGCGTGACGGACATCGATGTCGAACTGATCGAAACGAAACGGGGCCGCAAGGTAGAGGAAATCCAGTTCCGGGTCCAGTTGAAGGCGCAAGCCTCGTTACTCGAACCAGGTGCTGCAATCGTCATCGACTCATCCGTGATCGAACGCATGCTGCGCATGGGTGTCAGCGAGGCGGACGCGAAGGAATACTATTCGAACTACGAAGAAAAATTGCTGCTGGCTACGATCGACTTCGTCGAGAAGCGGATCAAGAAGGGACCGAATGTGGATGCGCCTGCGGGCTACTTCCGCACCGCGCTGCAAAAGGGCTTTGCCACTGTTGCTCCGGTAGCGCAGCCGTTAGGCAAGGCCAAAGCTGCTTCCAAGCCCAGGAAAGGATATCGCGAGCGATTCATCGCCGCGCGCAATCAGGAGGCACTGCGCTATTACGGTGAATTGTCGGCGCAGGAACAGACCAGCCTGTTCAGCGAATTTTCTGCCCAGGCTGATCGCAGCATCAAGCCGCATCTTAAAAAGGGTTTGAATTCCCCGGTGCTCAGCGCTGCATTCGCAGACTGGCTGGCTACCCGTACCTGGGGCGAGGTGACCGATGCTGCGGTGCTGGATTTTGCCGAGCTGGATGGCTGACCCGTTCGAGACCCGGTACCTGTGCATGGGCTCGGCAAAGTAATCGGCCCTGTTCGAATGCCGGCGGCTCCTTTGAACGATGCCGCCAGCCCCGCGGGCAATCCCGTATAACGCTTCAGGACGATGTACTGCTCCTGCCGCCTTTTTTCTCCGCCGCCTGCGCTGCCGTGTCCAGACCTGGTTGGGACACCTGCGCTTCTGCCAGCGTTTTCTTGACCGCACTGATAATTTCGGTTCGCAAGCCCTCCGGTGCGTTGGACAGGTCTATCTTGAGCCGCCCGTCTTCGAACTCGCGAATGGAACCCAGCCGCACATTTCCCCATTGCAGCGGATAGGCGCGTGAACGCTCCCGGGTGAGCGGCTCCTGCGTCTTTCGGTCTCGCAAGCGTTCAAGGTCCCTGACTGACAGTTTTTCTTCAATCACCTGCTCCGCCACGGATTCAAGCGCCGGTTCGTCAACCAGCTTTGAAAGCTGCCGCAGTTCCTGCGCGATACGAATGCCGAAACTGGCCGGACGGGTCTTGATGATGCTGAGCACGCCAGCAGGCAGGTCGAGCAGCGCCAACGTCTTCGACACCGTGCCCTGCTTGATATTCAGATGCTCGGCGATATGGTCCTGGCTGCGGTAGGTGCCGTCATCGAGCATGGCTTTCCACGACAGGGCATTGTCCAGTATGGTCTGGTCGTTGCGCTCCTCGTTGAGCAAGAGAGATAGCCGGTAGGCTTCGAGGTCGGACAGCGGCTCGACAATGGAGGCCAGCAGCGTGCCGCGTCCCAGGCTTTGAAGCGCACGTTTTCGGTAACGGCCCTCAATCAATAGATAGCTGCCCGGCTCCGCGGGGTCAGGCATGACGACCGCAGCCACGCGCTGACCGTCGCGCGCAATGCTGGTTGCCATTTCATCGATGCGCGCCGGGTCGTACACCTGCCGCGCATTGCGCGGATGATCCTTCACACTGGCAATCGGTATTGCCTGCACCACATAGCCATCGGATGCTGCATCGCTCGTGGCGGAAGACGTCTGCCCGGCTGGCCGGGCCTGTTCGGTTGCGGTCGCAGTCGCTATCGCCGCTGCTGGCGGCGCTTCCGTGGCCGTTTGCTCGGGCCGCTGTTGCTTAAGCCGGCTCATGGCCATGACCAGATCGGCGTTATCAAACTTGTCTCTTGCCTGGCTGCTCTGGTCGGCAACGCTGGTGTTGAGCCTGTCGTACAAACCCTTCTTTTTAGTCATTTTCTGGCCCTCGCCTTTGGTGCCTGCAAGTTCAGCGCTAGCATTACTTCATCAAATAAGGCTTCTATTTCATTTATCGCTGCTTTCGCACTACTGCCGAAGTAGTGGACGGAATCGCCCGTCAGCATGGCTTCCACATAGGCAGTACGTTGATGCAGCCTGGTTTTGAATAGTGGGGCGGTTTCGCGCATGGTCGCCATACTAGTCAATGAATGCTTTGACATGGCCAGGTTGGCGATCACATTCGAACCTAGCAGTCTTATCCTAAGGTCAGGGTTCATCGTGCTGGCACGTTCGGCCAGTTCGAGAAGATCGGTCGATGCCCAGAGATCGCCCGGCTTCGGAACGATGGGGACGATGGCCAGGTCTGCAATCATCAGCATTACCTGTGGAATCGGCGAATCTACCGACGGAGGGCAGTCAACGATGATGAGTTCATAGTCTTCGACATATTGCTTCACTTCCTGGGCAATCTTGGCCTCGGCCATCGCAAGGCCCATCACCCGTATCTTGTGTTTCTGGCCATCCTCTGCCTGGGCGACCCACTTCGTTGCAGTTCCCTGCTTGTCGGCATCGATCAGCAGGGTCTTGAAATGCCTGCGCACTGCGGTGCCGGCAAGGTGGACGGCTGCGTTGGTCTTGCCTGCGCCGCCCTTCTGGTTGGTGATGATAATAATTTTAGCCGGCATAACCATCCCGATGTTTAGTAAGCGTCTCTTATACTAAATGTAATTCATTAATTCAACTATTAATTTCAATAGCGAGCCGTCTGTATTCGTTCACGTCCAAGCTGTTTAGTACGCCATACGATCCAGGCTATTCCCCGGGGAATATGGTACGGAATCGATTTGGCTTGAGCCTCAACGTTTGGTTTGTTCAGGAATATTTTTATTGGAATCCGACCCGAGCCGAGGCCAGTTCTCGGTTTATAGGTCCTATCGAATTGATTTATCCGCTGTCCGTTTCGACAAAGTGCTAGCCTCAACTATTTTCGCGAAGTCCTGGACGGTAGCGCGGATCGAAAAATAGTGATTGCATGAAAATCAGGTGTTGTCCCTGAATCCACGTTAATAGAAGAGTCGTCCGACTCGGCGCCTCGTAGAGTAAGGATTACTGATTCGACTCGTAATTTTGTGCTACGCCTCCTAATGCACAGAATTTAAGTGTTTTTGGCCGGTTGAAATAAGCACAGTAGCCATCTCAAAAGGCTTCTAAATCTCGTTGCCGCAGCGAGCGGACAATTTTCGGACTCTTTAATCCAATGATATTCAAAGGGAAGCAATCAAAGTCGTTACCCAACTTGCTTGACTGGACGCTATGGTCATGTCTATAGAGCAATCCCGCGCTGTTCATGGGGAGGAAGATGCGCTCGTGCACTGGTTCTCCCTCAAGTTCACACCTTTATATTGGTTTTGGTTCGTTTCGAGTTCGCCGTGGGCCGGGCATGGACTCGCTTGAAATCAGCAATGAAAAGCAATATTCCCCGGGGAATACTCTATTCGCTTGCTGAAACGAGGTCTGCCGAGATGCCAGGCTATGCTATTTGCATCCTCAGCACTTTTCGGTGCAAGGAATAAACGCCAGGCAGTCCAGCCTGGCTCGTCTTCGGAGGCCGCGCCAGCTACACTTCCTGCTTGAGGTAGCCACCAGACTATGGCGACTGATACATGACGAACATGGCTGCCCAGATCTACTCACGATAGATGAAGGAATCAACTGAAATTTGCCGCAGCCGATTTGCCAGGCCTGGGTTGGTGGCACTGATATCGTTCGCCACCCTGCCAAAGTAGTCTTTGATGATCCGATAAATTCTCGAACCTGATAAGGCATGTAACCCTGCATTGCTCCCGCCCTCTGTCGATATCGCTGTGATAAGAGGCGCCGAAGGCGACACGCTGTCCAAACCTTCAAAACCATGAAAGCGAAAGATGCCGAGAAGTGCGTCATGCAAAGCTGCGCTGACGATAATTGTTTTACCCAGCAAATCCTCAGTATCTACGCGGAGACGCCACTGGCTTCCATCATGGTAAAGCGCGTCACGACGTAGCGAACTCACTCGCTGCAGCCTGCAGCCTGTTTCTTTGAGCAACAGCAAGATTGCCTTGATGCGCAAGGATTGTGCCGACACGGGCTGGCTTTCCAGATAGGTCCATGCTGCCGTCCACTCGTCTTGCAGTACTGCCTTGCGACGACTTTCTTCCCTATGCGATTTCGACGCCGGGTTCGCCACGATGTTTGTTCCGGCCGAAGGGTCGCTCTGGAGATAGCCCGCAGCATGCAGGAACCGCATTAGGCACTTCAACAACGACAGAGCCGCGCGCTGCGACGCAATTGATAGCGGTCCTTCAAACGGCCGCCACCGCACGGACCAACGATCTACACCGCGTGGTCCCAGCCAACTTGCCTGCGGGATGCGGTGTTCCGGCGCCCATGCCTCTGGAGACTGCCTGCCCAGTTGACTCAGAAAATGCAGATAAGCACGCACCCCAGCGGTGTCTGTCGAACTCAGTGGCTTTCCAGCTTCCAGTACAGCCCAGAGCAGGAAACGCTCCGCTTCCTTGCGACAGGCACGCGCCGTATGGCTGCCTGGTTTCAGTTGCAGCAACCAGGCTTGGATGGCTTCGATGTCGTTCGTAGCAGCAATTGATGCCATGGCGCCGCGATTGGTACCTGTCACGCCGCTCAGGGAGTCGGGTAAGTACAAACGTTCCAAAGGCAGGATGTCCAGACCCTTTGCAACCGGCCCTGCCAGTTCGTTCTGTATTTTGCGCGGCGGTGTAATACCACGCGTAGAGAGGGTAGCCCCCAGCGCGTCCCGCGTGGAGGGAAGGAGCAGCCAGCTACTAATATGACGTGCTGCCTTCACGCCTATCCTTGGCACCTTTCGATACCAGTGAAAACCGTGCGCCTCGATCGTCGCATGCAATTGGCCCAAGGTGATGATGTTCGCCTTTACCAGATAATTTGCCAGCCGGGGATCTATCCATGCCGAGACCGAATCATCGAGGCTGGGTTCCATTCGGATACGACCTTCGATGATCTGTAGCAGCGCCTCCTGCCGCCGTCTCAACCGGCGATTACGTTGCGCAAGTCGCTCAGCATTGCCTTTCCGGCCGGGGTATTCCAGCTCGAACAATTCAAGCAGCTCGACCTCGGAATACATGTGGTACGGATCGCGCTCCTCCTGGAATTCTGCCAGCGTGAGCAGGGCGCCAGCCTGTTCCTCCGCTGCTTTCCGCACCGGCCGCAGACGCAGCAGACGGGCTGCGGACCGCTGGCCGCAGCGTTCAGCCTCAACGACGAGCTGCTGCGTGATCCAGCCAAGCAATCCTTTCGCAGCGGGCATACCCGAGTCTTTCTCGGACGCCCCCGCTTCGCCTCCCGGGTAACGTTCTGCCAGCAAACGCAGATCCAGCTCGTCCAGATAGCCACGATAAAAGGCAAAATGCTGGCGCGCCAAACGAATCAATACACTTCCGCGGCTTGTCCAACTGGCAGCCATAAAAATTCCTAAGGGATTGAAAAGAAAGGCAAAAGAGTTTTTTCAGGAACGATCCTAAAAATGGCATTCTGCTGTGAGCATTATTATGCGCGATAAATCACTATATTGATAATGCAGGCTTACAGCATAAATCGTGAATTAATATTTCTTGAATGCAGCTTTCTGCCAGACCGCCAATCCAGATTTGCAGCGAAAGTCATTTTTCAGGGTGCTGGTCATTGAGACCTGTTTGCCCCAAGGTATCGGCGACGGAAGCGACGCGCGACAGAACTGGTCCGTGAGGTCCAGAAAGTTTTCGTTCGCGCTCGTCGAATTTCCGACCGCTTTGGGAAACCGTCCACAAAGGACTTAGGAGCATCAGCGGAATTGAAATCCGCGGCAGCAAGCAAACATCCTTTTCCCGACTGCCATCAACAAAGTACGAGTCACGCGAAAACCTCGGTTTGCGCGAAGCCGTTGCAACCAATGACGTCGTTGCGCACGGTTGGCCGCTGCTGGGTGCATGAAACCGGTTTGCCGTCCTGGCGTAGAACACCCGGCACATTGACACGTTGCCGATGTGCGCGTGGCTTAACACTGCGCACCTGCCCGATAAGCGACCAGCCATACTTTATTGGCTGATTGGGACGAAAGCCCGATTCGTCAAAGTAAAACAGTCCGCGTTGCCCCGCGGATGCTCGCTGGTGCAGCGGCCCAATTACGGCTCTGGCGCGGTCAAAGGCGTCTCCGTCAAGTTTTTTCAAAGCTGTATCGGCACCTTTTATAGCGCATCCGCGCGCTATCCAAATACCGCTTAATCGCATAGACGCTCACCGCATGTTGCTGCTTGCGCTGCTTGATATGACGCAGCAGCGCACCCGCTGTTCCGCCTGGCTGGTTGGCCAGGTCACGCAATGCCTGCTGCTGCGCTTCATTCCAACTCGGCAGGCGTCCGGAATGAAGCCTTCGTGCAAGCCGGTCGAGCCATCCTTGTTCCAGCGCTGTCGCCAGTGCCCAACACTGTTCGGGTGCACTGCGAACTCGCTTGCAACCTGCTGCAGCGTCAATCCCTGGCTCAGCCGCACAATGGGCTTGAGCCCGAATCCGGGTACGTGGATGGCTACGTCGATGGCTATGGAAAATGCCCATGCCGCACAGTGTGCGAATTGCCACCGGACTCAGTTCCAGACGTTTCCTGCTGCCAGCCTCCGAAAATCTTCCTTCAGACTTTGACCGCAAATTCCGCTTGATTGCTTAGGAAATCAGCGGCTGAGGGCGCTTTCCGCTCAACGCCTGGCCTGGCTGGGCTGGGCGGGGCTGGCCAGCCAGGCTTCATACTGGCGCCGGCGGGTGCTGCCTTCATAGCCGTTCATCCGGCTCAGCCTGGAGACCGGCACGCCGGCAGCCAGCAGCGCCTTCTGTACGACCAACGCCTCGTCGCGGTCTTCATCGTGGAAGTAACGCAGGTCGGCCACGCTGGGTCCCTTGCCCGTCACCTTGACTTCCATCAGCCGTATGCCCTGCGCGCCGAGGGCGCGCCGCTGCGCCTGCACCTGGTCGCGCTCGCGGGCGTCACGCACATGGACGTACACCACTGCCGGCGTGGATGCCGTGGTCGCTGCGGCAGCGGCTGGCGCCGTTGCGCTGGCTGCCTTGTCCGGGGCCGCTGCGCTGGCCTGCTTGTCCGGACCGGACGGCGTTGCGGGCTGGGGCGGTATGTCTGATGAAGCCGGCGCCGCGGGCGCACCAGCCGCAGGCTGGCTTGCAAGAGCCACCTTGTCATCCGCTGCCGGCGCTGACTGCGGCTGCGATGCGACGGCTGGCGCTGCTGCCTGCGCCGGGCCAGCGCTGCCGCGGTCGGACACCGGCAGTCCTTGCCATGCCAGCATGCCGGCGCCCGCTGCCAGCAGCAGTCCCAGCGCCAGCGGCCATGTACGGCGGCGACGCGCTGGCGCGGCCGGTTGCAGGTCAGGCACGGCCATCGCTGCGGCGGAGGTAGGCGCGGACGCGGACGTGATCTGCGCTGCATGGCTGTGCTGCCCCAGGGTCTCCTGCCCGCTTGATTGGTGTTCCGGTTCTTCCTGCCGGTCCGGATCAGGTGAATGCGGCGCATCCGGCGTTTCCGCGGCGGCAGCGAAGGCAGCAGGGGCGGGCGTGAGCAAATCCGCGGCCGCATCGTCAGCGGCTGGCTGCGGAACAGCCGCCTCCGCGGAGGCGATGCCGGCGTCGTTGTCATGCAGGCCCGCAGTTGGGTGATCCGGCCGATGACGATGCAAAGCCTGCCCGTCGTCCCCGGCCTGTTCAAGCGGCACTTTCGCGGTTAGCCGCTCCAGCAGCATGCCGAACGAGCGGTCGCGGCTTGCGCTGCCGGTAGCTGCGGCCGCGCCTTGTGCCGGCAGTTCGTGACGGCCCATCCGCCCGGCTTCGGCACCGGGCGCCGGCTGGCCGGGAGGGGGAATGCGCAGGCAGCCGTCGCCGATGCCCGGCATGCGGTGTTCGAGGCGGGTCAGCAGAAATTCCGCGGATTCATCCAGCACCAGCAGCAGATGCAGATCGAGTGCGCGGTCGCCGGCCAGCGCCACCAGCGCCTGCTCGAAGATCTGGTAGTGCGGATCATGGGTAGGCCGGGCAAGCAGGCGTTCCATGCGGTTCAGGATGAGCAGGAAGGAACGGCGCTGACGTCCCTGGGCCTGATGCAACAGCTGCTGCAGTGCCTGCGCTTGACTGCCGGCCTCGGGCAGGCTACCTGGCTCGCCATCGCCTGTTGCCTGCGCGGCGCACGCCAGCAGCGCCGCCAGCGGCTGGTCTTCCCAGTCCTCGAAAAGCAGGCAGGTTTCGGCATGCCCGGTCAGCCTGGCCGCTTCCAGCAGCGACGGTCCCGCGTCGGTGCCGGATTCCAGCGCCACGGTGACCCGTGAGATGCGCGCCATCGCCAGGACGCCTGCCAGAAATTCCCCGTGTTGGGACGCCATTGCGTCGGCGTCGTCGCCGAACGTGCCGCTCTTCGTCATAAATCCTGTCCAGCCTGGTGATCCGGCAGTCGCGCCGGTTTTGTCGGAATGTCATCATTTAAGCAGTGACATTATGCTATGCATCAACTCTGCTGCAACAGTCCGGGCTGTGACGGAAATCAACAAGGCTTTTGGTTGGGCATGCCTATCGCCTCAGGCGCGCGCCTTGGGCTTCTTCGGCTTCTTCGGTTTCCTGACCACGCGCCCGGCGGCGTCGGTGGCCGGCACACGGTGATCGGGCAGGAAGCCTGGCTCCTCGATGCGCTGCAGCGGCGCCTTGATCAGCGCCTCGATCGCGGCCAGTTGCTGCACTTCGTCCGCCGCCACCAACGAGCAGGCATCGCCGCGCGCGCCGGCGCGGCCGGTGCGGCCGATGCGGTGGATGTAATCCTCGGCGACGATGGGCAGGTCGAAATTGACCACCTGCGGCAGATCGTCGATATCCAGGCCGCGCGCGGCGACGTCGGTGGCAGCCAGCACGCGCACCTCGGCGCTCTTGAAGCGCTCCAGCGCGCGCAGCCGCGCCGGCTGCGGCCGGTCGCCGTGGATCGCGTCGGCCGGTATGCCCTGCGCCGACAGCGCATTGGCCAGCTCGTCCGCGCCTTTCTTGGTCTTGACGAAGACCAGCACCTGCTTCCAGCGCTTTTTCTTCAGCAGGTGCAGGAACAGTTCGGTCTTGCGCTTCTTGTCGACCGGCACCATCCACTGTTTCACGCCCTTGGCTGCGGTATTGCGCGGCGTTGCCTCGACCGACACCGGCTTGTGCAGCAGCCTGCCGGCCATCTCGCGGATCGCATCGGAAAAGGTGGCGGAAAACAGCAGGGTCTGGCGCTGCCTGGGCAGGGCGGCAAACACGGCGTCCAGCTCGCGGGCGAAGCCCAGGTCGAGCATGCGGTCGGCTTCGTCCAGCACCAGGGTTTCGAGCTGGCTGAACTTCACTGCGTTCTGGCGGTAGAGGTCGAGCAGGCGGCCGGGCGTGGCCACCAGCACGTCGGCGCCGCGGCGCAGCTTCATCATCTGCGGATTGATGCTGACGCCGCCGTAGGCGATCGCCATGCGCAGCGGCAGGTTCTGGCTGTAGGCGATGAAGCTGTCATGCACCTGCACCGCAAGCTCGCGGGTGGGCACCAGCACCAGCGCGCGCACCGAGTTGGCCGCTACCTGCGGGCCCTGCATGGTGAGCCGCTGCAGCAGCGGCAGCGCGAAGCCGGCCGTCTTGCCGGTGCCGGTCTGGGCGGCGGCCATCAGGTCGCGCCCCGCCAGAATCGGCGGTATCGCCTGCGACTGCACCGGCGTGGGTTGGCGATATTCCAGCGCATCAAGGGCGCGCAGCAGGGGGTCGATCAGACCGAGGGAAGAAAAGCTCATGGGGCGGCTGCGCAAAAAGACGCCATTATCGGCGATGTGGCCGCGATCGGTGTCACTTGCCGCGTTGGGCCATGGCGCGGTGCGCGGCCCGCAGCTGGGCAAGCGGATAGCGGGTGCCGCGCCAGGTCACGCCGTCGCGCAGCACGGTCAGGAGGCAGGCGCGCCACCAGATGGCCAGCTCGACGGCCGGCACCAGCGGCGCAAACAGCAGGCAGCGCAGTGGCCACTTTCTGGCGCGCAGCAAGTCCAGGTACAGCGCCAGTCCGACCGCCACGGTGGCCAGGCTGAGCCACCAGGCCGGTCCGCTGGCGGTGAGCAATGCCAGCCACGGCCAGACCCGGGTAACGAGCACCAACAGGGTGACCCCAGCCAGCATGCCGAGCCGGTAGTCAAAGCCGGCAAACACATTCTTTTCCAGGCCACGCATCAGTTCCGGCGTGCTGCGGTACCACTCGATGAACACCATCTCCTCGCCCGACAGCACATGCTGCACATGGCCGGCGCCCTTGAGCAGACGGCCCAGTTCCATGTCGTCCAGTACCGCCAGCGGTATCGCGCCATGGCCGCCGACGGCGTCATAGGCCGTGCGCCGCACCAGGTTGAAGCCGCCGATGCCGACATGATGGCGCGCCGAGCTGGCGGCTTTCCAGGGACGGAAGCGGGCCATGAAGGCGGCGGCGAAGCTGATCACCATCAGCCGCAGCAGCAGCGGCCGCGCCACCAGGTCGAAGAACAGCGTCAGGTGGTCGACCCGCCTGGCTTCGCACCAGGCGACCGCGCGCGCCACTGCGCTCGGCGCAAACACCGCGTCGGCATCGGTAAAGAGCAGGTAGTCGCCGCTGGCCGCGGCCGCGCCCCGGGCAAGCGCATGGTTCTTGCCCAGCCAGCCGGGCGGCAGTTCGCGCAGGTGAATCGGACGCAGGCGCGGCTGGCTGGCCGCCAGCCTGTCGATGATCCCGCCGGTGGCATCGGTGGAGCGGTCGTCGATGACGATCACTTCCAGGTCGGGATAATCGATGGCCAGCAGCGAGCGCAGCGCCGGCTCGATGGTGCCGGCCTCGTTCAGCGCCGGGACGATCAGCGAGACCCGCGGCTGCCGCGCGCCGGCCGGCACGGCGACATCCTTCAAATGGGTGATGCGGCGCCAGCCCAGCGCAACATCGACGGACACCGCGGTGACCGCGACGAATGCGGCCAGCGACAGCCAGAGTGCCAGATCCATGCCTTGCCTTTCGAGCGCTGCGCCGCCGCGATGGCAGGCGCCAGGCAGGCATTCTAGGGCGTCATCAACTGATGGGCCGGGCTGGCCGGCCCGTCAGGTCGAATCGGTTAAATCACCAGGCTGCCGATCGCGTGCTGCAGGTCCAGCGCCGGCCGGCCGGTCCGCCCCGGCTTGCCGCTTGTGGCCTGGTCGCGCTGCGCGGGCTGGCGTCCGACGGGCACCGCGACGTTGGCGTCCCATAACTGGTCGGCCATGGCGCGCACGTCGCGTGCCTGCCTGCCGACTTCCCTTGCGTTCGGCGCGCCATAGGCCTTGCAGCGCAGCGCTTCGGCTTCCAGCAGGGTGGCCAGCGTGCAAAGTTGTTCGGCGATATTCCTGCTGCTGATGCTGTTCATGGTCTTTCTCCTCAACATGCTGCGTGCGCTGCATGGCGGTGTGCATGCCGGGCGGTGCCTGCTCCACGCTGGTGCGCTTTTCCGCCAGGGCAGCCATGCGGTCCGAAACAGGCTTGTGCTTGCAATTACCGTGCCTCGCTTGATTGGCATGGATAGTCATGGACCGGCATTCGCTTGCTGTTGCTACCTTAGTTAGCCCTGGATGGCTGCCGGGCTTGCTGTCGCAGATCAAATTGCGGATGGGGCCGGGTGCCTCTTGTTGCCCGCATCCGTCACAGCGCGGGAGGAGAAACCATGGGAATGCCACGCAGGGCGTTGCCAGGAGCCAGCGCCTTCATGGTTCACTGAACCGCCGGCTCCAACACTTTTTTATGCCATGCATTGGCCAGGTCGAGCTGGCGGTTCAGCAGCCAGTGGAACGTGGCTTCATTGCCGGACAGCGGGCTGTCATGCCGCATCTGCTCAAACACTTCGCCGCTGCGGCAACGCTTGTCCAGAGCCTGCGTCAACGCCCGTTCCCGCGTTGCAGTGCTGGATCGCTTGTGCTGGGCCCATATCCAGGCGAAGGCGTCGCAGACGCGTTTGGCCGGGATGTCATACAGGCCGCATTGCCTTGTCAGACAGATATAGAGATCGATCTGGTGGAATGGCCTTCCGGTGAAGGAGCCCATGCAGGCGCCATGCAAATTGCCAGGGGCGATGACGAGGGCTTGCTCGGCTTGCCGGCACGGTCGGTCTCGTTGATCAGCTCCCTGACCATTGCCGGGGTCAGCTTTTCAGCATCGTGAGGTCATTTCTGGCCACGCTGGAGAAAAAAGTTGGGCTTGCAGGAAGGTGCTTGTCCGCTTCTGCTCACCTGCCGAGACCATCGGCGCAAGGGTAGCCGTAGCGTCTGGCGGTGGCTCTGCGCCAGCCGGCGTGTCGATGCGTGGTCTTTGGGATGAGGAATTGCCTGCTGCCTGCAGGGCGCGTTTCATGAGGCTCTCCGGTAAACACGGGTGGGACAGGCCCGGGGCCGGCATGCGTTGAGGCGTCACGGATGCTGAGGTGTCAGCGAGACGGGGCGCTGCGCATTGCGCAACGCCCGGGGCAAAAAGGGCGTTGCAAGGCTCAGGTCGTGAAGAGAACCGGGAAACCTGGCGCAATCAGACGTTCCTGATCGTCACCAGCTTGGACAAGCCAAGGAAATTCACATTGCTGACAGACTGCACTTCCCAGTCGTGGCGCAGGATCTGCTCCTTGTAGCAGAAGTCGGAACGGAAGCCGATGCGGTCGGCCAGCGAGCGCACCGCGCGTTCCAGCAGCCACCAGAAGCGGCTGCCGCTGAAGTGATTCAGGATCAGGATGGTGCCGCCCTTGCGGCAGACGCGGCGGATCTCTGCCACCAGCTTGTCCGGGTTGGGCGTCACGGACAGCACGTAGGGCAGGGCCACGCAGTCGAAATAGCCGTCGGGGAAGTCCATGCTCTCGGCATTCATCAGGCTGAGCTGTATGTTGTGCTCGGCGAGCTGCTCGGCCCGGTAGCGGGCAATGTCGAGCATGTCGCTGGAGACGTCGATGCCGACGATTTCGCTGCTGGCGGGATATTGCGAAAGCGTCAGGCCGGTGCCGACGCCGACTTCGAGCAGCGAGGCCGGACGGATCGCACAGGCCGCTTCGGCCAGTGCCCGGCGGCCCGGATCGAAGATCGCGCCGAACATGCGGTCATAGAGCGGAGCGTAAAAACGGTAGGTATTGACGACGTTATCGACGGAAACTTGTTTCATACGGTTGGCCCAGGATTGTCAAATTGTAATCTGATCGCCTGCAAATTCAGAAAGTTCGCCGAATTTCGTACAGCCTTGCAAATTTCGCACTTCGGATGAAAAAGTTTGCAATCCCGAGGTGGCTAAAGCGCCACTTCGTCGGTTTTGGCAGGCTTTTCGGTGGCGACCATGGCGTCCACCCGGCCGCCGCGGAGCCACCAGAACAACACGGCCATCATGAAGGGACCGACGAAGAGGCCCAGCACGCCCATCGTCGACACCCCGCCCAGCAGGCCGAACAGCACTGCCAGGAAAGGCAGTTCGACGCGCCGGCCGATCAGCTTGGGCCTCACGAACTTGTCGACCAGGAACAGCTCGAACGCGCCCCAGCAGAACAGGCCCAGCGCCGCGCCGGCGTGGCCCTGGCCCAGCAGGAGCAATGACACCAGCGAGAACGACAGCGGCGCACCGCCCGGGATCAGCGCCATATAGCCGGTGATCACCGCCAGCAGCACCGGCGCCGGCGCGCCCGCGATGGCGTAGGCGAAACCCAGCACCACGCCTTCCAGCAAGGCCACCGAGCACAGGCCGAGCGCGGTGCCCCGTACCGACAGCGGGAACAGGCGGCGCAGCACCGGGTAGTAGCCGGGCGCGATGCGCACGCCGGCGCGGTCGACGTAGCTGACCACGGTATGTCCCTGCACATAGATCACGAACAGCGTCAGCATGGCCAGGAACAGGTACAGCGCATTGGCCAGGATGGTCGGCCCGAGCGTGCTGATGGTGCTGGTCACGTGCGGAATCAGGTCGCCGGCGGTGGTGCGGATCAGGGTGGCCAGGCCGCCCGGCACCGCCAGGTGTTCCTGCCACCAGGCCAGCACCGGCTTGGCCACGACCGGCAGCTTGGTCAGCCAGGCCGGCGCTGGCACGCCGGTCTGGTTCAGTTGCCCGAGCAGCCGCTCGACCGTCGACACCTCGTTGCCGAGCGCATTGAACAGGAAGATCGACGGCCCGCTGAAGCTGAGCACCAGCACCGACAGCAGCGTGGTCGCGCTGCCAAGCGGCGACCAGCCGCGGCGCAGCAGTTTTTCGTGCAAGGGCCAGGTGATCACGGCCAGCAGGAAAGCCCAGGCCAGCGCTCCCAGGAAGTGCCTGAGCAACAGCGCCAGCGAGACGATGAACAGAACCGGAATGAAAGCAGAGAGAGGGGGCATGACGCAATGGTCGGAGAAAGAATGCGCGCCGTCAATCTCGCGCTGGGCGGCATGCAGGGACGCAGGCCGGCACTTGCCGGCCGACGCCGCTGGCTGGGCGTTTACTCGATCGAAATCAGTTCGACATCGAAGTTGAGCGTGCTGTTGGGTGGAATGATGCCGGGAATGCCGGCTGCGCCATAGGCGGTGGCGGCCGGGCAGACCAGCTTGGCCTTTTCACCCACATGCAGCTTCTGCACCGCCTGGGTCCAGCAGGGAATCACGCGCGAAAGCGGAAACCGGGCCGGCTCGCCGCGCTTGTAGGAACTGTCGAATTCGGTGCCGTTTTCCAGCGTGCCGCGATAGTGGACCTTGACCTGGTCGCTGGCCTTGGGCTGGGCGCCGCTGGTCTTGTTCTGCTTCTGGATGGTGACGCCGGATGGCAGGGTTTCCGTATCGCTGGCGGCAAAGGCCATCGGAACGATGAGGGCGCTGGAGAGCAGAATGGCGAAAAGTCGCATGGCATGGTTCTGAGCAAGGAAAGGTGGCGCGTAGTATAGCCTTTCCGCTGTCTTTTCCAGGCATTTTCAGCCTGTATTCCGCGTGGACTGCCTGCGCGGTCGCGCCAATCGCGGCACCGGCGCCGCTTACTGTGCGGGAGCGCTGATGCCCACCGGGTCGCGCGCATCCAGGGCCAGCGCCTCCCGGCCATCGTTAGCCACCGTGATGCGTTAGCCGTCCGCTTCCAGACAGGCGCCAATGATGTCGGCCAGCGCCGTTTCATCATCCGCCACCAGCACATGCGGCATGCGATCAGCCCTCATGGCGGAAGCCGGGCGTGGCGGGCTGCTTCCCGGGATGCTGCTTGGCCAGCGCCGCGCGCACGCGTTCGGCGAGTTCGCTGCGGCGGTAGGGCTTGGTCAGGATGTCCTTGCCGAAGGCGCCCGATCCCTGGCGCACCAGTTCATCCATGAAGCCGGTGGTCAGCAGCACCGGCAGGTCCGGCTGGCTCTGGCGCACCCGCTCCGCCAGGATCAGGCCGTTCATGCCGCCCGGCATGATCAGGTCGGTAAACAGCAGGTCCACCCTGCCATGGCGCTCCAGCAGCACCAGGGCTTCCTCGCCGCTGTGCGCCGCCAGCACCCGGTAGCCCAGGCTGCGCAGATAGTTGGCGGCGACCTGGCGCACGTCTTCGCTGTCTTCGGCCAGCAGGATGGTCTGCGCCGCCGCTGGCGCTTCGCCCGGGGCGTCCGGCGCCCTGGCGGGCTGGTCCGGCTGGCTCCCGGCGGCATCGCGCTCGGGAGCCAGCGGAAAGATCATGCGCACCGTGGTGCCCTTGCCCGGCTTGCTGTCGATTTCCAGCCGGCCATGGGACTGCTGGACAAAGCCATGCACCATGGCCAGGCCGAGGCCGGTTCCCATGCCCTTGGTGGTGAAGAACGGCTCGGTCGCGCGCTGCAGCACCTCGGCCGGCATGCCTTCGCCCTCGTCGATCACGCACAGCACCACGTAGGGCCCCGGCGGCAGGTGATGCGCCGCGGCCCGGTTGCCCTCGGTCATGATGGCGGTGGCGATCGTGACCCGGCCGCCGCCGGGCAGCGCGTCGCGCGCATTGATCAGCACGTTCAGCAGCGCCATTTCCATGTGGGTCGGGTCCAGCGTGCAGGAAGGCAGGCCGGGCTTCAAGTCCAGCCGCAGGTCGATGCTTTCGCCCAGCGTGCGCACCAGCATTTCGCTGAATTCCACCACCAGCGCATTGAGGCTGATGCGCTTCGGGTCCAGCCGCTGCTTGCGGGCGAAAGTCAGCAGCTGCTGGGTCAGCCTGCCGCCCTTGGCGGCAGCCAGTTCGGCCTGGTCGATCGCGGTGCGCAGCGGCGCATTGTCGCCGCAATGCAGGGCCGCCACTTCCAGGTTGCCGGTGATCACCTGCAGCAGGTTGTTGAAGTCGTGCGCCAGGCCGGCCGTGAGCTGGCCGATGGCTTCCATTTTCTGTGCCTGGCGGAACGACTGTTCGGAGACCCGGCGCCGGGTGATATCCATCTGCGACGCAAAGAAATACAGGATCTTGCCGTCCCTGTCGAAGATCGGTCCCAGGAATAGCGCATTCCAGAACGGCTTGCCATCCGCCTTGTAATTGAGCAGGTCGACCGCGACGGCACGCTGCTCGGCAACGGCCTCGCGCACTTCCCGCACCGTGTCGCGATCCGTCTCTGCGCCCTGCAGGAAGCGGCAGTTGCGGCCGAGCACGGCGTCTTCCTCGTAGCCGGTCATGTCCAGGAATGCCCGGTTGACGAAGACGATGGGATTGTCGTCCTGGTTGGGGTCGGTCACCACCATGGGCATGCGGGTCATTTCCACGGCGGCGAAGAACACGCTGCTGCGGTCATCGAGGCCAGGCTCGGTGATGTAGCTGGCCTGCCAGTGGCGCATGCCAGGCCTGCCCAGCGGACTGTAGCTGTTGCCTTCCACCTCGCCGTCGGCCGGCACGCCGGCGCTCTGGCCATTCCCCTGCTCGTCGATCGGTTTACCGTCGTTCCTTATGCTTCCAGTTGCCATCGGGTGCTTCGAAAATGTTTGGCTAGCTTGTACGACACTTTCGCCTGGCAAGTCTTGCCTCGACGCAAAAGACGGGCGGGCAGACCTTAAATTTATTTCCATATTGTAATTCTGGCATCTCCGCCGGATGCGCAACATCAACCGACCGTGCTGCCGTCGATTCTGCCTGCGCTACGGTTGAATCCACGCAAGCACAGCCAGCGCCCAGCCACTATTCTCAGATTGCACCCGAGATCGCGGGATAGTGATTCAGGAAATGATTTGGACGATACGGAAAACACAGGGTCCCGGCCGCGCGGGCCGTGGCGGCGCATCGCCGGCCCGTTTTGGGCCGTGATCCAGCCGGGCCTGGGCTGGCGCGCCAAAAGCCTTGCCGCAGGCCGCGCCATGGTGCTGCTGGCTACGGCCGGCGCGCTGCTGCTATTCCTCTATGCCTTGCTGCTGATCCCGTTCACGCCCAGCATGGCGGACCTGCGCAAGACCCGCAACGAGCAGCCCAGCACCCTGATCTCGGTCGACGGCCAGTTGCTGGCGACCTACAAGCGCTTCAATCGGGAATGGGTGCCGCTCTCGCGCATCGCGCCCAGCGTGCCGAAGGCGCTGATCGCCACCGAGGACCATCGTTTCTATGAGCATCACGGCATCGACTTCTACCGCACCGCCGGCGCGCTGGTGCGTACCCTGGGCGGCGACGTGCAGGGCGGATCGACCATCACCCAGCAGCTGGCGCGCAATCTGTATCCGGAGGAGATCGGCCGCAAGCGCTCGATCACCAGGAAGCTCAAGGAAACCATCACCGCGCTGAAGCTGGAGCGCGCCTTCACCAAGCAGGAGATCCTGGAAAACTATCTCAACACGGTGCCCTTCCTCTACAACGCCTTCGGCATCGAGATGGCGGCGCGCACCTACTTCGACAAGCCGGCCGCGAAACTGAGCGTGCTGGAAAGCGCCACCCTGATCGGCATGCTGAAGGGAAACAGCTACTACAACCCGGTGCAGAACAAGGCGCGCGCCACGGCCCGGCGCAATGTGGTGCTGTCGCAGATGGTCAGGCGCGGCATGCTGAGCCAGGCCAGCTTCGATGCATTGAAGGGCCGGCCCATCCAGCTCGACTTCGAGCGCCAGCTGGAAGCGCGCGGCGCGGCGCCGCATTTCGCCGAGCATATCCGCAAGTGGCTGGTCGACTGGGCCGACCGCAATGACTACAACATTTATTCCGACGGCCTGAAGGTCTACACCACCATCGATTCCCGCCTGCAGGCGGCCGCCAACCAGTCGGTGAAGCGCCAGATGGATGCGCTGCAGGCCGTGGCCGACGTGGAATGGGCCGGCAGCAGCGAGCGGCTGCTCGCCACCAGCACCGGCGCCTATGTCAGCGCGCAGCGGCAGGCCACGCCGTTCGAGTATTTCTGGCGCAGCAAGACCGCCCTGGTGGACGCCTTCATCCGTGAATCCGGCCCCTATCGCAATGCGGTGGCGGCTGGTGCCGAGCCGGCGGCCGCGCTGGCCGCGCTCAGGCAGGATGGCGAATTCATGGCCCGCCTGCGCGCCGACAAGACCCGGCTGCAGGCCGGACTGGTGGCCATCGATCCCACCACCGGCGATGTCAAGGCCTGGGTCGGAAGCACTGGTTTCGATGCTGACCAGTACGACCATGTGGCCCGCGCCCAGCGCCAGCCCGGCTCCACCTTCAAGCCTTTCGTCTATGGCGCGGCGCTGGAGCGGGGCATGGACCCGGACCGCCAGTTCATCGACCAGGTTCGCGAGATCCGGATGAACGATGGCACGGTCTGGCGGCCGGAAGACGAGTCGGCGCCGAGCGGACGCCCGGTCAGCATGCGCGACGGCCTGGTCTATTCCAAGAACACGGTGACGGCGCAGGTGATGGAAGCGGTCGGCCCGGCCAGGGCGGCCGACTTCGCGCGCCGCGCCGGCGTGCGCCAGAGCCAGTTGAAGGAAGTGCCGTCGCTGGCGCTGGGCACCAGTCCGGTGACGCTGCTGGAAATGACATCGGCCTACGGCACCATTGCCAGCGGCGGAGAATACCGGGCGCCAATGATGGTGACCCGGGTCGAGGACCGCTCGGGCCGGGTGCTGGTGGAATTTTCCGGGCGCGCCAAGAGGGTATGGTCGCGCGACGTTTCCGAAGAACTGGTCGACATGCTGCGCGGCGTGGTCGACCGCGGCACCGGGCAGGGCGTGCGCAGGCAGTTCGGCATCCAGCTCGACGTGGCCGGCAAGACCGGCACCACTCAGGACAATACCGACGGCTGGTTCATTCTGATGCATCCGCGACTGGTAACCGGTTCCTGGGTCGGCTTCAACGATGCCCGGGTCACCATGCGCAGCAGTTACTGGGGACAGGGCGCCCATAACGCGCTGTTCCTGTCCAGCGACTTCCTGCGGCAGGCTGCCAGCCGCCGCATGATCGACGCCGCTGCCCAGTTCCCGAAAGCGCGCGACGCCTGGCCGGGTGCGGCGATCTGGGGGCCGGCGCTGGACTGGCTGCGCGGCTTGCTGGGCGAGGCTGCGCCCGCGCATCCGCGCAGGCCGCCGGCACCCTCCAGGGAAGAGCATGCCGGCCTGTCATGGCTGGATCGGCTGCAGGAGACCATCACCAACGTGCACGACACGATCCGGGCCATTGAAAGCCAATGGCAGCGGCTGCAGAAAATGGTGGACGACTTTTTTGGACTATTCCAATGAGGAAATGTATTTAATTTCCTGTTAGAAAAAATTTGATTGACCAGAATAAATCTTGATTTCCTTGATTCAATAAAATCAGTTATTTCGGCAAAAAAATTGCTCTGCAATATTTTTGCCGATCACAGTTTTTTCTTCCGGTCGTACAAGCTCATCGATACATTCCTTGTAGCATCACCTGCAATCCCGTCTTATTGTTGAGTATGTTTCTTCCCATTAACTTGGCGTTTCCGCCAGGCTATGAACTATCCAAACTTCCCGGGGGTCAGTGTGGACTGTTTTAACCGCTGGTACTGACGCCAACCCTTGTGAAGAAAGATGTACTCATCCATGACCAGGTTTTCACTGATCTCGCCACGTCCGCTGTTCTCCCTTGCCGCCCTGTGCGCGCTGTCCGTGTCAGCCGGCGCTTCCGCCGCCACGCTGTCAGTGGGACCGGGCAAGACCTTTTCCTCGCCCTGCAAGGCATTCGCTGCCGCCGCCAGCGGCGACACCATCGAAATCGAAGGCTCGGCCAGCTATGACGGCGACGTGTGCGTGATCAACGCCAGCAACCTGACCATACGCGGCGTCAACGGCCGCCCGAAAATCAATGCCGCCGGCCAGAATGCCATCGGCAAGGGCACCTGGGTCCTCTACGGCAATGACACGACGATCGACAACGTCGAGCTCTTCGGCGCCGCCGTGCCCGACCAGAACGGTGCGGCGATCCGCCTCGATGCGCGCGGCCTGACGCTGAAGAACAGCTATCTCCACCACAACGAGAACGGCATCCTGACCAACAGCGATGCCGCCTCCGACGTGGTGATCGAGGACAGCGAATTTGCGTTCAACGGCCTGGGAACCGGCTATACCCACAACCTCTACATCGGCAACATCAACAGCCTGGTCTTCCGCGGCAGCTACTCACACGATGCCAATGTCGGCCACAACCTGAAGTCGCGCGCGCGCACCAACACCATCGTCTACAGCCGCTTCTCCGCCTCGAGCAACCAGCCCAGCTACGAGATCGACCTGCCCAACGCCGGCAATGCCTACGTGATCGGCAACGTGATCCAGCAGCCCGGCGCCAACCAGGCCGCCACCATGCTGGCCTATGGCGAGGAAGGCGCCAGCAACCCGGGCCACGAGCTGTACGTGGTCAACAACACCTTCCTCAACGACGACAGCGTGCGCGGCACCTTCGTGATGATCGGCGACCAGGTCAGCAAGCCGGCCCTGCTGCAGAACAACATCTTCTCCGGCACCGGCAATGCAACCAACCAGGCTGGCGCAATCGACCGCAACAACTACCGTTCGCTGTCGCCGTCCTTCATCAACCGCGGCGAATTCGACCTGCATCCGGCGCTGGGCGCGGCCATGATCGATGCCGGCGCAGCGGTAGGCGCCTCGTCCAGCGGCCTGTCGCTGTCGCCGACCCTGCAATACCGTTTCCCGGTCGGCACCGAGTCCAGGCCGGCCAACGGCATCATCGATATCGGCGCCTATGAAGCGGGCGGCACGCTGTCGACCATCGTGGCCGGCACGGTGTCGGCCGTGACCGCCGCCGTCGCCACGGCCACCGCAAGCAGCAGCACCGCCGCCACCGATGCCAGCTGGGCCCAGTGCGCCAGCGAAAATGGCAGCTGCTCCTTCAGCGGCACCCGCCAGGTGCGCTATGGCGCCAATGACGTCTATGCCTACCGCTCCGCCACCGATGGCATCGCCTGCGATAACGCCACCTTCGGCGATCCGCTGTACGGCGTGGTGAAAGCCTGCTCCTACGCGCAATAGGCGATGACAGGCCCGGCGCAAGCGGCCGGGCCTGCGGTTCCAGCCTGCGCTTCGGCCTGTGCCTGTCAGTCCAGCTTGCCGGACGCCGGCAGCCGCGACAGATACGCCTCGAACTCGGCCAGCGACAGCGGCTTGGCCAGGAAATAGCCCTGTGCCTCGTCGCAGGCCGCCTTGCGCAGGAACTGCAGGGTCTCGCTGGTTTCCACGCCCTCGGCCACGACCGACAGCTTCAGCGCATGGGCCATGTCGACAAAGGCCTTGATGAATTCGAAGTTCTGGTCGTTCTCGTCCCGCTGATGCACGAAGGAGCGGTCCAGCTTCAACACGTCGAGCTGGAAGCGGCGCAGGTAGGCCAGGCCGGAATAGCCGGTGCCGAAGTCGTCCACCGCGATGCGCACGCCCAACCCCTTCAATTCCTTCAGCAGCCGCGCCGTATGCTCGATGTTCTCGATCAGCGCGCTTTCCGTCAGCTCCAGTTCCAGCAATCCCGGCTTCAGCCCGGCCCGCTGCAGCGCCGCCCCGACCTGGTCGACGATGGCGCGGTATTTGAGCTGTCGCGCCGACATGTTCACCGACACGCACAGCGCGCGCCCGAACTTGTCCATCAGCCGCTGGCTCTGCAGGCATGCCTCCTGCAGCACCCACTCGCCGATGCCTTCGATGAGCCCGGTTTCCTCCGCGATGGGTATGAACTGCATCGGCGACACCAGGCCGAGTTCCGGATGGTTCCAGCGGATCAGCGCCTCCATGCCGACGATGGACATGGCCCGCAGGTCGATGCGCGGCTGGTAGTGCAGCTCGAATTCCCCGCGCGCCAGCGCATGGCGCAGCGATAGTTCCAGCGTCATCCGGGTGCGCGCCTCCACCGTCATTTCCGCTTCGAAGAAACGGTAGCCGTTGCGGCCCGCCGCCTTGGCGCGGTACATCGCGGTGTCGGCGCTCTGGAACAGCAGTTCCTTGGTGCGCGCATGGTCGGGGAACATGCTGATGCCGATCGAGGCGCCAATGATCACTTCCTGGTGGCCGATGTCGATCGGCGCCGCCAATGTGCCCAGCAGCTTCTCGGCGATGCTGGCCGCCCCCGCCGCGCCGGTGGAGCAATAGGCAGCGACCACGAATTCATCGCCGCCCAGCCTGGCGATGACGTCGCTGGGCCGCAGCGCGCGCGCCAGGCGTCCGGCCACTTCCCGCAGCAGCACATCGCCCGGCTCGTGGCCGAAGGAGTCGTTGACTTCCTTGAAGCGGTCGAGGTCGATGAACATCACCGCCACCGGCATGTTGCGCGGGCCGGTGGCCAGCATCTGCTGGACCCGGTCGTTGAGCAGGCTGCGGTTGGGCAGGCCGGTCAGGGTGTCATGGGTGGCCAGCCGTTCCAGCCGGCTCTCGGCTTCCTTGCGTGCGGTGATGTCGGTCAAAAGGCCGGTCATGGACTCGGCCCGGCCGTCGGCGTTGCGCCTGATGCTGCCATTGAACAGCACGTAGACCTGGCCGCCGTTGCGGTGCCGCAGCACGGCCTCTGCGCCGTGGGTGGAGGTCGGTCCGTCCGGCGCGAATGCCACGCCCTCCCATGGACAGTAGGCAAACAGCATGTCGAGCGTGCGGCCGATCAGTTCTTCCCGGGCATAGCCGGCGATCAGGCACAGCGCCGGGTTGACGTCGGTGATCCTGGCCTGGCCATCGGCCACCAGGTAGCCGGCCGGCGTCATTTCCAGCACCTCGCGGAAGCGCTGCTCGCTGGCGCTGATCTTCTTCTGGGCCTCGATCCGCTCCGTCACATCGCGCGCGATCGCCTGCAGGTATTCATTGCCGTCTTCCTCGAAGCGCGACACATGGATCTCGGCCGGGAAGGTGGTGCCGCCGGCATGGCTGACGGTGCTCTGCACCAGCCGGGTCTGGCCGGCGCGCAGCCGGTCCCACAGCGCCGGCGCGGCATCGAAGCGCGGCGCCACGTCGCCTATCGTCAGGCGCAGCAGCGCTTCGCGGTCCATGCCCAGCGCCTCGCAGGCACGCTTGTTGGCATCGTGGATGCGCAGCATGCCGTCGGCGATGATGATGCTGTCGCCCGCCTGGTCGAACAGGTTGCGAAACCGTTTCTCGCTCTTGCGCAGCGCGTTTTCGGCCATGCGCTTGTCGGTGACGTCGTGGAAGTACACCGAGATGCCATCCTCGTTCGGATAGACGCGCACTTCCACCCAGGCGTTCTTGGGCGGCCAGTAGTCTTCGAAGAAGGCGCTCTCGCGCCGCTCCATCGCATTGCGGTAATGCAGCAGCGAGCCCCAGTCCCGCATCGACGGCACCAGGTCCATGAGCGGCCTGCCGATCGCCGTGGCCGGCTCGACCGAGGCAAAGGCGCACGCCTTGCGGTTGGCGTAGGTGATGCGCCAGTCGCCGTCGAGCGCGAAGAAGGCGTCGCCTATGCTTTCCAGCATCGCGTCGACCCGCTCCTTGGACTTGCGCAATTCATCCTGCGCCCGGTAGCGCTCGGTGACGTCGCGCGCGGTGGCATACATCAGCTGCTTGTGTTCGGACCAGCGCATGCCCAGCGACAGATGGATGATGCGGCCGTCCTTGCGCCGGAACCGGGCCTCCAGGTCCGTGGCGGTATTCTGGCCGCTGCGCAGGCCGGCATCGAGGCCGCGCATCCGGATGACTTCATCGCTGTCGAGCAATTCCAGGTAGGAGCGGCCGATCAGTTCCTGCGGCGCATAGCCCAGGATGTCATGGGTTGCCGCGTTCAGGCGCAGGAAGCGGCCGTCGCCGTCCAGCAGCGCGATGATGTCCAGCGAGTTCTCGACCAGCGCCTTGTTTTCCTCGGCCAGCTGGGCCAGCTTTTCCGCGATTTCCACTTCCCCGCTGATGTCGCGCGAGACAGCGATCGAGCCGATGTTCTCCCTGGTCGCCGGCTGCACCATCAGCTTGACATTGGTGCCCATCCACACCATGTGGCCGTCCTTGTGGCGCACCCGGAATTCGATGAGCCGGCTGTCGCCGTCGCTGCCGGCCTGGCGCGCGATCTCCTGCCGGATCACGTCGATGTCGTCGGGATGCACCTGGTGGTAGATGCTGACCTTGCCGACCAGCTCCGCGGGCGCGTAGCCCAGCACCCGTTCGAAGGACGGCGAGGCATAGCGATAGACCCCGGTGTAGGCTTCATGATGGCTGATCAGGTCCTGGCTGTTCTCGGTGAGCAGACGGTGGCTGGCCTCGCTCTTGGCCAACTGCTCCAGCGCGGCATACTGCTCGCTGACGTCGATCAGGGCGCCGGCATAGCCGAGGAAGTCGCCGTTATCGGCAAAGCGCGGCGCGCCCGAGCCGGTGACCCAGCGCACCGAGCCATCCGGCGCGGCGACCCGGTAATCCGCCTGGCAATCCTCCCGTGCCGCCTTGGCCTGGCTGAAAACCTGCCGCACGCGCGCCTGGTCGTCCGGATGGATGAAGCGCACGTACATGTCGACCGACAGCACGTTGCCCAGCTCGAACAGATGGGCGATGCTGCGGCTGAGGTAAATGATCACATCGTTGGTGTCGGTCATCCACACCAGCGTCTTGACCTGGTTCGCGGGCTGGCTGCCGATGCCGGCGTGGGCGGACACACTGCTGGAAATAGTTTTCATGCTGCAATCACGGCCAGGCGACCTGAACAGGTTAAGGGATGGAGTCGCGCCGGGCGCAGCACATTGACGCAGCACGTTTCACGGCGACTATCCGGATCACCACAAAGATTCTTTGGAGAAACATTGTATCAAGGTGGTAAGGATTGCGGTTAACTGATCGTGCAAGACGGCGCGCCGCATCCAGCCCGGCCGACCGACTGTGTTGGCTGCACAACGCCAGCCCGACTTGACGGTTGCCGCTTTTGGATGTCGAACACCGAACCTTGGCGCAAAGCTGTGGACTAAGCTGAACCGACGCTGAATGTTCGCCTTTGCGCCCGGAGTCTTGCGCCGAACGCAGCCTGCCGCTCCAACCTGTCCTTTGAAGGAAGTGCCGTGGAACGTAACCCGCAATTATTACAAGCAGCATTCCTCGAGAACCTGCGCGACCAGCGCACCCCGGTGTTCATCTTTCTGGTCAATGGCATCAAGCTGCATGGCACCATCGAGTCTTTCGACAACTATGTGCTTGCGGTCCACGGCGACGTGACGCAGATCGTGTTCAAGCATGCGATCTCCACCGTGATGCCGGCCAGCGCGGGCGTTCCCGGCGGCCTTTCAGGCGCCGGCGCTGGGCAGGGAGCACGTGCCCGTACGCCGCGCGGCGGATCGGGCGCGCTGCGCTGACAAGCCGGGAGCTTCAGCTCTCGGCCGGCAGCAATGCCAGATGGATCAGGTAGGCGCGCTTGCCGTACCAGGCCGCGGTGCAGCGCTCGCTGCCGTTCGCAGCCCGCGTAATGCTGACCTCCAAGCGGTCAGGCATGCCGGGCGGCAGCGAACGCGCCAGCCGGTTGACATCCGCATGGCGCGGCGCTGCGGGTGGCAGAACCAGTTCGCAGGCAGGCAGGCCCTGGGTGAACGAGGAGGGAAACAGCGGCGCTTTGGGCAGCATGCCTGGCATGGCGATTCCGTTGGCGAGTCCTGATGCCGGTTTGGCATCGGGCCGCGGCCTTCGTTCCGTTGCCCTTCCAAACTTCAGGCGCAGGATGGCCGCAAGCATGGATTGTTGAGCAATTTCAAGCCCGGGCGCGGAAGTGCCGGGACATCGCGCCGCTATCCGCTATGTTGGTCCGGTCTGCCGTTCGGCGCCGATCATAGGGACCATGACGATGCATACTCCGTATCTCAATCGTGAGGAATTCGAGCAGAAGGCCGCCGTGCTGGGTGATGCATTGCGGCTGCAGGAGAGCGAGGCCCGGCAATTGCTGGCGCAGATCTCGGGTTATGACGGGGCGGCCGCCATCGACTTTGGCGACAAGGACCGTTCATTGTGCTCGTCGCGGGAGGAATTGATCGCGCGCCTGCAGGCAAGCCGGCCCGCGGTCGGCGGCGAAGAGGCCGCCGGGATCATCGACAGCCTGCATCTGGCGGTGCGCGATGGCGACATCGAGCATGTCCCCGCTTCACCGGGCGTCGTGCCCAATATGGGCGGCTAGGCGGCCCGGAATGCGTCGCCCATAAAAAAAGCCCGCTAACCGGGTCGGTGCAGGCTTTGAGCATCACTGCGTCGCAATGACGCTGGTGATGGGTATTACACTGGCTGGATGTTCGAAGCTTGCTTGCCTTTTGGGCCCTGGGTGACTTCGAAGCTTACTTTCTGGCCTTCTTGCAGGGATTTGAATCCGGATGCGTTGATTGCGGAGAAATGCGCGAACAAATCTTCGCCGCCTGCGTCCGGGGTGATGAAACCAAAGCCCTTTGCGTCGTTAAACCACTTCACGGTACCTGTTGCCATAATTGCGTCCACATTCCTAAGATAAAAAATACGAAAATGCCGGTCTAGATCGCCCTGCACGTTCTGCTTACCGAAATCCCAAAAGCTTGGTCAATTCGATACGCAGCATAATGGCACATTCAAAGTAAATGGCAAATCACCAATTTGCATGTTTTTATAGGTATAGCGCAAATTGCAGCGCTTTTCTTTCGCTCAGGCACCAGATTCACTGAAATCGAGCAGGAATGCACCAGGCTTGCGCAGCCGCAAGCCCTGTTTAATTTCCTGCCAGAAAATTATTCTGGCTTAAATCATTTCCAGCGGCTGCCTTGAACGGGGTGGCGCGAAGGCGCGGTCAAGCGCGGCAAGATCCTCGTCATTCAGCACGATATCTAGCGCGGCATGGTTCTCCTGGACATGCGCCTCGCTCGATGCCTTGGGAATGGCGATCATGCCTGGCTGGCGCAACACCCAGGCCAGCGCAACCGCAGCCGGCGTGGCCTGGTGGCGGCTGGCGATCGCAGCCAGCGTCGGATCGCGCAGCAGCCGTCCCTGCTCTATCGGCGAATAGGCCATCAGCGGCACGCCGCTTGCGCCGCACTGCGGCAGCAGGTCGAATTCAATGCCCCGCCGCGTCAGGTTGTACAGCACCTGATTGGCCGCCGCCGCGGCGCCGGCGATCGCGTTCAATTCCCGCATGTCATCCACGTCGAAATTGCTGACGCCCCAATGGCGTATCTTCCCGGCCCGCTGCAGATCGGCGAATCCGGCCAGGGTTTCTTCCAGCGGCACGCCGCCGCGCCAGTGCAGCAGGTAGAGGTCGATGCGGTCGGTGGCCAGGCGCTTCAAGCTGGCCTCGCATGCGGCCACGGTGCCGCGCCGGGTGGCATGGTGCGGCAGCACCTTGCTGACGATAAAGGCAGAATCGCGCCGGCCGGCGAGGGCTTCGCCGACCAAGCGCTCGGCGGCGCCGTCGCCATACATCTCGGCGGTATCGATCAGCGTCATGCCGAGGTCCATGCCGGCGCGCAGCGCCGCCAGTTCGGCGGCACGGCGTGCCGGCAGGTCACCCATATACCAGGTGCCCTGGCCCAGCGCCGATACGGCTTCGCCCGATGGCAGCTTGGTCATGCGCATGGCGTCCTCCCTGTGTCCGATAAAGAGGACGCCAGCTTACCGCAGCGCAGCGCAGCCAACCCGGCGGCGGGTCAATAACGGTAAGGATTGCCCGGCGCGCGGTCGTAACGGTTGGGTATGCCGTCGCCATCCCGGTCACGATAGTAGCCACGGCCCGGCGGGCCGTAGTAGCCATGATGCGGCTGGCGGTAATAACCCGGCCCGACCGGGTCATAAGGCGCCACCACGCAGCCGGATAACAGGATGCTGGCGGCGGCGAGCGGCAGGATCAGCTTGCGCATCGGATTCTCCGTGGGTTGACGAGCGAGGATCAGTAGCGCCGCGGATTATCCGGGCGCGCGTCGAAGCGGTTGGGCACGCCGTCGCCGTCGCGGTCGCGCTGGCCGCGGGCCGGAAGCACGCGTTGCGGGTACCGATGGTCATGGCGGTATGCATGCCGCACCGGCGCGACATGATGCGGATGCGCGTGGCGATGAGCGCGGTAATGGCCGTGCGCATCGCGTACCGTGTGGGCCATCGCGGCGGGCGCCGAGAGAAGCACGGTGGCGCCGGCGAGGATGCCTGCAATGATCTTGACTGGGATTTTCATGTGCACCTCCATGTGGAAACACCTTCATTACACCGTGGGAACGGCGTCGCATCTAGGGCGGATGCGTAAGCAGCGTTACCAGATGTGTCAGCAGCAGCCCTGTCCGGCAGCGCGATTGACGGCGCGCAAGCAGCATCCAGCGGCCAAATTGCCGGGCGCCGGGGCCATGTTCCGAATCAATCCTCCGGCCGGACCCGGCCCATAGAATCGAAGGCCAGACCATCCGGCGGCCGTTGTGCCGCCTGACTTTTCCACGATCCAGATAAGGGCGACATGTGAAGAAAATTGCTGTGATTGGAGCGGGCTTCTCCGGCGCCGTGATCGCGCATGAGGCAGCCAAGGCAGGCTATCAGCTGGAAGTGTTCGACGCCCGGCCGCATGTGGCGGGCAACTGCCACACCGAGCGCGATGCAGAGACCAATGTGATGGTCCATGCCTATGGGCCGCATATTTTCCATACCAGCAATGAGAAGGTATGGAATTACATCCGCCAGTTCGACGAGTTCATGCCCTTCGTCAACCGCGTCAAGACCATTACCGGCGGCCGCGTGTTCAGCCTGCCCATCAATCTCCTGACGATCAACCAGTTCTTTGGCAAGACCTTCAACCCGCGCGAGGCGGAAGCGTTCCTGGCCTCGATCGGCGACCAGAGCATCAAGGACCCGCAGACCTTCGAGGAGCAGGCGCTGCGCTTCGTCGGCCGCGAGCTGTATGAAGCCTTCTTCAAGGGCTACACCACCAAGCAGTGGGGCATGCATCCGTCGGAACTGCCGGCCAGCATATTGCGCCGCCTGCCGGTGCGCTTCAACTATGACGACAACTATTACGCCAGCACCTACCAGGGCATGCCCAGGAACGGCTATACCGCCATCGTCGAGAAGATGCTGGACCATCCGAACATCACGGTGCATCTGAATACCAGGCTCGGCCGCAGCGACGCTGCCGGCTACGACCATGTGTTCTACAGCGGGCCGATCGATGCCTGGTTCAACTACAGCGAGGGCCGGCTGGGCTACCGCACGCTGGACTTCGCGGCCGAGCGCCATGAGGGCGACTACCAGGGCAACCCGGTGATCAATTACGGCGACGAGGCAGTGCCTTATACCCGGATCTCAGAGCACAAGCATTTCTCGCCGTGGGAAAGCCACGACAAGACGCTGATCTTCAAGGAATACAGCCGCTACTGCGAGGAGAACGACACGCCTTACTATCCTATCCGGCTGGCCAGGGAAAAGTCGCAGCTGCGCCAGTACATCGAGAAGGCAAGGCAGGAACGCAATATTACCTTTGTCGGGCGGCTGGGCACCTATCGCTACCTGGACATGCACGTCACCATCGCCGAGGCGCTGGATGTGGCCGAGCGCTTCCTTGCCAGCGCGCCGCGCGGCGAGGCCATGCCCACCTTCATGGTGGACCCGCTGGGATAAAGGTAAGGCGGGGGATCAGGCCTGGCGCGCCTGCCGGCGCTGGCGGCGCGCCTGCAATTCATCGCAGTCGTGGATGGCCGCCTGGCGGCGCTCGACCGGGAAGGCCATCACGCCGTCGGCCATCATGGCCGACCATGCCGGCGGTTCATCATGCCGGACCGCGCGTCGCTTGCCGGGATCAAGTGGGAGGATTTTGCACTTGTTCATCTTGCTTCCTGGGAGAAGGTTCGCACGCAGTATAGGTGCCGTGCGCTTCCCCGGGTGTGACAGTTTGTATCGCAGACCGCAGGTTTTCCGGTGACTGTGGCCTGGATGCCGCAGTCCACGCAGTTTTGATGCATGAATGTCAAAGGATGGCTGCTTTTCCGGGCTTGGCGGCCTGCGCGGGCTGGTCCTGCTGCTGGCACAGCTGCCGTGAATTGGCATCGGTGCGAAACAGGATAGCTTCGGCCCGGATTTCCCGCTTTTCCGGATGGGCAGCCTGGAAGATGATCGCGTCCACCCGGTCCCGCTGCGGAGACTTGGCGCAGACCGGGTCGGCGGCGCTGGCATCGTTGGCCAGCATGTAGGCCTGGCAGCGGCAGCCGCCGAAATCCTTTTCCTTTTCCGGGCAGCTGCGGCAGGGCTCCTGCATCCAGCTGTCGCCGCGAAACAGATTGAAGGCCGGGCTGTCTTCCCAGATCCAGCGCAGGCTGGCGTCCTTCACGCTGGGCAGGGAAAGGCCAGGCAGGCTGCGCGCATTGTGGCAGGGCAGGGCGGCGCCATCCGGCGCCACGGCCAGGAACACCGCGCCCCAGCCATTCATGCAGGCCTTGGGCCGGTCCTCGTAGTAGTCGGGCACCACGAACAGCAGCTTGCAGCGGTTGCCGATGCGGGCACGGTAGTCGTTGACAACCTGCTCGGCCTGGCGCACCTGTTCCAGCGTCGGCATCAGCTGCTGCTGGTTCTTCATCGCCCAGCCGTAGTACTGGGTGTTGGCAAGCTCCAGGTATTCGGCGTCCAGTTCGAGCGCCATGTCGATGATCTTGTCCACATGCGGCAGGTTATGCCGGTGCAGCACGCAGTTCATCACCATCGGATAATCGTATTTCTTGATCAGCGCCGCCACCTTCTTCTTCAGGTCGAAGGTCCTGGTGCTGGACAGGAAATCGTTGAGTTCGCGGGTGGAATCCTGGAACGATAGCTGGATATGGTCCAGGCCGGCTTGCTTCAGCGCGGCGATGCGGGTCTCGGTCAGGCCGACACCGGAGGTGATCAGGTTGGTGTAGAAGCCCAGCCGGTGCGCCTCGGCCACCAGCAGCTCCAGGTCGTCGCGCACCAGCGGCTCGCCGCCGGAAAAGCCCAGCTGCACCGCGCCCATTTCGCGCGCTTCGCGCATCACCCTGAACCAGCCCTCGGTGTCGAGCTCATCGCGCACCGCCGCATAGTCCAGCGGGTTATAGCAGAAGGCGCAGTGCAGCGGGCAGCGGTAGGTCAGCTCGGCCAGCAGCCAGTAGGGAGGGGAAGGCGCATCGGCAGTCATCGTATCCAGTCCTTTTCCTGCGCATGCGACAGCATGCCCAGCACGTCGTCGCGCAGGCCGGTGGTGTCGAAGGCCGCTTCCAGCTGCGCGATGATTTCATCGATGGTGGCGCTGCCGTCGCAGCGCTTCAGGATCTCGGCCGCGCTCTGGTTCAGGCGCACCATGCCTTCCGGGTAGAGCAGCACATGGGCCTGCTGCGCGGGCTCGTACTGCATCCGGAAGCGGCGGTTCAGCAGCGGCTTTTCAGGCAGGGCGTTCATTCGGGATAAGCCTTCTCGATGGCGTCCAGCATGCTCCACAGGATGTCGAGCTTGAACTGGAGGATCTCCAGCGCGCGCTGCTGCTGGGCGCGGCTGGTGAAATGCGCCAGCGTGACGGCCAGGCCATGGTCCACGTCGCGCTGGGCCAGCGGAATCCGGCTGCGGAAGTAGTGCAGGCCGGAGGCGGCGATCCAGGGATAGTGGTCGGGCCAGCTCGCCAGCCGGTCCTTGTGGATCTGCGGCGCGAACATTTCGGTCAGCGATGAGCAGACCGCTTCCTGCCACGGCGCGCGGCGCGCGAAGTTCAGGTAGGCGTCGCAGGCGAAACGCACGCCGGGCAGAACATGCTGCAGCGACCACAGCTCCTCGCGCGGTATGCCCACCGCGATGCCGAGCTGGGTCCAGGCTTCCAGGCCGCCGGCCGCGCTGCCTTCGTAGTCGCCATGGCCGTCGTGGTCGAGGATGCGGGTGACCCACAGCCTGCGGGTGGCGCGGTCGTCGCAGTTGGACAGGATGGCCGCGTCCTTCTGCGGGATGATCCACTGGTAGTAGAAGCGGTTGGCCACCCAGCCGCGGATCTGCGCCGGCGAGCAGCCGCCGCTGTTCATGCGGATGTTGAACGGATGATGGATATGGTAGTTGCGGTCCTTGTTGCGCAGCCGGGCTTCGAACTCGGCGCGGTCCCAGGGCAGGCCGCCATCAGTGGCTGTGTTGGTGGCATACATCACAGTTCGATCTCCATGCCGTCATGCGCGACCTCGATGCCGTGCCGCGCCAGCAGCGCGCGCTCGGCGCTGTCCTCGCGCAGGATGGGGTTGCTGTTGTTGATATGGATGAGTATCTTGCGCGCCGCCGGCATGGTGTCCAGCACGGCGACCATGCCGCCGGGTCCGTCCTGCGGCAGGTGGCCCATGTCGGCGGCGGTCTTGGCCGACAGGCCGAGGCGGATCATTTCATCGGCGCGCCAGAAGGTGCCGTCCACCAGCAGCACGTCGGCGGCCTGCATCGCCGCTGTCACCGCGGGCGACAGCGCGCCCAGCCCAGGCGCATAGAAGGCCGAGCGGCCGTTGCGCGCATTGGTGATGGTCAGGCCGATGTTGTCGCCCGGATGCGGGTCGTTGCGGTGCGGCGAATAGGGTGGGGCCTTGCTGTCCAGGGTCAGCGCGGCAAAGCGGGTGTGGGCCAGCGGCGCGATGGCGAAGCCGCTGTCGCCGGGCGCGATCTCGCGCCAGTCCAGCTTGCAGTAATGGGCCAGCGCGCTGGCGATGTTCAGGCCATGGTTCAGGTCGGCCATCACCTGGGCGGTGGCATACAGCGGCAATGGCGTGCCGCGCTCGCGCAGCATCAACAGGCCGGTCACATGGTCGATCTGGGCATCCATCAGCAGTACCGCGGCGATGCCGCTGTCGCGCACCGCGCGCGCCGGCTGCAGTGCGGGCGCCGCCTTGATCTGGGCCAGCAGGTCGGGCGAGGCGTTGATCAGTACCCAGTCCTGTTCATCTTCCGTGACCGCGATCGACGACTGGGTGCGCGGCAGCGCGTGGATGGTGCCGCGCCGCACGCCGTCGCAGTTGGCGCAATTGCAGTTCCATTGCGGAAAGCCGCCGCCGGCAGCGGAGCCGAGCACACGTAGTTTCATCATTGTCCCCGGCAGCCGTATTGCAATTAACGATTGGCGATATACATCGTTATTTCAAAGCCCCAGCGCATGTCGCTTGCTTGTGGTTTTTCCCATTTCATGCTGATCTCCTTCAAGGTTGGATAAATGGTTATCCGGGCCGGTGCCGAACCCGGATGACACATTGTGCGATGGCCTGCAGGCCATCCGACAGCGGCAAATCCATGAAAGCGCGCTCATGATTTTCATGATTTTGTGCTGCGGATTCTGCTTAGTGCGCCAGGCTGGTTAGAATCCGGGAATAAAAACAGGAGACAAGGCTTCACCATGACCCCGGCTTTCGACGAAGGCCAGCTCGCCACCGGCGACGGACACCGCCTCTGGTATGCGCAATACGGCAATCCCCACGGCCTGCCGCTGTTCTGGCTGCATGGCGGCCCGGGCAGCGGCGCCAGCCTGCGCCATGCCGACCTGGTCGACCTGGCGCGCTTTCGCCTGGTGCTGGCGGACCAGCGCGGCTGCGTCCGCAGCCAGCCGGCCGGCGGGCTGGAGAACAACCATACCGGCCTCCTGGTGGACGACATCGAGCGGCTGCGCCGGCATCTGGGCATGGAGCGCATGCTGCTGGGCGGCGGCTCCTGGGGCGCCACGCTGGCGCTGGCTTATGCGGCGCGGCATGGCGACATGCTCCACGGCCTGGTGCTGAGGGCGCCGTTCCTGGCCACGCCGGCCGAACTTGGCGGCTTCTTCGACACGCCGCAGTGCTGGCAGGCATTCGCCGCCATCGCGCCGGCATCGGCGCTGGCGCCGGGGCGGCTGCTGCCGTGGCTGGCCGGGCAGCTTGCGTCGAGCGATGCGCAAACCTGCAGCCGCATCGCTGGTGCCTGGCGCGGCCATGAACAGGCGCTGGAAGGCCGGCCCAACGAGGCGGCAGAGCCGCCGGACGAAGCCCTGGTGCAGCGCTACCGGATACAGGCGCACTATCTGCATCACGGCTGCTTCCTGGACCCGGACGCGCTGGTGGAGGCGCTCGGCAGCCTCCCCGCCATGCCGGTGGCCATCCTGCATGGCGACGCCGACCGGGTCTGCCCGCCGGCCAATGCGCGGCGCCTGCAGCAGCGCCTGCCGGGCAGCCGGCTGCTGATCGTGGCCGGGGCTGGCCATGATCCGTTTCATCCCGCCATGGCGGCGGCGCTGCGCCAGGCGCTGGATGGCTTTGCGGCGCACGGCAGTTTCGACGGCTGGGGAGCGTGTCATGGCTAAGCCGCGCCGCGCCATGGGCCTGCTGCTGAAGATCAACCTGCTGCTGGGCAGCCTGGCCTTCGCCGCGCTGGCCATCTTCAGCGCCCAGGAAATCCAGACCACCCGCAGCAGCATCCGCGAGGAGATCGAAGCCTCCAACCGCATCGCCACCCAGCTGCTGGCGCGCATCACCGCCATCTATTCGCGCCAGGGGCCGGTGGCGCTGGCCGAGGTGCTGCGCCAGACCGGCCGGGTCAGGGCCAACGAGATCCGGCTCTACGACCATGCCGGCGAGCTGCTGTACGAAGCGCCGCCCTCGTCCTACAAGGCCGGCCGCTATGCGCCGGAGTGGTATGCGGCGCTGGTCACGCCGGCGATGAAGGCGACCGTGATCCGGGTCAATGCCGGCACCCTGGTGGTGGCGCCGAATCCGACCCGCGCCGTGCTGGACGGCTGGGATGACCTGGTCAGCTTCATGGTGATCCAGAGCGCCGCATTGCTGCTGGCTTACCTGCTGCTGTCATGGATGCTGATGCGCTGGCTGGCGCCGTTCGAGCAGATCCGGCGCGCGCTGCTGCAGATCGGCAGCGGCCGGCACGATGTCAGGCTGCCGGCGCTGCCGGGGCGCGAGCCGGGCGAGATGGGCATGGCCTTCAACCGCATGGCGCAGGCGGTGCAGGACGACATCGCCTCGCGCCATCAGATCGCGCAGGCCGAGGCGCGGCTGGCGGCGCAGCGCGAGTTCACCCAGGCGCTGCACCGGCGCATCGAGGACGAGCGGCGCGCCATCGCGCGCGAGCTGCATGACGAGATGGGACAGTCGCTGACCGCGATGCGCAGCATCTCGGCGGCGCTGGCGCAGAATCCGGAACTGCGCGGCAAGCCCGCCGGCGAGGCGGCCCGCCTGCTGTTCGAGACCGCCGGCGCCAGCTTCGATGCGATGCACAGGCTCATACCCCGGCTGCGCCCGATCCAGCTGGAAGAGATCGGCCTGGGCGACGCGGTGCGCGACCTGGTGGCGTCGCTGCAGCAGGCGCATCCGGGGCTGCGCATCACGCTGGCCATGGACCTGGCGCAGCATGACGCCGTGCATGTCGACGCCGAGACCTGCGCCTTCCGCATTCTCCAGGAAGCGCTGACCAATGTGGTGCGGCATGCGCAGGCCAGCGCCGCCTGGGTCGAGCTGAGTATCCGGGATGGCGCGCTCGTCCTGTCCATTGCGGACAACGGCCGCGGCGCGGACGAGCCCTTGTCCCGGAACGGCCATTACGGCCTGCGCGGCATGCGCGAACGCGCCGAGGCGCTCGGCGGCAGGCTGGCCATCGGGCCGGCACAACAGGGCGGGCTGCAGGTGTCGGCCTGGATCCCGTTACAGGAGGAAACCGTATGAAAGAACACATCCGCGTGATGCTGGTGGACGACCACATGGTGGTGCGCATCGGCTTTCGGATGCTGCTCGACGCCACGCCGGATATCCGGGTGGTGGCCGAGGCCGACTCCGCCGAGTCGGCCTACCAGCAGCTGGAGGCCGGCAGCCCCGATGTGATCCTGATGGATATCGGCCTGGGTGGCGCTACCGGCGTCGAGGCCACCCGCCGCATCATCGCCCGCGACCCGGCGGCGCGGGTGCTGGGCCTGTCGTCCCATGAAGACCCGAGCCATGTGCGCTTCATGCTCAAGGCTGGCGCGCTGGGCTATGTGTCCAAGCGCAGCGCGCCGGAAGAGCTGATGCAGGCGGTGCGCACGGTGGCCGCCGGCGGCCGCTTCCTCGACGCCCATGTGTCGCAGAAGATGGCGATGCAGGCCTTCGACGGCGGCCAGAACCCGGTCGAGGTGCTGTCGGAGCGGGAGTTCGCGGTCTTCATCGAGCTGGCGCGCGGCATGAGCGTCAACCAGGTGGCCGAGCTGCTCAATATCTCGCCGCGCACCGCCGGCACCCATCTGTACAACATCAAGCAGAAGCTGGCGGTGGCCAACCAGACCGAGCTGGCGCTGATCGCGATGCGGCATGGCATGATTGCGCCCTGATGCCTGCATGGGGCGGGCATCGGCTTCGTTTTCATTCGGCATCACTACAGGGAGAAACGCCATGGGTCTGCTCGACGGCATGCTGGGCAATGCGTCCAAGATCGACGCCGCAAAAATTCAGGAGGAGTTCAGCCAGGTGCTGGCCGAAGGCGAGCGGGTGGAGCATGCCTATCAGCTCATCCGCGACTACTTCGTCTTCACCAACAAGCGCCTGGTGCTGGTGGACAAGCAGGGCGTGACCGGCAGCAAGGTGGAATACCACTCGGTGCCGTACAAAAGCATCACCCATTTCAGCATCGAGACCGGCGGCCATTTCGACCTCGACGCCGAACTGAAGATCTGGATCTCCGGCAGCCCGGCGCCGCTGCAGAAGCAGTTCAACAAGCGCCTGAGCATCTATGAGGTGCAAAGCGTGCTGGCGAGCTACGTGCTGAAGTAGCTTGCGCGCGCGCATGGCGCGCCGCATCCGCCGTATTGGCATTGCAACCAAAGGCGGGCAGGGCCGGTCTAGCTTCCATTCGACAACAAGCAGCCCTGGCCCATGCCGCCGTCTTCCGCCACGATTTCCGCTACCACCGCCGCTGTTGCCGGCGGCATCGACACGCCCGCGCAACGCGAGCTGAGCCTGCGCGCGGTGCTGACCGGCGTGCTTCTGGGCGTCGTGCTGACGCCCTCGAATGTCTATGCCGGCCTGAAGATAGGCTGGGCATTCAACATGTCCATCATCGCGCTGCTGATCGGCTTCGGCTTCTGGCAGGGCCTTGCGGCGCGCAGCCGGCTGGCTGCCGGCTGGACGCTGCACGAGAGCAATATCAACCAGACGGTTGCATCGGCGGCCGCTTCCATCATTTCCGGCGGCCTGGTGGCGCCGATTCCGGCCTACACCCTGCTGACCGGCAATGCGCTGGATGCGCTGCCGATGATGGCCTGGGTGTTCTCGGTCAGCTTCCTTGGCATCTGGATCGCCTGGTACCTGCGGCCGTCGCTGATGGACGATCCTGGCATGACTTTCCCGGAAGGCATGGCCACGCTGGAGACCCTGCGCCATGCCTACAGTCATGGCGCCGAGGCGATGCGCCGGCTGCTGGCGCTGGCGGCGGCGGCGCTGGCCTCGGCGCTGGTGAAATGGGTGGACACGTTTTATCAGCCCCTGCCGCGCTGGTCGCCCAACATGCAGTGGGAGCGGCTGACCTTCACCGTCGACCCGTCGCTGCTGCTGCTGGGCTTTGGCGCCATCATCGGCATCCGGGTCGGGCTGTCGCTGCTGCTGGGCGCGCTGCTGGCCTGGGGCGGCATCGCGCCCTGGCTGCTGGCCCGGGAGCTGGTCGTGCTGCCGCAGGGCGCCGCCGGCCCGCAGTTCGCGGCGCTGGTGGAATGGCTGCTGTGGCCGGGCGCCAGCCTGATGGTGTCGGCCACGCTGGCGTCACTGGCGCTGCGGCTGTGGCGGCAGCGATCGGTGCTGCTGTCGGGCAGGAAGCCGGGCGCGCGCCGGCCGGCGGTTTTACCAGCACTCGCACTGGCACTGGCCGCGGCGCTGGTGGTGGCACTGCAGGCCAGCCTGTTCGACATCGCGCTGCCGGTGGCTTTGATGACGGTGCCGCTGGCGCTGTTCCTGGCGGCGGTGGCGGCCAGGGTCGTGGGCGCGACCGGCATAGCGCCGATCGGCGCCATCGGCCAGCTGTCGCAGCTGAGCTTCGGCGTAGTGGCGCCCGGCCAGATGGCGGTCAACCTGATGAGCGCCAACACCGCCGGCGGCGCCGCCGGCCAGTGCACCGACCTGATGAACGACTTCAAGGTCGGACGCGCGATCGGCGCCACGCCGTGGAAGCAGGTTGCCGCGCAAGTCATCGGCATCGCCGTGGGCAGCATCGTCGGCGTGCTGGTGTACAAGGCGCTGATCCCCGATCCGAAGGCGATGCTGCTCACCGAGCAGTGGCCGGCGCCGGCGGTGGCGACCTGGAAGGCGGTGGCGCAGACCCTGGGCGCGGGCCTGTCGGCGCTGTCGGAAAGCGTGCGCTGGGCAATTCTGGCCGGTTGCGTGGCCGGGCTGGCGCTGGGGCTGCTGGAGGTGGCGCTGCCGCCGCGCCGCGCACGCTTGCTGCCCAGCGCGGCTGCGTTCGGACTGGCCTTCGTGCTGCCGGCCTCGGTGTCGCTGATGATGGCGCTGGGCGCAGTGCTGACCTGGCTGGCCGGGCTGCGCTGGCCCAGGCTGACCAGGGACCATGCGATCACGGTGGCGGCCGGCCTGATCGCCGGGGAGAGCATGACCGGCGTCGGCGCCTCGCTGTGGCAGCTCACGCACGCGCCGTAGTGAACTGAAGGGCCGTTACCGCGGCCTGGCCAGCGACATCGCCTGGTCGGGGCTGCCTTCCAGGTAGTCATGTCCCTGGTTGCTCAGCCGCCAGACGCCGGCCTCGATTTCCTGCACCAGGCCCTTGTCCAGCAGCAGGTGCAGGTGGTGGCGCGCAATCGGCGCTTCCACGTTCAGCCGCTGCGCGATGCCGCTGGCGGTCATCTGCGGATCGGGGGATTGCAGCAGCTGGCCCAGGATCGCTTCCATCAGCATCAGGTCTCGCCTCATGGCTTCCTCCGTGTAAAAAGCGGCCATCATAGCGGAGCATGCGGTCGGGCCGCCAGCGGCGTCCCTGCGTCCCTTTCGCCGCGGCCCGGCCTGCTGCGCCGGCAGCGCGGGCCTCTATAATGCCGCTCTCCCCAATTCCTTCCCTATCCCGATGCAAGCCCTACAGATCCATGCCGGCCCGATGGCGCTGCGCCACCTGCGAGAACATGGCCTGCGACCGGCCGACGTGGCCATGGTGCCCGGCGCGGCCGGCGGTCCGAAAGGACTGGTGCTCAATCCGCTGGACCGCTTCCTGTTTGGCGACTGGCTCAACCGCGCCGGCCATGTCGTGCACCTGGCCGGCGCATCGATCGGCGCCTGGCGTCTGGCCAGCGCCTGCCTGCCGGACGCCGATGCGGCATTGGCGGAGATGGCCCATCACTACATCCATGAAAGCTATGACGATGGTTCCGGCCGCAACCCGACGCCGGACCATGTCAGCCGGGTATTCGACGCCCGCCTGGCGGCGCATTTTGGCGGCCGCGAACAGGAGGTGCTGTCGCATCCGCGCTACCGCCTGCATGTCTTCACCAGCCGCGGCGTGCATCCGCTTCTGTCGCGCGAGCAGCGCATGCGCACCGCCCTGGGCTATGCCGGCGCCTTCGCGGCCAACCTGGTCTCCCGCCGTGCGATGGCGCGCTGGCTGGAGCGGGTGGTGTTCTCGGACTGCCGCGATCCGCTGCCGCTGCCGGCGCAGGACTACCGCACGCACCGGGTCGGCCTGGACCAGCGCAACCTGCGCGCCGCGATCCTGGCCAGCTGCTCGATCCCGTTCTGGCTGCGCGCGGTGGCCGACATTCCCGGCGCGCCCGCCGGCGCCTACTGGGATGGCGGCATTACCGACTACCACCTGCACCTGGAATACGCAACCCTGGCCGCCGGCCGCGCCGCCGGCGATGGCCAGCCCGCGCTGGTGCTCTATCCGCATTTCCAGCCCACGGTGGTGCCGGGCTGGCTGGACAAGGGCCTGCGCCGCCGGCACCGGGCCACGCCGGCGCTGTCGAACGTCGTACTGCTGGCGCCGAACCCCGAATGGATACGCAGCCTGCCCAATGGCAAGCTGCCAGACCGCCGTGACTTCAGGCATTACGGCCGCGACCATGCCGGCCGCGCCGCCGCCTGGACCCGCGCCGTGGCGGAAAGCGCCAGGCTGGCCGACGAGTTTGCGGCCCTGGCGGAACAGCGCGGCGGCATCGAGGCACGGCCGCTCGTATAGCCGGGTTGCGCCGTTGGTATAGCTGAGCTGCGGTCGCAAGCCGCTTTGCGTTCGCGCATGCGATGGCCAGATCGCCGCCGTTTTATTGCCCGCATGCACGGCCATGAACGAACTTCAGCCGGATAAATCATGTCTTATTGGCATGAAACGCATGCTCAAAATTACTGGCGGCCTGCTGGCCGCGCTGGTCGCCATCGTGGTCATTGCCCTGGTCGTACTGTCGACCGTCAATCTCAATCGGGCCAAGCCCTGGCTGGAGGAAAAGGTCAGCACCGCCACCGGCCGCAGCTTCGCCATGAATGGCGACCTGTCGCTGAGCTGGGAACGGCCGGGCAGGGAAACCGGCTGGCGGCGCTTGGTGCCGTGGCCGCACCTGCGCGCCAAGGACATCATGCTGGGCAACCCCGACTGGGCCAGGACCGGCCCCGAGATGGCGCGCATCGCGCAGGTCGATTTCAGCATCAACCCGTTCAAGCTGCTGGCCAGGACCGTGAGCGTGAATTCGCTGATCATGACCGAGCCGCGGCTGGCGCTGGAACAGGATGCGAAGGGTCGCAAGAACTGGGATTTCCCGAAGAGCGAAAGCAAGTCCAGCTGGTCGTTCGAGATCCAGAGCGTGGCCATGACGCAGGGCACGCTGCGCTACCTGGATGAAGCCAAGCGGGCCGACCTGACCGCGCGGGTCGATACCGATCCCGACAACAGCATGCGCTGGCAGGTCAAGGGTACCTTCAATGACGAGCCGCTGTCGGGCAAGGCGCATAGCGGCGCGCTGCTGTCGCTGCAGCAGAAGGGCGTGGCCTACCCGATCGAGGCCGAGCTGAAGGTGGGCGAGACCACCATCACGGCCAACGGCACGCTGACCGATCCGGCCCAGCCCAGCGCGCTGGACGTGAAGCTCGACATCATCGGCGCCAGCATGGCCGACCTGTTCCCGCTGGGCGGCGTGCTGCTGCCGAGAACGCCGAAGTTTTCCACCGAGGGCCGGGTAGTCGGCACGCTGGGCCGCGACAACCTGCGCCTGAAGTACGAGAACTTCAAGGGCCGGGTCGGCAGCAGCGACATCGGCGGCACCCTGGAATACGACCAGACCTCGGGCCAGCCGACGCTGCGCGGCGAGGTGACGTCGCAGCGCCTGGTATGGAAGGACCTGGGCGCGGTGGTCGGCGCCGGCGACGAGCCCAAGAAGCAGAAGTCCGGCGAAGTGCGGCAGCCGCCGGACAAGGTGCTGCCGGTGTCGCCGTTCAAGACCGACCGCTGGGGCAAGATGAATGCGGACGTGAAGTTCAGCGGCAAGGAAATCATCCATTCCGACAAGCTGCCCATCGATCACCTCAACACCCATATCAAGCTCGACAAGGGCGTGCTGCAGCTGTCGCCGCTGAACTTCGGCGTGGCCGGCGGACGCCTGACCACCGAGCTGAAGATCGACGGCAGCGCCGATCCGGCCAAGGCCAACATGAACGTCGCGGCGCGCGGCATCAAGCTCAAGCAGCTGTTCCCGAAGGTGGAGTCGATGCGGGCCAGCCTGGGCCAGATCAATGGCGACGCCAGGCTCAGTTCGGCCGGCAATTCCTTTGCCGCGCTGGCCGGCCATGCCAACGGCGAACTGAAGGCGGTGATCAACGAAGGCACGGTCAGCGAGTTCATCATGGAAGCGATTGGCCTGAATGCCGGCCGGGTGGTGGTCACCAAGCTCTTCGGCGACCGCCAGGTCAAGCTCAACTGCATGGCGACCGACCTCGACATCAAGGACGGCGTGATGACGCCGCAGATCTTCCTCCTCGATACCGAGGACGCCACGGTGCAGGTGGACGGCAATGTGAACCTGGCCAGGGAGACGCTGGACTTGGACATCCTGCCGCGCAGCAAGGGCTTGCGCCTGCTGTCGCTGCGTTCGCCGCTGTACGTGGAAGGCACCTTCAAGAATCCCGACGTGGGCGTGAACAAGACCGCGATCGCGCTGCGCGCCGGCGCCGCGGTGGCCCTGGGCACGGTGGCGGCGCCGCTGGCGGGCCTGCTGGCATTGACCCATACCGGGCCGGAGCAGGACAGCCCCTGCGCCAGCCTGGTGGCCGAGGCGCGCAAGGCGCCGGCGGCGCCGCCGGCCGGCAAGAGCGCGAAGGGCTCAAACGACCACGAGAAGGCGGTGCCCTGAGCCGCTTGCAGCCGCGCGGCCGGCATCGGCCGCGTTTCGAGCGGGAAATCCGGTTTGATCCACCACAAGTCCCGGCCCGGTTTCCCGCCAGCCGTTCGGGCCGGTTCTGCGAGCATGGCTGCCCCTGCCACAGGCAGGCCCGCAATCCTGACCGGAAAGGAAACCCATGGGAGACATCGATGGCGGCAAGCGCCGCTTCTTCAGGCATCTATGCTGCGGCGGCGCCGCGCTGGGCGCGGCCCTGACGGGCAACGCCCAGGCCGCCACCGGCAGGAAAACCGACCTGACGCCGGCGCAGGCGCTGGCCCTGCTCAAGGAAGGCAATGAAAAATTCGTGACCGACAGCCCGCTGCGCTCTGCACAGGGTAGCGAACGCCGGCTGGAGATTGCGCGCGGGCAGACGCCGATGGCGGTGCTGGTCAGCTGCTCGGACTCGCGGGTGCCGCCGGAGCTGCTGTTCGGGCGCGGCCTGGGCGAGCTCTTCATCGTGCGCAATGCCGGCAATACCGTCGACACGGTGGCGCAGGGCAGCATCGAATATGCGGTGGCGGAGCTGGGCGTGCCATTGATCGTGGTGCTGGGCCATGAACGCTGCGGCGCGGTGGATGCGGCGGTATCGGTGGTGGAAAAGAATGCCTCCTTCCCCGGCAGCATCGGGCAGATGGTGGAACCCATCGTGCCGGCAGTGCTGAGGGCCCGTGCCGCGCTGGCCGGCAAGGAGCCCTATAGCCGTGAGGCCTTGCTGGATGCATCGGTCAGGCAGAACGTGATGCGCATCGTCGAACGTCTGCGCAAGTCCGAGGCCATGTTGCTGGAGCCGCTGCGCAGCAAGCGCCTGATGGTGGTGGGGGCGCGTTATGACCTGGACGATGGCAATGTGGAGTTTTTCGATGCCTGAAGGCGATGGGTGGCGGGCGTAGCCTGGGTGGAGTGTACCGTGTCGTCGATGCCTTGGTGCAGTGTCCATCGTAGGGCGGAATACCCCGAAGGGGCATTCCGCCGTGTCGCCATCGCGCTCCCGTCCTGGGTTGGGGTTGGTTCTGTCACTTTTGACATCAACAACGACAACTGCTGCTTCGCAGTGACGTCTTGCGGCTGGTGAGCCAACGCGCATGTCCTCGCATCATGGCCAGGCCGGGTGTTCGCCCCGGCGGGCGACCTCCTTTTTTGCTTCGCCAAAAAAGGAGGCAAAAAAGGCGACCCCGATGATCGCGCCCCGCTGACGCGGGGTGCCCGTGTCAGCGGTACCCGGAGCGGGGCGCGGCTAAACTCGCTCCGCTTCGCTCCACTCAGACAGACGCCGCACCTTTTCCCGCTCCAGGCACCGCTGACACGGCGCGCTCAACGGGGATTTAAAAGCAACGGCAACGGCAACGGCGCCATGCCGTCCGGAACCTTCCGCCCTACGATGGCGCCTCCAGGTGCTGCATGTGCAGCGCCACCAGTTCCTGCAGGGCCTTCACGGTGGATGCATGGTCGCCGGTGTGCAGGATGCCATGTCCGCCGCGCGCTTCCCATTGCTCGATATTGGACGGGGTGTCGTCGATCAGCACGCGGCCGGGGCCGCTGAATTCCTGCTTGAGCTTCTTCGGGACGACATGCACCGCGAATTCCGGGCCGAAGATGCGCGCCACCCATTCCCGCTTCTGTTCCTGAAAAATCCGCGACGATGGCGCGCCGGTCAGGAAGACCGGCTCCATGTCGCGCGTGGCTTCCCATAGCAGCATGCAGCCTTCGATCAGCTCGAGCTCGGCAAAAAAGCGCTTGTCGCGGTTGACCGCCTTCCACAGGTCGTTGCGGCTGAGTTCGCCGGGATGCCTGCCGGTCAGGCGCATCACCCGCGCATCGAAGTCGGCGAAGACGCCGTCGAGATCGAGAAAGACCTGGATGGGTGGTGGCTTTTTCGTGTCCATGCGCATGTCCGTGGCGGAAATGGCAACGTGGTCGTCGCCTTTGCTGCCATCTTCGCAGATGGGATGCAGCATGCTTTGCTCGCGCGCCAGGGTGTGACCGCCTGCTGCCAGATTTGCATTTCCGGACGGAATTGCGCTTGCGCCAAAACAGGAATCGGGCCCCATGGCGCTCAGTTGTTTTCACTGCCTGCCTTACACTTCTGACATCAACACGCACGCAAGCGCGATGCCGCGATGCCAGACCCGGCTTGCCGGGCATTGCGGCGACAGAAAGATTCGAGCTCGATGAACCATTCCGCCGACATTGCCGCCATCGAGGCAATCAGCGCCCTTCCCACCATTCTTGAGCTGGTCAGCAACCTGACCACCTTGCGTTTCATCTGCGTGGCCCGCGTCACGGATACCTCCTGGACCGCCTGCGCCGTGCTGGACAAGCTCGGCTTCGGCATGCGGCCGGGCGACCAGCTCGACATCGCCACCACGCTGTGCCGCGAGGTGCACGACGGAGGCCGGGCCATCGTCATCGACCACGCCAGCGAGGACGCCCGGTACTGCCGCCATCCGACGCCGCAGATGTATGGCTTCGAAAGCTATTTCTCGATGCCGCTCCATACCAGCACCGGGGACTACTTCGGCACCCTGTGCGGACTGGACAAGGCGCCGGCGCGACTGACCGAGCCCAGGACCCTGCACGCGCTGGAATTGCTGGCGCAGATGATTTCCCGCCAGCTGCAGACCGAGCAGACGCTCGAGCAGAGCCTGCGCACGCTGCGCACCGAGATCAGCAATACCGCCCATCTGCGCAGCATGCTGCAGCAGTTGCGCAGTGCCGAGCAGCGGCAGTCGTTCCAGCTCGACATTGCCGAGCTGTTGCGCCAGCAGCCCGGTCCGGACCGCATCTATGCCCACAGCAGCGAGATCGCCGGCCGTTACCTGGGCGTGTCCCAGGTGCTGTACGCCGAATTCGACCCAGCCCAGCAGACCGTGCTGTGCCGCCATGGCTACAACGCCGGCGCCATGCCGGAACTGGGCGGCCGGCATGGCGCCGCGGTCTTCCCGGCGGCGATGCTGGCGGCGCTCCAGGACGGGCGCAGCTGGGCCTGCGCCGACCTGGCGCGCCAGGCGCCGGCCGGCTGGCCCGAGCTGGCTGCCGCCGTTGCGCTGCCGCTGGGGCGGCATGGCGGCACGGCCAGCTTCCTGCTGGTGTGCCACCATCAGCCGCGCGACTGGGGCGACGACGAGCTGCAGCTGCTGGAGGACATGGCCGAGCGGGTCTGGAACGTGATCGAGCGGGTGCGCACGCAGGAGGCGCTGCGCCAGGCCGACCGCCGCAAGGATGAGTTCCTGGCGATGCTGGCGCATGAACTGCGCAATCCGCTGGCGCCGATCAGCACCGCCGCCCAGCTGCTCAAGCTGGGCCGGCAGAGCGAGGAGCGCATCAGCCGCACCAGCGACGTGATCACGCGCCAGGTGAGCCACATGACCAGCCTGATCAACGACCTGCTGGATGTGTCGCGGGTGACGCGCGGCCTGATCGTGCTGGAGCGGCAGCGGGTGCCGCTGCAGCAGGTGATGGCCGATGCGGTGGAGCAGGTGCGGCCGCTGATCGAGTCGCGCCGGCACAATCTGGCCATGCAGGCGCCGACCGACGAGGTGCTGGCGCTGGGCGATGCAAAGCGGCTGGTCCAGGTGCTGGCCAACCTGCTGTCGAATGCGGCCAAGTACACCCCGGAGGGCGGCCACCTGGCGCTCTGGCTGGAAGCCGATGGCCAGCAAGCGCGCCTGCATGTGAGCGACAACGGCATCGGCATCAGCGCCGAATTGCTGCCGCATGTGTTCGACCTGTTTTCGCAGGCCGAGCGGCCGTCAGACCGGTCCCAGGGCGGCCTCGGCCTGGGCCTGCCGCTGGTCAAGAGCCTGGTCGAACTGCATGCGGGCAGCGTGCGGGCCATGAGCCGGGGGCAGGGCTGCGGCAGTGAATTCGTCGTCACGCTGCCCAGGCTGGGCGTGTTCGACGCCACGCCGTCGGGCCGGGATGGCAGCCGCCATGCCCAGGCCGAGCCGGTTGCGCTCAAGGTCATGGTGGTGGATGACAATGTCGACGCAGCGCAGATGCTCGGCATGTACCTGGAAAACGAAGGCCACGAAGTCTGTATCCTCCATGATCCGCACGAGGCGCTGGCGCTTGCCGAGCGGCGGCCGATGGATGCTTTCCTGCTCGATATCGGTTTGCCGGGCATCGACGGCAACGAGCTGGCCTGCCGCCTGCGCGCGCTGCCGCAGACGCGGGGCGCGATGCTGGTTGCCATTACCGGCTACGGCCAGCGCTTCGACCGGCTGCGTTCGATGCAGGCGGGATTCGACCATTACCTGGTGAAGCCGGCCGACCCGGCAGCGCTGGCGGCGCTGCTGGCGCATGCCGGCCACAGGCAGGGAAAGTAAGGACAGGCTGGACGGCGGCCTGAAGCCGTTGCCGGCCATGGGCAGCGACTTGTAACGGATTGCATCTCAACCACCATCTCGCGCGGGATTCCAGTGCAAAGCGATAGATTGCATCAGAAGGTGACCCAGGCCAGCCTGCTCGACAAGCTGGGTTTCCTGCGCCGCAACCCGGCCATCTTCATGGTCTGGCTGCTGTTCTCGATGGCGGTCGCGCTGATCGGCTGGGGCGTGCTGCTGGCCAACCTGAAGGAAGCGCAGCAGGCGGTGGAACAGCGCGCGCTGCGCGAAGTCAATGCGCTGGCCCGCACCCATGCCGACCGGCTGGCGCGCAGCCTCGACTCGATCGACCAGATAACCCGGCATGTCAGGCTGGAATGGCAGCTCTCGGGCGGCCGCCTGCGCCTGGAGCAGCTGGCCAGCGACGGCATGTTTCCGCCGCCGGCGCTGTACTACGTTACCCTGGTCGATGCCGGCGGCAATGCCTTCACCACCACGCTGCGTGACGGCGAGCTGACCTACCTGGGCGACCGGCCGTATTTCCTTCGACAGCGTGACTCGGGGACGGACCAGCTGGTCATCGATCCGCCAGTCTTCGGCAGGATGGCCAAGCGCAATGTCGTCCATGTTTCGCGCCGGCTGGTGGATGACCGCGGCCAGTTCGCCGGCATCGTGATGGTGTCCGTCAGCACCACGTTTTTCACCGCAAACTATGACGCCACCATCCTCGGCCCGCATGGCCTGCTGGCGATGGTCAGCGCCAACCCGCCGATGGAGCTGGTGCGCATCGGCGACAACGTGCTGCCGCCCGAAATCCCGGCGTTTTCCTCCCACCCGTCGCTGAGCCCGGCCAGCGGCAGCGGCCAGCATGGCGCCGAGGTCTTCGAGGACAGGCGAGCCCGTTATCTTGGCTGGCATCCGGTGCGCGGCTATGACATCACGGCGCTGGTCGGGCTGGACGAGGCCGCTACCCTGGCCGAGTTCCATGCCGGCCGTGATTCCGCGATCTTGTACGCGGCTTGGGCCAGCGCCGCGCTGGCCCTGCTCACCGGGCTGGCCATAGCGCTCAACGCCGAGCTGGCCTGGCGCAAGTACCGCCTGGGCATGGCGCAGGCCACCTACCGCCTCGCCACCGAGGAGGGCAGCGAGGGCTTCTATATCGTCCAGCCTGTGCTCGACCGCAATGGCGCCATCCATGATTTCGTGGTGCTGGACTGCAACCAGCAGGGGGCGGAGTTCTTCAATGTCCGGCCCTCGGAGCTGATCGGCAAGACCGTCTCCGGCTTTCGCGGCAATCTCGACACCGGCATGTTCATGGACTACCTGATGCAGGCAACGCAGGAAGGCACCTACGAAAACGAGATCGACGTGCCGGGCAATACCGCGCTGCGGCTGCGCTGGGCGCACCTCAAGATCATCCGTTCCGGCGACAACCTGGCGGTGCGGCTGCGCGACATCAGCGAGGCCAAGGCCCACGTGGCGGAACTGAAGCGGCGCGGCAACGAGGATGTGCTGACAGGGCTGCCCAACCGCCACTGGATACAGTCCTTCCTGCCGCAGGCCCTGCAGCATGCGACTGAAAACGGCACCCGCCTGGCGCTGCTGTTCATCGACCTGGACGGCTTCAAGAAGGTCAACGACACCGCCGGCCATGCCGCCGGCGATGAACTGCTCAAGCATGCCGCGCACCGGCTGCAGGAAGCAGTGCGGCCGCATGACAAGGTGGTGCGCTTCGGCGGCGACGAATTCGTGGTCATCATCGAAAACATCGAGCACCGGATCGACGCCGCCCATGTGGCCGACCGGGTACAGCAGGCATTCCGCCAGTCTTTCCGCCTGAGCCAGGGCGTGCATTCGGTGGGCACCTCGATCGGCATCGCGCTGTTTCCCACCGATGGCCAGGACGCGTCGACCCTGCTGGAAAAGGCCGACATCGCGATGTATTCAGTGAAAACCCATGGCAAGGCCGGTTACCAGTTCTACGAAGCCAAGTTCTACAATGCGCTGCGCGAGCGGCTCGACCGCGAGGCCGAACTGCGGCGCGCCATCGCCGCCCATGAATTCGAGATGGTGTACCAGCCGCGGGTCGACATCGCCAGCGGCCTGACGCTGAGCCTGGAAGCGCTGGTGCGCTGGCGGCATCCGGCCCGCGGCCTGCTGGAGCCGGCCGAATTCATCGGCCTGGCGGAAGAGACCGGCATGATCGTCGCGCTGGGCGAGATGGTGCTCGACATGGTGTGCGAGCAGATTGCCCGCTGGTCGGCGCATGGCGGCGACCTGGTGCCGGTATCGGTCAATGTCTCGGCGCAGCAGTTCAGCAATGCCGATGTCGGCAGCCTGGTCACGGCGGCGCTGGCGCGGCACCGGCTGCCGTCGCATCTGCTGGAACTGGAGATCACCGAGTCCTCGGTCATGGGCCATGACTCAGCGGTATCGCGCACCCTGATGAAGCTGCAGAAGCAGGGCGTGAAGATCCTGGTGGACGACTTCGGCACTGGCTACTCCTCGCTGTCGCAGCTGCACCGGCTGGACTTCGATGTGCTCAAGGTGGACCAGACCTTCACCGCCAGGATGGAGCAGTCGGCCGAAGGCAAGGTGTTCTTCACGGCCATCGTCACGATGGCGCATGCGCTGGGCATGCGGGTGGTGGCCGAGGGCGTGGAAAATGCCGCCCAGATCGCGCTGCTGCGTTCGCTGCAGTGCGACGAGGTGCAGGGCTACTACATCTCCCGCCCGCTGCCGCCCGGCGACGTGCAGCCGGTGCTGCCGCCCTGCGACTTCCCGGCAGCGGTCTGATGCGCCGCGCCCTGGGCGGCGCGCATGTTTCTTGCTCTTTCCATGCCGGCCTGCAAGCCCAGCCGTTGCCAGTTTTTCCAGCGGCGTTTGCTATGCTTTGGCCGCACCACAACAAGACACAAAAAAGATGAACATGGAGAGACATCGAATGACGCATGCCGCTGTTCCATTCCGCCGCACTGCGCTGCTGGCCGCCCTGGCCGGCGCCCTGGCCGATCCCGCCCTCGTCCTTGCCCAGGAGAATCCGGCCGAAGCGCTGGAACTGCCCACCGTCGAAGTCGTCGGCACCTCGATGCTGCCCGGCCTGGGCACGGCGATACAGAATGTGCCGGCCAATGTTCAGATTCTGAACAGTCGCACGCTGGAGCAGCAGCGCCAGCTGACCCTGACGGACCACCTCGAACAGAATGCCGGCAGCGTGACGGTCAATGCGGCGCAGGGCAATCCCTACCAGCCCGATGTGAGTTTCCGCGGCTTCACCGCCTCGCCGCTGTTGGGCGTGCCGCAGGGCCTGTCGGTATTCCAGGACGGCGTGCGGATCAACGAGCCGTTCGGCGACACCGTCAACTGGGACCTGCTGCCGCAGTCGGCCATCGCCAACATGCAGCTCATTCCCGGCTCCAATCCGGCTTTCGGCCTGAACACCCTGGGCGGCGCGCTGGCGGTCTACACCAAGAGCGGCAGCGCCTATCCGGGCGGCGCGGTGCAGCTTTCCACCGGCTCCTTCGGGCGCCGCGCGGTGGAATTCGAGCAGGGCGGCAAGAGCGGCAACCTCGATTATTTCGTCACCGGCAATGTCGCGCGCGACCATGGCTGGGCCGAGCACAACGGCAGCCGCGTCCAGCAGTTCTTCGGCAAGGTCGGCTACCAGACCAGCGACACCGACCTCGACGTCAGCCTGACCGCCGCCGACAACCGGCTGGAAGGCACCCAGACCCTGCCCAGGTCCTTCTCCGAGAACATCCGGCAGGCCTATACCTATCCGGACCGCAACGAGAACAAGCTGATGTTCCTGACCGCCAAGGGCAGCCGTTTCCTCAATGACGACGTGCTGCTGGGCGGGAACCTGTACTACCGCAACTACCGCAACCGCAATGTCTCCAGCAACGTCAACGATGATTTCGGCCAGCTGGAGAATAGCGCGATCGACGCCAGCCAGGCCCACAACGACCGTGCCGCCATCCGCCAGCACAGCTATGGCGCCGGCCTGCAGCTGACCGTGTCCGGACAGCTGGCCGGGATGAAGAACCAGTTCGTCGCGGGCGGCACGGTGGATATCGGCAATGCCCGCTACAGCCAGGAAACCCAGCCTGCGGTGTTTACCGCCAGCCGCGGCACCCTTGGCGCCGGCGACTTCGAGCTTGACACCGACGCCAAGACCCGCAACCGCTATTACGGCCTGTTCCTGTCGGATGTGCTGGCCTTCAACGAGCGCTGGGCGATGACGCTGTCGGGCCGCTACAACCTGGCGCGGGTCAGCATCAGCGACCAGAGCGGCGAGGCGCCCGAGCTCAACGGCAGCCACCGCTTCTCCCGCTTCAATCCGGCGGTCGGCCTGAATTTCAACCCGACGCCGCAGGCCACCGTCTATGTCAGCTACAACGAGGGCATGCGGGCGCCGACGCCGATCGAGCTGACCTGCGCCGACCCGCAGGCGCCCTGCAAGCTGCCCAACAGCTTCCTGGCCGATCCGCCGCTGAAGAAGGTGGTGGCCAAGACGGTGGAACTGGGCGCTCGCGGCAAAGAGGGGGAAGGCCTGTCGTGGAGCGCGGCGGTCTACCACACCGTGCTGGACGACGACATCCAGTTCATCGCCAGCGGCGGCGTGGCCACCAATGCCGGCTATTTCCAGAATGTCGGCCAGACCCGGCGCCAGGGGATGGAACTGGGCGTCAACGGCAGATGGGGCGCGCTGTCGGCAAGCGCGCGCTACGGCTTTACCGACGCGACCTACCGCACCGGCTTCGCCGAGACCAGCCCGGCCAATACCAGCGCCGATGCGAATGGCGCGATCGCCGTGCGCAGCGGCGACCGCGTTCCCGGCATACCGCGCCACAGCCTGAAGCTGCGCCTGGGCTATGCGCTCACGCCGCAGTGGGACATCGGCGCCAACCTGCTGTATGCCGGCAGCAGCCATGCCCGCGGCGACGAGAACAACAGCGATGCGCGCGGCAAGGTGCCCGGCTATACCGTGGTCAATCTCGACACCCGCTACACGGTGGCCAAGGGCTGGGAGCTGTTCGCCCGCGTCAACAACCTGTTCGACCGGGAATACGCCAACCTCGGCGTGCTGGGCCTGAACGCCTTCACCGGCCCCGGCCGCAGCTTCGACGGCGCCAACCCGGTGGGCGAGCAGTTTCGCGGCTACGGCGCGCCGCGCGGCATCTGGATAGGCATGCGCTATTCGTGGCTGTAGGCGCCTGCGCCGGCTGGCCCGGCGCGGTGTGAAATAACAACACTCACGAACGTCGGGCTTGGATGCATTAAAAATACAACCTTAGAATCCCCAGACGCCATTCGCAGGGGACCCATGTGAACCACCAGAATGATCAACCTTCATCCAGCGCCGCTCCCAGCCTGGAGAGCTTGCGTGAAAGGGTGCGCAGGCAGGGCGAGCGCGTCAGCGACCTGCGGCGCGCAGCCGACAGCATGCAGCAGGCGCCGGCACGCTACGCCAGGGCGGTCGCACCGCAGCGGATCCCGTCGGACCCGCAGGCGCCGGACGAGCAGGCGCCGCGCTGACTCTGCAGGTTGCCCCGGCAATGGCCTCTTCCTGCCTTTCCCTTTCCATCTCCTTTCACGCCGGTTCATGACCGCGGTGAGCCTGTATGCCGCGCTGCTGGCCATCCTCTATGCCGGCCTGAGCATCCGCACCCTGCGCCTGCGCCGCCGGCTGCGCATCGCCATTGGCGACAGCGGCGACGAGCGCATGCTGCGGGCCATGCGGGCCCATGCCAACTTCGCCGAATACGTGCCGCTGGCCTTGCTGCTGATCTACCTTGTCGAGATTGCGCCGGCCTCCGCCGTGCTGGTCCATGCCCTGGGCCTGGCGTTGCTGCTGGGCCGGGCGCTGCATGCCTGGGGCGTCAGCCGCAGCCCGGAAGACTTCCGCTTCCGGGTCGCCGGCATGGCGCTCACGCTGGCGTCGCTGCTGGCGGCATCGCTTTACCTGCTGCTGGCGCATGCCCTGGCGGCGCTCGCGGCGGTTGCCGGTTCCGCCTGACATCGCACGCCTTCCCGGCGCTTGCGCCACCGGCCGGACCAGGCGCCGCCTGCCTGTTTGAACGAGATCAACAAGCCTGTGCGCCGGGGAGCGGCCGCTGCAGGTTTCATGCGACTGTTGGATTCAGGACATTTCCCTTCCTTCCCACCAGGCCGTTTTCCCGCAGGCATGAACCCTTTTCACCTTTTCCTTCTGATCGCCACGCTGTTTGCGATGGAGTTCGCGGTCGCGCTGGTCCACAAGCATGTGATGCATGGCATCGGCTGGGGCTGGCACCGCTCGCACCATGAAGCGCCCAAGGGCGCGGGCTGGGAACGAAACGACCTGTATGCCATCGTGTTCGCCGCCGCCACCATCCTGCTGTTCATGGCCGGCGCCAGCCGGCCATGGCTATGGTGGATCGCGCTGGGCATCACGATCTACGGCATGCTGTATGGCATCCTGCATGATGTGATCATCCACCGGCGCCTGCCGCTGGGATGGAGGCCAAGGAGCGGCTACCTGCAGCGGCTGGCCACTGCGCATCATCTGCACCATGCCGTGCGCACCCGCGAGAACGGCGTCTCCTTCGGTTTCCTGTATGCGCCGCCGGTCGAGGCGATACGCCGCGAGTTGCGCGGCGGCGATCGCCAGCCATGAACCCCGCCTGGCAGGGCCGCATAGGCATGGCGCTGGCCACGGCCATCATTGCCGCCTGGACCGCCCTCCACCTGTACGCGGTCTTCCTGTTTGACTGGAACGCGCCGTGGGCGCCGCCGCTGGCGGCTCTGCTGGCGACGCTGCTGACCTGGCTGTCGGTGGGCATGTACATCGTGGCGCATGACGCGATGCATGGCTCGCTGTGGCCGGCACGGCGCGCCGGCGGCGACATGGTGGGCAGCCTGGCGCTGCTGCTGTATGCCGGCTTTTCCTTCGGCCGCATCAAGCCCAAGCACGACCTGCATCACCGCCATCCCGGCAGCGCGCAGGACCCGGACTTCGCCGTTGCCCATGCGAGCCGGCCGCTGCGCTGGTACCTGCAATTCCTGACCACCTATTTCGGCTGGCGCGAACTGATGGTGATGGCGCTGCGGGTGTCGGCCTATCTGCTGCTGGGCGCCAGCGTCTGGAATATCCTGCTGTTCTTCGCCGTGCCGGGCATCCTGTCCTCGCTGCAGCTGTTCTATTTCGGCACCTTCCTGCCGCACCGCCATATCGACGGCCACGGCGCTGCCCAGTTCGCAGACCATCATCGTGCGCGCAGCAATGAATTCGGTTACCTGCTGTCGCTGCTGACCTGCTTTCACTTCGGCTATCACCACGAGCATCACCTGCGGCCGAGCACGCCGTGGTGGTGCCTGCCGGGAGCGCGGTCGCGATGACGAGCCTGCCTTCCCGCCACATCGTGTTCGCGACCTCAGGCTCGCTGGGCGACCTGCATCCCTTCCTGGCGCTGGGCGGCGAGCTGCTGCGGCGCGGGCACCGGGTCACGGTCGCCACCAATGCCGCGCATGAGGCGCACGTGGCGCGGGCCGGGCTGGCGTTTCGCCACATGCGGCCCGACCCGGACGGCACGCCGGCCTTCCACCGCCGCTACATGCATCCCCGAAGCGGCGGCGAATTCGTCTATCGCCATTACCTGGGACCGGCGATACGCCACAGCTATGCCGACCTGGCCGCGGCCAGCCGCGGCGCCGACCTGCTGGTGAGCCAGTCGCTGATGGCGCTGGCCGCGCCGCTGGTGGCGGCCAGCACCGGCGTGCCCTGGGTGTCGGCGGTGCTGCAGCCGATGTCGTTCTTCTCGCTGCACGAACGGCCCAATTACCTGCCGTTCGCGCCGCTGTCCTGGCTGTGCGGCCGCTCGCCCGAGCTGCATGGCAGGGTGTTTGGCTATGTCAGGCAGCATACCGAGCGCTGGCTCGACCCGGTGCTGGCGCTGCGCGCCGAACTGGGCATTGCCTCGCGCGCCCATCCGCTGTACGAGGGCCAGCACTCGCCGCGCCGGGTGCTGGCGATGTTCTCGCCGCTGCTGGGCGGCCCGCAGCCCGACTGGCCGGCGGCCGCCGTGCAGACCGGCACCGCGCTGTACCTGGACGGGGCGCCGGCGCTGCCGGATGCGCTGCGGCGCTTCCTGGCGCGAAACGATGCGCCGCTGGCAGTCTTCACCCTCGGCTCCGCGGCCAGCAACGACGCCGGCGACTTCTATGCCGATGGCCTGGCCGCCGCTTCGGCGCTGGGCATGCGGGCATTGCTGGTGACCGGCGGCCTGGCGGCCGCGTCCAGCCTGCCGGAACCGCTTCCCGAAGGCGCGATGCGCATCGGCTATGCGCCGTTCGAGGCGGTGTTTCCGCATGCAGCAGTGATCGTGCATTCCGGCGGCGTCGCCACTTCGTTCAAGGCGCTTTGCGCCGGCAAGCCGCAGATCATCGTGCCGCATGCGCACGACCAGATGGACAATGCGCTGCGGCTGCGCGCACTGGGCGCGGCGCTGGTGCTGCCGAAACGGCGCGCCGGCCGCCACGCGCTGCGCGCCGCGCTGGCGCGCGCCTTGGCCGACGAGCGCATGCATGAGGCGGCGGGCCGGCTCGCCGAACCGAGCCGCGCCGAGGATGGCGTGCAGGCCGGCTGCCATGCCATCGAGGAGGCGCTCGGCCATGGTTGACGCACCGGTTGACGTGCTGCTGATCGGCGGCGGCCTGGCCAACGGCCTGATCGCCTGGCGGCTGCGCCAGACGCGGCCGGAACTGCGTATCCTGCTGGTGGAGCGCGGCGCGACCCTGGGCGGCAACCATACCTGGTCCTACTACCATCCCGACCTGACGCCGTCGCAGCACGCCTGGCTGGCGCCGCTGGTGGCGCATCGCTGGCCCGGCTACGAGGTGCGCTTCCCGGCGCATAGTCGCCGGCTGTCGACCCCCTGCTACAGCATCAGCGCCGACCGCTTCCACCATGTGCTGCAGCCGGCGCTGGGCGACGCGGTGCTGCTCGGGGCGATGGTCGACGAGGTAAGCGCGAACGGCGCCCGCATCAATGGCGCATGGCAGCCGGCCGGCCTGGTGATCGACGGCCGCGGCCATGCCGCCTCGCCGCACATGCGCTATGCCTGGCAGAAGTTCGTCGGCCGCGAGGTGCTGCTGCGCCAGCCGCATGGCCAGGTCCTGCCCGTCATCATGGACGCCACCGTGCCGCAGGACGACGGCTACCGCTTCGTCTATACGCTGCCGCTGGACGAGCGCCGCATCCTGGTCGAGGACACCTATTACAGCGGCGCGCCCGGACTGGACGAAGCCGCGCTGCGGCGCCGCATCGACGACTACATTGCCGCGCGCGGCTGGCAGGCCGAGCGCGTGGAGCGGGAGGAAAGCGGCGTGCTGCCGATTGCGCTGTCGGGCGACATCGAGCGCTTCTGGCGCGACAAGCCGGCGCAGCTGGCCTGCAGCGGCCTGCGCGCCGGGCTGTTCCATGCCACCACCGGCTATTCGCTGCCATTCGCAGTGCGCCTGGCCGACGAGGTCGCGGCGCTGCCGGCGCTGTCGGAAGCGGGCGACTGCATCCGCGCCAGGTCCATCGCGCAGTGGCGCGGCCAGCTCTTCATGCGCCTGCTGAACCGCATGCTGTTCTTCGCCAGCGCGCCGGCGCAGCGCTACCGCCTGCTGCAGCGCTTCTATGGACTGCCGCAGGCGCGCATCGAACGCTTCTATGCGGCCCGCCTGACCTGGGCCGACAAGCTGCGCATCCTGTCCGGCAAGCCGCCGGTGCCACTGGGCGCGGCATTCATGGCCATGGCCAATATCGAAAGGGGAACATCATCAAAGCCATCGTGATCGGCAGCGGATTCGGCGGCCTTGCGCTCGCCATCCGGCTGCAGTCGGCCGGCATACCGACTCTCGTGCTGGAGCAGCGCGACAAGCCGGGCGGCCGCGCCTATGTGTATGAAGACCAGGGCTTCACCTTCGACGCCGGGCCGACCGTCATCACCGACCCGACCGCGCTGGAAGAACTGTTCGCGCTGTCGGGCCGGCGGCTGGACGACTATGTGAAGCTGCTGCCGGTCAGTCCCTTCTACCGGCTGTGCTGGGAGGACGGCTACTGCTTCAATTACGTGAACGACCAGGAGGCGCTGGACCGGCAGATCGGCGCCAAGTCGCCGGGCGACGTGGCGGGCTACCGCCGCTTCCTCGACTATTCCAAGGCGGTGCTGGAAGAAGGCTATGTCAAGCTGGGCCATGTGCCGTTCCCGGACTTCCGCAGCATGGTGAAGGTGGCGCCGCAGCTGATCAAACTGGAAAGCTATCGCAGCGTCTACGGCATCGTCTCGCGCTTCATCAAGGACCCGCACCTGCGCCAGGCCTTCAGCTTCCATTCGCTGCTGGTGGGCGGCAATCCGTTCGAGACCTCGTCCATCTATGCGCTGATCCATGCGCTGGAACGGCAGTGGGGCGTGACCTTCCCGCAGGGGGGCACCGGGGCGCTGATCCGCGGCATGATCAAGCTCTTTACCGACCTCGGCGGCGAGATCCGGCTGAATGCGCCGGTGGACGAGATCCTGGTCGAGCAGGGCAGGGTGGCGGCGGTGCGGCTGCGCTCGGGCGAGCGCCTGCCCTGCCTCCTTGCCGCCAGCAATGCCGACGTGGTGCATACCTACGAGAAGCTGCTGCGCCGGCATCCGCCGGCCCAGCGCAAGGCGGCTGGCCTCAAGAAGAAGCGCTTCTCGATGTCGCTGTTCGTGATCTACTTCGGGCTGAAGGGCACACGGCCGGGGCTGGAGCACCATACCGTGCTGTTCGGCCCGCGCTACCGCGAGCTGCTGAAGGACATCTTCCACGGCGCCGCGCTGGCGGACGATTTTTCGCTCTACCTGCATGCGCCCACCGTGACCGACCCGTCGCTCGCGCCGCCCGGCCACAGCGCCTATTACGTGCTGGCGCCGGTGCCGCACCTGGGCAATGCCGACATCGACTGGGAAAGCGAAGGACCGCGCTACCGCGACCGCATCCTCGACTATCTCGAACGCCACTACATACCGCACCTGAAGCGCGACCTCGTCACCTCGCGCATCTTCACGCCGTGCGACTTCCGCGACGAGCTCAATGCCCATGTCGGCTCGGCCTTCTCGCTGGAGCCGGTGCTGTGGCAGAGCGCCTATTTCCGCACCCATAACAAGGACCAGCAGATACCCGGCCTGTATTTCGTCGGCGCCGGCACCCATCCCGGCGCAGGCATACCCGGCGTGGTCGGCTCGGCCAAGGCCACCGCGCGCATCATCCTGGATGAGCAGCCAGCCCGGAGCGCCGCGTGACGGAGGCCGCGATGCAGGACATTTCCGCCTACAGCCAGCAAAGCATCCGGCAGGGCTCGAAGAGCTTCGCCAGGGCCGCGATGCTGTTCGACCGCGACACCCGCGACAGCGTGATGATGCTGTATGCCTGGTGCCGCCACTGCGACGACGTGATCGACGGCCAGACCCTGGGCCATGATGCCCAGGAACTGAGCCGGCAGGAAAAGGAAGCGCGGCTGCAGGCGCTGCAGCGCGAGACGGCGCGGGTATGCGACGGCCATGCCAGCGACATCCCGGCCTTTGCCGCGCTGGGCCAGGTGGTGCGGCGGCATGCGCTGCCCCGGCGCCACCTGTTCGAACTGCTGGAAGGCTTTGCGATGGATGCGCGCGAACAGCGCTTCGAAACGCTGGGCGACACGCTGCGCTATTGCTATCACGTGGCCGGCGTGGTGGGCGTGATGATGGCCCGCATCATGGGCGTGCGCGACGTGCAGGTCATGCATCGGGCAGCCGACCTCGGCATTGCCTTCCAGCTCACCAACATTGCCCGCGACGTGCGGGACGACCTGCGCATCGGCCGCTGCTACCTGCCGGAAGATTGGCTGGCGCGCCAGGGCATCGCGCCGGGCGAGGCGGCGCAGCCGCAGCACCTGCCCGCGCTGCATGCGCTGGCCTGCGAACTGGTGGAACTGGCCGAGCAGTATTACGCGTCCGCCCGCATCGGCATGACGCAACTGCCGTGGCGCTGCGCCTGGGCCATCGCCGGCGCGCTGCTGATCTACCGCGAGATCGGCCTGCGGGTGCGTGCGGGGGGAACGTCAGTGTGGGAACAGCGCACCAGCGTATCGGGCAGGCGCAAGCTGCTGCGGCTGCTCCAGGGCGGATTCGTCGCCGTCCATGCCAAGGCACGGCGGCCCGGCAAAGCGCCGCGCGACGGCCTCTGGACCCATCCGGACCTGTAGCAACTTCCAAGATTCGCAGGGTGCAATACCCGAAGGGCATTGCACCGCTGGTCGTTTGAAGGAGAGGCAGTGTCAGAGACCTGTCCTGGCTCGCGAATGGTGGAATGCCCCTTCGGGGTATTCCACCCTACGACATCGATGGCATGGCAAGGAGACCGGATGCATGGTGCGCCACAGCGGGCTTGCATCATGCGGCTGGGCTGGCCGAATGCGCTTTAGAGCGCTTTCGGCCTGACTAGCTTGTCGATACCGGTCAAATTGCCCCCGGCACTGCGTTGCGGCTCTTCGCCGTAGCCCCGCTACGACTCATCCCCACGCTTGCAGCGCGCGTCTGCGCCTGCAGGCGCAAACCGGTAGGCAGGCGCAAAGCAGTGCTTTGCGAAACCCCTGCCTACCCCTTGTTCCGGGACCAATTTGCCTCGGTCTCGCCTAAGCCAGTCAGGCCGAAAGCGCTCTAGCCGCGCCTGAAGAAGGTTTGCGCGAAGCCCTGCAGCATGCCGGCGTTGCGCTCGCCCGCGATCGCATCGTTGGCGGCATCCAGGTAATCCTGCAGGCGGCGCTGCGCGCCGGACACGCCGATATGCGCCACCATGTTGGTGCCGGGGCTGTCCATGTCCTTGAGGTCGTCCAGCAGCTGGAAGGCCAGGCCGATGTTGTTGGTGAAGCGCATGACCTTGTCTTCCTGCGCCGGGCTGGCCTTGGCGATCAGGCAGCCGGCCCGCGCCGCGGCAAGGAACAGAACGCCGGTCTTCAGGTGATGGATGTTGGTGATGGCCGAGGGCGTGGCCATGCCGGCCACGCCATGCAGGTCGATGTACTGGCCCAGCGACAGGCCATGCGGGCCCACGGTGTCGCACAGCGTCTGCACCAGCTTCAGCCGCAGGTCAGGCTCCAGGCTCTGGTGGGAAGCAATGGTGCAGCAGCTCTGCGTGAGCAGCGAGACCGCCGCCAGGATGGTCAGGCTTTCGCCGTACCTGACATGGGTGGCCACGCGGTTGCGCCGCTCGCGGTCGTTGTCCATGCAAGGCAAATCATCAAGGATCAGCGAGGCCGAATGGATCATCTCCAGCGCGCAGGCCACATGCATCGCCGCCGCCGGCCTCACGCCGAAATAGCTGGCCACGGCCAGCGTGAGCAGGGGCCGGATGCGCTTGCCCTGGGTCAGCACGCTGTAGCGCATGGCCTCGGCGACCGGGGATGCCTGTGAAGGAGCGAGCAGGGTATCGAGGTGCTGATCGACCAGGCGCCGTGTATCGGCAATCCAGTTCTGGTCTATCGCAGTGGGTGGATTGGCAACTAGCAATTTTTCCTCGGCGCTTGATGGTCGATCGGTTGGTGCCAGTCGGGAAACGCCGCGTGGAATGCAGCGCAAAAACTCTGCCCTGTCCGTCATCAAGGGCGGCGTCTTTCAGGGTTTGCATTCGGACCGGCATGAAACTGGCCCAAAAATAATAGCGCCTAGCTCCGCGCCCTGCTGTGCTTAAACGCCGACTTTGCCCATCAAATGCGCTTGCCTTCGATTTGAACAAGCTTTTAAGGCGCAGGCCAGCGCCCACGCGTCGGCGCAGAGCCTGCCGCGGCCGGCATCTGGTAACAGCAGGAAAGAATTGCCGGGCCTGCGGCGGTATCCCGCGGACGCGGCGCATGGTCAAGCGCCGGGCGCACGCTGTGCCGGCCCGGTGCGCAAGCCAGCAACTTAATCGGACCGCGCCGGTCTTTCCATTACACCAGCGATGAAGGGCGCCGACATGACCAGCCGTCCGGGTATCTTCCCCACCTTTTTCCTTTCCGGATTCGAATGCTCGACCTTCCTCTGGAAAGACCGGAGGCGCCGCAACCTGGTCGCCGAAACCCGGCATGACAGCCATGCGATGGAGGATTACCGGATCCTTCACGATCTGGGCATCGCCGTGGCGCGCGAAGGCATTTCCTGGCCGCTGGTGGACAGGCTGGGCAGGCTGGATTTTTCAGGACTCGATGTGCTGATCAATGCGCTGAATGCCAACAAGATGATCCCTATCTGGGACCTTTGCCATTACGGCTACCCGGATGACCTCGACCCGTTCGGGCCGGCATTCACCGAGCGCTTCGCGGCCTACTGCCGGGCGGCCGCCCAATACGTGGTCCCGCGGGTGCGCGGCCCGCACTTCTTCACGCCGATCAACGAGATCACCTTCTTCTCCTTCTGTGGCGGCGAGTGGGGATGGGTCGCTCCCTACCGCAACAGCCGCGAAGACCGCATGCGCCTGCGCGTGGCCCTGTGCCGGGCCGCGATCGCGGGGGCCAAGGCCATACGCGAAGTCGATCGCGAGGCGAGGATGGTGCACATGGACCCGCTGGTGCATGTGGTCGCGCCACGCGACCGGCCCGACCTGATCGAGGCGGCGCGGCATGAAACCTGTGTCGATACCTTCCTCGCCTGGGACATGCTGTGCGGCCGCGAGCATCCCGAGCTCGGCGGCTCGCCGGAGATCCTCGACATCGTCGGCGCCAACAATTATTCCTTCGGCCAGATGGAATACCGCGAGCACGGCCCGCATGCCGCGCTGGCGCCGGAGGACGACCGCATCGTGCCGCTGTGCGAGATGCTGGACTCGGTATGGCAGCGCTACCGGCGGCCCATGATCATCGGCGAAACCAGCGGCATGGGCGCCGGCCGCGCCGACTGGCTGTGCGACGTGATGGAGGAGTCGCTGGCGGCGGTGGAACGCGGCATGGACCTGCAGGCCATCTGCCTGTTTCCCGCGGTCGACATGCCGGACTGGCATACCGGAGCCTGGCTGCACAACGGCCTGTGCGACCTGGTCGAGCAGGACGGCGACCTGCGCCGCGTGCCGGACCCGGGCTACGTGGCCGAGCTGCGCCGCTGGCAAAAGGAACTGAACCGCGTCACCGCGCTGGACGAGGACCCGTTCAGCGATCCGGTGGAACTGCAGGATGTGGTGGATGCCGCGCACAGGCTGAACAAGCAGCCGGACCGCGACTGGTGCCGGGAATGAAGGATGGGCGGCGAGCGTGTCACCGTAGCCTGGGTTGAGCGCAGGCGAAACCCGGGGCCCCTGCGTTCATCAACCCTTGGCCCGATCTGCGAAACCAGCAGCGACGAAATGCATTTCAACCAGCCGGTGTGAAAAGGTGGCCGGTACCCAACGGCATTTCCATGACAGGCGACGGCGGCGCTTGCACCCTTTTTCCATTTCACCTTGTTGAAGGAGGAAGCGGGTATCAGCCATCGCGGTCGAAACTCAAGTGCGCAGGGATGGAGGGTAACCCGGATCTCGCTTCGCTCATCCAGGCTACGCTTGCTGGCGTATGACCCGGCTCGTTATCCGCGAAAACATTTGCCGCCGGGTTCAGGCAGATCAACATCACTGAATCCATAACGCCAGCCACGACGTATATGCATTACGGTCCAGCGCGAACGCAGCCATTGCAGTATTGGCGCATTGCACCGGGATCGCAGTTCGTATTTCGCTTTTCGCATTTACTTCAATGGAGAATTTTCATGAACACCAGACAAATCGTTGTATCCATCGCCCTGTATGTTTTCGCAGCATCGGCATTTGCTCAGTCGGCCGAGTTCATCGCGCCGGACGCCGGCTTCAAGTCCACGAAGTCGCGTGCGCAGGTGATGGCTGAAGTGGGCGGCATGCCGGGTGCCAAGGACGGCGTTTATCCAATGATGAGCACGCGCTCGACAATGAGCCGCCAGCAGGTCCGCGACAACGTCTCACCGGCCGCGTCCATGCAAAACGACGCATCGAGCCTGTATTTCGGTTAAGCCGCAAGCGCGTCGGGCCGCAGTGCGGCCTGGCGCCGTCCGTAACCTGCTGCCACGGATGGCGGTGCGCAGCGAGGTCGCGAAAGAAACCCCGGTTGCGCAGCGGATCACGGGGCCTGCGATCAGGCATCGCTTGCCTTGAGCGCATCCATCAGCTTTACCCATCAGCATATGCGCTTCCTTGCCCGCTTCACTTCATCGACTTCTCCAGCTTTGCGCACACGTTCGTTTGTAAAACCTTTCGCTTTCGGCGCCTTGCCACGGATCAGTGCCTTCCGGCTGGCGTAAGCGCTGTCTCCATGGACGCGCCGCTCCTGCCCATGCAGCAGGTCGATGCCGGCACAACTCGTTTGCTTGCTCAGCATTGCCTTGGGTCATCGACATGATCAGCAGCCTGGACATTCAGGCCGGACCCAAGCAGCATGTCGAGACCCCTTTAAAGACACGGAGCAGACAATGACAGCGCAAGGTTTCGTCGTATCGCATGCAAAGGACGCCAGCTTCTCGCGCGGCCTGCGCTCCTTTTTTGAATATCGCGACCTGGGTATCAGGGAGGCGACGGCCGGCAGGGTGGCCGCGCATGTGATCCGGGCAGCGGCGGGAACCGATTTTTCAAGCCAGCCGCATGCGCATGCAACCAGCTTCCAGCTGGTGTACATCCTCAAGGGCTGGATCGAGTTCGAGTATGAAGGCCAGGGCCGCGTCCGCCTGGAAGCCGGTTCATGCGTGCATCAGCCGCCGGGCATCCGCCATCGCGAAGTCGGGCATAGCGATGACGTCGAAATGCTGGAGATCGTGATGCCCGGCGACTTCACCACCCATGAGGTGGACGCGGTATAGCGTCGCCACCGGCGCTTGCTGCTTGCGCCGGGCTGGCGGATCGTTCTATGCAGCCGGCGCAGGCGCCGCCTCGCGCCCATGCGCCTGAACGTTGGCTGGCCTTGCCGCCGCGGATGCGGCATCGCCACCGGCCCGGATCAGGTACTGGCCCGGGTCGCCCTTGAGCCAGAGCGGATGGCGGCCCTTGCCGGTCCATGTCTTGCCCGATTTCGGGTCCTGGTATTTCGGTGACGCCGCGCCGTTGGCCGAGGCCGCGCGCTTGACCTTGCCGGCTGGCCGCGCCGTCCCTGTGCCGCTGGCCACCGCCGGCTTGCGGCCTCGCTTTGCCGGTCCCTGCACGCTTGCCTTGGACGCTGCGGAGGCGCTGCCTGCCTGCTTGGGTTTCCTGCCCCGCCTGGCTGGCTTGTCGATGGTGGCTGGCGCGCCGAGGATCGGGCCTGTGCCTTTCGCTGCCTGATACTGTGCCCTCAGGCCGTCCCGTGACACGCTGACCGCGTCGAGCTGCTGCAATGCCTTTTCGAGTTCAGCCACCTGATGGGCCCACAGATTCAATACGCTGCGGGCGTGGTCGAGGTCGGCCTGCAGTAACGCCCTTGCGGATGCAAGATTGCTGATCATGACTCCTCCTTGTAAGGCGCCGGCTTTTGCCACGGTTGACCGGGGTTTTCATGAATTGCCTAAGCGCAGCGCAAAGTCTGCACGAATGCAGGAGAAAAGACCATGCATTTAGCGCAATCAATCCGCAGGCGGCGCCTTGAAATCACTTGCCAGGCCGTTTGTGATGCGCCTCAATGCATTGCTGCCTGCGCATGTGGATGGATCGCCCTGCACTGCCAGCCGGCCGAGATTGCATCGCAGCATGCAGTCCCGGCTTAACGGCGACGGTTTCCTGATCCGCGCCAAATATCCTCGAACCCGTCTATTGACACCGGCATGCCGGGCGCGCAGCCTTGGCTCGCTTCACGCTCTTCTGCTTCACGCTCTTCTGCTTCACGCTCTTCTCCCAGGGGCATTCCGTTTCTTTCCATGCGAGGACATCATGCTGGAAACATACCATCCCGACCCGAGCTTTCATCCATCGCCGCGGCTGGCGATGGAAGCCGAACCCGAACATCTTGCCTATACCGTGCTGCTCTCGCCCGACAGGTCGCAGCCGGACGCCCTGGCCGTGATCGATGTCGACCCGCAGTCGTCCACCTACGGCAACGTCATCAGCCGCCTGGTGATGCCCAACACCGGCGACGAATTCCACCATTTCGGCTGGAATGCCTGCAGCTCGGCGCTGTCCCCGCTGTCGGGCCATGCTTTCCTGCAGCGCAGGTATCTGATCATTCCCGGCATCCGCTCGTCGCGCATCTATATCGTCGACACCCAGCCCGATCCGAGGAAGCCGAAGCTGGTCAAGACTATCGAGCCCGAGGAACTGATGCGCAAGACCGGCTACTCGCGGCCCCATACCGTGCATTGCGGACCCGAGGGCATCTACATCAGCACGCTGGGCGGGGCTGGCGCCGATGGTACCGAAGGGCCGCCGGGCGTGTTCATCATGGATTGCGAAACTTTCGAGATCCTGGGCCGCTGGGAGATCGACCGCGGACCGCAGAAGCTGCATTACGACTTCTGGTGGAACCTGCCGCGCGACTACATGGTGTCAAGCGAATGGGGATTGCCGCCGCAGTTCGAAAACGGCATCGTGCCCGAAGACCTGCTGGCCAACAAATACGGCCACGCGGTGCATTTCTGGAACCTGCGCGAGCGCCGCCATGTGCAGACCATCGATCTGGGCGCCAACCACCAGATGGCGCTGGAAATCCGGCCGGCGCACGATCCTACCCGCGAGTATGGCTTCCTGGGCGTGGTGGTCGACACCACCAACCTGGAAGGATCGATCTGGACCTGGTACCGCGAGAATGGCAAGTTCCAGATCAGGAAGGCCGCCACGGTGCCGCCGGAAGCCGCCGATCCGGCGCAGCTGCCGCCGCTGCTCAAGGGCTTTGGCGCGGTGCCGCCGCTGATCAGCGACATCGACCTCTCCCTCGACGACCGTTTCCTGTACGTGGCCTGCTGGGGCACCGGCGAGCTGCGCCAGTACGACGTGACCGACCCGATGAAGCCAACGCTGGCAGGCAGCGTGCGCATCGGCGGCATCGCGCAGAAGGCAATGCATCCGAACGGCAAGCCTTTCGGCGGCGGACCGCAGATGACCGAGATCAGCCGCGACGGCAAGCGGGTGTACTTCACCAACTCGCTCTACAGCAGCTGGGACCAGCAGTTCTATCCGGACGGCATCGGCGGCGCGCAGGTGATGTGCCACGTCGGCGCGAATGGCGGCATCGAACTCGATCCGCATTTCCATGTGGACTTCGGCCCGCACTACGCCGCCCACCAGATCCGGCTGCAGGGAGGCGACTGCTCGACCGATTCCTTCTGCTACCCGTCGGCTTGAACAGCACTGCGGCGCTCTGGCTCACCATCATCGCGCTCGGTCTGTATCACGGCCTCAACCCGGCGATGGGCTGGCCGCTGGCCGTGGCCAATGCAATGATGGACCGCAGCGCCCGGTCCCTGTTTGCCACGCTGCTGCCGCTGAGCGGCGGCCACCTGATGGCGATGGCGGTGGTGCTGGCGCCGCTGGCCTGGCTGGGCTGGTATGTCCAATATGGCCGCGCCATCCGCATCGGCGCCGGCGCTGCGCTGCTGCTGCTGGGCCTGTTCAAGCTCGTCAGGCGGCGCCATCCCCGTGCGCTGGCGCGCATCGCCCCGGCCCGGCTTGCATGGTGGTCCTTCCTGATGGCCACTGCCCATGGCGCCGGCCTGATGCTGGCGCCGTTCATGCTCGGCCTGTGCGTTGCCACAGGGCCGGCGCCCGGCGCGGCCGACATGGGCCATGCCGCGGTGATGAACTACACCGCGCAGTCGACGCTGGGCATTGCGGCGCTGGTTGCCGCCGTCCATACGCTGGCCGGCTTCGCGGCTGCGATGGCCATGGCCTGGCTGGTGTACCGCCATCTCGGCCTGCGCTTTCTGCGCCATGCCTGGCTCAACCTGGATCTGGTATGGGGTGGAAGTCTGGCGGTGGCCGGCGTTGCCGGTATCGCGCTGGCAATATGATGCCGTCATGGATCGATGCGCCGCGGGCTTGTATCATGCGCCGATAACACCTTCAAGGAGACAGCCAGAAATGAACGAGCAGATCACGTCGGAACAGCAAGGCGATGCCGCAGTGGATGCCGGAGCCATCCTTTCCTGCATGCAGGAAGCGGTGGTGTATTCGGACCTGAAGGGCATCATCAGGTTATGGAACAAGGGCGCGGAGCATGTCTTCGGGTTCACGGCTGAAGAGGCGGTCGGGCAGAGCGTGGACATGATCATCCCGGAAAAGCTGAGGAAGGCTCACTGGGCCGGCTTCAACAAGGCGGTGGAGCATGGCGACATCCTGTCCGCGCCCGGATCGCGCATGACGCGGGCGCTGAAGAAAAATGGCGACGCCCTGTATGTCGACATGAGCTTTGCAATGGTCAGGAACCGGGCCGGCCAGATGACGGGCTCCCTGGCCGTGGCGCGCGATGCCACTGCCCGCTACATGGCCGAGCGCGCGGCCAGGGTGGCCGCTTCGGGCGGCACGCCAGCCGGCTGAGGCGTTCCGCCACAGGACGCCCGGTCAGCCGGGCGCCGTCTCGTGCAGCGCCCGCTCGGTTTCCAGGGCCTGCGCCACTTCCTTCACCTTCACGTAGCGGTACTGGTTGTTGACCGGATAGAGCCGGACGCTGCCGGATTTGATCAGGCTGGTCACCCGTCCCGGCGAGACGCGCAGCTTGCGGGCTGCCGAGGTGGGGTTGTTGAGACCCAGTGCCGCGGCACGGTGTTCTTTCCACTGTGCCGAGTCGTCGGATTGGTCCAGTCGCACCAGCAGGCGATCCAGCAGGGAATCCGACTGCCTGTTTGCAAAAATCGATTTATAGACTGCGGTCATTACGCCCTTCTTCTGTTTCCGATGCCAGGCGCGGCATGCTGGCAGGCGCGCCTGGCGTTGCTTCGGGTCAAGATTCTACTGGGCCGGCCGGGGCCTGTCTGTCTTGGATATGCAACGGCGACTGCTTGACAGAATGCCTCCGGCCGGGACCGGGATGCCCAGGCCGGAGGCTGGCGGCCCGGCGATGGCGTCGCTGGCTTCAGAATCGGTCCAGCGCTGCCGATAACGGGTTCTGACCATGAAAAAGGACCATCGAATGGACGTCACCGGCATCGCAAGACTGTCTACGGCACTGACCACAGCCAAAACCAGCGAGGAAGTGGGTACGGCAGTGCTGAAGAAAGCGCTCGACCTTTCAGCTTCCACTGCCTCCGCGCTGATTGCCGCCGCAGCGCCTGCGCCCGCGCCCGCGGCGCGCCAGCCCGCTCATATCGGACAGAACATCGACACCACCGCCTGACCTGCTGTCCAGCATGCGGCGCCACCACGGCGCCTTGCCGCATTCATTGCGGCAAGGCGCCGTTTGCGTTTGGCCGGTTTGACATGCCGCGTTTCCCCCTCGGCTGGCAGGCAGCAGCGCCGGGCCGGCGCTTAAACAGTGGTACATCGTGAAAATCTCGTGCATAATATGGAATGCGTCTTATGTCTTATAGAAGACTTAATTAAAAGATAAAGACCTGATCGCGCCGCAAGGCCGGTCTGTCCACCAGGTTCCACCATGCTCCGCCAGTGGGTCAGGTGATCGGCCATGGTGCGCGGACCGTGAGCCTGCGCAGGCGATGATCAGCAGAACACGACTCCCAAGAACCTTCGCCACCTTCCAAGGAAAAAGCGCATGAGCAGCGATCCGACCATCATCTACACGCTAACCGACGAGGCGCCCCTGCTGGCGACCCACGCCTTCCTGCCTGTTGTCAGCACCTTTGCCAAGCCGGCCGGCATCCGCATCGAGCAGACCGACATCTCGGTCGCCGCCCGCATCCTGGGCAATTTTGCCGACTACCTGACGCCGGAGCAGCGCGTGCCCGACACCCTGGCCGAACTCGGCAAGAAGACGCTGGAGCCGGACGCCAACATCATCAAGCTGCCCAACATCAGCGCCTCCATGCCGCAGCTGCTGGCCGCGATCAAGGAACTGCAGGAAAAGGGCTACAACCTGCCCGACTACCCGGTCGACCCGAAGACGGATGAAGAGAAGGCGATCAGGGCGCGCTACGGCAAGTGCATCGGCTCGGCGGTCAACCCGGTCCTGCGCGAAGGCAATTCCGACCGCCGCGCGCCGCGCGCCGTGAAGGAATATGCGCGCAGGAACCCGCATTCGATGGCGGAATGGTCGCAGGCATCGCGCACCCATGTGTCGCACATGCACGACGGCGACTTCTACCATGGCGAGAAGTCGATGACGCTGGACCGCGCGCGCGACGTGAAGATGGAAATCCTCACCAAAAGCGGCAAGACCATCGTCCTCAAGCCCAAGGTGTCGCTGCTGGAAGGCGAGATCATCGACTCGATGTTCATGAGCTGCAAGGCGCTGTGCGAGTTCTATGAGCAACAGATCGACGACGCCTACAAGTCCGGCGTGATGTTCTCGCTGCACGTGAAGGCAACCATGATGAAGGTGTCGCATCCGATCGTGTTCGGCCACTGCGTGCGCATCTTCTACAAGCAGGCATTCGAGAAGCACCGCGAGCTGTTCGACAGCCTGGGCGTGAATGTCGACAACGGCATGGTCGACCTGTACAACAAGATCGCCAAGCTGCCCGACTCGCAGCGCGAGGAAGTCATGCGCGACATCCACGCCTGCCACGAGAACCGGCCTGAACTGGCGATGGTGGACTCGGCCAAGGGCATCACCAACTTCCATTCGCCCAGCGACGTGATCGTCGACGCCTCGATGCCGGCGATGATCCGCGCCGGCGGCAAGATGTACGGCGCCGACGGCCGCCTGAAGGAAGTCAAGGCGGTAATCCCGGAGAGCACCTTTGCCCGCATCTACCAGGAAATCATCAACTTCTGCAAATGGCATGGCGCATTCGACCCGCGCACCATGGGCACCGTGCCCAACGTTGGCCTGATGGCGCAGCAGGCCGAGGAATACGGCTCGCACGACAAGACCTTCGAGATCCCGGAAGACGGCGTGGCCAACATCACCGATATCGCCACCGGCGAAGTGCTGCTGTCGCAGAACGTGGAGAAGGGCGACATCTGGCGCATGTGCCAGGTCAAGGACGCGCCGATCCGCGACTGGGTCAAGCTGGCCGTTACCCGCTGCCGCAATTCCGGCATGCCGGCCGTGTTCTGGCTGGACCCGTACCGTCCGCACGAGAACGAACTGATCAAGAAGGTCCGCACCTACCTGAAGGAGCATGACACCACCGGCCTGGACATCCAGATCATGTCGCAGGTGCGCGCGATGCGTTACACGCTGGAGCGCGTGATGCGCGGGCTGGACACGATCTCGGTCACCGGCAACATCCTGCGCGACTACCTGACCGACCTGTTCCCGATCATGGAACTGGGCACCAGCGCGAAGATGCTGTCCATCGTTCCGCTGATGGCCGGCGGCGGCCTGTATGAAACCGGCGCCGGCGGCTCCGCGCCCAAGCATGTGCAGCAGCTGGTGCAGGAAAACCACCTGCGCTGGGATTCGCTGGGCGAGTTCCTGGCGCTGGCGGTGAGCTTCGAAGACCTCGGCATCAAGACCGGCAACGCCCGCGCCAAGATCCTGGCCAAAACGCTCGACGCCGCCACCGGCAAGCTGCTGGACAACCGCAAGTCGCCTTCGCCCAAGACCGGCGAGCTCGACAACCGCGGCAGCCAGTTCTACCTGTCCATGTACTGGGCGCAGGAACTGGCCGCGCAGACGGAAGACGCCGAACTGGCTGCCTACTTTGCGCCGCTGGCCAAGCAGCTGACCGAGAACGAGGAGAAGATCGTTGCCGAGCTGCTGGAAGTGCAGGGCAAGCCGGCGGACATCGGCGGCTATTACAAGGCCGATGACGCCAAGGTGAAAGCCGTGATGCGCCCGAGCGCCACCTTCAACGCGGCGCTGGACACCCTCGGCGCCTGATGAAGCAAGCGGCGCGCCGCCAGGCGCGCCGGAGCCGGGCTGATTGCATCATGCCCGGCTGATCGCAGGCATCCGGCATCTGGCTTGTTCAGATGATGGATGCCTGCGTTGTCTTTTTCCTCGACTGACGGCGGCGATGGCGCATCGGGTGCGCCATCCGCAAGGCCGCAGGCAACGCATTTCCTCCTGTTGATATTTCCGGGGCCGGCGCCATCAGCCGCAGCGCTGAACATGCCAGGCCAGGGTCGGCTTACTCGACCTTGCCGATCTTCTGCACCACGTCGGCCATCTTCCTGGCATCCGCATTCAGATAGGTCTGGAACTCGGGCGCATCCATGTACATGATGGAGCTGCCGGAGCCGTTGATGGCGGCATTCACCGCCGGATCGTCGGCCGCCCTGTGCGCCGCCGCGCGCAGCTTCTCCACAACCGCGTCCGGCGTGCCGGCGGGCACGAACAGGCCCGCCCATTGCGCATACTCCAGCGGATAGCCGGCCTGCTTCAGCGTCGGCACGCCGGGCAGGGAAGCCAGCGGGCCTTCGCCCCAATGGGCCAGCGCCTTGAGCTTGCCGCTCTTGATCTGCTGCAGCACGCTGGCCGGACCAGTCGCCACTGCGTCGACCTGGCCGCTCAGCAGCGCTATCAGGGCCGGGCCGGCGCCGGTATAGGGCACGTGCAGCATGCGGAAGTCGGCCCTGGACTTGAGCATTTCCATCGGCACATGCATGGTGCCGTAATTGCCCGACGACGCGAAGCTGTACTTGCCGGGCTTGCCCTTCATGTCGGCCACGAATTCCTGCAGGTTCTTCCACGGCGCTTCGCTGCGCACCACCAGCACCACCGGGTCGGCGGTGAAGCGGGCAATCGGCTTCAGTTGCGACAGCTGGAACAGCGAGGTCTTGCCGTTGATCTTGTCCGCTTCCGGTATGGTGGTCATCGATGCCAGCGACATCAGCACGGTATAGCCGTCGGGCGGCGCCTTGGCCACCGCCGCCATGCCGATCGCGCCGCCGGCGCCTGCCTTGTTTTCAACAACCACCGACTGCTTCAGTTCGCGCGCCATCGCCTGCGCGACCGGCCTGCCTACGGTGTCGGCAACGCCGCCGGGCGGAAACGGCACCACCATGGTGATGGGCTTGGCTGGCCAGCTGTCCTGGGCCGCGACGGTGGCTGGAAGGGTGGCGATCAGTGCGGCGCCGGCCGCGGAAAGAAAACCCAGTCGTGCTGCAAACTTGTGCATTGCTTGTCTCCATTGGCGTTCTTATATGACGCAGCCCCGCCCGCCATCGGGCGCGGCGGGGCTGCCGTCTCCATCGGACGAAAGGCCTGTCGGCCGCCGCCTTACTCCATGCGGTTAACCAGGGTGCCGATGCCTTCGATCTCCAGGCGCATTTCATCGCCCGGCTTCAGGAACTTCGGCGGCGTGAAGCCGATGCCCACGCCGGCCGCGGTGCCGGTGGCGATCACGTCGCCGGCTTCCAGCGTCATGCCGGCCGACAGCACCTCGATGATGGTCGGAATGTCGAAGATCAGGTCGCCGGTGTTGGCGTCCTGGCGCAGCTCGCCGTTGATCCAGGTCTTCAGCTGGAGGTTTTCCGGATCGATCTCATCCGGGGTCACGATCACCGGGCCCATCGGGCAGAAGGTGTCGAGCGCCTTGCCGAGGAACCACTGGCGCGCCTTCTTCTGCAGGTCGCGCGCGGTGATGTCGTTGACGATGGTGTAGCCCCACACATGTTTGTAGGCGTCGGCCTTCTTGATGCCGAGGCCGCCGCTGCCGATGACCACGGTCAGTTCGTTCTCATAGTCCACTTCCTGCGTGGCCTGCTGGTGGCACTTCACCGCGTCGTTCGGGCCGACGATGGTCGAGGCCGGCTTGGTGAACACCGACGGCAGCGGCGAGATGTCTTCCTTGGAGCCGTCGAAGCCCGACTTGTTGAATTCCTTCGCATGCTCGTGATAGTTCTTGCCGACCATGAACAGGTTGCGGCGCGGCGTCGACAGCGGCGCCAGGATGCGGATGCCTTCCAGCGGCTTGCCTTCGCCGCTGGTCTTGAGCTGCCTGGCCGGCTCGGGCACGGCGCGGATCAGGTCGACCATGTCGCCGTTGAAGCCGGGCAGCGCATCGGCCACCGGCCAGTAGCGCGACAGCTCGCGGTCGACGATGGCGACGGTGGGGGCGCCGTTCAGTTCTATGGTCGCAAAACGCATGCTCACTCTCCTTGGTGCAAATTGGTTTTAAGATGAACCAAGTTAAACCAAGAATCGACCAATGTCAACCGGTGAAATCGCCTTTGGATGCAAGCCAGGAATGAAGGGCATGCCTGTCCCGAGCGATGGAAGCAGGACGATACTCTGTTTTATCCATCAATTGGTTTATAATTTCAACCATTTCCGGGGAGGGGCGAATGTACTCATCAGACAGCTTGCAGGAATTCCGTCATTTCCTGCTGGACGAACTGCGTTCAGGCCGGCTTCATGGCGGCGACCGCCTGCCGACCGAGCGCGAGCTGTCCGAGATATGGAACATCGGGCGCAGCGTGGTGCGGCGGGTGCTGTCGGAACTGAAGGAGCAGGGCCTGATCACCCAGGTGGTGGGCAGCGGCACCTATGTCAGCGCCGATGCCAGCGAGAAGCTGCAGGCCGGCGCGGCCCAGGTGACCGCGATGGAGACCAGCCCGGCCGAACTGATGGAGGTGCGGGTGCTGCTTGAGCCGGTCGTGATGCAGCTGGCGATTCGCCATGCGACGCCGGCCGACTTCATGAAGATGGAAGAGTGCTGCGCCCGTGCCGAAGCGGCGCAGACCCTGGAGGAGTTCGAGCACTGGGACGGCGCGCTGCATCAGACGATTGCGGACGCCACCCATAACAACTTCGCGCGCAGCATGTTCCAGCTGATGAACAGCGTGCGCGAGCAGGGCGACTGGGGCGTCCTGAAGAAACGCAGCGTGACGCCGGAGCGGCGCGCCATCTACGAGCAGGAGCACCGGGATCTGGTGGCAGCGCTGAAGGCGCGCGATGCCGAGGCGGCGCGCGAGCTGATGGAAGCGCACCTGGTGCAGGTCAGGCGCAACATGTTCGGCTACTGAGGCCGGCCGCCTGCACGCGCTGGCCCATTACCCGGCGCAACGCCTGCCCTATACTTCCGGCCTCAGGAGAGATCATGGCCAAAACCATTCCACCGCTGAATCCATTGCGGGTATTCGAAGCCGTTGCCCGGCTGGGCAGCTTTACCAGGGGAGCTGACGAGCTGCATGTGAGCCAGTCCGCCGTGAGCCGGCAGATCTCGCTGCTGGAAGACTACCTGCAGGTAAAGCTGTTCAACCGCGAGCAGCGCGGCATCAGCCTGACCGACGCCGGCCGGCGCTACCAGCAGGAAGTCAGTCCCGCCTTCGCCCGCATTGCCGCCGCCACCCGGGACCTGTTGGCCAACAATCGCAGCGGCCCGCTGCGGGTGCGCGCCTACACCACCTTTGCCGCCAAGTGGCTGATGCGCCGGCTGCCCTTGTTTCAGCAGGCGCATCCGGAAATCGACGTGCGCTTGAGCACCGATGTCGCCCCGGCCGACTTTGCCAGCGACGAGATCGATCTTGCGATCCAGTTCGGCGACGGCAACTGGCCCGACATGCAATGCGAGCGCCTGTTTGGCGACCGCATCACCCCGGTCTGCAGCCCGGCCCTGCTCAACAAACCCGGCGCGCCGCTGCAGGCCCTGGACGACCTGAAGCATCACCGCCTGCTGCATTCGCATTACCGCAGCAATGACTGGCCCTACTGGTTCAATGCGATGGGGCGGCCAGACTTGGCCGAGCACCGTGACAGCATGGTGTTTTCCAGTTCTATCCTGACGTACCAGGCCGCGGTGGAAGGGCTGGGCGTGGCCATCGGGCAGATCAGCCTGCTGGACCAGGAGCTGGAAAGCGGCGCGCTGGTGTGCCCGTTCGAGACGGTGACGCGGCCCGGCTTCGCCTATTACCTGCTGCTGCCGCTGCGGGATACGATGCCGGCCAAGGTGGGGGTGTTTCGGGAGTGGTTGTTGGCGGAGACGCGGCAGGCGGCGGGATGAGGCGTTGACGTTGCTTTTAACTCCCCGCTGACACGGCGCTCAACGAGGCTGGACTGCCGCTTCAAAAGCAGCTGCAACTGTCGCCGCGGGTACACGGGTACTTCAAATGGAACCGCTTCGGTAGGGTGCAATACCCGAAGGGCATTGCACCATGGGCCGCAGACCTAGATGGTATTGTCGGCTGACTTCCCTGGTTCACCATCGGTGGAATGCCCCTTCGGGGTATTCCACCCTACGACTACGGGAGGCGCTGCACTGCCCTCCAGTCCGGCCAACACCGCCACGTCGCCCCGGTCCTGATACCGGGCCAGGTTGACGTGGCACGCAGCCAGGCAGGGCCTTACGCCAGCCTTACCAGCGCATCCACCGCCACTACGCCCTCGCCGGCAGCGCGCACGATCAGGGGATTGATTTCCGCCTCCGCCACCTTCAGGTCGGGCAGCAGCGCCAGCCCGGAAAGCGCAACGATGGCCTGCGCCAGCGCGTCGAGGTCGCCGGCCGGCTTTCCACGGTAGCCGGCAAGGGCTTGCAGCGCCTTGACCTCGCCTATCATCTCCCGCGCGGTGTCCAGGTCCACCGGCGCCAGCCGCATGCTGCGGTCGCGATAGATCTCGGTCAGCACGCCCCCAGCGGCCAGCATCACCAGCGGACCAACCTGGGCATCGAGCCGGTAGCCTATCAATACCTCGCCCACGCCACGCACCATGCCCTGCGCCAGGATGCGCTCGACCGTGGTGCCGGGCCGGCGCGCCGCGACCTCGGTGGAAATCGTATTCATGGCCTGCAGCAGGCCGGCGTGGTCCTGGATGCCCAGCACCACGCCGCCGACGTCGGTCTTGTGAGCGATGTCGGCATGCAGCACCTTGGCCGCCAGCGGATAGGGCAGGCCATGCGCAGGGCAAGCATCATCTGCATCGATCGCGGCCACTGGCGCATGCGCAACGCCGATGCGTTGCAAGAGGCCATAGGCCTGCAGTTCATCCAGCATGCACGGCGTGCCTCCGGCTTGCGCGGGCGTCGCCTGGGCGCGCGGCGCGCGGCGGGCAAAGGCGGCGGCGATGGCGTCGGCGCAGGCTTCGGGCGTGCGGAAGTTGGGCACGCCGGCGGCCGACAGCAGCGCCAGCGCCTGCGGCGCTTCCGGCACCAGGAAGGCCACCAGCGGCTTGGGGCCATTCCTGCTGTCGACGATGGGGCGCACCGCGAGGTCGGGATGATAGCGGGCGGAGGAGCCGGCCACGGCCACGATCAGGTCGAACTCCGGCGCGGCCGACATCACGTCGATCGCCGCCTTCATCACTTCGTAGCGGGTGCCGGCCAGCGTCAGGTCGACGATGGCGCCATGGCCCACCTTCACGCCGGCCGCGGCCAGGCGCGCAAAGGTGTCATGGGACGGGGTTTCCACCTGCACGCCGCGCATGCCCAGCTGGTCCACCACCATGGCAGCGCCGCCGCCCGTGGTGGTGATCACGCCCACCCGCGGCGACTTGCGATGGGCCAGCGGCATGCGCGCCATCAGCGGCAGGCATTCGATGAAGGCTTCCAGGGTCTCGACGCGGGCGATGCCGCAGTCCTTCAGGAAGGTGTCGGCCACGTCGTCCTCGCCGGCCAGGGCGCCGGTATGGGACACCGCCAGCTCCGCCGCGGCCGCCGAGCGGCCGAGCTTGTATGCCGCCACCGGCTTGCCGCGCGCGGCGGCGGCCAAGGCGAACTCGCGCAGCCGGTCGCCCTTGCGTATGGTTTCCAGGAACAGCAGGTAACCCGTGATATCGGGGTCGTCCAGCGTGGCAAGGCAGATCTCGCCGATGCCGAGGTCGGCTTCATTGCCCACCGAGACCAGACCGGCAAAGCCGATGCCGCGCTCCTTGCCGCGCGAGACCAGCGCGCCGATCATGCTGCCGCTGTGCGAGGCCACGAAGATGCCGCCGGGCGGCAGTTCCGGTTCGGCGAAGGCGGCGTTGGCGGTGATCATGCAGCGCCGGTGCACGTTCACCACGCCCAGGCTGTTCGGCCCGACCACCCGTATGCCGGTGCGGGCGCAGATCTCGCGCAACCGCTCCTCGCGCGCCAAGCCTTCCGGTCCGGCCTCGGAAAAGCCGTTGGCCAGGATGCTGGCGACCTTGATGCCGGCCGCCGCGCATTCCTCCAGCGCGGGCAGCACCAGCTCGGTCGGCGTGACGATATAGGCATGGTCGGGGACTTCCGGCAGCGCCGCCACGGACGGCCAGGCGCGTTCGCCGAGCACCGTGTCGCGGCGCGGATTGACCGGATAGATCGCGCCCTGGAAGCCGGCGCGGCGCAGGAACAGCACCGGCCGGCCGGAGGTCTTGGCGGGATCGTCGGATGCGCCAATGATGGCGATGCTGCGCGGAGAAAAGAGTGCCTGTCCAAGGCGGGCGTCGGGTATGGCGGGCATGCTGTGCTTGTCCTTCGAATCAACAATGAGCGGAGTGGGCTTCGGGCTCGTGTACGGCTGCGGCTACGAGGCCGAATGCCTGGCCGCAGCGATTATTGCACCGGCAGTATCAGGCGGCCATTTCCGATTTGGTATGCAGCTATGCCTTTTTGTAAAGCCAGGGCCCAGCCTGCCATGAGTTTTTCTCATGCCGGCTTGCATAACCGGAAATTGTCAAAGCACCGGTCCCGGCGCACACTGCAGCGCATTCGGAGCGCTTGCCTTGGCCTCGTCACGGCGGCCGGGAGTCAAGCGCGCCAGCAGCATGAACCATCGCAGATCATCAACGAGGACCTAATGAATTTCGAACTGAGTGAAGAGCACCGCGCCTTTGCCGATTCCGTACGCCGCTTTGCCCAGGACAAGCTGGCGCCAGGCGCGCTGGCACGCGCGCATGCCACCCGCTATCCCTGGGATGTGGCTGCCATGCTGGCCGAGCAGGGCTTGCTGGGCATTGCCTTCGATGAAGCCGACGGCGGCCAGGGCGGCACCCTGATGCATGCTGTGCTGGCAATCCAGGAAGTGGCGCTGGCCTGCCCGAAGAGCGCCGACATCGTCCAGGCCGGCAACTTCGGCCCGATCCGGACCTTCGTCGAATATGCCAGCGCCGAGCAGAAGCAGCGCTTCCTGCCCGATCTGCTGGCCGGCAGGAAGCTCATTGCGCTGGGCATGAGCGAGCCCGATGCCGGCTCGGCCGTGACCGAGCTCAAGACCAGCGCCACCGAAGACGGCGACGGCTACCTGGTCAATGGCAGCAAGGTGTTTTCCACCCATAGCCCCGAAGCCGACCTGTTCCTGATCTATGTGCGCTTCGGTCCCGGCGTCGATGGCATCGGCTCGGTGCTGGTGGAGCGCGGCACGCCCGGCTTCACGGTTGGCGAGCCTTCGTCCTTCATGAGCGGCGAGCAGTGGAGCCAGCTCTATTTCGAGAACTGCCGCATACCGCGGGCCAACGTGCTGCTCGGCATGGGCGGCTTCAAGAAGCAGATCTCGGGCTTCAATGTCGAGCGGCTGGGCAATTCCTCGCGCTCGCTGGCGCTGGGCCGCTATGCCTTCAATGCGGCGCGCGAACATGCGGCCACCCGCAAGCAGTTCGGCCGCGCGCTGTGCGAGTTCCAGGGCATCCAGTGGAAGTTCGCTGAGATGACGATGAAGCTGGAAGCCGCGCAGCTGCTGCTGTATCGGGCCGCGCTGGAAGGCGAGCATGGCCTGCCGTCGGCGCAGAGCACCGCGATGGCCAAGCTCGCCTGCAACCAGGCCGGCTGGGACGTGGCCAATGAAGCGCTGCAGGTCATGGGCGCGATGGGCTACAGCCAGGAAATGCTGATCGAGTACTGCGTGCGCCGCACCCGTGGCTGGATGATCGCCGGCGGCTCGATCGAGATGCTGAAGAACCGGATCGCCGAAGGCGTGTTCGGCCGGTCCTTCCCGCAGCGCGCCGCCAGGGCAGCCTGAACGCCCTTCATCCATCCATAAATAAAACGATCAAGGAGACCTTCATGAAATTCAATGCCACCCTGCGCAAGTTCGCCCTGCCGGCGATCGGCGCCGCCCTTGCCCTGTTTGCGCAGAATGCGCCGGCCCAGGACCCGGCCTGGCCCATCAAGCCGGTGACCATGATCGTCGGCTTTTCCGCCGGCGGCACCACCGACATCATCGCCCGCATGCTAGGCATCGAACTCTCCAAGATGTGGAACCAGTCGGTGATCGTTGAAAACCGTCCCGGCGCAGGCGGCAACATCGCCGGCGCCGCAGTGGCCAAGGCTGCGCCCGACGGCTATACCCTGTTCATGGGCTCGACCGGCCCGCTGTCGGTCAACACCAGCCTGTACAAGCGCATGCCCTTCGACCACCTGAAGGACTTCACGCCGATCTCGCTGGTGGCCGACGTGCCCAACATGCTGGTGGTCAATCCGAAGACCATGCAGGCCAATAACTTCAAGGAATTCATGGCGCTGCTCAAGGCCAATCCCGGCAAGTACTTCTATGCCTCCACCGGCAGCGGCACCGCATCCCATCTGGCCACGGAACTGCTGAAGTCGCAGGCCAATGTGGAAGCGACCCATGTGCCCTACAAGGGCGCGGTCGCGCTGAATGACCTGCTGGGCGGCGATGCGGTGCATTTCATGTTCGCCACGATTCCGTCGGCGGTCCAGCATGTGCGCAGCGGACGTCTCAAGGCGCTGGCGCTGTCGAGCAAGAAGCGCTCGACCGGCCTGCCCGACATTCCGACCGTGGCCGAATCCGGCTACCCGAATTTCGATGCTAGTTCTTGGTTCGGCCTGGTGGGCCCGGCCAACATGCCCAAGGCCGTGACGGAAAAGATTTCATCCGACATTGCCCGCGTGCTGGCCATGCCGGAGATACACGCCAAGTTCATCGAGCAGGGCGCCGAACCGGTCGGCTCGACGCCCCAGGAATTCGGCAAGTACATGAAGGATGAAACGGCGAAATGGGCAAGCGTGGTCAAGATTTCCGGCGCCACGGCCGAGTAAGAGCAAAGGAGCATCGCATGTACGTTGTTGAACAGTTCGCGCAGTTTGCCGTTGACTACCGCGCCGCGGCCATGAGCCCGGAGGTCGTGCATCATGCCAGGCGCGCCGTGATCGACTGGCATGCGGCGGCGCTGCCGGGCGCGGTGCTGCCGCCGGCCACGTCGCTGGAGCGGGCCCTGGCGGAAGAGCTGGGGCATGGCAGCGCCCGCCTGATGCTGGGCCAGCCGGCCACCGTGCGGCTGGCGGCGCTGGTCAACGGCACCGCGTCGCATATCGTGGAGGTGGACGACATCTTCCGCGAAGCGATCTACCATCCGGGCGCGCCCACCATTGCGGCGGCGCTGGCACTGGGCCAGTCGCGCAAGGTGTCGGGCGAGGCATTCCTGCGCGCGGTGGTGGTGGGCTACGAGATCTCGACCCGCATCGGGGCCGCGATGGGCCGGGCGCATTACCGGCACTGGCATAACACCGGCACCATAGGCTGCTTCGGCGCGGCGGCGGCGGCGGCCGAGATACTGGGGCTGGACCAGGCCCGCTTCGCGCATGCGCTGGCCACCGTGGCCACCTTCGCCGCCGGGCTGCAGCAGGCCTTCCGCATGGATTCGATGTCCAAGCCGCTGCATGCCGGCCGTGCCGCCGAAGCCGGCGTCACCGCGGCGCTGGCGGCGGCGCAAGGCGTGACCGGCTCGCTCGACATCCTCGAAGGGGAAGCCGGCCTGGGCTGCGCAATGAGCGACGGTCCGGACTGGGGAAAAGCGGTGTCGACCCTGGGCCGCGACTTCCATGTCACCCGCATCACGTTCAAGAACCACGCCTGCTGCGGCCATACCTTCGCGCCGATCGACGGCGCGCTGGCGCTGCAGGCGCAGCACGGCCTGCGCGCCGTCGACATCGAGCAGATCAGCATCGGCACCTACCGCGCCGCGCTGGAAGTGGCCGGCTACGAGAATCCGGCCACGCCGGCCGAAGCGCGCTTCTCGGTCAAGTACACGGTGGCCAGCGCGCTGACCCATGGCAGCGTGCGCCTGGCCGCGTTCGAGCCGGCGCGCATGAACGATGCGGCGACCCGCGCACTGATGAAGAAGATCACATTGACGGTCGATCCGGAACTGGACGCCGCCTTTCCCGGACAGCGCGCCGCCCGTGTCGAGATCCGGCTGCGCGACGGCCGGGTGCTGGCCTTCCTGCAGCCGTTCCGCAAGGGCGATCCGGAAGCCCCGCTGTCGGACCGCGAGCTCGAGCAGAAATACCGCGAACTCGCCGATCCGGTGCTGGGAAGCGTGGCGGCCGGCGCCCTGCTGGAGAAACTCAATCGCCTGGACGAACTGCCGGGCCTGGAAACGCTCTGAGGCGATGCGACGGCCCGGCAGATCAAAGGGAAACACCACATGGCAACACCGATTGCATTGAACGAAGGCCTGCACGAGGGCATGGTCGACACCAGCCTGGGCAAGCTGCATTACGTCAGCGCCGGCAACGGCACGCCGCTGGTGCTGATCCATGGCGGCTTTGGCAGCTGGCTGCACTGGCGCGACAACATCGCGGCGCTGGCGCGGCACCATACGGTGTTTGCGATCGATTTGCCGGGCTTCGGCCTGTCATGCGACGCCGCACCGGAAAGCGATATCGACGGCCTGGCGCGTCCGGTGGGCGAAGCCATCGCCGGCCTGCGCGCCACGCTCGCGCCGCCGCTGCGCGACACGCCGCCGGGCATTGCCGCGTTTTCCTTCGGCACCGCGGTGGCGGTGCGGGTTGCGCTGCTGTTTCCGGAGGCGGTGGCTGCGCTGCTGCTGGTCAATCCACCCGGCCTGGGCCAGGTGTCGGAGGAAGTCAAGGCATTGCAGGCCCGCGCCGCCGAGGCCGCCCGCGGCCAGGGCCTGCGCGCCGGCCTGGCGGTGACGCTCAACGAGCTGATGGTGAAGGACGCCGCGCTGGCCACCCCCGAAGCGCTCGACCTGCTGGAACAATGCGTGCGGCAGAACCGCTTCGTGTCGCGCCAGCTGTCGCGCTCGGTGCATCTGCGGCCGATGCTGCAGGCGCTGCAGGTGCCGGTGCATGTAATGCTGGGGCAGGACGACCCGCACCAGCGGCATGAACTGGCCGAGCGCCGCGACTGGCTGGCGCAGCACCTCGGGCCGGCATCGGTCAGCGTGATTGCCGACGCCGGCCACTGGCTGCAATACGAGCAGGCGGCGCGCTTCAATGCGCTCGCGCTGCGCTTCTTCAGTGGGGCACAGGCATGAAGATCACCATCCTCGACGACTACCAGAATGCCGTGCGTTCGCTGGCTTGCTTCCAGCTGTTGAAGGACCATGACGTCACGGTCTGGAACGACCATGTTGAAGACATCGACCTGCTGGCCAGCCGCCTGGCCGACACCGAGGTGCTGGTGCTGATCCGCGAGCGCTCCACCATCAGCGCTGCGCTGCTGGAGCGGCTGCCGCTTCTCAAGCTGATCAGCCAGCATGGCGTGACGCCCCACATCGACCTGGCCGCCTGCAGCCGGCATGGCGTGCTGGTGTCGGCCGGGCAGTATGGCCGGCCCTCGTATGCAACGGCGGAATTCACCTGGGGCCTGATCCTCGGCGCGCTGCGCCACATACCGCAGGAAGCGGCGCGGCTCAAGGCCGGGCACTGGCAGTCGACCATGGGCGACGTGCTGCATGGCCGCACCCTGGGCATCTTCGGCTACGGCCGCATCGGCGCGCTGGTTGCCGGCTATGGCAGGGCATTCGGCATGCGGGTGCTGGTCTGGGGCCGCGACACCACGCTGGACAAGGCACGCGCCGACGGCCATCTCACCGCCGCCAGCCAGCGCGAGCTGTTCGAACACGCCGACGTGCTGAGCCTGCATGTCCGGCTGACCGATGCCACGCGCGGCATCGTCACTGCCGGACACCTGGCCCTGATGAAGCCCGACGCGCTGATCGTCAATACCAGCCGTGCCGGGCTGATTGCCGCCGGTGCGCTGGAAGCGGCGCTGCGGGCAGGACGGCCGGGCCGCGCCGCGGTGGACGTGTACGAGCATGAGCCGGTGGGCGCGGACCATCCATTGCTGGCGCTGCCAAATGCGCTGTGCACGCCGCACCTGGGCTATGTCGAGCGGGATGCCTACGAGTTTGGGTTCGAGAAGGTGTTCGAGCAGATCCTGGCTTTTGCGGCGGGCACGCCGGTGCATGTGGTGAATGCGGCGATGCTGAAGCAGGAAACTGCGCCGCGAGCGGTATAGGACAGAAGTGGGCGATGCGTCGCCCGCCGATTCGGTGGGGCGCAATACCCGCAGGGCATTGCGCCATGCGTCGCAGCCCGCAGCAGCATTGTCGTGCGGCGTCCGCGCGGCCGTCGGTGCAATGACACTTCGGGGATTGCACCCTGCCAGGATTGGAGCTGGCGCGGTCGCGGCGGCTGTGGAGTCAAAATGGCGTAGGGTGGAATACCCCGAAGGGGCATTCCACCGAACCGGTGATCACTGCAAGGCGCGGTATTTTCCTGTTGTTCAACTGCCCATGGCGCAATGCCCCTTCGGGATATTGCGCCCTTGCCGACCTCGCACCTTCTCGCGCTCCGGACACCGCTGACACGGTGCATTCAACGGGACTTGACTGCGACGTCAGCTGCTGACCTGGCCTCCATCCGCTGACCTGGCGACAGCGCCACCCGCATCAAGTCAACGGGCGAAATCCTTTGCCGGGCCATCAGGACCACAGCGCTTCCCCGATGTCATAACCACCTTCTCCTGCCTCACATGAAGCAAGAGCCCCGCGCTCATGGCACGCGCGCAGCCATGCGCGCAATGACCTGTGACTTGATCATCCTGAGCAGCGAGGTTTCCTCGGGCGTGATGCCCTCAGGCGCGGTAACGGTGCGGTCCGCGTAGAAGTAGCCGACCGGCGCGCCCTTGACCACCAGCGGCAGGATGATGAAGCTGCGCGCTTCCGGGAGCATGGTCCTGTGCCAGACCGGCAGCAGCGATGCGATCTTCATCGTCGACGCGTCCGAGATCAGCAGGTCGGCATTGTTCTGCATCGACAGGAAGAACAGGTCCTTGTTGCCGCTTGCGGCAAAGGCAAAATGCCTCTGCAGCCTCGGCGTTGCCGTGCCCAGCGCCAGGCGCGATTTGTACAGGCCGGTCTGCATGTCGCGCAGACAGACCGTGGCGTAGCGAAATCCCATGCCGGCGTAAAGGGTTTCCAAGGCCAGGAACATCAGGTCGTTGATATTGCCCGCGCCGCTGGCGATCATCTCGGACATGGACTGGGCACCTGCCATCAGCAGCTCGCGCGCCTGCACCGGCTTGCCGCTCGGATGGCGCTCTGCGGACGGCGCGGCGCTGTCGCCGGCCATCAGGAACTCCGCCAGGGGGTCGGCCCTGGCCACGGACTGCGGCGCGACCGGGACAGGGACTGGCTCGGCGATGGCATCTTCCTTGAAGACGATGTCGGCATTGAGCCTCAGCGCGCGGGCTTCCGTGGCGACTGCCTGAACCAGCTCGGCCATGCCCTGGGCATCGAGGTTCAGCGCCGCGCCGTAACGGGCCAGCACGGCGCGGCTGTCGGCATCCTTGCCGGGATCGGTCATGCGCGGCAGCAGGGCGGCCATGCTTGCGCTGAACCCAGCCACCTGCTGCATCCACTCGGCGCGGCTCCTGGCCGGCTTGAGCATGCCGGCCGGCAGCGGCGCCAGGGCGTGGACGATGGAATCGGGCATGTTCCAGGAACGCAGCGCCGTCTCGGTCAGGTCGTCGAAACTGCAGCCGAGAATGCGGGCCGATGACTGCGACTGCGACAGGCCGGCGCTCTCCGCCAGCTCGGCGATGCGGCCGTAAAGCAGGTGATCGTGCGCGGCCACCAATACCCGCCCCAGGTTCTTGAACAGCGCAGCGACCGCCGCTTCCTCGGCATCCTTGAACGGCGCGCGGCGCGCCATCGCGCGGCCGAAGACGCTGGCGCACAGCGCCAGCGACAGCTCGTTGCGCACGCTCTGGCCTTTTCTGCCCTTCATGCCATCGACCAGCAGCATCGCCAGCGCGCTGGTCTTGACTGTCTCGAAGCCGAGCAGGAAGATCGCGCGCGATATCGTTGTGACCGGCATGCCGCCAGCGGTCCGGTAAGAGGCGGTATTGGCAAGACGCAGCATCTTCTGCGTCAGGGCCACGTCGTTGAGCAGGAAGGACGCCAGTTCGCGCACCGAGTCATCTTCCGCCGACGCCATGCGTACCACTTCCGACACCGACGCCCCAAGCGCCGGGAGCTCGCTGCCCTGCGTCACCTGCCACAGCAGCCTGTCGCGCGCGGCGCGGGTATCGGGGCCATTCTCGGTCATGCTTCCTCTGCTGCTTTCCGGTTGCTCGTGGCGCGAGTCTACAGCAATCATGGTCCGTCCCGAAGCGGGTCTTGCGCCTGGACATGCGGCACGCCAGTGGGCTGGGCAAGGCGTTGTACTTCTCCGTATAATCGACCGCACAATCAAAAGTACAGGCACGGAGACATTTCCATCACCCCCTTTCTTGCCACGCCCTTGCAGGCTGCGCTGCAGCGCATGGACGATGTATTGAAGCTATTCAACCACCAGCCCGGTATCGGGCGCACAACCAGAAGAAGAGGAGAACCCGCATGAATCATGCATGGAAGCTGAGCGCGCTCTGCGCCGCCATTGTGTTCGGACCCGCCGCAATGGCGCAGCAGGCAGCCGCTCCCGCGGCCGCACCGGCCGCCGCCCCCGCCGCTGCACCGGCCGCCACCCCCGCCGCCGCGCCGGCGCCGGCCTGGAAGCAGGGCATGGCGGAGGGGCAGGCCAGCTCGCCGCTGCATCCTTTTGCCCCGCACATGACCGGCCGCGCCGCCAGCGAACTGCCGATCGACAAGCTCAAGGTGCCGGCCGGCTTCAAGGTGGAGGTCTGGGCCGAAGGCGTGCCCGAGGCGCGCTCGCTGGCACTGGGCGACAAGGGCACGGTATTCGTCAGCAACCGCAACCTGTCGAATGTGTATGCGATCGTCGACAAGGACGGCAAGCGCGAGGTCAAGACCCTGTTCAAGGGCATGAACAGCCCCAACGGCGTGGTGTTCGACAAGGGCACGCTGTATGTGGCCGAACGTCACCGCATCACCCGCTACGACAACATCGAGAGCCAGCTCGACAGCCCGCCGCAGGCGGTGGTGGTGGTGGACAACCTCGACCCGCACAAGCAGCCGGGCCACTTCTGGAAGTACCTGGCGATGGGGCCGGACGGCAAGCTCTACTTCAATATCGGCTCGCCGCAGAACATCACGATGCCGACCTATATGGAAGCGGTCATCATGCGGGTCGACCCGAAGACCGGCGTGCTGGAAAACTATGCGCAGGGCGTGCGCAACAGCGTTGGCATGGCCTTCCATCCCAAGACCAAGCAGCTGTGGTTCACCGAGCATGCGCGCGACTGGATCGGCGACGACATGCCCTCCGACGAGCTCAACGTGGTGAGCAAGCAGGGCGAGCATTTCGGCTTCCCCTATTGCTTCCAGGGCGATTTCCTTGATCCGCAATATGGCAAGAACCGCTCCTGCGCCGACTTCACCAAGCCCAAGCTCAACCTCGGCGCTCACGTGGCGCCGCTGGGCATGCGCTTCTACACCGGCAAGATGTTCCCGGCCACCTATGCCAACAACGTCTTCATTGCCCAGCACGGCTCCTGGAACCGAACGACGAAGCAGGGCTACAACGTGGTGCGCGTGACCATGGACGGCAAGGGCAATGCCAAGTCCGAGCCCTTCCTGGAAGGCTTCATGACCGACGAGAAGGCCGACCCGCCGATGTGGGGCCGGCCGGCCGACGTGCTGCAGATGGCCGATGGCTCGCTGCTGGTGTCGGACGACTATAACGGCATCATCTACCGCGTGAGCTACAAGAAATGACGATGTCCCGCTCCCTGTTGTCCAGGCGGGCGGGCGCGGCGGCCTGGGCCGCCGCGCTCCTGCTGTCAGCCCATGCCGGCCAGGCCGTGGCCGGCGCCGAGGAAGGCCGCGCCAAGGCCCAGGCCTGCGCGGCCTGCCATGGCGAGAACGGCAATTCGACCAGCCCCGCCTTCCCGTCGCTGTCGGGCCAGCCCAAGCAGTTCATCGTCTCGGCGCTGTACCAGTTCCGCGAAGGCAAGCGGCAGAACGAGATCATGTCGCCGATGGCGGCCAAGCTCAGCAATGCCGACATGAACGACCTCGCCGCCTACTATGCGGCACAGCCGGCCCCGGCCACGCAGCACAAGACCGCGCCGGCCAATGTCGAGAAAGGCAGGCAGCTGTCGGTGCAGAACAATTGCGTTGCCTGCCATGCGGCCAACCTGATGGGCCAGCAGCACATCCCGCGCCTGGCCGGGCAGCACAAGGACTACCTGCGGGCCCAGCTTGCCAGCTTCAAGGCATCGACCCGCGGCGAGATGGATGGCGTGATGACCTCCGCCGCCCAGGCGCTGACGCCGGACGACATCGACGTGCTGGCAGACTACCTGGCCGGCCTGCCGGTGGCGGCGGCGAAGTAGGCGCCGCGGCTCGCCATCTGCATCAGGGCGTGATCGCCACCTTCAGCACGCCGTCGCGCTGATTGGCAAACAGCTCGTAAGCCTGTTCGATCTGGTCCAGCCGGAAGCGGTGCGTGACCATGGGCTTCAGGTCGACGCGGCCGGAGGCGACCACGTTCATCAGCCGGCGCATGCGTTCCTTGCCGCCGGGGCAGAGCGTGGTGATGATCTTGTGGTCGCCCAGGCCGGCGGCAAAGGCATCCAGCGGCAGCGACAGCTTGCCGGAATACACGCCGAGGCTCGACAGCGTGCCGCCCGGCTTCAGCACCCGCAGGCAGCTTTCGAACGTCTGTTGCGTGCCCAGCGCCTCGATCGCCACGTCGGCTCCCTGGCCATGGGTGAGCCGCATGATCTCGTCGACCGGGTTGACCTTGGTGTAATCCACCACGATATCGGCGCCGAGGCGCCTGGCCATTGCCAGCCGCGCCGGCACGCCGTCGACCACGATGATGCGGCTGGCGCCCTTCAACTTCGCGCCGGCGGTGGCGCACAGGCCAATCGGCCCCTGCGCAAACACCACCACGGTGTCGCCTATCCGTATTCCGCCGCTTTCGGCGCCGCCGAAGCCGGTGCTCATGATATCCGGGCACATCAGCACTTCCTCATCGGTCAGGCCATCGGGTATCACTTCGAGATTCGCCATGGCATTGGGCACCAGCAGGTATTCGGCCTGGGCGCCGTCGATGGTATTGCCGAAGCGCCAGCCGCCCATGGCCTTGCCGCCGCATTGCGACGGGTGGCCATCGAGGCAGGTATGGCACTGGCCGCATGGCGTGATGGCGCCGGCCACCACGCGCTGCCCGACCGCATAGCCCGTCACGCCCGGACCGAGCGCCTCGATCACGCCGACCGGCTCATGGCCTATCGTCAAGCCCTGCGCCACCGGATATTCGCCCTTGAGGATATGCACGTCGGTGCCGCAGATGGTCGTGGTGGTGATCTTCACCAGCGCCTCGCCCGCGCCTGGCGCGGGAATCGGCTTTTCTTCCAGGACGATCCGTCCTGGGCCCTTGAATACCGCTGCTTTCATGGTACGCATCGCTTGACTCTCCTTGCAGGTTCGGGCCGGTCGCGGCTTGCGGCCGGCGGGGCGTGCGGCCATGTTAGGAAAGAAGGGGGCGGCGCGGTTGACCCAGGTCAAAAAGTGCCGGAAGGAGTCAGGCGGGGTCTTGGCAGGCTGATGTAGATACGGTTGAGCTGAAGCAGGGAGGATAGCCGTTGCCGTTCAAGGCCGCGTCAGGCGTGCCATGGCGGCCAGGCCTGAAGCGGACAAGGTGCGGCGTCAGTAGGGTGCAATACCCCGGAGGGGCATTGCACCAGCGGTCGATCGGGGAAGCCGGCCGCCATTGCTATGCCAGTCTGCGACGCATGGTGCAATGCCCTTCGGGTATTGCACCCTACAGAAGCGGCTGCCTTTGCCGTTGCCGTTCAAGGCCGCGTCAGGCGTGCCGTGGCGGCCAGGCCTGAAGCGGACAAGGTGCGGCGTCAGTAGGGTGCAATACCCCGAAGGGGCATTGCACCATTGGTCGATCGGGGAAGCCGGCTGCCATTGCGATGCCGGTCTGCGACGCATGGTGCAATGCCCTTCGGGTATTGCACCCTACAGAAGCGGCTGCCTTCCCTCTACAGCCCTCCCGCGCAGCGCACCACCGCCCCGGTCATGTAGGAAGCCTCATCCGACAGCAGCCACACCACCGGCGCCGCAATCTCTTCCGGCGTGGCCAGCCTGCCCATCGGGATCTTGGGCGCTACCCGCAGCGGCCGGTCGGGTTCGCCGGCGGCCGCGTGGATGCCGGTCAGCGTCGAGCCGGGCGCGACCGCGCAGACGCGGATGCCGTTCGCGGCGACCTCGCGCGCCAGGCCCAGCGTGAAGGTCTCCACCGCGCTCTTGCTGGCGGCGTAATGCACATACTCATTCGGGCTGGCGGTAACGGCCGCGATCGACGACAGGTTGACGATCACGCCATGGGTGCCGGCATCACGGAAGCGCTTCAGGGCGGCGCGGCTGCAGTGCATCGTGCCCAGCACATTGGTGCGGAACACCTGCTCGATCGATGCCGGGTCGGCATCGGCGAAACGGCCCAGGCGGCCGGTGATGCCGGCATTGTTGATCAGCCCGAACAAGGAGCCCAGATGTGCCTGCGCGGTGTCGAACATGCGCTCGACATCGGCCTGCCCGCCGACATCTCCCTGCGCCAGGCAAACGGTGCCGCCGGCGGCAGCGATCTCGTCGGCAAGCCGGCGCGCGGCCTGCTCGTCATGCAGGTAGTTGATGGCCACCGCATAGCCCCGCCGGGCAGCCAGGCGGCACACAGCGGCGCCGATGCCGCGGCCGCCGCCGGTGACCAGCACCGCGCGCGGGCTGCCGTCGGGCATGGCTGGCCGGGATGGCTGCTGCTTCGCCGGCGCGCTCATTGCGATGGCGCGTCAGGCGCAATCGGATGGTTGGCCATCAGTTCCAGCGCCCGGCACAGCGCTGAATGGTCGAGACGGCCCATGCCGTTGGCGGCGCAGGTGTTGAAGAGTTCCTGCGCGGTGGCGGTGTTGGGCAGCGCCACGCCCAGCGCCCGTGCGCCCTGCAGCGCCAGGTTCAGGTCCTTCTGGTGCAGGTCGATCCGGAAGCCCGGATTGAAGGTGCGCTTGATCATGCGCTCGCCATGCACTTCGAGGATGCGCGACGAGGCGAAGCCGCCCATCAGCGCCTGGCGCACCTTGGCCGGGTCGGCGCCCGCCTTGGAAGCGAACAGCAGCGCTTCGCTGACGGCCTCGATGGTCAGCGCCACGATGATCTGGTTGGCGACCTTGGTGGTCTGGCCGGCGCCGTTGCCCCCGACCAGCGTGATGTTCCTGCCCATCAGCTCGAACAGGGGACGCACCCGCTCGAAGGCATCGTCCGGGCCGCCAACCATGATGGTCAGCGAAGCCGCCTTGGCGCCGACCTCGCCGCCCGACACCGGCGCGTCGAGATAGGCGCAGCCGAGGGCATTGATGCGTTCCGCGAAAGCCTTGGTGTCGATCGGCGAGATCGAGCTCATGTCGACCACCACCTTGCCGGCCGACAGTCCGGCTGCCACGCCTTGCTCGTCGAACAGCACTTTCTGCACGTCCGGCGTGTCGGGCAGCATCAGGAAAATGATCTCGGCCTGGCGCGCCACCTCGGCGGCGGATGCGCAATAGCTGGCCTTGCCATCCAGCGGATCCGGTTCGCGCCGGGTGCGGGTATGCACGAACAGCTGGTGTCCGCCGTTCTGCAGGTTCAATGCCATCGGTGCGCCCATGACGCCCAGCCCGATGAATCCGATGCTAGCCATGTGTTCTCCTCGTGAGTTTATCGGTGTGTGCGCAGCAGTGTACTGGCTGCGGCCGTGGCGAGAAAGCCTCACCTGCTGGGCCCATGCAAGCCCGCGCCTTGATCCGACGCAGTGCGTGGATGATTGCCCGCGGCGGGGTCTCCCATGTTTGCCATTGATCAGAGCCGTCTGGGTTTGCCTGCCGGACCATTTTCGGGTCGCGCCGCCGTTCGGCGGCCATGTTTGAGGAAAAAAAACCATGAAAGCGCTGTTCACGCTGTTGGCCGCGTTCCTTCTGTCCCTTGGCACTGCCCACGCGGCACTGATTGAAGTCGCTTCTGCGTTGGGTCCGGCCAGTACGGTGCAGGACACCAGCTCCGGTCTTGAATGGCTGAAGCTGCCGTACACGCGCAATCTCTCCGTCAATCAGGTCCGTGCCGCCATGGCGCCCGGTGGGATGTTCGAAGGGTTCCGCTATTCCACGCAGGATGAATTCAGCTGCGGCTTGCTGAAGCCGCAGACCGGATTCGGCTGCGGCGATTTTTCGGCCTCGACGGACGAGGCGCGGGTCCGGGCCTTCCTCAACCTGTTCGGCACCGGCTTTACGGAATGGTCGCTGTATTCCGTGTTTTCGCCAGAGCAGAGCAGGCAATTCGGCTGGATTGACGATTACGCCGCCACCTTTGGCGCGCGCTTCTACTATTACCCCGGCGCCCAGTTTCCAGTCGAATACGACAGCCAGCTGTTTGGCGTCCGGCTCGACAGCCCTCAGACGCACTGGCTGGTGCGCGAGGCACGGGATGGGGATGATGCCCACGGCGTGCCAGAGCCGCCAATGCCGGCCCTGCTGGGCGCCGGCTTGCTTGGCTGGCTCGGTCTGCTGCTGAGACGCCGCGTCTTCGTCCGCTGATCCCGCCGGTCAGGCGCTTACAGCCTGCGGCCTGGCGCTGCCGGCCGCCGGTGCAATGGCGAGGTTGAGCCGGTGGCGCGCGGCCTGGTACTCGTCGGCGAAACGGGCCACCAGCTCGGCGGCCGGCACCACGCGCTTGATCGCGCCCACGCCCTGGCCGGCGCCCCAGATGTCGCGCCAGGCCTTGGCCTTGCTGCCGCCGCCGGAGCCGAAGTTCATCTTCGACGGATCGGATTGCGGCAATGCCTCCGGGTCCAGGCCGGCATTGACGATGCTCTGGCGCAGGTAGTTGCCATGCACGCCGGTAAACAGGTTGGAATAGACGATGTCGGCCGCGCTGCTGTCGACGATCATCTGCTTGTAGCGCTCGTCGGCATTGGCTTCGGCGGTGGCGATGAAGGCCGACCCGATATAGGCCAGGTCGGCGCCGGCGGCTTGCGCGGCGAGGATGGCGTTGCCGCTGGCAATGGCGCCCGACAAGGCCAGCGGGCCGTCGAACCATTCCCGGATCTCGTGCAGCAGCGCGAATGGCGAGAGCCGGCCGGCATGGCCGCCGGCGCCGGAAGCCACCGCGATCAGGCCGTCCGCGCCCTTGTCGATCGCCTTCTTGGCAAAGGCGTTGTCGATCACGTCATGCAGCACGATGCCGCCGTAGGAATGCACCGAGCGGTTCACGTCCTCGCGCGCGCCGAGAGACGTGATGGTGATGGGCACCTTGTACTTTGCGCACAGCTCCAGGTCGCGCTCCAGCCTGTCATTGGACTTGTGGACGATCTGGTTCACCGCGAACGGCGCCGCCGGCCGGTCCGGGTGGCGGGCATTGTGTTCGGCCAGCTCGCTGGTAATGCGCTCCAGCCACTGCTCCAGCGCCGGTTCGGGCCGCGCATTCAGCGCGGGGAAGGAGCCGACCACGCCGGCCTTGCACTGGGCAATGACCAGGTCCGGGTTGGAAATGATGAACAGCGGCGAACAGATCATGGGCAGCGAGAGGCGGCCTTCGAGGATGGGTGGCAGTGACATGATGGCTCCGGGTGGGAAATGGTTGAAGTAGGTGTTTCGGTATTCAGCCGGGAATGCTGTTGCCCTTGAGCGTGGCGGTGGACGACGACAGCTGCGCACCCATCTTCGCCGCCAGCGCCTGCAGGCCGCTCATCGGGCGCACCATCACCTCGAATTCCTCGATCAGGCCCTGGTCGTCGAAGCGCAGCATGTCGATGCCCTTCAACGCCTTGCCGCTGACCTCGGCGCTGAATTCCAGCACGATGCTGTGGCCGTCCTCGCTGACGAAGCTGCGGTGATAGTGAAAATTCTCGAATACGGTGTTGACGGTCTTGAGCACCAGGCGGATGGCGGCCTTGCCGGGATAGGGCGTGTGCGCCACCGGCGAGCGGAACACGATGCGCTCCGACAGCAGCGGGTCGAGTTCCTCCATTGCATTGCGTTCCAGTATCTGGTGCCAGGCGGCCAGCGTGCGCTGCGCGGCGTCGGACAGTTGATTCGCTTTCATTTCGGTCTCCTTGGTCTTTTCCGCCGTCGTCGCGGAATGCTGCTGCATCAATACGCAACTGGTTGCATAAAGCATAGCAAAGCCAAATCGGCTATGCAACTGGTTGCATAAAGTTTCGCAGCTTGCCCGGGCCAGCCGTTAAAATACCGGCTATGTCGATCCAACATGCCCTGCTGACCTCGCTGCTTGAAAAGCCGTCCACCGGTTACGACCTTGCTCGGCGCTTCGACAAGTCCATGGGCTATTTCTGGCATGCCAGCCATCAGCAGATCTACCGCGAACTGGGCCGGATGGCCGATGCCGGCTGGATCGTGGCGACGGACGACAACGACGCCGGCAAGCGTCGCCGGCGGCTGTATCAGGTGCTGGAGGCGGGCCGGGCGGAACTGGCGCGCTGGGTGGCGCAGCCGGAAACCGACAGCAATGCCGACCGCGCCCTGCTGATCAAGATGCGGGCCGAGGCCGTGATCGGCCCGCATGGCCTGGACCGGGCGCTGCGGCGCATGATCGCCGAGCACCAGGCCAAGCTCGATACCTATCTCGGCATCGAGCAGCGCGATTTCGGCGCGCCGTCCCTTTCCAAGTCGCAGCAGCTGCGGCATGCGGTGCTGCGCGCCGGCATCGTGGCCGAGCGCAGCTGGCTGCAATGGGCTGGCGAGGTGCTGTCGCTGCTGGAATCGGCCGAGGCCGGCGCCGCCGGCTGATCAGGCTAGCGGAAAGGGAGTCTTGCTCAGCGCCACCGCCACGATGTAGGCAAAGGTGGCCAGCGCCGCCAGGAACGCGGCGGCCCGGATGCCATTGCTGCGTCCGCGCTTCAGCGCCACCGAACCCAGCACGATATACAGCAGCAATGCGCAGACCTTGGCCGTGAGCCATGGCTGGGCCAGCGGATACTGCGCGCTCCAGACCGCCAGCGCCACCGCGCTGGCCAGCAGCACGGTATCGATCAGGTGCGGCAGCGTGCGCACCCAGCGCTGGCGGAGCCGCGGCGAGTCCTGCAGCATCCACAGGCCGCGCAGCAGGAACAGCGCGCCGCTCAGCGCGGCGCAGCTCATGTGCAGATGTTTGAGCAAAAGATAATTCATCGTGGAAGAGGGGATGCGTTAACGACGGTCGGGCTCATCGGGTCACTGCGTTTGATCTGGGTAGACATGCATGCCTGTTGGGAAAAGGGTTACGTCAAGTAATATAACCGCAGTCTCACCGCGACTCTTGATGACAGGGCCAGTCAGTGCCAATCCATTACGCAAGAAGGCTTACCGCACCCCAACGCACCAGGCAGGCGAACTGGCACCTGGGCATTGCCCTGGCCTTCGTGGCCGGCGCCACCAATGCCGGCGGCTTCCTCGCGGTGCATCAGTACACCTCGCACATGACAGGCATCGTGTCGGCCATGGCCGACAGCCTGGTGCTGGGCAGCTATGGCCCGGTGCTGGCCGGCGCCGGCGCGCTGCTGTCCTTCCTGTCTGGCGCCGCGTTCACCGCGATCCTGGTGAACTATGCGCGCCGGCGCGGCCTGTACAGCGAGTACGCGCTGCCGCTGCTGATCGAGGCGCTGCTGCTGCTGGGCTTTGGCCTGCTGGGCGCGCGGCTGTCGACGATAGAAGGGCTGTTCATTCCGGCGACAGTGATGCTGCTGTGCTTCATCATGGGCCTGCAGAATGCGCTGATCACCAAGATCTCCAAGGCCGAGATACGGACCACCCACCTGACCGGCACCATCACCGACATCGGCGTCGAGCTCGGCAAGCTGTTTTACTGGAACATGCATGAGCGGCCGGACCGGCCCAGGGTGCTGGCCGACCGCAGCCGGCTCAAGCTGCTGACGCTGCTGCTGCTGGCCTTCTTCGTCGGCGGCATCAGCGGCGCGCTCGGCTTCAAGCATGCCGGCTACCTGTCCACCGTGCCGCTGGCGCTGATCCTCTCCGGCCTGGCCCTGGTGCCGATGCTGGACGATATCGGCGCCGTGCTGCGCCGGCTGCGCAAGCGGGGGGCTTAGAGCACCTCGGTGTCGCTCACCCGCACCAGGATAACGTCCTGGCTGAACTGCCGTTCCAGGCGGGCGCGGTAGGCTTGCCACCAGACGCGGTCCAGCGCATCGGCCAGCACTTCATACAGGTAGACGTCGTCGCGGCATACTGCGCCGCCGGGCTCCTGCCACGCACCCACCGCCGGGGAGCGCAGGAAGGCGGTGACGCCGCCAAAGCGCTCTGTGAGCTCGCTGCGTGCCTGGTCGAAGAATGCCCTGGGAAAGGGTTGGCCGTGCCGGTCGTAGACCGGCAGGAAGAGTTGTATCAGTTTCATGGCCGGGGCCGCTGCCGGCCCGCACGGGCGGGCCGGCAGGCGTCCTTACACGTTCATGATGGAAATGGAGCGGGTGTTGAGATACGCTTCCAGCGCTTCCGGTCCGCCCTCGGAGCCGTAGCCGGAATCCTTGATGCCGCCGAACGGCATTTCAGGCCAGGGCGCGGCCGGCTGGTTGATCCACAGCATGCCGACTTCCAGGCGCTGCGACAGCAGGTGCGCATTCTTCAGCGAGCTTGTGAAGGCATAGCCGGCCAGGCCGAAGGGCAGGCGGTTGGCTTCGGCGATCGCTTCTTCCAGCGTGTTGAAGGGACGTATCGCGGCCATCGGTCCGAACGGCTCCTCGTTGAACACCTTGGCGTCCAGCGGCACGTCGTTCAGGATGGTCGGCGCATAGAAGTTGCCGACCTCGCCGATGCGTTCGCCGCCGGCCACGATGGAGGCGCCGCGCTCGACGGCGTCGCGCGCGAAGTCGGCCATCGCGGTCAGGCGGCGGCTGTTGGCCAGCGGGCCCATCTGGATGCCCTCGCCGCTGCCTTCGCCCACCTTCAGGCCCTGCGCATACTTGGCCAGCGCCGCGGCGAAGTCATTGCGCAGGCTTTCATGCACGAGGAAACGGGTCGGGGAGATGCAGACCTGGCCGGCATTGCGGAACTTGGCGCCGCCGGCGGCCTTGACCGCCAGGTTCACGTCGGCATCCTCGGCCACGATCACGGGCGCATGGCCGCCCAGTTCCATCGTGACGCGCTTCATGTGCCTGCCCGCCAGCGCGGCCAGCTGCTTGCCGACCGGGGTCGAGCCGGTGAAGGTGATCTTGCGGATGACGGGATGGGCGATCAGGTATTCCGAGATTTCAGCCGGATTGCCGAACACCAGGCCCACCACGCCCGGCGGCAGGCCGGCGTCGATGAAGGCCTGCACCAGCGCGGCCGGCGATGCCGGGGTTTCTTCCGGCGCTTTCACGATGATAGAGCAGCCGGTGGCGAGCGCCGCGGCGATCTTGCGCACCGCCTGGTTGATCGGGAAGTTCCACGGCGTGAAGGCCGCGACCGGGCCGACCGGGTCCTTCAGCACCATCTGGCGCACCGCCAGGTTGCGCGACTGGACGATGCGGCCGTAGACGCGCAGGCCTTCTTCGGCGGCCCATTCGATGATGTCGGCAGAAGCCATCGCCTCGACCTTGGCTTCGGCCAGCGGCTTGCCCTGCTCCTGGGTCAGGATTTTTGCGATCTCGCCTGCGCGCTCGCGCATCAGCGCGGCGGCGCGGCGCATCGTCTTGGAACGCTCGGCGGCCGACACATCGCGCCAGGCTTCAAAACCTTTCTGCGCCGCTTCCAGCGCGCGGTCCAGGTCGGCAATGCCGGCGTGGGCAACGCGGCCGATCTCGCTGCCGGTGGCCGGATTGACGACGGCGAGCGTGCGGCCGTCCGCCGCATCCTGCCATTGGCCACCGATCATGAGCTGGGTATTGGGATAAGTCATGGTGTCTCTTTCCTCTTGGTTCGCTGTAGGTTCTGTAGATTTTTTATAAAGCCGGGAACGCAGATTATAGGCATGCGCGCCAATCCTCGCCGGACTCACTAAAGAAATTCGCACCGCTGCTCGAAAAATCAGCAAAAGTTACGCACAAAAACCGTGAACAAGCCTGTGGATATCTATGGGCGCAAATTGCCAAGCTACTGATTTCATGGAAAGAATCCGACCTGCTCAAAAACCCGCTGCGCGGCCGTCCACAAGTTTTTCCAGCGGACAATCCACAGCAAGTCCCTTCGGCCCATGCACAGGTCGTCCACAGGGTTTTGCCGAAGCGGGTCGGCGTAGGGCGGCATACCCGAAGGGCATGCCGCCGTTTTGCGCTTCCGTGGACCGGCGGCCCGGTGCAATGCCCCTTCGGGGTATTGCACCGACGGATCGGCGGCAGCGCCCTTCAGCGGCAGCCGGCCGCCGGCCGCTGTTCCGCCCGCAGTCCTACGCTTCCGGCTCGTGGTCGTCGGCGATGGCGCGGGTCCAGCTGGCCGTGTCCTCCGGCGTCATGTTGCCCACCGGCTGCACCCTGGCGTCCTGCAGGCCCTGCCGGTGGATGTCATTCAGGTATTGTTCGCGCGACAGCAGGGTGCCCAGGCACAGGTCGGTGGCGGGCGGCGGCGCGTGGGTTTCGTAGTTCAGGCGGCGGATCAGCTCGTCCATCACGCCCACCGGCACCAGGTCGCGCTGGGCGGGATAGGCAAAGCCGAACAGGATCAGGTGCGACAGCAGCACCCGCCAGTGTTCGCCGAAGCGCCGCACGAGGCGCGGCCAGTCGATGCGCTCGCTGCAGGCCTGGATCAGGTGGGCAATGTCGGCGCCGTCGAAGCGTTCCTTCTCCATGATGAAGGCCTTGGACCAGATCATTTCCTCGATCGGCGAGATCCGCGCCGGCAGGCCCAGCACCTGGGCATCGGCGGCGAATTCGAACCAGGCATCGTCGACATGGGCCACCGCATTGCCGGAACTGAAGATCAGGTCAATGTAGTTCCCGTCGAGGTGGATCTTTCCCAGCCAGTGCGGGAAGGTCAGTTCGCAACGGTATCCCGCCGCCTGGAACACCTCGCTGACCCGATCGAAGTCGCCGCGCCGGATGAACAGGTCGAGGTCCTTGGTCGGCCGGTTGATGCCGGTGTAGCGGTTGAAGGCATAGGTGCCTCCCACCAGGTATGGCACGGATGCTGCATTGAGCCGGAGCAGGACATCGCGGTAGAACGCGGCGACGGCAGCATCCGGTTCTTCCGTCGCAACGTGTGCCGGGATCGGGTCGGTAAGGTTCATGGCGGCCTTGGCATGGTGGTCTGGCATTGAAAGTCAGCAAAACTTATGCCACGCAATGCGGTCTGTCCTGCATGAACAGTGTTAACCATTCAACAATCAGCAAGGAGGATGTCGTGGTTTCAAAGGACAAGATCCGTTTCGCCGCAGTGGGCGACCTGCATTGCACCAAGGACTCGGCGGGCAGCCTGCGCGAATTCTTTTCCCAGGCCGGCGAAGCGGCCGACGCGCTGCTGCTGTGCGGCGACCTGACCGACTACGGCCTGGCCGAGGAAGCCCATGTGCTGGCCGAGGAGCTTGCCCACACCCGCATCCCGGTGATCGCCGTGCTGGGCAACCATGACTATGAATCGGGCGATCCGGACCAGGTCAGGCGCATTTTGACCGAAGCCGGCGTGCGCATGCTCGACGGCGAAGCCTGCGAGATCCACGGCGTGGGCATTGCCGGCGCGAAGGGGTTCGCCGGCGGATTCGGCCGCAGCGCGCTCGGGCCGTGGGGCGAGGCGTCGATCAAGGCCTTCGTCAATGAAGCGCTGCAGGAAGTGATGAAGCTGGAAACGGCGCTGGCCAAGCTGCGCACCCGGCACCGCATCGCGATGCTGCATTACTCGCCCATCGTCGGCACCGTGCAGGGCGAGCCGCCGGAGATCTTTCCCTTCCTCGGCACCAGCCGGCTGGAAGATCCGCTGATCCATTACCCGGTCGATTACGTGGTGCATGGCCATGCGCACCGCGGCACGCCGGAGGGGCGCACCGTCAATAACATTCCGGTGTTCAACGTCGCCCGGCCGCTGCTGCACCGCTCCTACCCCGGCCAGCCGGCATTCCGGGTGCTGGAAGTGCCGGCGGAAGACTTGCTGCCCGTGTAAAAAGCGGCTGCGGCCTGCAATATTTTCAGTGTGGCAGCAGCGCCGGACGAAAGAGGGCGGAAGGCCCGGCGCGGCGCTCCGCAGCAGCCTGAGCGCAGCCGGGCGCGCCGGCCGCTGCCTTGTTGACCCCCACCGGCCGTGGTGCTAGCCTCTTCAGCCATTCCCACCGTTCACCCTCCTTCCGCCATGCGCTACTGGAGCCTCGATAGAGCCCGGCCCGCCGGCCAGCTCGACCTGTCGCGCGTCACCAGCCTGATGGCCGCGGTCGGCCAGGCCGATGCGACCTCCTTCGCCACCGAGGTGCTGAAGACGCTGGGCTCGGTCGCGCAGATTTCCCAGTGCACCATCTTTGCCTATGAATTCGGCAACCGTCCGCGCACGGTGTCGGTGGCGGACCACAGGGGCGGGCGCTTCCTGCACAATGTCGCGGAAACCTATTCCCGGCTGTTCTATGCGCTCGACGGCAACCAGAAGATCGTCACGGGCGCGGCGGGCGCGGCGCCGGCCGCGCTGCTGATGCACCGCCAGTCCAGCGAGGACATCGCGCATGAAGCCTATCGCGCCGCCTGCTACCGGCATCCGCATGTCAGCGACCGCCTGGCCTTGCTGCTGCAGCCGGCCGATGAGATCTGGCTGTCGGTCAACCTGTACCGGGACAGCGATCATGCGAATTTCCAGCCCGGCGAGATCGCGCTGATCGAAGCGCTGGCGCCGCTGATCGGGCATGCGGCCAGGCACCACTACGCGCTGCATGGACAGGCCCAGCTCGGCATTCCGCAACTGATGCTGGCGCGCATACGCACGCTCTGCCCGGGCTTGCCCAAGCGCGAACTCGATGTGATCCGCGGCGTGCTCGAAGGCCGCACCGCTGCCGACATCGGCGAGCTGCTCGGCATCAAGCCGGCCAGTGTCACCACCTACCAGAAACGCGCCTATCAACGGCTCGGCATCTCCAGCCAGCGGCAATTGTTCGCGCTCTGCCTGTCCTCCGAAGCGCCCTGAAAGGCCGGCCAGGCCGGCCTCTCCGGCATGTACCCAAAATGGGGACAGCCGCGTCGTTCACCCTTCCTATACTCGCCTTCAGCGCTCGAACAACAAGAAACCGCGCGATGGGCAGGCACCGCATGTGCCTGCGCGTTCAATCCTCCTGGAGACTGCACGATGTCGCATACCACCGCCTTTCCGGAAAGCGTTCCCGCTTCCGGCAGGACAGAAGCATCCCGCGCCGATGAGGCAGAACAGCAGGTCGTGGCCAAGGTGTCGCGGCGGCTGCTGTGGTTCATCTTCCTGCTGTTCGTCTTTTCCTTCCTCGACCGCATCAACATCGGCTTCGCCGGCCTGACCATGACGCGCGACCTGGGCCTGACGTCCACCCAGTTCGGCCTGGCCACCACCCTGTTCTACATCGCCTATATCGCCTGCGGCATACCGGGCAACATGGCGCTGGCCCGCTTCGGCGCCCGGCGCTGGATAGGCGCGATCATGGTCGCCTGGGGCCTCGCGTCCACCGCCACCATGTTCGCCACCGACGCCAGCACGCTGTACCTGCTGCGGGTGCTGGTCGGCATCACCGAAGCCGGCTTCCTGCCCGGCATGCTGGTCTACCTGACGCTATGGTTCCCGCCGGCCTACCGGGCCCGTGCCAATGCGCTGTTCATGATTGCGATGCCGGTCACGGCGGCGATCGGCTCGGCGGTGTCGGGCTACATTCTTTCGCTCGATGGCGCCTGGAACCTGGCCGGGTGGCAATGGCTGTTCATGCTGGAGGGCCTGCCGTCGGTGCTGCTGGGCCTGGCGGTGTTCTGGTACCTGGACGACAAGCCGCAGCAGGCGGCATGGCTGTCCGCCGACGAAAAGGCAGTGCTGGCGCGCAGCCTGCAGACCGGCGCCGCCGCGCCTGCCGCCGCGGCGGGCAAGGGCCTGCTTGCCGAACTGTGCTCGCCCATCGTGCTGAAGTTTGCGCTGGCCTATTTCTGCCTGGTCAATACGCTGGCCATGGTGGCGGTATGGGCGCCGCTGATCGTCAAGAGCTTCAGCGCCAATGCCAGCAACCAGACCGTCGGCCTGCTGGCGGCGATACCGCAGGTCGTCACCGTGGCGGCCATGATCGTCTGGGGCCGCCGCTCGGACCGCAGGCAGGAACGCCGCTGGCACCTCGCGCTGCCCATGCTGGCCGCGGCCGCCGGCTGGATGCTGACCGCGATGTCGGCCAGCCCCATGGTGCAGCTGCTGGGCGTGTGCCTGGCCTCGGCCGGTTCCTATACCGCGATGTCGATCTTCTGGACCACGCCGGACCAGGCGCTCAGCCCGCAGGCAAGAGCGCTCGGCATCGCGGTGATCAATGCGATCGGCAATATCGGCTCCGCGCTCAATCCGCTGGTCGTCGGCTGGCTGCGCGACACCACCCACAGCTTCACGGCCGGCCTGCTGTATGCCGCCGCGCTGATGGCTGCGGGCGTGCTGTTCGTGTTCCTGCTTCCGCTGGACCAGGGCGTCCGCCGCCCGTCCGCACGCCAATAGCCGGGCGCCTGCATCCGTCCAAAGCCTACGAGGAGATCATCATGCATCAACCAAGCAAGGAAGCACGTTCTTCGATCTACTACCCTTACCGGGTATTCGAGCCCTGGCTGCCGTCACGGCATCAGGCCCAGCAGCGCAAGCGCGTCGTCATTGCCGGCGCCGGCCCGGCCGGCATGGTCACCGCGCTGGAACTGGCGCGGCTCGGCGTGCCCTCCGTGGTGCTGTCGTCCGAGCTGCAGGTGTCGCAGGGCAGCCGTGCGATCGTATTCACCCGCCGCTCGATGGAGATCCTGCAGCAGGTCGGCGTGGCGCAGCGCATGAGCGAGAACGGCCTGCCATGGCGCTCCGGCAATTCGTACTACCGCGGCCAGCGGGTGTTCCGCATGGAAGCGCCGCATGATGCCGACGACCGTTTCTACCCGATGCTCAACATCCAGCAGCAATACCTGGAAGAGTACCTGCACGATGCCTGCCAGGCGAATGCGCTGATCGATTTCCGCTGGGGAAACAAGCTGGTGCAGCTGGAACAGGGCGATGGCGTCGTCGGCCTGTCCATCGACACGCCGGAAGGGCCATATGCGCTGGAAGCCGAGTGGCTGGTCGCCGCCGACGGCGGCCGTTCCGGCGTCCGCACCGCGCTGGGCCTGCAGATGGAAGGCTCGTCCTACGAAGGCTATTTCGTGATTGCCGACATCCGCATCGACCTGCCGCTGCCGACCGAGCGGCTGGCCTATTTCGACCCGGACTGGAATCCCGGCAACACCATCCTGATGCACCGCGAGCCGCACGGGATCTGGCGCGTGGACTACCAGCTGCCGCCCGGCGAAACGCCGGAAGATGCGCTGCGGCCGGAATCATTGAAGGCGCGCATCGACGCCCAGCTTGCGATGATTGGCCATGCCGGCGCGCCATGGGAAATGGACTGGTGCTCGGTCTATTCGGCACGCACGCTGACGCTGCCAGACTATCGGCATGGCAGGGTGCTGTTCGCCGGCGATGCGGCGCACCTGCTGCCCATCTTCGGCGTGCGCGGCGCCAATACCGCCTTCCAGGATGCGCAGTCGCTCGGCTGGCACCTGGGCTTCGTGGCGCGCGGCTGGGCCGGCGAAAGCCTGCTGGCCAATTACAGCGCCGAACGGGTCGGCGCGGCGCGCGAGATCATCGACGAGGCCGGCAAGAGCACCCGCTTCATGACGCCGCCCACGCGCGGCTTCCGGCTGCTGCGCGACGCCGTGCTGTCGCTGTCGCTGTCCGAAGCCTTCGTGGGTCCGCTGTACCACTGGCGCACCTCGCGGCCGCATGAATATGCCGGCTCCGTGCTCAACAGCAGCGGCGACGACAATGCGCTGTTCGCGGCCGGCCCGGCGCATGGCGCGCCGCCGCGCAACATCCGCCTGGGCGCCGACGACTACCTGCTGGACCACTTGGGCGGCGGCTTCGACCTGCTGTATTTCACGCAGCAGGATGCGGTGCCGGCGCCGCTGCTGCAGGAAGTGGCGAGGATACGCGCGCGCGGCGTGCCGCTGCGCGTGGTGGCCATTGGCGCCGGCGGCGAGGTGGCGGGCGCCGACCTGGCCTTCGCCGATGCCGACGGCCATTTCCGTGAACGCTATGGCGTCGCTGCCAGCGGCGCTGCCTATCTGCTGCGGCCCGACCAGCATGTCTGCGCCCGCTGGCTGACGCTGGACGCCGGCCGCCTGCGCGCCGCAATCGACGCGGCCTTGCCGCAGTAACAGGAGAACATGATGATCCGTACCGACAAGACCCTTGCGATAGCAGACCTGGAATCCGCCTACGACCTGCTGGCCGGCGCCATCGATGAAGCCGGGCCGGCAAGGAGCGAGCTGTTCCTGGTCAAGCTTGCGCTGCTCAATGCGAATGCGCTGGGCGAGGCGGAGGTTTTCGCCAGCCATGTGCGGGCCGCGCTGCGCGACCTGTAGGAAATTCAGATGAGCCAGCGCAGGCAGCCGGACACGAGCCGGCTGCCTGCGCTGATGTTGGCCATAGCGTTACCGCCTGCCCCTGGTGGAGCAGGATCGTTGCATCAGAGCGCGGCGGCGATCGCCTTGCCGACCTCGGTGGTGTTGCTGCTGCCGCCGAGGTCGGGCGTGGTCGGGCCCTGCACCAGCACGGTCTCGATGGCGCGCACGATCGCATCATGCGCGGCCGTATGGCTGGCGTCGCCGTTGCCGAGGAAGTCCAGCATCATTGCGCCGGACCAGATCATGCCGATCGGGTTGGCGATATTCTGGCCGAAGATGTCCGGCGCGGAGCCATGCACCGGCTCGAACAGCGACGGGAAGCTGCGCTCCGGGTTCAGGTTGGCCGAGGGCGCGATGCCGATGGTGCCGGTGCATGCCGGGCCGAGGTCGGACAGGATGTCGCCGAACAGGTTGGACGCCACCACCACGTCGAAGCGCTCCGGCGACAGCACGAAGCGGGCGCACAGGATATCGATGTGGTAACGGTCATGGCGCACGTCGGGGAACTGCGCGCCCATCGCATCGACCCGCTCGTCCCAGTAAGGCATGCTGATCGAGATGCCATTGGACTTGGTGGCCGCGGTCAGGTGCTTCTTCGGACGCTTCCGAGCCAACTCGAACGCATACTTCAGGATGCGGTCGGTGCCCTTGCGCGAGAAGACCGACTCCTGCACCACGAATTCACGGTCGGTGCCTTCGAACATCCGGCCGCCCACCGAGGAATACTCGCCTTCGGTGTTCTCGCGGACCACGTAGAAATCGATGTCGCCCGGCTTGCGGTTGGCCAGCGGGCAGGGCACGCCGGGCATCAGACGCACCGGGCGCAGGTTCACATACTGGTCGAAGTCGCGGCGGAACTTGATCAGCGAGCCCCACAGCGAGATATGGTCCGGCACCTTGCTCGGCATGCCGGCCGCGCCGAAATAGATCGCGTCGAAGCCTTCGAGCTGCTCGCGCCAGTCGTCCGGCATCATCTTTCCATGCTGCAGGTAGTAGTCGCAGTTGGCCCATTCCATCGTCGTCAGATCAAGGCCGATGTTGAACTTGGCGGCGGCGGCCTGCAGCACCCGCAAGCCTTCCGGCATGACTTCATTACCGATGCCGTCACCGGCGATCACTGCGATCTTGTGCGTCTTCATGTCTGAACCTCTAAGTGGGGATGGCGATGGAAGGCGATCATACTCAATACGATGCGTTTTATAATGGGGCTATTTGTAATCTGAAAGAACACGGAACGTGAACAATGCAGCTTGACTTCAAGGCGGGCAAGCCGCTTCTCGGCGATCTCGACCTGTTCTGCGCCGTAGTGAGGCGGCAGGGCTTTGCCGCGGCGGCGCTTGAACTGGGCGTGTCCAATGCGCTGGTGAGCAAGCGCATCGCGATCCTGGAGGCGACGCTGCAGGTGCGCCTGCTGCACCGGACTACGCGCAGGGTGTCGTTGACCGAGCATGGCAGCGTGGTGCACCAGTGGGCCCAGCGCATCCTGGAGGACGTGAGCCACCTGGAGGAAGCCGTGTCGGCCAAGGGCGGGGCGCCGCATGGCGTTTTGCGCCTGTGCACCAGCTCAGGGTTCGGCCGCAACTGGATCGCGCCGGCCATGTCGCTGCTGGCCCGGCAGCATCCGGAACTGGTGATACAGCTCGAACTGCTGGACCGGCCGGTGGATCTGCTTGCCGAGGGATTCCACCTGGATATCCGCATCGGCCAGGTGCAGGAAACCCATCTGATCGCAAGAAGCATCGCCGCCAATGCGCGCGTGCTGTGCGCCTCGCCGGCCTACCTGGAAAGCCATGGCATGCCGCAGCGGCTGGAGGAACTCGCCGGCCACAAGTGCATCGCGATCCGCGAGCGCGACCAGGACTTCGGGCGCTGGAAGCTGGACGGGCCGGATGGCCCCGAGACCGTGAAGGTGGGCGGCCCGCTGTCGACCAACAACGGCGAGCTGGTGCATCAATGGGCCATCGACGGCCACGGCATCATCCTGCGCTCGATGTGGGACGTGGGGCAGAGCATTGCCGATGGCCGCCTGGTGCGGGTGCTGCCGGCCTACAGCCAGGAGGCCAATGTATGGGCGATCTATCCGACGCGCCTGAATCTGTCGGCCAATGTGCGGGTGTGCGTGCAGTTTTTGGAAGAGTGGCTGGCAAGGTCGCATGGATCATGGACCTGAGCGCGGCAGCGCAGACTGCTTTTTGGTCAGGGCTGGCCGGGCGGAAATCGTAGAACTCGTAGCCTGGGTGGAGCGCAGCGCTCCACCCAGGCTACGTCTTCCAGAGCCCTAACCCTGGTCGACGAAAGGTGGAATGCCCCTTTGGGGTATTCCACCCTACGCGGCTCTGGCCATCAACCGCGTGGCAAGCTGGCCGTCGGCGCCCTGATGGGGGAGGACTGCATCACGAGGCTGGTACGGACGACTTTGCTTCAGCGCTGGAATTCTCCTAGCTGTCCGCTTCCTTGTCAGGCGCCCTGAAAAGGTCTTCCAGCGCCTGGCTTGCCGCCTTCGGCCGCACCGTGCCGCGGCGGCCGGTGAATTCTTCCTCGATATTGTCGCGGTAGTAGCTCCATGCCGAACCGGAGGTCGAGAGCTTGCGCCAGACCTCGGTGCCGACGCCTGAGTAATCGATCGCGCTGCCGTCATCGAATTCCACCCGCAGCATGCGCTCGCGCGGGTCGTATCCGATGGCGCGCAGTTTGCCGGCGTTGATCTTTTTCATTTCCATGATGCATGCCGTCCTTGTCGAAAGTGTTGGTGGCGGAGAGTGGCTGCGGGGCCAGGACCGGAATTCTTGCACGAACCCTGGCATCGCATGATGCGGTGGATGCAGGAAAAGCATGCCGCCCTTGCCGGGCCTGCGCCTGCTTTCCCCCGTCATCCATTGATCACGCTTAAGGCCATGCCGCAGTTCTTTGACCTTGCGGGGAAAGGCATGTGAGGATCGTGTCCCACCACAGACAGTCAATAGAAGGAGCACAGCATGTCGGACTACAACACGGGCAGTTCAGCGGGCAAGGCGCAGGAACCGGATCAAATTCGCATCGATGTCCAGGATGAATCCGCGCTGCGGGAATGGTCCAAGAAGCTCGATGCCACGCCGGACGAGCTGAAGGAGGCGGTGGCGGCGGTGGGCGACCTCGCAAGCGATGTCGAGATGCACCTGAAGGGCAGCCGCAGCAGCATCAACAGCGAGCGGGTTCACAACGCGCTGTAGGCGCCTGCGCCGGGCAGCCAGGCCGGCGCATGGCTGCCCAGCGGCATGGCCGGCAAGTCCCAGCAAACCGGCGTGGCCGACATCCGGGCTGCATGGCGGACGGTGGTCAGCATGCCGAAGCCGGACGCATGCTGCTCGGTCAGGTCGGCGATGTCGCCGAAGCCGGGCATGGCCGTCTGCAAGCCGCCCTCGACGCGTCCCAGATGGCGCAGCCAGTGCCCGGTCTGCGCCAGCGACAGGCGCACGTGCCAGCTTCCGCCTTCCCGGCTGCGGCGCATCAGCGCGGCCATCACCGCATACGCCATCAGATAGCCGGTGGCGCGGTCCAGCGCCTGCGCCGGCAAGGGGGCGGGCGCAGTGCTTCCGCCAGCCTGGGCCTCGGCATGGTTGAAGCCGCTGGCGGTCTGCACCAGCGAATCGAAGCCGCGCCGCGCGGCCCAGGGCCCGGCATGGCCGTAGGCGCACAGGCTGACGTAGATCAGGCCCGGCCGCTTTCGGGCCGCCGTTTCCGCATCCACGCCCAGCGCATCCAGGCCGCCCGGCCGGTAGCCCTGCACCAGCACGTCGGCGTCGCGCAGCAGCGCATCGAATGCCTGCCGGCCCGGCGCGTTGCGCAGGTCCAGCCAGCAGGCCCGCTTGCCCAGGCCGGTTTCCATCACCAGCGGCTCGATCGCCGGCAGGTGCGGCGCGCTCACCAGCAGCACGTCGGCGCCGTGTCCCGTCAAGGTGCGGCCGCAGACGGGGCCGGCGATCACCCTGGTCAGGTCCAGCACCCGCACGCCCGACAGCGGCCGCGAGGCCGGCGGCAGCGGCTGCGGCGGCGCGTCGCCGATACGCTCGATCGACAGCAGCGGCAGGCCGGCCACTGCCTGCCTTTGCGGATGGGCATCCCACTCGTCAAAGGAGCGCATCGCCGTCACCACCATGCCGGCCGCGGCGGCCGCGTCCTCGAAGCGGAAGGCATCCCATGACTGCAGCGCGCGGCTGACCGCTTCGGTGTCATGGCTGCACCCGAGCAGGCGCAGCACGCCGTCGCGGTGATGCGGAAAATTGGCATGGATGCGCACCCAGCGGCCGTCGCCGCATTGGAAGGTGCGGGTGAGCCTGTCGCGGAATTCCGGCGCCGGCGCGCCGTCGACCCGCAGGTATTGCTCGGCGCGGAATTCAATCGCCGCATTGCGCATGTCCACATCGATCTGCTGCGCGATGCCGGTGCGCTGCCGGTGCAGCTCGGCCGCCGCCAGCGCCGACGCCGCGATGCTGGCCTGGGCCGCGGTGCCGACGGCGAACGATGACGGCAGCCCGGGTTCCTTTCCGGACAGCCGGACCCGCTCCAGCGCGCGTTCGTCCTCGCCTGACAGCCGCCACAGCGCGGCGAGCGTGCCGGTGGCGTCCGGTGCTGCTTTCTGATCGTGACCGTTCATGCGTTCTCCTCGGGCTTCTGGCGTGGGCTGCAATAGAATAGGCCAAACCCGGCATGCGCGTCGACCGGCGCCGGTGACAGGCTGCTGACAGCTTGGATGCGCACAATGCAGGGCTGGAGCGCTCTAAAGTCCCGGCTGGTCCTGCCGGGCTTGAATCACGATCATGGGGAAACTGGGAAGATGAGGCTGCTGCTGGCGGAAGACGAGCCGGAACTGGCGAACTGGCTGTGCCGCGCGCTGAAGCAGAACGGCTATATCGTCGACTGGGTCGATGATGGCCGGCTGGTGGAAAGCAGCGTCGGCCGCGTCAGCTATGACGCGCTGATCCTGGACCTGGGCCTGCCCGGCATGGACGGCCACCGGGTGCTGGCCCGGCTGCGCGAAATCGATGCGCGCCTGCCGGTGCTGATCCTGACGGCGCGCGACTCGCTGCTGGAGCGGGTCAGCACGCTGAAGAAGGGCGCCGACGATTTCATGGCCAAGCCGTTCGCCATCGACGAGCTGGAAGCCAGGCTCACCGCGCTGATCCGGCGCGCGCGCGGCAGCGAGCATCCGCGCCTGAGCTGCGGGCCGCTGGCCTATGACGCCGTCACCCGCCAGTTCACGCTGGACGACAAGCCGCTGTCGCTGTCCAGGCGCGAGCATGCGCTGCTGCATGCGCTGCTGCGCTGCAGCGGCCAGCCGCTGCCGAAGAAGGACATCTACGACAAGGTGTTCGAGGACGAGGTCGATGCGATGCCGGAGGCGGTGGAAGTGCTGGTCTACCGGGTGCGCAAGAAGCTCGAAGGCAGCCCGCTGCACATCGTCACCCTGCGCGGCCTGGGTTACCTGCTCGAACTCGCCTGATGTGGCGCAACATCGTTTTCCGCTGGAGCCTGCGGCGCACCGTGCTCACGCTGCTGCTGCCGACCCTGACCCTGATCACCGCGCTGGAGCTGGTGACGGCCAACCGCACCGCCACCGACGCCGCCAATTCCGCCTATGACCGCTCGCTGCTGGGCGCCCTCAAGGCGCTCGACGCCAATATCACCACGCCGGGCGGCGGCCTGGCGGTGGAAACGCCCTATACCCTGTTCGAGTTCTTCGAGCTGACCGCTTCCGGCCAGGTGTTCTTCCGCGTCGCCAGTGAAGACCGCCTGGTGGAGATCGGCAGCGCCGACCTGCCGCCGCCGCCGCGCCCGCTGCAGACCGGCAAGCCGCAGTTCTATGACGCGGTCTATTTCGGCCAGAAGGTGCGGGTTGGCGCCTATGCGCGCGAACTGAAGCAGCCGGCCGGTGCGAACGGAACGCCGCATCACCGGGTGGTGATCCAGGTTGCCGAAACCCTGGGCTCGCGCCAGGAATTCATCCGGCTGCTGCTGGTGGCCGCCCTGCAGCGCGACCTGCTGCTGCTGGTGGTGGCGGGCGCCATGCTGGCCCTGGTGCTATTCCTGACGCTGCGGCCCCTGACCGCGCTGCGCAATGCCGTCAGCGCCCGCTCCGACCATGACATGACCCCTATCGACACCAGTTCGGTGCCGGCCGACGTGCAGCCGCTGGTGGCCGCGATCAACCTGCACATGGCGCGCAACCGCGAGTTCATGGAAGGACGGCGCCGCTTCGTCGACGACGCATCGCACCAGCTGCGCACGCCGCTGGCGACGCTGCGCACCCAGCTCGACTACGCGCTGCGGGAATCCGATCCGCGCAATGTCAGCGACGCGCTCGACGCCGTGTCGCGCCAGCTGGATGACGCCACGCACCGCACCAACCAGATGCTGGCGCTGGCCAAGGCCGACGCGGCCGAGCTGGAGATGGGGCAGGTGGACCTGGCGCAGCTGGCCGAGCAGGCCGCGCGCGACGTGGTGCTGGCCGCGCGCGAGAAGCGCATCGACCTGGCCTACAGCGAGCCGGAACAGGCCGTCCTGATGCGCGGCCATGCCGGCCTGCTGCGCGAGGCGCTGCTGAACCTGCTGCACAATGCGATCCGTTATGCGCCCGAGCGTGGCCATGTGTCGCTGAGCCTGGCCTGCCGCGATGACCGCGCCGTGTTCACGGTGATGGATGACGGCCCGGGCGTGCCGCCCGAGCAGCTGTCGCAGCTCGGCGGGCGGTTTTTCCGGGCCAGCAACAGCGCCTCGGGCGGCTCCGGCCTGGGCCTGGCGATCGCGCGGGCCGTGGCCGAGCGCCATGGCGGCGAACTGGTGCTGTCCAACCTGATCGACGGCGCCGGCTTCTGCGCCAGCCTCATCCTGCCTTTCGAAAATCCGGCGAACTGACAGCCGACTGACAGCTTCGGTTGCTAGAGTTCGCCTCAATGCGGTGCATACCGCTCATTCAAAAAGCGGGCTGGCGCCCAGTCAGCCGCCATCACAACCGTCACTGGAGACAATCATGAAAAAGATCCTCTGCGTCTTTACGCTCGCCGCCGCCGCTGTTGCCCCCGCCGGCGCCTTCGCCGGCCCGCTGGACAAGACCGAATGCATCGCGGCCGCCAAGCCGGGCGGCGGCTTCGACCTGACCTGCAAGCTGGCCCAGACCGCGCTGTTCGACGCCCATGTGATCAAGGACCCGATGCGGGTGACGTACATGCCGGGCGGCATCGGCGCCGTGGCCTACAACGCCATCGTCGCGCAGCGTCCGGCCGAGCCCAACACCATCGTCGCCTTCTCGGGCGGCTCGCTGCTCAACATCGCGCAGGGCAAGTTCGGCCGCTACAGCGAGAACGACGTGCGCTGGCTGGCCGTCATCGGCGCCGACTATGGCGCGGTGGTGGTGCGCAAGGATTCGCCCTACAAGACCATGGCCGACCTCGCCAACGCGCTCAAGACTGACGCCACCAAGGTGGTGCTGGGCGCCGGCGGCACCGTGGGCAGCCAGGACTGGATGAAGGCCGCGCTGACCGCCAAGGCCGCCGGCGTGAACCACAAGACCATGCGCTTCGTCGCATTCGAGGGCGGCGGCGAGGCGATCGCCGCGCTGCAGGGCGGCCATATCAGCGCCTACTTCGGCGATGCCGGCGAAGCCTCGTCGCAGATCAAGGCCGGCGCCAACATCCGCGTGCTGGCGGTGATGTCGGACAAGCGCCTGCCGGGCGCGCTGGCCGACGTGCCGACCGCCAAGGAGCAGGGCTATGACATCGACTGGGCCATCGTGCGCGGCTTCTACATGGGACCCAAGGTCAGCGACGCCGACTTCAACACCTGGTCGGAAGCCTTCGCCAAGGTCACCAAGACCAAGGAGTTTTCCAAGCTGCTGGACGAGCGCGGCCTGTACCCGATGACCCTGACCGGCCCGGAACTCAATAGCTACATCAAGAGCGCCACCGAGAAGTACCGCAAGCTGGCCGGCGACTTCGGCCTGATGGGACAACCGAAATGACCAGCGACCGCGTCCTCGGCATTCTTGCCGTCGTGATGGGCGCCGGCATGGCCGCGATGTCCTGGGGCTACGTGGCCCAGGTCGAATACGAGCCGGTCGGGCCGCGCGCCTTCCCGCTGCTGCTGGCGGGGCTGATCGTGCTGTGCGGCTTGTGGCTCGTCGTCAAGCCTTCGCACCGCGCCCATTTCGGCAGCACGCTGCAGATGCGCAGCGTTGCGCTGTGCGCCCTGTTCGTGGTGCTGTATGCGGTGCTGTTCCAGCTGCTGGGATTCGTGATCGCCACAGCGCTGATGTCGATTCCCGTCGGCCGCATCTTTGGCGGCACCTGGAAGCAATCGGTGCTGACCGGCGTGGGCATGGGCCTGGTGCTGTTCGTGCTGTTTGACACCCTGCTCGACGTGGTGCTGCCGGCCGGCATCGCGAAGCCGCTCTTCACCGCGATTGGACTCTGATCATGGATACCCTTTCATTCCTCACCTCGGGCTTCGCGGTCGCGTTGCAGCCGATGAACCTGCTGATGGCGGCCATCGGCGCCTTCATCGGCACCGTGGTCGGCCTGCTGCCCGGCCTCGGCCCCATCAATGGCGTGGCGATCCTGATGCCGCTGGCATTCGCGCTGAAGCTGCCGCCGGAAACCGCGCTGATCCTGCTGGCGGCGGTGTACATCGGCTGCGAATATGGCGGGCGCATCTCGTCCATCCTGCTCAACGTGCCGGGCGACGCCGCGGCCATCATGACGGCGATGGACGGCTATCCGATGGCCAGGAAGGGCATGGGCGGCGTGGCGCTGTCGATCTCGGCCTGGAGCTCCTTCGTCGGCTCGATGATTGCCACCGTCGGCATCGTGATGATGACGCCGCTGCTGTCGAAATGGGCGCTGGCGTTCGGCCCGGCCGAGTACTTCGCGCTGATGGTGTTCGCATTCGCCTGCCTGACCGGCCTCCTGGGCGACCAGCCCGTCAAGGCGCTGCTGGCGACCCTGATCGGTTTGGCGCTGGCCACCGTGGGCGTGGACGCCAATTCCGGCGTCTACCGCTTCACCTTCGACTCGATCAACCTGTCGGACGGCATCCAGTTCATCGTGGTCGTCATCGGCCTGTTCTCCATCAGCGAACTGCTGCTGATGCTGGAGGAGGCGGTGCATGGCAAGGCGGTGATCCCGGAAACCGGCCGCACGCTGTTCAACCGCCGCGAAGTGGCGGAGACCTGGTGGGGCACTGTGCGCTCGTCGCTGGTGGGCTTCGTGGTCGGTATCCTGCCTGGCGCCGGCGCCACGGTGGCAAGCGCCATCACCTACTCGATGGAAAAGCGCATCGCCGGCGCCAGCGGCTCCTTCGGCGAAGGCGACATCCGCGGCGTGGCCGCGCCGGAGGCGGCCAACAACGCCTCGGCCAATGCCTCGTTCATCCCGATGCTGACGCTGGGCGTGCCCGGTTCCGGCACCACCGCAGTGATGATGGGCGCGCTGACGCTGTACAACATCACGCCGGGCCCGGCGCTGTTCCAGCAGCAGCCGACGCTGGTGTGGGGCCTGATCGCATCGATGTTCATCGGCAACGTGATCCTGCTGGTGATGAACATCCCGATGGTGGGCGTGTTCACCCGCATGCTGAAGGTGCCGAACTGGGCGCTGGTGCCGGGCATCCTGGCCGTCTCGGCGGTCGGCGTGTATGCGGTGCACTCGACCACCTTCGACCTGGTGCTGATGTCCATCCTTGGCGTGGTGGGCTATGCGCTGCGCAAGTGCGAGATGCCGATGGCGCCGCTGATCCTGGGCTTCGTGCTGGGCGAGATGATGGAGCAGAACCTGCGCCGCGCGCTGTCCATCACCAACGGTGAACTCGGCATCCTGTGGGAAAGCCCGATCTCGGTCGGCCTCTGGATCTGCGCCGCCGCGATGGTGATCGTGCCGCTGGCTTTCCGCAAGCTCAGGAAGCCGGCTGCAGGCATCGCGCCGGCTGGTGTGGTGGTGGAGCAGGCCTGATGTCCTGACTTGCGAGCCGCGTTCGGTGGCTCGGCAAGCCCGTTGCGCTGGAAGGCGCAACGGGCTTTTGTTTTTGGATGGGGCTTGTGCCGGGAGACGGGAAGGGGGCAGTTGCCGTTGCCGTTGCTTTTGAAGTGGCCGTTGCCGTTGCAGTTAGATCCGGTTGAATTGCAACAGCAACGGCAACCGCGCTCGCTTCCCCAGGCCCCGCAGCCTCATCCCGCTACCCGGACGGCAGCCGGGCTCTTCGCTCAATCAACGAATGGCAGACCCGCGCTGATCCCGTTCACATTCACGCTCAGCGGAATGCGGGTGTAATAGTTGAAGTACTGCGGATGGTAGCCAAACACCACCAGCCCCAGCTCATCGCTGCCATGCAGCAGCATGCTCACGCCCGGCAAGGTCACCGTCTGGGTGCCGAATCCCAGGATCGGCTGCACCTGGTCGTGCACCAGTTGCTGGCGGCCGTCGGCGGTCTTGCGTACCAGGCCGAGGAACAGGATAGGCGGGTTGTCGATGGCTGCCTGCAGCGGATCGGTCGGTGCGACGGTGAGCGTGACCGTGGGCGTGCCCAGCAGCTTGCGGTCGCTACCCGAGGGCTGCGCCAGCCTTACCACCGTGCCGGCCTCGGGGCCGGTAAAGGACTTCATCAGCGGCGAGGCCAGTGTGGCAGGGTCGTTCGGAATGATCGCCGGCGCCAGCAGGGCAGGAACGCCGGCCACCATGTTCTGCACCGACGAAGGCGTGGCCGTGGCGCTCGCGCCGCCGCGCCGGATCAGCGGCGCGCCGGACGGATTCGTGCCCAGCTTCGCCACTTCATGGCAGCCGCCCTCGGCAGTCTCGCCTTTCGCGCCGTTGGTGGCGCTGCCATCCTCCAGCACGGCGCGCAGGTCGGGCACGGTCAGGTAGTCGGCGGAATAGCTGGCGTTGAGCCGCGCATCGACCAGGTTCTGCGAGAGGAAGGAAAACGCCAGGCGGGCCACCGGGATGGAGGCGCCGCCGCAGGAGACGTTTTCCTCGGTGAACTTGGTCCCGCTGGTGCTGCTGACCAGGACGTCGGGATGGCCGAAGCGCACCGCCATGAACTTGGAGTTGGGATTGGCCTTGCGGTAGCACTGGAAGGCGTCGAAGCCTTCGTTCAGGTTGAACAGGATGTCGTTGGACGACTGGATGAAGAACCCCGGTATGCCGGGCTGCTGCATGCTGGCGCTGTCGTTCTCGCAGTAGGACACCGCGCTGTGCCGGTACATGGTCTGGCTGAAATTCGGGCTGACCCGGTTGAAGGTGCTGGCATCGACGAAGGCCTGGTAGGTGAAGGGTTCGGCGCGGCCCAGCCCGGCCGCGCCGACGCCGACCAGCAGCGCCAGGTATTCGCTCTTGGGCGTGTTGTAGAGGCTGTAGCGCAGGTCGTACCAGGTGGAAGTGGGCACGATGGCGTCGATCCGTTTGTCGACGCCGGCGCCAATCGTCTGGAAGCCGCCGCCATAGCTGAGGCCTACGCCGCCCACCACCGGGTCCGGCACGCCGTCGCGGTTCTTGCGATGCGCCAGCCGGGGCAGATTGGCCTCCGCCCAATCGATGATGGCCTTCACGTCGCGGCCTTCGATCTCCGGGTCCATCACATTGGCAAAGCCGCCGGAGTCGCCGAAGCCGCGCTGGTCGAAACTGATCACATACCAGCCGCGTCCGCCGGCCTTGCCGCCCTGGGCGCCGCTGGTCAGGGCCAGCTTGGCGGTCTGCAGCGGCGTATTGGCGGCGGCATCGTAGGAAGTGGTGTCGAGATCGCGGGTGCGCTTGCCACCCCATCCGTGGCCTTCCAGCAGCAGCGGCGCGCTGCTGCCGACCGGGATGTCGGGCACATATACGGTGAACGCAATCACCGCGCCGTCAGCCGAGACCGTGCTGGCGTCGAAGCGGCGCGCGGTCTGCGCCGGCGCGGTATCGTTCAGCGGCAGCAGCCCGGCCTGGTCGATCGTGGAAACCAGGGTCTGGGTGGTGTCGGCAAGCAGGGTGGCGGCGGTTTTGGGGGCCAAGGCCGCGCCAGGCTCGTTATTGCCGCAGGCGGCAAGCGCTGCAGACAGGGTGAATGCGCCGGCGGCGCGCCATGATAGGGATGTCATTTGTCTTCCTCCGTGTAGCGGCAATCTGCGACTGCCGCTTGATCTGTTTTTGTGCAGCAATAATCAGACCATAAAGGAGAAAAACTTGTTCCGGAAAACCGTTGATCACACGCAATAGAACGCTCGTGCGAAGCGGCGTTTCAAGCAGGAGGGGCCTGCCGGTTTCGGCAGGCCCCTCCTTCCCGCAACGGGAGCGACAGCTTCAGTAGCCGTAGTAATAACGCTGATGACGCTCGCGCCAGTAAGGCCGCTCATAGCCGCTTTCCACCACCACGGCCGCAGGCTGGGCCTGGTAGACGGGGGCCGGCTGGTAATACACCTGTGGCGGCGGCGCCGGCTGGTAATAGGTGCGCGGCGCTTCGTAGTAGGCAGGGGCCGGCGGCTGGTAGTAGGTTTGCGGCGGCGCGTAGCTGGGCGCTGCAGTGGCATTGGCGATCAGGGAGCCGACAACGAGCGCGCCCAGCACGCCGGCCACCACCGCTGCGCCATTGTTGCCGTGGCCACCGTGTCCGCCGTGGCCGCGATAGCCGCCGTTGCCATGGTAGCGGCCGCCATCGGCAAGGGCCGGGCTGGACAGGGAGGCCGCCAGCAGTCCGGCGGCGGCGACGGTGGAAATCAGGGTCTTGCTGCGCATGGCTATGTCCTTTCCAGGAAACGCCGGCAAGGACCGGCGAGGACCTGAATATACGGTCTTCCCGCGCAGCGGTGTTCGCTTCTTATGCCTTGTTACAAGTTTTACGGATGCCGGCGGCATTCAGCGCGGATAGAGCCGCTGCAGGATGGCGCTGGTCATCTGTTCCAGCAGTTCACCAAGCTGCGTATCGCAGGCGGCATTGCCCCAGAGCGCCGGCAGCCTGGCCGCATGGCGCGCCACCTCGGCTTCGACCTCCGCCTGCCAGAAGGACGGCGCCTCGCTCTCGACGAAGCCGCCGCGGCCGCGTCCGAAATGCGCCACCGCCAGGTAGCGCAGCAGCGCCGCCACCAGCAGCGAGCGCAGGAATTCCGGCGAGAACCGCACCCGCGCCTCGTTGCGGCTGGTCGTGGTGTTGAAGGTCCAGGCGGCGCCGGAGAAGGTCAGCGCGCCGACGATGCCGCCCAGCAGCGCGCCGGCGCCGAAACTCAGGCCGCCGGCCATCAGGTCGGCCGACAGGCCGGTGGCCGCGCCCGACACCACCGCGCCCAGCAGTCCCGCCTGGCGGGCGTCGACCGGCGTGCGCACCACATAGGCTTTCTGCACCCGCTCGTGTATCCGCTGCGCCGCGCCGGCGTCGAGCCGGTGCAGCCGCAGCAACTGCGCGGTGCTGTCGGCGATGCCCTGTTCCAGGCGCGCCATCAGCGCCTTCATCGCCTGTTCCTCGCGCCTGGCGCCGAGCTTCTGCCCGAGTCCGACGGTGCGCGCCACGCTGTCGAGCATGGGCCGCCCGGCCGGCGGCACCGGCTCGCTGTCGGCGGCGGCGGCGCACAGCTGCCGGCCGAGCAGCTGCATGGCGTCATGGAAGCGAGACTGGTTGTCATGCGCCCATTGCGCCAGCAACCGGTCGCAGGCGGCCCGCTTGTCGGCCGGCACCAGCGCCGCCAGCGCTTCGAACAGCACGCGTTCATGCACCCAGCAGCGGGCGAAGGCGTCCAGCGCCAGCACCCGGCGCACTGCCGGACAGTCGGCCAGCGCCTCGGCCCAGCGCGCCTGCTCGGACTGTTCCTGCGCGGCCGGGCGTGGCGGCCCCATCTGGTTCAGCAGGACCACCACCGGCTTGCCCAGCCAGTCCAGCACCTTCATTTCCGGCGCCAGGTAACCGGCGTCGTGCGGATCTTCGGAGGCGTTGACCAGGTACAGCACCAGGTCGGCTTCCTCGCGCGCGGTGCGCAGCGCCTGCTGGCTGAGCCAGAACGGCCGGTCGCGGTAGCGGTCGATGACCTCGCGCAGCAGCCAGCCTATCGGGTTGTCGGCCGTGGCCAGACGCTTCGCCAGCCGCACCGAGTCGCCAAAACCGGGTGTATCCCACAGCAGCAGCGCATCGCCCCCGGCGGTGCGCAGCAGCGGATGCGACTCGGACGCGACGGTCACATGCGCGGCGTCGCGCACTTCGCCCAGGTCCATGCCGACCAGGGTACGGGCCAGCGTGGTCTTGCCGGCATTGGTATGGGAAATCAACACCAGCTGGATCTGCTGGCCTTGCTGCCCCTGCGCCGCACTCATGGCGCGCTCCGGGCCGCGCCCAGCAGCCGCTCCAGCTCCTCGCCGCCGGCGTCGGGCGCGAGAAGATTGACAATGGCCGCGGGAACTTGGTGCTGCGCGCAGAACTGGCGCCAGAGGCCGGCCCGCTCGGCGGCGCGGGCGGCGGCCTGCGGACCCAGCCGCTCCAGATAGCCGGACTCGTCGATCAGGGCCACCACCCCGGCGGCATGGCTGCCGCGCAGCTGGTCCAGGAACTGGCCGTGATTCTCCGGCTCCGGCGTCGCCGACAGCGCAAACAGCGCCGCCGTCACCGCCTGGCCTGCAGCCGGCGCCGGCGGCGCGTCGCCATAGGCCGTCACCGGCAGCATAATCAGCTCGGCCTGCTCGCCCAGCAGCGTGCGCGCTGCGCCGGCAAGGCCGGCCTGACGCGCCTCGTCAACCCGCATGCTGTAGGGACAAACCCGCAGGGTGGCGGTGCCCGGCGCAAGGCCGGCGCACAGGCGCTGGAAATAGGGCTGGGCCAGGTCAAGCGGAAAGCGCGCGGCCAGCCGCCGCTCGCGCAGCCAGGCGAACGCGGCCAGCGCCAGGCGCGGCAGCACCACCAGGAGGAGCAGGGTGGCGGCATACAGATGCACCCACTGGGCTCCGGAGTCGGGCGGCGCCGGCTGCCCGAAGCGCAGCGCTTCCACCTGCTGCGGCGTGAAGCCATTCAGGCCCAGCAGCGACACCGCGGGCAGGAACAGCCAGGACAGGAGCGCATGCACCTGGCCGGCATCGAGGAAGGTGCTTTCCCAGCCGACCCGGTAGGCCGCCAGCACGCCGCGCAGGTACAGCGACATTGCCGCGCCCGCGGCCAGCAGTGCGGCGCAGAGATGCAGGATGCGCGCGCCGCGGGCCAGGGTCAGCGGCGCCGACAGCGACAGCCATTCCTCGGCGAAGCGGGCGAGCGCGGCGCCGAACCTGGCCTGCGCGCGGCGAACCCGCGGCAGCGCCGGCCAGTGCAGGGCGCCGAAGCGCCGCCGCGCCGCGCGGCGCGGCAGCAGCGGCCGCAGCAGCAGCAACAGGTACACCGCCAGATTCCACAGCAGGATCAGCAGCAGGGGCGCCGACAGCAGGTTGACGCGGTGCACGTCGCCGATACGATCAGCCAGCACGCCGAACAGCAATGCCAGCGCCGGCAGCACGATGCCGGCAATGCGCAGCCAGGGGCGCGGACGCAGCATGCCGGCGGCCGCCGGCGTGCGTTCCGCCAGGCGCGCCAGCAGTTGCTGGGCGCGCTTGTGCAGGAACAGGTCAGGCGTGGGCGCCTGTTTGCGCTCGGCTGCCGTCCACTGCGCCAGTTCGCGCGCGGTGCGGCTGGCGTAACGCCGGTCGTCCTCGCTCAGGATGCGGCGCTCGCCATCGCTGGTCTCGATCGCCTTGATCATCAGCACGTCATGCGCAGCGCGTTCATCCATGGAGTCACGGTAAGAATTAATCCGGCCTCATTGTAATTTGGATGGGCGCAACCGCCCCTTTGACGACATCCTGCTCTTGTCGAAAGATAAAATATTCTCGAAAAAAATGATGCCGTATGCCAATATTTTTCGAGAAAGCTTGATGATTGTCGTTATTCCGCCTGCTGGAAACGATATTGTTTCTCCAGCGAATCGCGCAGGAAACGATTTTCGTAAAGCCTTATCAATGACGCATCGAATCGGCACTGCATGAATCGATTGCGTCGAAAATTTAACCGATTCCTGTTTCATGCATAAAAACAGGGATTGAATTTCAAATATGAGCGCCAAATTAAAAGGGGGCGGGAATAAGCTGCAGATTCTTGCATTTTTGGTTATTGGTGCATTAACGGAAAAGTTTTTCCGCAACCGGGATTAATTCGCACAACAGGAAATATTTCAAGTAATTGATCTTTCAGGAAATATTTCGCTTAATTAACGTATTTTTGACGCATCAAAAACAGTAAATTGATCAAGTTTTTGCTCTTTTTTAACGATGCTGTCTTTGTAATAAAAGGCTTTGCCGTTACCATGTCGCCCGTTTGAAACTTCTTTATTACCGGAATCTCAATGAAAATAGTCAACAATCTTGTCAAGTGCTCGACATCCATTTTATTCGCTGCCTTTGCATTTCACTCCGGAAATGCGGCGGCTGAACTGCGTAATTTGCCATTAAGCATTTCCGTCAACACGCTGGAATCGCTTGTGCAGCAAGAAGTGCCAGGCGTTACCTGCAACACGCTGACTGAATCCGTTGGCATGACGACCGGTTCGGGAACCATGAGCGTGGGTTACAAGAACCGTGGCTATGTCGGCCCAGTGACCGCCAACGCCCGAGACTGTGCCACGCCGACCTTCGTGTTTTCAAAAGGCAAGATGACAATCACCGCTGTCAACGGCTCGACGCTGACCGCCGATTACTCGGGCAGTTTCAGCGGCTCCGCCGGCTCATCCATCCTGACGATGAACAAGGATGCGAAATTCACCATCACCGGTGGCACCGGCGTTTTCGAGGGCGCTTACGGCAGCGGCAAGCTGAGCGGCTATGTGGACGTTGCAAACGCGCCGGCCGGCGCGCAAGACATGCCGGGCAAGCTCCAGGCGACGGGCACGATCTCCTTCTCCAAATCCGCGTTCGAAGCCGCTTACCAGGTCTATTGATCAGGACGACGCGCCGCCCGGCAGCATTCCGCCGGGCACACAGGCGCATTCCGGCGCCGCTCAGCCGTAGCGCCGCCGCAGCCATCCCGCCAGCCCCGCCAGCGAGCGGAATTCTGATGCTGAACGGGCTTCGATATGGGGATGCCGCTCCCGCAGCATGCGCGACAGCGCTGCTCCCGGCCCCAGTTCCAGCGCCACGGTCACGCCCGCTTCGGCGATCGCATCCATGCAGGCCGACCAGCGTATCCGCGATTCGATCTGCTCCGTCAGTGCCTGCAGCGCCTCGCGGCGGTGCCGGACCGGGTTGGCGCTGGTCCCCGAAAGCGGCGCAAATGCGGGTTCCGACCAGGTCGCCGCCTCGAGCAGCGGCCGGAAATTTTCCGCGGCCGCATGCATCAGCGGCGTGTGGGAAGCCATTTTCACCGGCAGCCGGGTCGCATGCAGGCCGCGGCTCTCGCATTCGGCTTCCAGTTCCGTCAATGCCTCGCGCAGGCCGGCAACGATAAAGCTCGCTTCCCCGGTCTCGATCGCGATATGCAGCGCGCCGGCAGGCAGCAGCGACTGCAGCGCAGCTTCCTTGAGGCCGGACACCGCCAGCATGCCATGCGGCTGATCCGGCCCGACGCATGCATCCATCAATGCCGCCCGTCGCGCGGCCAGTCCGACCACGTCCGCCGACGCCAGCGCGCCAGCCACCCCATGCGCCGCCAGCTCGCCTATGCTGTAGCCCGCAACCAGCGCAGGCGCGGGTAGGTGGGCGCGCAGCGCCTGCCACATTGCCAGCGTGGCCGCCACCACCAGCGGCTGGGCGATGCCGTTGTCGTGCAGCGCCTCGGGCGAAGCCGGCAGCGCCTGCGGCGCCAGGCCGGCGGCCCGTTCCACGCCCCAGCCGGCAAGCGCGGCGGCGCTCGCCGGGTCGGAAAGCGCAAGATCGAACATGCCGGCATGCTGCCCGCCCTGGCCAGGGCACAGGATCGCCAGGCGCGCCGCCATGGTCAGGCCATCCCGTCCAGTTGATGGACGAAGCAGGTAGCCGCCAGCAGGTCGGCGGCGCCGCCCGGCGACAACCGGCGCGCGACGAAGCGGCGGTGGCAGTCCAGCGCCATGCGCTCCCAGCCATCGGCGCCGGTGCCGCCGCGTGCCAGGAAGGCCTGCGCGCTTTGCCGCACCAGCAGCGCGCCAGCCGCGCCGGCACGGTGGTAGACATTGGTGTCGCCCAGATCGGCCATCAAGGCGAACAGCGCATCGATGCGGGCGGCGCGCTCGCCGCGTCCGGCGGCCAGCGTGCTTCTCAGCCTTGGCAGCGCCAGTTCAAACACGGAAGGCAGGCCGCGCGCCATTTCGGCGCGGGCGCCGCCCACTGCATGCAGCGCCGCCACCCGCTGGCCGTGCGACTGGCCGCCGGCGCCGCCATGATGCATGCCCAGCGCATGGCCCCATTGCGCCAGCAGTGTGCGGCGCAGGCCGGCGGGCGACGGCGCCATGCCGCGGCCGTGGCGCCAGCCCGCGGCCGCGCACAGCATGCCCAGGCAAAAGATCGCGCCGCGATGGGTATTGACGCCGCCGGTCGCCGCCAGCATGCGCCGCTCGGCGGCAATGCCCAGTTCGCGCAGCACCGGGAAGGGCGCGCCGTCCATGCCGGCGCGGGTGATGCGCACGAAGTAATGGCGCAGCGCGAACAGGCTGCGCAGGAAGGTGCCGGCATGCATGTCGCGATGGCTGCCGTTGTCCACCAGGGACACCAGGCCGGGCTTGGGATAGAGCGCCAGTTCGATATAGAGGCTGCGCACCGCCAGCCGGGCCGCGGCGGCGCAGAAGGCACGGCCGGCGCGCGGCGCGGCGTACAGCGATGGCAGGGCTAGGCCCGGCACGCGCGCTCCGTGAATTCATTCAGCAAGTCGGCCGGCTCGGCCAGCAGCACGCGGTTGATGTCCTTGACCAGCACCCGGGTGCGGCCCGGCGCTGCCACCGCATTGCGCCATTCCTTCCAGGCCACCGCCTGGCCGGACGGGAAGACGATCTCGCCATCCAGCGGCAGTTGTTCGCTGTGGTCGTCGAGCAGCGCCAGGCCGTGGTTCAGCTGCGCCGCATCAATGGGAAAGAAGGCCAGGTCGATATCGGAGCGGGCGGTGAGGTAGGGCGCGCCGGTGACGGCCTGCAGCGCCAGGGAACCATAGATGCGCATGTCCAGCCGCGCCGCCGCGGCCTGCCGTTCCAGGCTGGCATAGGCGGCACGCCAGGCCGTCGGCAATGCCGGGGCCGCTTCCTGCAGCGACAGCGGCCGCCGGCGCCGCACCACTCCGGCCTGCATGCAGCGCAGGCCAAACCGCATGCGCGCCGCGCCGGTGTCGTCGATCGGCAGCGTCAGGCCGAGGCAGACCTGGTCAGGCCCGGCGTCGGCATCCCGACGGCGCACGGTGGCGGGCCAGCCTGCCTGCCGCCACTGTGCCAGGACCGGCTGCTGCGCCGGTGCCGCCGCCCGCTGCGCGGCGTCCCAGCCGGCGTCGGACAGCCAGACCAGGTCATGCCGCGCCGTCATCGGCCATCACCGCTTCGATCACATTGGCGGCCAGCTTGCGGCCGCCGCGTTCCCGGCCCAGTTCGCTGCGCCGGTCTGCAGGGCCGGCCTCGTTTAGCGCCGCGGCCAGCGCCTGCGCCAGGTCGCCGCGCCACAGATCGACCACGCCGCCCATGCGCAGATAGTTTTCGGCGCCGGGCGCAAATACCGGGTTGTCGCGGGCCAGCTCGGTCAGCAGGGCTTCCGGCACCTTGGTGATGCGCGCCATTGCCGGCAGGCCCATCACGCGGATGCTGGCCTCCGGCAGCGCATAGCAGGCGTCGGCCATCAGGCCGCTGGTGATGAAGCCGCCGGAAAGCGCCTGGTCATACACCAGGCCGACCACCCGGTGGCCGCGCCGGCGCGCCAGGTCGATGCACTTGCCCAGATGGGCCATGTAGCTGTTAATGCCCAGCATTTCATCGCGGTGCCGCAGGCGCTGGCCCTGGGTGTCGATCAGGATCACGATGGGCCGGCCCGGCTGCTCGCGCACCGTGCGCAGCACCGCCTCGGCCTGCGCCAGCGCGATCTCCACGCCGATCGGCGCATGGCCGGTGGTGCCGATCACGGTCACGTCGCGCCCGGCCACCCGGGCCTGGCCCGACAGGAACAGATCGCGCTCGGTAATCTCGTGGCCCTGCGGGAACAGCTGCGCCGCCAGTGTCTTCCAGTCCATCATGCGGCCCTCCTGCGGTGCGGCGCGGCGGCCGCGACGAATGCGTCGGCTTCCAGCATCGGCAGCGCGTCCGGGTCGGCAATGCCCATGCCGCGCCAGATGTCGGCCGGCTCGGTTTGCCCGCCATAGGCGTCCAGCCGCTGCGAGAGCAGGCGCTGCTCGGCCTCCAGTTCTTCCAGCGTCAGCGCCACCGCGCCGGCATGCAGCCGGTCGATGGCTTCGGCGGCGGCGTCGGCGAAGGCATCCATGCTGTCCGGCAGCAGCGCGTCGCAGTCGCCCAGCAGGTAGCGGTGCTTGCCGCCGCTGGTGCGCCAGACCAGCGCCCGGTCGCGCGCGTCGTATTCCTCCACGCCATGGGTGGTTTCGATCACTTCCGGCCCCGACATGGCCAGCCGGCCTTCCTCCGACATCAGCACCGCATTGGCGCAGCGGGCGACGATGCCCATGCCGCCGAAGCAGCCGGTGGCGCCCCCGATCATCACGATGACCGGGATGCCGGCGTCGCGTGCATCGAGCAGGGCGCGCATGACCTCGGAGACCGCGATCAGGCCGGCATTGGCTTCATGCAGCCTCACGCCGCCGGAGTCGAGCAGCAGCAGCACGGCCTCTGGCCGTTCGCGCACGGCGCGCCGCAGCAGGCCCACCAGCTTGGCGCCATGCACCTCGCCGACCGCGCCGCCCATGAAGCCGCCTTCCTGCGATGCGGCCAGCACGGGCCTGCCGCGCAGCCGGCCGCTGCCGATCGCCACGCCGTCGTCGAACGATACCGGCGCATCGAGCTGGGCCAGGTGCGGGCTGATCAGCCGCCGCTGCGGCGGCAGGAATTCGGTGAAGCTGCCGGCGTCGAGCAGCTGGCGCAGCCGCTCCCGTGCATTCGCTTCGAGATAACTGCCCATTAATGACCTCCCTTGCCGCCTGGCGCCGACGGCGCCACCGCCTCCACCGCCTCCACCGCCTGGTCCAGCCGCAGGCTGACCACGGCGGGCGTGGCGCCCATGTCATTGATCGCGATCGAGACGTCGCCCAGCTGCCAGCGCTGGTTGAAGTCCTCCATCACGGCCTGCCAGATCGGCGCGAAGCCGAGCGCGGCGGTGTGGACTTCGATTGCGCAGCCGGCGCCGGCCGGCGCCGGCTCGATCAGCACTTCGAGATTGCCCGAACCGACCACGCCGACCAGGCTGGCCTTGGCCACCGGGCGCGTCGCGCCCTGGTTTTTAAAATGAAATTGCAGCGTTTCCATCGTGATCTCACCAGTTGCGGAAGCGGCCCGGCGGGTCATACAGGCCGCCCGAGGCCCGCACCAGGTCCTTCATGTTCTTTGCGGCCAGCAGGTCGCGCGTGGCCTGCCGCTTGTCGATGCCGAGGTCTTCGGCGCGCCGGATCACGCCGCGGTCGCGCAGGTTTTCCACCATGCGCCTGTCGCGCCCCAGGCCCACGGCGGTATAGCCGGCCACGCCGCGGATGGCCTGCTCGCGCTCTTCCTCGCCGCGGCACAGCAGCAGGTTGGCGATGCCTTCCTCGGTCAGGATATGGGTCACGTCGTCGCCGTAGATCATCACCGGCGGCAGCGCCATGCCGGCCTGCTCGGCCAGGGTCCAGGCATCGAGCCGCTCGACGAAGGCCGGCTGCATGTGCTCGCGGAAGGTTTCCACCATCTGCACCACCAGCTTCTGGCCGCGCGGCATGCCGTTGCGGCCGGCGCCGGCCTCGCGCCCCGCTTTCAGCCAGGCCGGGCTGGCATGGCGCCGGCCGCGGGCGTCCGCGCCCATGTTGGGCGCGCCGCCGAAGCCGGAAATGCGGCCGGCGGTGGCGGTGGAGGAATTGCCCTGCAGGTCGATCTGCAGCGTCGAGCCGATGAACATGTCGCAGGCATAGTGGCCCGCGGCCTGGCTGAATGCGCGGTTGCTGCGCATCGAGCCGTCGGGGCCTACGAAGAAGATGTCGGGCCGGGCACGGATATAGTTCTCCATGCCCAGCTCGGAGCCGAAGGAATGCACCGACTCGACGAAGCCGGCCTCGATCGCCGGGATCAGCGCCGGATGCGGATTGAGCGCCCAGTGGCGGGCGATCTTGCCGCGCAGTCCGAGCGACTCGGCATAGGTCGGCAGGATCAGTTCGATGGCGGCGGTGTCGAAGCCGATGCCGTGGTTGAGCCGGGCGACTTCGTATTCGGCATAGATGCCCTTGATGGCCATCATCGCCATCAGCACCTGGATCTCGGAAATCTGCGCCGGGTCCCGGGTAAACAGCGGTTCTATATAGTTCGGCGTCGGCGCCTGAACCGTGTAGTCGACCCAGTCGGCCGGGATGTCCACCCGCGGCAGCTTGTCGACGATGCGGTTGACCTGGGCGATCACGATGCCGCTCTTGAAGGCGGTGGCCTCGACGATGGCCGGCGTGTCCTCGGTGTTGGGGCCGGTGTAGAGATTGCCGTCGCGGTCGGCCGCTTCGGCCGCCACCAGCGCCACCTGGGGCGTCAGGTCGATGAAGTAGCGGCCGAACAGCTCCAGGTAGGTATGGATGGCGCCGATCTTTATCCGGCCGGACGACACCAGCCGCGCCAGCCGGGTGGCCTGCGGGCCGGAAAAGGAAAAGTCCAGCTGCTCGGCGATGCCCTTGTCGAACACGTCGAGATGTTCGGGCAGCGCGATCACCGACTGCAGCATGTGCAGCCGGTTCACGCGCGCAGCGTCCAGTCCGGCCAGCGCCTTGCACAGGAAGTCCGCCTGTTTCTGGTTATTGCCTTCCAGGCAGACGCGGTCGCCGCATTCGATCACGGCATACAGCAGGTCGGCGATGCGCGCCGCCGGCAGCAGCTTGCCCGAGAGGTCGCCGCCCAGCGCCGCCGCGGCCCGCGCGTGGCGGGCGGCGCGGCTGGCCTGCTGCCGGTTCCAGATGCGTTCGCTATGTCCCATTCATTCCTTCCAGGTCATTGTTGAGTCGGTGGCGCGTCGCGGCCCGCTTATTCGAGCTTGACGTTGGCGGCCTTGACCACCGAACCCCAGCGCTCGATCTCGGCATCCACCTTGGCCGCGAACTCCTGCTGCGACATCTGCGGCACCTCGGAGCCGGCCTCGTGCCAGCGGGTCTGGATGTCCGGGTTGGCCAGCGCCTTCCTTACTTCCGCCGCCATCTTGTCGACGATGGGCTGCGGCGTTCCCTTGACCGCCCACAGGCCGTACCAGGTCGACACTTCATAGCCCGGCACGCCGGCCTCGGCCGTGGTGGGCACGTCGGGGAAGCCGGGCGCGCGCTTGGCCGAGGCCACCGCCAGCGCCTTGAGCTTGCCGGACTTGATATGGCCCGACGAGGAACCCAGGCCGTCGAACATCATGTCGATCTGGCCGCCCATCAGGTCCTGCAGCGCCGGGCCGGCGCCGCGGTAGGGCACATGGCTCAGCTGGGTCTTGGTCTGGATCTTGAACAGTTCGCCGGCCAGATGGTGCGAGGTGCCGTTGCCGGCCGAGCCGAAATTGATCTTGCCCGGATGTTCCTTGGCATAGGCGATGAAGGACTTCAGGTCGGGCGCGGTGACGCGCTGCGGATTGACCACGATCACCTGCGGCGGCGTCGCGATCATGGTGATCGGTATGAAGTCCTTCTGGATGTTGTAGTCCAGCTTGGGATAGATAGCCGGCGCGATCGCATGGTGCGCCGCGCCGATGAAGAAGGTGTAGCCGTCCGGCGCCGCCTTGGCCGCCAGGCCAGCGCCCAGCGTGCCGCCGGCGCCGCCGCGGTTATCGATCACCACCGTCTTGCCGAGCTGCTTGGTAAGCTGGGCCGCCAGCGGGCGGGCAAAGGTGTCGGTGCCGCCGCCGGCCGGGAACGGCACGATGAAGGTCACGGGGCGTTCCGGCCAGGTTTGCGCCGATGACATGGCGCAAAAGCCGAGGCCGGCAAGAAGCAGCAGGGCAGGTTTGAACATGTTTGTCTCCATCCATAGAAAGGGGTGGGAAACCGCCGACTGCATGTTCCTTTATGATTTGGCTTGTTTGCAGACATACATAACGGCAGCTCTTGTATACAAGGTGGCGGAGAATATATACATTGTCAAGCAAATCATGGTTATATGGCTGAGCTTCGGGAACCAGTTGCCGAAAAATGTCACTCTAAATTCCTGCTGCGCCAATTCACTTGCACTCAAGAAACATTGCAGCTAGTGTATCGCCCGTGAATTAACAATGGCTGGCAAGGCCTTATCCGCCGCCGGCTGTTCCGAGCAAACCCACTGCACTGGAGAGAAGAATGAGACGACCTGTATTGACCATGCTGGCCCTGGCCCTGATCGGCGCCGCTGTATCCGCGCATGCGCAGGAATATCCGGCCCGGCCGATCACGATGGTGGTGCCGTTTGCCGCCGGCGGTCCGACCGACACCGTGGGCCGCATGATCGCCCAGTCCATGAGCACCCGCCTGAAGCAGCAGGTCATCATCGAGAACACCGCGGGCGCCGGCGGCACGATTGCCGCCGCCAGGGTGGCGCGGGCCGCGCCGGACGGCTATACGCTGTTCCTGCACCATATCGGCCAATCGACCGCGCCCAGCCTGTACCGCAAGCTTCCCTACAATGTGTTCGACAGCTTCGAGCCGATCGGCCTGGTGACCGATGTGCCGATGACCCTGATCGCCCGCAAGGACTTCCCGGCGAAGGACTTCAAGGAGGCCCTGGCCTACATCAAGGCCAACAAGGACAAGATCTCGCTGGCCAATGCCGGCGTCGGCTCGGCGTCGCACCTGTGCGGCATGCTGTTCATGAACGCGATCGACACCGACCTGACCACCGTGCCGTACAAGGGCACCGCGCCGGCGATGAACGATCTGCTCGGCGGCCAGGTCGACCTGCTGTGCGACCAGACCACCAACACCAGCGCCTACATCAAGTCCGACAAGGTCAAGGCCTATGGCCTGACAACCAAGACCCGCCTGCCGCAGCTGCCGGGCGTGCCGACCCTGAACGAAGCCGGCCTGCCGGGTTTTGAAGTAGCGGTCTGGCATGGCCTGTATGCCCCCAAGGGCACGCCCAAGCCCGTGATCGACAAGCTCAGCAGCGCATTGCAGTACGCGCTGGCCGACACTGCCGTCAAGCAGCGCTTCGGCGACCTCGGCACCGAGCCGGTGGCGCAGAACCGCGCCACGCCGGAGGCGCTGCGCAGCCATCTGAAATCGGAAGTGGATAAATGGGCGCCGATCATCAAGAAGGCCGGCGTCTACGCCGACTGATCGGGACGGCGGGCAGCGCGCGGGCGCTGCCGCCGCGTTTCAAAGGGGGATGGTCAGTGGACCATCCCCCTTTTTTTTCCTATGCGCCCAGCCTGGGCGCTCTTGCGGGTGCACGTCCCGCCACCAGCTGACCAGAGCGAACGAAGCAAAGCACAACTGCTTACGGGTAACTGAATCAGATCCCTGCCCAAGCAGGGCGGCGGTTCTACCCATGCCATCCATGCACTGCTAATGAGCGAGCCGGCTTCAGTGGATGCCGGCGAGATCACCGACAAGGGCTATATCAACCAGTCCGCCATGCTGGCGCGGCGGGCGCAAATGGTGAGCGCGCTACAGGAGGGCGGGGATGGCGTAATAGGCATTGACGGGTAAAACGCTGTTGAACCCGTAGTTCGCGGTGCATGCCGGTGCCTTGTCGCTACGGCAGCGGCATGCAGGAGCGATTGCTCCTCAAACACCCACCCCGGTTGGGATATAACCGGTCCTTCGGGTTACCCACCCCGTCCCTTCCGTGACACGGAAGCTGGTGCTGACGTCCTTGCATGCGTAGCCGGCAAGGTACTTCCGCCGTCTGCCTGCTAACAACCAGCTCTCAACCCTCCCGCCGGTGGATCGCCGTGCGGGTCTCTCGCAGTATTTGCCGTGAGCGCACAGCCATGTCGCATGCCAACAGCGCGCGACATGGCGTCTCGCTGTCTGTGCCGTTTCAAGCCTGAGTGAAGCAGGCAGCCGCCTCAGACACGGCACATGGTGCGCACCGCTCCCGGCTCCAGGCATGGTCTCCATGACGTCTACATCCCGGTTATGTCATCACCCCGTTTGCCGTATCAGCCTGCTGGCGCTGCTGTACATGATGCTGGCAGCCTTGCTCGTGCCGGCACCGCATGCATTGGCGCAAACGCCGGCAACCATCGACACCGAAGCGCTGCGCCGGCGTGATGCAGACGCCGAGCAGGAACTGCGGCAGCGCCAGCAAGCGCCGGCAGTCAGGCTGCTTCCGGCGCCGAGTGACGGCGATCCCGACAGCCAGCCCTTGCCCACCGATGCGAGCTGCTTCCCGATCCAGCGCATCGTGCTGGCGCTGCCGGAGCAGTTGTCCGGCACGGCGCGCGAGGCTGGCCAGCGCCATCTTGCACAGGGCGCATTTCAGCGGGCGCAAGCCTACCTGCAGCAATACAAGGGGCAATGCCTGGGACCGGCCGCCATCGGCGAGCTGGCTGCCCGCATCGGCCGGCGCCTGCTGGCGCAAGGCTACAGCACCACCCGCATCATGGTGCCCGAGCAGGACTTGTCGACGGGCACGCTGACCCTGACCCTGCTGCCCGGCATCATCCGCAGCATCCGGTTTGCCGAGCCTGGCCGGGATGCCCAATGGCGTACGGCCTTTCCCGCCGCACCGGGCGACCTGCTGAACCTGCGCGACCTCGAGCAGGGCCTGGAACAGATGAAACGCCTTCCCAGCCAGGACGTCGACATCGACATCACGCCGGGCGAGCAGGTCGGCGAAAGCGACGTGGTCTTGCGCGTAAAGCGCGGCAAACCCTGGCGCCTGGTCGCCAGCCTGGACGATGGCGGCACCCGAAGCACGGGCAAGCTACAGGCTGGCGTCCAACTCGCGCTGGACGGGCCCCTGGGTCTGAATGACATGCTTAGTGCCGGCCTGCTGAGCGACGCCGATCGCGCGGGCCCGTCCCGTGGCACGGGCGGCGGCCAGTTTGCCTATACGGTGCCGTATGGTTACTGGAATTTCTCGCTATCCGCCAGCCGCCATGCCTACCACCAGCGCATCGCGGGCTATAACCAGACTTTCCTTTCCAGCGGCCATGCCCGCAACCTCGAATGGAAAGTGCAGCATCTGTTCCAGCGCGACCAGACGCAAAAGAACAGCTGGCAGCTCAGGCTGGGCAAGCGCTGGAGCCAGGCCTATATCGACGATGCCGAAATCGCGGTGCAGCGACGCCATGCCAGCTTTGCGGAACTCGGCTGGCTGCATCGGCACTATCTTGGCCCGTCGCAACTGGACCTGACGCTAGCCACGCGCTGGGGCGTGAGCTGATTCAACGGCCAGGCCGATCTGCCAGACCGTCCATCCGATGCGCCAACGCTGCGCTACACCCTGCATACGCTGGATGCCGCGCTGGCCACCCCCTTCAAGCTGGCGGGCCATTCCTTCCTGCATAACGCCACGCTGCGCCTGCAAACCAGCCGCTCGCCGCTGTACCTGAGCGAGCAGTTCAGCATAGGCGGCCGTTACACGGTGCGCGGCTTTGACGGTGAAGCAGTGCTGGCCGCGGAGCGCGGCTTCTATCTGCGCAACGACATCAGCCTGCCGCTTGCCGACAGCGCGCATGCCATCTATCTGGGCCTGGATGCGGGGCAGGTTTCAGGCCCGGCGACCCGCCAGCTCGCGGGCAAGCATCTGGCGGGCGCCGCGCTTGGCCTGCGCGGCAATCTGGGCAAGGTTTCCTATGACCTCTTTACCGGCTGGCCCGTGAAGAAGCCGCCGGGATTTGCCGGCACCCATCTGGTCTTCGGCTTCAGCCTCAGTGTCCAGTATTGACCCGTCTCACCGAAACAAGCCTGCATTGCCTGACAAGGAGCAACGATGAACAAACTTGCCTTTCGCGTGATATTCAACCGCCACCGCGGCTTACTGATGGCAGTGGCCGAAACGGCCCGGGCTTGCGGCGGTGGCGTGGTTTCGGCCGGCCGCGTCTGTCGGCATCCGTTCTCGTCGTGCAACAAGCGTCTGCTGTACCGCGTCAGCCCGATGCTCGCCAGCCTGTACCTGGCGTTTCCTCCGGTGCTTGCGCAAATCGTGGCCGATCCGAATGCAGCCGCCGGCCGGCGGCCGCTGGTCGAAGCCAGCGCCAATGGCCTGCCGCTGGTGCGCATTGCCAGGCCCAGCGCCGCCGGCGTGTCCCATAACCAGTACAGCGAGTTCAATATCGATGCGCGCGGCATGGTGCTCAACAATGCCGCCACCATCACGCAAACGCGCCAGGCCGGGCTCATTGACGGCAATCCCAACCTCTCCGGCGGCAGCGCCCGCGTGATCCTCAATGAAGTCACAGGCGTGGCACCCAGCCAGCTGCTTGGTTATGCGGAAGTGGCCGGCAGCAAGGCGGAGGTCGTGATTGCCAATCCGAACGGCATCAGCTGCAATGGCTGCGGCTTCATCAACACCAGCCGCGCCGTGCTCAGCACTGGCACGCCGGTGATCGGGGCGGCCGGCGAGCTCGACAGCCTGCGCGTCGTTCGCGGACAGGTGCGGATCGGCGCCAACGGCCTGAACGCGGCAGAGCTCGATCAACTGGACCTGATTGCCCGCAGCGTTGACATCAATGGCAGCCTGTGGGGCAAGCGGGTCTCCGTCATTGCCGGCGCCAACCAGGTGGCTTATGCCGGGCTCGAGGCAACTGTCATCGAAGGCCAGGGCAATCGGCCGATGGTCGCCATCGATCTGGCGCGGCTGGGCGGCATGTTTGGCGACAAGATCCGTCTGATCGGCACCGAAGCCGGCGTCGGCGTCAATACCGAAGGGGTGATCAATGCCAGGGCTGGCGACCTGGTCATCGACAGCCAGGGCAGGTTGCGCTTCGCCGGCGCCCTATCTGCTGCCGGCGCAATCAGGGCAAGCAGCGCCGGCGTGCTGGACAACAGCGGCACCCTCTACGGCACACAGAAGGCCATCATTGGCAGCGGCGAGAGCCTCATCAACGGCGGCACCATTGCCAGCGGCGGCGACCTGACCATCCGTGCCGCAAGTGTCTACGCCTCGGGCATGCTGGCTGGCGGCGTCCATGCTGATGGCAGCATGGCGGCCAGAGGCAGCCTGTCTGTCCAGGCCACTGGCCAGATCCATGCGGGCGGGCGCAATCAGGCGGCCGGCGACATCACATTCGATGCCGCCAGGCTTGACCTTGCCGGCGCCCGCAGCGAGGCTGGCGGCATGCTCACGCTGACGGCGCAGGGCGGCGATGTCGTGCTCAATGATGCGCAAACCCTGGCCGGCACGCGCCTCGCCATCCAGGCCCGGCAGGGCACGGTATTCAATAACGCTACACAGCCCGACGCCGCGCGCATCGAAGCCGCCCAGATCAAGATCGACGCGCAAGCCTTGAGCAACCGGGGCGGCCTCATCAGCCAGACCGGCAACGAAGCCGGCAACACGGTTCATGTTGACGGACAACTCGATAACAGTGCAGGCACGATCGTGGGCAATGCACAGGACTTGTCGATTGCAAGCGCCACATTGTTCAACAACGGCGGCGCCATCCGCCATGCCGGCTCAGGCACGCTGCTGGTCCGCGCTGGGGCGCTCGAGAACCGCGACGGCGGCAGCATCGGCAGCAACGGTACGCTGGACCTGGCCGCATCCTCGCTTGACAACAAAGGCGGTGCAATCACATCTGTCCTCGACGCCACGCTGACCATCACCGACCAAGCCGGCAACCGGGATGGCAAATTGACTGCCGGCGCAAATCTGACCATGCGTGCTGCGCAGCTGGACAATAGCGGCGGCCAGCTGCATGCGTTGGGCAAGCAGCTCGACCTGACGATAGACGGCTTGCTGACCAATGCGGGTGGCCCGTCCGGCGTGATAGGCAGCAAGGGCAATGCCATCCTTCGCGCCGGCATGCTGAGTAATAGCGGCGTCATGCATGCCACGGGCGATCTGCAAGCCATGATTGCCAACACGCTCGACAACAGTGACGGACGCCTGCTGGCCGGCGGCCTGCTGCATGCCGAGGCCGGGGCCTGCTGGCGGAATGCCGGCGGCATCGTCAGCGGCAACCAGCTTCATCTGGCAGGCGCCAGCATCCACAATCGCAAGGGATCGATCAGCCAGTTGGGTTCAAGCACGGCCATCATCGATGCCCGGTCGGGGCTGCTGGACAACAGCGAGGGCCTGATCGAGGCCAATGCCGACAAGCTCACGCTGTCGGCCGGCGCGTTGCACAACGATGCCGGCGCAATCCGCCATGCCGGTACCGGCCTGCTCAAGATAGACACCGGCGACTTCGTCAATGCCGGCGGCACGGCAGCCACCAATGGCCAGGCAGACATCCATGCCACCGAGGCCAGCAATGCCGGCACCATCAGCGCCGCCCGCAGCCTGAGCGTAGAGGCCACCTCGTTGCGCAACAACCAAGGCATTCTCGTTTCCGGCGGCGACCTCACCGTCGAGGCCGGCGCCTTGCTTGCCAATGCCGGTGGCAGCCTGCAAGCCGGTGACGCTGCCAGCCCGGCACGGATTCAGGTCAGCGCCGGGCGGATCGACAACCGGGACGGGCAGATCAGCGCGGCGTCGCTTGACCTGGATGCCGGCACCCTGCAGAACAATGGCGGCCTGATCCTGCAGAGCGATGCGGCTGGCCGTGCCGTGATCGATGTCCACGCCGAACTGGACAACCGTAACGGCGACATTGCCGCAGCAGCCCATGACCTGCGGCTTACCCCGGACCAGCAATTCCGCAACGACGGCGGCGCCGTCATCCATACCGGCAGCGGCTTGCTGACCCTGGGCACGGCAGCAATGAGCAACGAGGCCGGCGCGCTGCGCACCAATGGCGAGCTCGTGCTCCGGGCGGCCACGACATCGAACCGCGCAGGCAGGATCAGCGCAGTCGGAAAACTCGATATCAGCAGCACTGACGGCATCGACAACGGCCTGCTGGGCAGCCAGGGCGGCATCGTCAGCGGTGACCAGGTCATGCTGACCACAGCCGCCGGCAAGCTGGACAATGCCGGCGGCACCATCGAGAGCGCCAGCAGTCTCAGCGTCCGTGCACGTGAGCTAGGCAACGACGGCGGCCTGATCGTCAATCGCGGCACTGAGGCGTTGACCGTGGAAGCCAGGGGCACGGCCAGCAACCAGGGGGGCAGCATCGTCGGTCTTGGCCAGCTGAAACTTGATGCTGCCGGCATCGACAATCGCGCCGGCATGGTCAGCGCGCAGGGCGATGCCACCATTGCTTCCAGCGCACAGATCAGCAACAGTGGCGGCGTGATGCAGTCATGGAGCAAGCTTGCGGCGCGCGCCACCACGGTGCTTGACAATGCAAACGGCAAGTTGCGCGCGTTGGGCCAGGGCAGCACCCTGGAGGCCAGTGGCGCCCAGCTGATCAATAGCGGCGGCTTGATAATCAATGCCGGTCAGGGCCTTGCCTCGGTGACTGCCGGCAGCATCGTCAATGCCAATCCCGAGGGCGCACGGGATGCCGGCCTGATGGGCGGCAATGGCGACCTGCTCGTGTCAGCCGGCACGCTGCAGAACCAGGCGCAGGCAAGCCTGGTGGCGGGTGGCGACATGACACTTGCCGTGACTGGCCTGACGGACAATGGCGGCAAGCTGATTGCGGGCCGCAAGCTGCAGATGCGGCAGCCGGGCGCCAGCCTGCGCAATAACGGCGGCGAAATCAGCGCGGCGGACATCGATCTCACCACTGCCAGCCTGGACAACAGCAGTGGCGTCATCGCCAACCCCAATGGCAGCGCTGGCCATGTCGCCATCCATACCGGCCAGCTGGTCAATGGGGGCGGACGGATAGGCAGCGACCGCGACTTGCTGGTGGTGGCAGACCGCCTGATAGGCAAGGGCAGCCTGGTGGGCGGCCGCGATGCCGATGTGCGTCTGCAAGGCGATTACACCAACGAAGCCGGCAACCTGATCAGCGCCAACCGTGAGTTGCGCCTGTCCACCACCGGTACGCTGACCAATGCCGGCACGCTGGGTGCGGCGGACAGCATCGTGCTTGACGCGGCAAGGCTGGTCAATCTCAATAACGCGGTGATCGCATCGGGCAGCCCGGACGACCCGGCCACCGGCCTGACCCGGCTCAACATTGCGGGTGATGTGGACAATGCAGGCCGTATCGAAGGCAATCGGGTGGACAGCCGCAGCAGCAGCTTTTATAACCGCGGCATGGTGCTCGGCGACCTTGTCAGCCTCAGGGCTGACAGGCTCGACAACGATGGCCAGGCTGCGGTGATCGCGGCTGTGTCCAACCTCGATCTCTGGATCAGGAGCACGCTCTCCAACCGCCGCGGCGGCACCTTGTTCAGCCTGGGCGACATCAATATGGCTGCCGACGAGGCAAGGGATGGCGCCGGCCTGCTGCTGCATCGCATCGGCATGGTCAACAATCTGTCGTCGACAGTGGAAGCGGGTGGCCAACTCAACCTGGCTGCCGAGCTCGTCAACAACGTCCGCGAAAACGTTCGCACCGAGAACGTGACGGTGGCCGATGCGACCTTTACGCTCAACCCGCTTCCCTGGTGGACGCCGCGCGCCCCCGGCAGGGGCACGCCTGAACGCAATTCCAACACCAACCGCTTCGACGCCTACTACCTCGATCCCAAAGCCATCCTGTCCGATGAAGCCATGCTCACGCCGGACGGGCATGTGATCCACAAGGCGACCGTAAAGCTGAGCCCGAACGACTCGGCATTCCAGTGGATGGTGGGCGGCCTGAACTACCCCTTGGAGGACGGTCAGTCGGATGTGCAATATGGCAGCCAGTCGCGCATTGCGGTGGGAAGCGGCACCCGGACCATTTATTACATCAACCGGCGTGACAATGAGGCCAATCCCGACCAGGTTGCCGACATCAACCCGTGGGCCGACAAGAACAACTATCTGATCCGTAACACACTTGCATCGGTCAGCTACTCAGGCAACTATGGCAATTGCAGCACCAGCTGCGTCCGCCTGGAAACGCTGCCGGACTATACAGATCCCACCACGCAGCTATTGGCCAACCAGCGCATCACCCGCGCCGGTGGCGGAGCGCCCGGCGTCTACCCGGTGGAAGTCCAGCGCAAGGCGCATCAGACCGTCATGGAAAGCCGCCTGGCAGCCGACAGCGGCCAGGCGGCCAGCATCACCTCCGGCGGCGCGATGCAACTGCAGATCGGCACGCTGCTCAATAACGACAATGGCCAGATTGCCGCTGGCGGTAACCTGCTCATCAACGGCCTGGCCGTGTCCGACAGCAGCAGCCAGGCGCTGATCCGCAACACCGGCACACGGCTGGAGCGCACCTACACCTTCGAGAACCAGTCCGGCTTCGGCAGCGCCCTGTCCGAGCCGTCGCCACCGGTTGATTGGGTGTCCTGGAGCAAACCCTCGATCACCCAGCCCATCGGCACCGTGGGCGGCACCATCACCTCCAATCAAACCGTGGTGATCAATGCCGGCAAGCTGGTCAATCAAACCGTGACCAGGGTCAACGGCCCTGGTGGCGCCAGCCCGCTTGCCATCGGCCTGGGCGAGGATATCGCGGTCTATACCGGCAGCGCCGCCGACCGGCAGCTGAAGCCGGCCATCCAGGGCATGCCGGGCATCATGCAAGCCGTCGCGGCCGCGGCCGGCACGCTAGCCGCGCCGCTGCCAGGCGTGGCACGCATGGTCGACGGCGCCCGTGCCGGCGCGCTCAGCCAGACGCTGCCCACCAGCGGCCTGTACCGCATCGAACCGCAACCGCAAGGGCGCTACCTGGTCGAAACCGACCCGCGCTTCACCAGCTACAAGACCTTTATTTCCAGCGACTACCTGCTGCAGCGCCTGGGCATCCAGCCCGAGCGCACGCAAAAGCGGCTGGGCGACGGCTTCCACGAACAGCGCCTGGTACTCTCCCAGGCCACGGCCATGACCGGCAAGCGCTTCCTCGACGGCCATGCCAGCGCCGAAGCGCAGTACATCGACCTGATGACCAACGGCGCCGCCTTCGCCGAGCGCTTCGCTCTCACCCCCGGCATCGCCCTGACCGACGAGCAGATGGCGCAGCTCACCAGCAACATCGTCTGGCTGGTCGAGCAGAGCGTGACGCTGCCCGACGGCAGCCGGCAGACCGTGCTTGCGCCGCAGGTCTACCTGGCGCGCCATGCGCAGCTCACGCCGACCGGCGCACTGGTGGCCGGCGATGCGCTGGGCATTCAGGCCAGCGAGGTCGACAACCGCGGTAGCACGCTGCAGGCCAGCAAGGCGCTGGTGATCCGGGCCACGGGCGACATCGACAACAGCGCCGGCGCCATCCTGGGCGGCAATGTCAGCCTGCAGGCCGGCAACAACCTGCTTGCCCGCTCGCTCACAGGCACCGAGCGCAGCCTGACAGGCAAGCAGAACAGCAGCACCAGCGTGACAGCGTTTAGCAGCACCACCAGCGTGACAGCCGTGAGCCGCATTGCCTCGACCGGCGACCTGTCGATGTCTACCGGTGGCGACCTGACCATGCAGGGCGCCCAGGTCAGCGCGGCGGGCGACCTGACGATGAAAGCCGGCCGCAAGCTGACGTTAAGCGGCGTGGAAACCGGTAGCGAGTACGACCTGTCGTCAGCCTACGGCCTGCCAGGCATGAACGGCCTGCCCAGCATATTCGGATCCATGCGGCGCGAGAGCACTTACCAGTCGAGTACCCGCACCAGCGTCGGCAGCAGCGTGACGGCCGGCGGCAGCTTGCGTGCCTTCAGTGCCGGCCCGTTCAACATTGAAGGCAGCCAGCTCAGCGCCGGCGCCGACCTGGCCATCGCCGCGCAAGGCCCGGTCAATATCGTCAACAGTACTGGCAGCAATACGCTGCAGATGTCAGCGCGCGCATCAAACTACCGCAGCAGCACCGACCTGGCGACCGACACTGTCATTGGCAGCAAGCTGGCTGCTGGCGGCCAGGTGTCGGTGCATGCCGGGGTGGAGCAGGGGGCTGATGGCAGCCTGCGCTTCAACCCCAGCGCCGGCAAGGCGGGCAGCGACCTGACGCTGCGGGGCAGCAGCATCATGGCCGGCCAGAATCCGGCACTGGATGGCAAGGTGAGCCTGGGTGCAACCGGACGCACCGAGCTCGACGCAGCCCGAAGCAATTTCAGCTACCGCACCGAGTCGCGCCAGACCAGCAGCAGCACCTTCTCCACCACGCGCAGCCACGAGATCGACAGCCGCAAGGCGCAAACCGCCACCGGCAGCACGGTGAGCGGCAGCGCAGTCAGCGTCACCAGCGGTGGCGACCTGACCGTTCGCGGCAGCGCCATTGCCGGCAGCGGCACGGTCAGCCTGTCGGCCGGCGGCAATGTCGTCGTCGAAGCCGCACGCGAAAGCCGTCAGGACTACCATCTGCACGAAGAGAAGAAGTCAGGCATGTTCGCCGGCGGCAGCGGCATTGGCATCACCATCGGCAGCCGCAGCGAGCGTGACGAGTATCAGGGCGATGGCCTGACCGAGAACCGGCGACGCAGCCTGGTGGGCAGCAGCACGGGTGATGTAGTGGTGCAAGCGCAGGGCAATGTGACGATTGCCGGCAGCGACCTGGTATCGGGCCAGAACACGATCCTGGTCGGTCGCAATGTGACGCTCAACCCCGGCACCGACCGCCATGACAGCCGCGAGACCCACGACGTCAAACAGAGCGGCCTGAGCATCACCGTCAGCGGCCCCGCCGCCGCGGTGGCGCAGTCAGTAGCGCGTGCCGCCGACCGCGACGTGCAAAGCGCCGACCCGCGCATCGCCGCGTTGCAGGGTATCAAGGCCGGGCTGATGGTCGACAACTATCTGGCCAATGCCGAGCAGGCCAAGGCACTGGATGCGGCCAACGCGGCCAACGGCAATACGGAAGCCCCGCCGGCCAGCAAGCCAATGGCCTTCAAGCTCAGCGCCACGGTAGGCAGCAGCAAGAGCCATGCGCAAAGCGTGAGCCATGAAACGGTGCAAAGCGGCAGCAGCATCGCCGCGGGCAAGGACGTGTACATCAGCGCCTCCGGCAATGGCGACAGGGATGCGGCGGGCTACGCGGTGGATGGGGATCTGAAAGCGGCTGGAGCCAGGATCAGCGGCAACAACATCACCATTGCCGCCGCGCACGACGTCGAACTCAGCGCCGCCGAGAGCACCGCCAGCAACCGCGGCCAGTCCAGCAGCAGCAGCGTGGGCGTTGGCGTGGGCTTTGCGGTAGGCGGCAAGCAAAGCGGCGTGACACTGGAAGCGCAGGCATCGGCCAGCCGCGGCAAGGCCGACCAGGACAGCAGCCGCTACGACGCCAGCCAGATCCGCGCGGCCGACACGCTCCGCATCGAGAGCGGTCGCGACACCACGCTGCACGGTGCCCAGGCCAGCGGCAACCGGGTCGAAGTACAGGTCGGCCGCAACCTCGACATCACCAGCACGCAGGACAAGGAGACTGTCCGGATCGAGCAGCAAAGCGCCGGCGCAGGCATCAGCGTATGCGTGCCGCCAGCCTGCGTGGGCGCGCCGGTGCAGGGCTCGGTGAGCTACCAGCGTGCCGACATCGACAGCGACTACCTGTCGGTGCGCGAGCAGAGCGGGCTGTATGCCGGCAAGGCGGGGTATGACGTGCAGGTCCAGGGCAACACGAACCTGACGGGCGCGGTGATCGCGAGCGCGGCAGAAGCGGCCAAGAACCGCCTGGTGACCGGCACGCTGACGACGAGCGACCTGCAGAACCGAGCCGAGTACAGCGCCAGCAGTTCGGGTATCAGCATCTCGACAGGCGAGAAGAACTCCATCGTCGCCACCCCGAGCGTTGGCATGCCGAGCGGGGACAGTGCAGCAGGCGTGACGAGAAGCGCAATCAGCCCGGGCGCAGTCGTGATCACCGATGACGCCGGCCAGCAAGCCAGGACGGGCCAGGATGCGGCCACGACGGTAGCGACGCTGAACCGCAACACGGCCAATGCCAATGGCGCGATCGAGAAGATCTTCGACCAGAAGAAGGTGCAGCAACAGCAGGAGTTGTCGCGACTGGTGGGCGAGGTAGGCAATCAGGCGGTAGGCACGGTGAGCCAGAAGCTGGGGCTGGCCGATGGCAGCCCGGAGAAGATGGCGTTGCATGCGGCGGTGGGGGCATTGCAGGCGAGTGCCGCCGGCGGCAATGCGCTGGCCGGGGCAGCGGGTGCAGCGGCGGGCGAGTATGTGCTGACGCAGGTGAGCGACTACCTGGAGCGGCACCCGGAGCTGACGCCGGGTCAGAGGAACGCGATCCAGCAGTGGGCAGCGGTGGTGACGGGTGGCGCGGTGGGGGCGGTGGTTGGCGGTGGTGGGGCGGCGCAGGCGGGTGCAGCGGCGGCGCTGGATGGGGAGCGGTATAACAGGCAGTTGCATCCAGCGGTCAAGCCTTTCATAAGTCAACTCGCCAAGAAACAAAGTCTTTTTTCAGAACAGGAATTACAGGATGCGGCTCGGGTCATCAATGCTAATGACAGGATTGCTGACGGGAGTCGGCGTAGCTTTGATACTGAGGCTGCCGCGACCTCAGCAGGTGTGGAAAAGGTGATTGTCGGGCCAGATGGCAGATACTACGAACAAATTAGTGCCAGCCCTTCAGCGATAGCCTATGTCACTGCGGCGATGCGCAATGGTCCGACTGTGATTCAGGACGAGTACGGCCGGGCACAGTTGGACAGGCTGAAGTATGACCCAAAGCCGTGGTTCAATGATGGGCAGAACGCTGGTGTTGATGTACTGACTACTGCAACGCTAATTGGCGTCAACGGGGCGGCGCCTACAGTGCAACCAGTGAATGGGGCAGTTAGGCGAGCTGGGAGCGGCGTTGGCAATCTAGAAGTAGAGACAACACAGCGAACTGTAGCCACAGTCAAAGCAACGCCGGAGGCAAAGGGAGTAGGTGAGGCATATAGCGTTGCGCTATATCCAAAACTGGCCGAGCAGTTGACGATGCAGTCGGCAAAATCGCCGTTTACAGCAGCGGGGAAGTTGACGCAGGATGTCATTAAAGGAGCGGATCAAATTATTGCCCCCGGTGAACTAATGAACCCGAATATTCCAACTGGTTTCGGAAAATACACAACGGGTACATTCCAAAGTTCAGCGGGCGATTTCCAGGTCCATTTCTACAAGAATCCAACCACTGGCGAAGTGTTCTATGGCCTAGATTACAAAGCTGTCTTTAATAATATGTCCGGAGTTCAGAAAAAGCCATGAAAGTAAAATGCATTCGACTGTTAAATGCCGATGGTAAAGAGGTTAAATCTTCATCTTGGTTAAAACTCGGCCAGGTCTATCATGTGATGGGGATATACGTCGCGCCAGATGGAAGGCGTAGCTTCCGCATTATTAGCCGGCATCCCCAAGGGGAATGGCCACAGATGGGATATCAAAATGCTGAGTGCTTTGAAGTAATTAGCGAGAAAGTGCCTTCTAACTGGCGCGAGTGGGAAAATAAGAATGCCTGCGGCATAGGGCCAGAGGCGTGGCAAACTTCTGGCTTTCTTGAAGCGTTTTGCGATCACGATCCAGCCACGTATCCGATCTTTGAACGCGAGCGAGACATTATTCTGAGAGAAGACCCCTGATTGAGCAAGCGCAGCCTGGGTTGAGTTCAACGAAACCCGGGTTATGCCTGTTTGCATGCCATGTGTGGAACACACTATGCACGGCGGTAATCTGATTAACAACTAAAACCCGTCCACTCTGCTTCACCAGCTACAAGCGCTTTATCTCCAGCGACTACCTGCTGCAGCGCCTCGGCATCCAGCCCGAGCGCACACAAAAGCGGCTGGGCGACGGTTTCTACGAACAGCGCCTTGTACTCGCCCAGGCCACGGCCATGACCGGGAAGCGCTTCCTCGACGGCCATGCCAGCGCCGAAGCGCAGTACATCAGCCTGGTTCAGCAAACTAACGGCGAATAGGTTTTCGCTAGCCCGAAGGCGGTGTTGGCCGTGTCGGACGCGGTTCTGCCGAGGGTATTTCTGATCGTTTGCTTAAATGCCCGGGTTTCGCTGCGCTCAACCCAGGCTACGTTTGCTTCGGCGACTTCGGCACCGAGCTGGTGGCGCAGAACCGCGCCACGCCCGGGGCGCTGCGCAGCCGGATGAAGGCAAAACGCGACGGCGGCGAATGTTCGCCGCCGTCGCGTTCATGGGGACGGTCAAATCATCAGGCATCAGCGACCCACCTGCTGTCTGCTGTCTGCTGCCGCAGTATGACTATTCCGCTTCCTGCAACAGTATTTCCAACGGTACTTCAACGATACGTCAACGGTATCTCAACGACTGCCCGGCATGACGGGCTGCAGGCAGGCGACACCGCGCTGCCTGCTTTGCTGCCTGATTACTTTGCGTCCACCAGCATGGCGCGGACCTTGGCGACATCCTTGGCGCTGATGCGGCCGACGTCCGGAATGGCGCGGGTCATCGCAAAGCTCTGCTGCAGCATCGCGAAGAACTCCTTGACGGAGAAGCCGGCGCCAGCCTTGGCTGCCTTGACGGTACGGGTAGCGGCAGGGGCGTTGAATCCAGCGTGGGAATGAGTGATAGCGGTCATGTTGTTCTTCCTTAACTTGCGTTGTCGATGGGAAGAATATAGGTCTTGCCTACCACTATTTCCAATTCCCATGTGTGTTACCAATTATCATGGAAACGTATATGACTAGGTTGCCGGTTCTGGCTTATGCGGTTACTGGCAGCATAACCCTCCCTTCTAGCCAGGGCAAGGTGGAGTGGTGTACTGTCCAGTCCATATCGGTTATTTTTGCCAGTGATATCTCGAAGTCGAGCAGCGCGATTGCCTGCGCATCGCCGGCCGCCGTGATGGCTTCCAGGGACGTGCCCGCCTCCAGGCCGCCGGGCCAGGCAGCGCGACGCGGGAAGACGCGCATGGCCCAGTCGCCGGCGCGCAGCAGGAGGGCGCCGCCGGAGCCGCTCTGCGCCAGCACCCTGGTGTCCTGATTGCTACCTGACAGCCGTTCCCAGTGTTCCAGGTAATCCTCATGCAGGCCGGTTTCCACCAGCAGGTCGCCGTCCAGGCGCAGCACGCCGGCATCGGGCGACAATGCCGGCGGCTGGAAGTCCGCCAGCCTGTGCCAGCGGCAGATGTCCGTGCCGGTGGTGGTGTCGACTTCGGTCAGCCCGTGAAATCCCTGCTGCGTGGCCAGGAAGCGCCGTTGCGCCGGACTGCACTGCGCAAGCGAGGAGACGCCTTCGAAGCAGGGCCGGCCTGCGGGAATGCGGATGTCGGCATGCCAATTCTCCGTCTGCAGCCAGTAGACCGTGCTGGCGGTGTCGCGCAGGCTGCCGGCCTGCAGCAGCGTGCGGCGCCACAAGCCGCGGTAGCGCGCCGGCACCGGCGCCATCGCCGGCCTCATTCGTGGCACGCCGGAAAGCGGCGCAGGCCGCGGTAGAACGCCATGTCGTGATTGGGCCAGATCACGCCGCCCTGTTCCCGCGCCAGCGCCTTCAACTTGCGGATGCTGTCCTCGGCCTGGGCATAGGCGCCGCGCCAGCAGCCGCCGGGCGCGACCTCGTCCTCGATGTTCTCGGCGAGGTCGGCGGCGTCGCCGGCCAGGATCACCGGCGGGCCTTTCGGCAGCTCGATCCACATCGACATGTGGCCGGCGGTATGGCCGGGCGTGGCGACCGCGCGCACGCCGCCGGCCACCTGGTATTCGCCGTCCTGCACGCAGAACGGGCCGTGGCTGCGGAAGTCGTCGGCGAAATACACGCTGTCCTCGCCGCTGCAGGCGGCATCGAGTTCGGCCTGCTGCACATGCACCTCGGCGCCGCAGCCGCAGGCGCGCAGCTCGCCCAGGCCGCCGGCATGGTCGAAATGCAGGTGGCCGATGAAGATCAGGTCGACGTCGGCCGGCGCCAGCCCCATGCGCGCCAGATGCCGCGGCAGGCGCTGTTCGGGCGCCATCTCGGGCGCGCCGAACGCGAAGGTGGCCGGATCGTAATAGCGCGCCCGCAGCGCCGGGTCATGGATCTTGCGGTAGTCGCAGCCGACGTCGTACAGGATGCGGCCGTTCGGCGTTTCGACCAGGTAGGCCAGGATAGGCGCCTCGATCATCTGGCCCATGCCGCGGCCGTGGGTGGAGATCGACTTGTCATAGCGATGGGTCGCGGTCAGCAGCGGCCAGATGCGGTTGGCGCGGCTCATGCAGCCTCCCGCGCCGCCAGCATCGCCATGCAGTGCGCGCTGTTGGCGACCGTGCCGAGGATGCCGCCTTCCACCGCGATCATCGCCAGCGCCGGCTGCTGCAGCGCCGGATCGCTGGCGGCGCAGGCATCGGCGATGGTGACGCAGTCGTAGCCCCGGTCCACCGCCTCGCGCAGCGTCGAATGCACGCAGACCTCGGTGGTGACGCCGCACAGCAGCAGACGCGCCACGCCCATTCTTTCCAGCACGGTTTGCAGACCGGTGCGGTAAAAAGCGCCGTAGCGGGGCTTGTCGATCACGATTTCGCCGGGCGCGGGACGCAGGGCGTCGATGATGCCGTGGCCAGGCTCGCCGCGCACCAGCAGCCGGCCCAGCGGCCCGGCGCTTCCAATCTCGGCGCCGGCTGCCCGGCTGCGCAGCAGCTTGGCCGGCGTGCAGTCGGACAGGTCGGGCAGGTGGCCTTCGCGGGTATAGATCACCGGCGCGCCCGCATCACGGGCGGCGGCGATCAGCCGGGCGATATTGGCGGCCACCGAAGCCAGCCGCGCCACGTCCAGGCCAGCCTGCGCGGCATAGCCGGCGGGGTCGCAGAAGTCGCGCTGCATGTCGATGACCAACAGGGCAGTGCGCAGGGGATCATGCATCGGATGCTCCTTCATCATCGTCGCCGCCGGCTTCCAGCAGCGTGGCGGCCAGCACCATGGCGCCGCCTGTCCATTCCTTCCATGCCAGCATTTCGCCGCCGACCAGCATGGCCGAGGCCACCGCCACCAGCAGCTCGACCACCTGCAGCACCGAGGCGCGGCTGGTCTGCAGGTGGGTCACGCCATAGGTGGTGAGCAGGGTGCCGCCGAGCAGCCAGACGAAGGCGAACAGCACCAGCAGCAGCCAGGTCGAGGCGCCCGGCGCGGGCAGCGGCGCCGGCAGCAGCAGCTGGCCGGCGCCGGCCACCAGCGCGCAGCCGACGAAGCTGACCATGGTGCGGCTGGCCACCGGGATGCGGGTGGCGCGGCGGTTGGCAATGCCGGCCGCGGTGTAGCACAGGCCGGCCGCCAGCGCCGCCGCGTCGGCTGCCGAGAAATCGCCAAACGATGCGCCGCCGCCCAGGATCACGAACACGCCGGCCAAGGACAGCAGCACCGCCGCGATCCGGCGCGGCGACAGGCGCTCGCGCAGGAACAGCGCGCCGCCGAGCGCGCCCCAGGCCGGCAGCAGGTAGAACAGCAGCATGGCGCGCACCACCTCGCCCATCATCAGCGCATTGGTGAAGGCAATGTTGGCGGCGCCGAAGAACAGGCCGATCAGCACCAGCAGCCGGCCCTCGCCGCGCCAGGCCGCGCGTTCGCGCCACAGCACCGGCAACGCGGCCAGCCCGACCAGCGCATAGGCGGTGATGCCGATCAGGTTGCCGGTCAGGCCGGCCGCCGCGAAATGCTTGAGCGGCCACCATGACAGTCCCCAGACCAGGCCGCTGGCCAACAGCGATGCCAGCGCCAGCCGGACCGGCGCCGGCGCCGGCAGGGCGGAACAGGGCGCGACGCCCATCACACCGCCGTCAGGAAGGACACGCCGACCGCGCCGACGAAGCCGTCGGCCCGGCCCGGCATGCCCGGCGAACGCACGCTGCCATAGTCCGGCGACAGCACGCGAGTCACCCGGTGCCGGTGGAAGCTCCTGAGCAGCTCGCCCACGGTGACCACTTGCGCATGGTGCTCGCCATACAGCTTGCGATGTTCCGCCGGCAGCTGGTGCCAGGGCATGGTGGGCCGTTCATGGTGGGCGTTATGGAAGCCGAAATTGAGCCAGACCAGGTTGAGCCAGCGGCTGTCGATGCCGACGATGTCGCTGTAGGTGTTGGCCTGCTCATAGGCGCGGTCGCGCACCTTGTCGGCCGGCACCGGCGTGTCGTCCAGGATGGGATAGGCATCGTAGGTATGCTGGAAGCAGTCGGCAAAGCGCAGCACCGTGACGAACACGAGGTAGCACAGCGCATACAGCAGCAGCGCCTTCATCGACACCCATGCCAGTGCGGCGAAGGCGGCCGCGCGCAGCGCGAAGATCGCGACGATGCGCAGGCGCGACCTGCCGTCCCCCCTGGAGGTGAACGGCAGCGCCATCACGAAGCCGCGCATGATGAATTCCACCGCCGGCACATAGGCCCATTCCAGCGCCAGCACCAGGGCGCGCAGCCAGGCCGGCAGGCCGCGCAGGAAACCGTGCACGTCGAAGGTGATCACGTCGGCCCGCTCCACATGGTGGCGCATGTGCTTCCTGCGCATGTCTGCGAAGCTGGCATAGCAGCTGCCGTTGACCCAGCTCATCAGCGTGCCCCAGCGCTCGTTGGCGCGCGGCGTCCTGAAGATTGCGTAGTGGGCGAACTCGTGGATGAAGTAGGCCGACCAGATCAGCGCCAGCGTGACCAGCGGCATGCCGGCCGCGGCCAGCCAGCCGGGCCGGGTCAGCAGCCAGACGCCGAGCGGAAAGCCGAGCAGCACGAAGGCCAGCGCCGCCACGTTGGGCGCGACGCCGTCCTCATGGCGGAAGATGCGTGACAGCATGGTTGCGTTCGGTAGGAGCATGACGGAATGCGCTTACTTCTTCTGCAGCGCGCGCACGAACTGGCCGTCGAAGGTGGATTCAGCCGGCGGCACCGCGCCGATCTGGCCCTTGGCCTTCAGCAGGCCGGCGATGATCTCGCCGCTGGCGTAATAAGACTTGGTGGAAGCCGACTTCTCGAACGCGGCCGGCATTTCCGCCAGCGGAATGTTGTAGACGCCCGCCATCTGCTCCTTGGCTTCCTTGGCCGACACGCCCATGAACTTGCCGATGATCTTCGCGCTTTCCTCCGGCTTGGACTTCATGTAGGCCATGCCGTCGAGATAACCCTGGATCACCGCGGAAATTTCCTTCGGGCTGGACTTGATGGCCTTGTCGTCGAACACCAGCACGTCGGCGATCAGGCCGGGGGCATCCTTGGACGAGAACACCACCTTGAACTTCTTGCCGCCGCCCTGTCCCAGCACCTGCGACAGGCTGGGCTCGTAGGTCACGCCGATCGGCATCTGGCCCGAGGCCATGGCGGCCGGCACCGCTTCCGGCGTCATGTTGACCGGGGTGATGTCCTTCTCGCCGAGGCCGGCCGTCTTCATCGCATACGACAGCAGGAAGTCCGATGGCGACAGCGGGTTGTAGCCGATCTTCTTGCCCTTGAAGTCGGCGATCTTGCTGATGGAGGCATCGGCCACGATGGCGTCGCCGCCGTTGGAATAGTCGATCGGCATGACAACCTTCTGCATCTGGCCCTTGGCCACCTGGCCGATCACCTGGTCGTAGGTCAGCATCGCGCCCTGCAGGGAGCCGCTGGCGAGCGCCGGCGGGATCAGCGCCGGGTCGGCGAAGGGCTGCAGCTTGACCTTGATGCCGTATTTCTTGAAGAGGTCGAGCGACTCGGCGACGTAGAAGGGGCCATAGCCTATCCAGACCACGGTGCCGATATTGAGGACGGGCGTTGCGGCATGGGCGGACATGCCCATGGCCAGTGCGGCGGCGCCGGCAGCCAGGCTGCGCAGGAACAGGCGTTTGGCGGGGAAGGCGTGGCGGGCGGTACGGTCGGCTGCGTTCATGGAAGCTCCTGGTCTGGGGTAATGGGCGTGGGAGAACGTCATGCTCAAGTTCTCCCGGGCTTTTATCCCTCCGTGGAGCTTCGTCGGAACGAAGCCGGCCCACTCTCGGACCAGTCGCCCGCGGCATTGCTGCCGTTGGCCGGAACCCTAGTGTGCCTCAGTCTGAACAAGGCGCCTGCCTCCAGGCGCCCGTTCTCCCTGCATGGCCTGTTAAGCAATTGGGATGCCAGCCCGGGCGCCGGGCAGCAGGAAAGGAAATGCACTCGCGCAGTGCAAAATCCAGCAACGTGCCCCATGCATGACTGGCGCACGGCGAGCGCGGCGCACTTCATGTGGGCGGCAAGGGGAGATCAGGACAAGCGCCGCAGGCGGCCCTGCAGCGTGGGCACAAGGCGCTTGCAGACTTCGGCGGCGCCGAGCAATGCCAGGCTCGCGCCCACGCAGAGCACGATGTCGTCCGCATGCAGCGGCCCGAAATGGAACAGCGCGCGCAGCGGCGCAATGCCAAGCACGAGCGCCAGCAGCAATACGGTCAGGCCGCTGATCCACCACCAGGCCGGATTGTGCGCGGCCAGCGCATCGCGCAAGCGGCGCGAACGCGAGCGGTTGACGAAGATCAGCCCGAGGTTGGCCGCCACCAGCGTGGTGAATGCAAGGGCGCGCGCCTCTTCCGCCCCCTTGCCCTGCGCCAGGACGGCGCCATAGATCGCCAGCAGCACCGCCAGCAGCAGGCTGCCCTGCAGGCAGCCCAGTCCCAGCGTGGCGCGGTCGAACAGGGAAGCCGATGGTGCCCGCGGCGGCCGGGCCATCACGTCGGCTTCCTCCGGCTCCGCTTCGAACACGATGGAGCAGGCAGGGTCGATGATGAGCTGCAGGAACAGGATGTGCGCCGGCATCAGCGCCAGCGGCCAGCCCAGCGCGACCGGGATCAGCGACATGCCGATGATGGGAATATGGGCCGCCACCACGAAGGCAATCGCCTTGCGGAGGTTGTCGAAGATGCGCCGGCCAAGCCGCACCGCCCTGACGATGGAGGAGAAGTCGTCGTTGAGCAGCACCAGGGAAGCCGCTTCCCGCGCGACGTCGGTGCCGCGGCCGCCCATGGCGATGCCGATGTGCGCCGCCTTCAGCGCCGGTGCATCGTTGACGCCGTCGCCGGTCATGGCGACGATCTCGCCCTGCGCCTTGAGCGCATTGACCAGCCGCAGCTTCTGCTCGGGTGCGACGCGGCAGAACACATTGGTGTCGCGCACCCGCGTACGCAGTTGCGCATCGGTAAGCAGGGCAAGGTCGGCGCCGGTGACTGCCACGCCGCCGGCCTCCAGTCCCGCCTGGCCTGCAATGCGCATGGCCGTGGCCTGGTAGTCGCCCGTCATCATCACCACCCGGATGCCGGCCGCCAGCGCTTCGGCGATCGCTGCCGGCACATCCGCGCGCAGCGGGTCGCTGAGGGCGATCAGGCCGAGAAATTCGAAGTCGAAGTCATGCTGCAGCACGGGCAGGCTGGCGGGTTGCAGCCGCGCCTTGGCCACGCCCAGCACGCGCAATCCCTGCCGCGCAAGCAGATCGGCCTGCCGATCGAGCGCAGCCGTCCTGGCGGCGTCGAAGTGGCACAGGTCGGCGATGGCTTCCGGGGCGCCCTTGGCCGCGACCACGTATTCCCGGCGCTCGCTGGAGCGCCAGACGCGCGACATGGCCAGCAGGGCCGGCGACAACGGGTACTCGTTGACCAGTTCCCAGTCGCGGTGCAGATGCTCGGTCTGCGCCAGCGTGGCCTGCGCGCTGCTATGTATGGCCTTTTCCATCGGGTCGAAGGGATCGCGATGGCTGGCCAGGATGCTGAACTCGAGCAGTTCGTGGTAGGCCTCCGGCAGCACGCCGCCGGGCAATGCCGCCAGGTCGATCGCCTCGCCGCCGGCCACCAGCCTGCTCAGTGTCATCCGGTTCTCGGTCAGGGTGCCGGTCTTGTCCACGCACAGCACGGTGGCCGCGCCCAGCATCTCGATGGCTGCCACGCGCCGGGTCAGCACCTGGTTCTGCGCCAGCCGCCAGCCGCCCAGGCCCAGGAAGATCGTCAGGACCACCGGCAGTTCTTCCGGCAGGACGGCCATCGCCAGGGTGAGGCCGACCAGCAATCCGTTGAGCCAGTCCGTCCGCGTGGCGCCGTACCAGAGCGCCGCCAGCAACGCGAGCAGACCGGCGACGGCCGCAAGCCGCTTGACCACGCCGGCAGTTTCCCGCTGCACCCGCGTGACTTCAGGCTCGATGGCGGAAAGGGCCTTGCCTATGCGGCCGATTGCCGTGTTGGCGCCGGTGCCGACCACCCTGGCCATGCCCTTGCCCTGCACCACCAGCGTGCCCGAAAAGACATGGCAGAGGCTGTCGACGCCGGCCTCGGCCGGCGCGCTCGTGCCCGCAGCGGCCGCCTGCTTCTGCACCGGCGCCGATTCGCCGGTAAGCAGGGATTCATCGATCATCAGGTTGGTGCTTTCGATCAGCGCGGCATCCGCCGGGATGCGGTCGCCCTCCACCAGCAGCACGATGTCGCCAGCCACGACATCGCGGCCCGGGATGATGCGCAGCGCGCCGCCGCGTACGACCCTGGCCCGCGGGCTGGAGAGACTGCGCAGCGCCTCCAGCGCGCGCTCGGCCTTGTTTTCCTGAAACAGGGTGATGCCGATCACCACGAACACGAAGCCCAGCAGCATCAGCGCTTCCTGCCGGCTGCCCAGCGCCAGATAGACCGCGCCGCAGGCAATGAGCAGCAGGAACATCGGCTCGCGCAGGATGCCTGCCGCCACGGCCAGGATGCTGCTGCGCCTGGCCGACGCCAGTTCGTTATAGCCGTCGCGCGCCAGAAGCGCCGCGGCCTGCTCGTCCGCAAGGCCTTGCTCCGCATGGATCAGCGGACTGGCCAGGCCCACTCTGGCGGCGGAGGGTTGCGGGGGCGGCACGGGCATTGGCGGGTATCCCGGAGAGTCGGTCTGGCGCCTTCGGCTTCAACGCGCCGACGCTGCCCGGCGCGCAAGGCAGAGGAGCAGGATGGATGGAAAGAATGGCAAGTCCCACGCGCTGCAATATCGCATTGCTCAAGCGCCAATGGTAGGAAGGCGGCCGCAAAGCGCTCTTGACGTGGGTCAAAATTTTACGGCCGCGCTCCGGAAGGGGGGAGGACGAGGCCGCGCTGTGCGGTCTGGCGGGAGACAGGCTGGGAGGAGAATTGCGGGGATCGCAGATTCCCGACGCGGCATGTCGCGTCGGGCCTGCTGGTCCGGGCCGGGCGGCCCGGCACGGTTTTCTAGTTCCTGATTTCCAGCGCGCGGTTCAGGCTCAGTGCCGCCAGCGAGCCGACCGCGCCCGACAGCAGGTACAGGCTGACATAGGCCAGGCCGAAGTGGGCCGACAGGCCCAGCGCCACCAGCGGCGCGAAGCCGGCGCCGACCAGCCAGGCCAGGTCCGAGGTGAGCGCCGCGCCGGTGTAGCGGAAGCGGGCCGGGAAGTTGGCCGTCACCGCGCCTGCCGCCTGGCCATAGGACAGGCCCAGCAGCGCAAAGCCCAGCAGCACGAACACGTTCTGGCCGAACTCGCCGCCATTCATCAGGCTGGGCACCGAGGCGCTGAATGCCGCGATCAGCACCGCCAGGCTGCCCAGGGTGTTGCGGCGGCCGAAGCGGTCGGCGATCAGGCCGGACAGGATCACGCAGACCAGCGCAATGGCCGCGCCGCCGATCTGCACCAGCAGGAAGTCGCCGACGTCGCGCAGCGAGTACAGCTGGATCCAGGACAGCGGGAACACCGTCACCAGGTGGAACAGCGCGTAGCTGGCCAGCGCGGCCAGCGCGCCGATCAGGATGTTGCGGCCCTGCGAGCCCACCATCTCGAACACGCCGGTCGGCTGCAGTTCGTTCTCGTCCAGCAGGTGCGAGTATTCGGGCGTGGACACCAGGCGCAGGCGCGCAAACAGCGCCACCACGTTGATGGCGAAGGCGACATAGAAGGGATAGCGCCAGCCCCATTCCAGGAAGTCCTTGTCGGCCAGCGAGTGCAGCAGGAAGGCGAACAGGCCGCCGGCGAGGATGAAGCCGACCGGCGCGCCCATCTGGCCCAGCATCGCATACCAGCCGCGCTCGTTTTCCGGCGCGTTCAGCGCCAGGAGCGACGGCAGGCCGTCCCAGGAGCCGCCCAGCGCCAGGCCCTGGCCGATGCGCAGCACGCTCAGCAGGATCAGCGCGGTGCCGCCCAGCTGCGCATAGGTCGGCAGGAAGGCGATGCCGGCGGTGGACAGGCCCAGTATGAACAGCGCCAGCGTCAGCTTGGCCTCGCGGCTGTAGCGGCGCTGGATCGCCATGAAGATCACGGTGCCGATCGGGCGCGCGATGAAGGCGAAGGAAAACAGGGTGAAGGAATACAGCGTGCCCTGCAGCGTGTCGGCGAAGGGGAAGAACACCGACGGGAACACCAGCACCGAGGCGATGGCGTAGACGAAGAAGTCGAAGTACTCCGATGCGCGGCCGATCACCACGCCGATCGCGATTTCGCCGGGGGCGATGTGGCTGCCCCGGGTATTGATATTGCGGGCGTCGTCGCCAGCTGTGGAAGCGCGCGGACCGCCGGCGGCGGACCCGTCGTAAGTTGCCGGTTTTGCCATGAACGTGACTCTTTCTGAAATGCCTTTTGTGGCCGATACCCCGAGCCTAGCCTGTGTGCCGGGGTGCGGGCAAGGGGGGTGGGACAAAACGTCCAATCGGCAAGGACGCCGGGGAAGGCTAAAGTAGCATGTCAGCCATCCTCCGTATTGCATAGCATGATTCCATCCAATCTTCTTCGCGGACTCGGCTTGTTGTCACTCGTATTGCTTGCAGGTTGCGATATGGTGGTGATGAACCCGTCCGGCGACATTGCCAAGCAGCAGGGCCAGCTCGTTGTCGCATCGACCCTGCTGATGCTGTTGATCATCGTCCCCGTCATCGCGTTGACGCTGCTGTTCGCATGGCGTTACCGCAAGAGTAACACCAAGGCCCGCTATGAGCCCGACTGGGACCACTCCACCCAGCTGGAACTGGTGATCTGGGGCGCGCCACTTCTGATCATCATCGCGCTGGGCCTGCTGACCTGGATCAGCACCCACCTGCTGGACCCGTACCGGCCGCTGCAGCGCATCGACGAGAACCGGCCGCTGGCGGCCAACGTCAAGCCGCTGGAAGTGCAGGTCGTGGCGCTGGACTGGAAATGGCTGTTCATTTACCCGGAGCAGGGCGTGGCAAGCGTCAATGAGCTGGTGACGCCGGTGGACGTGCCGATCAACTTCAAGATCAGCGCATCGACCGTGATGAACTCGTTCTACATCCCGGCGCTGGCTGGCCAGATCTACGCGATGCCGGGCATGCAGACCCAGCTGCACGCGGTGATCAACAAGCCCGGCGTGTACGACGGCTTCTCGGCCAACTACAGCGGCGCCGGCTTCTCGCACATGCGCTTCAAGTACCACGGCGTGAGCGACGACGACTTCAAGGCCTGGGTGCAGAAGACCAGGGCGGCCGGCGGTGAACTCAGCCGCGACGGCTACCTGGCGCTGGAAAAGCCGAGCGAGCGCGAGCCGGTGCGCCGTTATGGCGCGGTCGCCCCTGGCCTGTTCAATGCCATCGTCAACCGCTGCGTCGACGCCAAGGCGGTCTGCATGGACGAAATGATGGCCGCCGACATGCAGCGCGCAAAGAGCAGCGTGGTACGCAAGGAAGAGCACACGCCTGGCGTGGCGGTTCCCGCAGGCGGCATCACCGGCAACCAGAACTCGACCGTGCCGTCGTCGGACGCTGGTCCGGCAACCGCGCCTTCGCCTTCACATTCTATGGATTCCAAGAAAAGTCACCATGACCGAGCACACTGATCTCATCTTCGGCCGGCTGAGCTGGGAAGCGATCCCGTATCACGAGCCCATCCTGCTGGTCACCTTCGCCGCCGTCGTCCTGGGTGGCGCGGCCGTCCTTGGCCTGCTGACCAAGTTCCGCCTGTGGGGACCCCTGTGGCGCGACTGGATCACCAGCATCGACCACAAGAAAATCGGCATCATGTACGTCATCCTCGGCCTGGTGATGCTGCTGCGCGGCTTCGCCGACGCGCTGATGATGCGCCTGCAGCAGGCGATCGCCTTCGGCGACAACGCCGGCTTCCTGCCGCCGCACCACTATGACCAGGTCTTCACCGCCCACGGCGTGATCATGATCTTCTTCGTCGCCATGCCGCTGGTGACGGGCTTCATGAACTACCTGGTGCCGCTGCAGATCGGCGCGCGCGACGTTGCCTTCCCGTTCCTGAACAACTTCAGCTTCTGGATGACGGCCGTCGGCGCCGGCCTGACCATGGTTTCCCTGTTCGTCGGCGAATACGCCAAGACCGGCTGGCTGGCCTATCCGCCGCTGTCGGGCATCCTGGCCAGTCCCGATGTCGGGGTGGACTACTACATCTGGTCGCTGCAGCTGGCCGGCGTCGGCACGCTGCTGTCGGGCGTGAACCTGATCGCCACCATCGTCAAGATGCGCGCGCCCGGCATGACCATGATGAAGATGCCGGTCTTTACCTGGACCGCGCTGTGCACCAACGTGCTGATCGTGGCCGCCTTCCCGGTGCTGACCGCGGTGCTGGCCATGCTGTCGCTGGACCGCGTGGTGGGCACCAACTTCTTCACCAACGACCTCGGCGGCAACTCGATGATGTACGTGAACCTGATCTGGATCTGGGGCCACCCCGAGGTCTACATCCTGGTCCTGCCCATCTTCGGCATCTTCTCGGAAGTGGTGTCCACCTTCTCCGGCAAGCGCCTGTTCGGCTACACCTCGATGGTGTATGCGACGGTGGTCATCACCATCCTGTCCTACCTGGTGTGGCTGCACCACTTCTTCACCATGGGTTCGGGCGCCAGCGTGAACTCGTTCTTCGGCATCACCACGATGATCATCTCGATCCCGACCGGCGCCAAGATCTTCAACTGGCTCTTCACGATGTACCGCGGCCGCATCCGCTTCGAGCTGCCGATGATGTGGACCGTGGCCTTCATGGTGACCTTCGTCATCGGCGGCATGACCGGCGTGCTGCTGGCGGTGCCACCGGCCGACTTCGTGCTGCACAACAGCCTGTTTTTGATCGCGCACTTCCATAACGTGATCATCGGCGGCGTGCTGTTCGGCCTGTTCGCCGGCATCAACTACTGGTTCCCGAAAGCCTTCGGCTACAAGCTCGACGAGTTCTGGGGCAAGATGTCGTTCTGGTTCTGGGTGGTGGGCTTCTACCTGGCCTTCATGCCGCTGTACGTGCTGGGCCTGATGGGCGTGACCCGCCGCATGAGCCACTTCGACGATCCGTCGCTGCAGATCTGGTTCCAGATCGCCGCGCTGGGCGCCGTCTGCGTCGCCATCGGCATCGGCTCGATGCTGGTGCAGTTCGCCGTCAGCTACCTGCGCCGCGAATCGCTGCGCGACAACACCGGCGATCCGTGGAATGGCCGCACCCTGGAATGGTCGACCTCGTCGCCGCCGCCGGACTACAACTTCGCGTTCACCCCGATGGTGTATGACAACGACACCTGGGCCGACATGAAGAAGCGCAACTACAGCCGTCCGCTGAAGGGCTTCCAGCCGATCCACATGCCCAGCAACACGGCGGCCGGCTTCATCATCGCCATGCTGTCCGGCGTGATGGGCTTCGCCCTGATCTGGCAGATGTGGCTGGTGGCCGGCCTCGGCTTCGTCGCGATGCTGGCAGCCATCATCATCCATACGTTCAACTACAAGCGCGACTTCTACATTCCTGCCGATCAGGTAGTCCGTACCGAAGAGGCGCGCACACGTTTGCTGGAAAGCCATGTCTGATATCACCATGAACCACAACGCGGCCGCGCGCGCCGACGGCGAAGCGCTGTTCCACGTCACCGAGCATCATCCGGAGAACGGCACCCTGCTGGGCTTCTGGCTCTACCTGATGAGCGACTGCCTGGTGTTCGCCTGCCTGTTCGCCGCCTATGCGGTGCTGGGCCGCAGCTACGCCGGTGGCCCGACCGGCGCCGAGCTGTTCGACCTGCCGCTGGTGGCGATGAACACCGCGCTGCTGTTGCTGTCGTCGATCACCTATGGCTTCGCGATGCTGGAGTCGCAGAAGAAGCGGCTCAAGTCCACCCTGGTCTGGCTCGGCATCACCGGCCTCCTGGGCGCCGGCTTCCTGGGCCTGGAACTGTACGAGTTCTCGCACCTGATCCATGAGGGCGCGGGCCCGCAGCGCAGCGCCTTCCTGTCGGCCTTCTTCACGCTGGTCGGCACCCACGGCCTGCACGTGACCTTCGGCATCATCTGGCTCATCACGCTGATGTTCCAGCTCGGCCGCCACGGCCTGATCCCGGAAAACAGCCGCCGCCTGATGTGCCTGTCGATGTTCTGGCACTTCCTGGACGTGATCTGGATCGGCGTCTTCACCTTTGTCTACCTGATGGGAGTACTGCCATGAGCGCGCATCCGCATCACGCGGCGCACGGCGCCGGCCACGATCACCACGATCACCATGGCCACCACGGTCATGATGACCATGCCGACCACGGCAGCCTGAAGACCTATGCGATCGGCTTCGTGCTGTCGGTGATCCTGACCGCCATTCCGTTCTGGCTGGTGATGAACAAGACCTTCGACAAGTCCAGCACCACCGCGCTGGTGATCCTGGCCTTTGCCGCGGTGCAGATCGTGGTGCACATGGTGTACTTCCTGCACATGAACACCCGTGCCGAAGGCGGCTGGTCATTGCTGGCGCTGGTCTTCACGCTGGTGCTGGTGGTGATCACGCTGTCGGGCTCGATCTGGGTCATGTATCACTTGAACACCAACATGATGCCCGGCATGGCGCCGGGCGGCGCGCATCAGATGCATCAGACGCCATGACAGGCGACACCGCGCGGCCGGGCCGCGCGGCTTCCCCGGAGGCCGCGCAGCATCCGCGCAGCAAGGCAAAAAGGCTGGCACTGGCGATCTTCGCGGTGCTGGCCTTTGCTGTTTTTGCGGCGCTCGGCACATGGCAGGTGGTCCGGCTGCAGTGGAAGCTGGCGCTGATCGAGCGCGTCGAGGAGCGGGTGCATGCGGCCCCGGTGGCCGCGCCCGGCCCGGAGCGCTGGGCGCAGATCAGCGCCGAGTCCGACGAGTACCGGCAAGTCAGGCTGGCCGGCAGCTACCGTTACGAGAAGACGGTGCGGGTGCAGGCAGTCACCGACCTGGGCGCCGGCTACTGGCTGATGACGCCGCTGGTCACCAACCAGGGCAGCATCGTGCTGGTCAATCGCGGCTTCGTTCCGGCCGGGCAGGGCGATGCCGGGTTCGGCCCGGCCAGGCCGGGCAGCGGCGCCGCCGAAGTCAGCGGCCTGCTGCGCATGAGCCAGCCTGGCGGCGCCTTCCTGCGCAGGAACGATCCCGCCGCCGGGCGCTGGTATTCCCGCGACGTCGGTGCCATCGCCGCGGCCCAGGGCCTGGGCAGCGTCGCGCCCTATTTCATCGACGCCGATGCAGCCAGCGCCGAGCGCGACGCGCGCCAGGCGCCCGGGCCGGCGCCGGTCGGCGGCCTGACGGTGGTTTCCTTCCATAACAACCACCTGGTTTATGCTCTCACCTGGTATGCGCTGGCGCTGATGGTGGCGGGCGCGTTTTACTGGGTGGCGCGCCAGGAACGCCGGCGCGCCACCCCCGACCGGGAAGAAGCCGATGGCAGCAACAACTGAAGCAGTCACTGACAAGCCGGAACTGAAGCGGGCCAGCGTCGCGGCCGGGGTGGAGCACGTCGCCAGCCGGCTCAACATGGTGCAGCTGATCCAGCTGCGCTGGTTCGCCGTGATTGGCCAGGTCAGCACGATTGCGATGGTGAGCATCGTGCTGCGCATACCGCTGCCGCTGCCGCAGATGCTGATGGTGCTGGCCTGCCTGATCGCCTTCAACCTGGGCAGCCAGATGCGCTGGCATGAAGGCCGCCCGGTCAGCAACCGCGAACTGTTCCTGGCCCTGCTGGTGGACGTGGGCAGCCTGACGGCCCAGCTCTATTTCAGCGGCGGCGCCTCGAATCCCTTTGCCTTCCTGTACCTGCTGCAGGTGATCCTGAGCGCGGTGCTGCTGGAAGCCTGGACCACCTGGCTGATCGTGATCATCACCAGCGCCTGCCTGGCGGGGCTGTCGCTGTGGTCGGTGCCGCTGTCGCTGCCGCCCGAGCACGACATCGGCTTCTTCAGCCTCTATGTGCAGGGCATGGTGATCTGCTTCGTCCTCAATGCCTCGCTGCTGGTGGTCTGCATCACCCGCATCAGCGACAACCTGCGGCGCGGCGCGGCGCAGCTGGCCGACCTGCGGCAGCGGGCTGCCGAGGAAAAGCACATCGTGCGCATGGGCTTGCTGGCATCGGGCGCGGCGCATGAACTGGGCACGCCGCTGGCCACGCTCTCCGTGATCCTGGGCGACTGGCGGCACATGCGCGAGTTCAAGGACAACCCAGACCTGCTGGAAGAAATCACCGAGATGGAAACCCAGCTGCAGCGCTGCAAGGCCATCGTCAGCGGCATCCTGCTGTCCTCGGGCGAGGCCCGCGGGGAATCTTCGGCCCGCAGCACGATCAGAACTTTCCTGGACCAGCTGGCCGCGGAATGGCGCGAAAGCCGGCCGGCAGTGGCCTTCGTCTATGAGAACCGGCTGGCGCAAGACCTGCCGGTGGTGTTCGATTCCACCCTCAAGCAGATGATCTTCAACATCCTCGACAATGCGCTGGAAGCCTCGCCGTCCTGGCTTTCGCTGGTGGCCGAGCGGGAAGACGATGCGCTGGTGCTGACGGTCTGCGACAGCGGTCCGGGCTTTGCGCCCGGCATGCTGGAACAGGTGGGCACGCCCTACCAGTCGACCAAGGGCAAGCCGGGCCGCGGCCTCGGGCTGTTCCTGGTGGTGAACGTGGCCCGTACCCTGGGCGGCAGCGTGGCCGCCAGCAACCGGCCCGAAGGCGGTGCCCAGGTGCGGGTGGCGCTGCCGCTGGCCGCCATCACGCTGGCAGAGGAGAGCGACGATGCCGCCTGAACGACTGCTCCTGATCATCGAGGACGATGCCGCTTTCGCCCGCACGCTGGGCAAGTCCTTCGAGCGGCGCGGCTACCGGGTGCTGATGGCCACCAGCCTGGACGAAGCCGCGGCGCTGCTCAAGCAGCACAGCCCCGGCTACGCGGTGGTTGACCTGAAGCTCAACGGGAACACCTCGGGCCTCGCCTGCGTGCAGATGCTGCACAAGCACGACCCGGCCATGCTGATCGTGGTGCTGACCGGCTATGCCAGCATCAATACCGCGGTGGAAGCGATCAAGCTGGGCGCGGTGCAATACCTCGCCAAGCCGGCCAACACCGATGACATCGAGGCAGCGTTCGGCCATGTGGCCGGCAGCGAGCCGGTGGAGCTGACCAACCGCGCCACCTCGATCAAGACGCTGGAGTGGGAGCGCATCCATGAAGTGCTGGTGCAGACCGACTTCAATATCTCAGAGACCGCGCGAAGGCTGGGCATGCATCGCCGCACGCTGGCCAGGAAGCTGGAAAAGCAGCGCATCAAGTAGGCGCAGGCAAGCGCTGTCGTTGGCCGCGCCGGGCGGGCGCTTCAGGGCACCACCGAATGCACCCGCTTCAGGCAGCGCAGCGCAAAGGTGGAGCGGCTGTGGCGTATGCCGGGGATCTTGTAGAGCTTCTGGCGCAGGAAGCTTTCATACCCTTCGGTACCCGACACCGCGACCTTGATCAGGTAGTCGTACTCGCCGGTCAGCAGGTAGGCTTCCATCACTTCAGGCAGCAATGCCAGCGCGTCGCCGAAGCGCTGGAAGATCTCGTCGTCATGGCGTTCCAGCGTGACCTCGATGATCACCGTCTCGGGCAGCCCCATCGTGCGCTGGTCCAGCACCGCCGCATAGCCGGTGATATAGCCGGCGCCTTCCAGCGCCCGCACCCGGTTCCAGCAGGGCGTGGGCGACAGGTTGACCTGCTCGGCAAGTTTCTGGTTGCTGATGCGGCCGTCGCTGCACAGGATGCGCAGGATCTTGCGGTCGGTATCGTCGAGGCTGGCATCTTTCATGGCGAGGACTTTTTCCTGAAATCGGCTTGGGGAAAAGGATTATCCATTAAAAATGAAAATGACAGGAGAAGTAACTGCATTTAGTGGAATTTCGCTGAAAAAGAAAAAGCACCTTTTTTGCGCCGCCGGATAAGATTCTTCCATGCCCACAAGGCATCCACAGCGGCAAAAGAAGGTCGTTTCTTACCGGAGAGGACTGCATGCCGTTCGCAAGCATTGCGTTTGAAACCGCCAGGCCGCTGTATCCCAGCCGCCTGGCGGTTTTGTCATGAGAACACGGAATGGCCGGTCTGATGCAATAGGTTCAGTGAGCCGTCAGCCGGTAGTCAGGGGATTGTCAGGTTGCCTTCTCATAATGGAAAGCGTCACTTCGGAAAAGCCTTCCGGCGTGATATTTCATGATCCGACGTAACTCCATTACCGTTGCCCTTCACAGGTGCAACGGTTTTTTTTTCGCCGGCCTGCAAGCGGGCGGCGGACGGCTTCAGCGCCGGGCGAGCGCCCGGTCGAGCGCATTGGCGAAGTTTTGCCGGTCGGCATGGCTGAAGGCGGCCGGACCGCCAGTGTCCACGCCGCCGCTGCGCAGTTCTTCCATGAAGGCGCGCATCGTCAGCTGCTGGGCGATGGTGTCCCTGGTGTACCAGTCGCCGCGCGGATTGAGCGGCAATCCGCCCTTGTCCAGCACCAGGGCGGCCAGCGGGATGTCGCCGGTCACGACAATGTCGCCGGGGCTGACGCGCTCGACGATCTCGGCGTCGGCCGCATCCGCGCCGGCCGGCACCTGGAGCGCGCGGATGAAGCGCGAGCCGGGCACGCGGATCAGCTTGTTGGCCACCAGCGTGACATTGAGCTGCAGGCGTTCGGCCACCCGGAACAGGATGTCCTTGATGACGGATGGACAGGCGTCGGCGTCGACCCAGATATGCATGAGGAAGGCAGGAAGTCAGCAGGATCGTGCATTGTAACGGCAAGCCATGCGATGGCCGCGTCGGGCTGCTTGAGCGCCTGGGTGCAATGCCGCAGCGCCATGCCGCACTTTCAAACCGCGCTGGAAGCCGGCGCGGCTGCAGCCGGTGATGCGTTCACCGATTGCTCCAGCAGATCGGCCGCCGCAGCCAGCTTGCCAGCGACCGCATCGGCGCCGGTTTCCTTGGCCAGGTCGATGGCGCCATCCTCTTCCGCTGCCGGATTCCATGCGCCAAGCACGATCTTCAGGCCGGGCGCCCGCGCCTTGAGCCGCCGGATCACGAAGCGGGCGTAGGTACGCGGCCGCGGGCTCAGGTAGGACAGGCAGACCGCCTTGCAACCCGTCACGTCCAGGCTGCCGATGCCGTCCAGCGTGATTGCGGTGGCCGGCAGCAGGCGGGTGGCCACGCCACGGCCTTCCAGCACATGCGTCAGCAGCAGCGCGGCGACCGTGTCGAGCGCGCCGCGGCCGCCGATGCACAGGATGTCGACCCTTTCCACCGGCGGCAACGGTGCCGACGCCGCGCCGGAACCGCCATCCTTTGCGCCTTCCTGCTGCCGCTCGAGTATCTCGCGCAAGTCTTCCACCAGCATGCGCATGCCATCCGCCACCTTCTGCCGGTCTTCGATCGACGAGCCGCTCTTGCGGGCGCCTTCGGCCAGGCGCAGCGCGGCCAGCGCGATATCGTCATGGAAGGCCAGCACCGAACTGGCGGCCACCTCGGCTTCGGCCAGCTCGATGGCTTCCTCGATATCCCCGGCCAGCAGGCGCTGGTACAGCCGCTCTTCCGGCGACAGCACCGGCTCGCTGCCGAGCAGCACCTCGATGAAGGCCAGCCGCGGCACATAGCGGCCCATCACCACCAGGCATACGGTCAGCGGCGTGGCCAGGATCAGGCCCGGCGTGCCCCACAGCAGGGTCCAGAAGATGGCCGACAGGATCACCGCCATCGGCGTCATGCCCGTGCTGGAACCGTACAGCCACGGCTCGACGACATTGTTGCTGACCAGTTCGATCGTCAGGACCAGCACCAGCGTCCATAGCAGCATCGACCAGCCGGGGTCGACCACGAAGGCCAGGGTGAGCGGGAAAACCGCGGCAACCACCGGCCCCAGGTAGGGAATGAAGCGCAGCAGCGTGGCCAGGAAGCCCCACAGCATCGCGCCCGGCACGCCAATGAAATACAGGCCCACGCCCAGCGGTATGCCATAGGTGGCGTTGACCACGAGCTGCATCAGCAGGTAGCGGCTGACCCGGCTGGCGGCCTCGCTCAGCGCTTCGGTGGTGCGATGCAGGTCGCTGCCGGCCAGGCGGATGAAGCGATCGCGCAGGTCGCTGGGCGCCAGCAGCACGAAGAACACGAACACGATCACCAGGCCAGCGGTGCCGAGCGGCTTCAGGATCGGGTCCACCATGTCCTGCAGCGTGCGCAGCGGGTCGGCGACCGGTTCGACCCGCACCGGCACCGGTTCCCGCGCCCGGCCCTGGCCGCCGGTGTCGGCCGGCCTGGCGGTGCCGGTGGCTTCCGACAGGTCGCGGCCTATTTCCTTGACCACCTCGGCGCTGCGCTTGAGCGCGCCGCTGCCGGGCACGGCGCCGCTGATGGAGCGGATCTTCTGGTGCATGGTGCGCTGGTACTGCGGTATGTCGCCGATCAGCGTCAGTGCCTGGCGCCCGACCACGAAGCCGGCGCCGGCCAGCAGCGCGAAGACGGTGGTGACGACCAGCACCACGGCGGCAACGCGCGGCATCCTGGTGCGGCGCAGCCAGGCCACAGGCGGCGCCAGCAGGAAGCTCAGGAGGATCGCCAGCGCGAACGGCACGAAGATATCGCGGCCGACATACAGCACGGCGACCGTGATGAGCATCAGCGCGATGGTTGTCAGATTGCTGCCAGGCCGGGAAGGCGTATCGGACATGGAGGGAGGCCTTGAAAGCGTTGGTTCGTGTGTGCCCGCGGAGGTGCAGAGCCGGGCGGCATCCGCGGAAGCGGACAATGATCCTGCTTTCATTGTTATTTAAAATGCAAGAACGCGCGTTGCGCCTTCGCAATCGGCCTTATGGGCCGTTTTGCATTTTCGGGTCCCTGCCCGTATCCGTTTGGCCGCAGGCACTGCATCCAGTGCCGGCATCTGCGCATAAAGGTGATTGCGGATAAGGTGCGCGCCGCCTGGAACTGGAATGCTAGGCGGCATGCCAATTGCATCTCTTCGAGGCCTGGTCAGCGTGATCGACATTGCCATTCCCGGCTTGCGCGGCATCGGCGCGGCGACGGTGCTCAGGCAGACCTTGTCCCGCTTCATGGCGCATGACATGGTGACCCACGCCAGGGCGGTCACTTTCCAGGTGCTGTTCTCGTTTTTCCCCTTCGTGATCCTGTTCATGGCGCTGCTGGGCTACCTGGAAATAGTCAGCCTCTTCGATTACCTGCGCCGGCAGTCGGAAGTGTTTTTCCTGCGGCAGACCGCGCCGCAGATGAATGCCGTCATCGACCAGCTGCAGCAGCGGCGCCACGGCATGCTGTCCTTCGGCATCGTGTTCGCGCTGTGGGCATCCTCCTCGGCGATGCGGGCGATGATGAACGCGATGAACGTGATCTATGGCGTTCGGGAAGAGCGGCCGCTATGGAGGCGCTACCTGCAGTCCGTGCTGGCCACGCTGGCGGTAGGCGCCGCGCTGGCATTCGCGGTGACCCTGCTGCTGGTGCGGCCGGCGGCGATGGCGGTGCTGGCCGAGGACCTTGGCCTGCCGCACTGGTGGGCCGGCATGTGGGCCTGGTATCTGCGCTGGCCCGCGGTCCTGCTGCTGCTGACAGCGGTCGTGACGGTGATCTACTGGATCACGCCCGATGTCAAGCAGCGCTTCCGCTTCGTCACGCCCGGCGCCGTCATCGCGGTGCTGGTCTGGTTTGCCGCCTCGCTGGGCTTCGATTTCTATGTGCGCAATATCGGCAGCTACGACAGGCTGTACGGCAGCGTCGGCACGGCCGTGGTGCTGCTGCTGTACTTCTTCCTGACCTCGTTCATCCTGCTGTTCGGCGCCGAGCTCAATGCCGCGATCGAGCATCTGGACCCGGCCGGCAAGAACCCGGGCGACAAAAGCGCTGACTGAGCAGCGCCGCCCGGTTGTCGTGCGTGCGTGGCGTTTCCCCGGTCCGGATGGCCCCGGTGAAAGCGGGATGCGCTGGACGGATCAGACCGGCGCGACGCCGGTCCGGATGTTCCCGCCTGCGTGGCGCAGGGTATCAGCCGGCCTTGGCCGCGCTGCGCACCGCCGGCGGCGCGGCGCTCGAACTGTCTGTTTGCGCGCTGGGGGTGCCGGCCAGTACGGCGGCGGCAATGCTCAGTGCGATGCAGCCAAGGACGGCGAGCGCGGAAGACAGAACGATGCTTTTCATGATGCGTAGGGAATGTGAAATCGGAGGGGAAATGCAGCGTAATGATAACGGCCGGATTTCTAGTTGGAAAGGATTATGGCGCGATGAGGTAAATAAACGACGTTTTTATTGAACGTTGAAGCGTCATATGCATCGTGCCCGGGACGGATATTAATTCCAAGCCATCACGTCTCATGAAACGGCGTCTTTTTTCCGCATGGCTGCGTTGGGATCGTCACCCAACAGCCTGGCCATTGACTTCCCGCCCGCCGCGCAGCGCGCCCAGTATCTGCAGCCCGTGTTCGACTTCTTCCATCAGCACGGTTTCGGTCAGTCCGGTCTGCAGCGGTCCCTGCGCCAGCCCTGGCGTGCCTGACGCCTGATGGTCAGATGATTCACGGCCAGCAGCACTGCAAGCGCCACGCCCGCAGCGGCTTTGTCCAGGATCACGCGGCGCTTTGTACGAACTTCGTCGGCGATCGGTGCGGTGCGTCCGAGCAGCATTCGGTCTTTCAGTCGTCCTCCCCGATCGGAATGAAAATCCTGCATTTATTTCCTGGCCTTAATTAGTATTTGTCATTTCACAATTTATTTCCGTTAAATATCCTGGTTTCCCTTAATTAATTTGAATGAGGAAATTTTCCGTCAACCATTTATTTCTGAAAAAGATTCTTAAGTTAATTAAATAAATGCCAATATATTCTTCCCGGTAAAACAAGCGTAAAGGCCAGGGATTGGCTTTTTAAGAACCTGGTAATGACGAATAATGCCAACTTCAAAGCGGGACGTTTCATCTTCTAAATTGCAGCATTTCCATGGCCTGGAAGGAAATATTTTCCCCTTTGCATACAGTGACATAAGGAATATTTAATTGCATTCTGCGTAACATGTTTTTCATGGAAAACAATAAAATTTTAGCCTGGGAAAATTTAGATGTCGGATTTATTTACACATTCATTTAGGGCGCAATAAAAAAATTCATTAAGCTGTTGATTTTCCATGTTTGCTTATTTCATGGCACGCGCCTTGCAGCAGATTTTTTCAGGGAATGGGTAAAAGAGATCAGCAGGAGCCTTTCCTTTATTGCGAACTGGCTTGTACTCAAGATTTTGATCGGAGAAAACACCATGCGCTTTACCATGAAGAAAAAAGTTTTGGCATGCAGCATCGCGGGAGGTCTGGCCATGCTTGCCTCAAGCGCGGGAGCACAGACGACATTCCCGGACTTTACCGTGAGTGAAGTCGCTGTTCCTGGCGCGAACGCGGGCATTGTCAATGCTGACAAGGTGACCGGCAACTACGTCGAGGTGATTACCTTCAGTGGTAACAACTTCAATGTGTCGCTGTTGTGGCAAGCCGGCCAGTTCGTAGCCAACGACGGCACGACGCCGGTCGCGTCCCAGCTTGGCGGGGTCACGTCCAACCAGTACGGCATGTACGCGCTGTACCAGGGCAACGGCAGCTTCAGCGCCGGCGCCAATGGCACCACGAACTTCCGCTTCTCCCCGGGCGGCAACCTGTCAGTATTCCTGGACCCGGGCAGCAACACCACCTTCACGCAGCCAGGCAACGGCTCCACCGCCTGGGGAACCGCCAACGCGGGTGAAGACATCCGGATCGCCAACGGCGTGCCGACTTCGGGACAGGGCACGCTGGACCCCAACCTGCCGACCTGTTCCGGCAGCGGTGGCACCGGCATCAACTGCGGCAGCTTCGGCGCGTCGTCGTCCTGGGGGCTGACGTCCGCTGGCACGAGCTATTTCACCGCGCCCAATCCGTTCTACAGCGTGTCGTTCCAGTCCGGCCAGCTCAATAATTTCAGCCTGAGCGGTACCCAGGTCATCAATGGCTCGCTGGACGTGATCTTCAACGGCGGCGGCGGCGGCCAGGTTCCCGAACCGGCCACGCTGGCCCTGCTTGGCCTGGGTGTGCTTGGACTCAGCCTGTCGCGACGCAGAAAGGCCTGATCGCATTTGTTGTAAACCGTCCTCAGGGGAGACCGCCGGCTGGCCTGATGCAACACAGGCCGGTCAGGCGGCTGAGCAGGCTGCCACGACCGAGCGTGGCAGCCTTTTTTCTGCGTGCGGACGGCTCATTGCGTGGATGCGACGCCTTCGCTTTCCGGAGCCCGCGCTTGCCAACCCGCTCTAATGGCGCCGGCCAGTTGATTCCCGTGTGCGGCACGGCAGCGCATAACCGGCAAGACAGCATTCTGCCAGCCGGTCTCCCAGTTCCCGCCGCGCCTGCGGGTCGGTGCCCATGGCCCGGTGCAGTCCTTCCGGCAGGGCATGCACAGGCAGCACGCCCGGCATTGCCGGCATGTCCCAGGTGGCCGCATAGGCCGCCTGCTTGGTCGGGACGCCTTCCTGGCCGGGCAGGCCCAGGTTCAGGCGCGGCAGCGCATAGGCCATTGCCACGATGCGGCCATGCAGACTGCTGCCCAGGTAGCAGCGGGCGCCGGCAATCAGCGCGCAGATGTTCCACAGGTTCAGGCTGTGCAGGATCGCGGCCGGCGTGCGCATGCGACGAATAACGCGCCGGTAGCAGTCGATGTCGTCATGCCAGTATGCGGCGCCGGCACGGAAGAACACGATGCCGCAGCCGGTCTCCCGCGCCGCCAGGTCGAGGGCGCGGGCAAGTGCGTCGAGCGTGAAGTCGTCGCCGAAGTCGGCGCTCAATTGCACGGCCAGGTAGCCGCGCGGAAAACGCTGGCGCAGTGCGGACAGGGCGCTGCCATGGGCGTGGCGGCGGATGCGGCGATCCAGCAGCCTTGCCGTCAGCGCCGCCGGGTCCGGCATCAGCCGGCTGGCGATGCCGGCGCGGGCCAGCAGGCCGTGGGTGATTCCGTCGCGCACCGACACAGCCTCGGCCTGGCGCAGCTTGTCCAGCACTTCGCGCTGCATCGCTGCATCGCACTGCGCCAGGCCGACGCCGCCGACGGCAACATGCAGCACGCGCAGTCCGGCAGGCGCCGCCAGATACGGCGCCAGGTCAGGGCGGCGCAGCCGTTCATGGGCCCAGGCGGCGCGACCTTGGAGGTCGTGATCCAGGCAGTTCACTATCGGCATCGCCTGCCGCGGCGGCAGCAGCATCACCGCAGCCTCCCAGACGCTGCAGGTCAGCAGTTCGCCGCCGGCATGGATCAGCGCGCCGCCATGCCGTCCATGTCGCGCCAGCACATCGGACAACGGCAGAACCCGCTTGCCGCCGACCGGGCGCAGGTCGACCTTGGCCAGCCCGGCATAGACCAGGTGGCGTGGCCACAGCAGCGCAGCGGCCACCTGTGCGAACAGCAAATCGCCGAAGTTGTGCCGGTCGAAGGCGCCGAAGACGATGGTGGCGGGCTGCATTGCCGTGCTGGCCTGCAGGCCGCGCCGCCTTATCCCCGCGATGGATTGATCAGGTATTTCTCCCCGGTGCTGCGCCGGCCATAGGCCGCCACGGCGTCGGCGCCCAGCGCTTCAGACAGCGACACTTCCTTCGTGTAATGGCTGGCGAAGGTCGTGGTCAGTTCGGCGGCAACCCGCTGCTTCAGGCGCGCCGCCACCTCGGGGCCGGCCTTTTGCAGGAAGGGGAACAGCAGCCAGCCGCCCATGCCCCAGGTCATGCCGAAGTCGCGCACGATCTCGGTTGGCCGGGTGTCGAGGCCGCCGTAGATATACACCTGCTTGAAGGTGGTGGAGCCGTAGCGGCTGTATTCCTTCGCGGTGCGGTTGGCCGCCGCTTCCATGCCGGACAGGATCTGCCCCGCCAGGCGGCCGCCGCCGATGGCGTCGAAGGCAATGGTGGCGCCGGTGGCGACCAGCGCGTCGGTCAGTTCCTGCATGAAGTTGTCGGCGGTGGAATCGACCACGTAACGCGCGCCTATGCCCTTGAGCAGTTCCGCCTGCTGCTGCGAGCGCACGATGTTGACCAGGCCGATGCCATCCTTGATGCAGATGCGGTTCAGCATCTGTCCCAGGTTGGACGCCGCGGCGGTATGCACCAGCGCCTTGTGGCCTTCATTGCGCATGGTTTCCACCATGCCCAGCGCGGTCAGCGGATTGACGAAGGCGGATGCGCCCTGCGCGGCCGTGGCGCCTGGCGGCAGCGGCAGGCACTGGTCCGCCGGCACGCAGCGGTATTGCGCATACATGGCCCCGGCCAGCACCGCGACCGTCTTGCCCATCAGCGCCTGCGCCGCCGGCGAGGCGCCGGCCGCGACCACCGTGCCGGCGCCTTCGTTGCCCACCGGCAGCGATTGGTCGAGCCGGGCCGCCATGCTTTTCATGCCGCGCTCGGGGATGGGCGCGGTGACGACCGGCCCGCTGGCATTGCGGCTGAAGACCGCGCTGGACATGTCGGCAGCGCCGAACAGCAGGCCAATGTCCGACGGATTGATCGGCGAGGCTTCGATACGCACCAGCACTTCATTCTCGGCCGGCGTTGGCACCGGCACCGGCGCCAGCGACAGTTCCAGCTCGCCGCTGGCCTTGACCAGCGAGCGCAGTTCCAGGGCAGTTTTTTCGGTCGGGGTAGTCAATTGTTGTCTCCTCGTGTGATAGGGCGCAGTGAAAGCGGCAAAGCTTAACACCGGCCCGGCTTGCCCGTTTGTGCCAGGTCCATTGCCGAGTTCGGGGTGTGCTGCTCTTCCGGCAGCCAGGCCACGGTGACGGCGGTGCAGACCGGGATGCCGGTCATGCTCACGAGCAGCGTGGCAAAGCCGCCCAGACTGAGCAGCAGGGAAACCAAACGGGATGGGCGGACATGGCAAGCCGGGGGCGATACCCGGGCAGCGCGAGAGCATGATTCTGCCCGCGAAAGCCGGTCAGCGACGAGTCGTTCGGTTAAGCAGACATGTCGGCGCTGTGCTACATTGCCGTCGCGGTTTCCGGCCATGCCGGACCGCATACGTTCTCAGGGCGAGGTGAAATTCCTCACCGGCGGTAATGGGGCGGGCATATGCCAGGTTTTGGATTGGCACAGGACTGCCCCTAGTCCGCGAGCGCTTGCTGCAGCGCCGGTTCTCCGGCATCGCGGCAAGGTCAGCAGACCCGGTGCGATTCCGGGACCGACGGTCACAGTCCGGATAAAGAGAGAGCGGGATAGTGCCTTCCCGGCCGGCTGCTTCGGCGCGGACTGCCTGGTCGCGCCATGCCGTGGCCGGGCCAGTCGCGCCAGGCCGGCGGCCATGCTGCAAGCGCATGGCGTGCATCTTTCCCATCGATCGCAAGCCCTGTTTTTTGTCCATCGAAAACAGGAGTAACAACCATGCAAACCTTCCATTCCAAAGATGCCGCCGCCTCCCTGCCGGGCAGCCGCGTTGCCTTCATCCAGGCCGGCTGGCACAGCGAGATCGTGAACCAGTGCCGGCAGTCCTTCATTGCCGAAATCGGCCGTCTTGGCCATGCCGAAAGCGACATCGATTTCTTCGAGGTCGCCGGCGCCTTTGAAATCCCGCTGCATGCCAAGCTGCTGGCCCAGAGCGGCCGCTATGGCGCCATCGTCGGCGCCGGGTTGGTGGTGGACGGCGGCATCTACCGGCATGAATTCGTCGCCCAGGCGGTGATCTCGGGCCTGATGGAGGTGCAGCTTGCCACCGGCACGCCGGTGATTTCGGCAGTGCTGACGCCGCACCATTTCCATGCCGGCGCAGAGCACCGCGATTTCTTCGCCGCGCACTTCGTGGTCAAGGGCGAGGAGGCGGCCAGGGCCTGCCATGCCACCATGCATGCGGTGCGCCAGCTGCGCGGCCTGCCCGACCTGCGGCGTTGAGCAGGCAGCCGGCTTGGCGTTGCGACCTGCATGCAACGCTAGGCCGGTTTCGTGATCCAAGCCGCTGGCGCTGTTGCGGGAGGACGCGATGTTTGTATTCTTTTCCAGCCGGCTGGGCTGCCTGGGTTCGATTGCCGTATCCCTGGTGCTGACCCTGCTGCTGTTATTGCTGGGTGTGTTCTGAGCCCCGGCCCTGGATGTGACAACGCCTGGCCGCCGCGACGGTGGCCAGGCGTTTTGCCGGCAACGCGTCGGCAGCGCGTGATCCGCGCCGCCGACGCGTGCCCGGTCAGGGGATGAAGTTCAGCGTTTCCGGCAGATCCCTGCTGGGCACTTCGAAGACCGGGCCGTTGTCATCCGGATCTTTCACCTTCGCGCCATCGCTGATGAAGAACTCGGCAATCTGCCGCTGCGCACCGATCGCAAAGGGAGCCGCTGCGGGCGTGAAGATGTTGGTCAGGAAGGTATGCGGATTCTTCGGTATCCCCGGGATGTTTGCATAGGCCAGGTCGTTACGGTACTGCACGGCGGCATTGGCCAGCTTGCCGGCGCGCAGGATCGCGCTGGTGGTCGGATTCGGCACCGTCTGGTCGCCGTGCGCAAACTGGAACAGCACCGGCTTGGCGCTGTTGCCGGGCAGCGGATTGGACCGGATGAACGGCGCATAGGACACCGGGTTGCCAGCCTGCTGCGCCCACTCGTTGCGGTCCAGCAGCTGCTGGATCGCCATCGCGCCCTGCACATTGTTGACCACCGGGCCCTGGCCGCGCAGCGGGATGTTTTCATTGAATTCGATGCCTCCCGCCGGCGGCAGGTTGATCAGCGACGGCAGCCGGGTGGCCAGCGCAGTGCCCGTCAGCGGACGGAAGGCGCCGAGCCTGGCTACCTCGGTGATGGAGCCGCCCGGCACGTTGGGCACGCCGGCCTTGATGCGCGGCTCCACGCCCAGCAGGATGGTGCCGTAGATGCCGCCGAAGGACTGGCCGCTGTAATAGATGCGGTCGCCGTCGAGATCGGCCTTGCCGTCGCCGTCCACGTCCATGCCGGCTTTGACCACGCTCACCAGCTGCATCAGGTCGACCACGGTCTGGCGCAGGCCGTCGCGGTTGCCCAGCACGGTGTAGGGTGCGGCGGCGTTGACGCCTTCGGTCGAGTCGATCTTGCCGTCGCCGTTCTGGTCGTAGCCACGGCCGCCGGCCGGCAGGGTGACGGTGGTGCCGTTGCTTGTGATGGTCAGCATGCCCTGGTCGCCGCCGCCATGGCCGACCACTTGGATTGCCAGGGTGGCGATGCCCTTGTCGGCAAAGGTCGATGCCACCGTCCAGGGCGCGCCATACATGCTGTCGGTGAAGCCGTGGCCGAAGATGGCGACCGGGTAGCCCCTGGCTGGCTTGTCGCCGGATGGGAGGAACAGCTGGAACACCAGTTTCTCGCTGCCCTGCGGCGCGGGCTGGCCGGTGCGGGTCGGCGTTGCCGGAATGTATTTGGCGTCGTTCAGGTAGCTGGGCGAGTCGAACGTGCCATAGGCGATCTTTTCAACCGCGCCCGGCACGACCTGCAGTGCCGCCATCGGCAACTGGGAAGTGGTGAATCCGGCCACGCTGGTCTGGCGCTTGAAGGCGATGCTGGTGCCGGCCGCCGGGAATACCGCGCGGGCGGCGCCGCCGTTGCCGATCATGAAATTGGCGCCTGGCTTGGCGTCCCTGACCGACTTCATGATCTTGTACAGGTCGGCGCTGATGCTCTGGGTGGAAAACAGCGTGGCAGCGGCAACCTTCAGATTGGCCGGAATGCGTGAGCGCAGCGCGTCGCGCAGTTCGCGCCGGTATTCGCTGGTCTCGCGACGCTGGTCGCTGTCGTCGTTGTCCATGTCGATCGACTTGAGCTTCTTGCCGCTGGCGTCGCGCACGCCGTCGGTGACGATCAGCACATAGCGGGAATGCTCGTTGAGCAGTTCATCGGATTCGAAGGCAAGGGTCTTGCTGGCCGGGTCCCATACCACCTGGTTGATGCCGACTCTCTGGCCGGCGCCCATGCCGTTGGTGATATCGCCGAGATTCATCAGGAAGATCGTGTTGCTGTTGACGGTGCGCGGGTCGATGGCGCCGTTGAAGGGCAGGGTGATGCGGGGCTGGGTGGAAAAGCCGTCCAGGGTATTAAGCACCTCGATGTCGGCGCAGTCGCTGGGACGGGTGGCGCAGTTCGGCAGCGGCAGTTCCACGCGGCGGCCGGTGTTCTGGCTGGGGTCGGCGACGGTAAAGCGGTCGCTCGGGAAGGGACTGCCTGCCGGGTCGGACAGGTCATAGCGGATGGCGACACCATCGGCCAGCACGGTCAGTGGAAGGGCAAGCAAAATCACGGCGGACGCCATGCGGCGGCCAGTATTTTTCAACATGCATGTCTCCTGGTTTTTGGTGTTCTAGGCTAGGGCCCGGTGGCGGGCCGTTCGCCATGCCTGCGAATCCGCTGCAAATATTTTCCGGTTGGAAATATAAGTCATTGTTTTATAACGGAATTCGTTGCTAGATGGTATTTCGAAATTTAGTGCACGGCAATTGAAATAATGTGCGATGTAGACGTTTATCAATAGTATTTTGCACGGTCGTTCGTAAATTTCTCCGACTCACGTTAGAAACAATTGGGTGGCCTCGATCCCGCTGCATAAGCTTGCAAGCCGCGAAAACCGACTTGCAGACAAGCGTCGCCCCTGTTTTTCCCCTGCGCACGAATACAGCCGGGCTTCATGATGCCGGGATGAAATCGCAGAACCGGAAGTGCATCCGGCTTTCACGCACCAGGCCATGCCGGGCTCGGCTTTTGGCGTCGGCGCGCTGCAGGATCCTGCGGCGCAGCGCCAGAGCCGGCGATCCGGCCTGGCTTGATGGATGCAGTCCTGCGAAGGATCTGGCGCGGAATTACCATTTGTTGTCCACCAGTAAGCAGGTATCATGCCGCGATGGATATCAACAGAGACCTGCTGCCGCCGTTCGTGGATCTGCTGCTGGATGCTGTCTTTCTGGTAGGCCTGGACGGTCGCGTCGTCTATGTCAGCGCAGCATGCGAAAGGATGTTCGGCTACACGCCGCAAGAGCTCACGGGACAGCGGCTGATCGACCACGTCGCGCCGCAAGACCGTGCGCGCACCCTGGAGGAGGCCGGCAAGGTCGTGGCCGGATGCGCCCGGATTGGCTTCGAGAACCACTATGTGCACAAGGACGGCCATCTGGTGGCTATCATGTGGTCGGCTAGTTGGTCTGATACCGCACAACTGCGCATCGGCGTTGCCCGGGACATCAGCGAACGCAAGCATGCGGAGCAGATGCAGGCGGCAACCTATGCCATCTCGGAAGCAACGCACGATGCCACCGACCTGGACCAGCTCTTTCAGGAAATCCATCGCATCATCACCACGCTGGTGCCGCTGATCGGCTTTGCTGTCGTTACCTGTGACATCAGGACCGGCCAGCTGGCTTTTGCCTGCCGCGCGGGCCCGCACGCCTATTCGGGGGCGGCCTGGGAGGCGGATGCGCTGCGGCATTGCGCCGCCGTGATCCGCACCGGTGAGGCCATGGCGGTGCCCGACGACGAACCGGGGGCGCCGCCATGGCTTGCGATGCCGCTGGTGGCACAGAAGGAGACCATCGGCGTGCTGCTGGTCAAGCAGCCGGCGGGGACAGCGCGCACCGGGAAGGACAGCGAGCTGCTGCATTTCGTTGCCGCGCAGGCAGCCATGGCGATCAGGCGCAGGAATCTCAACGATGAACTGCTGCGGCTGGCGCGCTACGACCAGTTGACCGGGCTGGCGAATCGCCGTCTTTTCGAGGACCGGCTGGAGGCGGTGCTGGCGCGCTGCCGGCGCAAGCAATGCCGCGCCGCGGTGCTGTTCATCGATCTCGATGGCTTCAAGCAGGTCAATGACACCCTGGGCCATGCCGTTGGCGACCTGCTGCTGCAGCACGTGGCGCAGCAACTGAAGCGTTCGGTGCGGGAAGTCGACACGGTGGCCAGGCTGGGCGGCGACGAATTCGTGATCCTTCTGGAAGAGGTGGACCAGGAACAGCAGGCGATGGTGGTGGCCGACACGGTGCGCAGGGCCTTGTTGCGGCCGGCCCATGTCAACGGCCAGCTGCTGCAGGCGCGCGCCAGTATCGGGCTCGCGTTCTATCCCGACCATGGCCTGGAAGCCGGCCATATCCTCAGGCATGCGGACCAGGCAATGTACCTGGAGAAGAAGACCGGCCGTTCGGTTTCTGATTGAGGCGGCGCCCGGCCCCGCAAACGCCGAATCTCAAGCCTGCCGCTGCAGCGCCGCCAGCTGACTCAGGATGCCGCTGAACACCGGATCCGACACCGAGGCCGGAAAGTCCGCCGGCAAGCGGGCGGCCACCTCGGCCAGCGCGGCTGGCGCGCGGCGAATGAAAAGCTCGATCACCGCCTCGAAATCCGCGCCCAGCGCATTGCGCCTGGCCGCTTCGTTCCAGTGCCTGCGCTGGATGTCGGCCATCCGGTAATGGCTATTGCCGGCGCGTAGCGCCATCGCCATGGCCACCTTTTTCCAGGGCAGCCTGTTCGGGCCGTCGCCGATCACGGGCCAGGCGGAAAGCACGTCGTACAGCGGCGTCAGTCGGTAAGCGCCGCCGCGTTCCAGGAAGATGCTGAAATTCTTGGCATGCCCGTCCGGGGCGGCGAGCAGCCAGAACAGCAGCTGCGCGGCGAGAAAGGTCTCGCGGTCCCGGGTTGCGGTGCTGCTGCCGCGCAGCCTGTCGAGGATGGCGGCCATCCCCGGCCCGCCCCGGTTCTCGTACTTCAGCTCGACCGGGCAGCCCAGCGCCTGGCAAAAGTCTTCCTGCGGCAGCCTGGCGATCCAGCCATGCATCTGGCGGCGGTCGAAGCGTTCCACCACCAGCACCTTGTGCCGGCCGAACCGCTCGATGTGGCTATTGGCGGCTTCCAGGCCGAAAGCCCTGGCCAGCAGCGAACAGAGCCATTCGTTTTCCACCGATGTCGAGAAGTCGGCGCGGGCGCCGCCGACTTCGCCCAGCGGCAGCTTCAGGATGTGGCTGGTGGGCGTGGCCGCCAGCGGCCGGCACCATGCTCCCTGCCATAGCAGCGCGGTTTTTTCCTGCGCGCCGGCAATCGAGATGCGCAGTTCCTCGCCATCGTCCGCCGCCAGCCCGGCGCCGCCGATGGCGGCATCGAGCAGGCGTTCCACCTGGCTTTCCGACAGGGGTTCCGCATCGATCCTGCGCACCTCCGGCGCGGCGGCGTCGGCCGGCAACAGCATCACCGCGCCGACGCAGTCGCGTCCGATCTTTTCGATCAGGTCGAAGGCGCGGGTGGTTGCGGCGCCGAAGCGGCCCGCCAGCCGCTTCCGGATTGCCAGGCTGTCCGGCAACAGGTTGTCGAAGTAATGCTCGACCGCCTCGCCGCCGAAGGCATCGCTGCCCTGCGCCAGCGGCAGGGATAGCGACAGCGGCCTCGCATTGGGACTGGACAGCCAGTCGGCGTGATAGGCAAAGCGGTGGCTGGCGCCGGCCAGCGTCCAGCGGCCCACCCGCTCGCCGTTCATCCAGACGTCGAGCGCGCGCGTGCGGGAAGGCCGGCCGGCCATCTACCACTGCTCCCCGGATTCGGGCGTCGACGCCGCCTGCGCGCGTGCGCCGATGCTCAGTTCGGCGTCCAGCGCCATGGCCAGCGTCAGCAGGGTGTCGAGATTGACCTTCTCCGGCCGGCTCTCGATGGCGGAGATCCGTTCCTGCGACAGGCCAACCCGGCGTCCAAGTTCGGCTTGCGACCAGCCCCGGGCCTTGCGCAGGCTGCGCAGCACCGGGCCAAGCTGACCGGTAGTACGGATGGGCGTTGTCATTCGGGCTCCCTGGGCAGGCAATGAAATACGTGGAACAGGCGAAGACATGATTCGTTGATTGCTCGTATTTTATATGTTTAAAAGAATAAATTTACATTATTCGCCAAAAAGAATATCTTGTATTTATTCGTTTAATGACCTGGCGCCAGCGGCGGCGTCCTTGTAAATGTGCGATTTTCAATTGACCCGACCGCTTAATGGACGAATAAAGCGATTGCGTGCAACATGGACGGCAACCAAAGCGCTTGATGCGGGCAGCGCCGTTCGATTGAAGTTCACAAGAAGAAGAGGAGAAACGTCATGAGTGTATCCACTGCACCTGTCGTGCTGCGCCGCGAAGGCGGCGTCGCCTGGCTGATCCTGAACCGTCCGGAAGGGCTCAATGCGCTCGACATTCCGACTGCCAACGCCTTCTACGATGCCTGCGCCGAGCTGGCGGCAGACGCCGGCGTGCGCGCCGTCGTGCTGCGCGGCGAAGGCCGCACCTTTGGCGTCGGCGGCGACCTCGCGGCGCTGCGGCAGGACCCGGTCGGCACCGCAATGGCGCTGATCGAGCCGATGCACAAGGCGGTCAGGCTGCTGGCGGCGATGAATGCGCCGGTGATCGCCAGCCTGCATGGCAGCGTGGCGGGCGGCAGCCTGAGCCTGGCCATGGCCTGCGACCTGGCCATCGCCGCCGATACCGCCCGCTTCAACCTGGCCTATGTGAACGTCGCCGCCAATTGCGACGTATCGGGCTCCTGGAACCTGCCGCGCCTGGTCGGACTGCGCAACGCAATGGCCATTGCCTTGCTCGGCGACACCTTCGACGCCGCCGAGGCATTGCGGCTGGGCCTGATCAACCGGGTGGTGCCGGCCTCCACGCTGCAGGAGGAAACCGATGCGCTGGCGCGCCGTCTGGCCGACGGCCCCACGCTGGCCATCGGCCGCATGAAGCGCCTGCTGCGGCAGTCGCTCGACAATGACCTGGACACCCAGCTCGACCTGGAGCGCGACAACTTCCGCGCCAGCGCCGCCACCGAGGATTTCGCCGAAGCGATGGATGCCTTCTTTTCGCGGCGCGCGCCGCATTTCAGGGGCAGGTGACCAGGGCGCCGCGCCAGGCTTGTTCAAACCGCACGGCCATGACGGCAGTCTGTCCGGCCCCCGATCGGTTGAACTATGGCGACCGGCCTTTCTCTACAGAACAGCCCCGGCGGCATCGTCCGCCGGAAACATCGTTCACTTATCAGCGGAGGCAAGCATGTCCAGGGTTCTCGTCCTTTACTATTCCAGCTACGGCCATATAGAGACCATGGCGAACGCAGTCGCCGAAGGCGCTCGCGCCACCGGCGCGACGGTTGACGTCAAGCGGGTGCCCGAGACCGCACCGGCGGAAGTGGCGAAGAACGCGCATTTCAAGCTGGACCAGCAGGCGCCGGAAGCCAGGGTGGATGAACTGGAAAGTTATGACGCCATCATCATCGGCGCGCCGACCCGCTATGGCCGCATGCCATCCCAGATGGCCAGCTTCCTCGACCAGACCGGCGGCCTGTGGGCGCGCGGCGCCCTCAACGGCAAGGTCGGCGGCGCCTTCACTTCCACCGCCACCCAGCACGGCGGACAGGAAACCACGCTGTTTTCCATCATCACCAACCTGCTGCACTTCGGCATGACCGTGGTTGGCCTGCCATACAGCTTCCAGGGCCAGATGACCCTGGACGAGATCGTCGGCTGCAGCCCCTACGGCGCCAGCACCATCGCCGGCGGCAAGGGCGAGCGCCAGCCCAGCCAGACCGAACTGGCCGGCGCGCGCCATCAGGGTGAACTGATCGCCAGGACGGCCAACAAGCTGTTTGGCTGAACGCGGGCAGGAAAGCAATACGGCGGCGGTCTTCCAGCCCGCAGCGGCAGGCGGCGGGCGTTGCTCGTCGCTTGCCGCCGCTTGTTCATTGCCTCAGATATCTTCGTCCGCCGTGCTCTTGCCGCCCTTTTCCTTGGCATCCGCATCGCCGCCCTGCACGATCGGGTCTTCCCCGGGCACGGTTTCGTGCACGATGGTGGGCTGGGCAGCGCGGTCGTCTTCGCCTGGCAGCGGCGGCTTGCCGGTATCGGGTTCGCGGTTCATGGCGGTCTCCTGTGGATGAAATGGGCCTGGATGTCCGGACTCTAGGCCAGCGCGCCGGTGCTGCCTATCGGACAAGCCGCTTTTTGGCCGTCGGAATCGGCTGACAGACAGCCGTTCATGTGTTGCGCCAAACGACGGCGGCGGCGAAATGGCTGAACCGGAGCCACTGCCGGGGGCTCGACAGGGAGCGGCAATACCGCCGCAGGCGCTCCCGGATTGCCTGTCCCTGTTCCGGAGCAGCCGTTTCGTGGCGATGTCCGCCACAGGAAATCCGTCCATGAATACAAGCACTTCCGGCGCGCTCGCCGTGCGCGGCACCCTTTACCTGGCCATGCTGGCTGCCGCGGCATCGATCGGCCGCAGCACCATGCAAAACCTCCGGCATGCCGCCCGCCTGACGCGGCAGAGCAGGCCGTTCCATGCAAGCCCGGAAGCGGCCGAGGCCAGCCTGCTGATCGTTGGCGACAGCACCGCGCTGGGCACCGGCGCCAGCACGCCGCAGGCCAGCCTGGCGGGCCGCATCGCCGCGCATTACCCTCGGCTGCGCGTGCGCAACCTGGCCCGTGCCGGCGCGCGTTTCGCCGATATTGCCGGGCAGCTGCACGATGCCGGGCGGCATGACCTGATCCTGGTTGCCGGCGGCGCCAATGATGTGATGCGTTTCACGTCGCGCCAGCGCCTGGCGCGGGACATCGACCTGGCGCTGCATCGCGCAGCCTCCCAGGCAGAGCGGGTGATCCTGGTGCCTGCGCCGAACGTGGGCAATGCGCCTTTCTTTCCGCGGCCGCTGTCGTGGCTGCTGTCGCACCGGGCACGCCTGCTGCACCGGCTGGCGCGGGCCAGCGCCGGCACGGTGGGCGCGGCCTATGTCGACCTGTACCGGGAGCATGCCGCCGACCCGTTCGCGCAGGACCCGCGGCGGCTGATCGCGGCCGACAGGCTGCATCCGAGCGATGCCGGCTATGGCGTCTGGTTCGATGAACTGGAACGGCAGGCGCCCCTGTCGCGACTGCTCGGCATGCCCGTGCCGGCCGGGCGTCAGGCGGCCTGGCCGGGCGACTTGTAGAGCGTCAGTTCCCAGCAGTCCTGCCGGCTGTCATGGCGCAGGATGTAGCTGGCCTGGTCGCTGGCGGACACCTTGAAGTAGATATAGTCGGACGCCGGCCAGCGGTCTACGACGTCGAGCACGGTGATCCTGTCCGCGCCGAGCCAGAAGGCGGCCGGCTCCAGCAGGCCAAGCGGGCCGGTGACGGTGTCAACCCTGAGCAGCATCGGTGGGCAGGTGGCTGGGCTTCATGGCGGCATCATGCCTGCTGCGCGGCCTCCGGTGCTTGATCTGGCGCGTGCAGGATGCACTTGGATTGCCGGAACGCCGTTGTGGTCACGGCGCCGCATCCTGATCGGGCATGGCGATGCCCAGGGCCTTGAGGCGCCGATAGAGGGTGCGCTCGCTTAACCCGAGCTGGCGCGCAAGCTCCTTCCGCGTTCCCGGGAAGCCGCGTGCCAGCCTGGCCAGTTCGGCATCGGACATGCGCCTGCCCGCAGGCGCCGGCAGGCCCGCCGGCTGCGGCGCCGACGGCGCAACCGCGGCCAGCGCCGGCAACTGCGGCAGATCGATGATGCCGTCGTCGGCAAACAGGCTGGCCCGCTCCAGCACATTGCGCAGTTCGCGGATGTTGCCCGGCCAGTCATGGCCCGCCAGCCTTGCCACGGCCTGCGGCGTGATGCGCAGCGGCCGCGACGACTGCGCCATGCGCTGCAGGAAGGAGTCGACCAGGATGGGAATGTCGCCGATGCGTTCGCGCAGGGCGGGCAGCTCGATCGGAAAGGCGCTGATGCGGTAGTACAGGTCCTGCCGGAAGCGGCCGTCGGCCACCATCTCGCGCAACGGCTTGTGGGTGGCGGCCACCAGCCGGAAGTCGGCCTGCAGAGTTTCCACGCCGCCGACCCGGCGGAAGGTCCCGGTTTCGATCAGGCGCAGCAGCTTGACCTGCATGCCCAGCGGCACGTCGCCGATCTCGTCCAGGAACAGCGTGCCGCCGCGGGCAGTCTCGACCAGCCCGTGCTTGCGGCTTGCCGCGCCGGTGAATGCGCCCTTCTCGTAGCCGAACAGTTCGCTTTCGAACAGCGTCTCGCTCAGCCCGGAGCAATCGACCACCACGAACGGCCCGCGCGAGCGCTCGCTGGCCTCGTGCACCGCGCGCGCAAACAGCTCCTTGCCGCTGCCGGACTCCCCCAGCAGCAGCACCGGCAGGCGCGATGGCGCCACCCGCTGCAGCGCTTCCAGCGCCTGCATGAAGCACGGCGAACGCCCCACCAGGCCGTCGCTGCTGGCGCGGGCCGAGGCCTGCCGCACCGTGACCAGGTGCTCGACATAGCCGACCACGTTGCCCGCCGCATCCAGGATGGGGCGCAGTTCCACGTTCACATGCTCCGGGCCGCGCGGCGTGTGATGGATGTGCAGCACCCGGTCGGGGCCGCGCTTTTCCAGCGCCTTCTTCATCGGGCAATGCTCGCCGGCCAGGTCGCACGGCTTGTCATAGTGATGGGACACCCGGAAACACTTCTGCCCGACCACGGACTGCCCGGCCAAGCCGAACTGGCGCCGGTAGGCCGTGTTCGAGGCCAGGATGTTGTAGTCGGTGTCGAGCACGATGGCTGGCTGGGCTTCCTGGTCGAGGTAGGAAACGAGCGCCTGCACCTGGGCATCGGGAACGCTGGAAGTCATGGTCGGCATCCATTCCGGAAAGTAGGGGGGCAGGCTGGCAGGGGGCGGGAAGCGCTGCCAGGCATGTCTGCCATTTGCTGCCATTCTCTGCCATTTCAGTGCGGTTGTCAGTATGCCGACGTCGCAGCTGAGCGATGCCTTGGAAAATTAGTCCTTTAAATTCAATGACCTGGATGTATAAGGCTTTTTCTCCGCCGGCTGGCACGCTGCTTGCGCTACAGGGTGACATCAATGTCAGCACGACGCTGGAGGAAACATCATGAATGGCAACAGCATCCTGCAGGTGGAAGGCTTCTTCGACCCGCGCACCTGGACCGTCAGCTACCTCGTGCTGGACCGCGAGACCAGGCAGTGCGCGCTGGTCGACAGCGTTCTGGACTACGACCCGAAATCCGGGCGCACCGGCCACGCCAGCGCCGACCGGCTGATCGCGCGGGTCAGGGAACTGGGCGCCAAGGTGCAGTGGATACTGGAAACCCATGTGCATGCCGACCATCTCTCGGCCGCGCCCTACCTGAAGGAGAGGCTGGGCGGCCGCGTCGGCATCGGCAGCCGGATCACCACCGTCCAGGACGTGTTCGGCAAGCTGTTCAACGCCGGCCCCGGCTTCGCCCACGACGGCAGCCAGTTCGATCACCTGTTCGAGGATGGCGAGGAATTCCGCATAGGCGGCTTGCGGGCGAGGGCGATGCACACGCCCGGCCATACGCCGGCCTGCATGACCTATGTCGTCGGCGACGGCATCGAGGACGCCGCCTTCGTCGGCGACACCCTGTTCATGCCCGACTACGGCACTGCCCGCTGCGACTTCCCCGGCGGCGACGCGCGCACCCTGTACCGCTCGATCAACAAGGTGCTCTCCCTGCCGCCGGCCACCCGGCTCTACATGTGCCACGACTACCAGCCCAACGGCCGCGAGGTGCAGTTCGTCAGCACCGTCGCCGAGGAGCGCAGGCAGAACATCCATGTGCGCGACGGCATCAGCGAGGAAGAATTCGTGGCGATGCGCACGAAGCGCGACGCGACACTGGAGATGCCGGTGCTGATCCTGCCGTCGGTGCAGGTCAACATGCGCGCCGGCCATCTGCCCGAGCCGGAAGACAACGGCCGGCGCTACCTGAAGATACCGATCGACTCGCTTTGAAAAGAGAGCGCTCATTTCCAACCATTCCCTTCCAGGCAGGAGACGACCATGGACATCCGCAGACTGACTCCCGAACTTTCCGTGTCGCCGCAGATCGTGCCGGCCGACGTGCCGGCGCTGCAGGCGGCGGGCTACCGCGCGCTGATCTGCAATCGTCCGGACGGCGAAGGCAACGACCAGCCGCTGTTTTCCGAGATCGAGGAGGCGGCCCGCGCCTGCGGCATCGAGGCGCATTACCTGCCGGCCGAATCGGGCAAGGTCAGCGACGGGCAGGGCGCGGTGTTCGGCGCGCTGATGGCGATGCTGCCCAAGCCGGCGCTTGCCTACTGCCGCACCGGCATGCGCTCGACCACGATGTGGGCGCTGTCGCAGTCGGGCAGGCGGCCGCTGCCGGAGATCATCGATGCCGCCAGCCATGCAGGCTTCGACCTGAAGGGCGTGGTGCGGCGCATCGCCCATGGCGGGCGCACGCCGGTGGAGGTCAGCGAGGCCGAGCATGAGGTGGTGATCGTCGGCGGCGGCGCGGCCGGCATTGCGGCGGCCGCCAGCCTGCTGGCGCGCAGCCCGGGGCTGGACGTGGCCATCATCGACCCGGCCGACGTGCATTACTACCAGCCCGGCTGGACCCTGGTCGGCGGCGGCGTCTTCGATGCGCGCGACACGGTGCGCACCATGGGTTCGCTGATCCCGCAGGGCGCGCACTGGATCAAGGCCGCGGTCGCCGCCTTCGAGCCGGAGCGCAATGCGGTGATCCTCGACGGCTGCCGCGTCGTCCGCTACCGCCAGCTGGTGGTGTGCCCCGGGCTGAAGCTGGACTGGCATGCGGTCGACGGCCTGGCCGAGACGCTGGGCCACAACGGCGTGACGTCGAATTACCTGTACCACCTCGCGCCCTATACCTGGGAACTGGTGCGCAATCTGCGCGGTGGCCGGGCGCTGTTCACCCAGCCGCCGATGCCGATCAAGTGCGCCGGCGCGCCGCAGAAGGCGATGTACCTGGCTGCCGACCACTGGCGCCGCAGCGGCGTCCTGGACAAGGTCGACATCGGCTTCTTCAACGCCGGCGCGGCCCTGTTCGGCGTGCCGGACTATGTGCCGGCGCTGATGGAGTATGTGCAGGCCTACGGCATCGACCTGAATTTCAACCATGCGCTGACGGCGATCGACGGGCCGGGCCGGGTGGCCACCTTCACCCGGACCGCGGCGGACGGCACGAAGGAACTGGTGCAGAAGGCGTTCGACATGATCCACGTGGTGCCGCCGCAGAAGGCGCCCGACTTCATACGCGTGAGTCCGCTGGCGGATGCGGCCGGCTGGGTGGACATCGACCCGGCGACGATGCGGCACAAGCGCTATCCCAATGTGTTCGCAATGGGCGACGCCGGCAACACGCCCAACGCCAAGACCGCCGCGGCGGCCCGGGCCCAGGCGCCGGTGGTGGCGCACAACCTGCTGGCGGCGCTGGGCCGCGCGAAGGGCGAGGCGCACTACAACGGCTACGGTTCCTGCCCGCTGACGGTCGAGCGCGGCAGGATCGTGCTTGCCGAATTCCTGTACGGCGGCAAGCTCGCGCCCAGCTTCCCGTCGTGGCTGATCGACGGCACCCGGCCGTCGCGCCTGGCCTGGCTGCTCAAGGAGCGCATCCTGCCGCCGCTGTACTGGGAAGGCATGCTGAAGGGCCGGGAATGGATGGTGCAGCCCGAGCTGGTGGATGCCGCCGCGACCAATGAAGCCGTCTCCTGAATCCCGCTTTGTCCAACCTGAAAGGAAGCTGCCATGAAAGCCAATGTCGGTAGCACGGACCGCAGCCTGCGCATCGTCGCCGGCCTGATCATCCTGTCGCTGTATTTCTTCCTCGGCGAAGGAACGCGCTGGCTGGCGCTGATTGGCCTGGTGCCCCTGGTTACAGGGCTAGTGAGCTGGTGTCCGCTTTACACCCTGCTGGGCATCCGCACCTGCCGCGCGCCGTCGCGGCAGGGCTAGCGCGACATGGTGCCCGTGGCCAGGGCAGAGCCGTCCATCGCGGCCAGGGCCAAAGCCATGACCGCGGACGGACGGCGCATTGCGCATTGCCGGAGTCAACCATGACGCTGTACCTGTTCCTGGGCCTGGTGACAGGCGCCATCCTCGCGCTGACCGGCGCCGGCGGCGGCATCCTGGCCGTGCCGCTGCTGGTGTTCGGCGCGCACATGGGCATGGCGCAGGCCGGGCCGATCGGCCTGCTGGCCGTGGGCATGGCGGCCAGCCTCGGCGCGGCCCTGGGCTTGCGCCAGGGGATCGTGCGCTACCGCGCCGCGCTGCTGATCTCCGGCGCCGGCATGCTGCTGTCCCCGGTGGGGCTGTGGCTGGCGGCGCGGGTGGACAACCGCTCGCTGACCGTCCTGTTCGCCGTCGTGCTGGCCATCGTCGCCTGGCGCGGCTTCCGCCAGGCCGGGGCCGCCGCCAAGCCCGGCCAGCGCAGTCCACCCTGCCTGCGCGATGCCGCCAGCGGCCGCTTCATCTGGACCACGCCGTGCGCGCGCTCGCTGGCAATCGCCGGCGGCATCGCCGGCCTGCTGTCTGGCCTGCTGGGCGTCGGCGGCGGCTTCGTGATGGTGCCGGCGCTGCGCCGCACCACCGACCTGGAAATGGAATCGGTCGTGGCCACTTCTCTGGCCGTGATCGCGCTGGTCTCGGCCAGCGGCGTGGCCTCCAGCATCGTGGCCGGCCGCCTGGAATGGGCGGCGGCCTTGCCCTTCTGCGCCGGCGCGCTGGCCGGCATGATGGGCGGCCGCATGGTCGCGGCCCGCATCGGCGGCGCCCACGTCCAGCGCGCCTTTGCCGCGGTGGCCGCGCTGGTCGCGCTCGGCATGGTGGCCAGGGCGGCGCTGTCGCTGCCGGCCTGACCTGGCTGCTTCAGGCCGGCAGCCCGGCTCAGCGCGGCGCGGTGGCGGGCTTGCTGTCGACCACGCCGGGAATCTCTTTGGTCGGCCGGTCGAACTTGCCTTTCAGGTCGTCCACGCCGGACTGGGGCTTGGCCAGCGTCTGCAGGCCGGCGCGTTCCCGGCGCTTCTTCCCGGTGTCGGTGCCGAGCGCCTTGTCGCGCTTCCCGACCAGGCCGGGCAGGATCTCGCCGTCGCGGCTGAAAGACCATGCCAGCATCGGGTCGCCCAGCGGCAGCTTGTCGCCGGGCTGTCCGGCCATGCCGGTGTTCCAGAAATGCCAGGTTTTTCCATAGCTGTTCATCTTGGTCTTCATCAGCGACTTTTCCGCCGCCTGCGGTATGCCCGGCGCCACCAGCTGGCCGGACAGGATCTCGCCGTTGTGCGGATGCCAGTACCTGCGTTCTTCGTCGGGCAGGGTGGCAAACAGCTTTTCCGAGATGATGTACTCGACGCCATGCATGTTGGCCTTGGCCGTATTGCCGTCGAACAGCACGCACTGGGCAAAATCCTGGTTGACCTGGTGGCAGTAGTGATGGGCTTCCATCTGGGCCTGCGGCTGGTCCTTCATCGGGTGGAAGCCAACCAGGTAGATATCGAAGCCGCGCAGCGGCGCCTTGCCCTGCAACAGCTTGGCGCCGGCTTCCAGGGTGCGGGTTCTGGCTGTCTTGGGCTCGCCGCTGACGGCGGTCTTGGGTTCGTTGCTCTCCTGCGCATGGAGGGCAGGCGCCGCGATCAGCGCGGCGGCCAGGAACAGGCGGGCGCTGCCGGCAAGGGGGCGGGGCGTGGTCATGTCATTGCATCCTGTGGTGGGCTGTCGGAGTTAAGTGATGCTGGGCGCTGGGGACGCTGGGTTGGGCCAAGCCATGCGCCTGGCATTTCAATATACAAAAATATATAATATGGACGAGTAAAAAATCAGCGTGCATGTGCCGCTGCCATGACGACGGTCAAAGGGAAAGGATGACAACCACCGCCAATATCGATATCGAGCAGCTGCGCCAGGCCGCCGGCCAGGCCTGCGGGCTGGTGAAGGTGCTGGCCAATCCGGACCGTCCGCTGCTTCTGTGCCAGATGACGCAGGGCGAGTACTGCGTCGGCGAACTCGAGGAGGCGGCCGGGATCAGGCAGCCCACCCAGTCGCAGCAGCTGACCGTGCTGCGCGGCGAGGACATGGTCGCCACCCGGCGCGAGGGCAAGCAGATCTGCTGCCGCATCGCCAGCCGGGAAGCGCTGGCGGTGATGACGCTGCTTCATGCGCTCTACTGCGCACCGGAAAAGGAAAAGGAGAAGGCATCATGAACATCGACTGGACCCATTTCACGCCATGGGCCTCGCTGGCGGGCGGCATCCTGATCGGCGTCGCGGCGGCGGTCTTCATCCTCTTCAACGGCCGCATCGCCGGCATCAGCGGCATCCTCGGCGGATTGCTGCATCCGGCCAGGAACGACATCCTGTGGCGCATTGCCTTCCTGGCGGGCCTGGTGGTCGCGCCGCTGCTCTATGCCATGGTCAGTCCGCTGCCCGGAACCGTGGTGGATGCCGACGCCGGGATCCTGATTGTGGCCGGCCTGCTGGTGGGCGTGGGCACCCGCTATGGCGCCGGCTGCACCAGCGGCCATGGCGTCTGCGGCATCGCCCGGCTGTCGCCGCGCTCGCTGGTGGCCACCGCCTGCTTCATGGCGGCCGGCTTCGCCACCGTGTTCATCGTCCGCCACCTGCTCGCCTGAGGAGATCGCCATGCAGATCGTCACCGCACTGTTCGCCGGCCTGGTTTTCGGCATCGGGCTGATCCTGTCCGGCATGACCAACCCGGCCAAGGTGATTGGCTTCCTCGACCTGGCCGGCGACTGGGACCCGTCGCTGGCGCTGGTGATGGCGGGCGCCATCGCGGCGGCCTTCCTGCCGTTCCGGCTGGCCGGGCGCCGGTCGGGCGCGCTGCTCGGCGGGCCGATGCGGCTCCCGGCGGCCACCCGGATCGACCGCCGCCTGGCGCTGGGCAGCCTGGCATTCGGCGTGGGCTGGGGACTGGCCGGCTATTGCCCCGGCCCGGCGCTGGCCTCGCTGCTGTCGGGCGGCATCAAGCCGCTGGTCTTCGTGCTGGCGATGCTGGCCGGCATGGCCCTGTTCGAGTTGCTGGAATGGCGGCCGCGGGAAGGCCGGCACGAAACCGCCTGAACGCTGCCTGCATGCCTGCTGCGCCCGGCATGGTCCAACCCATCCACGGAGTTTTTTCATGCCGGAAATGATCAAGGTCGCTGGCCTGTTCGCACTGACCGCCCTGGCCGAAATCGTCGGCTGCTACCTGCCGTGGCTGGTGCTGCGCGACGCCAGAACGCCCTGGCTGCTGCTGCCGGCCGCGGCGTCGCTGGCGGCCTTCGCCTGGCTGCTCACGCTGCATCCCGCGGCGGCCGGCCGCACCTATGCAGCGTATGGCGGCATGTACATCGTGGTTGCCCTGCTGTGGCTGCGGGTGGTCGATGGCGTCGTCCTGAGTCGCTGGGACGTCGCCGGCGCGCTGCTGGCGCTGGCGGGCATGGCGGTGATCGCCTTGCAGCCGCAGTTGACATGACGGAATGACTGCCGGTGGCCTGGCTCGGCCAGGCATGCTCCCGGCGCCGGTGCGAGGCGCCGGAGGCGGCTGCGGGGTCGGCTGATATACTGGCGCGCTTTGCGGCAGCGCCGGCATGCAGGCGCACGCCGCCATCATCGACAACCCGGGGGTTAACACGATGCGGCACGGGAGGAGGCCGTCCTGGCAGCAGGACGGAACGGAGCCTGACTACCGGTTCTCGCTGGCCAACGAGAGAACCTATCTGGCCTGGATCAGGACCGCGCTGTCCATCCTGGCCGGCGCGGTGCTGGTGCACCAGTTCGCCAGCAGGCTCCATCCCAGGGGGTTGGTGCTTGCGGGGACGATATTCCTGTGCGGGCTGGCAGCGGGGCTGTGCGGCCTGGCCTATTTCCGCTGGCGGGCCAATGAAATCGCGATGCGCCATGCGCAGCCCTTGCCCTTTCCCCATGTGATTCCGCTGCTGTCCGTTTGCCTGCTCGCGCTTGGCGTCTTCGTCGGCGCGATGGTCGCCTTCACCTGAGCGCCGCCGTATCGTGCCCGACCATCATGTCCTGCCTCCCTATGACCCCGGCCTTCAGGCCGAACGGACCGTGCTGGCCTGGAGCCGCACCGCCTTTGCCTTCCTGGTCAATGCGATGCTGTGGCTGCGTGCCGGCCTCGCCGATGGCGACAGCGCGCTGCTGCTGTTCGGGGCCGCGCTGCTGGCGCTGGCCGCCGGCTTCCATGTCTGCGGCAAGCGGCGGGGCAGGGCATTGACCGCTGGCGACAGGCCCGTTGCGGCCCATCCCGCGCCGATGCGCGCACTGGCGCTCGGCGCGGCGCTGGCCTGCCTGCTGGCGGCGGTGGCCAGCGCTTATTTCGGCAAGGGCTGACAGGGCCTTGCCGGCGATTGCCATTTCCGGCTATTTCCGCGCCACCATGCCGACCAGCGCCGACATGCCGCTGTGCCGGCTGCCCTCGTCGAGCTGCGCATCATAGGACCGCATGTCGACGATACGCAGGCCGGCGAAGGCCGCCTTGAGCATGTCCTCGGTGTACAGATGCGACAGCACGCCGGGGCCGCCGGTCTTGTATTCGAGCTGCCTGGGCGTGTATCCCTGCAGCACCAGGAAGCCGCCTGGCTTCAGGGCTTTCACCATGCCGGCAAACAGCCTGTCGCGCATCGCCGGGTCGGCAAACTGCACGAAGATCGCCACCACGTAGTCATAGGCCTGCTCCTGCCAGGCCCAGTCATCAACGCTGCTGACATGGTAGGCAACGTCGACGCCGGCATCCCCGGCAAGGCGGCGCGCCTTGTCCACGCCCACCGGCGAAATATCGAACGCATCGACGATCAGCCCCTGCCGGGCCAGCCAGACGCTGTTGCGTCCTTCGCCATCGGCTACTGCGAGCGCCTTTTTGCCCGGCTGCAGCAGGCCGGCCTGGTCGGCGAGGTAGGCATTGGGCTCGGTGCCGAACACGAAGTCTGGGTCGCTGTAGCGCTGGTCCCAGGTTGCGGCGGATTGGAAGAAGGGGGCATCTGTCATGGCGTCTCCAGGTGAGGTAAGCATGGCCGGCTGGCGCCGCCAGTCAGCATAGTTGGCTTCGCGCCACCGGGCATGGCGGCTGCCGGATATGGCGATCGCCCAGGCCTGGGCGGCGGGAAGCGACAGGAATGACCGGTTTCCAGCGGTGCCGGCAAAGGTTTGCAACTAACGAAACGAGTTTTTAACAATTTTACTTGTCGCTGGGTTCGAGCTTAATCCATCTCAAATGCATGTGCATGAAGCGGGAGAATAGTGCCCACTTCATTGACGGGTTTTCGAAAGAGGCACTGATCGTTCGCTGGGACGGCCGGTCGTGCTTGCTTCCGTACGCGCCGCTGTAACGTGCGGACAGCAATGCTCCAGCCATCCCGGGCCAGCCCCGCCCTGCACATCTTGCAGGCCGCAAGAGCCGTTCACCTTCAGTCCCCCCGCCTGCGCCGTGCGCTCAACCACCGAGGAGACTGCTGTGCCCACGATCTCGTTTTTCCGTCGTGCCTGTTCCACCATGGCCAGCGTTGCACGGCTACGGCGCCGGCTTTGGGCCGCGCTGTGCCTGCTGCCGGTCGCTCCGGCACTGTTGGCTGCCAGCGTGCCGACCGGATTTTCCGACCGCCAGCTGTTCCTCGGCCTGACCAGCCCGACCGCGCTGGCGGCGCTGCCCGACAGCCGCCTGCTGGTGGTGCAGCAGAACGGCCTGATTCGCATGGTCAAGAACGATGCCGTACTTGCCACCAGCTTCTACCAGGTCGCCGATGTCGACTCGGCTTCCGAGCACGGCTGCCTGGGCGCCGTCGCCGACCCCGGCTTTGCCAATAACCATTTCGTCTATCTGTACTGCACGGTGCGCAACGCCACCGGCGTCAACAACCGCGTGCTGCGGGTGACGGAGGCAAACGACCGTGCGGTCGCCGGCAGCGAGCGGGTCATCCTCGATCTGCCGAACGCGCCCGCCGGCAACCGATTCCACATGGGCGGCGGACTGCGCTTTGGCGCCGATGGCAAGCTCTACATCTCGGTCGGCAACCACGAAGACGCCGTGCAGCCCTTCGCCAGCGCCAATTCGCAGCGGCTGGACACGCCCTTCGGCAAGATCCTGCGCATCAATGCCGACGGCACGGTGCCCGGCGACAATCCCTTCGTCGGCACCGCCGGCGCCTACCCGGCGGTCTGGGCGCTCGGCCTGCGCAACCCGTTCGCCATCGACGTGCAGCCCGGCACCGGGCTGTTCTACATCAACGACGTCGGCGAGGCCACCTGGGAAGAGATCAACCGTGGCCAGCGCGGCGCCAATTACGGCTGGCCGGCGGCGGAAGGCAATTCCTCGGACAGCCGTTTCACCAATCCGGTCTATGCCTACCAGCATGCCGGCGGCGCCTGCTCCGTGACCGGCGGCGCATTCTACAATCCGGCCGCGCCGCAGTTTCCGGCGCGTTTCATCGGCCGCTATTTCTTCGCCGATTTCTGCACCGGCCAGATCCGCAGCCTCGATCCCGCCGCCCCCGGCACGCCCGAAGCCTTTGCCGGCGCCATTGGCAATCCGATCGCGCTGGCTGTCACGCCCAACGGCGGACTGTACTACCTGGCGGGCAACCAGGGCACCGGCTCGCCGCAGCCGGGCGCCGGCTCGCTGGGCAAGATCAGCTTCAGCGCCAGCACCGCCCAGCTGCCGGGCATTGCGGCCGAACCGCAGGACCAGCTGGTGTCGATCGGCAGCACCGCCACCTTCAGCGTCAGCGCCAACAACGCCACTTCCTACCAGTGGCTGCGCAACGGCGCGCCGATCGCCGGCGCCACCGCGCCCAGCTACACCACGCCTCCCGCCAGCGCGGCCGACAGCAACTCGACCTTCCGGGTGCAGGTCGCCAATGCCTTCGGCAGCATCGAGTCGCGCTCGGCCACGCTGACCGTCACCAGCAACCGCGCACCGCTGGCCCGGATCGACACGCCAGCCGTCGGCGCCAGCTTCGCACCCGGCGAACTGGTGCGCTTCTCGGGCGCCGGCCTCGACCCCGACGACGGCAACCTGCCGCCCGCATCGCTGGTCTGGGACATCGACTTCCAGCACGATGCGCATGCCCATGACTTCCTCGGCCCGCTGACAGGCGCCGACGGCTCCTTTGTCGCCACCCCGTTCGAGGTCAATGAAGCCAACAGCTGGATACGCCTGCGCCTGACCGTCACCGATTCCACCGGCGCCACCGCCACCGCCACCCGCGACATCTACATGAAGCAGCAGATCACCGACTTCGCGCCGGCCGCGACGCCGGCCAGCGGCTGGGGTCCGGTCGAGAACAACCGCAGCAACGGCGAAGCCGCCGCCGGCGACGGCAACGCCATCACGCTGGGCGGCATACCGTATCCGCGCGGACTGGGCGTGCATGCGCCGTCGGAGGTGGTCTACAACCTTGCCGGCGCCTGCTCGGGCAGCTTCATCGCCGATGTCGGCGTGGACGACGAGGTGGGCGATCTCGGCAGCGTGGTATTCCAGGTGTGGCTCGATGGCGTGAAGGCCTACGACAGCGGCATCGTGCGCGGCGCCGACCTGCGGCGCAATGTCAACGTTGGCGTGGCGGGCAGGCAGCAGATGCGGCTGGTGGTGCTCGATGCCGGCGACGGCAACCAGTACGACCATGCCGACTGGGCCGGCGCCCGCGTCACCGGCTGCGGCGTGCCGGCGCTGCAGGCGTCGAACCTGCAGGTGGCCGACAATGCCAATGCGCCCGACTGGTCGCTGCGCACCGACCTGCAGGCCGGCGATGCGGTCTATGGCGACCGCGCCTATACCTTCCTGTCGATACCGGGCAACCTGCTGGGCGCCCAGTGGATACGCACCGCCAACGACTCCAAGAGCTACGCCGGCAATCCGCTGGCGTCCTTCACGCTCAACGCCGAGGCCGATGTCTATATCGCGCTGCAGAACGATCGCGGCGTGCCGTCCTGGGTCGACGACAGCTGGACCGATACCGGCGCCGAGGTCGCCACCCGCGAGGGCAGCGCCACACGCACCTACAGCGTGTTCCGCAAGCACTTCAACGCCGGCGGCGTGACGCTGGGACCGTGGAATTCGGTCACGAGCATGTACATGGTGATCATCCGCTAGGACCTGGCGGGCCGGCTTCTGATGTGACGCAAACCCGCGCGGCCCGGCTGCACAAGAATGGGCATGGTGGATGGACCGGCCAGTGCCGGCCCTTGTGGAGAATCCGGGAATCTCGCCATGCCATTGCCTCGAAGCCGCCGCCATGCCGGCGGCGCGCTGCTCTGTCTTCTGGGCCTGCTGCTGGCAGCCTGTGCGCTGGCCGGGCCGCCGCCGGTGACGCTGCTGGACATCGACGGCCCGATCGGCCCGGCCAGCGCCGATTACGTGGTGCGCGGCATGGCCCGCGCCGCCCGCGACGGCAGCCAGCTGGTGATCCTGCAGATGGACACGCCCGGCGGGCTGGACATTTCGATGCGCGCCATCGTCAAGGCCATCCTGTCCTCGCCGGTGCCGGTGGCGGGCCTGGTGGCGCCCGGCGGCGCGCGCGCCGCCAGCGCCGGCACCTATATCCTCTACGCCAGCCATATCGCGGCAATGGCGCCCGGCACCAACCTCGGCGCGGCCACCCCGGTGCAGATCGGCGCGCCGGGCATGGCGCCCGACGGCGACACGCCGCCTGACGCCGCCGGCAAGCCTCTATCGGCGCTGGCACGCAAGCATGTCAACGATGCCGCCGCCTATATCCGCGGCCTGGCGCAGCTGCGCGGGCGCAATGCCGACTGGGCCGAGCGCGCGGTGCGCGAGGCGGTCAGCCTGCCGGCCGAGGAGGCGCTGAAGCTGCGGGTGATCGACTACCTTGCCGCCGATAGCGAGGCGCTGGTGCGGCAGCTCGACGGCAGCAAGGTCACCGTGCTCGGCCAGGAAAGGCAGCTGCATACCGGCGGCGCCGCGCTGGCCCGGATCGAACCCGACTGGCGCGTCCGTCTGCTCTCCACCATCACCAGCCCGACCATCGCGCTGCTGCTGCTGACCGTCGGCGTGTATGGGCTGGTGTTCGAGTTCATCAGCCCCGGCGCGGTGGCGCCGGGCGTGGTCGGTGCGATCTCCCTTCTGCTCGCGCTGTACGGCCTGCAGCTGCTGCCGGTGAACTACGCCGGTCTGGCGCTGATCCTGCTGGCGCTGCTGCTGATGGTGGCCGAGGCTTTCCTGCCCAGCTACGGCGTGCTGGGCATCGGCGGCGTCGCGGCCTTCGTCGCGGGTGCGCTGATGCTGATCGATACCGACCTGCCGGGCTACGGCCTGCCGCCCGCACTGATCGCCGCCGTGGCGGTGGCAAGCGCGCTGCTGCTCGGCGCCATCGCCACCGTGGCGCTGAAAACCCGGCGCAGGCCGCGCATGGCCGGGCTGGACGACATGGTCGGCGGCATCGCCGAGGTGGAGGCGGCGCCCGGCGCGCCGCACGAAAGCTGGGTGCGGCTGCGCGGCGAGACCTGGCGCGTGGCCAGCCCCGTGCCGCTGCGCCACGGCCAGAGAGTGCGGGTGGTGGCGCGCCACGGCCTGCTGCTCGACGTGGTTCCGATCGACGACACGCAAGGAGAATCGCCATGCCCGCCACCCTGAGCCTCGGCGCCGGCGCCATCGTCATCCTGCTGCTGTTGCTGCTGGCCGTATCGATCCGGGTGCTGCGCGAATACGAGCGCGGCGTGGTGTTCCAGCTGGGCCGCTTCTGGGCGGTGAAGGGGCCGGGCCTGTTGATCCTGATCCCGGTGCTGCAGCAGATGGTGCGGGTCGACCTGCGCACCATCGTGCTGGACGTGCCGACCCAGGACGTGATCTCGCGCGACAACGTCTCGGTCAAGGTCAACGCGGTGCTGTACTTCCGCGTGGTCGATCCGGAAAAGGCCATCATCCAGGTCGCCAACTTCTTCGAGGCCACCAGCCAGCTGGCGCAGACCACGCTGCGCGCGGTGCTGGGCAAGCATGAACTGGACGAGATGCTGGCCGAGCGCGAGCGCCTCAACATCGACATCCAGCAGGTGCTCGACGCCCAGACCGATGCCTGGGGCATCAAGGTGGCCAATGTCGAGATCAAGCATGTGGATCTGGATGAATCGATGGTGCGGGCGATTGCCCGCCAGGCCGAGGCCGAGCGCGAGCGGCGCGCCAAGGTGATCCATGCCGAGGGCGAGCTGCAGGCATCGGAAAAGCTGATGCAGGCCGCCGAGGTGCTGGCGCGGCAGCCGGGCGCGATGCAGCTGCGCTACATGCAGACGCTGGCCAATATCGCCGGCGACAAGTCGTCGACCATCGTGTTCCCGCTGCCGGTCGAGCTGCTGACCGGGATGGCGGAACAGGCCCGCAAGGCCCCACCCGGGCGGACTGGTCCGGAGCCGGGCGCCTGAGCGGCGCCGGCCGCGCCGGCCGCGCCGGCCGCTGGCGGCGCGCTTGTCCGCACGCTAACAAGCCGGTCGGCGCCTCCGGTAGGATACGGGTTCCCTTTTTCTCTGGCGGCCGCCACTGCCGCCGCGATTGCCGATGACAGAGCCAGACATTTCCCTTTCCGCCGCCAGCGGGCAGGAAGACGCGCAGGATGCAGCCGCATCCGCTGAACAGTATGTGAACGCTGCCGGCGCGCGCCTGGTCAAGCTGGAGGGCCGCGTCTTCGTGCGCTTCACCGGCGAGGTCGAGGCCGACCTGCTGCGCATTCCCTACGACCTGGTGCCGGCCTATGGCGTGCTGGCCAAGCCGACCAAATGGCGCAAGATGGACGACGACGCCCGGCTCGCGCTGGTGCGGGAGCGGGTCACGCCGGAAGCCATGGAAGCGCTGCGCCGGCAGGTGGCGAGTTTCGTGCGCGAGATCGGGGAACGCGCCGGGGAAGCCGGTCTGGATGCCATGCCCTACCTGCAGTCGCTGGCCGGACAGGAGAGCGCCGACCCGGCGGAATTCGTGTTCGACCGCATCCGCCAGCGCCTGGACCATGCGATCGAGCGGGCGCAGGAAGAGCGCCATGCCGCGCTGACCCGCGAGAGCATCAACCTGGCCGAGTATCCGGATTCCTTCGAGGTGGCGCGCCGCCTGCCGCGCAAGTTCATCGCCGTGCTGGGCCCGACCAACTCGGGCAAGACCCACAAGGCGATGGAGGCTCTGATCCATGCCAGGAGCGGCGTCTACCTGGCGCCGCTGCGGCTGCTGGCGCTGGAAAACTACGAGCGCATGCAGGCGGCCCGGCCGCACGGCAAGGAACTGAAGGTCAGCCTGATCACCGGCGAGGAGCGCCGCGTCGAGGAAGGCGCGACCCATGTCGCCAGCACCGTCGAGATGCTCGACAGCCGCACCCGGGTCGAGGTCGCGGTGATCGACGAGATCCAGATGCTGGCCGACCGCGACCGCGGCGCGGCCTGGACCGCCGCCGTCTGCGGCGCGCCCGCCGCCACGGTGTACCTGGTCGGCGCGCCGGAAGCGCGCAAGGCGATCGAAGCCCTGGCCGACCGCCTGGAATGCCCGCTCGAAATCCACCTGCTCAAGCGCAAGGCGCCGCTGACGATGGAAGGCCAGGCCGTCAGGAAGCTGCGCAACTTCCGCCGCGGCGACGCCGTGATCGCGTTCTCGCGGCGCGAGGTGCTGATGTGGCGCGACATGATCGCCGAGACCGGCATGTCGGTCTCCACCGTCTACGGCAACCTGTCGCCGGAGGTGCGGCGCGCGCAGGCCCAGCGCTTCCGCGACGGCGAGGCCGATGTCGTGGTGGCGACCGACGCGCTGGCGATGGGCCTGAACATGCCGATCTCGCGGGTGGTGATGACCACCGCCGTGAAGTTCAACGGCGTCGAGGAGGAAGAGATCTCGGCGGCGCTGGCGCGCCAGATCGCTGGCCGCGCCGGGCGTTACGGCGTGCACGAGGAAGGCTTCGTCGCCGGCTACGACGAAGACACTCACCAGGTGATCGGCGCATTGCTGAAGGAAAAGCTGGCCCCGGTGCCCGCCACCAATTTTCCGGTTGCGCCGACGCTGGAGCATCTGCACCGGATTTCGTCCGTGACCGGCGAGCAGTCGCTGGTGCGGCTGTTGAAGCGCTTCGTGCACAACATCGATGTGCCGGACGGCTTTTTCTTTCCGCGCATTACCGAGGAGCAGTCGGAGCGGGCGCTGTGGCTGGACACGCTGCCGCTGGCGATCGCCGAAAAGTTCACCCTGTCCCTGGTGCCCATCGCCAGCCGCGTGCCCACGCTGCAGCTGGCATGGGAAGGCTGGGCCAGGGCATTGGCGAAGAAGCGGGCAATGAAACTCGAGGTCGACCCGCGCGAACTCGGCCGGCTGGGCCTGCAGGAAGTGGAAGACCAGTGCCGGCTCTATTCGGCCTATGCCTGGCTGGGCTATCGCTTGCCGGAGTACTTCCCCAGCGTGGAGGAAGCGCAGTCCCTGGCGCGTGCTGCTTCCGAGCGGGTGGATGCGATGCTGCAGGCGCAGAATGCGGCGGTGCGGCGGCAGGGAAAGAGGGGAAAGGGGAGATAAGGCGGAGCCTGTGCAACTGCAGTTGCCTTTGCCTTTATCTTTGCAATTGCAACATCAGAAGTGACTTAAGCCCCTTTTGTAGGGTGCAATACCCGAAGGGCATTGCACCACGGGCGCAAACCGGGATGGCATTGTCGGCCGGCTTCCTCGATCGACCAATGGTGCAATGCCCCTTCGGGGTATTGCACCCTACGAACTACGAACGGCAACTGCAACTGCGTCCGCTACCGTCCCTCTTCCACCTTGGAAGCGATCTTGAACACTCCATGACAACACAATTACAAGTCACCGTCGGCCAGCACTCCGACCGCGGACGCAAGGACATTAACCAGGACTTCCACGGCGCCCAACTGCCGAGGGAGCCGCTGCTTGCCACCAAGGGCATTGCGATTGCGCTGGCGGACGGCATCAGCAGCAGCGATGTCAGCCAGATCGCCAGCCAGGCCGCGGTTACCAGCGTGCTGGAGGACTATTACTGCACCTCGGAAGCCTGGTCGGTGAAGACCTCGGCCGAGAAGGTGCTGGCGGCGACGAACTCCTGGCTGCATGCCCAGAGCAGGCAGGGCCAGCACCGCTATGATCCCGACCGTGGCTATGTCTGCACCCTGTCGGCCATGGTGCTCAAGTCCGCCACCGCCTACCTGTTCCATGTGGGGGACTCGCGCATCTATCAGCTGCGCGAGCGCCGGCTGGAGCAGCTGACCAGCGACCACCGGCTGTGGGTATCGCGCGAGACCAGCTATCTGAGCCGGGCGCTGGGCATGAACCAGCAGGTCGACATCGACTTCCGCACACTGCAGCTGGAGACAGGCGACCTGTTCATGCTGGCCACCGATGGCGTGTATGACCATGTCGATGCCGGGTTCGTGTTCGATGCGATCGACCGCCATGCCGATGACCTCGACCAGGCGGCACGGCTGATCGTCGGGGAAGCGCTGCGCCGTGGCAGCGCCGATAACCTGACCGTGCAGCTGGTGCGCATCGATGCGCTGCCTGCGCCGGATGCCGCCGAGACGCTGCGCAAGCTGTCCGGCCTGCCGCCGGCGCCGATGCTGGCAGCGCGCATGGACTTCGATGGCTACACCATCGTGCGCGAAGTGCGATCCAGCAGCCGCAGCCATATCTTTCTGGCGCAGGACAAGGAGACCGGCGAACTGCAGATCCTGAAGACGCCATCGGTCGACCTGCAAGGCGACCCGGCCTACCTGGAAAGCCTGCTGATGGAGGAATGGATCGCGCGCCGCATCAGCAATGCCCATGTGCTCAAGGCCAGCCCGCAGACCAGGAAGCGCAATTATCTGTATGTGGCCACCGAGTTCATCGAAGGCCAGACGCTGTCGCAATGGATGCGGGACAATCCACGGCCCGACCTGGCCACGATGCGCGGCCTTATCGAACAGATCGCGCGTGGCCTGCTGGCGTTTCATCGCCTGGAGATGCTGCATCAGGATGTGCGTCCCGAGAACATCATGATCGATGCATCAGGCACGGTGAAGATCATCGACTTCGGCTCGACCCGGGTGGCTGGCCTGACCGAGACCGCGATGCGCCTGGAACGGGCCGAGATGCCGGGCACGGCGCAGTATGCCGCGCCCGAATACTTCCTGGGCGAGCGCGGCACGCCGCGCTCGGACCTGTATTCGCTCGGGGTGATTGCCTATCAGATCCTGACCGGGCGGCTGCCTTATGGCGCGCAGGTCGCCAAGTCCACCACCCGCGCGGCGCAGCGCAAGCTGCAATACCGCTCGGTGCTGGACGACCAGCGCGAGATTCCGGCCTGGGTGGACGAGACGCTGCGCCGCGCAGTGCACCCGGACCCGCAGAAGCGCTATCAGGAATTGTCCGAATTCCTGTACGACCTGCATCATCCGAACAAGGCCTACCTGCACCGCGGCCATACGCCGCTGGTGGAGCGCAATCCGGTGTTGTTCTGGAAGGGGGTCTCGCTGGCGCTGGGGTTGGCGCTGCTGTTCATGGCCGGGTTTGTCGTGATGGGAGGGAGGTAGCTTGCCCGGCATGTCCCCTGGCAAGCAAGGATAGTCCGGCCACAGATGTCGGCTGTCTGGGCTGCCAGTTCACGAACAGGCCGCCGGGCTGCCGTGCGCAACGTGTTGAACAACGTACCCCGGAGCCGGGGCAAGTGGGTATTCCTGAAAGAATATGACACTGCGGTTCTGGTTGAAACGGCGACCAGCGCGTTCAAAAGGACTTATCGCAGCGTTGACGTAAAAACGTCGTAAGTCCATTCGGGCGCTGGCTCAAAAAGGCTCATGAAAAAAGCGGGCTTCCGAAGAAGCCCGCTTCTCTCTCAACCCGACCGTGGTCAGGCTGTGTCCAGCATCAGGTCGCTGCCGCTGCGCCGCTTTCCCGCAGCATCAGGCTCTTGGAGAAGCTGACATGCTTGGCCAGCACCGGTCGCAGCATCATGATGGCCAGGAAGGCGGCGGTCAGGTCCATCATCGCCACGGTGTAGAGCACGGTGGACCAGGTGCCGGTGGCTTCCATCATCAGGTTGCCCAGCGGGACGAACAGCGCGCCGATACCCTTGGCGGTGTAGAGCACGCCGTAGATCTTGCCGATGTGCTTGGTGCCGAAGGCGTCGCCGGCCAGGGCCGAGAACAGCGAGTAGACTTCGCCCCAGGCCAGGAACACCACGCCGGACAGGATCAGGAAGGCCCACGGGTTGCTGCCGAAGTAGCCCAGCGCGATGATGCCCATGCCTTCCAGGGAGAACGCGATCACCATGGTCTTTTCGCGGCCGATGTTGTCCGAGATCCAGCCAAACAGCGGACGGGAAACGCCATTCATGATGCGGTCCAGCATCAGGGCCAGCGGCAGCGCCGCCATCACGAAGAAGTGCAGGTCGACCTGGAATTCCTTGACGCCGAGGTCCTTGGCGATCACGCCCAGCTGGGCCACTGCCATCATGCCGCCGGTGACGACCAGGATGAACATCACGAACATCAGCCAGAACAGCTTGGTCGACAGGGCTTCCTTCAGGGTGTAGTCGCGGGTCGCCTGGGTCAGCTTGGACGACGCCTTGACTTCGCTCTTGCTCGGCGAGCGCAGGAACCAGGCGGCGACGAAGGCCAGCGAGCCCTGCAGGATGCCGAAGAACAGGAAGGTGTGCTGGAAGCCCGAGGACTCGATCATGGCCGCGATCGGCAGGATGGTGGCGGCGGAGCCGGCGCCATAACCGCCGGCGGTCAGGCCCACGGCCAGGCCGCGGCGGTCCGGGAACCACTTCAGCGCATTGTTGATGCAGGTGGAGTAGATCGAGCCGACGCCGATGCCGCCCATGGCAGCGCCGACATAGAAGCCCAGGAGGCTGGTGGCCTGCGAATTGATCACCCAGGCGACGCCGATCATCACGGCGCCGAAGGCGACCATCACGCGGGGACCGAACTTGTCGATGAAGTGGCCTTCAATCGGCGCCAGCCAGGTCTGCACCAGCACGAACAGGGTGAAGGCAATCTGGATCTCGGCGCGCGCCCAGCCGAATTTGTCCTGGATCTCCGGCACGAACAGGGTCCATGCGTACTGGATATTGGCAGTGGCAATCATGCAGACCACGCCGACGATCAGCTGTATCCAGCGGGTCCGGTCGGAGGTGGCGGGAAGCGGGCGCTGCGCGTTCAGGGTAGCCTGGCTCATTTTGCGCTCCCCGTCACGCCGGATGCGGCGGCTGCGAACTGAAAGGTGTCAAACCAGCGCAGCGAGCCCGCGCTTCGAAAGGATGTTGCCTCAAGCATTTTTGTCTCCGTTAATCGTGTTGATGTTTGCTTGCTTGTCCCGGCCTTTTGCCTGCGCCGTGAACGACCATCTTTCTTATTGATTTTGATTACCTTTCTTCGAGCTCCCCAGCCCGGTGGCCACCGGGTGTTGAAGCGCTGTCGGAGCGGTAGGTGAGACGATTGTGGAAGAACGGATTTTGACTATCCTTGACCGCGGTTAAGTTTTGAAAATTTGTGGTGACGGCTTGATATCACCTCAAAAGAGGCCAAAGCAGCCGTGCTGGCAAGGCGGAGGAGCGTGGTAACCGGCAGTTGGCGTGCCATGTGGATGCAGCAGTTGCCGTCGCAACCAGGCCTGCCGCGGCCTCGTTGCGACGACGCGCCGAAGGCCGGCGCCGTGTGGCACGACGCAGCGGCGTCAGGAAAAGGCGTAGACATCCATCGCCAGCACGCCGTATTCATAACTGGCATGCAGCCGCTGCGCGCTTGCGCCGTCGCCGCCGGCGCCCATGGCCACATACAGCGGCAGAAGGTGTTCCTCGCTTGGGTGGTTGCGCGCTGCATGCGGCGCCTGGCGGCGGTAGTCCAGCAGTGCGGCGCGCTGGTTCTGCGCCAGCATCGACTGCATCCAGTCGCCGAATCCGCTGACCCAGCCCGGCACGGGCGCGGCAATGCCCTGGCCGCGAAATTCATGCAGGTTATGCGTCAGCGAGCCGGAGCCGATCACCAGCACGCCCTCGTCGCGCAATGCGCTTATTGCCGCGCCCAGCGCCAGGTGCGCGGCAGGCGTGCCGCCACGCAGCACCGACAGCTGCGTGACCGGTATGTCGGCCTGCGGATACATCAGTCGCAGCGGCACCCAGGCGCCATGGTCAAGGCCACGGTCAGGGCTGCGGCTGACGGCCTGGCCGCCCTGTTCCAGCAGCATCGCCACCCGCTCGGCGACCTCGGGCGCGCCCGGCGCCGGGTACTCGATGGCGAACAGCGCTGGCGGAAAGCCGCCGAAGTCATGGATGGTTTCGGGCTGCGGCGCCAGGCTGACCGCCGGCCCGCCGCTGGTTTCCCAATGCGCCGATGCCACCACGATGGCTTTCGGACGCGGCAGTGCATTGCCTAGTTCAAGCAGGAAGCGGCGTGCCGGGCTGTCCTCGATGGCCAGCATGGGCGAGCCATGCGAAATGAACAGTGCGGGCAGGTGGGGCATGATGTTCTCCAGTGGGTGATTGCCGGGATGGCGCAGCGGCAGCGGCCGGGCTGGTGCCCTCGCGCCGCGCGCCCGATCGCATCAGCATAATGCTTCGCGCATGGCGAAGAAAGCGCGCCGGCCGGGCCGGTGCGCTGGAGCTTGCTCTGGATTTCAGAACTATGCCTGGAGACCGCCATGACCTGCCATACGGGACGTTGCTGCGCCTCACCGTTACCGGTTAGTGCTTCGCCGCCGCATGTGCAGCGCGCCTTGGCCGGCAAGTCAATGCCTTTGGATTGCGTGCATCCGGCCGGCGCCGGCAACGCCCAGGCCCAAGCCGAAGCGCGTGACGGCCTCTAGCCGGCAGTGAAATACAGCAGGGCGGGAACCAGCAGGGCGCCGATCAGGCCCGCGCGCATCAGCGCATGGGAACGCCTGATCCGGGTGTAGCGGGAATACCTGTCTTTCTGTGAAGCGTTGTACACGATGAATTCGCTATAAAAAATTGATCAAGGTCACAGTGTGCCGGGCTGGCATGGAGGCGGCATTGATGGGGGTCATAATTCCCGAATACAATGCCGCACTGTTGCCGCAAAGGGCGGCGACAGTGCGGCGCATCCGGTCAAGTGCGCAGGCCGCGCTGGCGCCGGCTGCGTCCGGCGACTGCCGCACGCCGACAGGCCTGGCCTTTCCGGCGCGATCCAACCGACCCGACCATCAACGCCTTTTCCGCCGCTTTCACCCATGACCCCACGCCAAACGCTGGCCCTCTTCTGTCTTTGCCTCGCCGCCGCAGGCGCACCGGCACAGGACGCGCCGCTGATCAAGCTCAGTCCGGCGCAGTCCGGCGCCGCCGGCATTGCCTATGGCCGCATCGAGGAAGCCGGCGCGAACGGCGAGGCGATGCGGCTGGCCGGCAGCGTGGTGTTCCCGGTGCAGGCGATGGAGGTGGTCAGCGCGCCTGCCGCCGGCGTGGTGCAGGAGGTGGCGGCGGCGCCGATGCAGGCGGTGGCGGCCGGCGCCGTGCTGGCCCGGCTGTTCAGCCCGCAGTTCCTGGAATGGCAGCGTGACTATGTGCAGCTGGCGACCCAGGAGCGTCTGGCCGCCGACAAGCTGGCGCGCGACGAGGCGCTGCACCGCGAAGGCATCATTGCGCTGAGCCGGCTGCAGGATGCCCGCAATGCCCAGGTGCAGGCGCGGGTGGCGGCGCAGGAAAGGGCGCAGCTGCTGCGCCTGGCCGGCATGAACGAGGCCGGACTGCGCGCGCTGGCATCGAAGCAGGCGCTGTCGGCAACCATGCCGGTGGCGGCCCGGCAGGCCGGCATCGTGCTGGAATTGCTGGCGATGCCGGGCCAGCAGGTCGAGGCCGGCGCGCCGCTGGCCAGGCTGGCCCGGGCCGGCGAGCTGGCGCTGGAACTGCAGGCCACCCGCGCCCAGGCCGACCGCATCCAGCCGGGCGACAAGGTGGAGGTCGATGGCTGCCCGCGCGCCGGCAAGGTCAGCGCAATAAGCCCGCAGGTCAATGCCGCCAGCCAGGCGGTGCTGGTGCGCGCGCAACTGCCGCAGGCAGGGCAATGCCTGCGGCCCAACCAGTACATCGATGCCGTGGTCAGCACCCGTGGCGAGCGCGGCGGCCTGTCCGTGCCGAGCGCGGCGCTGCTGCGCATGGATGCCGGCGACTACCTGATGCTGCGCGAAGCCGACGGCGTGCGGCCGGTGCGGGTCACGGTGCTTTCGCGCGGCGCCGAGCGCAGCGTGGTGCGGGCCGGCCTCAAGCCCGGCAGCGAGGTGGCGGTGCAGGGCATGGTCGCCCTGAAGGGCATGTGGATGGGGCTGGGCGCCCAGGGCGAGGGCAAGTGATGCTGGACCGCCTGCTTGCCCTGGCATTGTCGCAGCGCCTGCTGGTGATGGTGCTGACCGTGATGCTGGTCGGCGCCGGCGCGATGGCGCTGCGGGTGCTGCCGATCGATGCCTACCCGGATGTCTCCTCGACCCAGGTCAAGGTGATCATGAAGGCGCCCGGCATGACGCCGGAGGAAGTCGAAACCCGCATCACCGCGCCGATCGAGCAGGAACTGCTGGGCATACCGGGCCAGCGGCTGCTGCGCTCGCAGTCGAAGTACGCCATCGCCGACATCACGCTCGACTTCGAGGACAGCGCCGACATCTACTGGGCGCGCCAGCAGGTGGCCGAACGGCTGGGCAATGCGATGCGCGACCTTCCGCCCGGGGCCGCCGGCGGCCTGGCGCCGATCACCACGCCGCTGGGCGAGATGTTCATGTTCACCATCGAAGGCGACCTGTCGCTGGAGCAGAAGCGCACCCTGCTCGACTGGGTGGTGCGGCCGCAGCTGCGCGCCATTCCCGGCGTGGCCGACATGAATGCGCTGGGCGGCATGGTCAAGAGCTTCGAGGTAGTGCCCGATATCGCCGCGCTGGCCGCGCGCGGCCTGTCGCTGGCGCAGCTGCAGGCCACGCTGGAATCGAACAACCGCAACGACGGCGCCGGCCGCCTGTCGGAACACGAGGAAGCGCTGGTGGTGCGGGCCGACGGCAGCATCCGCACGCCCGACGACGTGAAGGCGCTGGCCATCGCCGAGCGCGGCGGCGTGCCGGTGCGGGTGGCCGACGTGGCCACCGTCCGCGTGGGCAGCCTGACCCGCTACGGCGTCGTCACCATCGACGGCAAGCGGGAAGCGGTGGAAGGGCTGGTGCTGGGCCTGCGCGGCGCCAATGCGCGCGAGGTGGTGGCCCAGGTGCGCGCCAAGGTTGCCGAGATCGAGAAGAACCTGCCGGCCGGCGCCACCATCCGCCCCTTCTATGACCGCGGCGCGCTGGTCGACCGGGCAGTCAACACGGTGGCCAAGGCGCTGGCCGAGGCGGTGGTGCTGGTGATGGTGCTGCTGTTCCTGTTCCTGGGCAATCTGCGCGCGGCCCTGGTGGTGGCGGCCATCCTGCCGCTGTCGGCGCTGGCGACCTTCGTGCTGATGCATTACTTCAAGCTGTCGGCCAACCTGATGTCACTGGGCGGTCTTGCGATTGCGATCGGCATGCTGGTCGATGCCGCGGTGGTGGTGGTGGAAAACATCGAGGCCCACATGGCCGAGCCGACAAAAGGCGCGCCGCGCGAGCGGCTGCACCTGGTCTACCGCGCTGCCCGCGAGGTGGCGGCGCCGGTGGCGGCCGGCATGCTGGTGATCATGATGGTGTTCCTGCCGCTGATGACGCTGCAGGGCCTGGAAGGCAAGCTGTTTTCGCCGGTGGCGCTGACCATCGTGTTCGCGCTGTCGGCCTCGCTGCTGCTGTCCCTGACCGTGATCCCGGTGCTGAGCTCGTTCTTCCTGCGCAACGGCAGCCATGTCCAGCCGCGGCTGGTGCGCTGGCTGGAACAGGGCTATGCGCCGATGCTGGCATGGGCGCTGCGCAGCGAGCGCCTGGTCTATGGCCTGGCGCTGGCCGGCCTGGCGGGCGCGGCGCTCCTGTTCGGCCTGCTCGGCAAGTCCTTCATGCCGACGCTGGACGAGGGCGACATCATCATGCAGGTGGAGAAGGCGCCGTCGATCAACCTGGCGGCGACGGCCGACATCGACCTGGCGGTGCAGCGCCAGGTGCTGGCCAAGGTGCCCGAGGTCAGCAGCATCGTCGCCCGCGCCGGCGCCGACGAACTGGGCCTGGACCCGATGGGCCTGAACGAGACCGACACCTTCCTGGTGCTCAAGCCGCGCGACCAGTGGCGCAGTCCCGACAAGGAAGTGCTGCAGCAGCGGCTGCGGGAAGCCGTTTCCGGTTTTGCCGGCATCAATTTCAGCTTCACCCAGCCGATCGAAATGCGCACCTCGGAAATGCTGTCGGGCGTGCGCGGCGACCTGGCGGTGAAGATCTATGGCGCCGACCTGGCGCAGCTGGGCCGGCTGGCGGCGCAGGTGGTGACGCTGCTCGAAGCCATACCCGGCAGCCAGGACGTGCTCACGGTCAGCAACACCGGCCTGCAGTACCTGCAGGTGGAGATCGACCGCATGGCGGCCGGCCGCTTCGGCCTGACGGTGGACCAGGTGCAGAACGACCTGCGGGCGCTGGTGGAAGGGCGCCAGGCCGGCATCGTGGTCGAGGAAGGGCGGCGGCTGCCGCTGATGGTGCGCGGCGAGCAGGCGCTGCGCATGTCGCCCGAGCTGTTCCAGAACCTGCGGCTGCCGCTGGCCGACGGCCAGGCGGTGCCGCTGTCCTACCTGGCGCGCCTGAAGACGGTGGATGGCCCGGTGCGGGTCGAGCGCGAGAACGGCGCGCGCATGGTGGTGGTGCGGGCCAATGTGCACGGCCGCGACCTGGTCGGCTTCGTGGCCGAGGCGCAGGCGGCGGTGGCGCGCCAGGTCAAGCTTCCGACCGGATACCGGGTTGCGTGGGGCGGCCAGTTCGAGAACCAGCAGCGCGCGGCCAGCCGGCTGATGGTGGTGGTGCCGGTGGCGCTGGCGCTGATCTTCCTGCTGCTGTTTACCACCTTCGGCTCGCTGCGCCAGGCCGCGCTGGTGTTCGTCAACATCCCGTTTGCGCTGATCGGCGGCGTGCTGGCGCTGGCCGTCACCGGCGAATACCTGTCGGTGCCGGCCTCGGTCGGCTTCATTGCGCTGATGGGCATCGCGGTGCTCAACGGCCTGGTGATGATCAGCTATTTCAACCAGCTCGCCGCGCGCGGCATGGACACGCTGGCGGTGATCACCGAGGGCGCCCGGCGCCGGCTGAGGCCGGTGATGATGACGGCCAGCATCACCGGCTTCGGCCTGATCCCGCTGCTGCTGGCCACCGGCCCCGGCTCGGAGATCCAGCGGCCGCTGGCCATCGTGGTGATCGGCGGGCTGCTCAGCTCCACCCTGCTGACGCTGGTGCTGCTGCCGCTGCTGTTCAAGCGCTTCGGACGCGGGAGGACGGCATGACGGCGCCGCGCGATTGCCTGCTCACGCTGGTGGTCCCGGCCAGCATCGAGGATGCGCTGCTGGAGCACCTGGGCGCGCATCCGGAATGGGCCGACAGCCTGATGGTGGCCCACCAGGACGGCATGGGCCAGGGCGCGAACCTGGCCACCGCCATGGAAAAGGTGCGCGGCCGGGCCCGCCTGGCGCTGGTCACGATGCCGATGCAGGCGCAGCAGGTCGATGCCCTGCTTGCCAGCGTGCGGCGTCAGTTTCCGACGCCCGCGCTGTCCTGGTGGACCGTGCCGCTCACTGCTTATGGAAGGTCAGGATGAAATCGGTTTTGCTCTGCATGGCGCTCTCTGCCGCCGTGCCGGCGCTGGCCGCCGGGGTTGCCGGCGCCGCCTATCCGCCGCTGTTGCCGCCGCCGCAGCTGGTCACCCGGCTGCTGGAACGCCAGCCGCAGGTGACGGCCGCGCAGGCCGGCATCGAAGTGGAACAGGCCAACAGCCGCCGGCTTGCGGCAGGGCCGTATGAATGGTCGGTCAAGGCCAGCGCCCAGCGGCGCAATGAAGCCAGCGGGCCGCGGTATCACGAGAACGAGGTCGCGCTGGAGCGGCCGCTGCGCTGGATGGGCAAGGCCGACAAGGATGCCGAGCTGGGCCGGCAGGGCGTGTCGATCTCCGAGGCGCGGCTGGCCGACGCCTGGCATGAGGCCGCGCGCACCCTGCTGCGGCGCTGGTTCGAATGGGTGCGCGAGGCGCAGGCGGCGCGGCGCCTGCAGCAGCATGCGGCGCTGCTGGGCCAGCAGGCCGACATCGTGCGCAGGCGGGTGGCGGCCGGTGACGCGCCGCGCATGGAAATGATGCTGGCCGATACCGAGCGCAACCGCGCCGAGGCCGCCTTCCTGCAGGCGGCGCAGCGGCGCGACCTGCTGGCCGCCAGCCTCGCGGTGAGCTATCCGGGGCTGGCGCCGGCGCTGCCGGACGGCCTGCCTGAGCCGGCGCTGCCGGCCGGCGACGCCGCGCTGTGGCGGCGCACGATCCTGGAAGACAACCATGAAATCGAGCTGGCCGATGCCGAGGCCGCGCTTGGCAGGGCGAGCGCCGAGCGGGCTGCGCTGGAGCGCACGCCCGACCCGACGCTGGGGCTGCGCTATGCGCAGGAGCGCGACCGCCAGGAGCGGCTGTTCTCGGTTACGGTGTCGATCCCGATACCGGGCCAGGCACGCCGCGAACAGGTGGTGGCCAGCCAGGGCCGCGCCAACGTCGCGCTGGAGAATGCGCGCGCGGTGCGGCTGAAGGTGGAAGCCGACGCGCTGGCCGCCGCACTGCGGGCCGACGGCACGCAGACGCTGTGGCGCCAGCTTGCCGACATCGGCCGCCAGTCCGGCAGCAATGCCGCGCTGGTGGCGCGCGCCTATGAACTGGGCGAGTCGCCGCTGTCGGACACGCTGCTGGCAAGGCGGCAGGCGCTGGACGCGCTGTCGGCCGCCGAGCAGGCGCAGATCGATGCCCTGGAAGCGCAGGCCAGGCTGCTGCTGGACATGCATGCGATCTGGAGCCTGCACGCCGACTGAAGCGGGCCGGCGCGCAGGCGGGACCGCCGCCTGCTGCTATTGGCCGCGGCCGACTTCCTGCATCATGCGCGCCATCAGGTACAGCCGCGGCACGATGGTGTCGGCGTCGATGTATTCATCGCGCGCATGGTAGCCGGCGCCGGCCAGGCCGAAGCTTTCCAGCACCACCGCCTTGCCGGACTGGGAAGCGAAGCCGGCATCGGTGGCGCCGCCGGTCATGTCGACCAGGGTCAGCTTGCGGTCCATCTCGGCATAGACCTCCTGCGCCTTCTTCGCGACCTCGCGCGCGGTGGCGCTGGCGACGAAGGGCGGGCGGCCGCGCTCGATGCTGACCGTGGTCCGGGTGTCCGGCACCAGCCGGTTCTGCACCTTGTCCTTCAATGCCGCTTCCAGCTTCTCGAAGCCGTCCGGCACCGTCAGGCGCATGTCGCCGGTGGCCACCGCCGATTCGGGGATCTGGTTGCGCACCTTGCCCGACTGCGACACGGTCCAGTTGAGCTGGGTGCCGGCCACGGACTTGGCCACGTCGCGGGTCTGCACCAGCTGGTGCGACAGCTCGATCAGGGCATTGCGCCCCGCTTCGGGCGCCGCGCCCGCATGCGAGGAGCGGCCCTGCACCTGCAGCGTGACGGTGCCGGTGCCTGAAGCGCCGAGCAGGATGCCTTCCTTGCCCGCCTGGGTCGGCTCGGCCGACAGCACGTAGTCATGCTCCGCGCCCAGCGCGGCAATCATGTCGCCCGAGCCGACCGATCCGATCTCCTCGTCTGCATTGAACAGCACGGTCACCTTGCCGTAATCGCGCCAGCCGGCGTCCTTCAGCAGTTGCAGCGCATGCAGGATGACGGCGACGCCGCCCTTGTCGTCGGCAATGCCGGGGCCATAGATGCGGCGGCCTTCCACCTTGTACGGCTGGGTTGCCAGCGTGCCGGCCGGGTATACCGTGTCCATGTGCGCCATCAGCATCAGGCGCTTGCTGCCGGTGCCGCTGAAAGTGCCGATGACGATGCTGCCCGGCCCGGTGCTGCCGCGCCGCCGCTCGGTGGCCGCGCCCAGCGCCTTGAGCCTGGCCTCGGCATAGTCGGCCATCTTCTCCAGCCCGGCCGCGTCGCTGCTGCCGGATTCGATCATGACCATGTCCTTCAGGCTCTCGATCACTGCCGGCTCGGCCTGGCGGGCGGCCTGCAGCAGCGGCTGGCTTGCTTCGGCGGCATGGACGCTGGCGTGGACGGCGGCCGAGAGGGCCAGGGCCAGCAGGGCGGGAAGGGTTTTGATGCGCACGGCGTCTCCTGATTATTTGGGGAGCCGTCATTCTAGCCAATGGCGTCCGATTCGCTGACCGTCGACGCTGCCGCACCTGGAATCGCCAGGCAAAAAAAACCCGCTCACAGGGAGCGGGTAAATCCATCCTTTGGGAGGGTGGAGGAGACAGGGAGAACTATACCGGCGGCCCGGCAAGGGCGGAAATTTCCATTGCCAATACTCAATATCACTGTGGTGAATAACAGTTGCCTGGCTGCGATGCCAACGGACGGCAACCTGGGACGACGATCCACGCTAAGATGCCGCTTTTTGTCCGCCACTCGATGAAGCCCGGGCCCATTCCTCCCCGCATTGCCAGCCTGCGTCTTGCTGCCTGCCTGTCGTCCTGCATTGCGGCGCCGGCCTGGTGCGGCGATAACGACCTGGCCATCAAGTTCACGCCGTCCTGGTATCAGTCCGCCGATGGCAATCACGCCTGGGACCTGAACCTGCGCGCCAACCGGGGGCCGCATTCCCTGTGGGCGGGCCAGTACCTGGCCCGGGAAGGCCAGCGCCAGCTGCGTTCCGGCTATGAATACACCCAGTACTTCCAGGCCGGGCATGTGGTGTGGTCGGCACAGGCGGCAAGCGGCGGCTTCGTCGGCGGCTCGGCCACGCTGCAGGTAGGCGACCCGTTCTACCTGATCGCCGGACTGGGCCGCACCAACCTGCGCAATTACTACAACCTCAATTTCGACCCGAACGATGCAGTCACGCTGGGCGCGGGCACGGGCGTGATTCCCCATGTCGACCTGGCGCTTTACCAGGTCCGTGACGACCGGCTGGGCACCGGGCAGCGCATCACCCATCTGTATGCCCATCTGAACCTGACCGACAGCGACCGGCTCTCGCTGGACGGCACCTACAAGCGCGGCCTGGCGGATGATGGCATGCTGGTGCGTGGACATGGGCTGACCATTACCTATACCCACCGGCATACCTTCGTCCGGATTGCCCATGATCCCTATGCAAACTTCGGCAGCGTCAGCCAGAATCGCTTTTCCATCGGGCTGACCTATTAGGCGCCTGCGCGCCGTATCGCTTCACGACGCAATTTCAGCGGAAGGAAACCAGCAAAATGGACCGATGGCTCATCTATGCATTCATCTCGATGGCCTTTGCAGGCTTCACGTCCGTGATCGCCAAGCTCGGCCTGTCGGGCATCTCGGGCGATCTGGGCCTGGCCGTGCGCACCTGCTTCGTCTTTGTGTTCGTGCTGCTGTTTGCCGGCGCTGTCGTGCCCGCCGCCGAACTGCAGTCGCTCAATGCGAAAAACCTGTTCTGGCTGGCGGTGTCGGCGGTGACCACCGCCGGTTCCTGGGTTTTCTATTACAAGGCGATCAAGCTGGGCGACGTCTCGACCGTTGCCCTGATCGACAAGGGCAGCGTCGTGATCGCCCTTCTGCTGTCTTTCTGGGTGCTGCATGAAACCGTTACCCTGGCCAAGCTGATGGGAGCGGGGCTGATCGTGGCGGGCTTGGTGGTGATTGCGCGCGGGTGAGAAAGACGGTTGGGTGCATAAGGCTGCGCAGAACCGTTGGTGGCAGGTGGCGCAGCCTGGGCAGGCTGCTGTTTTTATCTTTATCTACCATATATGGGTGTCAAACAGCGTTAAGCGTCTATATTTGGCTATAAGGACCAATATTTTTCGGCCGCAGGGCAGGATCGCTATACTCGCTCATATTTGTATCCTTATAAATGTCATACAACCATATTTGGTGTGTTATTCATGGTCGCTCCCCTTCCCTTGCCTGTTGAACGTGCGTTGCGCCGAATAGGCCGGGGCATTTCCCTTGCGCGCCGGCGTCGACACATGTCGCAAGACATGCTGGCTGAGCGCATCGGCGCCTCCGTGAACACGGTGCGGCGGATGGAGGAAGGCAGTCCCGGAACTGCGCTGCAGCACTTTGCCCGGGCTTTGCAAGTGTTTGGGAGCTCGACAAGCTGGAACTCCTCCTGGACAGTTCGCACGACACAGTGGGCCTTACCTTGATGGAGGAAAATCTTCCACAGCGCGTGCGCAGGCCGCGACGTACTCCGGAAGGAGGGGCGTTCTAGCCGCTCGTCGACAGGTAATGAATTCGACCAAAACAAACAAACCCAAGTCAGACTTGGGTATCAAGGTTGAGCTCGACGTCTGCGTCGGGAAAGCCAGGCTGGGCGTGGGGAGAGTGATTTTCCGGAAGGATGGGGCTCGACAGTTTTCCCAGTTCGCTTACCGTGAAGCGTGGTTGCGAGATGCGCAGTTTTTCGACATTTCCCCCGATTTGGCGCCGGATCTGGCCTATCAGATCCGCAAGCCGCCAAGCAGGGACGACTCGCTCTTTTTCCTTTCCCTGGCGGACACCGAACCGGACGCCTGGGGCCGGCGTGTCATCGCCCGCGCGCATGCGAAAGAGCGCAAGAAGAATCCGGCACTTACCGCACTGACGGAGTTGGATTATCTGTGTGCAGTAGACGACTTCAGCCGTATCGGTGCGCTTCGAATTCGGAACGCCAGTGGTGGATGCCTGTGCAGTGCCGACGAAGGCCGGCGAACCACACCGCCAATGCTGGAACTGGAAAAGATGCTGGCCGCTTCGCGCGCCGTCGAACTCGGCCAGGAAACGGCGGAGGACTTGACGTACTTGCAAGGAAAAGGAACATCACTGGGCGGCATGCGGCCAAAGTGCACCATCCTTGACGAGGACGGCACGCTCGCCTTGGGAAAATTCCCGAGCGTGAAGGACGAGCGCAACGTCACGCGCGGGGAAGTGCTGGCTTTGCGCCTGGCGCGCCTGGCCGGCATCGACGCCGCCGACGCGCGCATCGTCATGGTCCAGGGCACTGCGGTGGCAATTGTCCGTCGTTTCGACCGTACGACCACGGACGGCCGCATCCCGTACATGTCTGGGGCAACGCTTCTGCAAGCAAGCCGGAACGCGGACCACGCTTACACCGAGTTGGTCGATGAGATGCGCTCCAAATGCCTGAATTTCGCAGCGGACGCCAGGCAACTTTGGCGCCGGCTGGTGTTTAACCACCTCATCACCAATGTCGATGACCATCTTCAAAACATTGGTTTTTTGTATGCCGACAAAAACCTGTGGTGTCTGTCTCCCGCCTTCGACTTGAACCCATCTCCGGACAAGGACCGCGAATCCACAACGTGGCTCAGCGAGGATACGGGGCCGATAAGCTCTATCGAACAGCTTATGGGGCAGGCCGCGCGGTTCGAACTGAAGCCAAACGAAGCAAAACAGGTTTTGGCGGAGGTAGTGAAAGCGGTAAGCCAGTGGAAATCCGTGGCGGTGACGCCGGAAGTGGGCTTGCGGTCGGCCGAGCTGGACGACTTCGAGCCTGCGTTCGAGCATTTCGGCCTGGAAGAGGCCAAGGCTCTGGCTAAATGAACTGGAGAGTGCGACGCAGCGAATACGGATGTCCTTGATGAGTCCGGGCCATCTGCTTATGAACACCTCTTATAAAACAAAAGCCGGCATGCGCCGGCTTTTGCTGTTCTAAACCAGCTGCCCCGCAAGGCGCGGCCGGTTGCTGCTTCAGAGCGGATTGACTGCTGCTCAGCCGCCGAAGTAGGTGTCGTTCACATCGCCATAGTGGCGGTTGAACGCGGCCTTGATGGCTTCGGCGCGCACTTCCTGGCGGCTGCGGCTGCTGGCGGCGTAGACCGTGTCCTGGCCGTCATGCTGGCGCTGGACGATCGCGCCTTCCGAGGCGGCCTGGGCCAGGTCCTGGCGCACTTCGGCACGGGTCAGGCGGGACTGGAAGCCGGCGTCCGGGGCGACGAATTCGGTCTGCTGGGCAAAGGCCGAACCGGCGGCGGCGAAGACGGCAACTGCGGCGATGAGGTTCTTGACGTTCATGGTGTTCTCCAAATAAAGGTTAGGGAAGCGGGCACGGCGGTCAAGGCATTCAAGAGTCAAGTCTGCCCGTCGGGTCCTGCTTCGGTGAACCGCACCTGCTGGTGCGTTCATCGATGGACACAGTGTACTCACCCTTGCGCCCGCAATAAACAGCGCTACAAACAATTCAGAATTCCATATTCACGAACAATCAAGGATATCAACACCAGTACATTGCATTTTTATGCGTATTTATGCAAATATGAGGTATGGAAAACCTGTCCTCTTTCGTACCCGCCTCCCTAGGCCATGGCGGCTCGACCTATCTGCTGGCGGATCTGCCGGCCCTGTTCGGCGTGCGCCATGCCGATTTGCCGGTGGTGCTGCGCATCCTGCTGGAAAACCTGGTCCGCAATACCGACGGCGCCGAGCGGGAAGAGGCGGTGCAGGCAATGTTCGCCTGGCTGGACACCGGCAGCAGCGAGGCGGAGATTGCCTTCCAGCCGGCGCGCCTGCTGATGCATGACACCACCAGCACGCCGGCCCTGGTCGATATCGCCGCGATGCGCGACGCGCTGGCCGAAGCCGGCGGCGACCCGGCCCAACTCCATCCCGGCCTGCCGGTGGATATCTCGGTCGACCATTCGCTGGCGGTGGAATTCTTTGCGCAGCGCGATGCGGCCGGGCGCAACCTGCAGCTGGAAATGCGCCGCAACGGCGAGCGCTACCGCTTCCTGAAGTGGGCATCGACGGTGATGCAGGACGTGCGCATCCATCCGCCCGGCACCGGCATCATGCATACGATCAACCTGGAGCAGCTCGCCACTGTGGTCACGGTGCAGCAGCGCGACGGCCAGCCATGGCTGGTGCCCGACACCCTGATCGGCACCGACAGCCATACGCCGATGATCAATGGCATCGGCGTGCTGGGCTGGGGCGTCGGCGGCCTGGAGGCGCAGACGGTGATGTTCGGCATGCCGACCATGCTGCGCATTCCCGACGTGATCGGCGTGCGCCTGGGCGGCCGGCTGCGGGCCGGCGTGCTTGCCACCGATCTCGCATTGACGCTGACGGAGCGGCTGCGCGCCATCGGCGTGTCCGGCGAATTCGTCGAATTCTTCGGCCCCGGCGTGGCCACGCTGGATGCCGGCGCGCGCAGCGTGGTGGCCAACATGACGCCCGAATACGGCGCCAGCACGGCCTACTTCCCGATCGACGGCCATACCCTGGACTACCTGCGCGCCACCGGCCGCGACGCCGGCGGCGTGGCGCTGGTCGAGGCCTATGCGCGCCGCAACGGCCTCTGGTTCGATCCGGCTGCCGCGCCGCGCTACACCCGCGTGCTGGACGTCGACCTCGATGCGGTCGGCATGCATGTGGCGGGCCCGCGCCGGCCGCAGGACCTGCTGGACTACGCCGACACCGGCCGTGCGCTGGCCGCCAGCGGCCCGGCGCCGGTAGGCGGCAACGGCCTGCCGGCCTATCCGGTGGCGATCGCGGCCATCACCAGCTGCACCAACACTTCCGACCCTGGCCTCCTGATTGCCGCCGGCCTCTTGGCACGGCGTGCCCGCGCGTTCGGCCTGCGCACGCCGGCCTGGGTCAAGACCTCGCTCGGCCCCGGCTCGCCGGCCGCCGCCGCCTACCTGGAACGGGCCGGCGTGCTGGACGACCTAGCTGCAGCGGGCTTTGACATCGTCGGTTATGGCTGCACCACGTGCATCGGCAATTCCGGTGCGCTGACCGGGCCGGTGCAGCAGGCGCTGTCGCAGCGCCAGGCCAGGCCGGTGGCGGTGTTGTCGGGAAACCGCAATTTTCCGGGCCGCATCCATCCCGATCTCGAACTCGGCTTCCTGATGTCGCCGCCGCTGGTGATCGCGTTCGCGCTGGCCGGCCGGGCCGACATCGACCTGAGCCGCGAACCGCTGCAGGTCGCGCCGGACGGCAGGGCGGTTTACCTGCGCGACCTGTGGCCGAAGCAGGAGGAGATCGACGTCCATGTCCGGCGCGGCGTGGCGCCGCAGGACTTCCGGCGCGCCTTCGCGCTGGCCAGCCAAAACCCGGCCTGGCACCAGCTGGAAGCGCCGCGGGCGCCGCAGTTCGCCTGGGATGCCGCCTCCACCGCGCTGCGCCGCCCGCCCTTCGCGGCCGCCAGCGAGGACAGCCAGCTTGGCCATTACCTGGCTTATCCGCTGCTGGTGCTGGGCGACGACGTGACGACCGACCATATTTCGCCGGCCAGCGCGATCCCGAAGGACAGTTTCGTCGCCGACTTCCTGGTTGCGCGCGGCGACGACCGCAATGACCTCAACGTGTTCGCCTCTCGCCGCGGCAACTGGGAAGTGATGCTGCGCGCCGCGTTCTACAGCAGGAGCCTGCGCAACCTGCTGTGCCCGGAAGCACCTGTCGGCCATACCCTGCATGTGCCCAGCGGCACGGTCGCGCCCATCTTCGAGGTCGCGCAGCGTTACCGCGATGCCGGCGACGCGGTGGTGCTGGTGGCCGGCGAGCGCTACGGCACCGGTTCGTCGCGAGACTGGGCAGCCAAGGGCCAGAGGCTGCTCGGCGTGCGCGCGGTGCTGGCGCTGAGCTTCGAGCGCATCCACCGCGCCAACCTGATCGGCATGGGCATCCTGCCGCTGCGGCTGCCGGCCGGCATGCATCCGGATGCGCTGCGGCTGCGGCCGGGCGACCGGCTGGAAATCGATGCGCAGGCCGCGACGCTGCAGCCGCGCTGCAGGGTGCCGGTACGCCTGCACCGCGCCGATGGCGAGGTGCAGGCGTTCGAGGCGCAGGCGGCGATCGAGACCCGGCTGGAATGCACGCTGCTGGAGAACGGCGGCGTGATTCCCATCATCCTGCGCCAGGCAATGGCCGCCGCGCCGATCCGAAAGCCTGCCGTCCCATGAGCGCCGAAGCCGCCATCTCCCGCCAGATCGTCGAACTGGCCCGGCAGCAGGACTGGGCGGCGGGCACGCACCTGCCGGCACAGATGCTGGCCGACCGGCTGCGGGTGTCGCGCCAGCCGGTCAATGCCGCGCTGGCGGCGCTGGCGCAGCAGGGCGTACTGACGCGCCAGCCCAACCGCGGCTACTTCCTGGCCCGGCCGCTGACCGAGGAGGCGCTGGCCGAGATCGTCGGCAAGCTCGGCCTGGATGAGGCCGACATCGTCACCAGCAGCTATTTCCGGATTGCCGACGACCTGCTCAGGGGCGCATTGCCGCAGGCATTCTCCGAGCAGATGATGCGCAAGCGCTACGGCCTGACCGCCGCCCAGCTCAATGCGGTGCTGGGCCGCATCGCCAGCGAAGGCTGGGCCGAGCGCAAGCCCGGCTACGGCTGGACGTTCTCATCGATGCTGACCACGCCCGACAGCCTGCTGCAGTCCTACCGGCTGCGGCTGGCGCTGGAACCGGCCGCGCTGCTGGAGCCGGGCTATCGCCTCGACGCCGCCGTGCTCGCCCAATGCCGCGCCACCGAGCGCCAGCTGCTCGACGGCGGCATCATGACCGCCAGCGCCGACGCGCTGCACGACCGCGGCGTGCGCTTCCATGAAAGCCTGGTGGAAGCCTCCGGCAATGCCTTCTTCATCGACGCCATCCGGCGCGTCAACCGCGTGCGCCGGCTGCTGTCCTACCGTTCCATGCGCCAGCGCGAACGCTATCCCGAGCATTGCCGGCAGCACCTGCACCTGCTGGACCTGCTGGAACAGCGGCGCAATGCCGAGGCAGCGGCCTTCCTGCGCGAACACCTGGACCATACGATGCAGTCGCTGTCGCGCATCGAGAACATCCTGCAACCCTGAACCCACCAACAAGAGGCTACGTCCATGAACCTGACTCCCGCCATCCGCGCCGCCTTCACGCCCACCGGCAAGCTGCGCGCCTCGATCAACCTGGGCAATCCCATCCTCGCCAATACCGATGCCGGCGGCCAGCCCGGCGGCGTCTCGGTCGACCTGGCCAGGGAACTGGCCACGGCGCTGGGCGTGGAACTGGAACTGGTGGTGTTCGACGCGGCCGGCAAGTCGGTGCAGGCGGTGGCCGCCGAGCAGGCCGACATCGGCTTCTTCGCCATCGACCCGCTGCGCGGCGCCGAGATCGCGTTCACCGGGCCCTATGTGCTGATCGAAGGCTATTACCTGGTGAAGGCTGATTCCCCGCTCTTCACCAACGACGAAGTCGACCGCGCCGGCCAGCGGGTGGTGGTCGGCAAGGGCAGCGCCTATGACCTGTACCTGAGCCGCACCCTGGCCCATGCGCAGATCCTGCGTGCGCCCACCTCGCCGGCCGTGGTCGAGACCTTTCTGCAGCAGGGCGCCGAGGTCGCCGCCGGCGTCAGGCAGCAGCTGGAGGCCGATGCCGCGAAAGTTGGCGGCCTGCGGCTGCTGGACCAGCGCTTCATGGTGATCCGCCAGGCGATGGGCCTGCCGAAAAGCCGCGGTGCGGAGGCGGCGGACTTCCTGCGCGCCTTCGTCGAAGAAAAGAAGGCTAGCGGCTTCGTGTCGGAGGCGCTGCAGCGGCATGGCATACAGGGCGCCTCGGTGGCGCCGGCCGGCTCGGAATAATGTTGTAAAAAGAAAACAAGTCGACACTAGTGTTTTAGTGCGCGACGTTCGTTTAACGGCTGGCAAGCCAGCCATAAGCTATGCTGGGTGCCATCGTCCGGCCATGACGTCATGCTGAAAGGCTGACGAAACCGCCGGCCAGAAAGGGCCGGATATCCGCGGGCGCAGGCTTGCATGGATCGCCGGCCGCGATAGGGCAGTTCAACCGGGCAGTGCTGTCAGTCCGTGCCTGGCTGCCCGGTCCATCCTTCATTAAAAATCCGCACCGCAAAAACCAGGTGCTTTCAAGAGGAGATGTTGCATGTACAAGATCAATCACCTGTTTGCCCATGCCGGCCGCGCCGTGGCAATCGCCGCCGCGTTCGCCGCCGCCGCGCCCGTGATGGCGCAGGCGCCGATGGAACTGAAGATCATCGCGCCGGCCGCGCCGGGTGGCGGCTGGGACGGCGCGTCGCGCTCGCTGCAGCAGGCCATGGTCGCGGCCGGCGCCGCCAAGAGCGTGCAGGTGGTCAATGTGCCCGGCGCCGGCGGCACCGTCGGCCTGGCCCAGTTCGCCAATGGCGCCAAGGGCGACGGCAACCAGATGATGGTGATGGGCATCACCATGCTGGGCGCGGTGCTGACCAACAAGTCGCCCGTGGGCCTGGACAGCGTCACGCCGATCGCCCGCCTGACCGCCGACCCGCTGGTGGTGGTGGTGCCGGCGAGTTCGCCGCACAAGAGCATCAAGGACCTGGCCGCGGCCATCAAGGCCGATACGTCCAAGGTGGTCTGGGCCGGCGGTTCGGCCGGCGGCGCCGACCATATCCTGGCCGGCCTGGTGGCCAAGGCCGCCGGCGGCGACGCCGGCAAGCTCAACTACGTGCCGTTCTCGGGTGGCGGCGAAGCCCTGGCCGAAATGCTGGGCGGACGCGTGGCGGCCGGCGTGTCCGGCTACGGCGAATTCGAAAGCATGATCAAGTCGGGCAAGCTGCGCGCGCTGGCCATTGCCTCCGGCAAGCGCATTCCCGGCGTGGAAGTGCCGACGCTGAAGGAACAGGGCCTGGATGTCGAGCTGGTCAACTGGCGCGGCATCGTGGCGGCGCCCGGCATCACGCCCGAGCAGCGCAAGGCCCTGTCGGCGGCGGTGGAAAAGACGGTCAAGTCGCCGGAGTGGACCAAGATCCTGAAGGCGCGCGGCTGGGACGATGCCTACCTGCCGCCTGAGCAGTTCGCCGACTTCATGAAGGCCGACCAGGCTCGCGTAAAGGACATCCTGACCTCGATCGGCCTGGTGAAATGAGCCTCGGCAAGGATGGCTCGGTGCCCGCCGGACGGGCGCCGCTGGTGGTCGGCGTGATCCTGCTCGGCCTGGCCGGGCTGACCCTGTTCGATTCCTTTGGCGTGGCGTCCGGCATGGGGCCGAACGTGGGCCCGTCGGCGGCGATGAAGCTGGTCGCGCTGCTGCTGGCCGGCCTGGGCGTGGCGCACCTGGTGCAGGCGCTGCGCCTGGCCGGGCAGCGGCAGGCACAGGACCCGGAAGACAAGGTCAATCCGGGTTCGCTGGCCTGGGTGTTCGCCGGGCTGGTGCTGCAGATCGTCGCGCTGTCGATCGGCGCCGGCTTCATCGTGTCGTCGGCCATCCTGTTCGCCTTCACCGCCTGCGGCTTCGGCCGCTCGCTCAGGTCGCTCGGGCCGGTCTACGGCCTGGTGCTGAGCACGGCGGTGTACCTGTTCTTCACCAAGGCGCTCGGGCTGTCGCTGCCGATGGGTCCGCTAGAGCGGCTGCTGGGATAAGGAGCCGACATGGAATCGCTTTCACTTCTGGCCGACGGCATCTGGATCGCGCTGCAGCCCGGCAACCTGCTCTTTGCCGGCATCGGCGTGCTGCTTGGCACACTGGTCGGCATCCTGCCCGGCATCAGCCCGTCGCTGACGGTGGCGCTGCTGCTGCCGGTAACCTTCAGGCTCGACCCGACCGGCTCGATCATCATGTTCGCCGGCATCTACTTCGGCGGCATGTACGGCAGCTCCACCACCGCCATCCTGATCAATACGCCCGGCGAGGCGGCCTCGATCGCCACCGCGATCGAAGGCTACAAGATGGCGCTGTCCGGCCGCGCCGGCCCGGCGCTGGCCACCGCGGCCATCGGCTCCTTCGTCGCCGGCACCATTGCCACCTTCCTGCTGGCGCTGCTGGCGCCGACCATCGTCGACCTGGCGGTGCAGTTCGGCCCCTGGGACTACTTCGCGCTGATGGTGGTGGCCTTCGTCACCGTGTCGGCCACCTTCGGCACCTCGGTGCTGCGCGGCCTGACCAGCCTGGCGCTGGGCTTGTTCCTCGGCCTGGTCGGCATCGACAAGCTGACCGGGCAGGCGCGCCTGGCATTCGGCGTGCCGTCGCTGATGGACGGCATCTCGATCACCACGCTGGCGGTCGGCCTGTTTGCGATGGGCGAAGCGCTGTATGTCGCTTCCCGCTTCAAGAACGTGACAGAACGGGTAGAGCCGGTCAGCGGCTCGCTGTGGATGACCAGGGCCGACTGGAAAGCCTCATGGAAAGCCTGGCTGCGCGGCACCGCCCTCGGATTTCCGATCGGCGCGCTGCCCGCCGGCGGCGCCGAAGTGCCGACGCTGCTGTCCTACACCCTTGAGCGCAGGCTGACGAAAAACCCCGAGCAGTTCGGCCGCGGCGCCATCGAGGGCGTGGCCGGCCCGGAGGCGGCCAACAATGCATCGGCCACCGGCACCCTGGTGCCGCTGCTGGCGCTGGGTTTGCCGACATCGGCCACCGCGGCCATGATGCTGGCCGGCTTCCAGCAGTACGGCCTGGTGCCCGGACCGCTGCTCTTCACCACCAACCCCGAGATGGTCTGGGGCCTGATCGCCAGTTTCCTGGTCGGCAACCTGATGCTCCTGGTGCTGAACCTGCCGCTGGTGGGCCTGTGGGTCAAGCTGCTGGCCATTCCGCAGGCCTGGCTGTATGCCGGCATCCTGGTGTTTGCGGCCATGGGCACGCTGGCGGCCAATCCTTCGGTGGTGGAACTGACGATGCTGGTGGTGTTCGGCGTCACCGGCTACCTGATGCGCTGCTGGGACTATCCGGTGGCGCCGATGATCGTCGGGCTGATCTTGGGACCCATGGCGGAAAGCCAGTTCCGCCGGGCGCTGCAGGTCAGCCTGGGCGACTACCTGGTGTTCTTCAAGCACCCGGTGTCGGCGACCCTGCTCGCAATTGCAGTGATCGCCCTGCTGGCGCCGCTGTTGTTCAAGGGCCTGCGCCGCTTCAAGGGCGGCGACGAGTAGGGGTGCTGGAACCTGTTCAGGCTGGCCGGTTTCAGGTTGCGGCAGCATCGCATCCTGGCGGCGTTGGCGCGGCGTCGGTGGGATAACACGGAGGGGCGTTCCACTGAAACGCTGATGAAGGATCAGGCGTCAAGTCTCTTCGGGGGGAGATGGCGGAGTAGTCTGATCCGGTTGGCGGATCTGGTCCTGGGAGGCAGTTGCGGGTGCGGTTGCGGGTGCGGTTGCGGTTGCCTCTGCCGTTGCCGTTGTTTTTGAAGTTGCCGTTGCAGTGAAATCCCGTTGAGCGCGCCGTGTCAGCGGTGCCCGGAGCGGGAAAAGGTGCGGCGTCTGTCTGAGCCAAGCGCAGCTTGGCGAGTTTAGCCGCGCCCCGCTCCGGGTACCGCTGGCACGGGGACCCCGCGCAGCGGGGCGCGATCACCGGGTCGCCTTTTTTTGGTTACTTTTTTTTGGCGAAGCAAAAAAAGTGACCCGGCTGCCGGGACGGATTCCCGGCTTGTCTCCACGGCAGTGCAACCGTCTTGCGTCACCCGGCAAGGCACGGTCAGCACTGTCGGTGTTGTTGTTCAAAGGGTTTTGAACGTTAAACCTTTAACTTCAAAAGCCAACTGCTGCTTCGCAGTGACGTCTTTCCGCCTGGTGAAACAAGCCGACTGCACTGTCGTCATGACCAGGCCGGGTGTTCGCCCCGGCGGGCGACCTACTTCTTTTGCTTCGCCAAAAGAAGTAGGCAAGAAAAGGCGACCCCGACTGTGCCGCCCCGCTGCGCGGGGTTCCCGTGCCGTCGATGCCCGGAGCGGGGCGCGGCTAAACTCGCTACGCTGCGCTGCGCTCAGACAGACGCCGCACCTTTTCCCGCTCCGGGCATCGACGGCACGGCGGTACACAGACGGGGACCCTAACGGCAACGGCAACGGCAACGGCAACGGCAACGGCAACGGCAACGGCAACGGCAACGGCAACGGCAACGGCAACGGCAACCGCAACCGCAACCGCAACCTGTGGCTCCGCGCCACAAATCCAGCAATTAAAACCGAACCCACCCTTTCACCGCCTGGCTGCGCGCGCCCTGCGCCGGTACAGCAGGCCGACGATGGCCGAAGCAATGCCGGATGCGGCGCCCACGCCGAGCGCCCAGCGCGGGCCGAAGGTGTCGGCCACCCAGCCCACCGCCGGCGCGCCGAGCGGCGTGGCGCCCATCAGGATCGCCAGCAGGATGGCCATCACCCGGCCGCGCATGGCCGGCTCGGTCGACAGCTGCACCACGCTGTTGGTCGAGGTGGTGAAGGTCTGCGCCGAAATCCCCACCAGCACCAGCATCGCGCCGAAGGTCTGGTAGCTCGGCATCAGCGCGGCCAGCGCGCAGCCCAGGCCGAACAGCGCCGAGGAATTGACCAGCCGCGCAATGTGAGGCTGGGCGCGTGACGCGGTAAACAGCGCGCCGGCCACCGATCCCACCGCCATCGCCGAACTCAGCACGCCGTAATGGCCGGCGCCGGCATGATAGGCGCCCACCGCCATGGTCGAGATGAAGATCGGGAAGTTCAGGCCGAACGTCCCCAGCAGGAACAGCATGAACAGCACGGTCTTCAGGTCGGGCCGGTCCCACACATAGCGCAGGCCCGCCAGCAGCCCGCCCTCGGCGCGCGGCGCCCGCCCGCGCCAGTGCAGCTCGGCCACGCGCAGCATGGCCAGCGAACCCAGCACCGCGATATACGACAGCGCATTGATCACGAACACCCAGCCGGTGCCGACCGAGGCGATCAAAAGGCCCGCCACCGCCGGGCCTATCATGCGGGCGGCGTTGAAGGAGGTGGAGTTCAGAGCGACCGCATTGGTCAGGTGCTGCTCGCCCACCAATTCGGAGACGAAGGTCTGGCGCGCCGGGGCATCGAAGGCGCTGACGCAGCCGAGCAGGAAGGCGAACAGGTAAACCTGCCACAGCTGCGCCACGCCCAGCAGCGTCAGGAGGCCCAGGCCCAGCGCCAGCAGGGCCATGGCGCTCTGGGTCGCCAGCAGCACGCGGCGCCGATCGTAGCGGTCGGCGACATAGCCGGTCAGGGGCAGCAGCAGCAGCGACGGCCCGAACTGCAGCGACATCACGATGCCGACCGCGGTGGCGCTGTTGTTGGTCAGCTCGGTCAGCACCAGCCAGTCCTGGGCGGTGCGCTGCATCCAGGTGCCGACGTTGGACACCAGCGCGCCGCCGGCCCATAGCCGGTAGTTGTAGCTGGCCAGCGAGCGGAAGGTGCTGATCATCCAGCCCGCCGCTGTGGCGCGATGCGCGCGGGCCGTGGGCGCAGGAAGAAAACGACAGGCAACATGCAATGGCTTTCAGGAGCGCCGGGAATGGGCGGAAGGCCTTCATTATCCGGATTTCGCCGCCGGGCCTGTTGACCGCAAACGGTCGTGTCGCCTGGTGCGCCGGGGCAGCCGGCCTTGATCCGACGCAGGATGCGCTGCGACCGGCATGCTTTAATCGCTGTTCAGTTAAAGTTGTTTTATCGGCAACGGAGTACTGCAACATGCATATCAAGCAGCAGCACCAACGGCGGCATCCCGGGTTCCTGGCACTGGCATTGCTTCCCGCTTTTCTGGCGCTGTACGCCACCCAGCCGCCGGGACTGGCGCTCTCGCCCGACTCGGTCGACTATCTGGCTGCCGCCCGCAATCTCGGGCTGGGGCGTGGCTTCGTCGGCTTTACCGGCGAGCGGATGACGTCCTGGCCGCCGCTGTTCCCCACGCTCCTGGCGCTGTTCGAGCAGATGGGCTTTTCCGTGCTCGGCGCCGCCCGGGTGCTCAATGCGCTGTTGTGGAGCGGCACCACGCTGCTGGCGGCGCTGTGGATCGCGTCGGTGACGCGCTCGACCGTGCTGGCGCTGCTGGCCGCGCTGTGGGTCGCGCTGTCGCCGATGCTGCTGTACTACGCCAGCATGCTCTGGTCCGAGCCGCTGTTCGTGGCGCTGGTGGTGGCCGCGCTGTATGCGCTGACACGCTGCCTGGCCGTGCCGAGCTGGACCAACGTGATCCTGGCGGCGGTGCTGGCAGGCGCGGCGACGCAGCAGCGCTATGCGGGCGGCATCACGGTCATCGTCGGCACCTTCAGCCTGATGTTCCTGCGCCGGGACACCGGCTTGTTGCGCCGCATTCCGGCCGCCTTCGCCTATGGACTGATCGCCAGCGTGCCAACCGCGATCTGGCTTGCGCGCAACCTGCGGATTTCCGGCACGCTGACCGGCGAGCGCCTGCCTTCCATCTTCGGCCCCCGCGAGATCATCGCGCAGTCGCTGTCGTCGATCGGCGAAACCGTGCTGCCCAGCCGGCTGCAGGCCCTGAACGAGGCGGCCGGCGCCATCATCCTGCTTGTCGTGGTGGCGGCGCCGCTGCTGGTCTGGCTGCGCCGGCGCAACGACCGGCCCCTGCTGGTCTCCTCCATCGTGCTGTCGCTGTTCGTGCTGGTCTATACCGTCTTCATCATGGTCGTGGCCGAGCGCTCCAACACCTGCTGCGTCGACCGCTTCCTGGGCGTGAACACGCCGCTTCTGGCGATACAGGGCGCCTTCATCGTGCATGCTCTGCTGGGCCTGCGCGCGCTGTACCTGAAACGGGCGCTGGCGCTGGCCTTCCTGCTGGCGCTGTCCATCCCGGCCACCCGCACGGTGGTCGCCACGGTCAAGCATGCGACGATCTATCGCGGCTATCACGTCGGCGACCTGCGGGCATTCAGGGACCATCGCTTGCCGGCGGATGCGCTGGTGTACTCGAACCGGCCGGAGGTGGCCTGGGTGGAGGCGGGCGTGGATTACGTGCAGTACTCGCCGATGCTGGGCCGGTATTCATCGACAGTGGTGTCCAGCACGATGCCGGCCTTCCGCGAAGAGATCGCGCGCAATCCGGGCAGGCCGGCGTTCCTGGTCTGGTTCATGGATAAAGGGCGGGATTATTTGCATACGCTGGAGGAGATCCGGCGGGAGGCGGTGCTGGAGCCATTGGGCGAGCGGGAGGGAGTGATGATCTTCCGGATCGCCGGGCTGCGCGGGCCCGCAGGGGAGGGACAGGCGAACGCGCGCTAGCCCGTAGCCCGTAGCCTGGGTGGAGCGCAGCGCTACCCGGGCGATTCGTCGCCGAAGCCAGCGACCGTGCCAGCCATACGGAAAAGGCAGGGTTTGACAATTGGCCAGTGAAGACCGGGATGCGTTTCTTGCGCGACGCGCGCAATCCCGGGTTGCGCTGCGCTCCACCCAGGCTACACTTGCTGCGCATTGCGCTTGCCGTCCGCAACGGGCGGCAGGCCGCACAACGATAACAATGCCCGACGGAGCCGACACGACATGAACGACAGAATCAATCTACGCATAGCGGATGGCATCGCCACACTGCTTCTCAACCGCCCGGCCAAGCTCAATGCGCTCGACCCGGCCATGTTCGCCGCCCTGCTGGAAGCGGGCGAGACCCTGGCCGGCGATGCCTCGCTGCGCGCGGTGGTCATCAGCGGCGAAGGCCGCGCCTTCTGCGCCGGCCTCGACATGCAATCCTTCCAGCGCATGGGAGACAGCCAGCAGGGCGCCGGCGCGCTGGACCAGCCGCTGACCACGCGCAGCCACGGTATCGCCAACGCGCCGCAGCGCATCGCCACCGTATGGCGCGACGTGCCGGTGCCGGTGATTGCGGCGGTGCACGGCGCGGCCTTCGGCGGCGGCCTGCAGCTGGCGCTGGGCGCGGACATCCGCATCGTCGCGCCCGACGCCAGGATGTCGGTGATGGAAATCAAGTGGGGCCTGGTGCCGGACATGGCCGGCATCGTGCTCATGCGCGAGCTGGCAAGGCCGGACGTGGTGCGCGAGCTGACCTTCACCGGCCGCCAGTTCTCCGGCGAGGAGGCGCTGCAGATCGGTTTCGCCACCCAGCTCAGCCCCGATCCGCGCGAGGAAGCGCTGGCCCTTGCCCGCATAATCGCCCGCCAGAGTCCAGACGCGATCCGCGCCGCCAAGCGCCTGCTCAACCTGCCCATGCATGATCCGGCCGCGGTGCTGATGGCTGAATCGGTCGAACAGCAGGAACTGATCGGCAGCCCGAACCAGATCGAGGCGGTCAGGGCCAACCTGGAAAACCGGCTGCCGGCTTTCCGCTAGGCGACTGCGCGGCGAAAGGCTTCGACACAAAGCGCGAAGCAGCTTCATCGTTTCGAGCAAACGGGCATTTGTGCTTTCGCCCGGTGCAATGTGCTGCGGGGCATTGCACCGGGCCGTTGATCAGGCAGCGGTTTTGCCTGGGACCATCGTGCAGCACCGGCGGTGGCATGCCTTTCGGGTATCACACATCAAGATTGCGATTGCGGTTCGCACAGCGACAGTTCCCTGTTGTCTTCGAAGTGGCCGTTGCCGTTCAAGTCCCGCCGACACGGGGACCCCGCGCAGCGGGGCGCGATCACCGGGTCGCCTTTTCTGATTTACTTTTTTTGCCGGGCCTTATCCATTTAGGCAGCGTAACCAAGCATATCGCTCAGGCGCAGAAACAAAGCCGTCGGGATTTCCATCATGCCAGGTGGCTTTTCGCAGATCATGAATGGTCCACGTGCCACCGCATTGCTCGCCACAATGGCAATGGCAAACGCAAACAGCGCCGCACGCGGGTGCGTCAGGCCTTGCGGCTCGCAATGGTCCGTGATGAACAGAGGCCTTATTGTCAGACGCCCATCTTCAGCCCCTCTATCGTGTGCAGCTGCACGATAGGTTCGAGCTGGTCCACCACCCGGCAGGTCATGTGCTCCCTGACCTGCGGCGGCAGGGTGTCCCAGTAGGCGCGCGTCGCCTGCAGGTCATGGCGCGCCGCATTGCCGGCGTCGGGCGCATCCACGCCCAGCACCAGGATGGGACGCGACAGGTTCGAGCGGTTGGCGGTGCCGCGATGGATGGTCAGCGCCGATCGTGCCGAGATGTCGCCCATGGCCGGCATCTTGCGCTGCATGCGGGCTTCATAACGCGGATACAGCGCCTGGTCGGGAAACATGCCGCTGGCGTCGCTGCGCCCGGTCAGGTCGTCCCACTGGGTGCCTGGCGCTATCTCCAGCGGCCCCATCTCTTCGGTTACGTCCACCAGGGTCATGTTGAAGGCCAGCGAATTGAGCCGACGGCCGCGCAAAGTGGCTTCCGGCGTGGGGAAGTCGCGATGCCAGGGCTGGTTGGCCGCGCCCGGTCCCGGCACGTCGAAGCCGATTTCCACGATGCGGTAGTCCGGGCCGAGCACTGCTTCGCACACCGCGACGATCCATGGATGGCTTGCGATATCGACAAAGCCGCGCAGCCGTTCCGGATGCACCTCGACGTAGTAGCGGTTCGGGCCGCGGTTGAGCGCGCCGCCCGGCCGCTGCAGCGCCTCGGCAAACAGCATATCCACATCCTCGCGCAGGCGCTGCACCCAGGCCCGCTCGAATCCGCCCCTGCAGGCGATGATGCCGGCGCCGTACAGTCCGCCAAGGATTTCCGCGGTATCGAACTGGCTGGAATTGGCTTGCGGCTGGGCGTTCATGAGGTCTCCGATGATCCTGTCGAATCTGTCTGCTTGCAGGTGTTAGGCCTCGGACCGGAGCGATGGCAAAAAGTGCCGGGCGGAACAGGAAATATTTGCAGCCGCATGCGCCGGCCTTGCTTTCCATGCATTGCCGACAATTTCCTTATGGTGTCGCCTGGCCGCGCTGCCAACCTTGAAAAACACTGCAGCGCGCAAAGCCTCTATCATCGGCGTTCGCGGTCGGCTGCGGCCACCAGCGAACCACATTGACCAACAGGGGAAGAGAGACCATGAAAACGAGAATCACCGAATTGTTCGGCATCGAGCGGCCCATCATTCAGGGCGGCATGCATTATGTCGGCTTTGCCGAACTCGCCGCGGCGGTGTCCAATGCCGGCGGCCTGGGCATCATCACCGGCCTGACCCAGCCCAGCGGCAAGCACCTGGCCGACGAGATCCGGCGCGCCCAGGCAATGACGGACAAGCCCATCGGCGTCAATCTCACTTTCCTTCCGGCGGTCACGCCGCCGGACTATCCCGGCTATATCGACGCCATCATCGATGCCGGCGTGAAGGTGGTCGAAACGGCGGGCAACAATCCGGCCAAATGGCTGCCGCGCCTGCAGGATGCCGGCATCAAGGTGATCCACAAATGCACCTCGGTCCGGCATGCGCTGAAGGCCGAATCGATAGGCTGCGACGCGGTCAGCGTCGACGGCTTCGAATGCGGCGGCCATCCGGGCGAGGACGACGTGCCCAACATGATCCTGCTGCCGCGCGCCGCCGACGAGCTGAAGATTCCCTTCGTCGCCTCGGGCGGCATGGCCGACGGCCGGTCCCTGGTGGCGGCGCTGGCCATGGGCGCCGACGGCATGAACATGGGCACCCGCTTCATCGCGACCCAGGAAGCGCCGGTGCATCCGAATGTGAAACAGGCCATCCTGAATGCCAGCGAGCTCGATACCCGCCTGGTGATGCGCCCGCTGCGCAACACCGAGCGGGTGCTGGTGAATGCGGGCGTGGAGCGCCTGCTCGAAAAGGAACGCGCACTGGGCGAGAAGATCGAGTTCAAGGACATCCTGCCCGAGGTGGCCGGTGTGTATCCCAGGATCATGCGCGAAGGCCAGATGGATGCGGGCGCATGGAGCTGCGGCATGGTGGCCGGCCTGATCGACGATATTCCCACGGTGCAGGCACTGCTCGACCGGATCATGGCGCAGGCCGAAGCCATCATCCGCCAGCGCCTGGCCGGCATGCTGGACTGAGCGCGACGCATGGCGCCTTGCCGCGTGCACGGCAAGGGCGCTCACCCTGTCAACGCAGCGAGTCCGGGCCTGATCCATCCGGCAAGAGCCATTGCATGAAGGCAGGCCAGGCCAGTGAGTCGCATCGCCGCGCCGGCTGCAGCCACGCTGCCGCGGGCAACGTTCCCGACCGCTTGACCTTACCATCGCGGTAAGGTTTATCCTGCAGGCATGAAACTGGAGAATGCCATGGACGCTGCCGTCAAATCCGCCGTCGAGCCGCTCGACCTGAGCTTCAAGGTCGAAGGCATGACATGCGCTTCCTGCGTTGCCCGCGTCGAGAAGGCCCTGAAGGCCGTCCCGGGCGTGGAGAGCGCCTCCGTCAACCTGGCCACTGAAAAGGCCACTGTCCGCGCCAACCCCGCGCTCCCGGTCGATGCGCTTTCGGCCGCGGTGGAAAAGGCGGGCTACGACATCGCCAGCGATACGGTGACCCTCGCAATTTCCGGGATGACCTGCGCTTCCTGTGTCGGCCGTGTCGAAAAGGCATTGAAGAAGGTGCCCGGCGTGACCGCGGCTTCGGTCAACCTGGCCACCGAAAAGGCCCAGGTAAGCTCGGTCGGCGTACCGATCGGGAAGCTGCTTGCCGCCGTCGAGAAAGCCGGCTACGAGGCTGCGCCAGTGCCCGAAGGCGGCGTTTCGACAACGAAGGCGGAAGCCGGCCTGCCTGGCTGGTGGCCGGTTGCGGTGGCTGCACTGCTCAGCGCGCCGCTGGTGGCGCCGATGCTGGCCATGCCATTCGGCCTGCACTGGGCCTTGCCGGGATGGCTGCAGCTTGCGCTGGCAACGCCGGTGCAGTTCTGGCTCGGCGCCCGTTTCTACAAGGCGGGCTGGAAAGCCGTGCTTGCCCGCTCCGGGAACATGGACCTGCTGGTCGCGCTCGGCACCAGCGCCGCCTATGCGCTTTCGCTGTATCTGCTCCTCGGGCACGGCGACCACGCCGGCATGGACCATCTCTATTTCGAATCGTCGGCGGTGGTCATCACGCTGGTGCTGCTTGGCAAATGGCTGGAGGCGCGGGCGAAGCATCAGACGGTGGCCGCGCTGCATGCGCTGGAATCGCTGCGGGCCACCACGGCCATCGTCCGGCGCAATGGCCGGGAAGACGAAGTGCCGGTATCCCAGGTTCGCGTCGGCGACATGATCGTCGTGCGTCCTGGCGACCGGGTGCCGGTGGATGGCGAGGTGATGGAAGGCAGCAGCCACCTGGATGAATCCCTGCTGACCGGCGAAAGCCTGCCGGTGACCAAGGGCGCGGGCGACACCGTCACGGGCGGCGCAGTCAATGCGGACGGCATGCTGGTGGTGAAGGCAACCGCGGTCGGCGGCGACACCATGCTGTCCCACATCATCAAGCTGGTGGAGGATGCGCAGGCGGTGAAGGCGCCGATCCAGCGCCTGGTCGACAAGGTCAGCGCCGTCTTCGTGCCGGTGGTGCTGCTGATTTCCCTGGTCACCCTGGTCGGATGGGGATGGATGACCGGCGACTGGCAGCAGGCGCTGCTCAATGCCGTGGCGGTGCAGGTGATTGCCTGCCCTTGCGCGCTCGGCCTGGCCACGCCCACCTCCATCATGGCGGGCACCGGCGTGGCGGCGCGGTACGGCATCCTGATCAAGGATGCCGAGGCGCTGGAGACCGCGCATGCAGTCAATGTGGTTGCCTTCGACAAGACCGGCACGCTGACCGAGGGCAGGCCGGCAGTGGTCGCGGTCGAAGCGGCCTCGCTTACCGAGCGCGAACTGCTGGAGATGGCCAGGGCCGTGCAGCAGTACAGCGACCATCCGCTGGCCAAGGCAGTCCAGGCGGAGGCAGAAAGGCAGGGCATCGTCCTGCGGGCCGCCACCGCCGCCCAGGCGCTTGCCGGCCGTGGCGTGCGCGCCGACGTCGATGGCGCGTCCGTCTATCTCGGCAACAAGCGCCTGATGCAGGAAATCGGCCTGGCGACCGCCGGCATGGAAGAGGCCGCCGCAAGGCACGAGAGCGCCGGGCGTACCGTGTCGTGGCTGGCCATACAGGGCAATGGCGCGACCGAGCTGGCTGGCCTGCTGGCATTCGGCGACACCCTGAAGCCGTCGGCCAGGGCCGCGGTGCAGCGGCTGCAGGCAATCGGCGTGGCGTCCGTGATGCTGACCGGCGACAACCCCGGCAGCGCCCGCGCCGTGGCCTCGGCCGTCGGCATCAGCGACTTCCGGGCCGAGGTGCTGCCCGGCGACAAGGCGGAGGTGGTCGCCGCCCTGAAGAAGGACGGCAGGACAGTGGCCATGGTCGGCGACGGCATCAACGACGCGCCCGCGCTGGCCGCGGCCGATGTCGGGATTGCCATGTCGACCGGGACCGACGTGGCCATGCATACGGCCGGCATCACCCTGATGCGCGGCGAGCCGACCCTGGTGGCGGAAGCGATCGACATCTCGAAGAAGACCTATCGCAAGATCCAGCAGAACCTGGGCTGGGCCTTCATCTACAACATCGTAGGCATTCCGCTGGCTGCATTTGGCTACCTGAACCCGGTGATCGCTGGCGCCGCAATGGCCTTTTCCAGCGTTTCCGTGGTGTCGAACGCACTCTTGCTCAGGCGCTGGAAGCCGGCATTCACCGAAGGAGGAAAGCAATGAATATCGGGCAGGCGGCGGAAGCCTCTGGCGTCACCGCAAAGATGATTCGGTATTACGAGAGCATCGGCCTGATATCGGCCGCAAGCAGGACCGATTCCGGCTACCGGCAATACAGCGACAGGGACGTGCAGACGCTGCGCTTCATCAGGCGCTCGCGCGACCTCGGCTTTTCGATCGAGCGCATCAGGACCCTGCTCGGCCTGTGGGAAGACCGTGGCCGCAAGAGCGCCGATGTGAAGAAACTGGCGCGCCAGTACATTGCCGAGCTGGACCGGGACATCGAGAAGCTGCAGACCATACGCAATGAACTGCAGAACCTGGCGGACAGCTGCCATGGCGACCAGCGTCCGGACTGCCCGATTCTGGACGAGCTGGCCACCGCGCAGCAAGCCTGCCATTGATCCCGCGGCATGATGCGGTTGACCTGCATCGGAATTTTCCGGAATCCGAACGGCGGGCGGCATGCACCGGCCACGCCGCCCTTGCGCTCTTATACCGCCGCGCTTGCCGTCACCGGATAACCGGCTTCACTGATGGCTGACTTCACCGCATCCAGGCTGGCCTGGCTATCGATGCGCACCTTCTTCGCGGCCAGGTCGACATCGACTCGTGCATTGCTGTCGACCGATTGCACGGACCGGGTCACGCTCCTGGCGCAGCCGCCGCAGGTCATGCCTTCCACTTGCAGTTCATACATGGTGTGATCTCCTTTATCAAGATAGAAGTTCAATGTAGACCTTCCTGCTATGGGAAGGTCAAGCGCGGCGTGAAAAAAGGCCGGGTGCGAGGCTGGTCCGTGCGAACCGCCTGCCCAGACGGCCCGGCATCATCGTGCCCGCGCGCCCGGCTTGAGCCTCCCCGGCTTACTGCTGCTTCTCCAGCCGGATGACGGTAAGTTGGCCGTTCGGCTCTTCAGCCACGAAGTTGATCTTGTCGCCGACTTTCACCTGGTCCAGCATCGCCTTGTCGCTGACGCGGAACACCATCGTCATCGCATCCATCCCGAGATTGGCGAGGGGACCATGCTTGATCGTCATTTTTCCCGTGCTCCTGTCTATCTTCCTCACTTCGCCGGTCGACATCGCATCGGCCGCGCCTGCGGTCGCTTGCGTTGACTGGGCAAGGGCGGCCGGCATGGGAGACAGTGCCAGCGCGGCGAGTAATGCTGCTGCAGCAAACGTTTTCATGGTGAATTCCTTTTTCAGTTTTACGAGTTTATTGAAGAGTTCCTGGATCATTGCGCGGGCGGGGCACTGCCGGCCAGGACAGCAGCAGCAATCAAGACGAGCAGGAGCGCAATGGATTCAATCCGCAGCACGGCAATCACCTTGCGCAGGCCGGCCTGCGAAGCTTCTGCGGCCGGCAAGCCGACCAGCTTGTTGAAGCCGCCGAGCGCCATGGCGACCAGGACAAGGGCAATCTTGAACAACAGGACGTTCCCGTAATCCACGTCAACCAGGTCACGCGGGCTGGTCAGGACGCGATAGGCGTTATAGGCGCCGCTTGCCAGGATTGCCGCCAGCGCCGCAGCGGCCCAGTTCGACATCGATGTCAGGTAAGCGGAACGCTCCCCGGAGGGCGCGGCCTCGTTGGCCAGCACATGGGGAAGCACCAGCCAGCCAGCGACGAAGACGATGCCCGCCCATACCGCCATCAGCAGCAGGTGCAGCCATTCCACCGCGACGGCGACTCTGAACGGCCCGTGTTCAAAGGCATGGCCGATGGTGACGCGTGCTGCGGCCACCAGCAGCAGCAATGCGGCGATGCTTGCCATATAGACCATGCCGGCGTCGGGCCGGTCCAGCATCCGGTGCGCCACCATGGTGGCGACAAGCAGCACAAGGGCTGCGACGCCGGCATGGCCATAGTGCGTGGTGGCCATCATCCGGGCACAGGCGGGCCAGGCATCCAGCCATGCGACGTCGCCCATCACCGATGACTCTGTCCAGAGCGACAGGAAGATGCTAGCGGCGCAGACAATCAGCCCGGCCGACATGGCTGACGACAGTCGCTTCGCGGCCGACCGCTGCCAGGCCGTGGCCGGATTCACTAACCAGAACCTCGACGCCAGCACGCCGACAATCCAGGCAAAGCTGGCGTTGACCAGCGCCGTTGCCGCAACCTGCGGAAGCGTCGACTCCATGACGCCATCGCTCACTTCACGGTGAAGGCATAGTCGCCCTTGCGCCGGTGGCCGTCGTGCCCTACGCCGACATACTCGACCTTGTACCTGCCCGGCGCGAGAGCCGGCACGGCCAGTTTCATCACGGACGGGTCGGCGCCATCCAGGGTCGCCTTGCCGGCGCTGACTTCCTTGCCGGTGCTGTCGACCAGCCTGGCGTTGCTGAAGGCAGCTTCGAGCTTCTCATTGAACTGGAGGGAGATTTCCCTGGGCGCCGTGGCGACTTCCGCATCCCTTGCTGGCGAAGCACTTTTAAGGGTGGCATGCGCCCACGCGGATGAATGGCCTGCCATTGCGGCGGCGGCAAAGAGTACGGAAGAAACAAACTGTTTGAATGGCTTCATCTGGGATTTCTGGCTGTTGGTCATGGATTAGTGATTATGGCCTTGCGGTTTCCTGACGTTGAGCTCCACGCCGGGAGCCGGCGTCTTTGCCTGCGGCGCTTGCGGCGCCGCTGGCATGTCGCCAGTCCATTCATAGGCGACGGTGCCCTTGGGATGCTGGTACCAGCCCGGGTCGCTGTAATCGCCGGGCTTCTGGTTTTTCCGGATTTTCACGGTGGTGAACATGCCGCCCATTTCGATGTTCCCGAAAGGACCTTCGCCGGTCATCATCGGCAGGGTATTGTCCGGCAGCGGCATCTCCATGCTGCCCATCGACCCGCCGCGTTCGCCCATGGCCATGTAGTCAGGCACCAGCCTGTTGATTTTCTCGGCGACGCCCCTCTGGTCGACGCCGATCATCGTTGGCACGTTATGTCCCATCGCGTTCATGGTGTGATGCGATTTGTGGCAATGGAAAGGCCAGTCGCCCGGCTCGTCGGCGATGAATTCGATGGCCTTCATCTGGCCGACGCCAAGATCCGTGGTGACCTCGGGCCAGCGGCCCTCCGGCCGTATCCAGCCGCCATCGGTTCCGGTCGTGACGAATTCATGGCCGTGCAGATGGAAGGGGTGATTGGTCATGGTCAGGTTGCCGATGCGGATGCGTACCCGGTCGCCCTGGCGCACGTTCATCGAGTCGATGCCCGGGAACACCCGGGTGTTGATGGTCCACAGGTTGAAGTCGAGCATGGTGGATGTCTTGGGCGTATAGCTGCCGGGTTCGATGTCGTAATTACCGAGCAGGAAAACGAAATCCCGGTCGGCGCGCATGAAGTCCGGGTTCTTCGGATGCGTGACCCAGAAGCCCATCAGGCCCATCGCCATCTGCACCATTTCGTCGGCGTGCGGGTGATACATGAAGGTTCCCGGCCGCTTGGCGATGAATTCATAGACGAAGGTCTTGCCGGGCGGGATGGCGGGCTGGGTCAGGCCGGCGACGCCATCCATGCCATTCGGCAGGCGTTGCCCGTGCCAGTGGATGCTGTGCGCCTCGGGCAGCTTGTTGGTCACGAAGATGCGCACCCGGTCGCCTTCGACGACTTCAATCGTCGGGCCCGGCGACTGGCCGTTGTACCCCCACAGGTTGGCCTTCATGCCGGGAGCGAATTCCCGCACCACCGGTTCGGCGACCAGGTGGAATTCCTTCACGCCGCCGTTCATTCGCCACGGCAGGGACCAGCCGTTCAGCGTGACGACAGGGTTATACGGCCGGCCGTTGGGCGGCGCCAGCGGCGCCTGGGTGGATGCGCTGGTCATGATTGCCGCTTCCGGCAGGGAGGCCGCGCCGACACGGCTGACGACGCCGGCCCCGACCACGGTGGCGGCGCTGGCCAGGAAATTTCTACGTGAAACCATCGCTGTTCCTTTTATTAATGTTGAGGCTGGGCTTCTGTGGAAGCCTGGCCGCGTATCTCGGTGGAGCCGGCGCTGCCATTGCCGTTGATGGCGGCCTGCAGGTTGGTTTCGGCGATCCAGAAGTCCCGCTGCGCTTCGATGGCCGCATTCACGCTGCTCACCTGGGCGCGCGAGTCGGTCAGCAGTTCGAATACGCTGGCAAGCATGCCGTTGTAGCGCAGCAGCACCTCGTCCGAAATTCGCTTGCGCAGAGGCACCACTTCATCACGGTAATGCCTTGCGATGTCATACCTGGTGCGGTATGCGGAATAGGCCTCCCGCACTTCCGAGCGTGCCCGGATAGCGGTATCGGCAGTCTGCTGGACTGCCTGCATGTAAATCGCCTCTGCGCGGGCGCGGCGCGCCGTGCCCCAGTCGAACAGGGGAAGCGCGAGTTCGATTTCATAACCGTTCTGTCGTGGCGCGCCAGTCTGGCTCTTGTTCGCGTATCCGAGTTCGAACACATTGATGAAGCCGGTTGCGCGGGTCAGCCCCAGCGCGGCCGCTGTCGCCGATGCGCCCTGCCTGGCGATTTGCACATCGAGCCGCTGCTGCATGGCGCGTGCCTCGGCATCGGTCGCTTCATTGGGCGCCCTGGGCAGGTCCGGCAGCCGGTCCGGGATCTTGTAGTCGATCGCAGCGCCCCACAAGCCGAGCAGGCGGGTCAGCCGTTCCCTGGCCGCCGTGGCGTTATGGCGGGTTCTGGCCAGCTGCGTCGTCGCATCCGCATAGAAGGCTTGCTCGCGGGCCTGGTCGAGCTTGCTCCAGTTGCCGACCCTGCTCATGCGCTGTGCGAGCTCGGCACTGGCTTCCGCGGCATTGACGACCTGCTCGGCGTATTGCACCGACTGCTGGGCGCCGACGGCGTTGAAGTAGGCCCGCCTGGTATCCGCCGCCAGCTGAACCGCCTGCGCAGCGGTCTGCAGCTTGGCCTGTTCGAAGCGGCGGCTCTCTATGCCGGTGCGCAATGGAAGCGTCAGCAAGCCAACGAAGTCGAACAGGATGCTTCTGTCGATTTCGACTTCGTCGCCGCCGCGCATGCGCCCAAACGAAAAGCCGGGATTGCGAAGGCGGCCCGCCTGGACAAGGTTGGCTTCGGCGATGCCCAGCCCGGCAAAGGCAGCCTGCAGGCCCTTGTTGTTGGTCAGGGCAATCCGGACGGCGGCGTCGGGCGTCAGCGGCTGTGCCAGGAGCTGCCTGACAGCCGCCTCGCTTGCCGCGCTATCGTCGGCGGACTTGTCGCGCTGCACACCCAGGCCGGTACGCTCCCTGGTCATTGCAGAGACGGAGTCCAGTCCGCCGTCCCTGGAAAAAGTTGCGCAGCCTGCCACGAGCAGGGCCGACAATGCGATGGCAAGCGGCTTCAGGCCCGCTGCATTTCGGTGTAGGGGCATGCTTGTTTTCCTTAATGATGATGACTGCCGTGGCCAGCGTGCGGGTCAGCCGGCGCAGGCGCGGCGAGGGGTGACGCCGCAGGGGCGACGGCCTGGGACGCCGTGTGCGGCGCCGCCATGTGCCCGGCATGCGGGTCCTGGTTTGCAACCGCCTGATTGGCTGCGCGCCAGGTCTCGTCCGGGGAGCCCTGCCCGTCGGCCACGGCGCGGTAGTCCCTGAACGCTGAGACATACTGCGATGCCGGAACGGATGCGTTCGGGTCGGCAGGGCCGGCTTGCTGTGCCTGCTGTGCCATCGCGGCGAGCGGCAGGAGCGCCAGCGCGGCCACCTTGGGCCAATATGAAAACGACATGATTACCTCGGAATCGATAGGGTAGGCGCGCCAGGGCGCGCAAACCGCACCGAGACGCAGGTCGCTGGACGAGCGTTGCCCAGCGTACCCGGCTCAGTACGCGATCAAGCGGTAATGCGTTTGGGAGGACGTTCCAGGCCGCCCGGCACCACGCTGGCAAGCAGGGGCGGCGGGGAAGTGACGACAGGCAGGGAACCGCTGCAGGAAGAAATCGCATCCGATGCAAACGGCGGGGCGACAGCCCCCACGCAGCAGCTTGCGCAAGCACTGCAGGCTGTATGGGTATGTTTCGCGTCGGATGGTGCGTCAGGCGACGGCTTTACTGCTGTGTCGTCTGCAGCCGCAGCATGCGCCGCATGCATGCTTTCGTCATCGTGATGATGATGGGATTGCATGGAGACTGCCACGCCGGTTGAACCGTCCAGTTCCATCGGGCCGCAGGCGGTCTTCACGACGGCAGCTATCCCCTGGAAGGGCAGTGCGGCCAACAGCAGCCAGAGCAGAAGGGTCTTAAGGAAACGGTTCATTTATTCACTTTACTATTCCGTGCGGCATTCCTTCCACCGCACCGGCTCGCATTCTAAGCTTTCCCATGAAGGGAAGGTCAAGCGATTTTTCGACTAATAAGGCTGGACGGGGTTCCCAAATGCATCACCGGCAGACATTGACGGTTACTGTGCGTTGTTTGTGCAAAGCAAGGCACAGTAACCGTCATCTGGAATGTAAGCTCGGAGGGTGCAGGCGTTTCACCTCGATCCGCTTGACCTTCCCACTGTAGGAAGGCGTAAGGTATCAGCAACTTTTAGAAGCCAGGTCTACAACGGAGCAAAAATGAAGAAGTTATTTATAGCAAGCCTGTTGGCTGTCGCCTCAACGCTTGCCCACGCCGCGGGCGAAGCCATCACGGTCTACAAGGACCCGAACTGCGGTTGCTGCAGCGCGTGGATCGAGCATCTGCGGGAAGCCGGCTACAAGGTCAGGGCAATCGATTCGGACGATATGGCCGCCGTGAAGAAACGCCTTGGCGTGCCCGAGAATCTGGAGTCCTGCCACACCGGCGTGGTGGATGCGTCGGGCCAGGTCGTGGAAGGGCATGTGCCCGCCACCGCGCTGGCGAAACTGATTGCCGCGCCCGCAGTGAAAGGCGTCGCAGTGCCGGGGATGCCGGCAAACTCGCCCGGCATGGGCAAGATGAATGGCAAGCTGGTCACCGTTGACTTCGCGGGCAAGCAATTCTCGAAGGATTGAGGTAGCCCGGGCAGTCATGATCGATTCCTCCGGCCCCCTTTGCCTGGTTACGAAGCGCTCTGGTCATTCATAAGCAATTCTTTTGAATTGATATGAAATATGCATTTTCCCAATGTGACGGGTTGATGTCTAATGGCGCTTTTCCGGCATTGCTGTTGAACGCCGGCGCGGACAAAAGGAATCGGCATGAACCCTCATCAATACGACGTTGCCATCATCGGCGCCGGCATTGGCGGCCTGACACTGGCGCTTAGCCTGCATCAGCAGGGCATTTCCTGCCGAGTGTTCGAGGCGGCGCGGGAAATCCGGCCGCTGGGCGCTGGCGTCAACCTGTTGCCGCATGCAGTGCGGGTGATGGATGAACTGGGCCTGGCCGGCCGCTTGGCCGAGGTGGCGGTCACGACGAAGGAATCCATCTTCTTCAACAAGTTCGGCCAGTTCGTCTACAGCGAGCCGGCTGGCCGGGACGCCGGTTATGCCTGGCCGCAGTTCTCGATCCACCGCGGCGACCTGCAGATGGTGCTGCTTGATGCAGTGCATGAGCAGCTGGGCAGGGAGGCGGTGCAGCTCGGCTGGCGCTGCCTGGGCGTCGAGCAGGACGATGCCGGCGTCATCGTGCGTTTCGATGACGGCGACGGACATGAACGCGAGCCCGCCCGCGCCGCGCTGGCGGTGGCCTGCGACGGCATCCACTCGGCGGTGCGCAAGCAGCTGTATCCCGACGAGGGCGCGCCGCGCTATTCCGGCGTGAACATGTGGCGCGGCACCACGGCGCTGCCGCCTTTCCTGTCGGGAGCCAGCATGGTGCGCGCCGGCTGGCTGTCGGTGGGCAAGATGGTGATCTACCCGATCCGCAACAATGTCGATGGCCAGGGCAGGCAGCTGGTCAACTGGGTGGCCGAGATCGAGGCGCCGCAGCCAGCGCGCCGCGACTGGAACCGGGGCGGCCGGCTGGAAGACTTCTTCTGCGCCTTCGCCGACTGGCATTTCGACTGGCTGGACGTGGCCGCCATGCTGCAGGCCACCGAGACCATCTTGGAATATCCGATGGTGGACCAGGACCCCTTGCCGAAGTGGAGCTTCGGCCGCGTGACGCTGCTCGGCGACGCTGCCCATCCGATGGTGCCGCGCGGCTCCAACGGCGCCGGCCAGGCCATCCTCGACGGCCCCAGCCTGGCGCAGCAGATACGCACCTTCGGCGCGACCGCGAAGGCGCTGGAGGAATATGAGCGCATCCGCCTGAAGGCGACCGGCGAAGTGGTGCTGATGAACCGGGTGGCGCCGCCGGATGCCATCCTGCAGACCGTGCACGAACTGACCGGCGGCAAGCCGTTCACCCGCATCGAGGACGTGATCAGCCGCGAAGAACTGCAGGCGATGTCGAACCGCTACAAGCAGGTTGCCGGCTTCAGCGTGAACGCATTGTCCCAGCCCGCGCCGGCTCGCTGATGCAGGCTGCTGCGGTGCCGGCATGAACATATCGACGCGCCAGCTCAAGGCCTTCCTGCTGATTGCGCAACTGAAGAACTTCACTCGCGCGGCGGAGCGCCTGCACATCACCCAGGCCGGCCTCTCCGTGATGATGCGCGAGCTGGAAGTCCAGCTTGCCAGCAGGCTGTTCGACCGGACCACGCGCTCGGTGACGCTGACGCCGGCCGGCGAGAAGCTGCTGCCGATAGCGCAGGCTGCGGTGGAAGGGCTGGAGCAGGTGGCGGCGCAACTGGATGACATGTCGGACAGGGCGCGCTACCTGCTGCGGGTGGCCGCCACGCCGCTGGTGTCCTCGACCCTGTTGCCGCTGGTGATCAGCCGCTTCCGGCAGCAGTATCCCGATGTCACGGTACGGGTGGTCGATACCGATCTGAAGCAGGTGCAGGCACTGGTGGAAGGCGGCGCCGCCGACTTTGGCCTGGGCTTCTTCTTCGAAGGCAGCAAGAGCATCGAGCGCAGGCTGCTGTACGACTTCCCGCTGGTGCTGGTCGGCCCGCTGCAGGCGCAAGCCGACGATGCCGGCCTGCCCGCGCCGGCCATGCCGGTGCCATGGGACAGCCTGCGTGAACAGACTTTGATCGGGCTGCCGCCCGACAACCCGATCCAGCAGCTGGTCGACCGGCAGCTTGCCAGGACAGGCCATGCCGATGCCGAGCGCGCGTCGTTCAACCATTTCGACACCCTGATCGCCATGGTGGCCATCGGCCTCGGATCGGCGGTGATACCGTCCTTTGCGATGCCCGCCTGCCGGCGCCATCGGGTCAGCGCCGCACCGCTTGTCCAGCCCCAGGTCACCGCCGGCTTCCACCAGATTTCGCGCAAGGGCCGCGGCAAGCCGTTCTATATGGCCGAGTTCACCGACATGCTGATCGGGATGCTGCCGCAGATGGCGGCGGGAGACAGGCAGCCACCCTGGCGCCCCGATGCGGGAACACCGGAGAGCGGCTGATCGTTCACAATGACGCGCTGCGCTTGCAGCGCAGGGCTATGCATAAAAATGGATAACAATCTCAAGGAGACCGTGATGTCACAAAACACCCCTTTCATCTCGCAGCGCCGCGGGCGCCGCCAGTTCATGCTGCTGGCAGGCGCGATCGCCGCGCTGGCCTTGCCCGGCGCCGGCATGGCGCAGGAAGCCTGGCCATCGAAGCCGATCACGATCGTCGTGCCATTCACGCCCGGCACCGGCATCGATGTGCTGGCGCGCACACTGGGCCAGAAGCTGTCGCAGCGGGTCGGACAGCCCGTCATCGTGGAGAACAAGGCCGGGGCTTCCGGCAACATCGGCACCGAGGCGGTTGCCCGTGCCGTGCCGGACGGCTACACGCTGCTGATGACGGTCAACACCTTCGTGATGAACGCCAGCCTGTACAAGAGCGTTCCCTACGACCCCGTGAAGAGCTTCGTGCCGGTCGCGCCCACCGCCCAGGGCGCGCTGACCTTCGCCGTCAATCCATCGGTTCCGGCAAAGACGCTGACGGAAGCCATCAAGCTGTTCAAGGACAATCCGGGCAAGTATAGCTATGCCTCGCCCGGCAACGGCACGCCGCAGCATCTGGCGATGGAACTGCTGAAGCTCAACACCGGCGCCGACCTGCTGCATGTGCCATACAAGGGCTCTGCCGGCGCCATTACCGACCTGCTGGGCGGCCAGGTGCAGGCAATGATCCTGCCGGTGCATTCGGCGCTGGCACATGCCAAGGCCGGCAAGCTGCGCATGCTCGCAGTGGCGCAGGACAAGCGGGTGCCAAGCGCGCCGGAAGTGCCGACCTTTGCCGAGCAGGGCGTGGCCAATTCCAATGTCGACCTCTGGTACGGCCTGCTGGCGCCGGCGGGCACGCCGGCGCCGGTGGTGGCTCGCCTGAACAGCGAGATCAACCAGATCCTGGCGATGCCGGAGGTCAGCGAAGCGCTGGACAAGCAGGGCATGGTGCCGACGCCCGGCAAGGCCGAAACCCTGGGCATGATGGTGAAGAACGACCTGGCGCGCTGGGCCGATGTGATCAAGCGCGCCAGGATCAGCGCCGACTGATGCGCCAGTCCCGCATCAGCCCGCGCTGAAAACGATAAAGGCCTGCCTGCCCGCCATGTACATGGCGGGCAGGCAGGCCTTGGCCCGCAAGATGCAGCGGCTGGATTACTTCGACATGGTGCCGGTCGTGCTGCCCGCACCTTCCTTCTTCGGCATCGTGCTGCTGGTCTCGTTCTGGCCGGTCGGGCTCATCTTGCCGTCGCGGTTCGCCTGGGTCTTGCCGGTGGCGTCCTTGCTGGCATTTTCCTTTGCGGCCTCGGCCTTCTTTTCAGCCTTGGTGGTCGGGGCCGAAGGGGCTGCGGTGTGGGCAGCGGCGAAGGCGCCGCCGGCGATCAGGGCGGCGCAGGCGCCGACGATCAGGGTCTTCAACATGGTTGTCTCCGTTCAGGTTGGAATTCGCGATTGCAACAGGTCCGCAAGGACAGCGGACACCGGCGCACGGACGACTATACCCACGATTCGCCGCAAGGTATTGATAGCATCTGTGTAAATCCACTATTTCCGGGTACGGCGTTGTTGTCTGCGCGAAGCGACAGGCACTGGCGAATATTGCCCGCACTCCATTGAGCGGAGGCAAGGCCATGCAGGAGCGGCCTCGTTTTCCCGGAAATCAGGCGGTTGCCATGCGGCGGCATTCATCCGCGCAGCGGCGGCAGGCCTGGGCGCATTCCTGGCAATGCTGGGCCTGATGCTTGCCGCATTCGTCGCCGCATGCCTGGCATACGTCCGCGCATGCCTTGCAGATGGCTGCCGCGAACTCGCTGCCGCGGCTCATGTAGGCGGCAGCCATGCGGCAGATCTGGGCACAGTCCATATCGAGGGCTATGCAGCGCGCCATCATTTTGACATCCTGCTCCTGCAGGCATGAAGCGGCGCAGTGGTCGCAGGCGACCGCGCAGGCATGGCAGGCATCGATGCAGGCTTGAAACTGTTGATGTGGCATGTTGCTCTCCTCGAAAATGAATTAACCATCAGGAACTAATCAGGCAACGGACAAGACCGGCGCGAAGCGGAGCGACCAGCCCAGCGCATGAATGATCCATTCCCGCTGCCGCCAGTTCGAGAGTGCGCAGTTTAAATTTGTTCAAATATATTTTCGTCCTCTTGATTCTCATCATCGGATCGCCTTGCGGCAGTGCGGCCTACTTGGCAACGATGTTGCGCATGCGCCGCCGCAGTTCGCGCTCGCGCCGCTCTTCTTCCTTCTGGTCTTCGCGCAGCGCACGCCACAGCGCTATGACCATCAGTATGATCACCAGGGCAAACGGAAGGGCGAACACGATCGTCGCTGTCTGCACGGCCTTGATGCCGCCCGCCAGGAGCAGGCTGATGGCGATGCCCGATACCAGGACGCCCCAGATGATCTTGACGCGGGCAGACGGCTCCGGATTGCCGCCAGTGCTCATCATGCCCAGCACCAGCACAGCCGAATCGCCTGAGGTGACGAAAAAGATCAGCACCAGCAGCGTTGCCACGCCCGACATCAGCCCGCCCAGCGGCATGGCGTCGAACATGGTGAACAGCGCAGTGGAGACATCGGCCTTGACAGCTGCCGCGATCGGCACATGCTGCCAGATCTCCATGGTCAGGGCGGTGCCGCCAAATACCGAAAACCACAGAAAGGCAGCCAGAGACGGCGCCAGTACGGTGCCGACAATGAATTCGCGCACAGTCCGGCCGCGCGACACGCGGGCAATGAACAGGCCGACGAACGGGGACCAGGAAATCCACCAGGCCCAGTAAAAAATGGTCCAGTCGCCAACCCAATTGCTGTCGCGGAACGGCGTCGCCCGCAAGCTCATGCGCACGATCTCGCTCAGATAGCTGCCCAGCGTATTGGTCAGTGTGTCAATGATGGCAATGGTGGGGCCGAGGAGGAACACTGCCAGCATCAGCAGCGCGGCCACCACCATGTTGAAGTTCGACAGGTATTTGATGCCCTTGTCGACCCCCGTGGTCGCCGAAGTGATGAAGATGACGGCGGTGACGATGATGATCGCCACCTGCGCGACGTTGCTGACCGGCAGCCCGAACACCGCCTTCAGGCCGCTGTTGATCTGCAATGCCCCCATTCCGAGGGAGGCGGCAACTCCAAAGGCGGTGGCGATGACGGCCAGCGCATTGAACAGGCCCGATAGCCGGCGCACCGCTGCCCAAGGCAAGGCGCTGGTCGCCGAACTGATCAGCGCCTGCGACTGGCGGCGGTACTGGAAGAATGCAATCGCCAGCGCGACGATGCTGTAGACCGCCCACGGGTGCAGGCCCCAATGGAAAAACGCATAGCGCATCGCGGCATTGGCCGCTTCAGGCGTGCCGGGTGCGATGCCCGGAGGCGGTGCGTTGTAATGCGACAGGGGTTCGGCCACTCCCCAGAACACCAGGCCAATGCCCATGCCGGCTGCAAACAGCATCGCGAACCAGCTGGCCACCGAGAACTCGGGTTCCTCGTCCTCGCTGCCCAGCTTCAGGTTGCCGTAACGGCTCATCGCGAGAAACAGCGCGAACAGCACCAGCCCCAGCACGATCCACAAATACAGCCAGCCGAAATTGCGGATGCTTGCCGCCAACACCGTGTCGAATACGGCAGCCATGGAGGCTGGCGAAAGGATGCCCCATAGCACCACGATAAAAATGAGGCCTGCCGGAAATATGAGCTGCATGACGTCTCCTGACGAAAGGTCGGCGCCGCAAATGCCGGTGCCCCGGCCTGCCATGCGGCTTTTTAGAAAGTGTGGCTGATTCCCAGCGCGGCGCCCACCGCGCTGCCAAAGTCCGGCTCGCGGTCGCGGTAGAGGTCAGCATAGATATTGGTGCGCACGGACAAGGCATGGATGTAGCCCATGCTGAGCTTGCTGCTGTGCCGGTCAGCATTGCGACCGTATCCCGCGCGCACCGTATCCTTGCCGAGTTTGTACGTGCCGGCCAGCATGACGGCTTTCTCCGTATCGCCCTGGTTGAGGTGCACGCGGGCATGCGATGCCATCAGCGTGAGCTTGTCGAGGCGCCATGATGCCGCGATCAACATGATACGGTCGCGAATCCGGTTGCTCTCGTAGGACGCCATTGCCTCCACCGCCCCCCGCGCATAATTGAGCGAAACGCCAGACGTGCGCTTGGCAGCGCCGGCGAGCCGTTCCGTTTCGCCGGCCGCATCCAGGCTCCAGCCCCCAAACGTCGGGCTCTCGTAAAAGAGGCCGTTGCTGATGCGCGAGAAATTGGCGTAATCCGTAGCCGTGTCCTTCAGCCCGTCGCTGCTGTAGCTGCCGGTCTGGAATGCGGCCAGCGAGCCATTGAAGCCGCTGTTGAGCCATGGCTCGAAGCGCCACACATTGTTCCAGAGCGGCGTCAGCGCCCGGCCCAGGCGCAGCGTGCCATGCGTCTCGCTCGCCATCCCCACGGTCGACTCGCCCTGCCAGAAGGTGCTGTTGCGCTCCAGGCTGCCTGTATCCGGATTGAAACGCGTCTGCAGATGGAAGGTGGCGGACAGGCCGCCGCCAAGCGCCTCGCTGCCCTTGATGCCCAACCAGTTGTTGTACCCGCGCTCGAGCGCAAGGGGATTGCCGCTGCGCTTGCTGATGCCAAGGTCGATGTTGCCGTACAGGACAACGCTGGACTGCGCCTCAGCCCATGGCGCTGCACAGGCGAGCCAGAACAGAAGTTGGTGTCGGACGGCAATATGCATTTGGCAGAATATAAAAAAGCTCGGCAGTATAGCCGCCGATTCTCCTTCAAACAACCATTCGTGCCAAGCCAGCATCGTGCGCGAAACCCTATGGAGCAAGGGCTTGCGCGAAATTAAGAGTTCTTAAAAAATAAGGCGGGCGGTAGAGTCGCAGGCAGCGGCGGGCCGGGCAGGGAAGGGCCTGCGCCGGATTGTCCGGCGCCGGCGTCAGTGCCGCCCCGGCGTTCCCGCGCTCGCCGCGGGCAGCATGCGTTCGGCCAGCGTGTGGTAGAGCGGCGTCCTGCACACCAGCTTGGAGGCAGCGCTGGCGATGAGTGCGGTGGCCATCAGCGGCATCAGCATGTGATGGCTGTCGGTCATTTCCATCATGATGATGAAGGAGGTCAGCGGCGCGCGGGTCACGCCCGCCAGATAGGCGGCCATCACCAGCAGAACCATTGCGCTGTGCGGCGCCAGCGCCGGCAGCAGCGCCGCCACGTTGTCGCCGATGCCGGCCCCGACGGCCAGCGAAGGCGCAAAGATGCCGCCGGGAATGCCCGCGGCCGAGGACATCAGCGTGGCCAGGAACTTTGCTGCGCCAAAGTACCAGGGCAGGGCGCCGCTCTGTTCCAGCGTCATGCGGGTCGGTTCATAGCCGGTGCCGAACACCAGGCCATCGGTAACAACGCCAAGCAGGGCCACGCCCAGGCCGCAAGAGGCCGCCCAGGCATACGGCCGGGAGCGGGCAAAGCGGCCGGCGCGGCCTGGCAGGCCGGCGCTGCTGCGTATCATCAGGCGGCTGAACAGCCCGCCGCCCAGGCCGCCGGCAATGCCGCACACCACAATGGCGAGCGCGCCGCTGCGCCAGTCCAGTGTGGTGGCCGTGGTGCCAAAGTAGGTGTAGTTGCCGAGGAGGGAAAGCGACACCAGGCCGGACAGAACGACCGTGATCAGCGTGGAGCTGTTTGCCTTGAAGACATGCTGGCTGCTGAGTTCCTCGATGGCAAACATGATGCCGGCCAGCGGCGTGTTGAACGCTGCGGCGATGCCGGCGGCGCCGCCGGCGAGGATCAGGGTGCGGCGCTGCTGCTCGCCATTCAGCGGGCCGCGGCCGCGAAAGGCGTGCATGATCGATGCGCCGATCTGCACGGTCGGCCCCTCGCGGCCGATCGATGCGCCGGCGGCGAGGCCGCCTATCGTCAGCAGCACCTTGCCGAATGCGATGCGCAGCGACAGCAGCGAGCTCGGCTGGATACGGTCATGCACTTCCATGGCGGCGATGGCCTGCGGTATCCCGCTGCCCTGGGCGCCGGGAAACCAGTTGCGGCAGACCCATGCCAGTGCGGCGAACGCCGCCGGCATCAGCAGCAGCGGCAGATATGGATAAGCGCTCCAGAGCGCGCGGTTGAGCCGCGTGGCCTCTTCACTGCCTTGGGCGAGCCCGACCGCCACCAGGCCTACCAGCAGGGGGCCGATCAGCCAGGCCCAGCCCTTGTGCCAATATGTCACCGCGCCGTTTCGCAGTCTGGTCCGCCGCGAGCCTGGATTTTCCATTGCCTTCCTGATCAATAGCCTTGTTTTTTACATTCTAGCAAATATAATTCGCAGCGCTCCCGAGGCGCAGGATGATGAGATTGAGGTTGCGAAACACATTGTAACGAATGTATATTTGCAAAAAAGATACTGATCTGAACGGTAAATATATGGCTGCTTCCCGCTCCGGCGCTGCAAAAACGAACGATCCGCTGGTCATTCTCGGGAAGTTCCGCATTTTGATTCGTGCCGCGCAGCGGCATTCCACAGCGATACAGAAGCAGTGCGGCGTCAGCGGCGCACAGCTCTGGATGTTGCAGGAACTGCGCGACGCGCCTGGCCTGCGGGTGGGCGAACTGGCTGCCCGCATGGCCATTCACCAGACGACCACAAGCAACCTGCTCGACTCGCTGGAAAAAAGCGGTTACGTGCTCAAGTCGCGCGACGAAAGCGACCAGCGCGTGGTCAACCTGTCGCTCACCCCCAGCGGCGTGAAGGTATTGCGCAAGGCGCCGCAACCGGCGCGCGGCCTGCTTCCGGAAGCGCTGGCCAGGGTCAGCGCCGCTGACCGGGCCAAGCTCAATGCCGGACTGCAGGCATTGCTCGACGTGGTCGAGGACGCCGACAAGGACGCCGGCGACAAGCCGCTGTCATTCAATCTGTAGTCCTGGTGAAGGGCGCCGCCGCGCCCCGTCCCAGCCGCACCGCTCCGGCTTCGCCGCGCGCGATTCCCGGCGCCGCCCCGTGTCTGCTTCGGGCCGGTGAGGTGCGTTTCAAAATGGAGAAGATATGGACCTGATGCCGATGCCATCATACGACGTCATGCTTGCCGCAGTCGTTTTCATCGCCGTACTTGCCGGCCTGCTCGCAGGCAAGGCCCTGTTGACGCGCCAGTTGCGCCGGCTGGCCGAAGCCTCCCGCTTCAATGTGCTTGGCTATGTGGCCCAGGTGCTTGGCGCCACGCGGTTGCCCTTCCTGTGCTGGGTCGCGCTGCTGGCCGGCGTCAGCCAGCTGACCCTGAACCCGCGCCAGGAAAAGTGGCTCAACTATGCCTGGATCATCATCCTGGTGTCGCAGATAGCGCTGTGGGCCAACCGCATCGTCACCGTTGCCGTGGAGCGCGCCTTCGAGCGCCAGCGCACGAGCAATCCGGCGTCCGCCACGCACCTGATGCTGGCCGGGCTGGTGGCGCGCATCGTGCTGTGGTCGGTCGCCGTGCTGGTAACCCTGGACAACCTGGGCTTCAACATCACGACGCTCATGGCCAGCCTGGGCATAGGCGGCATTGCGGTCGCGCTGGCGGTGCAGAACATCCTCGGCGATATCTTTTCATCGGTGTCGATCGCGCTCGACAAGCCGTTCGTGATCGGCGATTTCATCGTCGTCGACTCCTACATGGGCACCGTCGAGTACGTGGGCATGAAGACGACGCGCCTGCGCAGCCTGGGCGGCGAGCAGATCATCTTCTCCAACAACGAATTGCTGAAAAACCGCATCCGCAATTACAAGCGCATGCAGGAGCGGCGCGTGCTGTTCGAGTTCGGCATCGCCCGTGAAACGCCGATCGAGCAGGTGCGGGCGCTGCCCGGCATCGTGCGGGAAATCATTTCCTCCGAACTGCAGACCCGTTTCGACCGTGCCCATTTCAAGGGCTATGGCGACAGCGCCCTGCTTTTCGAAGTGGTGTACTTCGTGCTGGATCCCGACTTCAACAAGTACATGGATATTCAGCAGGCCATCAACCTGGCGCTGCTTGAGGCGCTCAATGCGCGTGAAATCTCCCTCGCCTATCCGGTGAGCCTGTTGCGCCTGGCGCCCGAGCAAATGCAGGCTGCCGCCAGCCACCTGGCAGCTATCCCCGCCGCCAGGGCTGCCTGAGGAGACGCCATGCCGTCCCAGTCGCTTCGTCTCTCGCTGCGTTTCCTGCTGCCGCTGGCGCTCGTGCTCGTGCTGTTCGCCTACGCGGCCGTGCCCCTCACCGAAAAACTGACAGTGCGCTGGTTCGTGCGCGACCTCGACATCCGGTCGCAACTGCTGGCCAGCGCGCTGGAAGAGCCCTTGCTGGGCTATCTGCCGCAAAAGGCGCGCAGGCAGATCAACCAGCTGTTCGACCGCGCCATCCGCGATGAACGGCTTTATGCGCTGGGGCTGTGCGACGCCGCCGGCAGCCTGCTGTACAAGACGGCAACCTTTCCCGCATCGATTCCCTGCAGCCGTCCGGCCCAGGGCAAGGCCGGCAGTGAAAACAGGGCGATGCTGCGCCTGCCGCAGGGCGCCGTCCATGTATCCGGGAGCGACCTGATGCAGGACGGCGTGCTCGTGGGCAGGCTGCTGCTGGTGCATGACATGAGCTTTATCGAGCGGCGCAGCGCCGATACCCGCAAATACGTCTTCACCATGTTCGCGCTGCTCGCCCTGGTGATTGCGGTGCTGACGGTGGTCATCGCCCAGTTGAGCTGGCGCGGCTGGGTCAATGGCGTGCGCAGCCTCTTGCGCGGCGAGTTGCTGCTGCGCGCGCCCGCCGCTGGCGCGCCGGCGGAAATGCAGCCGCTCATTGGCGACCTGCGCAACCTGCTGCACGAGTACCAGCGCGACCGCCAGCAGGATGGCGGCGCCCAGGTGTCGGCGCCGGACAAGCTGCGCGCCTTGCTGCAGAATGAACTGGCCGGCGACGAGGTGCTGGTGGTGTCCAACCGCGAGCCGTACATCCATGTCGACACGCCTGAAGGCGTCGAGGTGCGGCGGCCGGCGAGCGGCCTGGTGACCGCGGTGGAAGCGGTGATGCGGGCCTGTTCGGGCACCTGGATCGCGCATGGCGCCGGCAGCGCCGACCGCCAGACCGTGGACAAGCACGACCGGGTGCAGGTGCCGCCGGGTGATCCGAGCTACACCCTGCGGCGGGTCTGGCTGAGCAAGGAGGAGGAGCAGGGCTATTACTACGGCTTCGCCAACGAGGGGCTGTGGCCGCTGTGCCATATCGCCCATGTGCGGCCGGTGTTCCGTTTCACCGACTGGGAACAGTATGTGGCCGTGAACCGGCGCTTTGCCGACGCGGTGGTGAAGGAGGCGCGCACCAGCAATCCGGTGGTGCTGGTGCAGGACTATCATTTCGCGCTGCTGCCGCGGCTGGTGAGGGAACGGCTGCCGGAGGCAACCATCATCACTTTCTGGCACATACCCTGGCCCAACGCCGAGTCCTTCGGCATCTGCCCTTGGCGCACCCAGATCCTCGAAGGCATGCTGGGCAGCACCATCCTCGGTTTTCACACGCCGCTGCATCGCAAGAATTTCCTGGACACGGTGGACCGCTACCTGGAAGCCCGGATCGAGAACGAGGCGTCCACGGTGTCTTATGGCGGCAAGCTGACCCAGGTGGAGAATTACCCGATCTCGATTGCCTGGCCGGACCAGCCCGGGCCGGACGGACAGGACGTGGCGCAATGCCGCGCCTCGATACGCCATGCGCTTGGCCTGTCGCCGGGACATCTTCTGGGCATAGGCGTGGACCGGCTGGATTACACCAAGGGCATACCGGAGCGTTTCCAGGCGGTGGAGCGCATGCTTGAACTGCATCCGGAAATGGTGGGGAGGGTTACGCTGGTCCAGATCGCCGCGCCGAGCCGTTCCAGCCTGGACGAGTACCAGAATTTCGAGGCCAGGGTGCGGCAGCTGACGCAGCGCATCAACCAGCGTTTCGGCAGCGGCAGCTACCAGCCCATCATCCTCAAGGCCGAGCATCATGAACAGCACGAGGTCAACCGCTATTACCGCGCCGCCGATGTCTGCATGGTGACCAGCCTGCACGACGGCATGAACCTGGTCGCCAAGGAATACATCGCGGCGCGCGATGATGAACAGGGTGCGCTGATCCTGAGCCAATTCACCGGCGCGGCAATGGAACTGCATGCGGCGCTGATCGTCAATCCCTACCACATCGAACAAAGTGCCGGGGCCCTGCACCAGGCGCTGACGATGCCGGCGGCCGAGCAGAAGGCGCGCATGCGCAGCATGCGCACGCTGGTGCGCGACTTCAATGTCTATCGCTGGGCCGGCCGCATGCTGCTCGATGCCGCCCGCCTGCGCCAGCGCCAGCGGGTCATGTCCAGCATTCACGCCCACGGCGGCCGGTCCGCGCGCATCGACTGATTCAGGGCGGCGCATTCGCCGCCGGCTCCCGCGGGCAGCGGGAAAAACGCAGCATGCTGCCTTGCCGCGCCGGCCGGTTGTTCTGCCGCAGATAGCGGTTCTGCACGTCGTAGGCCTGCTCCTCGCTTTGCAGCACCGCGGTGCAGGAAGTAAAGCCGGCGCTGCCGGTCTGCTTGAACTGCAGCACATGGACCATTTCATGCACGAGGAAGGAAGCGTCCACCGGATCGTCGAAGTCGAGCTTGTCGTCGGCGACGATGCGGTAGCGCTGGGTGTCGAAGGCCGCGATCAGCCCGGCGCAGCGCACCGGCGCGCTGCTGCAGACGGTCTTGTTGAGTTCGGCGCGCGGCAGCAGCACCACCGGCGGCAGTTCGCTGACATGGATGCCAGGCAGCCCGGACAGCTGTATTGCCACGCTGAGAAGCTGGGTCAGGAGTTGCTGGGTGGGATCCATGGCTGTTCCCGGCATGAGGGGAGGGTCCATGCAATGTAGACCAGAAACGCGGTTTTCACACGCACCGCAGCGATGGCATGATGGTCCAGTCAAGCCTGCATGCCGCGGCAGCCGGCCGCCGCAAGGATGGCGCGGACCTTGCATGGTATTTCGCGCCGGCCGTCATGCCGGCATTCCAGGGGGAAAATGCATGAAGGCACTCATCTTCGCTGTCACCACAATGACCGCATCGCTGATCCCTGCGCCGCCGGCCCAGGCTCAATCCGGCGAGCCGACCGAGTCCGACATCCTGGCGCTGGCCGAGCGCGACGTGGCCCGCGCCAACTTGCCCATCGTCGAATACCACCAGCGCCTTGGCAAGGGAGATGTGCCGCCGGACATGCTGGTGAAGCTGCATGCGGCGCGCAAGAAGGGCTGCCAGCCAGCCACCGAAGCGCAGGCATGGGAATGCACGGTGCAGATGGAAATGACCGTGCCCAACGGCGGCTTCCGGTCCAGCACGGTGCTGCTGCGCATCGCCAGGAAGGGCGATGGCTGGGCGGCTAGCCGCTTGCGCTGACCGCGGCCCCAGCCTGTCCCAGCAAGGCTGGCAATTCGTCGAGCGCGTCGATGTAGCCGTTGCAGGGCGCCGCATCCGGCGCGGCGGCATTGCGATAGCCGTAGCGCACCAGGTACACCGGCATGCCGGCCCGGTCCGCCGCGCTGGCGTCGACGCCCGAGTCGCCCACCATCACGCATTGCGCGGGCTGCACGCCGAGACGACTGCAGGCAGCCAGCAACAGCGCCGGGTGAGGCTTGAGCGGCAGCGCAGGCTCGCCGCAGGCTACCGTGTCGAAGCAGGGCGACAGGCCCAGCGCATCGAGCAGCGGCTCGGTGTAGGGGCGCGGCTTGTTGGTCACGCAGGCCAGCGCATAGCCCAGCCCGCGCAGCATGGCCAGGCCTTGCTGCACGCCAGCAAAAACGGTGCTGTGGCGGCCGTTGCAATCGATGTAGTGACGCTCGAAGATGGCAAGGGCGCCGGCTTCATCCGCTGGCCCGACGCCCGGCGCATGGGCCAGCACCTGGCGCACCAGATGGGCCACGCCCCAGCCAATGAAGCTGCGCACCGTCTGCAGCGGCAACGGCGGCGCGCCCAGCTGCGCCAGCATCCGGTTTGCTGCCGCAGCGATATCGGGCACGCTGTCCACCATGGTGCCGTCCAGATCGACCAGCACGGCCCGCGGCCGCTTCGCGGTGGCAACCATCTCAGGCTTCCAGCAGGGCCTGGGCGCTGGCGGCTATGTCGGCCGGCGTCAGCTTGAAATAGCCGTACAACTCGCCGGCCGGCGCCGATTCGCCGAAACGGTCGATGCCCAGCGCCAGGCCGCTGTCGCCCACCACGGAGCGCCAGAGCCAGGTGACGCCGGCCTCGACGCTCAGCCGCGGCACGCCGGGCGGCAGCACGCCATCGCGCCAGTCGGCCGGCTGCGCAAGGAACAGTTCGACGCAGGGCATGGACACCAGGCGCACCCGATGGCCCTTGTCCCGCAGCTGCGCCGCGGCCTCGGCGGCGATCCCGACTTCCGAGCCGGTGGCGATCAGCACCAGTTGCGGCCTGTCGCAGTCCTGCAGCACGTAGCCGCCACGCGCGATGCCGGCGATCTGTGCCTCGTCGCGGGCAAAGGGCTGCAGCGCCTGCCGTGACAGGGCCAGGCAGGTCGGTCCATCATCGCGCCGGATCGCGGCTCGCCAGGCGGCAGCCGTCTCGACGCCGTCGCACGGTCGCCAGACGCGGTTGCCCGGGATCAGGCGCAGCGTGGCCAGATGCTCGACCGGCTGATGGGTCGGGCCGTCCTCGCCCAGGCCGATCGAGTCATGGGTCAGCACATGGATCACCCGCTGCTTCATCAGCGCCGCCATGCGAATCGCATTGCGCGAGTAGTCCGAGAAGGTCAGGAAGGTGCCGCCGTAGGGGATGAATCCGCGGTACAGCGCCATGCCGTTCATCATCGCCGCCATGCCGAATTCCCGCACGCCATAGCTCAGGTAATTGCCCGCGCCGTGATCGTTGACCCTGACCGACGCCGGCACATTGGTCAGGTTGGAGCCGGTCAGGTCGGCCGAGCCGCCGAACAGTTCCGGCAGCAGCGGGCTGATGGCTTCCAGCACCAGCTGGGAAGCCTTGCGGGTTGCAAGCTTCTTTCCCAGTTCGGCGTTGTTGGCCAGCAGCGCATCGAAGCAATCGTCGATGCCTTCAGGCAGTTCGCCACGGAGGCGCCGCAGCAGTTCGGCCGCCAGCGCGCCATGCTGCGCCTGGTAAGCCGCGAACCGTTCATTCCACTGCGCTTCCAGCGCGGCGCCGCGGGCGCGGCCATCCCAGGCGTCGGCCAGTTCCTGCGGAATGGCGAAGGGCGGATGCGGCCAGCCGCCAAAATCGCGCATTGCCCGGATTTCCTGCGGCCCGAGCGGCGCGCCATGCACATCGTGGCCGCCGGCCTTGCCCGGCGCGCCGTGGCCTATCGTGGTCTTGCAGCAGATCAGCGTTGGCGCGTCCCGCTGCGCCCTGGCCGCATGCAGCGCGGCATCGATGGCCGCGGCATCATGGCCGTCGACATCCGCGATCACATGCCAGCCATAGGCGCGAAACCGCTGCGGCGTGTCGTCGGTGAACCAGCCGGCCACGTCGCCGTCGATGGAAATGCCGTTGTCGTCATACAGCGCGATCAGCTTGTGCAGCTTCAGCGTGCCGGCCAGCGAGCAGGCTTCATGGCTGATGCCTTCCATCAGGCAGCCGTCGCCCAGGAACACATAGGTATGGTTGTCGATCAGCTCGAAGCCCGGCCGGTTGAACTGCGCGGCCAGCATTTTTTCCGCCAGCGCCATGCCGACCGCATTGGCCAGGCCCTGGCCGAGCGGCCCGGTGGTGGTCTCCACGCCGGGCGTGACGCCGTGCTCCGGATGGCCGGGCGTTCTTGAATGCATCTGGCGGAAGCGCCTGATCTCCTGCATCGGCAGGTCATAGCCGGACAGGTGCAGCAGCGCATACAGCAGCATCGATGCATGGCCGTTGGAGAGCAAGAAGCGATCGCGTCCCGGCCAATGCGGATTGGCCGGGTTGTGCCGCAGGTGGCGGCGCCACAGCACTTCGGCGATGTCGGCCATGCCCAGTGGCGCGCCGGGATGGCCCGAGGCTGCCTGTTCAACCGCGTCGGCGGCCAGGAAGCGGATGGCGTCGGCCGCGTTGGCGGCCACTTTGTCGGGTGCGTTCATTGCGGTCTCCTAGAGCTGGCTCATCGCGCGCTTCTTGCGTTCCATCATGCGCCAGATGAAGGGGGTGAAGATCAGCTGCATCGCCAGTTCCATCTTCCCGCCCGGCACCACGATGGTGTTGGCCCGCGACATGAAGGAATCCCTGACCATGTTGAGCAGGTACTGGAAATCGATGCCCTTGGGATTGGCGAATCGGATCACCACGAAGCTCTCGTCCGGCGCCGGGATGTCGCGCGCAATGAATGGGTTGGAGGTGTCCACGCACGGCACCCGCTGGAAGTTCACATGGGTATGCGTGAATTGCGGGCAGATGTAATTCACATAGTCCGGCATGCGGCGCAGGATGGTGTCGGTTACCGCTTCGGTCGAGTAGCCGCGCTTGGACTTGTCGCGCCACAGCTTCTGTATCCATTCGAGGTTGATCACCGGCACCACGCCGATCAGCAGGTCCGGATGCCTGGCGATGTCGATATCCCCATGCACCACCGCGCCGTGCAGGCCTTCATAGAACAGCAGGTCGGTGCCGCGCTCGATGTCTTCCCAGGGCGTGAAGGTGCCGGGCTTCTGCTCGTAGGGCGCAGCCTCCCCGGCGTCATGCAGGTATTTGCGGCGGCGGCCGGTGCCGCTTTCACCGTAGCTGCGGAACAGGCCCTCGAGTTCGGCGAACAGGTTGGTGTCCGGTCCGAAATGGCTGAAGTTGCGGTCGCCGCTTCTTTCCGCCTCGATCTGCCTTTCCTTCATCTCCTCGCGGTTGTAGCGGTGGAAGCTGTCGCCCTCGATGATGGCGGCGCTGAGGTTCTCGCGCCGGAAGATGTTCTCGAAGGTGCGGGTCACCGAAGTGGTGCCGGCGCCGGAGGAGCCGGTGATGGCAATGATGGGATAGCGTTCTGACATGATGCCTCCGGGTGGTCTCAGGCGGGGGTGCGGAACAGGCTGCGCTCGCAGAACAGCGGCTCGGGCAGCTCCATTGGCGGCGGCGCGTTGTGATAGCGCTCGATCAGCTCGACCTCGTGGCGCGAGCCGAAGATCAGGCCGACCCGCTGGTGCAGCGAGGAGGGCGCCACATCCATCACCGGCTGGCGGCCGGTGCTGGCGCGGCCGCCAGCCTGCTCGATCACGAAGCCGATCGGATTGGCTTCATACAGCAGCCGCAGCCGGCCGGGCATGCGGCTGTCCTTGCTGTCGCGCGGATAGAGGAAGACGCCGCCGCGCATCAGGATGCGGTGCGCCTCGGCCACCATGGAGGCGATCCAGCGCATGTTGAAGTCGCGGCCGCGGCTGCCGGTCCGTCCGGCCATGCATTCATTCACATAGCGCTTCACCGGCTCTTCCCAGAAACGGCTGTTGGAGGCGTTGATCGCGAATTCGCTGGTGTCGGCCGGCACGCACAGGCGCGGATGGGTCAGCATGAACTCGCCCAGCTGCGGGCAGAGCGTGAAGCCGTTCACGCCATTGCCCACGGTCAGCACCAGCATCGTGGTCGGGCCGTAGATCGCATAGCCGGCCGCCACCTGCCGGGCGCCGGGCTGGAGGAAGTCGCGCTCTGTCACGGGCTGTTCCGTTTCCGGCGCACGCAGCACCGAAAATATGCTCCCGACCGATACATTCACGTCAATGTTCGACGAGCCGTCCAGCGGGTCGAACAGCAGCAGATAGCGGCCCTTCGGGTAGCAGTCCGGAATCTGGTAGGGCTCGTCCATTTCCTCGGATGCCATGCCGGCCAGGTAGCCGCCCCAGTTGTTGCCTTCGATGAACAGGGCGTTGCTGATCAGGTCCAGCTTCTGCTGGGACTCGCCCTGCACATTGACCGCGCCGGCGCCGCCGAGCACGCCGCCCAGCGCGCCGGCGGCGACCTTGCGGGCGATGCGCTTGCAGCACAGCGCGACATTGAGCAGCAGGCTGTTGAAGTCGCCGCTGGCGCCGGGAAAGCGGCGCCGTTCCTCGATCAGGAACTGGGTCAGGGTGATGCGCATGTCCGGGTTCATCGTCTGTCTCCTGTTGTCGTTTTCTGTCGGGCAAGCGCCTGCCGCCATAACCGCCATCCTCGTCCGGCGCGGCAGCCGTATTCACGAACCATGCCCAGTGTCCGGCCCACATGCCGGCTGGCTTCCGGATGGAAGGTGATGACGTCGGCCCCGGCCGCCTCGATGGCCCGCACTTCCTTGCCCGGACGGGCGAAGTCGGCCGGCAGGGTGGAGGACGCAATGCGCATCGCGGCGCCCATCTCAGCTGGCCTCGAACAGGGTGCCTTCATGCCAGCGCGTCAGCGCCGCCAGGTCGACCCAGCGATGCTCGGCGCCGGGGATGCGCCGTTCCAGCGGATGCGCCGGATCGCCGAGATGCGGCAGCACCAGCAGCGCGTCGCTGAAGGAATGCAGCACGGTGCAGGCGGTGGGCGTGATGATGGCCGGGATGCCGGCTGCGCTGGCGGCGGCGAGGCCGTTCGCGGAATCCTCGAAGGCAATGCAGGCATAGCCCGGCAGGCGCAGCGCATGCAGCGCGGCGAGATACACGTCCGGCGCGGGTTTTTTGCGCTGCGTGGTGCCGGCATCGCAAACCGCGGCAAACAGACGGCGCCAGTTGCGGCCCAGCGGCTCGCGCAGCAGCGCGTCCACATTGGACGGCGTGGTGGTGGTGGCGATCGCCATCGGCAGGCCGGCCTCGGCCGCCTCGGTGATCAGGCGCTCGATGCCGGGACGCAGCGGCAGCCTCCCGCCGCTGACCTGCGCTTCATAGATCCGGGTCTTGATGGCGTGGATGCGGTTGATCGTCTCGCCGCTTTTCGCGGCGTGCAGCGGGTCCACGCTGCGCCAGTAATGCGCGATGCGCTCCTTGCCGCCGGCCACGTCGAGCAGCCTGGTGTACAGCGTTTCCGACCAGTTCCAGTCCAGGCCGGCCTCGGCAAACGCGGCATTGAAGGCGGCGCGGTGCGCGCTTTCGGTGTCGGCGAGCGTGCCGTCCACGTCGAAGATCAGGGCTTGCAGCATGATGGCTCCTGTGCGCTTTGCGGCGACTCGGGGTTGTCTGCAAACACCCGGCTGGCCAGCAGGTCGGGCGCGGTGATGGTGACGAGCGCCTCGTCGTCGACGTCGCCGCCTGCGGCCAGCAGGCGCGATGCATGGCGCAGCCTGGCGCGGTCCAGCGCATTGCGCACGCTGCGGGCGTTGGCGAAATGCGGCATCGTCATGCGCCGCTCTAGGTACTGGCGGAACACTTCCCCGGCCCGGTCGTCGAAGCGGTACTGCATGTCCTTCAACATCAGCTGCGCGATGCGCTCCAGTTCGCCGGCGCCGTAGTCCGGGAAGTCGATGTGGTGGGCAATGCGCGAGGACATGCCGGGGTTGGACTCGAAGAAACGGTCCATCCTGTCCTTGTAGCCGGCCAGGATCACCACCAGGTCGTCGCGCTGGTTCTCCATGATCTGCAGCAGGATCTCGATCGCTTCCTGGCCATAGTCGCGCTCGTTTTCCGGCCGGTACAGGTAATACGCCTCGTCGATGAACAGCACGCCGCCCATGGCCTTCTTCAGCACCTCGCGGGTCTTGGGCGCGGTGTGGCCGATGTACTGTCCCACCAGGTCGTCGCGGGTGACCGCCACCAGGTGGCCGCGCCGCACATAGCCGAGCCGGTGCAGGATCTGCGCCATGCGCATGGCCACCGTGGTCTTGCCGGTGCCGGGATTGCCGGTGAAGCACATGTGCAGGCTGGGCGGCGAAGCCGACAGGCCGCGGTCCTGGCGCAGCCGGTCCACCAGCAGCAGCGCGGCGATATCGCGGATGCGCGACTTCACCGGCGCCAGTCCCACCAGCTCGCGTTCCAGCTGGGCCAGCAGGTCGGCGATGCCGGAAGCGGCCAGCGCCGATTTCAGGGAGCCGGCGCCGGCGACATGCGCCTGTGCCGGCTTGTGATGCTCCAGGGGCGTGTCGATCACGGTCATGATGCCTCCCGGCCTATTGATAGCGCATGCCTTCCGGCTGCGACTGGGTGGCATAGCTCTCGATGCTGTAGCGCATCGAGCGACCATTGATCTCCTGCCGCACCAGCCGGAAGCCGGGCTCCTGCGGCGGCCGCTGGACGATAAAGGACAGCACCACGCTTTCCACCGTATGGGTGGAGTCGAAGGCGGTGACGCGGATGTAATGAGCGGGATAGGTCTTGCGGCAGCTGTTCAACTCCAGCATGATGCCGGCCGCGTCCCGCAGGTCGAACATCGGGTTGCCGAACATTTCCCAATAGACGTTGCGCGGATGCGGGTCGTCGGTGTACTCGATGCCGACCGCCCAGCCCTTGTCCAGGCAATAGTCGAGCTGCTTGATGATCTGCTCGTCGGATAGATCGGGCAGGAAGGAGAAGGTGCCTTGAGTGATGCGCATGATGTCCTCTTTCGTTGGGTTGCTGGCGCTGTGCAGTGCGTGGTTCAGGCCACCGATGCGGTGGGCACGAAGTCCGAACTGTCGGTCGGCGTGTAGTTGAAGGTGATGTCGCCCCAGGTGTCGAGCGCCGCCTTCAGCGGGCTGCACCACCTGGCGGCCTCGCGCAGGATGTCCGGCCCTTCGTTGCGGATGTCGCGGCCTTCATTGCGCGCCAGCACCATCGCTTCCAGCGCCACCCGGTTGGCGGTGGCGCCAGCCTGTATGCCCTGCGGATGGCCGATGGTGCCGCCGCCGAACTGCAGCACCACGTCGTCGCCGAACAGGTCCAGCAGCTGGTGCATCTGGCCGGCATGGATGCCGCCCGAGGCCACCGGCATCACCTTGCGCAATGCGGCCCAGTCCTGGTCGAAGTAGATGCCGCGCGGCAGGTCCACCGTGGTCTTCGCATCGCGGCAGACGTTGTAGTAGCCCTGCACCGTCATCGGGTCGCCCTCCAGCTTGCCGACCGCGGTGCCGGCATGGATATGGTCGACCCCCGCCAGCCGCATCCATTTCGCGATCACCCGGAACGACACGCCATGGTTCTTCTGCCGGGTGTAGGTGCCATGGCCGGCGCGGTGCAGGTGCAGGATCATGTCGTTCTGGCGGCACCAGTGGGACATCGACTGGATCGCGGTATAGCCGACCACCAGGTCGATCATCACGATCACCGATCCCAGGTCCCTGGCGAACTCGGCGCGCCGGTACATCTCTTCCATGGTGCCGGCGGTGATGTTGAGATAGCTGCCCTTGATCTCGCCGGTGGCGGCCGACGCCCGGTTGACGCCGTCCATCACGCACAGGAAGCGGTCGCGCCAGTGCATGAAGGGCTGGGAGTTGATGTTCTCGTCATCCTTCATGAAGTCCAGGCCGCCCTTCAGGCCTTCATACACCACACGGCCATAGTTGCGGGCAGACAGCCCGAGCTTGGGCTTGGTGGTGGCGCCCAGCAGCGGCCGGCCGAACTTGTCCAGCCGCTCGCGCTCGACCACGATGCCGGTCGGCGGCCCGGCGAAGGTCTTCACATACGCGACCGGGAACTGCATGTCTTCCAGCCGCGCCGCCTTCAGCGGCTTGAAGCTGAACACATTGCCGATGATGGAGGCGGCCACGTTGGTGATCGAGCCTTCCTCGAACAGCGACAGGTCGTAGGCGACATAGCAGAAATACTGGCCGGGGTTGTTCGGCACCGGGTCTATGCGGTAGGCCTTTGCGCGGTACATGTCGCAGGCTGTCAGCCGGTCGGTCCAGACCACGGTCCAGGTGGCGGTGGAGGATTCGCCGGCGACCGCGGCGGCGGCCTCGATCGGGTCCACGCCATCCTGCGGCGTGATGCGAAACAGCGCCAGCACGTCGGTCTCCTTCGGCTGGTAGTCGCTGTCCCAGTAACCCATCTGGGCATATTTCAGCACGCCCGCCGAGTAGCGCTTCTTCTGGTCCGTAATTTGCTGCATTTCACTTGCACCCATTGCCATCTCCTGTACGCGGCTTGCGCCTTTTGTGAATGTATCGGGGTCGGGGCCGAGGCTTGCGGCGGCACAACCATCATGCCGATTGGTGCGCAGCTCCGTTGAAGCCAATGTACAAGGGGCATTCGATAAGGTCTAATCAGCAATGATGGGCAAAGCATCAGGAAAAACTGATACATCATGCGCCGCTATACCCTGAGACAACTCGACACCTTCATGGAAGTCGCCCGCAGCGAATCGGTCTCGCGCGCTGCCGACCGCCTGCATGTGACGCAGCCGGCGGTATCGATGCAGTTGCGCCAGCTTGAGGAAAGCCTGGGCCTGCCCTTGCTGGAAGTCATCGGCCGCCGGGTGCGGCTGACCGATGCCGGGCGCGAGGTGGAGCGCTGCGCGGCTGCCGCCCTGGCGCGCCTGAAGGAGCTGGACGATCTGGTGGCCGCCCAGCGCGGCTTAAAGCATGGCAAGGTCGATCTTGCGGTGGTCAGCACCACCAAGTACTTCATGCCGATGCTGCTGATGCGGTTTCGCAAGCAGTTTCCCGACATCGCGATCACGCTGCAGATTCATAACCGGGAAAGCATGATGAAGCTGCTGGCGCGCAATGAAATCGACCTGGTGATCATGGGACGGGCGCCGCAGGGGCTGGACTGCTGCTCCACCGAGTTCGCCACGAATCCGATGGGCGTGGTGTGCGCGCCCGACCATCCGCTGTCGCGCCGGCGCGGCGCATCAATGTCGGCGCTTGACGGCCAGGACTTCGTGGTTCGGGAGCAGGGGTCGGGCACCCGCAGCACGATGGAAGCGGTTTTTGCCGAGCATGGCGTCACGCCGCGGGTGGTGATGGAGATGCCCAGCAATGAGACCATCAAGCAGGCGGTGATGGCCGGCATGGGCATGGCATTCCTGTCGCTGCGCACGGTGCGTCATGAGCTGGCATCGGGTCACCTGGTTTTGCTCGACATCGCCGGGCTGCCGGTGATAAGGCAGTGGTATGTGACCCACCTTGGCGCACGGCGGCTGTCGCCTGCGGCCGAGGCGCTGAAGAATTTTCTGATGGAGGAGGCGGCGGCGCTGGTGAAGGTCTGGGCATGACATCGGGGGAGCCTTACTTGGCGAATCGGCGGCCTCGCGGAAGGCCGATTTCGCAAGGAGCAATATGCCGCGAGAGCATTCCAGCCGGCTCCCGATAAAGAATATTGTGCAAGTACCAGTTTTTGCCGTCCAGGATTGAACGGCAACTTCACAAGCAGCGGCAGGAGCAAACGGCAATGGCAGCGCCAACCGCCGCCGCCGGTCAGGCTGACCCCGCCCTACCGGCTGTCCGCCTCCCCGCACGGCTTTTTCCCGTCCGACAGATCGATGTTAAGCCGCTCCAGCTTGCGGTACAGCGTATTGCGCCCCACGCCCAGTTCCCTTGCCACGGTGCTGATGTTCCAGCGTGCCCGCTTCAGCACCTGCAGCAGGGCTTCGCGTTCGGCCGACTTGAGGGGATTGAGCTGGCATTCCTGCTGCATCGCCTCCTGCGGTGGCGCCGGCTGCGCCTGGCGGGCGCGCAGGATGTCCGGCGGCAGGTCGGCCAGGGTCAGCAGGTCGGCACGGCGCAGTGCCACCATGGTGCGCAGCACATTGCGCAGCTGACGCACGTTGCCGGGCCAGCGGTATTGGTCCAGCGCATCCATCAGTTCCGGCGTCATCGACAGTTCGCCGCAATCGGTCTGCTCGCTGCGCAGCAGATGCCCGATCAGCTCGCGACGGTCGCCGCGTTCCCGCAGCGGCGGCATGGTCAGCGTCAGGCCCTGCAGCCGGTAGTAAAGGTCTTCCCGGAATTCACGGCGCTCTATCTTTTCAAGCAGGTCGCAATGGGTGGCGCTGATGAGGCGGATGTCGATGCGCACCGGCATCTCGCTGCCCAGCGGCGCGACCTCGCGTTCTTCCAGCACCCGCAGCAGGCGCGCCTGCAAGGCGAATGGCATGTCGCCGATCTCGTCGAGGAACAGCGTGCCGCCGTTGGCCTGGAAGATCTTGCCGCGCTGGCCTTCCTTGCTGGCGCCGGTGAAGGCGCCCGACTTGTAGCCGAACAGTTCGCTCTCGATCAGCGACTCCGGTATCGATGCGCAGTTGATCGCCACGAAAGGCTGGCTGGCGCGCTGGCTGGACTGGTGCAGCGCCTTGGCGAACATCTCCTTGCCGGTGCCGGTTTCGCCGTACAGCAGGATCGGCACGTCGCGTTCCAGCACCCGGCTGGCGGCGTCGATGTTGCGGCTCATGGTCGGCTCGGGACCATAGCGCAGGCGCTCCAGCGGGGTGCGGCAGCCATGCTCGTCGGCGTCGCAGCCGGTGGCCGGCAGCCCGGAGCAAGGCATCACGCAATTCTTCGCCGTTGCTACGCCATAGGCATAGAAGCGCCGGCCGAAGCGGGCGTCGAATATGGGCGCCACCGGCCTGGCCAGCTTGCTGGTCTCGCGGCTGAGTGAGTCGAACGATACATTGAAGAACTCTTCCAGCGGATGGTGCAGCAGTTCGCAGGACTTGACCCCCAGCTGAAGCAGCGCATGCCGCGTGGCGGCCACGATACGGTCATCTTCGTCCAGCGCAAGAATGCCGGCGTTGACGGTGCCGACGAATTCCGGGCGGCTATGGAAGTGCATGAAGCGCTGGCCCTCGAAGGACTTCATGAAGATGCGGTTCTCGATGGTATGCACCGACATGTTGACCAGGTCCAGCACGTGCTTGGGCGCAAGGTGGGTTTCGCCCGAGGCATCCAGCACCGCCAGCACCTCGCCGGTGGTATCGAAGACGGGCGCGGCGGCGCAGGTCAGGCCGGTGTTGCGGAACAGGAAGTGATCATATTGCTGAACCATGGTCGGCCGCTTTTCCAGCAGGGCAGTGCCCATGCCGTTGGTGCCCTGGTAGCGTTCCGACCAGACCGCGCCGGGCATCATGCCGGTCTTTGATGCGGCATGGGTGAAGCCGAGGTCGCCAAAGTAGTTCATCAGCACGCCGTCGGCGTCGGTCAGCATGATGGCATAGCCCGAGCCGGCGATCTGCTGGAACAGGTTGGTCATTTCCGCCTTGGCCGCGCTCAGCACATGGGACAAGCGGTGCTGTCTTTCCTGCAGCTCGGCCTTTTCCACGATGTAGGGTTCGATCATGATGGCTGGATCGAGCTGGTAGTCCCGCATGCAGCGCATCCAGGAATCGGTGATGTGATTGGGCACTGCGACGGGCGCGCTCGAAATGCGTTCAACGGCCGACTGGATGCGGCTGCGATGATGCTCTTGCGTCAACATGTCTCGTCTCCATGAGCTGTCCTTGTGGACGCCCTGTTTTTTTGCCTCCCTGGTCGCGTCCGTGCTCTGATGGCTCGGTTTTTGCTGATGGTGCCGACAAGGCCCCTGCAACGGCGCTTGATACGGGCTGTAAGGCTGTGCTGAGCTTAGATGAACTGGCGTCTTTGTGCAAACAGCTAATTTGCTTTTTTGAACTGTTCAATAAACAAGACAGGAAGGCGGCAGATGTCTCGAATTCAGCTCAGTCAGGCCGCGTTCGCCCAGCCTTGCAGTCGAGTTTATGCCCGTTTTTTGGCTGGCTGTTTTTTCCAAATCAATCCTCAAGGAGTTTTACATGGATGTACGAGCCGCAGTAGCCCACAAGGCGGGCGCACCGCTGACAATAGAAACAGTGCAGCTGGAAGGCCCGCGCGCAGGCGAGGTGCTGGTGGAGATCAAGGCCACGGGCATCTGCCATACCGACATGTTCACGCTGTCGGGCGATGATCCCGAGGGCATCTTCCCGGCCATCCTGGGCCATGAGGGCGCCGGCATCGTGATCGAGGTTGGCGAAGGCGTGAAAAGCCTGAAGCCGGGCGACCATGTGATTCCGCTGTACACGCCGGAATGCCGGCAATGCGAATACTGCCTGTCGCAGAAGACCAATCTATGCCAGGCCATACGCAGCACCCAGGGTCGCGGCGTGATGCCCGACGGCACCAGCCGCTTCAAGCTGGGCGGCAAGGAAGTGTTCCATTACATGGGCACGTCCACCTTCGCCAACTACACCGTGGTGCCGGAAATCGCGCTGGCCAAGATCCGCGAGGATGCGCCGTTCGAGAAGGTGTGCTACATCGGCTGCGGCGTGACCACCGGCATCGGCGCGGTGATCTACACCGCCAAGGTGGAGCCGGGCTCGACGGTGGTGGTGTTCGGCCTGGGCGGCATCGGCCTGAACGTGATCCAGGGCGCGAAGATGGTCGGCGCCAACATGATCATCGGCGTCGACATCAACCCGGCGCGGGAGGAACTGGCGCGCAAGTTCGGCATGACCCACTTCGTCAACCCGAAGGAGGTGCAGGGCGATCTCGTGCCTTACCTGGTGGACCTGACCAGGGGCGGCGCCGACTACACCTTCGAATGCATCGGCAACGTGAACCTGATGCGGCAGGCGCTGGAATGCTGCCACAAGGGCTGGGGCAAGAGCACCATCATCGGCGTTGCCGGCGCCGGCCAGGAAATTTCAACCAGGCCGTTTCAGCTCGTCACCGGGCGGGTCTGGCAGGGTTCGGCCTTCGGCGGCGCGCGCGGCCGCACCGACGTGCCGAAAATCGTTGACTGGTACATGGAGGGCAAGATCAACATCGATGACCTGATCACCCATGTGATGCCGCTGGAAAAGATCAATGACGCCTTCGACCTGATGCATGAAGGGAAGTCGATCCGCTCGGTGGTGACTTTCTGAAACGGGCTTGCGAGCGGCAATCCGGCCGCGCGGCCGGAGCTCCTGAATGGCTGGCAGGGCTGTGCCGCGGCCCGGCGCCGGCGCCGGTTCATCAACAATGAGGAGACCAATATGAGCAGTGAAGTGAAAATTCATCCAGCGGTCGACAACGGCATCCAGCCGGCATCGCCCTCGTTCTCCGGCGGCAAGCTGATGTGCCACTGCGCGCAGGACAAGGTGGAGGTCGAGATCGGCAGCCAGACCGCCCACAACCATGTCTGCGGCTGCACCAAGTGCTGGAAGCCGGAAGGCGTGCTGTTCTCGCAGGTAGCGGTGGTGTCGCGCGACAAGGTGAAGGTGGTGGCCCACGAGGAGAAGCTGCAGGTGGTCGACCCCAGCGCCACCATCCAGCGTTATGCCTGCAAGGAATGCGGCGTGCACATGTTCGGCCGCATTGAAAACAAGGCGCACCCCTTCTATGGCCTGGACTTCGTGCACACCGAGCTGTCGCCGGACAAGGGCTGGGCGGCGCCCGAGTTTGCCGCCTTCGTGTCGTCCATCATCGAAGCCGGCGCGGATCCGGCCAACATGGGCGCGGTCAGGGCGCGGTTGAAGGAGCTGGGCCTGGAGCCGTATGACGCGCTGTCGCCGCCGCTGATGGATGCGATCGCCACGCATATCGCCAAGGCTTCGGGTAAGCTCGCGGCCTGAGCCGAGCCGGCCGGGCCGCTTCGGCGGCCCGGCCATCCAGGCTGTCGGCCTGCATCGGCGCCAATCAGCATCAATCAGCACCAACCAGCGAGAGAGACAGAGACCATCCATGAGCATCAAGACCATTTCGGAAAACAAGTGCTTCGACGGCATGCAGACCGTATTCAGCCATGACTCGGCGGTAACCAGCTGCCCGATGCGCGTGGCGATCTATCTGCCGCCGCAGGCGCAGCAGGGCAAGGTGCCGGTGCTGTTCTGGCTTTCCGGGCTGACCTGCACCGAGGAAAACTTCACGGTGAAGGCCGGCGCGCAGCGGGTGGCGGCGCAACTGGGCATGGCCATCGTCGCGCCCGACACCAGCCCGCGCGGCGTGCGCTTTCCGGGTGACGATGCCAGCTATGACTTCGGCCTGGGCGCCGGCTTCTATGTCGATGCCACCGAGGCGCCGTGGTCGGCCAATTACCGCATGTATTCCTATGTTGCTCGGGAACTGCCGGACCTGGTAGGCGCGCACTTTGCGCTTGATCTGTCGCGCGCCGGCATCGCCGGTCATTCCATGGGCGGCCATGGCGCGCTGACCATCGGGCTGAAGCATCCGGAGCGCTTCCGCTCGATTTCCGCCTTCGCGCCGATCTCCTCGCCGATGCGCTGCCCATGGGGCGAGAAGGCCCTGACCGGCTACCTCGGCGCGGACCGCGCCGCATGGGCCGACTACGACGCCACCGCGCTGGTGCAGAGCCGGGGCTGGAAGGGCGGGCCCATTCTGGTCGACCAGGGCAGCAGCGACCAGTTCCTGGCCTCGCAGCTCAAGCCCGAACTGCTCAGCGTTGCCTGCGAAGAAGCCGACGTGCCGCTGCACCTGCGCATGCAGCCGGGTTATGACCACAGCTATTACTTCATCGCCACCTTCATCGAGGACCACTTGCGGCACCATGCCGCGCAACTGGCTTGACCGGCGCCGCAGGCACTGCTGCGATAACAGGAACCTCGCAGGAACCTCGCAGGAACCTCGCAGGAACCTCGCAGGAACCTCGCAGGAACCTCGCAGGAACCTCGCAGGAACCTCGCAGGAACCTCGCAGGAACCTCGCAGGAACCTCGCAGGAACTTCGGCCCCCGGTCCGTATCGAATTTTCATTCCTTATCGGGAGCGCATCATGAAGCCAACCTTAACCCGTATCGGCCTGGCGCTTGCATGCGCCGCGGCCCTTGGCATCGGCGCCAGCGTGCAGGCACAGGACAGCACGGGCGGCAATGCTTCGACTACCTCGCCGTCGGGCAAGCAGTCCAAGTCCAAGGCCAATGCCGCCAGCAGTGCCGACCGCTCGGTGACCAATGGCGCCGACCGGCCTTCCACCTCGGGTTCCGGCTCGGTCGGCACCGCGACCTCGGGCGCGCCAGGCGTGGGCGCCATGCCTGGCGGCACCGGCGCCAGCGGCACTGCAGGCGCCACCGGCACGGGCACCACATCGTCCGGCACCTCGGGCAATGCGCCCAAGACCGGCGCCTCGGGCGGACCGGGCGTATCGGGCTCGCCGGAAACCGGCGTTCCGGGCACCGGCGCCGGCAGCAGCAAGTAGATCCGCCGCAGGCCCGGCGGCGCTTTCAGCAAATGCCGGGAATGAAGCGGTAAGGCACCTGCGCCATGTAGGCGCGGTAATCCGCATGCCTGGACAGGTGCCGCTCCTCGCAGAGTGCGCGCAGCAGGTAGATGGCGCTCCAGCCGCCGATGCACAACAGCGTCCAGAAGAATTGCCTGGGCGAGGTGTGCAGCAGGCCGGCCAGCAGCGGCAGCGCGCCGGTCCACCACGCCAGGTTCTTGAACAGATAGGCCGGATGCCTGATGCGCCGGTAGAGACCGGTGCGCACCACGCCGCGATGCATCAGGTTGCAGCTCTTGAAGCCCAGCGACACGCTGGCTGATGCGTAGCAGGCGAACAGCGCCAGCAGCAGGCCATTGAGCGCCAGGTGCGTGGCCTGGGAAAACGCCGGGTAGGCCGGCGCGAGTTCCACCACCTGCCATGGCAGCAATGCCACCATCGCGACATTGAAGGGCGGATAGCAGGCCAGGCAGGCCGCCCAGCCGCGCAGGCTGGGGTCGACGCTGACCACCTCGTTGTCCAGGCAGCGCGCCTGCACCAGGTAGCCCACCACGAAGGGAAAGAAGTCCGCAAGGAAGATCAGGTTCAGGATGAAGTAATGGAGGTGGCTGTTGTACAGCGCGAACCATCCCGGCTTGCTTCCTTGGCGGAACACGGCCACGAGGTCGAGCAGCTGGTCATTGGTGTAAGCCAGATAGGCGAGCAGGCCGTGTATGCAGAAGGGCATGAAGATCCACTTCAGCAGCAGGCACAGCATGGCCTGCCGCTCGCTTTCGGAAGCGGGGTCGGCTGCGCCCGCGTTGCGCCGGGCCTTCCAGCGGCGGTGCAGATAGCCCGTCATCGTGGCCGCATTGCTCCAGCGGCCTCGTCGCAGCGCGTAATAGGGCAGCAGCGCGATCGCGTACGCCGCGCCGCAGGACCACAGTGCCAGCTTCAGGTCGATGGTCACCGGCGATACATGGCCGGCCAGCATGGGCCGCCAGCCGAGACGGTATAGCCAGAGGTAATAGGGACTGAGGGTTGTGTAGAAATACAGGCCGGCCAGGATGACCGCGATGCTGGCCGCATAGCTGCCCAGGATGCGCCTGGACTCCGGCACAGGCGAGGGCAGTCCGGCCCGCTGCGCCGGCGCGGCAGTCAGCAGTTCAGGCTGCGCGTCCATTCCCGCTTGCCTGCGCGATCGCTGCCAACTCTGGCATGTCACCTCCGTCTCGGCAGGAAGCCGGGATGGCGCCTGCTGCAGACTAGGGTAACGGCCGGCGCCGGGCTGTCAAGCGCGGCGGCATGGACATCAGCGGTAAAGCAATGCGCGGCGCGATGGCCTTGCCGGCGCGGGGATCAATAGGTGAATGCGTCGGCCTGGCTGCAGCCGCGGCTGGCCATGTCGGCGCGCACGGTCCACACATCATTGGCGATGGTATGCAGCGCGGTGTCGCGCTTGCTGACGCCGCGGTGGAAGTCGGCAGGCGTGGCCTTGACGGACTGGACCGGGTTGCGGCCGTCGGCATTGACCTTGACGAACTCGACGGTCTTTTTCTGCAGCTGCCGGGACAGCGCGGCGCAGGTGCTGGTGCTGGCGGCCATGGCTGGCGCGGCAAGCAGGACGGTGCCCAGCAGGGCAAGGGAGGATACGAAGCGTTTCATGGATTTTCCTTTTTGAACCGGCAATGTTCCTGTCGGACAGCCTGCCGGAAGCGTAAATTTGTTGATGCGAAGAACTTTATTGTTGCGGTGCAGTATAAACCGGGAAAGTTGAATCCGGGCATTTCCATCCGCAATGACGGCCATATGCATGCTGAATGGATGGGCGCGCGACGCTCCAGCCGCTGCTGGTGCTTTTCAGGATCTACGGCGTTGTTGAAGCAGGACTCGGTCAACACCGGCCTTGGCCATTGAGCGGGCGACTTTCCCCGGAATGCTGAAATAAACGGCAAAAGTTACGCACAAAATCCGTGGGTAAGCTTGTGGATATCTTGGGTGGATAACTCTTAGTTTATTGATTTAAAAAGAAAATATTGGCGTGCTCAAAAATCGTCGAAGACGACTTGTCCACAGCCATTTCCTCCAGGCCATCCACAACAAATGAATACGGGTAATGCACAGGATCTGCACACATCCATCCACTTCCGGCCGGCAGTTTCGTCCTTGGCCGGGATTGAGCCGGATCAAGGCAGGGGCTGCGAGGCGTCCTAGTCTGGATGCGCTTCATGCGGCAACGGGGAAAGGGCGTGGCGCGGCCGAGCAGGCAGTTCGACAGGGCAGATGGGAGGGGCAATGGAAAACGCGGGCCGGGATTCACCGAAAATGCTTGCGATGATGCTTCATCGCCCCGGCGAGCCGCTGCGGCGCGAGTGGCGGGAGTTGCCCGCGCCAGGGCCGGGACAGGTGCTGCTGCGGGTTGGCGCCTGCGGCGTCTGCCGTACCGACCTGCACATCGTCGACGGTGAACTGCCGCCGCATAAACTGCCGCTGGTGCCCGGCCATGAGGTCGCGGGCATGGTTGTGCAAGTCGGCGACGGCGTCGATGCCTCGCTGGCCGGCCGGCGCGTCGGCGTACCCTGGCTGGGCCATACCTGCGGCGTCTGCGACTTTTGCCGCATGCACCGGGAAAACCTGTGCGACCATGGCCGCTTCACCGGCTACGACATCGATGGCGGCTATGCCCAATACACGGTCGCCGATGCCGCCTATTGCATTCCACTGCCCGATACCTATGACGACATCGAGGCCGCGCCGCTGCTGTGCGCCGGCCTGATCGGCTTCCGCGCCTATTCGATGGTGCAGGAGGAAGCGGCGCGCATCGGCATTTACGGATTCGGCGCGGCCGCCCACATCCTGACCCAGCTTGCCCGTCAGGATGGCCGCGAGGTCTTTGCCTTCACCCGTCCCGGCGACAGCCGCAGCCAGCAGTTTGCGCGCTCGCTGGGCGCGGCATGGGCCGGCGATGCGCTGCATCCGCCACCGGCGCCGCTGGACGCCGCCCTGCTGTTCGCCCCCGACGGCGCGCTGGTGCCTGCCGCACTGTCCCATGTGCGCAAGGGCGGCGACGTGGTCTGTGCCGGCATCCACATGTCCGACATCCCCTCGTTTCCCTATGCCCTGCTATGGGGAGAGCGTCAGCTGCGCTCGGTTGCCAATCTGACCCGGCATGATGGGGAAGCGTTTTTCCAGCGCCTTGCCCGGCACCGCGTCCAGACCAGCTCTGTGCCGTTTCCATTGGAACAGGCCAACCAGGCGCTCCATGCCCTGCGTGCCGGCGCCTTCGATGGCGCGGCCGTGCTGGTGCCATCGGCAGGGCAGCGTTAAGGCATGGGCGAGGCGCCAGCTTGTCGACAGCGTCGGCAATTGCATCAAAGGAAACAAGGGGCAGGTTTTTTCCTTGGTTTCTTCGTTAACGCGGCCTTTTATTGATCGATTCGCCCGTTCTCATACGTTAGGGCGTGTTTTATGCTGCACTGCAGTATATTAAAGCCGTAAATCGAAATGGACATTGCGTGGTACTGTTCCGTTTCCGCACGGCCAACATTGTTACGCAGTTCACAGCACACCATGAGTTTCCTTAATCTTGATCTGAATCTTCTACGGGTATTCGACGCGGTGATGACCGAGTTGAACCTCACCCGCGCAGCCGACCGGCTCGCCACCACGCAGCCGGCGGTTTCCAATGCGATCAAGCGCTTGCGCGCCGTGGTGGATGATGAACTGTTCGTGCGGACCGCCCATGGCGTCAAGCCGACGGCCCGCGCCGAGGATTTGCGGCCAGCGGTCCGGCTGGCGCTGGCGACACTGGAAGCCGCGCTCGGCTCCGAGCCCAAGGACCTGTCGAATATTCAGAAAACCCTGCGGCTGTGCATGGCCGACTCGACTGCTTCGCTGGTCCTGCCGCCGCTGATCAGGCTGGTCAAGGAAGTCGCGCCCAAGCTCACGCTGCAGACCCTGCCGCTGTTGAGCCGCGACCCGCGTCCCGCGCTGCTACGTGGCGAAATCGACCTTGCCGTCGGTTCCTTTCCCGGCATCGTGGCCCAGCTGACCACCGACCAGGAAGTGGAGTCTGGCATCTGCCATGCCGCGCTGTACAGCAGCGAATATGTCTGCATCATGCGCAGGGGACATCCGCTCGCGGAGCGGGAACTGACCCTGGACGAGTACTGCGCAGCCGACCATGTGCTGGTCAACTTCTCGGGGCGGCTGCAGGGGCAGGCGGACAAGATCCTTGCGGAAATGGGGCGCGAGCGGCGTGTGATGCTGACCGTCAACCAGTTCGCCACCGCGGGCCAGATCGTCGGCTCCTCGGACCTGCTCTCCATCATGCCGATCCACCTGATCGACCTTTGCAGAATGGAGTCGGTGCTGGTCTCCAAGCCGCTGCCATTCGCCCTGCCGGGCCTGAAGATCGACATGCTGTGGCATGAACGCGATGCGCGCGACCCTGCGCTGAAATGGGTTCGCTCCACCCTGCAGGCAGTGACCTCCCCGGATGCCAGGCTGACCACGGAGCAAGCCGGAACGGAACCCGCGCCGCGACACCAAGCGCAGCCCGAGACCGCGGACGCCGCCATCCAGTAGGGCAGGCGGCGCCGACGCGCCTCTCGGGGCTGTCGCATGGAAGCTGTGTTTGTCCATGCGCACGGCCGCGCCGAGGCGCAAGGCAGGCGGGAAAGCGGGGTCGGCTCCACGGAGCCGCAGCAGTACTTCCGAGGCAGGACAGGCCGGCTGCGTTTTTCTGTAGCCGGCAACAGGCGTTGGCCGGGCGGAATCCGGCATCCATCGGAACCGTGATGGCTTTCCTTCGCGTTCAATCCGCCCAGGCTAATGAGGCAGGTCAACAGCAGGACATGATGGCCCATCTCGGGGCCGGCGCCACGTTATCCTTGGCAGCAGGAACAGACCAGCCGCATTCCAGAACCCGCTGACCAGATCAACCGCCCATGACCGGCATGAGCCATGTATCGACGGGAAACATGCAATGGCGTACAGCCCGCTGGCTGCTGCCCATGCTGCCAGGCGCCTTCCTCTACTGGATGCTGCTCACGCAGGAATCGCGTGACATGCATTTCTTCCTGGAGCCGTGGTTTGACGTCATCGTACGGAATGGCTTCCCGGCAATGGCGGGCGACTATGCCAACTATTCCCCGCCTTATCTGTATCTTCTCGGCCTGGCATCGGCTTTCCATGGCCTGGCGCCGCCGATCGTCCTGATCAAGGCAGTCAGCATCGTCTTCAACCTTGTCGCCGCCGTGGTATTCGGCCTGATCGTGCTGGAAATCGGCGCCAGCAGCCAGAAGGCGTTCACCTGCGCCTGCCTGTTTCCGCTGATTCCCACGGTGGCCGTCAATGCAGCATGGTGGGGCCAGTGCGACGTGATCTATGCCACCTTTCTGCTGTGCGCCTTCCTGGCCAGCCTGAAGCGCATGCCCCTGCGGGTCATGCTGTTCTTCTCCATCGGCTTTGCCTTCAAGGCGCAGGCGATATTCTTCGCGCCTTACCTGCTGTATCTGCTGCTGAAGAAGGAGATGCCCTGGGCCTATGTGGCGCTGGTGCCGCTGGTGTATGCCGCGATGATGGCGCCGGCCTGGCTGGCCGGACGGCCCGCGCGGGCACTGGCCGCCATTTACCTGGACCAGGGCAGCTATTACCGCCTGCTTGCCGCCAATGCGCCGAATCCATGGGCTTTCATCGAGAAATACCATTTGCTGCCTTACTGGCCGGCAGTGTTCGCGGGCCTGGTGCTGGCGGCGGCCGTCAATCTGGGCCTGGTGGTGAAGGCGCTGCGCTCGGGGCGCGATACCCCTGAGACCAGGCTGCTGCTGCTGGCCTCCACCACGCTGGCCAGCCCTTACCTGCTGCCCAAGATGCATGACCGCTACTTCTTCCTGGCTGACATCTTCACCATTCTGCTGGCCGTCGTGGCGCCGCGGTACCGCCTGGCTGCGCTCGCCATGCAGGCTGCTTCGCTGGCGGTGTACCTGGCCTTCCTGGAAGGACCGTTCCATCATGCAGACAAGGTTGCGCTGCTTGCCGCCCTGCTGACGAGCTTTGCGCTGGCCTGCCTGCTGTACTCGCAAGGGACGATCGGCAGGTGGGCGGGCTGGCGGAATCGCCCGGCCGCGGCACGCCTTCACGCTAACGGTGGGCCGTGACGCCGGCCTGCCGGCACATGTCGCGCACCGGGCAGGTGGAACAATGCGGCAGCTTGCCGGTGCAGACGTGCTTGCCGAATGGCACCAGCAATTCATTGATTTCAATCCAGTGCTGCCGCGGCAGTGTCGCTTCCAGCGCCGGCAGGGCCTTCTCCGGGGTCGCCGCGCTGATATAGCCCCAGCGCGTGGTGACCCGATGCACATGGACATCGACGCTGATAAAGGGCGTGCCGCAGGCGATGCCCAGCACGAGATTGGCGCACTTCGGACCAACGCCCGCGAAGGACAGCAGCACCGTGCGGTCGCCCGGAAGGACGCCGCCGAATTCCTCTTCCACCTGCCGCGCGATGGCCAGCATCTGGCCTGCCTTGCGTTCATGGAAGGTGGACGGGCTGATCAGTGCATCGAGTTCAGCGTAGCCAAGCCGGGCGACATCGTGCGGCGTGCGGGCGCGCTCGAACAGCTTGCGCGAGACGGGAAGGGTCACCTCATCGTAGGTGCGTATCGAAATGATGCAGGCGAGAAGCTGCTCGAATGTGGAACGGTATCCTTCGTCAGCCAGCTGGAACAGCGCCGCCTTGGGCCATGGGCGCACGGCGTCGCGGATGCGCTCCAGCGCAAGGCCGACATCGATGACTTTTTTCTCCATGCAGTTTCCACTTTGACGCGTTTCGACATATTCCGGCGGCAGGAACCGGATGCGGATGCCGCGCCGGCTCTGCCGGCCGCGGGGAAGGCACATGCCCTCCCGGTATGGCCGGCGCCGCCGATGCGAGCGTTACGCAGAAACACAGCAGAGCCCTTTTTGCCTTCGCCGGCTTGTTTTTTGCGCAAATCCGCAAAAACTGCACTTTGTCCATTCAAAAATAACGGCAACGGCCACTTTCAAAGACAACGGCAACTGTCGCCGCCCTAACCGCTACCGCAGCCTGCGCTGCCTGACGCACGCCCCAGGAGCATGCCCCAGTGTCCATCCAATGCTCCCCGCCGTAACCCCAATCCGCCCGTCCATCCACCGGCTCAGCTTGCCGAGGCGTCGACCCGATCCAGGATGTCCATCGCCTGCGCATGCCTGGCGTCGCTCTCGACCGCGACCGTCAGCTTGATGATGGCGCCCTGCCGCACGGTGCGAAAGCTCTCGCCGTAGTCGCCGCTGTCGCCGATGCCGGAATGGTCGGAGCGGTCGCTTCGGTCGCCGACGGTGAAGTTGCCCTGCACCGGCCCGGCCTCGCTGTTCATCGCTTCGATCTGCACCTGCTCGGTGCCATAGCCCGCGGCCAGCAGGGCGTCGCGTGCCAGCTCGGCGTGGGGAAGGGTGTCATACATGCGCAATACAAAGTCGCTCATCTGTTGCTCCATGGCGTTATCTATCAATGACTTTGTGACTGGCCGGACGCATGAAAGTGCCGGTGCGCCCCGGGAAAACCGTAGCCGGGTTGTCGGAACGCATCCCCGCGGAAGATTGTCGGCTACGACCGGCTTTCCTCAGTTCATGCGCTGCGGCCTGGTCTGGCGGTCGATATTGGCCCGCCTTTCGCTGAGGAATCGCCGCGAGGCATGGAATTTCATGCCTCCCCTGGCCGCCTGGTCCGTCGCTTGCGGCGCGATCCGGGTGAAGGTGGCCATCACGGTGCGCTTGTCATCATCGAAGTCGCCATGGTGGCGGGCGCCGGAAGCGTCGGGGTCGCCTTCGGCCTCGTCATTGGGCGCAATGATCAGCTCGGCTTTCCTGCCGCGGAACAGCGCCTCCATCTCGCTGTCCTGCGCAATGGATTTCTGCAGGCCGAGTAGCGGCACGCCATCGCGAAAGCCCGGAATGCGCGGCTTGTCCTCGAAGGCATTCGACACCAGGTAGAGCAGCGACTTGTTGTAGATGCGGGCGCAGTTGTCGTCCTGCTCGGCCTCGTCCGACAGCACGAAGCTGGTGAAGCGTTCCAGCCTGCCGCTTTCGATGGCCGGCAGGTAGGTCGCCTTGAACAGGTCGATGGTGCAGGCCGGCGCCCACAGGGTGCAGGAGGCGACCGTCAGCCCGAAGCCGGTTTCGCCCTGCAAGGGGCCGCTGGCGATCACGCCGTCGCTGGTGAGCAACTGCATCAGCGGCGCATGGAAGATCGCGCCGGCGCTATGGCCGACGACGTGGATTTCCAGCGCCGGATAAGCCTGCTTCAACTCCGCCACATGCTGCGCGATCAGGCGCGCGCCGCCGTCGGGGCCGCTGGCAAGCTCGGCGTTTTCCTTCATCTCGTCCCATGCGGCCTTGCCGGTGAGCTTGCGGGCGATCGGCTCAAGGGCATCGTCCAGGCGGTCCAGCATGAAATCCTTGGCGGAGTCCAGCAAGCCTTCCGGCCGGCGTCGCCGGATCGCGTCCTGCAGGATGTTGGTGATGGTGGTCCAGTAATCGCTGTTCCAGACAAAGGCCAGCGGATACACGCCCGCCGCCAGCAGGCCGGGCCGGTACTCCGCCACCCTTTGCACCGCGGATTCCTCATCGGTCAGTCCGCCGTGGGCATACAGCAGCAGGCGCAGCGGCTTCGGCGGCTTGCCGCTGCCGGGTATCTGCAGCAGGCGCGGGAAGTCGGACTGGAAGATCTGCGCGATCTCTGCCGGCGTCGAACCGTAATTGCCGCCGGCCTTGAGCCTGCCGTCGTTCTCGATGCTGACGATGTGCGGCCGCAGTTCGACATAGGAATAGGCATTGGACTTGGCCGCCGCCTCGGAATGGCTGGTGGCGACCGACTGCTCGCGCAGCAGCCTGACCGGCGCCCCCAGCCGCGCCACCCAGACATCGGTCGCGTTTTCCAGCCAGTCATCGTAGCTGATGCGCGCCAGGCCGCCCTTGCCCCAGCGCTTGCCCCAGGAGTTCTGTATCCAGAAGCCGCTGTCGTCATAGGCGATGATGGCAAAGGCATGGCCGCCGGTGACCTGGTCCGAATAGGCGATGATGCCGTCCTTCTTCACCGCGTCCCAGCCGGCATGCACGGTCGCCGTCGCATACAGCACGCCGACTTCCGCGATCGCGCTGTGCATCGCGATCAGGTCCTTGTGGTTGACGCGGAAATAGGCGCCCAGCGGCCGCAGGTTGGCGTCGCTTGCGCGGGATGCGTTCAGGCCCTGCGGCTCGCCGGGCCCGAGCTGGTATTTCCACTCTTCCTCCGTGCAGATGCCGTGCTTGTGCCAGCCCTTCATTGCGCCGCGCGCGCTGGAGCCGGAATAGCTTTCGCCGGGCCATTCGTCGTAACGCCTGGCCAGTTCGTAGAACATGCGCGGACTGACGCGCACCGCTTCCGGCACCACCTTGCGCCGCCGCAGCAGGTAATTTGCCACCGTGGCCAGCCCAAAGCCGGTGCAGGCGCCTTCGCTGCCCTGGTCCAGCACCGGCACCCTGTAGTGCAGATAGTCCTCGATAGCGACCCTGACCGGCACTTCGATCAGCGTCGGAACAAACATCTGGTCTCGGAAATCCAGGGTGTCGCGGCGGACGTCGAGGATGCGCTTTACGGGTTCATTCTTCTTGACCATGTCGATGCCCTGCGTGCAAAGGGAAGGGGTGGGCCTGTCGGGCGAACGCTGCGGGCTGCCAGGGGGCAGGCGCGGCAATGCGGTGGATACAGGGATTAAATTAATGCCCGACCGGCGTGCTTCCTTGAGCAATCACAAGATTGCAGGAATGAAGGAATGAAAAATCGGGCCGGGAAGGTGGCGTTACAAAGCCGGGTAGCCGCGGCGGGCAGGCGCAAGCCGACGCGGGAACCGAGCAGGACAGCGAGCCTGCGGCAATGCAATCACGGCGCAAGCCCGCGCGAGCGGTATCCAGGAAGCAGCGGCTGCCCGGTGCCAGGCTTGCCACCTGCATCGTCTCCTATTGCGTCGCCGCCAGGTAACTCCGCCAGCCGCCAAAGCCCGTGATGTCCTGCGCGCCTTCAGTCGCATACGCCTCGCAGACAAAACCCTGCACGCTGCCGCCATCGGCCAGCGTCACGCTGCCTATGCCCAGCGGCGCCGGGATGCCGGCCACGAAGCTGCCGAAGGCGGTCGCCGGCATTTCCCAGATTTCCATCGCAATGGCCGCGCCGCCCGCATCGGGGCCCACCCGCACCATGCCCGGCCGCTGCGGCGGGCCGCCGGGCAGCGCATAGAGCTTGTAGTCAGGTGCGCTGCTGGCTTCGCCGACCAGCCTTGCGCCGCGCTGCGTGAGCTGCCAGTTCAGCGGCAGGCCGGACAGATGCGCGCCGCAGACCGCCACCCGTACCTGGCCGGACGGGAAGGCCGGCATCGCTGCCGCCGGCGGCAGCGGCTGGCGGGTGGCGCCCATGGTCAGGCCCTCGCCGGCATGGAAGCGGGCCGCGAGTTTGAGCAGCGGCGCGTCCTGGAAGGCGGGCGCGACCAGCGTGATGCCGAACGGCAGGCCGTTGCGGTGGAAGCCTGCCGGCACCGCCACGGCGGACAGGTCCAGCAGGTTCATGAAGTTGGTGTAGTAGCCGAGATTCGAATTGAGCCGGATCGGGTCGGCCTCGACTTCGTCGATGCGGTAGTGGGTGCCGACAGTGGGCGTGACGAAGCAGTCCATGTCGCGCCAGGCGGCACCGGCCGTGCCCTGCAGTGCCTTCAGGCGATACAGCGCGGCGAAGGCATCGGCCGCGTTGTACTTCGCGGCATTGCCGGTGATCTCGCGGGTGACCGGATGCAGCGCATCGGCATGCGCATCGAAGAAGCCGCGGATGGCCTGGTAGCGCTCGGCCACCCACGGGCCTTCATACAGCAGGCGCGCGGTTTCCAGGAAGGGCGCGAAGTCGAACTCGACCGCGGTGCCGCCCAGGGCTTCCAGCCTGGCCACCGCAACGCGAAACAGCGGCAGGCCTTCCTCGTTGCCGAAGAAGGCGAGCTGGTCGGCACGCGGCACGCCGAAGCGGAAGGCGGCAGCGCTGCCGAAGTCGAAGCCATGCGGCTGCGGCGCCCGTGAATACGGATCGGCGGCGTCATGGCCCTGCGCCACCGCCAGCACCTGGGCCGCATTGTCGGCGGTCAGCGCGAAGATCGATATCGTGTCCAGCGTGCGGCAGGCCGGCACCAGGCCGCTGCCGGACAGCGTGCCCAGCGTGGGCTTGACGCCAACCAGGTTGTTGAATGCGGCCGGCACCCGGCCCGAGCCGGCGGTGTCGGTGCCCAGCGAAAAGCTGGCCAGGCCCAGCGCCACCGACACCGCCGAGCCGGAGGAAGAGCCGCCGGACACATAGGCCGGGTCGAAGCTGTTGCGGCAGGCGCCATACGGCGAGCGCACGCCGACCAGGCCGGTGGCGAACTGGTCGAGGTTGGCCTTGCCGACGGGGATTGCGCCGGCCTCGATCAGCCGTGCCACCACCGTCGCATGCTGATCCGGCGTATAGGCAAACTCCGGGCAGGCGGCCGTGGTCGGCACGCCGGCCAGGTCGATGTTGTCCTTGATGACGAAGGGAATGCCGTACAGCGGCAGGCTGGCGGGGTCGCGCCCTTGCAGCGGCTGCGCATGGGCCTGCATCTCCGCCAGCGTCAGGCGCCGTATCCAGATATTGTGGCCGCCGCCGGCCTCTTCCGCGGCCAGCATCGCGTCAAGCTGCGCCACCATCTCCAGCGGGCTCAGGCTGCGTTCCAGGTAGCGCTGGCGCAGCGCATGCATTTCCAGGTTCAGGCTCATCGTCATTCCTCGTTGCTTGTTGTCGGTATGTTTCAGGTGATAGTGGGATTCAGCGCAGCACTGCCAGGGTCTGGCCCGCCGTCACGCCCTGGCCCTCGGCCACGGCGATGCGCACGATCTCGCCGTCGCGCGGCGCGGCGATCTGCATTTCCATCTTCATCGACTCCACGATCACCAGCGTGTCGCCGGCGCGCACCCGGTCGCCGGCCTGCACCTGCACTTTCCAGATGCTGCCGGCCACCTGCGAGGTGACGGCGTCGCAGTCGGCGGCAATCTCTTCCTGCGGCGCGCTGGCGGGCCCAGCGCTGTCCTCGGTGACCGACAGCCCGGCCTGCGCCCAGCGCTCGCGCTCGGCATCGAACGCGGCCTGCTGGGTCTCCTTGAAGGCGGCGATGGAGGCGGCGTTGTCGGCCAGGAAGCGCTGGTAGTCGGCCAGCCGGAAGCGGCCTTCCTCGATCTTCAGCGACACCCGTCCGGCCAGGAAGTCCTTGCGGTACTGCAGCAGCGCGTCGGCTTCCATCGGATAGAAGCGGATCTGGTCGAAGAAGCGCAGCAGCCAGGGCTTGCCGTCGGTGAAGTCGGCGCTCTGCCGCCAGCGGTTCCACATCTGGATGGTGCGGCCGACGAACTGGTAGCCGCCGGGACCTTCCATGCCGTACACGCACATGTAGGCGCCGCCTATGCCCACCGCATTCTCCGGCGTCCAGGTGCGGGCCGGGTTGTACTTGGTGGTGACCAGGCGATGGCGCGGGTCGACCGGCGTGGCCACCGGCGCGCCCAGGTAGACGTCGCCCAGGCCCAGCACCAGGTAGCTGGCGTCAAACACGATGCGCTTGACCGCGTCGATGTCGGCCAGGCCGTTGATGCGGCGGATGAATTCGATATTGCTGGGGCACCAGGGCGCATCGGCGCGCACCGACTGCATGTACTTCTCGATCGCCAGGCGGGTTGCGGCGTCGTCCCAGGACAGCGGCAGCCACACGGTGCGGGTCGGCACCTCGATGTCCTCCACGCCGGGCAGCGCGGCTTCGGCCTTGAGCAGCGCATCCATCAGGCCCGACAGCGCCAGCCGGCTGCTGTCGTAATGGACCTGCAGCGAGCGGATGCCGGGCGTGAGGTCGATGATGCCCGGCAGCGCGCCGGCCTCGCGCAGCGCCTGCAGATGCGTCATCAGCGCATGCACCCGGAAGCGCAGGTTCAGGTCCAGCACCAGCGGGCCGTATTCCACCAGCACGTACTGGTCGCCGGAGCGACGGTAGGCCACGTCCGGCTGCTCGCCCTGCGCCGGCAGGCGGCGCAGCACCGCATCGTCGTCCACGCTGCAGTCGGCGCATGGCGGCGCGGCCAGGGGCTCTCCCGAGATGGCCGCGTTCTGCTCGCGCAGCATGCGGTCCGCCTCGGCATGCGCAATGCGATGAAAGCGCACCGTGTCGCCAGGCGCGAGCTGGCCCATCTTCCACAGCTCGGCCTGGACGATGGTGGCGGGGCAGACGAAGCCGCCCAGGCTGGGGCCGTCCGGCCCCAGGATCACCGGCATGTCGCCGGTGAAGTCCACGGTGCCGATCGCATAGGCGTTGTCATGGATGTTGGACGGATGCAGGCCGGCCTCGCCGCCGTCGGTCCGCGCCCACTGCGGCTTGGGGCCGATCAGGCGCACGCCGGTGCGGCTGGAGTTGTAATGCACCTGCCAGTCGGTACCGAAGAACATCGCGATGTCGTCGTCGGTGAAGAAGTCGGGCGCGCCATGCGGGCCGTACAGCACCGCGATGTCCCAGTGCGCCGCCGGGCGCGGCGCCAGCGCTTGCGCGGCATGCGGCGCCATGCGCGGCAATGCCTGCGGCTGGCCGAGGTGCAGCACGTCGCCGCCTCGCAGCACCCGTCCGCCGTGGCCGCCGAGCTGGCCCAGCGTGAAGGTGGACTTGCTGCCGAGGTAGTCCGGCACATCCAGGCCGCCGGCCAGCGCCAGGTAGACCCGGCAGCCATGGCCGCTGATGCGGCGCAGGCGCAGGGTCTGGCCCTGGCGCACTGCCAGCGGCTGCCACATGGCGACCGGTTCATCGTCCAGCAGCGCTTCCACCGGCGCGCCGGCCAGCGCGATCTCGGTGTCGCAGTTGAAGACCAGGGTCGGGCCCGCGACGGTGATCTCCAGGCCCGCCGTGCTTTCCGCATTGCCGACCAGCCGGTTGGCAAGGCGGAACGACAGCGCATCCATCGGGCCGGATGGCGGCATGCCCACGTCCCAGTAGCCTAGCCGCCCCGGCCAGTCCTGCACCGTGGTCTGCACGCCGCCTTCGAGCACGTCGATGGTCCGCACCGCAGGCATGAAGTCGCCCAGGCTGCGGGTGGTGTGGCTCGCCTCCACGAAAGGCTGGTAGCGGGTCAGCGCTTCCAGGTAGGCCAGATTGCTTTCGATGCCGCACAGGCGGGTCGCGGCCAGCGCCCGGCCCAGTCCTGCCAGCGCGGCATCGCGGGTCGGCGCTGCAACGATCACCTTGGCCAGCATCGGGTCGTAATGCGGCGTGACCTCGGTGCCGCGCTCCACCCAGGTGTCGACCCGCGCATCGTTGGGGAACAGTACTTCGGTCAAGAGGCCGGTGGCGGGGCGGAACTGCTTGGCCGGGTCTTCCGCATACAGCCGCGCCTGCACCGCGCAGCCTTGCGGCCTGATCGTGATGTCCGACAGCGGCGGCAGCGTGCCGTCGGCCAGGCGCACCATCCATTCCACCAGGTCGATGCCGGTGACGGCTTCGGTGACGCCATGCTCGACCTGCAAGCGGGTATTGACTTCCAAAAAGAAGAACTCATGGGTGCGGGCATCCATCACGAATTCCACCGTGCCGGCGCTGCGGTAGTTCACTGCCGCGGCCAGCTTCACCGCCATCGCATGCAGTTCTCGCCGCACCGCATCGGGCAGGTTCGGCGCCGGGGTTTCCTCCAGCACCTTCTGGTTGCGCCGCTGCAGCGAGCAGTCGCGTTCGCCCAGGGCGATCACATGGCCATTCCCATCGCCGAAGACCTGCACCTCGATATGGCGTGCCGCTTCGATATAGCGTTCCAGGAACACGCCGGCATCGGAGAAGTTGGCCTGGGCCATGCGCCGCACCGACTCGAAGGCCTGCTCCAGTTCCTGCTGCGAACGGCACATCTGCATGCCGATGCCGCCGCCGCCGGCGCTGCTCTTCAACATCACCGGATAGCCGATGCGGGCAGCGGCGGCCGTCGCTTCCCCGATGCCGGCCAGCAGGCCCGTGCCCGGCAGCAGCGGCAGGCCGTTGTCCTCGGCCAGCGCGCGCGCGGTGTGCTTCAGGCCAAACACCCGCATCTGCCGCGGCGTCGGGCCGAGGAAGGCGATGCCGGCCGCCTCGCAGGCTTCGGCAAAGGCGGCGTTCTCGGACAGGAAGCCGTAGCCGGGATGGATGGCGGTAGCGCCGGTGGCAAGCGCGGCGTCGATCAGCCGACCGGCCTGCAGGTAGCTCTGCGCGGCCGGCGCCGGGCCGATGGCGACGGCTTCATCGGCCTGGGTCACATGCAGGGCGTCGGCGTCGGCATCGGAATAGACGGCGACCGCGCCGACCTCCATGCGCTTCAGGGTGCGGATGATGCGGCAGGCGATGGCGCCGCGGTTGGCGATCAGGACTTTGGCTGGCATGGTGGCCTCTGTGATTCGTTGCGGGTCGTCCCGCGGTGTTACGGGGCGTCGCGGGTCGTCCCGCGCGCCGGTGCCGGCGGGCGTTCAGGCTGGCAGCGGGTCCCAGATCAGGTAGCGCACCGCGGTCGGGTTGTAGCCGTTGCACGGGTTGTTGAGCTGCGGGCAGTTCGACACCAGCACCAGCAGGTCCATCTCGGCGCGCATCTCGACATACTTGCCGGGCGCCGAGATGCCGTCCTCGAAGGTCAGGCGGCCTTCCGGCGTGACCGGCACGTTCATGAAGAAATTGATGTTGGAAACCACGTCGCGCTTGTCCAGGCCGCGCTCGTCGTGGCCCAGCGCCAGCAGGTAGTTGTCGCGGCAACTGTGCATGAAGCGCTTCTCGATGGCATAGCGCACCGTATTGCTTTCGGAGGCGCAGGCCCCGCCCAGCGTATCGTGGCGGCCGCAGGTGTCGGCGGTGATGGTGAGCATGGGCCGGCCGGCCGAAGACATCAGCGTCGAGCCGGCGCCGAGATACAGCCTGCCCCCTGCCGCGATGGTGCGGGTGAGGCTGTAGCGCTCGGACGGATCGGCCGCGCTGTAGAAGATGGTGTCGACCGCCTGGTTGCCTTCGAGGTCGACGATGCGCAGCACCTGGCCGGCCTTGAGCTCCATCAGCCAGGGTTCGCCGGCCGGATGGATCATGTCGGCCGAGGCCAGCGCCGGGTCCAGTGTGCTTTCAGTCAGTGTGGCTTGCATGATGGTCCTTCATTCGTTCGTTGTTCAAGGATGGCGCCGCACGTCCCGGTGCCGCCGTGCCGTAGGGCGGAATACCCCGCAGGGGCATTCCGCCGCTGCTCGATCAGGCCCAGGCTTTGGGCTTCCTCCGCCGCGCCACCGCCCACGGTGCAATGCCCTTCGGGTATTGCACCCTACAAAAAATGGCGCTCCGTGTTGATGTACCCCCGCTCATTCTCTGGGCAGGCCGTGCCGTAGGGCGGAATACCCCGCAGGGGCATTCCGCCGCTGGTCGATCAGGCCCAGGCTTTGGGCTTCCTCCGCCGCGCCACCGCCCACGGTGCAATGCCCTTCGGGTATTGCACCCTACAAAAAATAGCGCTCCGTGTTGATGTACCCCCGCTCATTCTCTGGGCAGGCCGTGCCGTAGGGCGGAATACCCCGCAGGGGCATTCCGCCGCTGCTCGATCAGGCCCAGGCCTTGGGCTTCCTCCGCCGCGCCACCGCCCACGGTGCAATGCCCTTCGGGTATTGCACCCTACAGAAAATAGCGCTCCGTGTTGATGTACCCCCGCTCGTTCTCTGGGCAGGCAGTGCGGCACACATCATCCAGACCCGCCGTGCCGGAGCGCCAGCAGGACAGCCGCACCGGCTTGGGGTCGTAGCGGGTCGCCGGGTCCAGCGGATGCTGGCAGGCCGACAGCACCACCAGCACATTCATCTCGAAGCGCAGGTCGATGTACTGGCCTTCGCGGCGATGGGCAGCATCAAAGCGCAGCGCGCCGTCGGCATCCGCCACCACCTTGGAAAAGAAGTTGGCATTGGCCACCAGGTCGCGCTTGCCCATGCCCCATTTGCCCAGTTCGATCAGGCAGCCGTCCTCGCCATTGCGGAACATCGCATTGCGGTGCTCCTGGTAGCGCGCCACGCCGAAGCGCTGTTCCACCATGGCCGCATCGGACATGCCGCACACCGTGTCGTGCCAGCCGCAGCTGTCCTCGGCGATCGCGCACAGCACCCGGCCCATGTCGGAATACAGCACATGGCCGCGGGTCAGCATCGCGGTGTGCTGCGCCTTCAGGGTATCGGGCATGTTGTAGCGTTCGCTGCGTTCCTCGAAGTTGTAGAACAGCGCCGACAGGTTGGCGCCGCCATGCAGGTCGGTGATGCGCAGCGTGTTGCCGCGCCGGACCAGGCCCGACCAGTGGGCGCCGCCCGGCATGGTTTCCTCCCACAGCAGCAGCTCGGGCGAGTAGGGCGTGGAATGGGCCGGCACGGCGGCGCGGGCCAGTGCCGGCAGGGTGGAAAAGGTGGTTTGCATATGGTTGAACTCCCTTGTTGTTCAGGCTGCCGCCTGCAGGTTCAGGCGTTCCAGCAAGTCGCCGTCGGTGGCCATGCCGGAGGTGTCGCGGATGCGCGCCAGGATCTGTTTTTTCATCGCCAGGAATTCCGGCGCATGCTTCATGTCCTGCTCGCGCCGCGCCGGCAGCGGCACGTCGTAGATGGTGTCGATGCGGCCCGGCCGCGGCGCCATCAGCACCACCCGCTGGCCGAGATAGATCGCTTCCTCGACATCGTGGGTGACGAAGACGATGGTGGTCTTCTCGATCCGGTGCACATGCAGGATCAGGTCATGCATCACTTCGCGGGTCTGGGCATCGAGCGCGCCGAACGGCTCGTCCATCAGCAAAATGGCAGGACGCGACATCAGCGCCCTGGCAATCGCCACCCGCTGCTGCATGCCGCCGGAAAGCTGGCTGGGATAGGCATGGGCGGCGTTGGACAGGCCGATCAGGCGCAGCAGCGCATCGGCGCGGCCGCTGGCGGCTTCGACATCGGCCGAGCTCATGTCGCCGCGCTTGGCGCGCAGCTTGCGGCTGAACTTGATGTTCTCCATCACCGTCAGCCAGGGATAGAGGCTGTAATGCTGGAACACCATCGCCCGGTCGGCGCCGGGGCCGTTGACGGGCTGGCCATTGCTGTCGAGTTCGCCGCTGCTGCGGTATTCCAGGCCGCCGAGGATGCGCAGCAGCGTGGACTTGCCGCAGCCCGAGGCGCCCACCAGCGTGACGAATTCATTGTCCCTGACGTCAAGACTGATGTTCTCGAGCGCCGTCACCGGCTTGCCGTCGCCGTCGAACACCTTGCCGAGATGGCGTATCCGTACCTTGTTCATTATCTGTACCTTGTTCATGTTCAGGCCCTGGCTTGCGCCCATGGAAAGAGCCGGCGATGCAGCCAGCGGAAGCCCTGGTCCATCACCAGGCCGATCAGGCCGATCAGGATGATGCCGGCGAAGATGGTGTCGGTTTTGAGGAAGCGCTGCGCCTTCAGGATGGAATAGCCAAGGCCTGAATTGGCGGCGACCAGCTCGGCCACCACCAGGTAGGTCCAGGCCCAGCCCATGGTCACCCGCAGTGTGTCGAGCAGGGCCGGCTTGGCCGAAGGCAGCAGCACCAGCCTGATGATTTCGTAGCGGGTCGCGCCCATGGTGTGAGCCGCCTCGATCTGAGCCCTGGGCGTGCGCCGCACATCCTCGGCCACCATCAGCAGCATCTGGAAGAAGGTGCCGATGAAGATCACCGAGATCTTGGCGCTTTCGTCTATGCCTACCCACAGCATGATCAGCGGGATGAAAGCGACTGCCGGCATGTAGCGAATGAAATCGGTCAGAGGTTCCAGCATCGCCGCCACCGGACGGAACGAACCGATCAGCAGGCCCAGAGGCAGGGCCAGCACCGCCGACAGCAGGAAGCCTGCGCTCACGCGGTAAATCGAGATGCCGGTATCGGCCAGCAGGTCGTCCTCGGTCAGCCAGGTCAACAGCCGCCTGGCGACCATGGCCGGGCTGGGCAGGAATACCGGGTCGATCAGTCCCGAGGACGACAGCGCACTCCACAGCAGCAGCGGCGAAAACAGGCCCAGCGCGGCAAACATCCAGTACTGGCGGCGGCCCAGGCTGCCTGCGATCGTCCAGATGCCGGGTGGGCGCGGCGCGCGGTTGGAAGGTGCGGACATGATGGCTCCTGGTCGGGTTTGCAAAGGCGAGAGAGCGCGTAGGCAACGCAGTTCTCCCGGGCTTTTGTCCCTCCGTGGAACCCCATGCAATGACAGTCTGCGGTGGGGCCGATGGCTCTCGGACCAGTCGCCGCGGATGCGGCCGGAACCCTAGCAATCTTGAGGCGTGCTTGCCTGAGGTCAGGCTGACGCGACTCTCGACGTAAGGCTTTGCAATAACGGTGCCAGCCTGTCGGGACGGAAGGCAGCCTCAGCATGCCCCGTATTGGTGCGTTAAAAGTACGAAAGATTGTTTGCCGCACTTTTGCGATGCCGACGCCGTCAATGGCGCATCGGCTTGGTGCGCCATTGCACATGCGTTCGCTCTTTATTGAATTATTTTTGAAGAAATGAACCCGATTTCAAAAGCGGGTTAATCAATGTGTTAAATACGTATTTTTCAATAAGTAACCAAATATGTGATGCCTAATTAGAAACTAATCCACTGCTGAAGCTGATAATCGATCGGAGGAAACATGCCTGTTTATCCGGAAGCGCCACGAAAGGAAGCCACTTATTTTTCCCTCCACGATATCAGCACGCTCTTGGATAAAATGTCCGATAAGGAAAAAGCGTATTCCTTAAGAGCCCGGTCATCGATAAGGATGGTCGATGGGAAACGGGAAAGGGTGTATGTTTTCTTTCTTAGAAACGGCAGTGAATCGGTCCTCGAAAAATTGGACAACTGGTGGAACGCGAAAGCCCAGTATGCACTGGCGAAACAGCTTGCCTGCGCAGCATTGGCCGAATCAGGCATGCCTGCAGCGTATGGCCAGATCAGGGTGCGCACACTCGTCCAGGAAAAGGCTTTATTGCGTATCCGGAAAATGGACAAAATGGCACCGGAAAAAATTCAGGCGATTCTTTCGGCATGCATTGCCGCACAAAAGGAAATGCAGGTTTTTCAAGATAAGCTTTTGTCTATTTCTTCCGAAGATCGCCTGAAATTCCATGAGGCTCATCAGATTCTTGATTCTGTTTTGAGCAAGGTAAAAATAATCCCGGCTGTTTTTTTATCTTCCCAGGCAAGGCTTTTTATAAAAGATCCGATTAACGAATTCCTGGCAGAGGCTGAATCGCATTATGCGGATGCGCTGCTGGATGCATTTATGAAATTTGCTAAAGCTGCAGCCTATGATCGCGCAATGAAGGAAATCGATCTGCCCTTGGCGCTGGCATTTATCGATCGGTGGAAAACATTGACGCAGGCTTCCGGCCAGACAGACACCGCCAATCCCGTGGTGCGGGAAGGCGAGCGCACGGCAGCATGCCGGGCGGCCATCGATGGATTGATCGATCTCTGCGACAGGCTACCCTCGGCACCGTCGCCAACGACGCAGGCGGTGCAATGCGACGAACGCACGGCCGTCGTGCCAGCGCCATCCCGGCCGGCCGCGCCGGGGCCTGTGCCCCAGCAGTACTCCGCGTCCTTGCCAGTGCTGCCAGCCGGTCTGTTCCAGTCTCTCTGGGCCTGCGGCGCCGGACGCTCGGCCGGCGCGGTCCATGCAGCGTCTCAAGCCCTGATGCCTGCTGCAAGAAGGATGGTCCGCCGCGCGCCCCTGGCGGCCGCACCGGCTGCGCCAGCCAGGCAGCCACTCCGCACGGCGGCGACAATATTGATCCGGCCAGCACAGTCGCCGCAGCACATCTCCTGCGACTACCAGAGCGAACTGGACATGGCAGACATCGACAGGGAAGCACTCATCCTCATTGCCAACGAAGGCGGGCTGTTTTCACTGTCGCTGGCATGCCGTCAATGGCTGGCGGAACTGGACCGGAATCAGCATGCCGGGGAAGCGCACTTCAGCAAGGTGCAGTATCAGGCCCAGACCGTACTCCTGGCGCGAGCGGAGCGGGCGCCCATGCACGGCTGCCTTGATGCGGCTGCAATTCGCAGGCTGGGCGAGGTGTATGACGCGGCTGTTCAGTTAGCCGCTGCGCACAACACGCCGATCTGCCTGACCGACCTGTTCGACTACGATCCGCGCACGGCAGATCAATGCGTGGCAGCCATGCTGGCGCCGGTCCGGCGCTGCTACCGGGAAGGCCTGCAGCCAGCCATCCATATCCGTGTGACTTCGTCCCGGCTGCGGGAGACCATCGTCGCTGCGTTGAAAGTGCTGTTATCGGCGCAGCCGGCAGAACGACCAGCGGTGGAAGTCATCGACTGCCTGACCGAAGCCGACCGGCAACTGCCGGGCCTGATCATGGTCAGCCGCGATTCTGCCGATCCGCTGAACAGGGCCCTGGCCCGGCGCCATGCGCAGCACGCAGCAGCGACGGCTGGCGCCGCTGCGGTGTCCCGCGTCGTACCGCGCAAGCTGCTGGGCAGCCATGCCCGAACGCATCTTTACTTCCTTGCCCAGCCTTGTTCGCTGAAGAACGGTTTGCCTGACGGCGCGCGCATCGCAGGCGAATACGCGGCATTGTTCCACGAGGCCAGGCAACACCGGTGCAAACTTGTCACGCTCGAGGTTCTGTCTGAAATGCCGGCACATGAAGACCTCTCGATCGCCGCACTGTCGGCGGCCATCATGGCAGCCCGCGCCATTACCCCTGGACTGAAGGTGCGCATCGTGACCAGGAATCAACGGATCAGGGACGGCATGCAGGCCGCGTTCTAGTAGTCTGACACAGGACATTTTTCGGTTTTAAAGCGATCTAACGGGAGGTTGTCGGGAAGGAGATCGCAATGAACCGAAAATATGTGCTGAAGTTGACGGCGGACGAACGCGGCTGGCTGGAAG
>NZ_JACYOX010000042.1 GCF_015352955.1 Noviherbaspirillum soli
GGCGTTTTATGACTTCCCGGCGGAGCATTGGCAGCATGTACGGACCACCAATCCGATCGAATCAACGTTTGCCACGGTGCGGCATCGAACCACGCGGGCCAGGAATTGCCTGTCGCGGGCTACGTTCTTGGGGCTGGCATTCAAGCTGATGGAAGAGGCAGAGAAATCGTGGCGCCGGATTCGCGGCGCCGACCGAATTCAGCCGTTGCTGGACGGCGTACCGTTCAAGGATGGCATCCCGGTGCAGGACAATCCGCCGGAACAACAGAAACTCACCGCCTGATGCTCCTCCTATGCTTCAGACCGGCCGTACACCAGATTTGACATTAGCTCCAAAGTAATGGGCACATGACCTTACCGGCACCGTTCTATCTTTAGCACGCTAACGCGACAAAACCAAAAAAAACAGCGATGAAGATTAATCATCAAAAAGATGAACATTTTTCACTCGGGCTTAAGTCATAGAATATTGTCATCAAATTTGTTGCAGCGAACGTGCTTCGTAGCCCAAAAGCCCCTTTTCCGCCGCCTTTTTCCCTCAGATTGCCACGCATATGCCAGGCTTGCGATGGATAACACCTCTTAGCATAAGCCAAAAGCTGTATGTTTTTTTCATAACTAAATATATTTCCTTGCAGAATTTATTGCTTCGTTGCACTATATTGCGTAGTGAAGTTAAGGGCAATTAAGATGATGAAAATAGGTACAAAGGTTGATGCATCTGAAATTCTCGCATTCAGATTCGGTACGAAGAACATGGCCTTAATATATTCAAAGTGCAGGAGATCCGCGGCTATGACCCTGAAACGCGCATCGCCAATACTTCTGACTTAATTAGGAAAATACTTACCCTTTACGATCTGAACGTGCCCGTTTCCGACCCCTATATCCCTTTGAATCTTAGGTAGCAAATTTATGACAATTTCATTGTTGCCATTGAATTCACAATTGCTAATCGTACTGTGGACATAGCTGTCGATGCTGTGTCGGACGTCGTATTTATGTCGGCCAGACAAATCAAGCCATCGTCGAAACTGGGTGCTGGAATAGACGCCGGTTATCTAAGCCGCTTGGAAACGGAAACGGCCGCATTATTATGCTTTTCGAATAGGCTGGCTCACGTTGCCGGATGAGATGGGCCTAATTGATTGAATTCCAGCACAGCGCTACAGCGCACATAAATTTTCCTAAATACTTTATAGAACAGCATGAAATGAAAAACTTGAAAATAGGGATGCGCTTAGGCATCGGTTTTGGCACGATCATCCTCATGATGATTGTCGTGGCGACCGTCGGAATTAATCGATTGTCTGCAAATGGTTCGACGGTGGATCGTGTTGTCAACGACACTTATAAGAAAGTCGCTTTACTCAATGATTTAACCAGGGAAAGCGATGTTGGTGCGCGCAACCTTCGCAATGCAATGCTCGCAAGGAATCCTGAAGAAGCAGCAAAATTTATCGACGCGATCGCGGTCAGTAGCAAAAAGGCAAGCGAAGCTAACAGTGCATTGGAGATTCGTCTTTCTCTCCCTAAAGGAAAAGAATTGTACAAGGCAATGAGCGTTGCCCGCGCGCAGTACATAGTGATGCGCGGCACAGTAGTTAAGTTAATTAAAGAAGGACGTAAAGAGGAGGCAACAGACTTCCTCTTTAAGGAAATACTGCCTGTTTATGCAAGCTATACAGCAGCGACAGAACGTTTGCTCGATTTTGAAAAAGAGCTGATGGATAGCGACAGTAAAATCGCAATTAATCAGGCCAATTCTGCCAGCAGAACAATGATGGTTTTATCGGCTTTTGCGACTGCATTGGCTATTTTTTTCGGCCTATTTCTTACCCGCTCGATCGTTGGACCAGTTCATGAGGCACTCAGAGTAGCAGATACAGTCGCGTCTGGCGATTTGACCAGTCACATAGAGAGCACCGCAAATGACGAGACTGGTCTACTTTTGCACGCCCTTAGGAAAATGAATGAGAATTTGGTCAAAATCGTCACTGAAGTGCGTACCGGTACGAATACGATCGCCACGGCTTCTAGCCAAATTGCAGTCGGGAACCTCGATCTATCTTCCCGCACCGAGCAACAGGCAAGTTCGCTGGAAGAAACCGCTTCTTCCATGGAAGAACTCACCTCTACCGTTAAGCAGAATGCAGACAATGCACGGCAAGCCAATCAATTGGCACTCGCAGCTTCTGACATCGCCACCAAGGGTGGGTTCGTGATAACGCAGGTGGTTGACACCATGGGCGCCATTAATGATTCGGCAAAAAAGATTGTCGATATCATTAGTGTCGTTGATGGCATTGCTTTTCAGACCAACATCTTGGCGCTGAACGCCGCGGTGGAAGCAGCGCGGGCTGGGGAACAGGGACGTGGCTTCGCAGTGGTTGCCACGGAAGTGCGCAGCTTGGCCCAGCGAAGTGCTGCTGCTGCGAAGGAAATCAAGGAACTAATTGGCAATTCGGTCGAAAAGGTGGATGCCGGCAGCAAACTGGCGGCGCGAGCCGGTAGCACCATGGACGAAATAGTGACTAGCGTGAAACGCGTAACCGACATGATGGCGGAAATCACCGCCGCCAGCCAAGAGCAAAGCGTTGGAATCGAACAGGTAAACAAGGCCATCAGTCAGATGGATCAGGTGACACAGCAGAATGCAGCCCTTGTGGAAGAAGCCGCAGCGGCGGCAGAGTCGCTGCAGGACCAGTCTGCCCAATTGGCACAAGCCGTCAGTGTATTTCAACTGGACCAAAGCCGTACTGCGGTAGCGGCCGTGATCCCGGCCTCAACACACGGTCACGTCAAAGGAAAAGCGTCCCCCAGCCTCGTGTTACCACGCAACGATCGCCCTGGGTCAACACACCTTCGAGTACCCACGCGCGAAAACGCAACCACCATCACCGCTGCTGATAGTTGGGAAGAATTTTAACTATGGATTCTTACCGGCGCTTCTGACTATTCATGCGCATGCACAACATCCACTCAATGCTCGTGCCTGCCTATGACTCCAAGGAAAAGAAATCTCCCAAGCATGTGGCAGCGGTTTTCCCGCGCCCGACGGCTCAACTGTGCAGCTTATATTTTTTTCAAGCTACTTAAAACAACAAGAGAAGAGAAGAGAAGAGAAGAGAAGAGAAGAAATCAGCATGATCAAGAAAATCTCAACACACAAGCTTCGGATCGGCATGTATGTGCATGCCCTTTCGCGTAACTGGACAGCGCATCCCTTTCTCAGAAACCGTTTTCGAATTACCTCCAGCGAGGAAATTCAGAAAATTATCGAAGCAGGCATCACGGAACTGGAGATCGATACGGAAAAAGGCCATGATCCACCCCAGGAGGCCAGTAATGAACCCGTAATTCTGCTACCTGTGCAGAAGGAAGAAGCGCAAGCCAATGAGGACGTACCGGTTCAGGCGGGAGCTGTTTCCTTTTCTGAAGAGTTGGTGCGTGCCCGACTCATCAAGACACAGGCTATCCATCTGGTACGTAATCTGATGCAGGACGCGCGACTGGGGAAAATTATTGAACTAGAGCGCGTGCAACCGGTAGTGCAAGACATAGTTGACTCCATTACCCGCAATTCCAGCGCGCTGCTTGCACTGCTTCAAATTAGAAATAAGGACGATTACACCTTTCTCCACTCTGTTGGCGTATGCGCACTACTTGCCGCATTCTGTCATTCGCTTCACAAGCACCCGCAGGAAACCTACCAAGCAGCCTTGGGCGGTCTGCTGCATGACATCGGCAAATCCCACGTGCCCGATGCTATTCTGAACAAGCCGGGACGCCTGACGGATGCAGAATTTGATGTCATTAAACGTCATCCATTGGAAGGACATGCAATTCTGTCTACCATTTCAGGCATCGGCGGAATACCGCTTGAGATAACACTTCGTCACCATGAACGACTTGATGGTGGCGGCTATCCAGATAGACTGCATGGTAATGAAATTAGTGAACTGGCCCAGATGGCTGCCATTGTGGACGTCTACGATGCAATCACAGCGGAGCGTTGCTATCATCAGGCGATCTCGCCAGCAATTGCATTAGGTAAACTTCATGAATGGAGCAATACACAGTATAGTGCCCACCTTGTACAGGCATTTATCCGCTGCCTTGGTATCTATCCCGCAGGTTCGCTCGTTCTTCTTCAGTCAGGGCGTCTCGCCGTAGTCACGCAGCAGCATCCAGAAAACCTGCTAAAGCCGACCGTGAACGTGTTTTTCAGCACCCGCTCGAATACCTATATTCCCCCGCAAAAGGTCGACCTGTCCAAAACCCCTGCACTTGGTGTGGCTGACAAGATCCTTCGTGCGGAGCCGCCAGCTAGATGGAAAGTTGATCCGCTAAGATTTCTCGAAATTAGCGAAAATTAATCGCCAAAAATAAAAAACAAGTATGATTTTAGAAAAGAAGTATTGATGCCATTAATTATGGCCTCGGTGTATAGCTGAGTAATGTGTACCTTGATGAGGCGCCTAAGATAAGTTCATGATCACCGACGAAGACATTCGGAATGCAAAAATTCTGGTCGCGGACGATTGCGAGCGCAATGCCTGGTCTTTAGAGGAAATTCTTCGTCTGTATGACTACAATCAGGTATCCGTGTGCACCAAACCGAGCCTAGTGGCCCCACTACATAGCAAAAACCACTATGACTTAATCTTGCTCGACATGCACATGCCTGATATGAGCGGGCTCAGCGTCATGAATGCGTTGCGGGCAACCGGTATGGATCCCTACTTGCCGGTGCTTGCCATTACTGCCGACAAAACGCTCATGCATACTGTTCTTCAAGCTGGAGCTCGCGATTTCGTCCTCAAACCCTATGATTTTTCCGAGTTGCGAATTCGGATGCGGAATGCTTTGGAAGTCCGCCTTCTATACAAGGCAGCAAAGGAATACGGTCGCTTGCAGAAGGAACGTGCGCTTCATGATCCGTTGACGGGCTTATCGAACAGGGTGTTACTGGAAGAACGTATTGACTACGGCATCGCGTATGCCACTCGCGACGGACACGCGATGGCACTGATGTATTTGGACCTTGATGGTTTCAAGCAGGTGAACGATTGGGCACCTCGAAAAATCTATGGTCACCCTCCTTTTTGCAAGGGTAGATTTTGGGTTTTGTGATTGGCTTGCCTAAATCTATACGGCGTCTGATTGGAGGGCGTTTCTCCGCGCCACGATGAAAGTCGCGCCCGGCAGTCCTAAAAACCTCGGCGGCTTCGAGAGCCGGTTTTTCGATCAGGTTATCTGCCAGGCCGTTATGCCGTTCACGTCATCCAATTTCTACAGTCGCAAAACCAGGTGGGTACTTCGTACTACTCAATTTTGTACGCCGCTCAGGCTGCCTTTGAAGCCTGAGCGGCGCGGTATTCGGTGTGGCGGGCAGCAAGCGCCCAAACTGTGCGAGCCAGTTTATTAGCCAATGCACAAGCGACGACATTGGAATGTCGGCGTGACAGCATCGCGCGGACCCAGTCCGCCAGCATTCCTTTCTGCTTGTCCAGACGCTGCATGTACGACCTGGCACACAGCACCAGCAGGCGGCGCAGATTCTTATCCCCTCGCTTACTAATCCCGAAGAGAGTGGCTCGTCCTCCTGTACTGTACTGGCGCGGCACAAGGCCAACGGAGGCCGCGAAGTCTCGCCCGCAGCTGTACTGCTTACCATCGCCAAGCTCGGCCGACAACAGGCTGGCCGTAATTGGCCCGACACCCGGCACCGCCATCAGTCGCTGCCCCAGATCGTCTTCCTGCAGCTGCAGCTGCAATTCCTTCTCCACTTCAGCAATCTGTTCGTCCAGGTACTTGTAGTGAGCGTGCAGGCGATTGAGAATGGCAATCAGCCGTGCTGGCAGCGGGTGTTCTGCCAGCACGGAAGGAAGGCGTTTGATGGCGGCTGAACCGATGGGAAGACTGATACCGAATTCCAGCAGAAAGCCGTGGATCTGATTGGAGGCCTTGACCCGGTCACGAACAAGCGATTCCCTTACACGATGCAGGGCGCTGAGAATCTGTTGTACTTCAGTTTTTGGTGTGACAAAGCGCATGTTGGGACGGGAGGCAGCTTCGCAGATCGCTTCGGCGTCAATAAAGTCATTCTTGTTTCCCTTGACGAAGGGACGGACGAACTGAGGACTGATGAGCTTGACTTGGTGGCCAAACGTCATCAGGTGCCGCGCCATATGATGGGCGCCGGCACAGGCTTCCATGACAACGGTACAGGGATGAAACGTAGCGAGGAAGGTAATGAGCTGCTTGCGGGAGCACTTCTTGCGGAACACCGCTTTGCCATGGGCGTCTTGGCCGTGGAGGTGGAAAGAGTGCTTCCCAAGGTCAATGCCGATCAGTATGACGTCTTGCATGATGGTCTCCTCGCTCAGAAGGTAAAAACACCTTACAAGCGTAACCGCCTGTAAGGTGGAGGGTGACCATTTCATTACCTCTGAGAGTCTGGCAAGATGTGAGCGCCCCAAACTTGACGTAAATTTTCATGATCAAGACCAGTCTGTTTGCCGACCAGGAGCGCGAAGCCAAGCTGAACAAACTTGGCGATGCGCTGCAGGTGATGGAGAAGCATGTCGACTTCGCCGCCCTTGCTGCGGAGGTCGACCTTGCGGCACCGCGCCCCAGCCGCGAGCGCGGCGGTCGTCCGCCTTTCCCCACCGAACTGATGGTGCGTGTGCTGTTGATCCAGCAGCTATTCAACCTGAGTGATGAGCAGATGGAATTCCAACTGCTCGACCGCTTGAGTTTCCAGCGCTTCGTCGGGTTACGCGCCAGCAGCCAGATCCCGGACCGGACGACGATCTGGACCTTCAAGGAGCGCTTGATCCAGGCCGGCGCCAGCGAGAGCGTGTTCGATGCCGTTAATCGCCAGCTGGCCGGGCACGGCTACATTGCGCGCGGCGGCCAGATGATCGACGCGAGCATCGTGGAGGCGCCCAGGCAGTCGCTGAGCAAGGAAGAGAAAGTCATCGTCAGCGAAGGCGCAATGCCGGCAGACTGGAAGCCGGCCAAACGGCGCCAGAAGGATATGGATGCGCGCTGGACGAAGAAACACGGCAAGTCCTACTTCGGCTACAAGGTTTCGGCCAACGCCGACAAGCGCTACAAGCTGGTGCGCAAGATCAAGGTGAGCACGGCAAGCGAACACGACACCACGCATTTCGAGGACGTGCTCGATCCCGCCAACACGAACCGGGACATCCTGGCCGACAAGGGGTATGTCGATGGCGAACGCGAAGCGCGACTGAGCAAACAGGGCTGGCGCATGCACATCCAGCGCAAAGGCAGCAAGGACAAGCCAATCTCCGAGGCCCAGCAGCGGCGCAATCATCGCATCGCCAAAACGCGTGCACGCATCGAGCACGTGTTCGCGGGCCTGGCACAGATGGGCGGCAAGACGCTGCGCTCCATTGGCCTGGCACGCGCAAGGCTGCACCTGAACTGGAAGGTCGCTGCTTACAACCTGCAGCGTCTCATCTATCTGAGGGAGGCCGGGGTCGAGGCATTCTGACGCCCGAGGTCCGTCCGGACCGCCGAAAACGAGCAGCACACTCTGAAAAAGAGGTCGGGAAACGACGACGCTAGCGCGTTGTTGGACACGTTCAAACGCTTGGCTCGCTGACGACGGCGAAATCACGTGTTATTCGAGGTGCCCGATTGTCACGGGCATTTATATGGTGACCACTTGTTGAAGGCGACAGCCCGGCGGCTTCAGGAAAACAAGCGGCAGGAAGATACGCTCGCCCGCATTGGCGGAGATGAATTTATCTTTTTGCTGCATCAGATCTCAAATAAAAATGAGGTGAGCAAGTCGGCCACCCGAATGTTGCGTGCCATGGAAGAGCCGTTTGACATTAACGGAGTAGAGCTACGTTTGACGATCAGCATCGGCATCGCATTTTATCCGGATGATGCTCACGATCGTGCATCGCTTGTCCGCGCAGCGGATAAGGCGTTATATAAAGCAAAGCGTTCGGGGGAAAACGATTACGCATGGGTTTCTCCCAAGTCGGCGTTTTCGTAAGAAAAGCAGAATGGAAAGCAAGTCTGTAGGCTGATCAAGAGGCACTGAGTTTTCGAAAACGATTTGTAAGAAATGAGACGAATCGCTTTAAAAAGACGCGATTTTTTACAGCGTCTAACAAAATGAGTTTTTTAAAGTGCGCCAACAAATAAGGGCACATCCCAGGTAAAGGAAGGCTTCGTGCATTGAGGGCAATCGTTCGTAGCGTACGCGCAGTCGTCGAAATTGATGTAGCCAGGCGATGGTGCGTTCGACGACCCAGCGCGTCTTGCCCAGGTTGCTACCGTGCGCAGTTCGTCGCCTGGCAATCTGGTGCCGAATGCCTCGCTGTTCCAACGCCAGGCGATGGGTGCGGCTATCGTAGGCACGATCTGCCTGAACAGACCCAGGCTTTTTCAACGGCCGTCCGCGCTTGCCGCGAATTGGGTGCACCCCTTCGACCAACGGCAACAACTGGGTGACGTCATGCCGGTTGGCCTCGGTCAGAATGACATTGACCGGAATCCCTTGCGCGTCGACGAGGAGATGATGTTTGCTGCCCGCCTTGCGGCGATCGGTTGGATTCGGTCCAGTTTTTTTCCGCCATGCACTGCGCGCACCGACGAACTGTCGGCAACGACACGGGAGAAATCAAGCTTGTCCGCACCCCGCAGTTTATCCAGCAGCACACGGTGGAGTGCCTGCCACACCCCAGCCTTTTGCCAGGCATGCACCCGGCGCCAGCAAGTCATGCCCGAGCCACAGCCCATCTCCTGGGGCAGCATCTCCCATGGGATGCCAGACCGTAAAACAAACAAGATGCCGGTCAACACACGCCTGTCATCGAGTGGTTTGCGGCCGGGATGGGTCTTGCGCCGCTGCCTGACTGGCAGTAGTGGCTGGATTATTTCCCACAATTCATCATCAACAAGTTCGCGTGCCATAGTGCCTCGCCACGATAGGGATCGACGAGTTGCTGTGACAGCGAAAAATCCATTTTGTTAAACGCTATAAGTTACAATCGTAATATTAACGACGACAGGAATTCGAAAGAACTGCTCGAATCCCTTGGAACACCTGGACTGGTGACACGAGCTTGAAAAAATTACAAAACAACAGCCGGCTCCATAAGGCTATGCTCTTGCCATTGATCCTGACCTGCTTTTTAGGCTGCGAAGAGTCGACACAGCAGAAAAAGATGCGTCTCGCAAAAAGTCGGGTTGACTCGTGTATAAAATCAGCGAACGAGGGGGCTAACGAAGAGGAGCGGAAACTCGTGGGCTCCGTCTGTAAAACATTACAAATTGAATTAGATAAAATAAAAGAAAAAAATAATTGAAAAAAGTGTTGGCCTTCAATTTATGGTCGGTCGGAAATTGAACTGACCCCCAGGAGTTGGAAACAATCCTGAAGGTTTTATGAGGACGTTCGGCCTCAAGTTCAAACGGAAGGTGGTCCGGGCATACCTTTCTGGCAAGGGAGGATGCAAAATCCTCGCCGCCAAGTTCGACATCGCTGACAGCCTTGTTAGGAGATAGGTCGGGGCATATCATCATCACGGCAGTGACGGGCTTGTTCGCCAGCGCTGTCGATACACGTGTGATTCAAGCTGGAAGTGCTGCACCGCCTCGCAGCTGAAAACCTGTCCTGCCGCGAGCTGGCGGCTATGTACAAAATCGGCAATCCACATAGCATCACGATGTGGCAGCGACAATATGACCGCAGAGAACTGATCTTGCCCCCATATCACCGGACACGGTCTAGCGCTTAGTTTGCGTCATTTTCTAAGCCTGACGCACCAACTCCCTCCTGTACATGCGAGGCGATTTCCATTTCAACGCAGAATGGGGATGGACCTCATTGAAGTGTTCAAAGACGTCCGGCAATTGGCTTAGAACGGCGGCCGCTGTACTGCAGTCCATCTGGCTGACGTAGTCTCGCTTGAGCGTATTGACGAAGCTTTCGGCCATGCCATTGGACTGAGGACTGCAAACCGGTGTATGAGTCGGCGTCAGGCCCAGCTGCTTGGCGATGGCATGAGTCTCATGAGCGCGGTAGGCGCCACCGTTGTCGCTCAAGAATTCCAACGTACCTGGGCTGGCATCGACGTCGCCAAAGCGTTTTTCCACCGCTTCAATGAGCATTTCGCGTACTGGCTCTCCCGGCAGGCCGCGGCCTGACCAAGCACGCCAGGCGATGATCTCGCGATCACAGCAGTCCTTGGTAAAGGTGCCGGTGACGACCTGGCCATTGTCGCAGGCAATCTCAAAGCCGTCGGAACACCAGCGCCGGTTGAATTCGGTCACTGCCACTTTGCCTTCATGGGGACGACTACTGAGGCGGCGTTTGGGCGCCTTCGGCAGCAACAGGCCATACTGCTTCATCACTCTGTAGTACCGCTTGTCGTCTAATTGCAGTCAAGTAGCTGACATCATATTTTCTCCGTCAGTTAAGTCATTCGGCACACGCTCTCCGCTGTTTCGTTGTCGTCTTCGTGATCACGACTGTTTCGTGTCACCACATGCTGCCAGAATGTATAGTCGCTGTGACGTTCCAATGTGATTCCCGTAGTCCATTCAGCTGCAAAGCGTTACAAGGAATCGCCACGGCGACGTAATCGGTCAGAGAGCTGTACCTGATTGTTCGATATGCTCTGCTATGCCGAGCTGAGGACGAAGTCTTTGTCCTGCCGCCATAGCGTGAGCAGTACCGTAGCTAGTTTGCGTGCCGCCGCAACGGTTGCCTTTCGCAAACCACAACGAGAAGCAAGCCCAAGCGCCCATTGCCGCAATGCGCATTCTTTCTTCAGTCGGGTAATCATTATGCCGGCTGCCTCGAACAGCAGCTGCCGAGTCAAAGGACACCCGGTTTTGGATATATTGCCTTGTCGGTCTACATTTCCGGACTGATACTTCTTCGGTGTCAGTCCGAGATACGGTCCAATGTCTTGCAGTCGCTTGAAGCGCGCGGGATCGTCTACCGCTGAGGCAAAGGCGACAGCGGTAAGTGAACCCACACCTGGAACGGTCATGAGCCGCCGGCAGACATGGCTGACGCTGGCAAGGCGAGCAATAGCTTTGTCGAAGTCCCGGATCTGTAGATTTAAATGACGCCAGGTATCAAGCAACGCGTGGATCACGTATTGGATCAGCGAGGAGCGCGGTGTTTGGGACAGTACCAGCTGCTCGAAGGTCATTCCTTTACCCGCTGGCAAGACAACACCAAAGGTTTTAAGGGTGCCCCGTATCTGGTTGTACATGGCCGTACGCAAACCTACTAGCTTGTGGCGTGCGCGCAGGAGCAGTCGCACTTCATGACTTGCCATGCTTTTGACTTCGACAGGACGATACCAGCCGGTCCGGGTCAATTGCGCAATACCATGCGCATCGTTAGTGTCAGTCTTGTTAAGCTGAGTCGTCAGGACAGCATGGACATGACGGGCATGGATACAGTGAATAGGCACACCCAAGTGCCGTAGTCCATGATAAAGCCATACAGCCAGCGGGCCAGTTTCCATACCGGCCCGCTGGAGCCGAGGCGCGTGTTGCTGCAAGACTGCGGCAATCGAACCTGGAGAAGTATCACAGCTGCCACGCCAAAGCTGCCTACCGTCCTGGTCAATAACGCAAATTGCTGTTGATTTCTGCGAAACATCCAATCCCACATACTGGTCCATGTTGCCCTCCACGGAAGGTAAGTCCAGCCATTAGAGCATGCAGTAAATGCAATTACAGCATGTGGTTGACCGTAGACAGGCCAATATGGCTGCGCGTGCGATTGGCCAGTGCACCAGCACGGCGGTAGCCATAGGTCGGCAATGAAGCGATTTCAGCGCGCACTGCATCGACCAGCAAGGCATCGGAATCCGGATCGACACAGGCAGCGGTGCGGCCATCGACCCAGTCGTCAGGCCGCTGTGCTTTCTCATGCACATTGGAGCGCGCCACCCCGAGTGCAAGGCAGACCGTCTTCACTGGTCGTCCTTGCCGCACAAGGGTGAGCGCGCAATCCACTTTCGCTCTCGAGCAAGCTCGACTGCCTCCTTGAGAATCTCGTTCTCCATGGTCTTCTTGCCCAGCAGCCGCTGGAGTTGAGCAATCTGTGCGCGGGCATTAGCCAGTTCGCTGGCCGGCACGACCGACTCACCGGACGCCACAGCAATCAACGCGCCTTCCCGGTCCAGCTTGCGCCAATTGAACAACTGACTGGCGGCGACGCCATGCTGTCGTGCCACCAACGACACGCTCACGCCGGGTTCGTAGGTCAGGCGAACCAGGTCTGCTTTCTCTTGGGTGGACCAGCGCCGGCGCCGCTGCTCGCTCACGGTGACTACTTCGATCTTTTCGTTAGTTCTAGTCATATTCACAGTCTTATTCCTATGCGTAAGATAACGCATAAACTGTATCCGGCGTTCTAGAGGGCTATCTCATTCAACACGTTCAAGCACTTGACAAGTTTAGTGACTTAACTGAGTTATCTGAAATAACAAATAGGAGGAGTTGATTGCCTTCAAACCTTGAAAGGGAGAAATAGATTAAGCTGACTTGCAGTAGCGCATGATCTCAACACAAATATTCAAAATTCTGATGGAGACAAGATGAATATCAAGGGCCCTATCGTTGCCTCGGTCGTTGCTCTCTCTGTGCCGCTGGCCGCCATGTCACAGGACAACATGAAGAAGCTGGAGAACTTCCAGTCCACCGGCGCCAATCTCAATATGGAGACCATTCCCCAGACGGGCGCCAAGGCCGAGGCAATCCGTAACAACCTGAAGAACATCAAGCTGCCACCGGGCTTCAAGATCGACCTGTATGCCATCGTCCCGGATGCGCGCCACATGGCGGTCGGTCCGTCGACTGGCATCCTGTTCGTCGGCACCCGCAAGACCCAGATCTGGGCAGTGACCGACCGGGCCAAGACCCGCGTGGCGGATGAGGTCAAACCATTTTCGCCTTCCATCAGCATGAAGGTGCCCAACGGCGTGTGCTTCTCGCCGGACGGCATTCTGTATGTGGCCGAGCATAACCGGGTGCTGGCATTCCCGGCCGCCGAGTTCTTCTATGAGGGGCCGGATGTGGCCGCGGCCACCGTGGTGCCGCAGGGGCAGCTGATCCCGGTGGAAGAGGAGAGCTTCAATCACGGCGCCCGCACCTGCCGCATCGGCCCGGATAACAAGCTCTACATCACCATGGGCAATCCGTTCAACGTGCCGGCCAAGGACAAGCTGCCGATCTATGCGAAGACGGGCATGATGGGCATCCTGCGCATGGACCGGGACGGCAAGAACCGCGAGGTGTTTGCGCAGGGCGTGCGCAATTCCGTGGGCCTGGACTTCAATCCCAAGGACAAGACCCTCTGGTTCACCGACAACCAGGTTGACGGCATGGGCGACGACACGCCGCCGGGCGAAATCAATCGCGCCACCAAGGCCGGCCAGCATTTCGGCTTTCCCTGGTATGGCGGCGGCAAGGTTCGCACCGTGGAATACAAGGATGACAACCCGCCGGCCAACGTCGTCTTCCCGCAAGTCGAAATGGCCGCGCATGCAGCCGACCTCGGACTGACGTTCTATCGCGGCTCCATGTTCCCGGCCAAGTACCAGGGCGGCATCTTCAGCGCCCAGCATGGCTCGTGGAACCGCACCACGCCAGTGGGCGCCCGGGTGATGTACACCTCGCTGAAGGCCGACGGCACCGCCGACAAGACCGAAGTGTTTGCCGAAGGCTGGCTGACGCCTAACAAGGAATACCTCGGCCGCCCGGTGGATGTGGCGACGCTGCCGGACGGATCGCTCCTGGTGTCGGATGACTATGCCGGCGCGATTTACCGGGTGTCCTATGCAGCGCAATAAGCAGGCCGTCGCCTTGCTGCTGGCGGCGCTGGCCGCTGCCGGCAGCGGCCCGTCGCTGGCGGCGGACATGGCAGCCGCCAAGGCGAAGGCTGGCCAGTGCTTTGTCTGCCATGGCCCCGACGGCGTAGCCAAGGTGCCGGATGCGCCCAATCTGGCAGGGCAGAATGAAGGCTATCTGGTCAAGGCGCTGAAGGACTACAAGTCGGGCAAACGCGAGAATGAAATGATGAATGCCATGGCCAAGAACTTGTCGGACCAGGACATTGCGCTGGTGGCGGCGTACTTCAGCAGCATCGTCATCACGGTCAAGGCGCCCTAAAGCGAGGCGCGTAGTCAGTGCCTGCGCGCCATGCCGGCTGCGCATGCCGCATGTGGCCGTTCCGTACAGCCGGGCATCATCGCCTTATCTTCATGATGTCCGGCTGCATTCGGAAAGCTTGAGACTGTTATGGACTTCAGAAAGAGGCTTGGAGCAACCATAACTTACCCATATGCGGTGTTGTGGCCCTCGTTAGTCAATCAAAAAATTATCGCCGCAATAGAGTTGTGTCGCCGGCCAAGTCAATAACGGTACCGGCGTCCTTTCAGCCAGTCGCGCCTGACAACCGAAAAGATTTTGAAAAACGGCCTTCGCAAACCAATGGCAGGGCGATCAAAGCTGTCCCCACATGCTTGTACCCTTACCAAATACAGCCGTCAAAGATCTTACCCTTGCCAAAGCGGCAGCGTTTCTGCTTCCCTCCACGATGGAGTTCAGGAAAATGAACGAGCAAAGTGGCAGCTATTCCGGAAAGTGCTTGGGATGGACGAGACCTATGTGTACCGGGACGTAAGGTGCAATACTATCGCACGGCACCAGCGTGCACTCCTTGAAGCCTCATTGCCTTCCCTCGAGGGGCGATCTATTCGGGTGCAGTACAAAGATGGTAGCGCAACGGTCACTGATACCGCCTAAGGCAGCTCGTTACACATAACTGAATCTGCAGCTGCTGGTTTTATAATTTTTAGTGGAGGCAGTCATGAGCCAGGACTGGGCAGCGCAAGAACTGGCAGGAATCGATTTGGGCGCTGCGCGGCTTAACAAGCGTTCCATCACGCTATTGGATCGGCTGGCAGACAAGCCGACGGCCAGCAATCCTCATGCCTGCAATGGCTCGGTTGAAACGCAGTTGGCCTACCGATTTCTGGCGCAGGAGGATATTGGCTGGGAAGATATTCTTGCATCCAGTACGACGGAGTTGGACTTTAACGGCCAGCAGACCGAAGGCCTGGGCACGCTGAGCTTTCCTGCCCAGCGCGGCATGTATCTGCATCAAGCTTATGCAGTCAGCCCGGAGCGTGAACCGCTCGGCGTGCTGGACGCCTGGATGTGGGTACAGGATGCGTCAAAGATGGGCAGTCGCAGTCTGCCGGCCGGCGCCAAAGAAAGCTGTCGCTTGCTGGAAAGGTATGCACGCCTCGCAGAGCAAGTCAGCTTGCTGCTGGAGACGCGCCTGGTGTACGTGACAGATCGGGAAAGTGATTTCCTTGACTGGATGGTCCAGGCCAGCGCGTTGGGCACGCCGGTGGACTGGCTGATTCGTTCGGCCCATAACCGCAAACTGGTCGGCCAGCAGGAGAAGCTGTGGGGTGGCTTTGCCTAGGCACATGGTCTTGGGGAGCTTCGGTTTTATCTGGCAGCGGGTAAAGGGCAGAAAGCACGCCAAGTTGTGCAGCAGGTGTCGGCCCGGCGTTGCACGCTACAGGCACCGGATGCACAGGCCATTGAGGTCACTGCGGTATTAGCACAAGAGACAACGGACCTGACAGCGTTAAACCGATCCAGTGGCGTCTGCTGACCAACCCGGTGGCCACGACGCTGGAAGCAAGTGCAGAACTCATCAATTGGTACCGCTGCAGATGGGAAATGGATATCTTCTTCGATGAGTGGCGTTAGCATAAATGAATTTCAACGATTAGCGCAGCAAGGTATGATTAGCGAACTTCCAAAAGTTCCGGACGAACTTCATACGCAAACTCTACAAGTTGTGCGCATTGATTTTTTAGCAATTCACTACAAGGGATTGCTTGTCGTCTTCATCGTCGACGACATTTCTTCTTGATTAGATCCAGCCTTCAAATCGCATGCGCATTCCTTCGCCTGCGCATGTTTATAAAGAGACAAGCATTGACATGACAAAAATTCAAGTAAAGCGGGTGGCCGGAGCTCTCGGTGCAGAAATCCACGGAGTAAATCTCTCCCAAAGTCTTTCCCAAGGGCTTGCTGCCGAAATTAGGAGTATCTTTCTCGATCACGGTGTCATTTTTTTTCGCGATCAAGATCTGACGCCTGCTCAGTTTCTTGCTTTTGCCGAAAGCATGGGACAGCCGATCGAATACCCTTTTGTGAAAGGCGTCGACGGTTATCCAGTCATCATCGCCGTGGCCAAGCTCGAACATGAGCGCCATAACTTTGGCGGGATATGGCATTCCGATACCACCTACCTGGAGCAACCGCCAATGGGTTCCATGCTCCTGGCCCGAGAAATTCCACCCTTTGGTGGCGATACTCTGTTCTCGAATCAGTATCTCGCTTATGAGTCGCTGTCCGACCGCATGAAGCAACTCCTAGAAGGGTTGGTAGGCGTTAGTACATCGGCGAAGGCAGACGTATCCAAGACCCGGGAAGATCGGATTTCATCCAATGGCCGTGAAGGCGCAAGCAAGCAATATGTGGCAGAACATCCAGTCGTCCGTACGCACCCGGAGACGGGTCGGAAGGCGCTTTATGTGAATGTAGCTCATACGGCATATTTTAAGGGCATGACTGAGGAGGAGAGCGCCCCTATCCTTCAATACCTGTTCCAGCACCAGATAAGACCTGAATTCACCTGTCGTTTCGTATGGCAGCCCGGATCGCTAGCATTTTGGGACAACCGCTGTGTACAGCACAATCCAATTAATGACTACCACGGATATCGCCGGATCATGCACCGGATTACCCTGGCGGGTGACACGCCGCGCTGAGCGTCATCAGCATTACTATATACGGCCACCTAACAAAGGGACTAACTATGCTTAAGCAACTACATGTTGCCGGCCTGCTTGCTGCAATACTAATCAACGCCAACGCACTGGCGCAAAATTTCCCGGAAAAAACCGTTTCCATTATCGTGCCGCAGACGCCAGGAGGCGCATCGGACATCATAGCTCGTACCATTGGAGCAAAATTGTCCGAGCGGTGGGGGAAGCCGGTAGTGGTGGAGAATAAACCTGGGGCGGGCGGCAACATCGGCACCGATTTCGTGGCCAAGGCGCCAGCCGATGGGTACACCCTGCTGATGAGCTATGTCGGCACCCAGGCGATTAATGGGGCCATTTACAACAAATTGCCCTATGACCCTTTTACGGATTTTTCGCCAATAGCAACTGTCGCAACCGTGCCGTTTGTACTGCTCGCTAATAACAATCTCCCGGCTAAGTCCGTGCAGGATTTGATTGCCTATGCCGCATCGAATCCTGGTAAGGTTAATTTCGGATCGGCTGGCAACGGTTCGCTCAATCACTTATTGGGTGAAATCGTCAATACTACTAAGGGCGTGAAGATGGTTCATGTACCCTACAAAGGCGCTGCCGCGGCATTAACCGATACCATCAGCGGGCAGATCCAAGTAACCTTTAGCAGCCTGCCGTCGGCCGCCGGTTTTATTCGCAGCGGCAATCTGCGTGCGCTTGGCGTGACCGGGACGAAGCGTACGGCGAAATTTCCATCCATTCCGACCCTTTCTGAAGGAGGAGTTTCTGGGCTTGAGTTGAGTCCATGGTTTGGCTTATTAGCTCCAGCTCATACGCCGGCAGCCGTGGTTAAGAAAATTAATGCCGATATCGCAGATATTGTGAGCCAGCAGGATGTGGTTGAACGGTTAGCTGCGGTAGGCGCCGATGCCTATACCATTTCCCCAGAAGCGTTTGCCAATCTGCTCCAAAGCGATATTTTTAAATGGAAAAAAGTTGTAAAGGCCTCCGGAGCACATATTGATTGAATTCGTGCATTCAATAACCTTTCATGAAGTAAGATCATGCTGCTGATATGATGGGCTTGTTGAGCCGCGCATCGCCCAAGTCGATGCCTGCCAGTTCTTTCTCCGCCCATTCCTGGCTCATGACTGCCTCCATCGAAAATCATAGGACGGGCAGCTGCAGATTTAGTTGTGTGTAATGGGGTGCCCTTAGTCGCCACATCTGAACCCGGACGAGCAGGTCTGGGCTCATGTCAAGCGCCGCGTCAGCAAGCAAGCAGTGCAGGGCAAAGAGGACATGAAGAAGCTGGCACTCGGCGCGTTACACCGCATTCAAAAACTGCCTCGGCTGGTCAGAGCCTTCAAAGGTGGCCCCGTTCGTTTGGACAGAGACTGGCAAGGCTTAAGTGGAACCTTACTGATGATGGGTCTTTCCCAGTGGCCTACGCTGCCCGTTGCATTGCAGGGAGGTGCTTGAAGTAAAACGCATCTGGCGTCATGCCGTCAAGCGAACTATGAGGCCTGCGGCCGTTGTAGAAGTCGATATACCGTCCAATCCCGCTGCGCGCAGCACTGACTGTCTCGTAGGCGCGCAAGTAGACCTCTTCATACTTGATCGATTTCCAGAGCCGCTCTACAAATACGTTGTCGCGCCAGCAGCCCCGGCCATCCATGCTGATGGCAATGCCATTTTCCTTGAGGAGCTGGGTGAATTCCTGACTCGTAAACTGGCTACCCTGGTCGGTGTTGAAGATGTCCGGCTTGCCGTAGCGGTGGATTGCTTCCTGAACCGCCTCAATGCAGAAGTCAGTGGTCAGTGTGTTCGACAGGCGCCATGCCAGAACGCGGCGGCTGGCCCAATCCATCACGGCAAACAGATAGACGAAGCCTCGCTTCATTGGGATGTAGGTAATATCCGCGGCAAAGACCTGGTTCGGCAGGCTGATATCCATCTGGCGCAGCAGGTACGGATAGACCGCGTGAGCAGGATGGCGCCGGCTGGTGTTGGGCTTCTTGTACACCGCTTCGATGGTCATGTGCTTCATCAGCGTCGTTACATGTTTGCGGCCAATCGCATGGCCGTCTTGTCGCAGCATGTCCCGTAGCATCCGACTGCCAGCAAACGGGTATTCCAGGTGCAGTTCGTCGATCCTGCGCATGAGCTCCAGGTCCGTTTCACTGGCCTGCTGAGGACGATAGTAGGCAGTCGAGCGCGCCAGGGAGAGGATCTGGCATTGCCGTGTCACCGGCAGAGCATGGCTACGGTCGATCATTTCTTTGCGCTCAGCAATCCCGCTTTGGTGAGCGCGCTTCCTAAAAAATCGATTTCCAGCGCCTGCTGCCCAATCTTTGCGTGCAACACTTTCAGGTCCGGCTCGTTCTCCTTCTTGCTGGCAGTACCGTCGAATACATCAGCAGCCCGCTCCAGCAGCTGCCGCTTCCATTCGGTCACCGGGGTCGGATGGACTTGGTACTGCTCAGCGATTTCGGTGAGCGTCTTATCGCCACGTAATGCCGCTACGGCCACCTTGGCCTTAAAGCTGCCTGAGTGGTTCCGTCTGCTTCTCTTTGTCATACGCTTGCTCCTGTATTCGGCCTTGCGACCGAGATTTTGAAGCAAGGTTTCCACTTATCCATCTGCCCGAATTCCCGGGACCACTTCTCCGGCCCGCTGGAGCCGAGGCGCGTGTTGCTGCAAGACTGCGGCAATCGAACCTGGAGAAGTATCACAGCTGCCACGCCAAAGCTGCCTACCGTCCTGGTCAATAACGCAAATTGCTGTTGATTTCTGCGAAACATCCAATCCCACATACTGGTCCATGTTGCCCTCCACGGAAGGTAAGTCCAGCCATTAGAGCATGCAGTAAATGCAATTACAGCATGTGGTTCGCCGCGCACTGGCCGGGCAGTATCCGCAAACGCCTGAGCAAATCATTGACGCACTGGAAGCGACAGTCAGTGGATGGAATCAGTCTCCCACGCCTTTCCATTGGGGCGGCAAACGGTATGCACGGCGAAATCGCCAGCGTCAACGTCAACATGCTTTGGGTGGATCCGGGGCGTGTACACGGTATCCCATACGCGCCCGGCCTAGCAGGTTGCAACAATATTTAAACCGAGGCAGTTGCCAAGTGACCCACTAGTTGTCGGAGCGCGATAGAAGTGGCATCGATAGCATGACATCATTTCCGAAGCGCTGAAAAAAGTTGCCGTCACGGCGATTTTGCGTGCTTAGCTATCGCAAGCAGACGTTCGTGCCAAGCCCAGCGCACAGATCCAGTCTCGTAACTGTTAAGTCATATGGTTTGCCGAAATTCTGCAAACAAGTGCGCTGTGTGCGACTTTGTCGTAGAGCACGTCCGAGTTCGTTATTTTTGCACGGTCAGTGCTGTAACGGTCGGCTGGTTTTCTACGTTTTCGATGGTGACTTTGACCTTGTCTCCCTCTTTTACCGCTGAAAGAAACGATGCGTTCTCGACAGCAAAAGTCATCGTCATCGCGGGCATCTCGACCGTTTTGCTCTTCAAAGGGCCGTGCTTGAGCGTGACGGCTTTTCCTGCCTTATCTACTCCTTGCACCACTGCTTCGTTTGTGCCCAGGCTTGCGCCTTTGGAGGCGCCCATTTCCATGGATCCCTTCTTCATGCTGCTGTTCTGGTCGGCGTATACATTCAGTGCAAGCAGGGCGAAGCCAAATGCAGCGGTGGTTTTAATGAGTGATTTCTTCATGGGGGGACTCCTTTGTGGATGAGGGTGAAAATTCGGTAGTGCGCCGCAGTTTGCGCTCCTGCAGGAGGCGCCAGGCGGCAGGAATAACAAAGAGGGACAGCAGCGGCGCCGTAAGCATGCCCCCGACCATCGGTGCAGCCAGCCTAGACATTGCCTCATGGCCCGCTTCATGGCCGAACATCAGCGGAATCAAGCTGGCCAGGATGACGGCAACCGTCATGGCTTTGGGGCGGACACGTTGTACAGCGCCTTCACGGATCGCCTCGACAATCAGTTCCCTGGTCAACGGGCGTCCGGCGTCCAGCCGCTGCTGGAGCGCATTGCGCAGATAGACCAGCATGACCACGCCGAACTCGGCTGCCAAGCCCGCCAACGCGATGAAGCCGACGGCGGTGGCAACTGAAACAGCGTGCCCAAGGAGCCAGATGAACCAGAAACCGCCGACCAAGGCAAAAGGCACAGTCAACATCAACAGGAGAGCTTCAGCGACTGACCGAAATGCCAGGTACAGCAGGAGAAAAATGAGCAGCAGCGTGGCCGGAATGACGCTTTGCAGCCTCGCGGTAGCGCGCTCCATACTCTCGAACTGCCCGGACCAGCCAATTGAATAGCCGGGTGGAAGCTTAATTTCCTGGGCGACGGCCGCCTGCATCGCCCTGACTGCCGAGAGCAGATCCGTGCCGCGCACATCCACATAGACCCAACCGGCAAGCCGGGCATTTTCGCTGCGTATCATGGGTGGTCCGTCAGTCACGCGCACGTCTGCTATGTCAGCCAGCCGGATCTGCGCCCCCTTGTCCGTAACGACGGGAAGCTCCCGCAAGGACTGCACAGAGTCCCGGTACGCTTGCGGATAGCGCACGTTGATGGGGAAGCGCTGACGCCCCTCAATGAACTCGCCAACATTCTCCCCGCCGATCGCTGATGAGACGACGGATTGGACGTCCACCACTGACAAGCCGTATCGAGCGGCCTGCGCGCGGTCGACATTGACATCGATATAGCGTCCACCAGTGAGCCGCTCCGCCAAGGCGGAGGTCACCCCGGGCACGTTTTTCACCGCCGCTTCGACCCGGGCTGCGATTTGGTCAATTTGGCCAAGATCTGGTCCGGACACCTTCACACCAACAGGCGTCTTGATTCCTGTCGAGAGCATGTCGACCCGATTTCGGATAGGCGGCACCCACACGTTCGACAGGCCCGGAACCTTGACGACCCGGTCCAGTTCCTCGACCAGCTTCTCCGGGGTCATCCCGGCCCGCCACTGGTCTTTTGGTTTGAACTGGATGGTTGTCTCGAACATTTCCACCGGTGCGGGATCCGTGGCTGACTCCGCACGGCCGGCCTTGCCGAACACCGTAGCGACCTCGGGCACCGTCTTGATAAGCCGATCCGTCTGCTGCAGGAGTTCACTTGCTTTGGATGCGGAAAGCCCCGGCAGTGCCGAGGGCATATACAGTAGGTCCCCTTCATCCAGCGCAGGCATGAACTCGCCGCCAAGGCGTGAAGTAGGAATGGCGGTCAGGGCAAGGGCCACAACAGCAATGCCAATGGTCCAGCCCGGCCACCTGATGCTGGCTTCCAGTAATGGGCGGTAGACTCTAATCAGCACACGGTTGATGGGATTGGAAGCCTCGCTGGGAATGCGTCCGCGAATGAAGTAGCCCATCAGGACCGGAACCAGGGTGACGGCCAAACCGGCAGCGGCAGCGAGTGCGTAGGTCTTGGTATATGCCAATGGCGAGAAAAGCTTGCCCTCAGCTGCTTCCAGCGCGAACACTGGAAGGAATGACAAGGCAACGATAAGAAGCGAGAAGAACAACGCCGGCCCTACCTCAATGGATGCGGCAATTATTACGTCCCATCGTTCTTTATCATTGATTTTCCGGCTCGGGTGGGCATGCGTATAGGCCTCCAGGTGCTTGTGAGCGCTATCGACCAGGACGACTGCGGCATCGGTCGCTGCGCCGATGGCAATGGCAATGCCGGAAAGTGACATCACGTTGGCATTGACGCCCTGGTATCGCATCACGATGAAGGCAGCGAGCACTGCGACTGGGAGCGAGACAATGGCCACCAGCGAACTGCGGAAATGGAACAAGAAGACTGCACAGACGACGGCGACCGCAATAAATTCCTCGATGAGCTTGCTGCGAAGATTGCCCACCGCAGCGTTGATCAGGTTCGATCGGTCGTAGGTAGTTACCACTTCAACGCCATTGGGTAGGGATGCCTTCAACGTCTCCAGTCGCGCTTTGACTGCGGCAATGGTCTCCAGCGCGTTTTTTCCGGTGCGCATCACGACCACGCCGCCGGCGACTTCGCCCTGGCCATTCAGTTCGGCGATACCGCGGCGCATTTCCGGCCCCAAACGGACGGTGGCCACGTCGCGTAGCAGGACGGGCGTCCCAGTGTCGCTAGCACTCAGAAGCACATTACGGAAGTCTTCCAAAGAGCGCAGATACCCGCGCGAGCGCACCATGTATTCCGTCTCGGCCATTTCGACGACGGAGCCGCCCGTTTCCTGGTTAGCTTTGCCCAGCGCTTCGAGTACCTTGGCGTGCGAAATGCCGAATATACGTAGCTTGTCCGGGTCGAGGACGACTTGGTATTGCCTGACCATGCCACCGATGCTGGCAACCTCGGCAACGTCTGGAACGGTTTTAAGCTCATACTTCAGAAACCAGTCATTCAGCGCCCGTAGCTGGCTCAAGTCATGTTGGCCAGTGCGGTCGACAAGGGCGTATTCATAGACCCAGCCTAGCCCTGTGCCATCCGGCCCGAGTTCCGCCCGTACACCCTGCGGCAGGCGGCTTTGCACCTGACTCAGGTATTCGAGCACCCGAGAACGCGCCCAATACAAATCGGTGTTGTCGTCAAAAAGCACATAGATGAACGAATCCCCGAAGAATGAATATCCCCGGACTGTGCTGACGCCTGGCACGGATAACAGGGCGGTGCTGAGCGGGAACGTCACCTGGTCTTCAATGAGTTGAGGCGACTTACCGGGCAACGACGCCCGGATGATTACCTGGGTCTCGCCAATCTCGGGCAAAAAGTCGAGAGGCAACGTCGCTACAGCCCGCACGCCGACGATCAGAATCACTGCGGTCGCCAATAACACCCAGACCCGATTGGCAATAGATGTACGAATGATCCGTGCAATCATTTCTTAGTCCCGGCAGCGGGCACGACGCTCTCCAGCACGTACGAGCCGTTCTTACCTTCCTTGAACGAAAACTCGAATTCCTGGCCCACCTGGGCATGGGAGAAGGCGTCCGGGCTTGGCTTGGCAAAGTCCATGGTCATCGCCGGCCATTTCAACTCAGGAATAGGCTTATGGGAAAAGGTAATACTTTCCGGGGATACCTTTTCGACCTTGCCGAGACCGCGGTAGACCGGCGACATGCTCGTGGAGGTGGGCTCGGAAACCGCACTTCCTTGTGCTCGTGCTGCGCTGGCTAACTTTGGCAGAACTCCCTTGAGGCTGGCTTCCGAATCAATCAGGAATTGCCCGGAAGCGACTACCTTCTGGCGTTCTTGCAAGCCGCTCAGGATTTCGGTGTCGTCGCCAATATCGCGCCCAGTCGTAACCGTCACCGGCTGCATGCTGTTGTTGTCGCCGGCGACCAGCACCACCGATCGCTTCCCCGTCGTGATGACAGCTTCGGTCGGCACTAGCAGCCGGGAAACCGGCTTGTCGGCACCGAGACGAACGCGCATGAGCATTCCCGGCGTCAGGCTGCCGTTCTTGTTGTCCAATTCAAGGCGGGCTTGTACGGTCCGCGTGCTCGTGCTGACACCCGGCAGAATTTCGCGCACCTTGCCGGTATATTTTCGATTCGCATCGCCAGCAGGCGCAGCTTCTACCGACATACCAGCCCGTGCTGAACTGGCCAGGGCTTCCGGTACTTCCGCAACCAGCCAGACCTTATTCAGGCCGGCGACTTTCGCCACAGTCATTCCCGGAGACACCATTGCGCCCTCACGCACTGCCAGCTCAGTGATGACGCCCGTAACTGGCGACGCCAGCGTCAGGTGGCTCTGGGCTTTCCCGGCACGCTCAGCCTGGGTAACCAGTCCCGGAGGAATGGAAAGGGCCTGCATCCGCTGGCGAGAGGCCGTAGTCAACTCGTCGTTCCCTGACCGTTTGAGCGCCAGGTATTCCTCCTGTGGTCCAATCCAGTCCGGCACGAACAGCGAGGCAATCGGCTCGCCGCGCTTGACGCGTTGCATCGGTGCGCGCGCATACAGTTGGTCGATATAGCCGGTCACTCGGCTTTGAACGACTTCAGAGATGCTTTCGTCGAATTGAGTCGTGCCGACCACCTCAAAGGACTCTCGGGTTTCCGCGCGCCGTACGGTGGCAAACCGAATGCCCAAGTTCTGCTGCAGTGTCGAGGTGACCTTCACGCCAGCATCGGACCCGGCTTCGTCTGCATAGACTGGGACCAACTGCATGTCCATAAACGGGGACTTGCCCGGCTTATCAAATTTCTGGCCAGGCACCATCGGGTCGTGCCAGTACAGCACTTTTCGGCCGGTGTTTGGGTCAATCTTGTCGCCGGCTGGTGCGGAAGCGGCGGCCGGCGTGGCAGATTTCCCTATGCCTTGGTGCATGCCGACCCAGTAACCGCCATAGGCTAGTCCGGCGCCAGCCATCGCGAGAGCCAGTGCTTTTGCTGCGATGTTCGATTTCATTGGTCGATCCTCCGGATACCTGCATGATCATGCGGGATAACGTGGTATTCGAGCTTGGCCCAAGTAGTGGCCGCCTCTTTCTCGACATCCAGCACTTGCATCTGCGCGTCCAGGGCCATCCGTTTGGCGTTGAAGACCGCCGCTAAGCTGCCGGTGCCCGACCTATAGGCCGCCATGGCCAACTCGACCTGCTGGTTTGCCGTGGGCAAAAGCTCCTTTTTCAACCGGGATACCCGCTCTTGCAGGCTGGACAGGGTCACGGACTGGTCTTGGAGCTCGGCTTGCAGCTCCCGCAAAGCATCTTCGTATTGCATTCGGGCCTTCGTGCCAAGTGCTGACTTTTCGGCGATGTCGCGGTCCTGTCTCTGCGCGCGGTTGACTGGAATTGGGATGCTGACGCCGACCGATACCATGTTGGAATACTGGCTGCCCCTCTGGGCGAATCCGGCTTCAAAGGACCAGTCCGGCCGGCGTTCTGTCGTGGCCACCGTCGTCTCGGCGTCAGCGAGGGTGATGGCTCGACGTGCGCTCAAGAGCATCGGATGGTATTTCTCCAGTTCTTCGACTGGCAGACTTGGCACATGAGAGGTTAGGGGCGGAAGAGTACCGACCACGGTTTCGACAGGGACCGCGACCCAGCGAGCCAAGGCCGTCCGGGCGCTTTTAAGCACTTGCTCCTCTTTCCGGGTGCGGTCCTGTGCCTGCGACAAAGCCAACTGGGTTTGAAGGACGTCGGCAGCGCCGGCTTTCGCGCCACGCAGCGCCGCTTGCCCAGTGGCTAAGTCTTGGCTCGTTTCATTCTCCAAGCCCTTCAGCAGTTCAAGGGAACGCTTGGCAAAGAAGAGGTTTATCCATGCAACAGCCGTTTCCTCCCTCACTTTGGCGACGTTGGTCAGGTAATTGGCTTCCTCGGCATCAACGGCGCGTTCCCCACGTTCAACGCGTGCGGTGCGCTTGTCGGCAGAAATCCACTGCTGCTCAATTCCGACACGGCGCTGAGTCATGAAATCGCGCGTCAGGCTGTACCTGTCTGGTCCTGTCACGGGCAGGTTGTCGACGCCAAATTTCAGCATCGGGTCCGGCAGTTGGTTAGCCTTGGCCACCATTTCCCGGCTTGCCTGCACTGAAGCGGCGGCTGCTTGGCTCGAAGCCGATCGCTGGGTTGCGAATTGAAGTGCCTGGCCCAGGGTAAGGGCTGAGCTTTGGGCGTAACCGAACGCCGGGATAAGGATTAACACCACGAAGGTGCCCAAGCGGTAGGGGTGACGCGCGTGGCTATCGAGCGCCGGCGACGCTTTGACATTAAAAAACATGGATTCTCCTGTGATGGGACGTGCGCCAGCAGCGGCAAGATGCCGGCCGGCGAATCAGCAGAAGCTCAGGTCAAATACGAAGTCGTAGCGTTCGGAGGTATGGCGGGTCGGTCCCCGACTCAACGGGAACGTTTCCCTGCGCAGTAGCGAGGACATGCGGGATAACCAGCGAAGGTGCCGGCATGATAGACGTTACGGTAAGCGGTCCCAGGGCAGGCGTTGTTGCCAGGTGCTCGAGCGCTAACTGGATGCCAGCCTTGTCCTCCGCGCAAAGGACTGGTTCTTTCTTGTCCATTTCTGCACAGGGCATCCCTTCCATCGCGACCTCTGCGGCCGGTGCCGGCACGAGCTGTGGGCACGCGTAGGCAGCCATTGCGATTCCATAGGTCAGCACCGTCATGACCAGGAAGCAGGCTATCAGACGGCGGAAGGATGAAAAGAAACGCTGCATCGAGTTAGAATGAATCAAACATGCGTAGTTTAAAAAATTTCGATTAGTTATTAGTTTACCCCTTCTTCCGATGGAAGCGCCAATCGCCCTGCGTCGTGAACATCATCGAAGATTTGTTGCCAAATGGCGGAAGACACAGGAGTTTGCCATGGAGATGCAATCGAGGGCGGTAAGGATCATGGTCATCGTGTTAGCGGTGATAGGAACGTTGGTGGTGCTAGGAGGCGCGGGAATGGTGTTCATGCATGGCGCAATGATGGGTAGCTCTCCGCGTCATGCACTTTTCTCTTCGATGATGGGAATGTGCCCGGCATGATGGCTAGCAAGCGGGCAAGATATCAGCCTTAGGGCAAGAAGTTACCCGGCGTCCTACAGGTGCGTGATGGTGGAGGCGATACGCGGCCGCTTAGACAGACTGTTATTGGTGTAGCCAGTGTTGCTAGTTGGGCCACGCCGACAGCCGGGTCATAGGTGCCCGTAAAATCCGCTTGGCCTAGCCTGGTCAGCAACTTCAGCCGGCGATCCCGTGGGAAAGGCGGCAGATCTGATATATCAGACAGCAGCAGCCGTCTCTGTTTCAAGTGCATTTTTCATTTCGAGTGTCGTCGCTTATTCCCGTTTGTCTCGACAGTGAGTATCTTTCCAGGCGTGGGCGCTACGAAATCTGGCTTTATCTCGCTTAGTGCCTGGCTGGTTACTGCATTTTGAATATGCTTAGAAAGATTCATACCGCTTGGCAATGCTTTCCATGCGTGCTTCCTCCAGCGCATTAATCTTTGACTCGCGACCAAGTATCATCCGCAGCAGCCGCGCTGCTCCTGAATTGGGGGACATTTGGCCGAGCCATAAGAGCAGTAGACGCAGCAATCACCTTCTTTCGGACGGAGAACTGTCTTGCAGTTCTCGCATTCGTAGAAGAACTGGCATGCATCCGTCGGCATGATTTCTGACTTTACATGCCCACACATCGGGCAAGTCAATAAAGATTGATAGCTGGTCGTTGCCATAGTTCATTCTCGTCCGGTGGCATGGAGTCCGGCGTTGGCCAACGCCAAAGCGACAACAGTAGCGCTGGTCTTTGCCGGGCCAACTTTGGACAGCTTTTTTGTGCAATCGGTCAGCTCGCAGCGCCCAAGCGAGCGTTTTGCGGAAATAGGACGCGGCGGGCTTCTTCGTCCATCTCAGTCTTGAAAGCGTGTTGTGCCTTTAGGGCCTCGGCACGCTGCGCCGCGGGCCGTGCATTGATTTCATCGAGCAGCCGCTTCACCTGAGGGAGCTTACCCCAAGCCTCGGCACCAAGGATGAAAGGCACGGCTCGGGCCCAGCCCCATACTGCCATGTCGACGAGCGTATAGCGATCTCCCAGCATATAGGGATGCTTGGCGAGTTGCGCGTCGATCAAGCTCCAGTGGCGCTGAGCCTCAAAGTCGTAGCGGTTCACTGCATACTCCTTCGGTTCTGGCGCGAAGTGCTTGAAGTGCACAGCCTGACCCGAATATGGCCCAATCCCCGTGGCCACAAACATCAACCAAGATAGCATCTGTGCGCGTTGCTCAGGGGTATTCTCTGGCAGGAATTTTCCTGTTTTCTCAGCCAGGTACAACAGGATGGCATTGCTATCGAACACTACAGCGTCGCCATCCACCAGGGCCGGGGTCTTGGCATTCGGATTGATGGCAGTGTAGACGGGCGCGTGCTGCTCCCCCTTGCGGGTGTCTACGGGGATCAATTCATAAGGCAGTCCCGCTTCTTCCAAAAAGAGGGCTACTTTGGCCGGGTTAGGGGATGGATGATAGTAGAACTTGATCATTATCGTCCTTTGAAAACGGAGTTGAGGAACCGTGGGCGGCGAGCGTTAAGAAAAGTAGCGAGGACAGCATTGCCCTGCGCAACCCGCCTTTCAGCATAGCAACAGGGCGAAGTGGAACGTCTGCTCTTGGACGCACAACACCCCATCAGAGAGGGTAAGTCCATTACTCCCGCATAGGCGACGTGGGGATAATATCAAAATTCTGGTACAATCGGTCCAGAATTTTTGAGGGGTAAGTTGTCCATGGCACGACATTTGGAATTCGATCGCAATGAAGTTGTTGCACGCGCAGTCGACGCATTCTGGCAGGCCGGTTATGAATCTTTGCCTGCGCTTGAAATTGCGGAGGCAATGGGCGTTGCGAAATCTTCGCTATACAACACGTTTGGTTCAAAGCGAAATCTTTTCATTGAATCAGTAGACCATTACGCCGATAGCCAGCGTTCGAAGGTCGTCGCGCGCTCTAAAAGCGAGAACGTGGGGGAATTATTGCGCCAGATGCTGCTGGATGTGATTACTGACAACTACGCGGGCCGCGGCTGTTTCCTGGTGAACACGGCTGCCGACTTCGGGGCACGTGATGAGGAAGTTCGTCAACACGTCAAGGCTGGTTTCGACGGGATGATAGACGCATTCACAACACTTATTCGCGCTGGGCAAGAGACCGGTCAAATCAAATCCGACGTGAACCCGCAGCAATATGCTGTCATTCTAGTGACGGGCATTTCTGGCTTGCGCGTTCTGGTTAAGGGCGGATATTCATCGGTTGAACTGGACCCTGTGATTGAAAACATGTTGGCCGGATTACTGAAATAAATTTTTTATCTATTTTGGACTGGAATGACCAAAATCGTGCGTCATTCCATTTTTCTCAGGAGCTGATGATGACTAACATTGCAAAACTTTCTCTTCCGCCTACTACCCTCGAGACTGCCGAAGGCCGGACCAAAGAGGTATTGGAGGCAGGTAAAAAGTCGGCAGGTGGTATTCCCAATATGTATGCTGGAATGGCGAACTCGCCTGCATTGCTCGATACCTATCTGCATGGTTATCAACTTTTTCGTCGGGAATCCGGCTTTACGGCGGCCGAGCAGGAGCTGGTCTTCCTGAGCATCGCGCGTGTCAATGAGTGCACGTATTGTGTTGCAGCACACAGCTTCCTCGCGGGTGCTGTCTCGAAAACGCCTGAACAAGCTGTCCAGGCGGTCCGCAATGACTCCATCATCGAAGATGCGAAGTTGGCGGCATTGAGCGCCTTTACCCAAACGATGGTTTCCTCACGCGGCAAGCCGACGCCAGACCAATTGGAAGCGTTTTTGGCGGCGGGCTATACCGAGAATAACGTGCTGGAAATTATCCTCGCGATTGCCGTCAAAACGATCAGTAACTACGCCAATCACGTTTTGCGTACCCCAGTGGATGCCATGTTCCTGTCGCAGGCCTGGTCCCCCAAAGCATGAATTAACGTGACGGATCCTCTATCAGTAGGACATGACCCGTCGCCTAAAGGGTAAATAGTCGGCGCGCCCCGCCGGGCTCACCACCTTATCGTTGATCGTACCTATTGGAGCCAAAAATGAGTCAATCAAGCAAGCGCGAGCGCATAATCGTCTTTGATGTCAATGAAACACTGCTCGACATTGAAATATTGGAGCCGTTTTTTGAGCGAGTCTTTGGTGATGCTCGCGTCATGCGACAGTGGTTCGCTGAACTGATTCTTTACTCTCAAGCCCTGAGCTTGAGCAGCCGCTATGCGCCTTTCGGTCAACTCGCGGTGGCTGTACTCAAGATGGTTGCTGAAATAAAAAACGTATCACTGACGGCCGATGATCTCGAAGACTTCAAGGACGTTATGGGTCGGTTACCCGCCCACCAGGACGCTGCGCCAGCTCTCGAAATGCTCAGGAGTGCAGGATTTCGCCTCGTGACCTTGACGAACTCAGCACCCGAGGCTGGCCAGGCAGTTCTTCAAAAGGCTGAGCTGTCGCAGTATTTTGAAAAACAATTCTCGGTCGATGCAGTGAAGCGTTTTAAACCTGCCGTTGAAACCTATAGCAGCGTAGCGTCGGCGCTGGGCGCTGACCCCAGCGCCCTGCGATTGGTTGCGGCTCATACCTGGGACACTCTGGGCGCGCTGGCGGCGGGGTGGAAGGCTGCATTGTTAATCCGTCCAGGAAATGCGCCCTTGCCGGTCGGCGATCAACCCGACGTCATAGAAAAGGACTTGCTGGTAATTGCGCGCCGCATCATCACCATAGACCAGTAGGCAAAGTTTGTCTTCGCGGCTGGGGAATGCGGTATTCCGTTTCATTCAGGAAACTGCCCTTGTCTGGGCCGAAACAACGACTTAAGACTAAATTTTTTTATTGACCAATATGAATCCAACTGAAAACCAATCAAAGCTTTTTATGCCGGCCGTACTCGGCTCCATTCCACTTCGAAACCGTATCGTGATGGCACCGTTGACGCGCAGTCGCGCCGAGGCGGGCAATGTGCCACATGAACTCAACGCGCGTTATTATGCGCAACGCGCATCTGCTGGCTTGATCATTTCGGAGGCAACCCAGATCAGCTCGCAAGGCCAAGGTTATCCAAAAACGCCCGGCATCCACAGCGACGCACAAATCGCTGGATGGCAGTTAGTCACAAACGCCGTCCATGAGTGCGGCGGCAAGATTTTTCTTCAATTATGGCATGTGGGGCGTATCTCGCATCCAGTGACATTGGGAAAAGGCGAAGTGCCGGTGGCGCCTTCTGCCATCAAGCCGGCTGGCGAGATTTATACTGACCAGGGGATGCGGCCATTTGTGACACCGCGCGCTCTTGCGATCGACGAGATTCCGGCCTTGATTGAAGACTTCCGCATTGCAGCGACAAATGCCAAGGCAGCCGGCTTCGATGGCGTCGAAATTCATGCCGCCAACGGTTACTTGATTGATCAGTTCCTCCGGGACGGCACGAATAAACGCGAAGATGCTTACGGTGGCTCCGTCGACAATCGAGCACGCCTTCTGCGCGAAGTGACCGAGGCGGTCCTGTCAGTCTGGGAACCCGGCCAAGTCGGCGTTCGAATCTCGCCAACGAACCCGTTCAACGATATTGCTGACTCCAGTCCGCAAGCTACGTTTGACGTAATTGTTGAGCAACTCAACCGCTATAGCTTGGCTTACCTTCACGTGGTGGAAGACCGCACGGACGGCTTTGATTATCAGCAGCTCCGACAAATATTCAACGGGGCCTACATGGCCAACGGTGGGTATCAACGCGACAGTGCAATTGCCGCGATTGAAGAAGGCAGCGCTGATTTTATTGCCTTCGGCAAGCTTTTCATTGCCAATCCTGACCTTCCCCAGCGCCTCCGTCTAAATACAGAGTTCAATCCGCCGCGTGAGGAATTGTTTTACGCTGGCGGTGCGGAGGGCTACGATGATTACCCATCGTTAAGAGGAACTGCAGAAAGGGAAGCAAGCCTGTAGTCTGATCAAGACAAACGAAGTTTTCGAAAGCGATTTGTCGAAGATACGATGAATCGCTTTAAAAAATGGCTTATAGAGGTTCTGAGCCAACCATATATTCCCGCACGAGTTCCCTGGCGCGATGCAGCCGGCTCTTGATAGCACCAGGTTGTTCGCCGAGGCGTTGTGCAATCTCGCCGATCGTGAGCTCTTCGAAGTCCCGCAACAGCACGACTTCAAGATAATGGGCTGGCAAGGATTCAAGCGCGTTGGCCAGATCAATCCGGAGTGACTCGTCAGTGCGACTTGCCAGCTGGTGTTCGGCCAGATCTTCTTCTAGCGACTCATGCCTGAACATCATGCGTTCCAGTTTGCGGCATTCACGCTTGATGACGGTAAATAGCCAAGAGGAGAAAGCTATGGCCGCTCTAAGTCCGGTTACCTTGCGCGAAATGATCAGCAGTGACTCCTGGACGGCGTCATCAATGTCGCTGACGCGGCAGTGCCTGCGTGCATAGCGGCGAGCATCCGCCTGGCACACAGCGAGTAAGCGGGAGATCGCCACCTGGTCTCCTGCCTGTGCGGCCAGGATGAGGTTTTCCCGTTCCATGACATCGGCGACCATCGTTCACTGCCTCCTGTCGAGTTTGTGGTGATGCCAGGCGCACTTCCAACCTAGGATAGGCTTCATGTATAACATTCCGGTCTCCTCGGAGGGGTAAGGTTCGATGGCATCGCTTTATTGCTAAGAGTCGCCAAGCTCTCAAAACGGTTCGCAGAAACTATAAAGTATTTTGGTCGTGGATCGGCAATTGACAGCGATGGCTAATCGCATTAAAAGCGTGTCGTCAAACCAGTCAACCAAGTCGGGGAGTGCTCGACCAGCCATGTCTCAACCGGTTTGTCTGCTCCGGAGAGGATCATGACCGCGATGGCGACCATCATGGCGCCCATGACGATCTTTCCAGTCTTCCCTGCTTGCATAAGTTTGCCGCGTGCCTTCATCATCGCCGTGCGGGAAAGGTAAGCCAAGCCAACCACTGGTATCGCTGCGCCAAGGCCGAAGACGCCCATGAGCAGGGCAGCTTGAGGAAGGTGGGCACCCTGGCTGGCCAACACAATAGCAGCACCAAGCGTCGGGCCGACGCAAGGGCTCCAGACTACGCCGAGGGCAAGACCAATGACGAATTGTCCGCTAAGGCCGTTAAGCGTGAGTCGGGACACAAGATCGTTGCCGACATTTCCGATTCCAGATGTCGCCGAAGCGAAGCGCTGCTGCAGGCTTGTCGACATTAGTACTAATCCCAACAGACCAACAAGAGCGGCGCCCACGCTCCTGAAGCCGGCAACGTCGAAGCCAACCGCTGAGCCGCTCCAGGCGATCAACGTGCCGATAAGGGCATAGGAGAACGCAAGGCCAGTGGCGAGCGCCACGGGAGCGCGAGGATGCGCGGCCAAAGCTGAGCTTAGCAGGACCGGCAGGATTGGTAGCACGCAGGGCGACAGCGTGGAAAGCATGCCAGCCAGCAAACCAAAGCCATAGGAGCCGAGGCCGAAGTCCATCAGTTAGCAGCCTTCCTGAAGATATTCTCGATGCCGGTGGGCGTTGTGTCGCCAACCGAGCGGCCGGTTTCCTTACCGCCCTTGAATGCGATCAAAGTGCTTTGTGACGTTACCTTGAAGTGCTTCAGCACTGCTTTGTCGGCATCAAAATCCGCCATCAGGACGGCTACCCCTTTGTAGGGTTCCTGTTTGGAAAGGCTTTCGACAATGGGTTTCTGGGCTTTGCACGTCGGGCACCAGGTAGCTGAGACATCTACCACGACTGGCTTGCCGTCCTTTGCCAACTGGTCGAATTCCGTCTGCGTAAACGGTTTTGGTTCGGCGGCCGAGGCCATTGTTGCGCAGAAGGCGAGTGCTGCAGCAAGGATTTGGGTCTGTTTCATGTGATTCTCCTTAGTGGATGGGTTGTTGGTTGATGCTGCATAGAATCAGTTCTTTGCGTTGTGGTTGGAAGCAAAGAGCAGGTAAGTCGTCGAAACGGTTCGCGACCGGTAAATCTTTTTTACTGCCCTAATGGCAAACCGAAAATTTTTCTCGGCCCGCGAACCCGATTGCGAAGTTATCTCCTCTTACCGGATGAGGCCAATCCTCATTTATTCATTCACCAAGGAAAAATCCATGAAAACCCAACTGAAAATGGCGTCGCTGGCCGCTTTGACCGCCGCTACTCTGGCCTTGCCTGCTGCGGCCGAAGAGGCTTCGGCACCTGCTAAGTGCGCACCGAGCGCTATGGCAAAATGTGGCGCAAAATGCGGGTCAAAATGCCACGCAAAAAAAGATTCCACGAAGAAGGACGGTAAGTGCGGCGCCAGTAAATGTGCTGCCAAGTGCGGCGCCAACAAGTGCGCGCCCAAGAACTGAGTTAGATGCAGAAAAAGCGATTGCGCTTGTCCAATGCTGCCGCCAATGAGGCGGCGGCATTTCGCTTGCTTGAAACCTACACGGTCTTGGCAGTGCAACGAAAGCATTTGCTAGGAAGGCTACTGGACGGGCGATCCCCGCAGCAATGGGCACACTATCCGGAAATGGACGCCATTGACCGATCCAGCGGCTACCAATGGTTTTACCACTCTCATAGTGCTGAGGATCGGTCAGTTTCCATCGAACACGGACATATCCATCTCTTTGCCCGAAAGCCACTCTGGGGCAGAAGGCGGCACTCAAAATCAGAGAAAGCATTTGCGGAATTGTGTGGCAGCCACTCTGAAAAGCCAGAAACAAGACATCTGTTAGCCATAGGATTTGACGGAAAAGGACTTCCTGTCTCTCTTTTTACTGTCAACAGCTGGGTAACGGGCGATCTGATGCTAGGAGCGGATTTAACTGTTGAATTGCTCAGATCGATGAAGCTCGACACTGGTCAAGCCGAAATTGATACGATCATCGAGTCGGTCATTCAGCTATTCGTGCCAGAGTTGAAGAAGTTGATGCAGCAACGAGACGATGTGCTGCGAGAACATCCGGGGCCAAACAAGTTGGCTGATCAATCACTGGAATTGCTATCAATAGTCGAAATTGATTTGGACATGAAATTAGCGAAGATCGGGACTATATAATTCCCATACTTCAAGAAAATGCGCTGGACCTGGTTAGCCTGGCTACCAATCCGATAGCGATGGTCAGCGCATCAGGATACGAATGACCTGTGATGAAAAATGTTCTGCTCAGATGGTAAGAGACATGTGCTTGCTTAGCAACTTGCCCTGAAGGTCCTACGTCTAATCGGTCGATGCTTTGGAATAAGCGGCCAGCAAAAGAAGCTTGTAGTTTAGTCTATGTAGCAAAAACCATATCAAAATTACCACTAGCGCTCTACCCTCACATGGTGCAAAACCAAATAACTTACTGCAACAAGTCGCACGCGTCGCCTTAGTAGAGCAGTGTAGGTATGCTGGTTCACCGCCAATGCTTTGCAACCGGGATTAAAAATAGTTTGGTGCTCTGCAAATATCATCCATATGAAACGAAAAACGGTGAGCTATAGTCAGAAGTGGTGTACGGGCTGATGCCTGAAGGCGGGAGGAAGGCGGTGGAAGTTTTTGTTGGAGAATTTGATTGTCTAGGCCAAATCAACCAACAGAGGAAACTCCCACCATGCGCAA
>NZ_JACYOX010000043.1 GCF_015352955.1 Noviherbaspirillum soli
GCCTGCATGCACTGCTCCGACGCGCCCTGCATGGCAGTGTGCCCGGTCGACTGCTTCTACCGCACCGACGAAGGCGTGGTGCTCCACGACAAGGACATCTGCATTGGCTGCGGCTACTGCTCGTATGCCTGCCCGTTCGGCGCGCCGCAATTCCCGTCCAACGGCACCTTCGGCCTGCGCGGCAAGATGGACAAGTGCACCTTCTGCGCCGGCGGCCCGGAAGCCGACGGCTCGCATGCCGAGTTCGAGAAATACGGCCGCAACCGCCTGGCCGAAGGCAAGCTGCCGGCCTGCGCGGAAATGTGCTCGACCAAGGCGCTGCTGGGCGGCGACGGCGACGTGGTGGCGGACATCTTCCGCAATCGCGTGCTGCGTCGTGGCAAGGGCAGCGAAGTCTGGGGCTGGGGCACTGCCTACGGCCGCGCGCCCAACAGCAATGCAGTGGCGCCCGTGCCTGCGCCGGCACCCGCCGCCACCAAGACATCGGTCGGGGTGAAGTCATGATGCGCGTCGCCCTGATAATGGCAGCTCTCCTGGCGCTGTCGGCCTGCAGCGAGCGGGAACAGACGCTGGCCGCCAACCGCAACAAGTCCCCCGACCAGCCATGGCAGGGCGCCAGGAACGAGTTTGTTGCGAAGAACTGGACCCCGAGCGACAAGGCGGGCTGGGAAACCCAGCTGCGCAACCGCGCGCAGACCCAGAACGAGTACAACAAGACCAACTGATGCCCTCTGTATCGGAGCAGCCATGAAAAAATGCTTAGCCAGCCTGGCGCTGGGTCTGTCGTTGCTGGCAACGACAGCCATTGCGCCCGCGCAGGACAAGACACCGGTGCCGCCGGGCGGCATCGTCGTCAGCACACCGCCGCAGTCGCCGCCCGGCATCACGTCCGCGCCCAGTCCCGGCTTTCCGGGCGTGGAATCGGCCGACATCCTGAAGCAGAACCAGGCCGAGCGCACCCAGGTGCAGCCCGGCAATGCCGCGCCGACCTGGCGCGTGGTCAAGGAAGGCACGACCAACTATTCCAGCCTGCCGGCGCTGGATGCAGGGGTGCTGATCCAGCCCAAGGCCCAGTTCCCGGGCCAGATGCGGGCCACCACCGCGGGCGAAGCCTGGCGCCAGTACCGCAACGGACCATTGACCAAATTCGGTGGTTGGCTATTGCTCGGGGCACTGATCCTGCTGGCCGCTGTCTACTTCATCGGAGGCAAGATCCGGATGAAGGCGCCGCTGACGGGCCGTCTGATCGAACGCTTCACCTCGTTCGAGCGCATCGTGCACTGGACCGTGGCGATCAGCTTTGTCACGCTGGCGGCGACCGGCATCACGATCCTGTTCGGCAAGTACGTTCTGATGCCTGTCTTTGGCCATACGCTGTTCGGCTGGATCAACTATGCCGGCAAGAACATCCACAACTTCGTCGGCCCGCTGTTCGCGGGTTCGCTGGTGGTGATGTTCATTACCTATGTGAAGGACAACATACCGGCCTTGTCCGACCTGCGCTGGCTGGCACGGCTGGGCGGGGTGCTGGGCAAGGGCCATCCGCCCGCCGGCCGTTTCAACGGCGGCGAGAAGGTGTGGTTCTGGCTGGGCGTAGTGGTGCTGGGCCTGATCGTCAGCGCATCCGGCTTCGTGCTTGACATGCTGGTGCCCGGCATCATCTACAGCCGTGGCAACATGCAGATCGCCAATGTGATCCACCTGACGGCAGCGGTGCTGGTCACCGCGATGTCGCTGGGCCACATCTATCTGGGCACGATAGGCATGGAAGGCGCCTATGCGGCTATGCGCCATGGTTATGTCGACGAGACCTGGGCCAAGGAACATCATGAGCTCTGGTACGAGGATATCGAAAGCGGCAAGGTGCCGCGGGTGCGTACCCAGGAAGGCGCGAATCGCGTCGGCACGCCGGTCAAGGCGGTTTGAGGAGGGATGGATGAATAAATTACTGATCGCCCTGTTGGGCATGTCCCTGGCCGGCGCGGCGACTGCCAAGCTGCCGCCGTTGAGCCCGGAAGCCCAGGCCAAGGCGGATGAAGCCAAGCAGAAGACCGCCTGGTCCGACAAGGTGGCGGCTTACCAGCTGTGCCAGGCGCAGGACCGCGTGGCTGCCGCTTACCGCAAGGCCAAGGGCGTGCAGCCCAAGGCGCAGGCCGCCGCTCCGGCGGATGCCGCTGCGGCACCGGCTGCACCGGCTGCCAGCGCAGCGCCCACGATTCCGCCTTGCCAGGACCCTGGTCCCTATGTCGCCGCCGCGGCCAGCGCCAAGGTCGGTGTCGCCGATTCGCTGCCGGTGCCGGCCGCCAGCAAGCCGGCTACACCTGCCGAAGCAAGGAAATAGGGCTGATCACGCATAGTTGTACCATGTGTAGTCGCCCCAAGCTCAGCAATGGCGCAGGTCGCTGCCATCGATCTGGACCAGTTCGCCGAAGCAGTACCGGCGGTCGCGTGGCCGATGAATCCGTGCCGGGCACTGACTACGCGGTACCCATAGGCCAACGTCAGACTGAGGTAGCCTGAGTTTTGTGGACACTCCCGTTTGATAAACTGAGTTAATGGGAGAAAGCATGACGAGAACAGATTTGAGGACCTATACACCCGAATTTCGCGCCGAAGCGGTCAAGGTCGTACTGGAACAGGGACTATCTCTAGAAGCAGCGGCGCAGCGGTTGTCAGTGCCCAAGGGAACGCTGGCGAACTGGGTCAAGGCCGCCAGGCGCGGGTCGACGACACTGGCATCTCCTCCCGGTAGCCGCAGTGCGGCCGAGCTGGAAGACGAGATTCGCCAGAACGCCGAAAACTAACGCTGGAAATGGTCCAAAAAACCCAAGCGGATCAGTACTGAGCCTTGCCAGTTTCTGTCCAAACGAACGGGGCCACCTCTATCGTCATTCTTTTTTCTGTGGATGTTCGCCGTCGATCAGGCATGTCGCGCATTTTTAGCTTGCCGTTTCCTTGACGTGGGATGCGCGGCTAGCGGAAATGGATTTTGGCACCTGCCAATGACGCGCGTGGGACGACATCCCCGCGCTGAGACTGACGCCCGGGCTCATGACACAACCTTCTATCGACCTGGTAACGGAGAGAATGTCCTCGACATCGCACGCCGCATATAACTGTTTCACAACCAGCTGATGCGGTTCCGGCAGGACTCCATTGCAATTTGCCATGCTGGAACAATACGGCTGTTACCGGCATGTCGCTCCAATTGTCGATTCAGCAAATCGCCTACCTGGCCGCAACCACACCCTGCAAGGTCGGGTTGGCGAACTCGTCCAGATGCGGTGCTGAGGCAGGCACTCGAAGAGCGTAGAGGAGAATCATTGCTGACAATGCCGGCGTCGTTCTATAATTCGTCAGTTTTGGTGCCCGCACACATGCTCTTGTGTGCAGTTAAACGGGAAATACGCTGCTCTTCAGAGCCATCGTATGCTGCCCCCGCAACGGTAAGCAAGCGTCTCCTTTTTGGTGACTCGCCGCCTCTAAAACCACTGTGCTTTTGCATGGGAAGGTCAGGCGGTGCGACTTGATAGCCCGGATACCGGCCAGAACAGGTGGAAATGCTGCGAACGGGGAAACTTCGCGTTGCTCACAGAATCGTGCTGCTATTGCACGTCTGTCAGTCATGGCTGTTTCGGTTTGCAACATTCCTTTTTTGATTAGCCGGCGGGGAGCCTGGCTGGTCTAACGTTGCCGAAAAATCCATCATGTTTTTCTATGTTTCACATCCTGCCATCGTCGCAGGCAAACGGTCAGCCCTTGTAATTTTCCTCTCATCCTTGTTTGCAGTCCCTGCAATCGGACAATCGCTTCCAGAAAAATCGCTCATGCCCGTGGTCGTTACCGCGACGCGCACACCGCAAAGTGCCTTCAATGTTCTCAGCGACAATACTGTCATTACCGCGGAAGATATTGCACATTCCGGTCAAACCTCGCTCGTCGGACTCTTGCAGCAACAGCGCGGCATCGAAATTACAATGGCGGGCGGACCCGGAACCAGTTCTTCCGTTTTTCTCCGCGGTGCAGATAACAAGCAGAGCATCGTGCTGATCGACGGTGTACGGATTGGATCCTCTACCTTGGGCGGTGCCACTTGGTCTTCGATTCCTTTGCCGCAGATTGATCACATTGAAGTTGTCTATGGGCCACTGAGCAGCTTGTATGGTGCCGATGCGATCGGCGGTGTGGTGCAGATTTTTACAAAGAAGGGGGATGGCCCACCGCGGTTGACTGCCTCGGCAGGCTACGGGAGTTATGCGACCCGTTCACTGGATGCGAGTCTTTCCGGCGCGACCGGTGGCGACCATAGTTTGCGCTATGCAATCAGCGCGGCGCATGAGGCATCCGATGGCTTCTCGGCGACGAAACCAGGCAATTTCTCCTACAACCCGGACAAGGATGGCTACAAGCGCGACAGCGCGAGTGGCCAGTTTGGCTACGCACTGGCAACAGACCAGGAAGTCGGATTTAATTTTCTGCACAGCCGGCTCAACGCCCAATTTGACAGTGGCACGTCACCCTATGATGCGCGCTCGATACAACAGCTTGAAAACTACGCGCTCTATTCGAAAAACCGGCTGACGTCAAACTGGACCAGTAGCCTGCAGCTTTCACGCACGGCCGACAAGTCAGGCACGGATACCAGAGCCGTCGCTACGGGCAAGAGTCAGATTGACACCACCCAGACTGACCTTAGCTGGCAAAACGATATCGTACTGGGCACCGATGTGCTGCAGTTGCTGGCTGAGCGGCGCAAGGAACAGGTGGATTCGACTTCAACGCCGGCGCTTATTGGCGAACGCGTCACCAATTCCATCGCTGCGTCGTACCAACTCAAGCGCGGACCGCATCTGGCGACCGCCAGCTTGCGCAATGACAACAGTTCGCAATATGGCTCTCACACAACTGGAGCAATCGGTTACGGATACCGGTTCACCAATGCATTGCGCGCCAACGCTAGTGCCGGCACCAGCTTCCGCGCGCCAACCTTCAACGAACTATACTTCCCTGGCTTCGGCGTAGCGACGAACAAGCCTGAAAAGGGCCGCAATGCGGAAGCCGGTCTCTATTATGACGACGGCCAGACACAAGCTAACGCCGTGTACTACCACAACCGGGTTCGCGACCTGCTGGTGACGGCCGCTGTCTGCCCAGCTGATCCTGCCGCCCATCCGTTTGGCTGCGCGTATAACGTCGACCACGCGCTGTTGACCGGAATTACCTTGGGAGCCGGCACCAAACTAGGTAATTTCACCCTTCGTGGCTCGCTTGACCTGCAAGACCCGCGTGATGAAACAACCGACAAACTGCTGGTTCGACGCGCCAGGCAGCATGGCACAGCGGCGCTTACCTACAATGCAGGCGCGGTCCAGAGTGGCGTGGAATTGGTGTTGTCGGGCAAGCGCTACGATGACAGTGTGAATAAAAACGTTCTTGGTGGTTATAGTTTGCTGAATCTCTATGCCAACTATGATTTCGCACCAGGCTGGTCGCTGTTTGGCCGCTGGAACAATGTCACTAACAAGAACTACGAGTTGGCGAAGAATTATGCGACGGCAGGCTCGAGCGTATTCGTAGGAATTCGGTACGCGATGAAATAGCTCCTGAGCTATTTGGACAGTAACCTGCAATACCAAGGCAGGTCATTCGTTCCCGACTGGAGGCCATCCAATGAGCGAATCAGTGCACGACAGCGGAAGCAGCGACATTAATGAACGGCATCGCGCGCGGATGGAGCGCAAGAAGGTGGTCATCGATGAAAAGATCCAGCAAGCAAACCGCACAAAAGGGGTGATCGTTGTCAATACAGGCAACGGCAAGGGGAAGAGTTCAAGTGGCTTTGGCATGGTGATCCGCGCCATGGGCCATGGCATGCAGGTGGGTATCGTGCAATTCATTAAGGGCGCGATGTCTACCGGTGAAGAAAAGTTCCTCCGGCGCTTTCCGGCGGAGGTCAGTTTTCATGCGATGGGCGAGGGCTATACCTGGGAGACCCAGAACCGCGAGCGCGATATTGAAAAGGCGGTGGCTGCGTGGGAACAGGCAAAAATATTTCTCGCTGATCCCGCGGTTGGACTGGTGCTGCTGGATGAACTCAATATCGCGCTGAAACATCGTTACCTCGATGTAGGGCAGGTCGTTGCGGACTTGCAAGCGCGGCCTGCCATGCAGCATGTGGTCATTACCGGCCGCGGTGCGCCGCAAGAACTGATTGCCGTCGCTGATACCGTTACTGAGATGCAGGCAGTCAAACATGCGTTTAAGGAGGGCATTGCGGCGCAGGAAGGAATCGAATGGTAAACAATACCGGTTTGCGCGCCCGAACCAGCGCAAGGATCGCATTGATTTCGGCGGCAGCTTCCGGCCAAGGCAAGACCACAGTGACTGCCGCGCTGGCACGCAAGATGGCAAAGCAGGGCCTCCGGGTGCGCGTATTCAAGACAGGGCCAGACTTCCTTGACCCGATGGTGCTTGAGCGCGCCAGCGGCTCGCCAGTGCACTGGCTTGATCTTTGGATTACCGGCCTAGAGCCGTGCCGGCGCCTGCTTGCCCAGGCGGCACTGGAAGCCGACTTGGTGCTGATTGAAGGCGTGATGGGCCTGTACGACGGTACCCCGTCTTCTGCGGACCTGGCGCGTGCATTTGGTGTGCCAGTGATTGCCGTTATCGACGCATCGGCGATGGCCCAGACAGCGGGTGCGCTGGCCATGGGGCTGCGGGACTATGGTCCGGTGCATCTTGCGGGCGTTATTGCCAACAGGGTGGCTAGTCCTGGCCATGCAGCCATGGTGGCTTCTTCGCTGCGCACTGTGCCTCTGCTTGGCAGCCTCCCGCGGCAGCAACAGTCACTGCCCGAGCGCCATCTGGGTCTGGTGCAGCCAAGTGAAGTTCATGATCTTGACGTGACGTTGGATCAGCTGGCTGAACAACTGTCACTGGACAGCCCCGCCTGGGCAGCGATGGACCAGGTCCACGTTGACGTGCCCGCTGCAGCGTCACCGGTCGAACTGCTGTTAGCCGGCAAGACGATTGCCATCGCGCGCGACGCCGCGTTCGCTTTCTTATATCCAGCCAATCTTGATTGTTTACGCGCGCTTGGCGCGACGCTGTGCTTTTTTTCGCCGCTGCGGAATGAGCCGGTGCCCTCGCATGCTGATGCGCTCTACCTGCCGGGCGGCTACCCGGAGTTGCATGGCGCCACGCTGGCCGGGGCGGCAGTTTGGCAGACCTCCTTGCGCCGGGCACATGCCGATGGCCTGCCGATCTGGGCGGAATGCGGTGGCATGATGGTCTTGGCCAGCACACTCACGGACCAGGAAGGCAGGGCATGGCCAATGACTGGCCTGCTGCCGGGAACGGTTTCAATGCAGCCCCGACTAGGAGGCTTGGGTCCGCAAGGAATGAATACGCCGCATGGATTGTTGCGGGGCCATACCTTTCATTATTCTCGACTGGACACGACCTTAGGGCCCGTTGCATACACCGTCAGGCATCCGTCCGGAGATGCAGGGGAGGCGGTCTATCAGGTCGGGTCATTGACCGCGTCCTATTTTCATGCGTACTTCCCCTCGTGTCCGGGCGCTGTCGCTGCATTATTCGCCGGGACAGGCGCCACGTGACGCGCGCGTTAATACTGGGCGGCTCCCGGTCCGGCAAAAGCGCGCACGCAGAAAGCCTGGCCAGCGGCTCGGGCAAGGACGTCGTCTACATCGCTACTGCCCGGGCAGGAGACAGCGAAATGGCGGCGCGTATAGGGCATCATCGGCAGCAGCGTCCGGCTGCGTGGGTGACGATTGAGGAGCCGATTGCATTGGGCGACGCCTTGCAGCGGTGGAGAGCGCCGCAACGGATTGTAATTGTCGACTGCCTGACACTTTGGCTGTCGAACCTGCTGTTCTCCGCGAAGGCGGCGTTTCCCGACATCGGCATGATAGAACTGCCTACCTTGCTGCAAGAGCAGCGTGCCAATTTCTTGGAAGCGTTGGCGCAACCCGGGGGCGACGTTGTTCTGGTGTCCAACGAAGTCGGCATGGGCATCGTCCCGCAAGGTGCTGTATCCCGCTGCTTCGCCGACGAATCTGGTCGCCTGAACCAGGCCGTGGCCAGCATCTGCGAGCGCGTGGTGCTGGTCGCCGCCGGCCTGCCGCTCGTGCTCAAGGCCAATGCATGCTGAGCACCCTGTCCGTTAGCGGCATTGCCTTGTGCGTGGCAGTCGGCGTGCTACTCGATTTACTGCTTGGGGAGGCACGGCGTTGGCACCCACTAGTCGGCTTTGGCCGCTGGGCTGCAACGATTGAACGCCACGGCAATTCCGGCGGGCACCGCACACTGCGCGGCGGGTTGGCTTGGCTGCTGGCCGTGCTGCCGCCGGTCGCGCTGGTGTGGATGGTCGCCAGCAGTATCTCTTCCGAACCGGCAGCTTATGCGCTTCATATTCTTTGCTCTATTTCTGTATAGCCTTGCGCAGCTTGCGAGATCATGTTTTGCCAATCGCGAATGCGCTCGAGTGGGCGACCTGACACAGGCGCGCATGCTGACTGGACGCATCGTCAGTCGCGATACTGCACAGGCTGAGCCGTCAGACCTGGCCAAGGCAGGCGCCGAGTCGTTACTGGAAAATGGCAATGACGCAGTGTTCGGCACACTGTTCTGGTTCGTCGTCGCCGGCGGACCTGGCGCTCTGCTGTTCCGGCTCGCCAACACACTCGACGCAATGTGGGGCTATCGCACTGCGCGCTTCCTGCAATTTGGGCGAAGCGCGGCGCGGATCGACGATGCGCTGAATTGGATTCCGGCGCGATTGACTGCGCTCTCTTATGCGCTACTGGGCGCAACGCTTGCCGACAAGCGTTGCGCATGGCGCTGCTGGCGCGTGCAGGCGCCCGCGTGGCCCAGTCCAAATGCGGGACCCGTGATGGCGAGCGGCGCCGGCGCACTGGGCTTGCTTTTGGGCGGCGCAGCGGTTTATGACGGCGTCATAGAACAGCGCCCGATACTGGACTGTGGACGGATGGCAGGCGCCAAGGACATCGGCCGCGCATGGCGCCTGGTCGCGGGAACCACCGTCATGTGGGTGGGCCTGATCGTGCTGGCCGGCCTCCTGGTTTGATAGAAGGAATGTCATATGCTTATCCATGGCGGTAACCTGCATGACGCAATCAACGCGTTTGGCATTGCGCGCGAGCACTGGCTCGACCTGTCAACCGGCATCAATCCCTGCGGCTATCCAGTTCCGGCCGTTTCCGCCGACGCTTGGCATCGTTTGCCGGAAGTGCCGGCCGAGCTGATCGCCGCAGCCATGCGCTATTACGGCGCACCGTTGATGCTTCCGGTCGCAGGAACGCAAGCTGCGATACAAGCGCTGCCGCGTCTGCGTGCGCCATCGCGGGTGGCGGTCGCAGCGCCGTCCTACGCGGAACATGCCTACCATTGGGGGCAGCATGGTCACCAAATCCGGCAGGTGCCCTATACTGAACTCGACCAGGCGGCAGATGGTAGCGACGTGATGGTTGTGTGCAATCCCAATAATCCGACGGGCGGGACTGACGAACCCGAGCGCTTGCTGGCATGGGCCGATGCGCTGGGTGCGCGCGGCGGCTGGCTGGTCGTGGACGAGGCGTTTGGCGATGTGACGCCGCACACCAGCGTCGCATCCTATTGCAGTCGGCCTGGCTTGATCGTTCTGCGATCGATAGGCAAGTTTTTCGGACTGGCTGGCCTGCGACTGGGCTTCGTTGCAGCCCAACCCAGCATGCTCACAACACTCACCGACCTGCTCGGTCCATGGACCTTTAGCGGCCCCGCGCAGTCCATAGGCCGAACCCCGCTGTCCGATGAAAAATGGCAGGCCGCCGCCCGCGTTCAGCTGCAGGCCGATGGTGAACGCCTGCGACAATTGCTCGCCTGGCATGGTATCGCCTCATCAGGTTGCGCACTGTTCCAGTGTTGGCCAGAGCCCCGACCTGATGCATTCAAGACGCATATGGCCGAGCGCGGCATCTGGGTCCGTCTGTTGCGAGATGCCGCGCGTGGCATTCGGCTCGGGCTACCGTGCAACGAAGCCGAGTTCGAACGACTGGCGCGGGCGCTCGCACAATGGAAGGAATCAGATCGATGAGAGCATTCTTGCTAAGTCCATGGCTGCTTGGCTGTTTTATTGCACTCAATGCATCGGCATCGATCAGCGTGCGCGACGACTACGGTAATTTGGTGGCGCTGCAGCAACCGGCCAAACGCATCATATCGATGGCGCCGCATGTGACCGAATTATTATTTGCCGCCGGTGGCGGAGACCGGATCGTCGGCGCAGTCAGTTACAGCGACTATCCGGAAGCAGCCAAGCGGCTCCCCCACATCGGCGACAACCGGCAAGTCGATATGGAGCGCATCGTCGCAGCCAAGCCTGACCTCGTGGTCATATGGCTGCACGGCAGCTCCGCACGTCAGGTTGAGCAGTTGCGACAGCTTGGCATTCCCCTGTTTTATAGCCAGCCCCACAAGCTCGACGATATTCCGGATAGCCTGGTCCGGCTTGGGCACTTGCTCGGCACTGATCAGAGGGCGAGCGAGGCAGCGGCCGACTTGCGGCAGCAACTAACGGCGTTAGCGATGCGCTACGAAAACCGGTCCAAGGTACGCTTGTTCTACCAAGTCTGGGACAAGCCGCTTTTCACCCTGAACGGCCAGCATATCGTCAGCGATGCAATACGCCTGTGCGGCGGCGAAAACATTTTCGCAGGAGCGAAAGCGACGGCGCCTACCGTCAGCGTGGAAGCCGTGCTGCAAGAAAATCCGGAAGCTATCATTAGCACCGGCGAACGCAGCCCCGCAGATGGCGGGGCTAGTCTGTGGAAGCCGTATTCCATGCTGACCGCGGTACGCCGCGGCAACCTGATGACCATAGACGGCAACCTCCTCGATCGCCCCGGGCCGCGCATGATCGCCGGCACCGCCGCATTGTGCGACCGCCTTGAACAGGTCCGCCTACATAGGAAAACCACGCAATGAGCCATTACCAACGCATCGCCTGCCTCTCTACCGAATCGGTCGAAACCCTGTACGCGCTCGGCGCCGAAGACTGCATTGCCGGGATTTCGGGATTTACTATCCGGCCGCCTCGGGCACGCGAAGAAAAGCCCAAGATCAGCGGCTTTTCCTCTGCCAAGCTCGACCGTATCCTGGCAGTGCGGCCGGACCTTGCAATTGGATTTTGTAACCTGCAGGCGGATATCTGCCGCGACCTGGCGCAAGCCGGCGTCGAAGTGCACCTGTTCAATCAGCACACCGTTGCTGGTATCCTGGGCATGGTACGGGTGCTCGCCGCGCTGGTACAGCGGACCGACGCCGGCGAACAGCTGGTCGCAGAGTTGGAGCGACAGATCGACGCGGCCCGCATGCTTGCTGCGCAATGGACGCGCCGGCCAACCGTCTACTTCGAGGAGTGGAACGACCCGCTGATGAGTGGAATCGGCTGGGTATCGGAACTGATTGCCATGGCCGGCGGTACTGATGCATTTCCGGAACTGGCCGTACACCAGCGCGCACAGCAACGCATTATTGCCGATCCGCAGGAAGTGGTGCGTCGGGCGCCGGACATCATCATCGGCTCGTGGTGCGGCAAGAAATTTCAACCCGAGTCGCTGGGCACCCGTCCCGGTTGGGACGCGATTCCGGCGTTGCAGAACGGGATGGTGTTTGAAATCAAGTCGGCCGATATCTTGTCGCCTGGACCGTCAGCCATCACAGAAGGCTTGCGGCAGCTCAGCATGCGGGTCGCGCAGTGGCAGGCCTTGCAGCCGGAGCCGGCATGACCTTTCCCTTCCGTACCCTGATGGTCCAAGGGACAACGTCGGACGCGGGCAAAAGTACCCTTGTCGCAGCGCTATGCCGCCTGCTGAAGCGGCAAGGCATCAAGGTGGCGCCGTTCAAGCCGCAGAACATGGCATTGAACAGTGCAGTCACTGCCGACGGCGGCGAGATTGGCCGGGCGCAGGCGCTCCAGGCGCTGGCCGCGGGCGTGGCGCCGCACACGGATATGAACCCGGTGCTTCTCAAACCGTCGAGCGACACAGGGGCGCAGGTCATTGTCCATGGCAAGGTGCGAGCCGACATGAATGCGCGAGATTATCATCGGTATAAAACGATTGCGATGCAGGCAGTGCTGGAATCCTATGGGCGCCTCGTGCACCGCTATGAAGCGATTATCGTGGAAGGAGCGGGCAGTCCCGCCGAAATCAACCTGCGCGATCGCGACATTGCCAATATGGGGTTTGCCGAAGCAGTCGACTGCCCGGTCATCCTGGTCGCCGATATCGATCGCGGCGGCGTGTTTGCCCATATCGTCGGCACACTGGCATGCCTGTCCGGTAGCGAACGTCGGCGCGTCATCGGCTTTGTGATTAATCGCTTCCGCGGTGACTTGTCGCTGCTCGAACCAGGCCTGGAATGGCTGCGGCGCGAGACCGGCAAGCCGGGGCTGGCGGTGCTGCCATACCTTCACGGCCTGTCCCTGGACGCGGAAGATGCGATTGCGCCGGCACAGGCGTCCGGCGGCAAATTCAGGGTTGTCGCGCCGGTGCTACCACGAATCAGCAACCATACTGATTTTGACGCGCTGCGAGCGCATCCGGACGTCGACCTTTCATTCGTTGGTCCGGGCCATCCGATTCCCGCGGCCGACCTGATCATCCTGCCCGGCAGCAAGAACACCCGTGCCGATTTTGCATGGCTTGTCGAGCACGGGTGGGCCGAGACTGTACTGAAGCATCTACGCTACGGCGGCAAGGTCATAGGGATTTGCGGTGGCTTTCAGATGCTCGGCAAGGTGATAAATGACCCGCATGGTGTCGAGGGCACGCCCGGATCTTCGAAAGGACTAGCCCTGCTCGACATGGCGACCGAACTGACGACCGAGAAGCGACTGGTGGAGGTCAGCGGTCACTGTGTGTTTGCAGATGCGCCAGTGCGCGGTTATGAAATTCACGTAGGAATCTCGACTGGGATGGCATTGGGCAGGCCAGCTTTCGCTATCGGCGGCAAGCCTGAAGGCGCCATGTCAGACGACAACCAGGTGCTCGGCACGTATCTGCACGGTATTTTTGATCAGCCGCAGGCCTGCAACGCTCTTCTGCAATGGGCCGGGCTGGACACGAACAGCGCAGTCGACATGGCTGAGCTGCGCGAGATTAGTCTCGACCGTATTGCGGACGCCGCGTTGCCACTGCTTGGTGCGCTCGCTGCCATGGGGTCGAGTCAAAAGAAGAAAACAACAAATCACTCCTTAGGAACAAAATGACGAATCCCTACCAATTCCGTGAACAAGAAATGGCAGGTGTCTATCGCGCCATAAACGAACGCCGTGACATGCGCCGTTTCAGCAAAAGGCGATTGCCCCAGAACAGTTTTTGCGGTTTATTGATGCGGCTCATAAGGCGCCAAGCGTTGGCTTCATGCAGCCGTGGCGATTCGTAAGAGTTACTGATCCAGGCCTGCGTCAGGAAATGCATGCTCATGTCGATCAAGAGCGGATTAATACGGCCGAAGCGCTCGGAAACCGCGCTGAAGAATTCATGCGGTTGAAAGTCGAAGGCATGCTCGCGTGCGCTGAAGTATTAGTGGTCGGCCTTATCGGTCAACGTGACGGCTATGTGTTTGGCCGACGCACCATGCCGGAAATGGACCTTGCATCTGCTGCATGCGCCATCCAAAATTTCTGGTTGGCAGCACGGGCCGAAGGCATCGGTGTGGGTTGGGTATCGATGTTTGATCCGGCAAGAATCCGTGAATTGTGCCATATGCCTATCGATAGTCAACCAATTGCTATCCTGTGTGTCGGCCATGTGGACGCCTTTTATCCCGCGCCAATGCTAGAGATTGAACGTTGGGATCGGCGTCGGCTCATTCAAGAGATTGTTTTTGAAAATTCTTGGGGCAACACTGGTTTGACGGTTTAGATTTAGCACACCATTTTAATCCCATTAGCATTAGCAGGCTGCTGAAATACTTCCCACAAATGTCGGCCGGATTGACGTATGAACCGTTGATTTAACATTACCCACCTCTATTGAGCTTTATGCGCGGCGCCGATACCTTCACCGAAATCCTGTTCACGATGCGCCGCCTGGAAGAATTCATTCCCGCCCATCGCCATTGCGCCCGATTCGCCAGATGGCCAATGCGGCACTGGCCAAGATGGAAGGCTTGCTCACGCGTATGTACGACGCCGATATCAAAGGTGGACGGCCGAGCATCGCACCCGAGAAGCTGCTGCGCGATGCTGCTGCAAGTGCTCTACAGCGTGCGCTCGGAGCGGCAGCTGATGGGGCAGGAGCAGCACAACATGCTATTTCGCTGGTTCGTTGACTTGTCCATGGACGATACGGTGTGGGTGCCAACTGTGTTCACGAAGAACCGTGATCGCTTGGCCGATCATGATGCCATCATCGCGTTCTTCAATGAGGTGGTGACCATGGCCGCCGAGAAAGGCTGGCTATCGGGCGAACACTTCAGCGTGGACAGCACGCTCCTCGGCGCTTGGGCCGGCCACAAGGGCTTTGTGCGCAAGGCGAAGGACGACTACGACGACGACGACGACGGCAGCGGCAGCGGCAGCGGTGACGGCGGTGGCCGTGGCGACTTCAAGGGACAGACCCGCAGCAACGAGACCCACGAATCAAAGACCGATCCAGATGCGCGGCTGTATCGTAAGGGCTAGACCGCTAGCGAACTGCGATTCATGGGCCATAACTTGAGCGACAACCGGCATGGCCTGATTGCCAGCGCCATCGTCACTCTTGCCGATGGCCATGCTGAACGTGAAGCGGCCAAGACGATGATCTGCGATGCCCGTCAGGTCGTGGATGATGATCGCGAGATCACGCTGGGTGCGGACAACGGTTATGACGCCAGAGAATTTATCGAGGCACTGGAGGAGATGAACGTTGTTCCCCATGTGGCGCCTGAACACGTCAGGCCGATGCTCGGCCGTGCCGGATGCGATTGCCGACAGTGGCGGCTACACCATTTCACAGCAAAAGCGCAAGCTGATCGAACAGGGATTTGGCTGGGCCAAGACGATCGGGCCGATTCGACAGGTGATGGTGCGTGGACTGAAGAAAGTCGATCAATTGTTTGTGCTGACTATGGCCGCCTACAACCTGATCCGCATGCGCACCCTGGGACAAATCCGTGTGCATGTGGCGTAAGGAGCTAATAAAGCAGAACAACCGACCTCGAACGCGCTAAAACAGCCGCAAAAGTAAGGCGATTTCAAGATGTGGGAACGACAAACTGGCATTTCGTCGTTCCAAGCAAACGGTCACACGTACGTAGCCGGTATTTCAGCAGCCTGTTAGGGCTTTCCGGCGGGGCCACATAGGCGGCTGTTTCCCTGGATGCAGATTCAGAGTACCAAGCCGAGTCTGTCTCCACAAATTGCACTCGGGAAGGGGGCGCCAGTGGAATGGGTTGCACTCGTCTGCTGGATGTCATTCATGTCCACCGGACTGGGCGCTTCCCCAGGTAGCTGGGCCGCGCCGATGGCAACCACCATGCCAGCCCTCATTACAATACCTGCTGCGATCTTGTTGGTTGAACTGGTATGGGAAACGAAACTGCGGAAAGCGTCTGCTTTGTCAGGGGAAAATATGATGGGGATTCCTCAATATCGGACTCTCTCTGCGATCTTGGTCAAGCGAGGAACGCTCGTGCGTTCTCATCAATAAAGCGTAGTAGGCCAATGGCGAAAGACAATGGACAGTTCCCCGTCCGTTTGGCGCGGATCAAGGGCATGGCGCAATCGCGTGGCAGCCCGCGAGCCCGTTTGCGCTGCACTTGACCAACAAAAATCCCCCACTATTGTGTAGCGGGGGATCGGTATCCTTAGGCTCAATGCCTGAGCGCGGAGCGTGTCGGACCGATTAGTCCATCGGACGGATATTTGCTGCTTGGGCGCCTTTGGGGCCCTGAACTGGCTCGTAGCTGACCTTTTGTCCTTCCTTCAGCGTTTTAAAGCCGCTCGACTGGATCGCGGAGAAGTGCGCGAACAAATCGTCGCCTCCATTTTCCGGCGTGATGAAGCCAAAACCTTTGGACTCGTTGAACCACTTGACTGTACCTGTTGCCATTTTCTGTCTCTCTCTCATGTATATGCCCGGCAAGAACTGCCGCGCGGCATATATTCTACTTCTGGTAGATCAATTGTAAAGGCAGGATAACAACACGTCTCAGAGCCTGATTTTCGGCACTGGGGACGGTGCGCGAGTCCTAAAATTTTTTGATCTGTGTTGTGGTTTTAGCAATAGTTTCCATGTTACTATTGGTTCGCCCTTAAGGGGTTGGCATTATCAAGAGGTTGGCATTACGGAAGTCTCCTTTCGAACTTGACCGCATCTACCCGATGCGGTTTTTTGGAGCCGAGCTTGATGCAAAACCGTTCGCATGCCCCTTCAACTTCCCCTGTGGACTGGGAATGTTTCTATCGCCAGCGCGCCTATGCCGCCCGCAGGGCCGTCGTGGCTATCGATAGGGCCATTCGGCTGGCATCGACAGGACCAACCCAGGAACGGGACCAGGCGCTACGCTGGATGCGGCTGTGGACCGTTTTCGCCGTCTCTCACCACCGCTGATTGGGATGGCCGGCGTCAACATATCGGCGAAACAAGCGTCGCCAATCCCGCGTTGACGCTAATGGAACGGCTCGCTATGATCAGCCCCTTCCGTTGAGGAGAGCAGTCAAAACCGGAGGCACAGCTAGGCTACGGCTAGGCTACGCATTGGCATTGATCGTCATTCTTTTTTTCTGTGGTTGTTCGCCGTCGATCAGGCAGGTCACGCATTTTCAGCTCGCCGTTGAGCACCGCTCTCCGAACCTGAACAAGAAGGTGTGCTACCTTATTGGCCCAACGCATCTGCCGCTTCTTCGCGCAACGCAAACTGACGCCTTCATTGACCGCCGATTCGGCGATGCTGCTGATGGGCATGCCGCGCCGATAACGCCATCCGTAGTTGACCAAGTATTGAGCATTGGATTCCAAGTACCAATACGTCCCACGCAGATCCCACCAGAGCGCCCTGTACGCCGCGTCCTCCGGCGCGAGGCCAATCATGTCATGGAGGCTTTTCAGCCTTTCCACTGCTTCGCAACCCCTGCCATGCCACGTCAGCCATTTCGCGGATGCGATTTCATCTGGTACTGAGCGACCATTGGGTGCCGACAGATCAGGAAACTTTTGCCCGGATTGTTCGATCGCGCGAAATTTCATCACGATGTGAAACCAGTCCAGAATCCGGGTCAACGGCTTTTGATACCAATCCCATGTCATTCATTCTTGAGTTCGGACGTCAAGCGGGCCCAACTACGCGTGCACAATGAACGAATGGCGCCGGGGATTTGCGTGAATTTGTTCCAGGCCTCACAGCAGGCGTCGACGATGTCGTCGTAACTGTCATAGCATCGATTGGCCAAGCTACGATCACGTAGTTGTTGCCACACCTGTTCTGCAGGATTCAACTCGGGTGAACCTGCCGGTAACGACAACAGCGTGATATTGGAGAATTGCGGCAGCTTTGGAGTGGTGTGCCATCCTGCCTGATCCAGTATCACCAGGGCATGCCGCCCCGGTGCAACTGCGTGGCTAATTTCGTGCAGGTGAAGCGCCATGGTCTGTGTATTGGCAAATGGGAGCACCAGACCGACAGCCGCATCGTGCTGCGCGCACACGGCACCAAAAATATAAGCCGATTCCGATTGCTGCTGCCGCACGACCCGAGGCCGGGTGCCCCGACGTGCCCAGATCCGGGTCTGGGTGCCGCGCTGGCCAATGCGCATTTCATCCTGAAACCACACATCGACTTGCTCCAGCCTGACCTCAGACGGCAGAACCGCCTGTACCTCTTGGGACAGATTTTTTTTTAAATTCCGCTTGCCTGGCAGGATTGGCGTTCGGGGTGACCGAGCGGGCCGATATCCAAGCCATATCGAGCCGCTTGAGTAATTCGTAGACGCCGTTGAGGGTGTAGTCTACGCCAAACTGCTGCGCTAGCAGCTGCCGCACATCTTCTCCGCGCACGCGGCCGCCGCCGCGATGATGCTGCAGCTGCTCGACGGCTTGGCGAAACGCTTCTTCCTGTGCGATGGGAAGCCGCTGGGTACTCCAGTAATGCGGTATCCCCGCCACCCGGTCGAGTCCTTCATCGATAAACCATTTCAGCCAGCGCGTGACAGCTCGTGGCGTCACACGCAAGGCCAGCGCCGTCTCAGTTGGGCTCTTGCCGTCTTTGATATGTGCTAGCGCGATGTAGCGCAACCGACGTCGTCCGCTCGGCTCCTGGTGAGCCAACAGATCGAAATTGTATTTCTGCAATTGCTGCAAGGTTTCCGGAGCTAGCATGTCGCCCTCCTACCGAAAATATCGTCTTCTTCAGACACTCAGCACAGCTCGCCGTTCTTTAACCTTGGGATTGGTATGAGATCCGTGGAACGCTTTTTCAAATTCGCCCGCGCCGTCGGAGACGATGGTGATCTTTTGGTCCTGCGCAGCGCCTTGCGCCGAGAGAAAATGGTCAAGCCGCGTCGCTGCCGATGTCACTTCCCGGTTGACGTAGCCAACCACTTGGCAGCTGCCATCGTCGCGGACCGCCCGGCCGGCGACGAGGTTCACATGTCACCCAGTGGACGGAACCCGCTTCGAGGGGAAATACTGCGCAAGCTTGGCTTCGTCTTGTTCTTTGGGTGAGGGCCGGTGGCGTAACCATGCCGAATCCACCGCCACGGCGACAATCTTGAGCTTGCTATTTGCAGGCGGGTAGGCACGCTCACCGCGAACTGCCCTTTCAGTGACGTCGTTCAGTTCTTTCCCGACCGCCCATACGCAGTTCCTGAGGCCGGAGATGGAGATCGCCTGATCGACCGGCAATGTCTCTTTCAAAAGCGCAGTGGCGACTGCATACGGCAGGAGCGCTGCCCACTTGACTTGAAGATACTCCAGTTCTGGACTGAGGCGTCCCGATAGCGCGGCTGCGAGCGGGGTAAATGACTTGCTGCCTGTGTTCTGGCTGCACTTGCAGACAAGCCGCTGAGGGCTGTCGATGGTCATTTTGCCGAAAACCGTTCGGTAGCGGATGGCATGCTTGGCTTTGATCGACAAGGCTGCACCGCATTGCAGGCAATGTCTGGAAGGCGACCACGACACTGCGCGCTTGTACGTTGACCGAAGCGCGCTGCGCTTCGCACATCAGACGTTTGCCTTCAGCCAGGTTCAGCCCCAGTTGCTTCAGTTCGCCATCGGCGCGTTCAAACTCAGCCAATCGGATCGGTACACTACCGCCAGCATTGTTTTCAAGTCGTGCCTCAATGACCATCCGCATGACTGCCTCCATTATTGTTATTAAAACAATAAATGTACTGCCAAATTTGGCTGAACGGTTGCCTCCGGTTTTAACTGCTCTCCAATACGGGAGCGGTATCGGATGTTGGTCGCGTTTACGAAGGACGTCTACGGAATAAAAACGATTTTCAGGCCTGAAGCAGGTGCGCAACCTGTTGGGCGAAATCCTTCAACCGGAAGGGCTTGAGCATGACATCCATGCCAGTTTCCTGCAGGCCGTTTCCGATGTCGGCCTTGTCAGCGTATCCGGTAATAAACAGCACCTTGAGCGCCGGCCGTAACGTCCGCGCCACTTCGGCTAATTGTTTCCCATTTATGCTGCCTGGCAAACCCACATCGGAGATGAGTAAGCTGACCGAGGGCGATGATTTCAGCAACTCCAGACCAGCCGTGCCGTTTTCCGCCTGGAGCACCGCATAACCCTGATCGGCCAGCAGTTCAGCCAGCAAGCTGCGCAGCGGGGCTTCATCGTCGACAAGCAGGACCGTTGCTTTCCCTACCGGGCGCGCCATGCTGGCGGCTTCAACAGGCGGCTGCGCTTCCACAGGTACTTCGCCCGTATGCCGGGGGAGATAGAGGCTGACCGTGGTTCCGACCTTGGGGGTCGAGTCGATGCGCACCGTGCCACCGGACTGCTTGATAAAGCCCTGGATCATCGACAATCCAAGGCCGGTGCCTTGCCCGATGGACTTAGTGGTGAAAAACGGATCGAACGCCCGTTCCATAACTTCGCGGGACATGCCGCAGCCGGTATCGGTCACGCTGATCATGACAAAGTCGCCGGGCGGCACCTGAAGCAGGCCAGCCTGTTCCGCGTCCAACGAGAGATTTCGTGCGGCAATCGACAGCGCGCCACCGTTCGGCATTGCGTCGCGCGCATTGATGGCCAGATTCAGCAGGGCGCTTTCCAGTTGGTTCCGATCGCAAAGCACTGGATACAAGTCGGTGGGCAGCGCGATCTGCACCTCGATGCTGGGCCCGACGCTCTGCTCGATCAGGCCGCGCATAAAGCCAAGGGGCTGGCTTAGATCAGTAGGTTTGGGGGCCAACGCCTGCCGTCGTGAGAAAGTCAGCAGTTGCTGCACCATTGCGGTAGCCCGGTCGGCGACCGCTTTGGCCGAGTCAATGTGGCGCCGCATTTCGTCCACTTGGCCTTGCTGCAGCCGGAACCGCATCAACTCCAGATTGCCAACTATCCCGGCCAGCATGTTATTGAAGTCATGGGCAATGCCGCCGGTCAACTGACCAATCGCTTCCATCTTCTTGCCTTGATGCAAGGCTTCCTCCAGCCGCTGTACTGCTTGGGCTTGCTGCCTTTCTTCCGTTATATCGCGCCCAATCATATACAACTGGCCGCTGTCCGGGACGATATCCCATGCAACCCACCGGTAGCTCCCATCCTTGTGCCGACGCCGCACCACGGCACCATGGATAGCTTCGCCAGCGGCCAGTCGATCCATGTTCCGCAGGAAAGTCGAGTGGTCTTCCGGGTGTACCAAGTCGGCAAAGGTTAGCGTCGTCAGGTCGTCGGACGTCCACCCCAACAGCGCCGTAAAGGCCGGATTCGCACTGAGAAAACGCGTATCGATCGTTCCAATAGCCAAGATGTCCTGTGAAATGTTCCAGAGCCGATCCCGCTCTTTCGTGCGCGCGGCCAGCAACCCTTCCAGGCATTCATTCAGGCGGCGCACATCACCCTCGGCGGCCTCAGCCTGGCGACGCGCCAACAGCAATTCCTGCTCGTAAGCCCGCCGGCTGCGAGCATCCAGCAAGGTGGTGCGAATCAGCAGCGGCGTGCCAGCGGCGTCGCGCTTTAGGGTGGAATTCAGCAGCACTGGCAGCCGCTCGCCAGTGGCGCAGTTCACCTCGAAGGCCAGTTCCTTGACATACCCCTGCATCAACAGCAGGGGACCGAAATGCGTATCGTAATAAATGCGCCCTGTGATCGGCAGCAGTTCCTGGAACCGCTTGCGCCCGAGCAAATCTTCGCGGCGGTATCCGGTCCATTCGAGGAACGTGGCATTGGCCTTGACGACGGTGCCATCGGGCAGGGTCGAGAGATATCCGCACGGCGCATGTTCGTATAGGTCGTGCATGTCCTCATCCAGCAATCCGTCAGGCAGTTTGTTAATGATGTCCCTTTCCTGTGGTGGGGCGCGGCAAATACCGGGCGATCGCCTCGATGGTTTCATCAGGCGCGCTCAGGTTCGGACAGTGGCCGGTCGCCTGCATCAACACGAATGTGCTGTTCGCAAGGTGGCGATGCAGATATTCGCCGACGGCCTGCGGCGCAATCACATCGTCGGAGCACTGCAGGATGAGCGACGGCACGGTTAGCTTGTCCAGGTCGGCGCGATGGTCCGACAGGAAGGTCGTGCGCGCAAAGTGCCTGGCGATCTCTGGGTCGGTGCGGCAGAAACTGTTTTCCAGTTCCACCGCCAGGCCGGGCCGGTCCCGGTTGCCCATGATGGCGGGTGCCATCGCGCTGGACCAGCCCAGATAATTGCTGTCCATGAACTCCAGCAATTCTTCGATATTAGACCGCTCGAATCCCCCTATGTAATCACCGTCATTGATGTAACCGGGCGAAGGGCCAACCAGGATCAACTTGTTGAACATTTCCGGTGCCTTGATGGCGGCCAGGATGCCGATTAAGGCGCTAACCGAGTGGCCGACGAAGATGATGTCGCGCCCGCCCGCCAGCCGGCAAATTTCCAGCACGTCTTTCGCATAGCCGTGCAGTGTGCCGTACTTGACCGCGTCAAACTGCGAAAGGTCCGAATGGCCCGCGCCCACATGGTCGAACAGCACAACTTTATAGTCGTGCAGGAACGCTGGAGCGACATAACGCCACATGTTCTGATCACAACCGAAGCCATGGGCGAATACCATCACCTGACTGCCCTGGCCCAATATCGTGACGTTGTTTCGCGCGGTGACGAAGGATGCCGTATTTTCTTTCATGAATCTTGAACTTGAATATTGTATTTATGTAATAGGTTGACGACATCATGTCCGGGCAGAGTATGCCAGATTTGCCCTATTAGGTTTGTGACAAATACAAGCTCAGAAGTCATGCGAGAAGGAATCGGCAACGATAATGGAACGCACGCCTCCTTGCCGGCGTTTAGCAGGATTGGTGCAGCCTGCCCCTTTAAACGTTGCGAACGTAGTTAACTTCTACCCCCTTCTTTTCAAAATGTAGACCAAGCCTGAATCCCGACACGTGCACTTTGAGGTCGTCCAGGGATTGGTCCACTTCGACGCGCTGTTCGAAGCCCAAGACTGTATTATCCCCATAGCGAAGGAGGACATATCGCCGCGAGCCTGGCGCCGAAGCTATTGCCACACCCATAAGTGAACGACATAATGCAGATAGACGTTTGACAGCAGCGGTGAAACTGGTGCCCCTTGCGGGAAGTCGACCGCGGTCTGCCTATGCTGCCTATCCTCCCTTTTTCAAGGTCGCCGCCAGCGACACGGTGGGCGAGTTAAGTCGCCTGTGCCGGTTCGCCGCCGATCCCCAGGCCTGTATCCGTTGTCATAGGCGAGCGTCGGTACTGATCGGCCCTCGCGAGGCTTGGCCCGCAAAGCGTGACCGGTGCATGCTGGCAAATTCATAGCAACTCTTACCGGCGCGCTTGGCGGCGTATAGTGCCTCATCCGCCGAAGCAATTAGTCGTTCCGCGTCGCCGGCATCCTCCGGGAACAGCGCGATCCCGATACTGCCGCTGATCTGCGCAACGCCTTCCGGCATCTCAAATGGCATTTGCAGCATACGTAGTAGCTCCTTCGCGGGGCGCTCGGCATCGGTGATGTCAACAATCCCGGGCAGCAGCACGATAAATTCATCCCCGCCAATCCGGGCGACAGTGTCCCCGCGGCGTACTGTTTCGCGGATGCGTTCCGCTCCATGTACCAGGAGCTGGTCGCCGCAGGCGTGGCCATACCTGTCGTTGACTTCCTTGAAACCATCCAGGTCCAGGTACAGCAGCCCGACTTGGCGCTGGTAGCGACGTGCCTGCTCCAGTGTGTTTTCGAGCCGGTCCATCAGCAAGCGCCGGTTCGGCAGCCCGGTCAACGCATCATGCTGCGCCTGCTGCTTCATCAGGCAGCGATTCTCATGGACTGCCTTGTAGAGAAGGCGCACCTCCATTGTGTTGCGTACCCGCGCGTCCAGTTCAACGAAATCATAGGGCTTTACGATGAAGTCCCTTGCGCCAGCCTCAAGCGCTCCTATCCTGCTGTATTGGTCGCCAGTGACCACAATGACTGGCAAATAGTGTTCCGGGTCGGCTGCGCGTAACTCCTCCATCACTTCCAAGCCGCTAATGTCTGGCATGTGCATGTCCAGCAAGATCAGATTAGCTGTGGACCTTGTGCATGCCAGGTACCGCACGGGCATCCGTCGTAGCGGAGATGCGCTGGTAGCCGTTGGCAGCGAGCAGTCCAGTCAGCGCGTTGATATTCGCCGTCTGGTCGTCAACGATCAGGATATGCCCATGGTGAATTGCGTCGATACCGATCATGTCGCATAGTCCGATCTAGAGAAGTGGAGCGCGGGTGAGGCGAATGCCAGAGACAAACCTTGGCACTCCATGCATTTATCGCGTTGTCGCATATTGTTACAAGTTCCAGCTTATATGTCCAGAAGGCAACACAAAAATGAGGGAGTCATTCGTGTACAAAGTTCAAGGTCTTTAAGGGAAGTGACGCATTCTTCCTGAAGCGGCATCAAGTTCCAAGGTGGATATGCAAGTGCCAGACACACAAGAACCAGCCAGCCAACCTGGCATCGAGTCAAGCCCGGCGTTGCGAAGGGTGCGGGGGGAAGACCATCGATGAAGTGAAACTTCGGGCAGGCCGCCGCGGGCCAGACGTCAAGCCGGGAAACGGTGTCGATCGGACCGCTGGGTGTGCGTGAAGCAGCAAGCGAGGATAACGGGCACGCTTTACGGCGTTCATGTGTTACCTCACACCGATTTCGAGGGTAAAGAACAGCTAGCATTGCCGAGCGTCGGAGGAGGACGTTATTCTCAGTAAACAACGGCGGTTTCGCTATATCGCGCTGGCACACATCAAAGACGGCAAGAGCCTAAATCCATATACGGATCTATGCCGGGCGTACTTGGTAACTGGTATTTCTACCGAAATAAAGCCGCGCACTTCGGTAGGCAGTAACAAAATCACTATAGTGAATATTGCATCGTGACGAGAGCCGTGCTAATGTAAACGCAAATGAGAATCAGTATCATTCGCAATAACAGCCGTTAAATTGGGAAGCCACATGGTCGTCAAGTGAATAGCGAGACGTCCTTTATCGAACACCAAAGGAGGAAAATGCAGAGTTTTGTCCGTCGGTTCATTCTGCGTCCAGTTCCACGTTGCCCTTCTTCGCATAGCGAAGAAGGGCAGGGCAATGAAGACAATTGAAACGACATCAGACGTGCTGCCAACAGTACCTCTGGCAACGCTTTCTGTTCTATCGCTGGTTGAACGTTTGTAGTTCTCGCGTGGAAAAACAGCGCTTTGGGGCCTGCACCGTCATAACAGAGCGTAGCAGGACGATATTGGCGCAGGCTTTCCGAATCGTGCACTGCGACAAATGTCGGGAGTGCCTTTTAACACGATAGCCGCATTAGCGTGTGGGCCAATATCGGCAAGCGCAGTGTTGTGCCGCCAAGCACGAACTGCATCCGTTTCGCGAGTCACTCACTCCAGTGACGTCCGGGCCAAACGCCGAACCGCAGCCTTTTTGTTCCCTCGATTACTCCCCGCAGTCAAGGTGGTGGACATGGGAAGCATTAAGCAGGGGCCTACCGTCATGGCTGCATGGTATGGCCAGCGGTACGTTTCCTCTCAATTTGCATACAAATTGATAAACATTTGTGAACACTTATACATTAAGGATTGCGCATGCAAAATTTGATCGTGCTCGCGCACGTGCCGACCGATTCGGTGAATGAGGGTTTTCTCCCGGCGGCTAAGGCGCTGGGCCTGTCGGTGAGTCTGCTGACCGACTGTGCCGACGCGCACCGCGCCCACTTCGCCAAGGATAGACTGCCAGCCTATCCCGACGAGATTATTTCCTGCGATGTGTTCAATCCGCTGGCAGTGATTGATGCACTGGCCCACCGCACGGCTCGACCGGGGGCGATTTTTTCTAACAGTGACCATCTCCAGACCAGCACCTCGATCGCAGCCGACTATTTCGGACTCCCGCGCAAGGACTGGCACACTACCTATCGCGCCAAAAATAAGGCAGAGATGCGTGTGCGCTTGCAGACTTTAGGCATCGACATGCTGTGGCATGCGACCGTCTGCGACCCGGCCATGCTGTCAGCATTGTCCGAAGTGCCGTTTCCGGCCGTCGTCAAGCCGCGCGAGGGTGTGGCAAGCTTGCAAGTCAGCCTGGCCTGCAATCATGCCGAATTAAGAGCGCAATGTGACGCTGTTTGGGCCATTCATCCAGGGCGGCCAATGCTGATCGAGGAATACATCGACGGGCCGCTGTATACGTTGGAAACTCTGGGGGACGGCATTGACATGGCGGTGCTGGGCGGCTTTCAGGTTCGCTTGTCGCCGCCGCCTCACTTCATCGAGCACGAGGCTGTATGGTTACCCGGACCGCCGCAAGGCGAGGCTGCCAAAGTGCTTGACATCGTGCGCGCCTTCGGCGTCGGTTTTGGCGCCTGCCACACCGAATTCGTCATGAGCGCGCACGGGCCCCGTCTGATCGAGATTAACTACCGCAATATTGGCGACTACCGCGAGTTCCTGTTGCAGGAAACCTTGGGAATTCCCCTTTTTAAAACCGTGCTGCGACTCTATTTGGGACAACCCCTTCCTGCCTTGCAGCTGGCCGATCATGCCGCCCACATCCGCTATTTCGTGGCATCCCAGGCGGGCACCGTGAAGCATGCTTCAGCGGCCTTTGCCGAGCGCAGCGATGCAGTGCACATCACTTACCAGCCGCTGCGTGCAGTGGGTGACATGATCGCACTGACTCACTCGAACAAGGATTACCTGGGTGTGCTGCGCGGCGCCGGCACTGACGCTACAACGCTGGCCTCGGCCATTGACAGTGCCGCGCAGCGCCTGTCGTGGGAGATCGTGGCATGAACCGGCGCGCCATCGAAAAGCAATTGCAGCCGGACGCAGATGCGGTCTATATCTGCACCCGCGTAGTTGACGCCCTATTGCGTGAGGACGTGCGCGGCTGCGTCACGCAAGCGCGCCTATTGAACGATGAATCCCTGGCAACGCACGGAAACTTTCCACTGACGCAGCGCTGGCTAGAAATCAGCCACTTCGGAACCGGGCGGATATGGATCCCGGTCTCGCCGGGGTGTTTCATGCAAAGCTGGCGTCTGACCGCGCTGCCGCTGCTAGCCGAGGAGGGCGGCGAAGTGCATGCCTTGTCCGAGGTGGGCGACATCCTGGCGCGCTTCAGTACCGGAGCGGACTGTGATACCTGTGCACGGTTTGCCGACTTCGAGCGCGAATGCGCGGTTGCGCTCGAACATCGACGAGCGGCTGACGCTGCACAGAGTAATTGGTTTAAGGCCGGGCCCTGGAATGAGGCATATTCCTGGCACGAGCGCATGCTGCGCCATGACCGGCTGGCGTCCTACCTGGACCATCCGCTGTATCCAACTGCGCGCGCCAAGCTGGGCTTCGATGTCGACGACCTGCGCCGCTACGCGCCGGAATTTGGCTGCCGCTTTGAACTGCACTGGCTCGCCGTACCGCGCGCGCTGTACCACCCGAGCGCAAACCACTTGCCACCCGGCTGGCCCGGTTTTGCCGACGTCGGACTGCCCGAAGCGCTGGCCGCCGATTACGCGCTGGTGCCGGTGCACCCATTTGTCTGGTATGGCGAGCTGAATGCCTTCCTGATCGCTGCTAGCCTCTCTGAGAAGGTGATCCGCGCCCCCCGCACCCATATGCCAGTCACGCCCACGTTGTCAGTGCGCTCGCTGGTATTGACGGACAGTCCGGCCTGGCACCTCAAGTTGCCATTGACCATCCGCACGCTGGGCGCAAAGAATATTCGCACCATTAAACCAAGCACGATCCGCGACGGACAGCGCATGCAAGACCTGCTGGGGGCAATTGCCGAGCGTGAACCGACCCTCCGCGGTCGATTGCTGCTGACCGTCGAGGATACCGGTGCGCACGTGGACGGCCAGACCTTTCTGGGCTACATCGTGCGCCGCTATCCTGAAACTGCATTACAGCACTCGACGCCAGTGCCGGTGGCCGGCCTGCTCGCGCCGACGCCGGCTGGCGGCTGCGTTGCAGAAGAGTTGGCAGCGCGCTTTTACAACGGGGATACGGCAGCCCTGTTCGATGACTATCTCAACCTGACGTTACGGCTCCACCTCACCTTATGGGTCCGCTACGGAATCGCTTTGGAATCGAACCAGCAGAACTCGGTGCTGGTGTTATCTGATGAAGCACCGCGCTTACGGCTATTACTCAAAGATAACGATGCGGCACGCTTGCACCGGGAACGGTTGACAAGCGTCTCGCCAGCGTTGGCAGCGCACATTGATGTTTTAGAAGATGCACGCTTGGTGGTGAGTAGCGAACTGCCGCTGGCGCAGATGTTTACCACGATCACGTTGCAATTAAATCTCGCGGTGTTGACCGAGGGGCTGGCCGAGCGCGTATCGGAATTTTGCCGCGAAAAAACCTATGCTTGCTTGCGCGAATGCACGGCTGCGATCCTCGACGACTTGGCAGCTGAGGGCGAGGACGTGGCGCTGGCACGCCAGGTCCTTCTTGACGACGACTACCTGTATATCAAGTACCTATTGACCGCGGCGACGCTGCTCGACAAAGGCACGACCGGCGCAACGGACGTCAACAAGTTTTATGGCAAGAGCGCGCCTAACTTCTTGAGGGCTAGTTCATGACGCCCGTGCGGGTGCCGCGCACCATCGTATTGGCAGTCATGGCGGGCCACTTTGTGGCCGCTTTTGCCGCGCTCGGTATGCCGCCATTTTTTGCGCTAATCCTTGAGCAGTCGCTCCACAACGAAGCGCACTACCTGACCGGCTGGTTCTATGTGGTGCCCACCGCGTTTGCTGCGCTGAGCAGTCCCTGGTGGGGCAAGCTGGCAGATCGATACGGCAAGAAGCAACTACTGATTCGCGCACAACTCGGGCTGGCCGCAAGCTTTCTTCTGGCCAGCTTTGCAACGAACATCTGGGTGTTCTTCGCAGCGTTGGCATTACAGGGCATCCTGGGCGGCACCTTTGCGGCTTCTAATGCGTATCTGGCGACCGTCGCCAGTGGTCCGGTGCTGGCTCGCAGCCTGACAGCGATGCAATGGTCGGCCCGTGCCGCGCTGGTGGCCGCACCGCTGACCCTGGGACTGGCGCTGCAAGCAAACCTCCACTCGCCGATTGAGATGTACCGCTATCTGGCGCTGTTGCCGCTTGCCGCCGCTGGGCTAGCCGTCTGCTTGCCTGCGGGCGCTGCAGCGCCGAAGACGGCCGCCGGGCACGAGCCTGTGACAGTGGTCGAGGCCACGCCACGGCAAGTCTACGCGTTCCAGTTTGTTTTTGTGTTCGCTACCGTTGCGACGTTTCCCTACTTCGCGCCGGATGTGCAACAACGTTTCGCCAGTCTGCCCACTAGCATGGCCGGCTTGCTGTTCGGTCTGCCGCATGCTGTCTACCTGCTCGCAGCGGTACCGATGACCCGCTGGCTCGCACGTGGCCGGCGAGCCCCAATTCTGGCTACGGCATTTGGCGCACTGGCTCTTAGTTTGTTCGGCCAAGCCCTGGCAGGTTCGCTCGCTGCTCTGATCGCCTGGCGAGTGCAGATGGGAGTAGCAATGACGGGCGGCTTCATTGCCCTGCACGGGCTTATTGCCGGTGTTGTGCATGGCGGCAATGCCGGTCGTGCCTTCGGCTGGTTTGAAAGCAGTTCCAAATGGGGCGCCGTGGCGGCCGGCCTGTCGGCCGGGTTTGCCGCCCAGCTTTATGGCTTGAATGCGCCATTCTTTCTCGGCACAGTCCCTGCGGCTTGTTCGCTCGTTTATCTGGTATTGGCTCCGCACGGTCGGCTGCGCGCCGACATCTAATCATCCTTCACCAAGGGGAACACTATGCAACACACCTTGAATGCCCAGTGCGCCGATCCGACGACTTTAGCCGCGCATGAAGCCGGTCGGCGCAGCCAGGAGACGCTACTGAACTGCTATTGCCGCGAAGTGGCCGGGCCTGCTGACGAACTGAACGTCGGGCCGCTCTTCTGGCCCAGCGATTGGCCGGCCGCGATCAAGATGGCGGTGCAGCGCGAAGGCGGCCAGGTGCTGAACGTGCACTTGCCATATACCGGCGAGCGCCTGCTGACGGTGGTCGCGGAAGCCTCCGTTACCGGCAATTACCGCTATCGATCACCGTTCTTTCACAAGGCGCCCGGCAAGCCATGGGCCTTGCTCAACTGGGAGGCCCAAGCGACGCTGCTGCTGCGCGAGATGGCGCTCAGGCACGGGCTGGCGCCCAATACTGAACTCATGGAACAAATGCGCAACAGCGTGGCAATGACCACACTGGCGCTGGCGTACCCGCCCGCAGTGCGTTTGCCTGCCGACCCGGTCGAAGCCTATATCGACTCCGAGCAATCGCTGGTGTTCGGCCATCCTTTTCACCCTGCGCCGAAAAGCCGCCAAGGTTTTGCGGAAGGCGACCTAAGTCGCTACTCGCCCGAGCTTGGGGCACGCTTTGCCTTGCACTACTTCGCAGTGCGTGCCGAGGACGTCGTGCAGCAGTCTCTGCTTGACAAGCGCTGCGACGAAGTTGTCGCGGCCTGCGCACCGGCCGTCGAGCCTGGGTTCGTGGCGGTGCCTGCGCATCCCTGGCAGGCGGCCTACCTGCTAGCGCATCCGCTGGTCAGAAAGGTAATGGCGGAGGGGCGCATGCGCTACCTGGGCGCGCATGGCGCTCCCTTTTTCGCGACTTCGTCGGTACGCACGCTGTACCAGCCGGGCAACCCTTATTTTTACAAATTTTCATTGAACGTCCGGCTGACCAACTGTGTGCGTAAGAATGCCTGGTACGAGCTGGAAGGGGCGACCCAGATTAGCCGCATCATGCGCGGCTTGCTTCCCGGACTGCAACGTGAATTCGCCGGGCTGGAAGTGCTCGAGGAACCGGCTTTTCTGTCCGTCGATCTGCGCGACGACGATCCGGCGCGCAACCGCGAGGTGGTCGAGGGATTCGGCATGATCCTGCGCCGTAACGTTGAAACATTGCTGCGTCCTGGCGCAACACCGGTACTGGCCGGTTCGCTGTTTGGCAACCACGTGTACGGCGAGATGCGCATGCGCCAGTTGCTCAGGGATATTGCCATGCGCGAACGCAGTCCAATCGCGAACGTGACCGAGCGCTGGTTTTCCGGCTATATCGAACAGCTCATGTATCCCGTGCTGCACTGCTATTTTGCACATGGACTAGTGTTCGAGCCGCATCTGCAAAACGTCGTGATCGGGCTTCAGGATAACTGGCCATGCCAGTTGTTTTTGCGTGATTTCGAGGGCGTGAAGCTACTGCCTGAATACTATCCGGCGCAGGCCTTAACCGAGATCAGCGCGTGTGCACGGGAAGCGCTGTGGTATGAGGAAGAGCAGGGCTGGAAGCGAATCGCTTATTGCCTGTTCGTTAATAACTTTGCGGAAGGGATTGGTCAGCTCGCCGCCGAGCAGCCGGCATTGCAGCAAAGACTATGGGCTTTGGTCCGGCATCACCTGCAACGCTATCAAGCGGGATGGGGCAACCTGGTCTCCGCCCGCCGAATCAACGCGGTACTGGGCGGCGAGCCTTTCCCCGGCAAGACGAATTTGAGCAACCGCTTTTTGCAGCGCGCAGACCGCGCATCGACCTATGTACCGGTCGGTAACCCGGTTGCTGCCGCAGGCGAGGTCTCCCTATGGAACTAAGATTGGATAAGGTCGAGCGCCATTTGAGGGCAGCGGCCGCCCATGCCACACAGCCGCTGTGCGCCTATGTGTACGACCTTGAAGCGCTGCATCGCCATAGCGAGGCCGTGGTAGCCGCGCTGCCCCAAGGTTGCGAGCTGTTCTATGCAATCAAGGCTAATTCGGACCTGCCGATTCTGCAGACGCTGGCGCCGCGCGTGGCCGGTTTCGAGGTGTCTTCGGGCGGTGAACTAGCTTGGGCGCGCGAGCATTTTGCAACGACTGCCCTGATCTTTAGCGGTCCTGGCAAGACCGACACTGAACTGCAGCTGGCGCTGGACAGCGACATCGACGCAATCCATGTCGAAAGCCTGCATGAACTGCGGCGGCTTTCGTGGCTGGCCAAGGCGAGCGGCAAGTGTGTGCCTATCCTATTACGTGTCAACTTGCCGATGCCAGGACTGATTGTGACGCCGCTGATGATGGGCGGGAAACCGACGCCGTTCGGCATCGCCGCTGACCAGTTGCCAGCCTGCTTCGAGAGCCTGCAATCGGCACCGAACCTGCGTCTGCGTGGCTTTCACTTTCACCTGCTGTCGCACCAGCTTGATGCCACCGCCCACGTTGACCTGATCGCCACTTGCCTGGACCAGGTCGCGCATTGGTGCGAGGCCTACGGTCTCGACATCGATCATGTCAATGTGGGCGGTGGCATCGGCGTGAACTACCGGCAGCCGCAGCAGCAGTTCGACCTTGTGGCTTTCGGCGAGGGACTCCGGCGCTTGCGGGAAAGCCAGCCAGACATGCCGCGCCTGCGCTTCGAATGCGGTCGTTACATCACGGCTGCCTGCGGCTATTACGCCATGGAGGTGCTGGACATCAAGCATGCGTTTGGCGGCGCTTTTTTGGTCGCCCGCGGCGGCACCCATCATTTCCGCACTCCGTATGCGCAGAACCACAGCCACCCGTTCCACATTCTGCCTGTCGAGCGCTGGCCCTATCCCTGGCCCCGGCCCGAACTGCACGACGCCGTTGTCAACGTGGTCGGCCAGTTATGCACCCCTAAAGACTTGCTGGCGTTCGACGCACGGGTCGATCGGGTGAGGGCGGGAGACTTACTGGTCTTCCCCTATGCGGGCGCCTACGCCTGGCACATCTCGCATCACGATTTCCTGCGCCACCCGCATCCACAGAACTGGTACCTACCAATGGAGCACGCCAATGCTGCAAACGAATAAACTCATGCTTCGGCTCAATGCCGGCCAGCGCGTGTACGGGCTCATCAGTTCAATACCGGTGCCGCTGCTGGTGGAAATGATCGGCTACGCGGGCTATGACTTCGTGATCCTCGACCTGGAACATGTGGGCGTCAATCCACAGACGCTGGAGGATATGATTCGCGCGGCCGAGTGCAGCGGGCTTACGCCGCTGGTGCGCGTGCCGGGCGTCCGGCCAGATACCATCTTGCGCGTCCTCGACGCTGGTGCGATGGGTATCGTGGTGCCGCGCGTGCAGGATGTCGAGCAAGCCCGGCAGGCTGTGCGAGCCAGCCGCTACCATCCTCTTGGTGAACGCGGCATTAGTGGTGGCCGCACTACCGGCTTCGGAACCCTTGACCTGCAAACATATATGGCGCAAGCCAATCGCGAGATTATGGTGGTCGCGATGATCGAGGATCGCGCTGGCGTAGAGAACATCGATGCCATCGCAGCGGTGCCCGGCATCGACATGATTCTGGAAGGCGCCATGGACCTCTCACAGTCCTTTGGGGTGCCGGGGCAGGCGCAGGATCCCAATGTACAAGCCGCGGTCCGCCGAGTAGCCACGGCCTGCGCTACGCATGGGGTGCCATTCTGTGCCATCCCGCGGGTCGATGGCCAGCACGAAGCTTGGTGCAGAGCCGATGTCAGGGCCTTTTTGCTGGGCGATGACCGCGGCGTCAGTTTTCGCGCATTAAAAGCCCATTATGGTAATTATCGTACTCCGGTATTTTAGCGGTATAGCCCTGTTGGAGCTGGTGTCGAGATGCTAAACGGGGGAGCTTGCATGGCGGTTGGTCGCGCGCATTATTAGTTGGTGCAGGCGCTTCCGCATAAGCACCACGTCGGACGATATTGCTTCAGCATCAATGCAAATTGGTGTATTAACGTCAGTTCGGGATAAGGGCAGGTATCAGAGAATTGGCGCTGTGGTCGTCACGGGCAAGCGTGGCTTGTTGGGCGCGAGGCAGTAAGCAACGACACCGGCCATAAGATTGACGACGAAGTTCACGCAGGAGCGGTGATGAGTATGTTCAATCTGGCATAGGTTTTTGAT
>NZ_JACYOX010000044.1 GCF_015352955.1 Noviherbaspirillum soli
AGGACGCCGGCCTGGTTGAAGTCGCCGATCTGGGACAGGTTGGCATTGAAGCCGCCGCTGATGGCAGCCATTTGTTGCGCGTCGAGGGAAGTGGCGACAGCCAGGTCTTTGATGTTCAGCATGATGAAACTCCTTGAAGGTGGTTGGTTTGGGTTGGTGAGCTTTTGTCTGGGCTCGCTATCCCTATTGCATAGCCCGTGCCAGGTCGCTCAATCGCGGGAAAAGCCCTGCTGGCGGGGCAAAACGATGATGGGATGACATCAAAAGCGGATAAGGGAGGGCTTACGGACTCATGCCGTCCATCGCGGCGTATGGTCCTGGCAAACACTTTCCGAGGCGCTGTCGCGTATCGCCATACAGTACCGGCGCTTTCCTGTCCTCTGTGCCGCCCGCAGACTTGTCTGCCTTCTCTAGGCGGCCACCACTACCTGCACCTTTGCCTCCTTCAGCACCCGCGCCAGCGCTTCCGGCGGCTTCGCATCCGTGAACAGGCGATCGATCTGCGACGCATGCGCCAGCCTGACCAGCGCCTGCCGGCCGAACTTGTCATGGTCGGCCACCAGCCATATCTCGCGCGACTGCTCGATGATGGCCTGCGCGACCTTGACCTCGCGCGGATCGAAGTCGCGCAGCGTGCCGTCTTCTTCCAGGCCGGAAATGCCGATGATGCCGATGTCCACCTTGAACTGGCGGATGAAGTCGATGGTCGCTTCGCCGACGATGCCGCGGTCGCGGGCACGCACCACGCCGCCGGCAATGATGACTTCGCAGTTCGGATTGTCGGCGAGGATGGCGGCGACGTTGAGGTTGTTGGTCACAACGTGCAGGTCCTGATGATGCACCAGCGCCCGCGCCACTTCCTCCGTGGTGGTGCCGATGTTGACCAGCAGGGAGCAGCCATGCGGCACCTGGCTGGCGACCGCGGCGGCGATGCGGCGCTTGGCGTCCCTGTTGAGCGCCTGGCGCTGGTCGTAGTCGATATTCCTGACCGAGGAAGGGAGACCGACCCCGCCGTGGTAGCGCGCCAGCAGTTGCGCATCCTCCATCAGCTTGATATCGCGGCGCACGGTCTGCGGCGTGACCGCCAGTTGCTGCGCCAATTCTTCCACGGAGACAGTCCGGTGCTGGCGGACCACATCGAGCAGCTTTCTCTGGCGCGGATTGAGCGTCATCCCGTTCTCCTTCGGCCTTTTATCGCTGACTCAATATAATCCAAAAAGAACATAAACGAACAAAAAGTTTAGATAATTCGCTTGCGTTTATTTTCAAATCGGGCGTAATCTAGTGCCCAGATTGTCTTTCGTCTGATTGTTTTTCCAAGCGCGCCCTTTACAGGCACCGGCACCGCCGGCACCAAGATCCGCAGCACAGGCTGATACCGGACGTGGCAAGAGTTACAAGGAGACACCCTTGCATCTGGCACTTGAAAACGTGAGCAGGAAGCACGGCGCGGAAGACCACATCCATCCGCTTTCCATGCAGCTGGCGTCTGGCGCGATCAACGTGCTGCTGGGCACCACGCGCGCCGGCAAGACCACGCTGATGCGCCTGATGGCCGGGCTTGACCAGCCAAGCACGGGCCGCGTCATGGCGGAGGGGCGCGATGTGACGGGCGTGCCGGTGCGCCAGCGCGACCTTGCCATGGTCTACCAGCAGTTCATCAATTACCCTTCCTTCACCGTCTACGAGAACATCGCCTCGCCGCTGCGCATCAAGGGCGTGCCGGACCAGGAGATACGGCGCCGTGTCGGCGACATGGCGGAGCGGCTGCATATCACGCCCTTCCTGCAGCGCTACCCGGCGGAACTCTCGGGCGGACAGCAGCAGCGCACCGCGCTGGCGCGCGCGCTGATCAAGGACGCCGGCCTGCTGCTGCTGGACGAGCCGCTCGTCAATCTCGATTACAAGCTGCGCGAAGAACTGCGGCGCGAGCTGACCGACCTGTTCTCGGAAGGCAAAACCACCGTTGTCTATGCGACCACGGAGCCGCTCGAAGCGCTGCAGCTGGGCGGCCAGCTGAGCGTGCTGCATGAAGGCCGGCTGCTGCAGTACGGGCCGACGCTGGATGTCTTCAACGCGCCCGCCTCGGTGCAGGTGGCACGCACCTTCAGCGACCCGCCCGTCAACCTGATGCCGGCAACGGTGCAGGCCGGCGGGGTTGCCATGGCCGGCGATGGACTGGCGCTGCCGCTGAGCGCTGCCCAGGTGCAGGCCATCGGCAGCGAACGGGAACTGGTGCTCGGCCTGCGCGCCCATAGCCTGCGCCTGGCGCCCAATCCGGGGGACGTGCCGATCCACGCGGTGGTCGACCTGGCCGAGATCAGCGGATCGGAAACCTATATCCATGTCCACCGCGGCCCGCTGTCCATCGTCGCCCAGCTGCCCGGCGTCCATGTGCAGGAACTGGGCGCGCCCTGCGTGCTGTACTGCCAGCCCGATGCGCTGCTGCTGTTCGCCACCGATGGCCGGCTGCTGCATGCGCCGGCGGGGAGCTGACCATGGCGCGCATCGACCTGCAGGACCTCGCGCATGCCTACAAGCTCAATCCTTCGGCGCCGTCGGACTATGCATTGCGGCCGATGACCATGGAGTGGGACGACGGCGGCGCCTATGCGCTGCTCGGCCCGTCTGGCTGCGGCAAGACCACGCTGCTCAATATCATTTCAGGGCTGGTGCGGCCCAGCCATGGCCGGGTGCTGTTCAATGGCGTCGATGTCACCGACCTGCCGCCGGAGCGGCGCAACATCGCGCAGGTGTTCCAGTTCCCGGTCATCTACGACACCATGACGGTGTTCGACAATCTCGCCTTCCCCCTGCGCAACCGCGGCTGGAAGCAGGCCGACATCAGGAAGCGCGTCGAGCAGATCGCGGCCATGCTGGAACTGACCGCGGACCTGCGCCACCGCGCCAGCGGACTGGCGGTGGATGCCAAGCAGAAGATCTCGCTGGGACGCGGGCTGGTGCGCCCCGACGTGGCCGCCGTGCTGTTCGACGAACCGCTGACCGTGATCGACCCGCACCTGAAGTGGCTGCTGCGCCGCAAGCTCAAGGAAATCCATCACGAGCTCAAGCTGTCGCTGATCTACGTCACGCATGACCAGGTCGAAGCGCTGACCTTCGCCGACAAGGTGGTGGTCATGACGCAGGGCGAAGTGGTGCAGGCCGGCAGCGCGCAGGACCTGTTCGAGGAACCGGCACATACCTTCGTCGGCTACTTCATCGGCAATCCCGGCATGAACCTGATTCCGTGCACGGTGAAGGATGGCATGGCGCATATCGCGGGCGGCAGCGTGGCCTTGCCGGCCGCCGCCGCCGAGGCCCTGCGCGGGCAAAGCCAGGCCGTGCTGGGCATACGGCCCGAATACGTCGAAGTGGCCAGCGCGGGAGAGGCCGGCGCCATCGAGGCGAGCGTGGTTTCCGTGCGCAATCTCGGCACCCACTACCTGGCCGAGTTCCTGGTCGGCGGTCAGCCGCTGGCGGCCAAGCTGCGCCGGATGGCCGGCAGCGCGGGCGAGCGCGCATGGCTGCGCCTGCCGGCCAGCCATACCCTTTACTACGTCAACGACAAGCGGGTGGCGTGACATGAAAACCCAGAACAACCGCGCATGGTTCCTGATCCTGCCGGTCATCATCGCGGTGGCCTTCTCCGCCATCCTGCCGCTGATGACCATCGTGAATTACTCGGTGCAGGACATCCTGAGTCCGACGCAGAAGGTGTTTGTCGGCACCGAGTGGTTCCAGACCGTGATGCGCGACAGCGAACTGCATGAAGCGCTGTACCGGCAACTGCTGTTCTCGCTGTCGGTGCTGGCGATCCAGATCCCGCTTGGCATCCTGATCGCGCTGTGCATGCCGGCCGAGGGCTGGCGCGCATCGCTGGCGCTGGTGCTGATCGCGCTGCCATTGCTGATTCCCTGGAACGTGGTCGGCACCATCTGGCAGATTTTCGGGCGCGGCGACATCGGCCTCCTGGGCTACTCGATCAATGCGATGGGCGCGGACTACAACTACACCGGCAACCCCTTCGATGCCTGGGCAACGGTGCTGGTGATGGACATCTGGCACTGGACGCCGCTGGTGGTTCTGCTCTGCTATGCCGGCCTGCGCGCGATACCGGACGCCTACTACCAGGCCGCCCGCATCGACGGCGCCTCGCGCTGGGCGGTGTTCCGTTTCATCCAGCTGCCCAAGCTGCGCAACGTGCTGATGATCGCGGTGCTACTGCGCTTCATGGACAGCTTCATGATCTATACCGAGCCCTTCGTGCTGACCGGCGGCGGGCCCGGCAATGCCACCACCTTCCTGTCGCAATACCTGACGCAAAAGGCGGTCGGGCAGTTCGACCTCGGCCCGGCCGCGGCCTTTTCACTGATCTATTTCCTGATCATCCTGCTGTTCTGCTTCGTGCTCTACAACTGGATGCAGCGGGTCGGCACCGGAGACGGCAAATGATGAACAAGCGCATCACCGCGCCGCTCCTGGCGCTCTACCTGCTGCTGTCGCTGCTGCCGATCTACTGGATGATCAACATGTCGTTGAAGAGCAACGAGGAGATCGTCAGCACCCTGTCGATGTGGCCGCACGACCTGACGCTGGACAACTTCAAGACCATCTTCACCGACCCGTCCTGGTACAGCGGCTACATCAATTCCATCATCTATGTCGCCATCAACATGGTGCTGTCGGTGGCCATCGCGCTGCCGGCCGCCTATGCGTTTTCACGCTATACCTTCGTCGGCGACAAGCACCTGTTCTTCTGGCTGCTGACCAACCGCATGACGCCGCCGGCGGTGTTCCTGCTGCCGTTCTTCCAGCTGTATTCGACGGTCGGGCTGATGGACACGCACCTGGCCGTGGCGCTGGCGCACATGGTCTTCAACGTGCCGCTGGCGGTCTGGATACTCGAAGGCTTCATGTCCGGCGTGCCGAGGGAAATCGACGAGACCGCGTATATCGACGGCTATACCTTCCCGCGCTTCTTCTTGCGCATCTTCCTGCCGATGATCAAGTCCGGCGTCGGCGTCACCCTGTTCTTCTGCTTCATGTTCAGCTGGGTCGAACTGCTGCTGGCGCGTACGCTCACCTCGGTCAATGCCAAGCCGATCGCCGCCACCATGACCCGCACGGTGTCGGCGGCCGGCATGGACTGGGGCGTGCTGGCGGCCGCCGGCGTGCTGACCATCGTGCCGGGCGCGCTGGTGATCTGGTTCGTCAGGCATTACATCGCCAAGGGCTTCGCAATGGGGAGGGTGTGACATGGAGAACCTGTTCTCGTGGATGGCATGGACCGCGCCGGTGGCCATCTTTTTCACCGCCATCGTGCTGATGCTGGTCGGCATGACGATCTGGGAGCTGCGCTCGCCCTCCATCATGCGCCGCGGCTTCCTGCCCATTGCCACCACACGCGGCGACCGCCTGTTCATCAGCCTGCTGGCCGCCGCCTACATCAATCTGGCCTGGACCGGCCTCACCAATCTGCCGCAATGGCTCGGGGCCGCCGCCAGCTTCGTGGTTCTGCTGATCGTGATGCGCTGGGGCTAGACAGCGCATCCGCAGTCCGCGCACCCCTTCCCGCGCGGCTGTCGTCCATACCAGGGAAGGCCTACAAAAAGGTGGAGATATGAGACGGAAACTGATGGCAATCGCGATTGCCGCGACGATGGTGCCGGCGGCAGCCTGGGCCGACATGAAGGCCGCCGAGAAATGGGTCGACCAGGAGTTCCAGCCATCGACGCTCAACCGCCAGCAGCAGCTCGATGAAATGAAATGGTTCATCGATGCGGCCGCCAAGCTCAAGGCCGCGGGCATCAACGAGATCAACGTGGTGTCGGAAACCATTGACACCCATGTCTATGAGTCCAAGACCCTGACCAAGGCGTTCGAGGAGATCACCGGGATCAAGGTCAAGCACGACATCATCCAGGAAGGCGACGTGGTCGAGAAGCTGCAGACCTCGATGCAGTCGGGCAAAAGCATCTACGACGGCTGGATCTCGGACTCCGACCTGATCGGCACCCATTACCGCTACGGCGTGATCGAGCCGCTGTCGGACTACATGGTCGGCAAGGGCAAGGACTACACCAATCCGGGGCTGGACCTGAAGGACTTCATCGGAACCAGCTTCACCACCGCGCCGGACGGCAAGCTGTACCAGCTGCCGGACCAGCAGTTTGCCAACCTCTACTGGTTCCGCGCCGACCTGTTCGGCCGCAAGGACCTGCAGGACAAGTTCAAGGCCAAGTACGGCTATGACCTCGGCGTGCCGCAAAACTGGTCGGCCTATGAAGACATCGCCGAGTTCTTCACCAACGATGTGAAGGAGATCGACGGCAAGCGCATCTACGGCCACATGGACTACGGCAAGAAGGACCCGTCGCTGGGCTGGCGCTTCACCGATGCCTGGCTGTCGATGGCCGGCACCGCCGACAAGGGCATTCCCAACGGCCTGCCGGTCGACGAGTGGGGCATCCGGGTGGCCGACGACAAGTGCACGCCGGTCGGCGCGTCGGTGTCGCGCGGCGGCGCCACCAATTCGCCGGCGGCCGTCTATGCGCTGACCAAGTATGTCGACTGGATGAAGAAATATGCGCCGCCCGAAGCGCAGGGCATGACCTTTTCCGAGGCCGGCCCGGTGCCGGCGCAGGGCCAGGTGGCGCAGCAGATCTTCTGGTACACCGCGTTCACCGCCGGCATGACCAAGGCCGGCCTGCCGGTGGTGAACGCCGACGGCACGCCGAAGTGGCGGATGGCGCCGGGACCGCACGGCCCGTACTGGAAGGATGGCATGCAGAACGGCTACCAGGACGTCGGCTCGTGGACCTTCTTCAAGTCGACCCCGGACAACCGCAAGGCCGCTGCCTGGCTGTATGCGCAGTTCATCAACTCCAAGACCGCGTCGCTGAAGAAGTCCATCGTCGGCGTGACCTTCGTGCGCGACTCCGACATCCGGCATGAGTACTTCACCAAGAACGCCGCTAAGTACGGCGGCCTGATCGAGTTCTACCGCAGCCCGGCGCGGGTCGCATGGACCCCGACCGGCAACAACGTGCCCGACTATCCGAAGCTGGCGCAGCTGTGGTGGAAGAACGTGGCTGTCGCCGTCACCGGCGAGAAGACGCCGCAGGCCGCGATGGACAACCTGGCCGAGGAAATGGACCAGGTGATGGGCAGGCTGCAGCGCGCCGGCATGAAGAACTGCGCGCCCAAGCTCAATCCAAAGAGCGACAGCAGCAAGTGGCTGTCCGACACCGGCGCGCCCTGGAAGAAGCTGGCCAATGAAAAGCCCAAGGGGGAAACCATTGCCTATGACAAGCTGCTGCAGGCATGGAAAGAGGGACGGGTGAAGTAAGGCGAAGCAAGGCGCGGCGCCAGGGCCGGCTTCCGGACCTGGCGCCGCGCCTGATGGAGCGGCTTGTGTTTAGACAAACATGAGTTGGAATCCGCCGCGTGCGTGGAGCGGCGCAAGAACTCTGCCGGCTGGAAAACTCTAATCCGGGTAATGCGCGGGCGTCCCGCCCGCCTTGAACCGAATTGGAAAGTCAGATGAGCTTACTCAAATCGACATTCGCCGTCCTCACCGGCGCCTGTCTCCGCAGCATGGTTTCCGAGCAATCCCCATCGAAGCAGCCCGGCGCGCAGGCGCGCCTGCAGCAGGTGGCGGAATTCGACCACCAGGTGACCGGCGTCACCGTGGCCAGGGACGGCCGCATCTTCGTCAACTTCCCGCGCTGGACCGAGGACGCGCCGGTATCGGTGGCCGAAGTGGCCAGCGACGGCAGCATCAGGCCCTATCCTGACCAGGCCTGGAATGCGTGGCGCAATGCGAAGCGCGATGAAATGGACCCGGGGCAGCATTTTGTCTGCGTCCAGAGCGTGGTCGCCGATGAGCAGGGCAACCTGTGGGCGCTCGACCCGGCGGCGCCGGCCCAGAGCACGCTGGTGCCGGGCGGCCCCAAGCTGGTGAAGATCGACCTTGCAAGCAACGCAGTGAAACAGGTCATCGCGTTCGACCAGACGGCGGCGCCGCAGGGCAGCTACCTGAACGACGTGCGCTTCAGCAGCGATGGGCGGCTTGCCTACATCACCGATTCCGGCGCCAGGGGCGCGCTGCTGGTGGTGGACCTGGCCAGCGGCAAGGCGCGCCGGCTGCTCGATGGCCATCCAAGCACGCAGCCGGAAAAGGGCGTGGTCATCAAGACCGACGGCAAGCCATTGCGCCGTCCCGACGGCCGGGGCGTGGAGTTCGCGGCGGACGGCATCGCGCTGTCGCCGGATGGAAAATACCTGTACTGGCAGGCGATCAAGGGCCGCACGCTGTACCGCATCGCCACCGGCGCGCTGGACGATGCCGCGCTGCCGGCAAAGTCGGTCGAGGACAAGGTCGAAACGGTGGGCGAGAACGGGCCGGCGGATGGCCTGCTGTTCGATCGCCACGGACGGATGTATATCAGCGCGGTCGAGGAAAATGCGATCAAGGTCAGGGAGGACGGCAAGGTGTCGGTGCTGCTGCAGGACAGCCGCCTGCGCTGGCCGGACACCTTCGCGCTCGGTCCGGACGGCACGGTCTATGTGACCAGCTCGCGCATCATGGACATGCACTGGTTCAAGCTGGAAAACCCGCCGGCCTTGAAAACGACCTTGTTCCGCATCGAGGCCACGCCACGGTAGCGCGCTTGCAGCGTGGCTGCCATCGGCCCGCCAGGCCAGGTCGCCATTGGAAGAGCCGCACCGCGATGGGTAGGGTGCAATACCCGAAGGGCATTGCACCGTGGGCCGCATAGCGGAAAGGTCATGTCAAAAACCTTCCCTGGTCCACGAAATGCGGAATGCCGCTTCGGGGTATTCCGCCCTGAGAAACCCTGATCCGGAAAATGCGCGGCCGTGCCTCCCGCCTTGAACCGGCGCTCAGCCGCCGACCTGCCGGAAGGGATCGAGCGCCAGGTCGATCAGCCTGCGTTCGCGCACCACCAGCTCGGCGGTGGCGACCATGCCGTAGTGCAGCGGGTACTGGCGGCCGCCGACCTTGTAGTAGTCCTGGTTGAGCCGGATCCGGCCTTCATACACCAGCTGCTTGGACTGGGCCGATGCCTTGGCGGCCGGCGCGATGAATTCCAGCGTGCCGTCGATCAGCCCGTAGCGCTGGTAGGGGAAGGCATTGAACTTGAGCTTGGCCGCCAGCCCCTCGCGCAGGAAGCCGCGGTCGGCCTCGGCGATTTCGATCTTCAGCACCGGGCGCGCGCCCTTGGGCGCAATGCCGCCCAGCGGCGTGTTGGCCTGCAGCTTGTCGCCCGGCTGGGTCGAGGTGACGTCGGTGACGACGCCATCGACAGGCGCCAGGATCAGCAGGAAGTTGTCCTTGTCGATGTTCTCGAAGCGTATCCGCGCCGCCGCCTCGGCCACCAGCCGCGCCGCCTGGACCTGCAGGCGCAGCTTGTCCTCGGTGCTGCCGATCTCGCGCACGGCCGCTTCGTACTGCAGCCGCAGCCTGCCCAGTTCCTGGCCGCTGGTTTCGAGCTGCGCCCGGGCCTGGCCGAACTCGATGGCCTGGCGGGCGGTCAGCTCGGACAGGCGCGACTGCGCCACCCGCAGCGCATTGTCGGCCGCCTGCAGCGCATTTTTCTTCGATTCCACCTGCATCTGCGACACGCCGCCGCCGCCGGGCAGGGCCAGCAGCCTGGCGTACTTGTCCGCTTCCTCGCGCGCGGCGTCGCGGGCGCGGCGGGCATCCTCGACATTGGTGCGCGCCTCCTGGAGCTGCGCGCGCTGGGTTTCGGCCAGCCGCCCGGTGCCTTCGGCCATGCGCTTCTCATGCTGGAACTCTTCCAGCTCCATCTGCTGCTTGAGCGTGGCGGCGCGCCGTTCCAGCAGCGCGCGGCGCTCCGGAAACTCCTTCCATTCCCGCTCTGCCGCTTCCAGCTTCAACTGCGCTTCCAGCGCGCTGGTGGCCGCCTCGATCGCGCCGCGCGCATTGAGCCTGGCCACCACGTCGCCGGTGGAGACCGGCTGGCCCTCGGCCATGTACAGGTTGGCCAGCTCGCCATCGACCGGCGCATACATGCGCCTGACCTCGGACTCCGGCGCCAGCGCGCCCTGCGCGCTGACGATCACATCCGCATGGCCGAAGAAGGACCAGAGCAGGCCGGACAGCACCAGCCCGAGCAGCGCCATCACGATCAGCCGGGTGAAGCGCCACGGCTCGGCGGTCAGCACCGCGATGCCTTCGGCGCTGTGGTCCTCCAGCGCTTCAGCGAGCGGTTTCGGTGTTTCGTCTTTCGCCATTTTCCTGCCCTCCCAGCAATGTCAGCTTGGCCTTGAGCACGCCGGGGTCGAGCGTGCCGCGGGCTTCCTGCAGCAGGGCGCGCTGCAGCCGCGCCTCGGCCAGGATCTCCTGCTCGGTACGGCGCCACGGCTCCGGTATCGGCAGGCGCAGCTGGCTGGCCCGGCGCCGTCCCTGCTGCGCCGCTTCCTGCGCGGCGGCGAGCAGCCCGGCCTGGCTGCGGAAGCGTTCCGATACGGCGGCTTCCAGCCGCTGCCGGCCCTCGATGCCGCCGCCGTCGCGGTACTGGCGCCACAGGGCTTCGGCGCGCGCCATGTCCTGCTGCGCCTGCCGGCTCGCCCCGGCGCGGTCGAGCTGCAGATCCTGTTCAGCCGCCCTGACGAAATAGCGGTCGTCGAGCGGATCGAGGCTGGCGTAGAAGGCCAGCACGCGCTCGTTCTGCCCGGCGCTGCCGCGGGTTTTCTGCAGCGCGCTGAATTGCGCCATCACCGACTTCTTGCGGGCCAGCTCGGCAGCCGCCTCCGCGGCCCATGGCCCGTTGGCAAGCTTGCCCAGCGCGGCATAGGCTTCCTCGGCCCGGCCGGCCTGCCATGCCGCCGCCACCGCGCCATAGGCCTTCAGCACCTCGGGCGGAGGCAGCGCGCCGCTGGCGGCCAGCGACTCGAGCCTGGCCTGGAACGGCGGCGTGGCAAAGCGGGCCGAGGCCAGAAGCGCGGCCAGCGGGCCGAGCTGCCGCTGGTGCGCCGCATCCTGGATGCGCTGGTACAGCTGCAAGTCGTCCCGCACCAGGTCCAGCCCGCCCAGCCGCGGATATTTCTGCTGCGCCTCGGCCAGCAGCGGCTCGATCGCGTCCGGCCGGTCGCGCCCGAGTTCGGCGGCGATCGATGCCTTCAGCCGTTCTATCGCGGCCATGTAGACCGCGTCGTCGCTCTGCAGCCGGCGCAGGTGGCTCAGGGCGGCGGCATAGGTGTCGCCGAATTCCGGCACAAGCGATGCGACCCGGTTGAGCAGGCGCTGGTGCGCGGCGGTGTCGTCGTTCCACCATTGCAGCAGCGACTGCATCTGCTGCTCGTCGGCATAGATGCGGATCGGCGCGTCGGCCGCGGCGCGCGGCGCCATGTATCGTTCGAGCCGGTCTATCCAGCCCAGTTCGGCCGCCATGGCGCGCAGGTCGGGATTGCCCGCGGCGGCGCCGCTCAGCTTGGCCAATGCCGCGTCGGCGTCGTCGAAGTCGGCGCGCTTGAGGCTGGACAGCCAGGGCGGGACATGGGCCTTCAGCGCCGCTTCGGTGGCCAGCGCCGCCAGCGGCGCGCTGTCCGGATGCCGCTGCAGTTCCGCGCTCGCCAGCGCAGCCGCCCGTGCCGGATCGCCGCCGGCCAGCAGGTCCCTGACCTGCTGCTCCGGGCCTTCGCGGGTCAGCAGCACGGCCAGCGCGATGCCCACGGCGATGGCCAGCGCGGCGACCCAGAGCAGCGGGCGCCGTGCCTTGCGGGGCGCATCCTCGCGCAGGGCGGCGGCCATGCCGGCGGCCAGATGTGCAATGCGGCTGCGGCGCCTGCCGCCCGCGCCGGGCGGCGGCCCGGCGTGCACAGCCGGCTCGGCGGCGGCGTCGGGCGGCTGCTGTCCCGGCGCCGGGCTGCAGAAGATGTTGAGGAAGGATTCGGCAGCGCCCACAAAGGTGGTGCGCTCGGCATCGCTTTCCGGCGCGGCGGGCGGCGACGATGGCGGCGACGAGGCGGGCGGCGATGAAAATGATGCCGAAGAGGGCGCAGCCGGCGACGCCTGCGGCGCCAGCATCGTCACCGTCGGTTCCAGGCTGCCGGCGCCGGCTGCGCCGCCCGGCCGCTCGATGCTGACTGTATAGACGAAATGGGTGCCGCCGAAGGCCAGCAGGTCGCCATCGTCCAGCCGCCGCGCATGTTCGTCCAGCCGTGCGCCATTGACGAAGGTGCCGTTGGTGCTGCCCAGGTCTTCCACGAACGGCGCGCCGCCGCGCAGGAAGATATGGGCATGCCGGCGCGACAGGTAATCGAGCTGGCGCGGATGGCTGTCGCGGTACTGCGCGAACGCGGCCTCGGTCTTGCCGACCAGGAAGGGAAAGGCCGTCGCGACGATGGCCTGCAGCCCGCTTTCCGGCTGCTGCGGCGTTAATGTCAGGCTGTTCGGCGCAACCGCCTGCGCCGGCCGCCGCGCCGAGCGGCGCAGGCCGACCCGGTAGGTCAGTGCGCCGCCGAGGCCGATCTCGTCCCCTTCCTGCAGCAGGCTGGTCTTCTGGCGGATGTCGGCGCCGTTGACGGTGGTGCCGTTCTTGCTGCCCAGGTCGGCGATATAGGCGCTGCCGTGCTCGAGGAAGATGCGGGCATGGCGGCGCGACAGCCGGCCCGACAGCGCCGCCGGATAGCTGCTGAATGGCAGCTCGTTGCGGCCGATCGCAAACAGCGTCTCGCCGATCACGATCTCGCCCAGCGCCGGCTCGGCCAGCGGCGTGAGCACCACGTCCAGCTCCTGCGCCGCAGGCCGGGCCGGGTGGTCGTCGGTCAGCGCGTCCGCCATGGCTGCCCGCTCAGCGCTGCGCCGCGCCGACCTGCACCGCCGGCCAGCCGCCGCCCAGCGCCTTGTACAGCGTCACCGTGTCCGACAGCAACTGCTGGTGGTTGGCAAGCAGCGCCAGCTGCGCCGCCAGCAGCGAACGCTCCGATTCGAACACATCGAGCTGCGACACCACGCCTTCGCGCAGCTGGCCGGCGAACTGGCGGGCAACCACTTCCAGCTGCGCCACCTGCTGCTCCAGTTCGGCGCGCTGCTTGCGGTGGGCATCGAGGTTGACCAGCGCGTTTTCCACTTCCTCGAAGGCGCCGATCACGGTGCGGCGGTACTGCTCCTCCGCCACTTTCGTCTGCGCCTCGCTGGTCTTGATGCGCGCCTTCACGCCGGGGTCGAACATGGGCAGGTTGATGCTGGGCATGAGGCCGACGGTAAAGGTCTTGAGCAGGTCGGTCAGGGCGAAGCTGGCGCTGCCGCCGCGCCCGGTCAGGCTGATCGACGGCAGCTGCGCCAGCTTGGCCTGGCCCACTAGGTTATACGCTTCCAGCACCCGGTATTCGGCGGCGACGATGTCGGGCCGGCGCTCCAGCAGCTGGGAGGGCAGGCCGGCCGGCACCGGCGGCAGCTGCACGGTCTGCTGCAGGCGGCCGGGCGGCACCGTCAGCTCGCCGGCAGGCCGGCCCAGCAGCGTGGCCAGCGCATTGGCCGCCAGGTCGCGCGCGCGGCGCAGTTCCAGCAGGTCGCTGGTGAGCCGGTTTATTTCGGCGCGCTGCTGCAGCACCCGGGTATTGGGCAGCAGCCCGGCCGCATGCATGGCCTCGTAGGTGGCCAGGATCTGGCGGCCGCGTTCCAGCGCCTGCTGCTGCCGCGCCGACTGCTCGTCCAGCTGCAGGATCTGGAAGTAGGCGCTCGACACGTCGGCCACCATGCTGAGGTAGCCGGCGCGCCAGTCGGCCTCGGAGGCCTGGAAGCCGGCCTGCTGGGCCTGCACGCCTTTCTCGAACTTGCCCCATATGTCGATATCCCAGTTGACCTGGGTGCCCAGGTTGAAGGTCTGGGAAAACTTCTGCCCGGTCACCTTTTCGAAGCTGGCGCCGGCGCCGGCGTCCAGCGTGGGCAGGGCGCCTGCGCGCGCCTCGCCGATCTGGGCCTGGGCCACGCGGCTGCGGGCGGCCAGTATCCGCAGGTCGATATTGCCCTCGATCGCCTGCGCCACCAGGCGGTCGAGGTAGGGGTCGAGGAATTCCTTCCACCAGTCCGGCCGTATCGTGTCGCTGGCCGACACCGGCGCCGCCTCCTTGGCCGAGAACGCCGCCTTGGCCGGCGCGTCGGGGCGCTGGTAGGGCGCCATGCTGACATCGGCGCAGCCGCACAGCGCCGCGCCGAGCGCGCAGGCAGCCGCGCCGGCGCGGCAGGAATAGGGGAACAAGGGCTTCATAACGGCTCCCAGGCGCGCGATTGCACGAACACGTCGAACAGTTGCCGGTCGAGATGGCCGGCCCGGCATTCCAGCGCGATCAGGTCCAGCGCCTGCTCCACCGGCACCTGCTTCTTGTAGGGCCTATCGGCGGCGGTGAGCGCATCGTAGATGTCGCAGATCGTCAAAATCCGGGTCTGGATGCTGATCTGCGGCTCGCGCAGCCCCATCGGATAGCCCGAGCCATCCAGCTTTTCATGGTGGCCATGCGCGATGGTCGGCACGCTGGCCAGGTCGCGCGTCCACGGAATGAGGATCAGGAAGGAATAGGAGTCGGCCACGTGCGCCTCGATCTGGCGCCGCTCGTCCGGGGTCAGGCAGCCGCGCGTCACGCCCAGCGCGGCGTACTCTTCCTCGGTCAAGAGCTTCAGCGGCGGGCTGTCCTGCTGATGGTGCTGCCAGCACAGGGCCGGCGCCAGGTCGGGCAGCGCCAGGTCCGGGCTCACCGCCGGCTCGTTGGCCGCGCGTATCGTTTCCAGGAACTGGTCGAGCCTAGCGAACTCCAGCCGCAGCGCCTGTTCGATCTCGCGCTGGCGCTGCCGGAAACCATCGGGCGACAGGCCTTGCGCCGCATGCTGCTCCACCAGCGCATGCCAGGCCTGGCGCTCCAGGCAGGCCCGCACATGCAGGAAGCGCTGCTCCACTACCCGCATGTCGGCATGGTGCAGCTTCTTTTCCTTGCGCAGCACATGCTCGCGCACGCCGACCTTGCCGAAGTCGTGCAGCAGCGCCGCGTAGCGCAGCTCCCGCACCTGTTCCTTGCTGAACCGGGCCTGCGCCAGGCCGGGCGCGTCGGCGCGGTCGACCGCGGTGATCAGCCGCTCGGCATAGCCCGCCACCCGGAAGGAATGGCCGGCGGTGACCGGGTCGCGTTCCTCGATCGCCTGCACCGAGGCGCGCACGAAGCCGTCGAGCAGCCGTTCTATGTCGGAATACAGCTGGAAGTTCTTCAGCGCCACCGCGGCCTCGGCGCAGACGCCGGTCAGGATTTCCAGGTCGGCTTCGCGGAAGGCATACGGGTCGGACGAGGTGTCGACCTGGATCAGGCCCAGGCATTCGCCCTCCAGCAGCAGCGGCACGCACATCACGCTGCGTATGGCCTGGGAAATGATGGACTCCTGCGCGCCGAAATGGCGGTCGGCCAGGGTGTCGACCGACAGCACCGAGCGCTTCCTGTCGAGCACTTCGCCGATGATGGTGCGCGACATCACCACCTGGGCCGGGTCCACCACCGTGCCGTCGCGCCAGCGCGCGGCCGTCGGCACCGGCGCCTCGCCTTCCTTCTTGCGCAGCAGGATGAAGGCCCGTTCCGCCAGCGGAAACAGCTGGAAGATGAAGTTCATGATCTTCTCGGTCAGCGTCTCGCGGTCGGTCACGGCGCCCAGCGCGATGCCGACCTGCGCCATCGCATGCAGTTTCAGCATCAGGCGCTGGTCCTCGGTGCGGCCGGCCTCGGGGGCGGCCAGCCGGGTCAGGTCCTGCGCGTCGATCGAGCGGGTGATGACGGTGGGCAGGCTGTCCGCGGCCGGCACCATCAGCGAGTGGAAGCCAAGCGCAATGGCGGCGATGGCGATCTCGTCGCCGTCGCGCAGCGGGTACCACACGCCCGGCTGCAGCCGCTTGCCGCGCACGAAGGTGCCGTTGAAGGAATGCAGGTCCTCGATGTAGTACAGCGCGCCGCGGCGGCGGATGCGGGCATGGCGGCGGCTCACGGTATGGCCGGGCAGGCGGATCACCCGGTCCTGCGCCAGCGAATCCTGCGCGGCCCTGCCGATCACGGCTTCGTCATGCAGCGGGAACACCTGCGCCTTCTCCTCGCCCGCGCCGGGCAATTCGAGGTAGGCTGTGACGCCGCCCGAGCCGGGAAAGCCGGAGGCGGCTGCGGTTTCGCTGCGATCCATTTCATCATTCCCGATGGCATGAACGGCGCCGGTGCTTGCAGGGTCGGGCCGGGCGGCGGAAGCGGGCCCGTCAGCGCTTGGACCCGGCCGGGGCCTGCACAGTTGCAGTGGCGACGGCCATCTTCATCGCCGCGGGAAGCCGGGGACGGCTCTCACCGCGCCACCACCGTGATCTTCTTCGACATCACCGGCGGATTGTGCGGGATATGCCGGTCGTCGCCCATCAGCAGCTGCAGGGTATGCCGGCCCGGCGGCAGCTCCAGCATGGTTTCGGTTTCGCCGGCGCCGAAATGCAGGTGGTTGCGGTCGTTCGGGATCTCCTGGTCCAGCGGCGGCAGGCCGACATCGATCAGCAGGTGATGATGCCCCGTGTTCGGATACTTCACGCCCTTGGGCGCAACGCCCATGTTGCGCAGCCCGAACCAGACCCGGAACGGCTTGTTGGCGGTCACCACGGAGCCATCCTGCGGCCAGCCGATGTAGAGCCAGGTATCGGGCGCCGACGGCGTCTCGCCAGCCTGCCCGGCGCCGGCGGCCGTGGCGGCGATGGCGCCGATGGCTGCCATGAATGACCGTCTGTCCATGTTCTGCTCCTTTGTTGCCGATGTTGCCGCCGATGCCGCGAATCGCGGTCGGCGCAACGCGTCAGCGCACCGTCACCGTGATCCGGCTCGAATAGATCGGCGGATCGTGCGGCACATGGTCCTGGTCGCCGAGCAGCAGTTGCAGCGTGTGCTTGCCCGGCGGCAGTTCGATGCGCGCCTCGGTCTCGCCGGCGCCGAAGTGGAGATGGTTGCGGTCGTTCGGGATCTGCTGGTCCATTGCCGGCAGTTCGGTGTCGATCAGCAGGTGGTGGTGGCCGACATTGGCCATCTTCACGCCTTTCGGCGCCACGCCCATGTTGCGCAGGCCCATGCGCAGCCAGAAGCGCCCGCCGTCGATCACGGCGCCATTGGGCGGCCAGATGATATAGACCGACGCGTTCGGCGGCGCCGGCGTGCGCGGCGCCTGGGCGCGCGCCGGCGTCATGGCCGGCAGCAGGGCAGCCAGTAAGGCAATCATCAGCAGCTGGCGCATCGCATTTCTCCTTCGGACGCCTGGTCCACGGCTGGCCTTCTTCGTTTATTTTTCCAAGTTACTCGCCCAGGCGGCGCAACACCTGAGATAGAGCAAGCTCGCTGCGATAAACGCTGGACAAGGCCGTGCCTCGTGGGCCAAGGTCAGCATGAGGGCTCAGTTGGCCCGCCTGACCCGGCCAGGCCGACCATGCTCCGGCATGGCCGGCACGGGCAGCACGCCCGCGGCGCGGCCCATGCACCCATTTGCATCCGGACGGAGGCGCTGTGTGGCGAACATTCTTGATGACGGGACTGGCCCTGCTGCTCGCCGCCCAGGCAGCGCTGGCGCAGCCACAGCCACAGCAGGCGCGGGGCGTCGCGCTGGTGGTTGGCAACGGCGCCTATGCGCAGCAGGCGCTGCCCGGCCCGGTGCGGGATGCAAGCGCGATGGCAGCGGCGCTGCGGCAGCGGGGCTACACCGTGCTGTTGCACGAAAACCTGGACCGGGAGGGCATGCAGCAGGCGCTGCGTGAATTCCGGCAGCGGCTGCAGGCCGGCGGGGAGGGGCTGTTCTATTTCGCCGGCCACGGCATGCAGGTCGGCCAGCGGGTCCTGCTGCTGCCGGTGGAAGCCAGCGCCGCAAAGCCGGCGCGGCTGCTGGCCGACGCGCTCGATCTCGACGCGGTGCTGCAGCCCATGGCCGGCGGGCCAGGCGGCAAGCCCATGCTGGTGCTGCTCGATGCCTGCCTTGACAACCCGTTCCGCGCATCGGCATCGGCCAGGCCGGCGCCTCCGCCCAACACGCTCGTCGCCTATGCCGCGCAGCCCGGCCATGCCGCCTTCGGCAGCGCCGGGCAGGGATGGTGGACGGCGGCCCTGCTGCGCGCGATGGCTGCGGGCGGCGATGTGGGCACGCGGCTGGCTGATGCCGCCGCGCGGCTGGCTGCCGACAGCGGCGGCCTGCAGCGGCCATGGCTGCAGTCGACGCTGTCCGGTCAGGCGGCGCGCACGAAGTCAATGCCGTTGCCGCCGCTGGCGGCGGCGGACGCTGGCGCCAGCCCGGACTACCAGGCGCCCTACCGCCGCGGCGTGCTGCCCAAGGACAGCGCCGAGCAATATGAGCTGACATTCTGGGATTCGATCAAGGACAGCACCCACGCCAGCGACTACGAGGCCTATCTGCAGGCTTATCCGAACGGCCGCTTCGCCGGCCTGGCCCGCGCCCGCGTCGAGCGCCTGAAGGCGGCCACGCCCAGGCCCGAGACCGGCAAACCCGAATCGACCCGGCAGGAGGCGCCCAGGCCGGCGCCGGAAAAGGCCCAGGCGCCACGGCCGCCGGCCAAAAAGCCTGCCGACAGCGTGCCCGCAAGCGCCGCGCCCGCCGATGCGGCGCGCCCATCGACACCGCCGACGCCAGCGCCGCCTGCTGCACCCAAGGCCGGCGCCGATATCCAGGACTGTCCGGCCTGCCCGGTGCTGGCAGCCATTCCCGCGGGCAGCTTCACGATGGGCAGCAACACCAGCGACCCCAGCGAAAAGCCGGCGCGCCGCCTGACGATAGCCAAGCCGTTTGCAATCGGCCGTACCGAAGTCACCGTGCAGCAATGGAATGCCTGCGTCGAGGCGCTCGCCTGCCCGCGCGTGGCCGACACCCAGCGCGCGCCCAACCTGCCGGCCGGCGATATCAGCTGGGACGATGCGCAGGTCTATGTCAAGTGGCTGACCAAGGTCAGCGGCAAACCCTACCGGCTGCCCACCGAGGCCGAATGGGAATATGCGGCGCGCGGCGGCACCGCCAGCCGCTACTGGTGGGGCGAGGAAATGAAACGCGGCGCGGCCAATTGCCGGGAATGCGGCGAACCCTGGCAGGAAGCCGCGCCGGCGCCCGCCGGCTCCTTCACCGCCAATGGCTATGGCCTGCATGACATGAGCGGCAGCCTGTGGGAATGGGTGCAGGACTGCTGGCACTCGTCCTACAAGAACGCGCCCGCCGATGCCCGGGCCTGGGAAGAGGCGTTCTGCCGGCAGCGGGTGATACGCGGCGGCTCCTGGCGCGACGGCGCCAGCTACATGCCTGCCAGCACCCGCTTCAAGTACGACGCCAGCGTGCGCCATTCGCAGAACGGCTTCCGGGTCGCGCGCGACCTCGACTGAATCAGCCCGGTGCCTTCAAGGGCGGCGCGGCCGCGTGGTGACCTGCAGCACGTCCACCGCGATGCGCTGGCGGCCATGGTCGGCGCCGATCCGCGCCAGGCGCTGTTCCAGCGCCTTCAGATAGGCTGCCTTCGGCTCGGACTCCGGGCGCATCGCATCGAACAGCGGCGCCGGCGTGACGATCAATGCGATCAGCTCGGTGCCGAACGGCTTGGCGATCACCCAGCTGCCGTTGCCGCCGATGGTGGCGGCATAGCTGGGCGGCGTGCGGTTCTCCCGGGCGCGCGGGCTGGGCACCATGTGCAGCACGCTGCCGTCGAGCGCGAAGTAGTCCACGGTCACGTAGGCGTCATAGGGCGGCGTGGTGAGGTCCAGCACCAGCGTGTCGCCTTCCGCCAGCGGCACCGGCTGCATCGCCTGCATCGACGCCGCCGATGCGCCCCTGGGGCGCAGCGTGGCCGGCGTGCCGGCCTTGCGGTTGGCCAGCCAGTAGGGCGCCAGCACGCTGACGACGCCGCATTTGTCCTGCGCGAGCGGCCCGACCTGCAGGTCCAGGCTGCCGACACCCGGCACGGCTGCGAGCAGTTCCCGCAGCCGGGCGGCGCCGACCGCATCCGACAGCAGGCCCCGCACCTGCAGCGTGTCGCCGCGCACCGCCGGCGCAAGCAGCGCGCACGGCTGGGCGGCGAGCACCGGCTCGACCGCTGACAGGGTCAGCGCTGGCGTGGCTGGCGCCGCAGGCTGCGGCGGGGCCTTGGCCGTGGCCGGGGAGGCGGCTGGCGCAGCAGGCCTCGGTTCGGCCGGCGCCGCTGTCGAGGCTGATGCCGCCGGCGCCGCCGGCGCCGCGGCAGTCCGCGCCGGCGGCCCGGTCGCGGCAGGCGCGGGAGCGGCGGGAGCCGTCACCGCGGCCGCCTGCTCGCCTGCGCCGCCATCGCGAAACTCCAGGTAGTAGCCGATGCCAGCGCCCACCAGCAGCGCCAGCGTCACCACGCCGGCGATGACGGCGGCATTGCGGGCCGCATGGTTGTCGCCCGCAAAGCCCTGCAGGAAGGCCTCGACGCTGGGCGTGCGTCTGGCACGCTCGAAACAGAGCGCATTCCTCAGCGCCTGCCACTGGCGGTAGCCGAGCTGGCGCGGCCGTTCCGGCTTCATGCCGGCATTGCGCGCCTCGGCGCCCGAAAGCCGGTTGAACGGATGATGGCCGCTGACCATTTCATAGGTGATGCAGGCCAGGCCATAGATGTCGTCGCGCGGATCGGGCTCGCGGTGCTCCACCATTTCCGGGCTGGCATAGGCCGGCGTCAGGCCGCCCAGGCTGCCGGGGTCGAACACGGTGGCTTCGGCATCGTCCTCGGGCTTGTGGAAGGCGCGCGCAATGCCGAAGTCGATCACCTTCACTTCGCTCTTGTCGGTCAGGAACACGTTTGCCGGCTTGAGGTCGCAATGGACGAAGCCCTGCTGGTGCGCATAGGCCAGTCCGCGGCCGATGCCGGTGACGATGCGCAGCGCCTCGGGATACGGCATGCCGCTGAAGCCGGGGGCGCGCAGCACCTGGCTCAGCGGCTTGCCGGCCAGGTACTCCATGGTCAGGTAGACCACCGGGCCTTCGCGGTCGAAGTCATAGACCCTGACGATGTTCGGATGGGCCAGCGCCTGCGCCTTCTTCGCTTCCCGCTGCAGCGTGATCAGCGACTTCGGATGGCCGCGGAACTGCACGTTCAGCACCTTGATGGCGATGTAGGGCTTGCGGTCCGACGCCTCCAGCTTGCGCAGGTCGAGCGCCTTGTACACCGTGCCCATGCCGCCGAATCCCAGGCATTCCTCCAGCACGAAGCGGCCGTTGATGGTGTCGCCGATGCCTTTCATGCGGTCCGGATCGGCCACCTCCATGTAGCCGCCCGCGCCAGCCGGCGGGGCCGCCATGGACTCGGTGCGCAGGCGGGTCTCGCCGGCGCCGGCATCCGCGTCCGTATCCGGCGCATGCTCTACGCGCCGCTGCAGTTCGGCATAGATGTCCGGCGGCAGCATGCCGCGGGTATTTTCCTCGCTCAATATTTCCCTGAGGCGCTGCCAGTTGCTGCGCTCCAGCGCAAGGGCGCGGTCGATCTGGGCAAGGAATTCATTGCGCGACAGATCGCCCTTGTGGAATGTCTGAATCGCCTGCGCCAAGCTGGCCATGGTTGTTCATTCGGATGGCGCGCGCACGCCGCGCCGATCCTCCCAATGTGCATGTTCGGACGCGCCGCATCTTGATCTTTTCGGGGTTTCATCGCGATGGCGCCGCCTATACTGGGATTGGGTCGCCGCCTTGCCACAACGGCGGGCGGCAGGCTCGGGCGTCAGCGGCGCCCTTTCATGGAGGAAGCATCCGTGGCCAAGATCACCATCAAGGACCTGAGCGACAGCACCGAACTCGACCGTGCGGCAATGCAGGCCATCGTCGGCGGCGCGCGCAACGGCGGACGGCCCTGGCAGCCCGAAGCGGCGCCGTCGGGCCCGGTCCGCATCATCGACTATCCGCCCGGCATGGCCAAGGCTAGGGCCGCAGCCAAGGCGCCGAAACGCAATACCGGGGCCTGAGGCCGCGGCGGGCGGCGCCCCTGCCGGCAAGGCGGATCATTCAGCCCGCCGCGGCGGCGCATTGCCGTTGCCCTGCGGCCGGGCGGCCGACACCAGCCTGCCGTTGTCGGTCTTGGCATCGTTGCTGAACTCGCCTTCCCAGTAGTCGCCGCTGGCCCAGGTATAGCGGCCCTGGCCCTGGGCCTTGCCGCGGCTCCAGGCGCCGCTGTAGACGTCGCCGTTGGCGAAGCGGTTGACGCCGGTGCCGTTGGGCAGGCCGTCCCTGACTTCGCCGCGGTAGCGGTTGCCGTTGGCGAAGGTCAGGGTGCCGCTGCCGTTGGGCAGGCCGGCGCGCATGTCGCCGGTGTAGCGGTCGCCGTTGGGATACTGGATCGTGCCCCTGCCGTTGGGCTGGTCCCGGGACCAGTCGCCGCTGTAGCGCTGCCCGTTGGCCCAGCGGAATTCGCCGCGGCCTTCCTTCTGGCCGCGCACCATGGTGCCGTCGAACTGGTCGCCGTTGTCCCAGATGATGCGGCCCCGGCCGGATACCAGGCCCGTCACCGGGTCGGGCGTGAAGTCGCCGGTCATGATCTGGTTCGGCAGCCGCAGCGTGCGGGTCCTGGGCAGCGGCGGCTCGGGCGCCGGTTCGCGCTCGCTTTCCGCTTCCTGCGCGGCGGCATTGGCAGGCTCGCCGCGCGGCGCGGCGGCCGGCGCCGCCGGTGGCGCCAGCGCGACCCTGTCCGATGGCGCCTGGGACGGCTGGGCCGGTGCCGGCGGCTGCGGCGACGGCGCATTGCCTTCAGTTGCCGGCCGGGCCGGCGAGGGCGGGGACGGCGCGGCGCTGGCGCCAGCCGACAATCCAGGAGCGCGGCTGTCCGTACTGCCGGCAAAGGGCCTGCCGGCGGGTTCCTGCCGGGCCTGGCCTGGCAGCGGGCGCGGTTCCGCCGGCGCCGGGCGCAGCCGCGCCAGCCGGGCGCGGGCGTCGGCCGCATGGCGGCCGTTCGGGTATTTGCCGAGGAAGGATTCATAGACCAGCGGCATGTCGATATTGCGCACGGCTTTCCACAGGGTCTCTTCCTCGCTGGCCGCGGTCACGGCAGGCGAGGGCGCCGGCGGCGTTTCCTCCGCCACGGCGCGGATGCGCTCGAGCGCGGCGCGGGCGATCGGCGCGAAGCGGCCATCGGGATAGTCGCGCAGATAGGATTCATAGGCGGCCGCATTGTTCAGGCTGGATGCCAGCAGCCATTGCGCTTCCTCGCGGGTGGCGCCGGTGGGCGCGGCGGGCGCAGCGGGTGCGGGCGCAGCGGGCGCGGCCGGAGCCGGTGCAGCCGAAGCCGGCGCTGGAACCTGTTCAGGCGCTGGCGCTGCGGCAACGGCTGGCGGTTCTTCAGGCTTGCCGGCGCTGGCCGTGGCAGCGGCGGGGGGTGGAGGCCCGGTGCGCACGACCGCCTGCTCCGGCTGCCGCAGGGTCCAGAGGCCGGCGGCGGCCAGCACCAGCAGCCCGGCCAGCACCGCCACCCAGGTGGTTCGCCGCGACCGGGCTGGCTGGCGCGTCATCCGTCCATCCGGGGCATGGATGCCGGCATGCGCTCCCGGCTGCCGCATCGGCGTCGTATCGCCGCCGGCGTGGCCCATGCCGGACGGTTCATGCCGGTCGGGCCCGGGCCGTGCCGGCGGCATGCCCTGCCGGGCGCCGGGCTTGATGCCCAGGGCCTGCCGGAATGCGCTGATGGACTGGAAGCGATGCTCGGGCCTGACCGCCAGCGCCTGGTCCAGCGCGGCAAGAAAGCCGGCGCTGTAGCGCCCCGCGCCGGCCTGCTGCGCCGCCGTCATCGCATCGTTGGCCACCCGTGACGGCGCTGGCGGCGGCAGCCTGCCGGCCACCAGGAAGTAGGCCACCGCCGCCAGCGCATAGACATCGGTCCACGGCCCCTGCTTCAGGTTCGGAATGTCGTCGTATTCCTCGATCGCCGCAAAGCCGCTGCGCATATCGGCGGCGGGGCCATGGCCGCCCGCGCCCAGCACCCGCTGCGCCGCGCCGAAATCGAGCAGCAGCGGCCGGCCGTCGGCCAGCAGCAGGATGTTGCCGGGCGCGATGCCGGGGTGATAGCAATGCGCCGCATGCATCATCTCGAGCGGCTCGAACAACTGGGCCAGCAGGGACTTGATCCAGTCCTCGTTCGGCTGGATGCGGCCGCTTTCCACCGCTTCCTGCAGCAGCATGCCCTGGTAGAACGGCATGACCATGTAGCCGGTGCCATTGGCTTCCCAGAACCGCACTATCCTGACCAGGAACGGCGAATCGAAACGGCACAGCACCCTGGCCTCGCTGAGGAAGGCCGCAAGGCCCGCGGCAAATGGCTGCCCGTCGGCGTCGCGCTTCGGCGTGACATGGCCGGAACGGCCGCGTGCAGCCAGGCTGGCCGGCATGTATTCCCAGACGGTAACGTCACGCCGCGTCGCCTGGTCGTAGGCGAGATAGGTGATGCCGACCTCGCTCTCGTCGATCAGCCCGACGATCTCGAACTCGCCCAGGCGGGTGCCGCCGGCAAGCACCCTGCTGCCGGCCCGTTCCAGCCTGGACCTGAATGAACCGCTATCCCGCGGTGCGGGCCCGGCAGCGGTGTTGCCGTATTCGTTGCTTTCCATGAGATCAGTCGATGTGGATAATCGGGCCGGCCCGGCGGCGGGCGTCGATTCAGCATACGCCGCATCTCGCCTTTGCCAAGCCAGTCTTGTATAAAGAGCCGGCCGGCGTCATCAAGCTTGCCGCGCCCGGAAGAGTTCGATGCATTCCGTCACTGATCGTTCGGCCTTGCGGCCATTCCGGTGCCGCAAGGCATGCATCGCGCCGCGCCCCCGGGCAGGCAACGAGGCAGCTGCCAGCCGCTCAGACCTGCCGGTCCAGCGTCGCCAGCAGCCGCTGGCGGCCGGACCAGACATGGCGCTCCGCCATGGTCTTGGCCCGGGCCGCCGAGCCGCTGGCGATGGCGTCATAGATCAGCCGGTGCTCGGCATTGGACTTGCGCATGTTGCCGGGCGCATTGAAATACCGGCGCCGGAACAGGTGCAGCTCGTTCACATAATCGAAGTAGGCCTGCTGCGCCCGGCCATTGCCCGACAGCCGCAGGATCAGCGCATGGAATTCCAGGTTGAGGTCGTAGTACAGCGCGCCGTCATTGCTTTCCGCGGCCTGGTCCATCTGCGCCAGCAGGCGCTCGAATCCGGCGCGCTCGGCGTCGGTGATGTTTTCGGCGGCGCGCTGGGCCGCGAAGCCGAACACCAGCGCCCGCAGCTCATAGATGTCCAGCATCTCGCGCACCGAGATCTTGCGCACGAACACGCCCTTGTTGACCACAGCCGTGACGATGCCCAGGCCGGTCAGGATGCGGATCGCCTCGCGTATCGGGCCGCGGCTGGTGCCCATGCGCAGGGCCAGCGCCGCTTCGTTGATGCGCTCGCCCGGCGCGATCTCGCCGGTGAAGATCAACTGCTTGAGTTGCTCCGCGATCGACAGCGAGAGTCCCTGTTCGGGCCTGGTTTGCGGCGTGGTCATGTGCCTGGTCATTCCCGGTAACTGGTGAAGGCTGGTCGCCGATGGCCGCATCCGCGAATCGCTGCGGCCGCATAGGGCCGGAAGTATATCACCGGGGCAGGGCGCGGCCACCCGGGAGGCGATCCCAATCCTGGAAAATGGTCGACGATCGTGATCAAAGTGTTGACACTTTCAATGCCAGGCAGTGATACTTGCCGCGCTGATAAAAAAAATTCTGGAGACCTTCCCATGCCGCATATGCCCGCATCCAGCGCGCTTTCCCGTTTCCGCGTGATCGACCTGACCCAGGTGCGCGCCGGCCCCACCGCCTGCCGCCAGCTGGCCGACTGGGGCGCCGACGTGATCCAGGTCCAGATGCCGGAACACATGCGCGGCGACGACACGCTGGGCGGCCAGGAGGGTTCGGACTACCAGTACACCCATCGCAACAAGCGCTCGGTGACGCTGAACCTGAAGCAGCCGGAAGGCATCGCGCTGCTGAAGCGCCTGATCGCCGGCGCCGACGTGGTAGTGGAGAATTTCCGGCCGGACGTGAAGTTCCGGCTCGGCATCGATTACGACACCCTGGCCGCGGACAATCCCGGCCTGGTGTATGCCAGCATCTCCGGCTTCGGCCAGACCGGGCCGTATGCGTCGCGCCCCGGGTTCGACCAGATCGCGCAGGGCATGGGCGGCCTGATGTCCGTGACCGGCCTGCCGGGCGACGGCCCGGTGCGGGTCGGCATCCCGATCGCCGACCTGTGCGCAGGCATCTTCGCCGCGCAGGGCATCCTGGTGGCGCTGCTGGAGCGCGGCGCCTCCGGCAAGGGGCAATGGCTGCATACCTCGCTGCTCGAATCGATGGTCTACATGATGGACTTCCAGACCTCGCGCTGGCTGATCGACGGCGAGGTGCCGACCCAGGCCGGCAACTATCATCCGACCAGCATCCCCACCGGCGTCTACAAGGCGCGCGACGGCTATCTCAACATCGCGGTGTTCGGCTCCAAGATCTGGGAGCGCTTCTGCGAGATCCTGGGCGCGCCGGAATGGATCGCCGATGCCCGCTATCACGACAAGGCCGGGCGCTCGGTCAATCGCGACAGCCTGAATGCGGAGATCAACCGCCGCCTGGCAGACCAGGACTGCGCCTACTGGATCGAGCGGTTCAATGCCGGCGGCGTCGCCTGCGGCCTGATCAACGACGTGCGCGCCGTGTTCGAGGAGCCGCAGGTGCAGCACCTGGGCATGGTCAAGGAAGTCGAGTCCAGGCATCTCGGACATCAGCGCCTTGTGGGCCAGCCGGTGCAGCTGGAACGCACGCCCAGCACCATCGCCCGCGCCGCGCCGCGCCGCGGCGAGCACACCGAGGAAGTGCTGGCCGAACTGGGCCTGGATGCCGCCGAGATCCAGCGGCTGCGCGCCGCCAGCGTGTTCTGAAGCGGCGGGCCGCTTGGCCCACCGTTGTTCATCCATCGATTTGCACCACACCCTTTGCAGGAAACCCTATGCCAGTTGAATCAAGCACCGCCTACCAGTCCCCGACCGATCGCGTTGAAGTCTGGGTGGACGCCGCCACGCTGCACATCCGCTTCAACAACCCGGCCCGCCACAACGCGCTGTCGGTCGACATGTGGCAGGCCATTCCGTCCCTCTTGGCGCAGGCCGAAAAGGATGATGCGATCCGCCTGGTGGTGTTCTCGGGCGCGGGCGGGAAGGCCTTCGTGTCCGGCGCCGACATCTCGCAGTTCGAGGACATGCGCGCCGCGCGCGAAGCGGTGAAGTTCTATGAGGCGATGGCGGAAGAGGCGCTGATGAGCATTTACCAGTGCGCCAAGCCGACCCTGGCGGCGATACGCGGCTACTGCATCGGCGGCGGCGTGAACGTGGCCATCAGCTGCGACATCCGGATTGCCGCCGACGATGCGGTGTTCTCGATCCCGGCCGCGCGCCTCGGCCTCGGCTATCGCTATTCCGCACTGAAGAACCTGGTGGACCTGATCGGCGTCGGCGCCGCCAAGGACCTGTTCTTCACTGCCCGCAGGATAGCTGCGCAGGAAGCGAAATCGCTGGGCCTGGTGAGCCGCATCGCGCCGCCGGCCGAACTGGACGCGCTGCTGGCCGAGTACACCGGCGCGATGGCGGCTAACGCGCCGCTCACGGTCCATGCCGGCAAGCGCATCATCGCCGAGATCCTGAAGCCGTCGCCCGACCTCGACCGCGAACTGTGCCAGACGCTGATCCGCAACTGCTTCGAGAGCGAGGACTATGCCGAGGGCCGGCGCGCCTTCATGGAAAAGCGCAAGCCGGTATTCAAGGGCAAATAAACAGCAGACAGGCGCAAAGCGCCGGGTGGAGGAGACAAGCTGATGGAAATGCAATCCTGGTGGATGGATACCGCGCCGGCCGAGCCGCGCATCGAGATGCGAACCGTGCCGGTGCCCGAGCCGGGGCCGGGCCAGCTGCTGCTGAAGGTGCATGCCGCCAGCCTGAACCGCGGCGAGTTCATCGTCGGCCACGGCCTGACCAAGGCCGGCAGCGCTAAGGCGATCGGCCTGGACGGCGCCGGCGTGGTGGTGCGCGCAGGGCAGGGCGCAAGTGCCTTCCTGCCCGGCCAGCGGGTGATGGGCCGCTTTCCCGGGGCGCTGTCGGAATATGCGGTCATCAACGAAGCCGAAGCGATGCCGGTGCCCGAGCGCCTGTCATGGGCGGAAGCGGCCGGCACGCCGATCACCTACCTGGTCGCGCATGACATGCTGATGACCCAGGGCCGGCTTGCCGCCGGCGAATGGCTGCTGGTCGCCGGCGTGACCTCGGGGGTGGGAACGGCCGCGCTGCAGCTGGCCCATGCGCTGGGCGCGCGGGTGATCGGCACCTCCGGCTCGCAGGCCAAGCTCGACGCCCTCGCTGCGCAGGGCCTGGATGTCGGCCTCTGCACCCGCGGCCCCGACTTCCATGATGCGGTGATGCGGGCCACCGGCGGCGCCGGCGTCAATCTGGTGATCAATACCGTCGGCGGCTCGGTGTTTGCCGAATGCCTGCGCTGCATGGCCTTCGAAGGCCGGCTTGCCACCGTCGGCTATGTCGACGGCGTGCTGCATGCCGACATCGACCTGCAGGCCCTGCATGCGCGGCGGCTGGTGCTGTTCGGCGTGTCCAACAAGCAGGTCGGCGGCGCCGCGCGGGCCGCGGCCGCGGAACGCTTCCGGCAGGAAGTGCTGCCGATGCTGGCCGACGGCCGGGTGCGCCCGCTGATCGGCAGGGTCTATTCCTTCGGCCAGCTCGCCGCAGCGCGGGCCGCGATGGAAGCGAATGCCTATCCGGGAAAGATCGTGATCGCCGTTGAACATGCCTACGAGCATGTCAATATCAACCAGGAGACAACATGAACACCGCAACACGGGCCGCAGTTTCCATGCTGGCGCTTGCCAGCCTGTGCACGAACGTCGCCGCGCAGTCCTATCCCGACCGGCCCCTGAGGCTGGTGGTGGGTTTCACGCCCGGCGGCGCCGCCGACTATGTCGGCCGCAATGTCGGCGAGGCGCTGTCGCGCGCGCTAGGCCAGCCGGTGGTGATCGAAAACAAGCCGGGAGCGGGTTCCAGCATTGCCGCCGACTTCGTCTCCAAGGCCGCGCCCGATGGCTACACGGTGCTCATCGCCAGCCCCAGCAGCATCTCGGTCAACCCGGCGCTCGACCCGAAGCGCCAGCCGGCGGTGCAGTCGCTGGTGCCGGTGACGAAGGTCACCAATTCGCCGCTGGTGATCGCGGCCAATCCATCGCTGGGCATCACCTCGATCGCCGAGCTGATCGCGGCGGCGAAGAAGGCGCCGGGCACGCTCAACTTCGCCTCCGCCGGCAGCGGCTCGGCGCCGCACCTGGGCGGCGTGCTGTTCAACCAGCTCGCCGGCACCGAGATCACCCATATCCCGTTCAAGGGCGGCGCGCCGGCGATACAGTCCGTGATCGCCGGCGACACCCAGGTCACCTTTGCGACGCCGCCGTCGGTGCTGCCCTTCATCAAGGCCAACCGCCTCCGTGGCCTGGCGGTCAGCACGCTGGAGCGCTCGCCGCTGGTGCCGGACCTGCCCGGCATGAAGGAAGCCGGCCTGCCGGCTTACCAGCTGGACTTCTGGTATGGCTTCTTCGTGCCGGCCGGCACGCCGGCGGACGTGGTGAAGAAGCTGTACGACGCCACCGCGGCGGCGGTGCAGCGGCCCGAAGTCAAGGCCGCGCTGGCGCGCGAGGGCACCGATGTGTCGCTATCGGCCTCGCCCGCCGACTTCGCTGCCTTCCTGAAAAAGGACAACGCCTTCTGGGCCAAGCTGTCGCGGGACTCGGGCGCGAAGATCGAGTAGGCACCTGATGCGGGCAGCGCGGCCGGTCCGGCCGCACCCGCTTCAGCCGCCTGCGCCGCCTGCCATGTCTGCCGCGCCCTCGCGCGCCTGCCTGACCACGTTCAGAAAATTCGCCGTCTTCGCCGAGCCATCGTTTTCACGCGAGGCCAGCGCCAGCCTGGTCCTTACGCTGGCGCCGGCGATATCGATATACACCACGCCCTCGGCCCGGATCTGGCTGACCGACGCCGGCACGATGGAAATGCCGAATTCCGCCGACACCAGGCTTACCACCGATGACAGCTGCGGCGCCGGCTGGCCCAGCCTGGGCTCGAAACCCGCCTCGTGGCATGCCGACAGGATCTCGCTGTGCAGCGTGGGGCTGGCTTCGCGCGGCATCAGCACGAATGATTCCTCGGCCAGCTGCGACAGCGCCAGCTTGCGGTGCCTTGCCAGCGGATGCTTGGCGGGCAGCACCACCTTCATCGGCTCGTTGACGATCTGGTACAGCGCAATGCCGGTGAAGGAATGCAGGCCGGGGCGCAGGAAGGCCAGGTCCAGCCGCCTTTCCTCCAGGTGCACCAGCAACTGGGTGGTATTGCCTTCCATCAGGGTCAGTCCGACGCCGGGGTAGGCATTGCGGAAGTCGCGTATCAGCGCAGGAACGGCCGGGTTGAAGGCCGACGACGCGGTAAAGCCGAGACTCAGGTGCCCGGTCTCGCCGCGGCCGGCGCGCTGGGCATTCTGCACCGCATGCTGCGCATCGTCGAGCAGGCGTCTGGTATCGGCCAGCAGCGCCGTTCCGGCTTCGGTCAGGGTGACGCCATGCCCGGTGCGCCGAAACAGCGGCACGCCCAGTTCCCGTTCCAGCGCAAGAATCTGCTGGCTCAGCGGCGGCTGGCCGATGCCCAGCTTTTCCGCGGCGCGCGTTACATTGCCTTCCTGCGCGACCGCCAGGAAATAGCGTAAATGCCTTAATTCCATCTTGGTATCTCTAAAATAGATATCAGCCAGACCATCCAGATATTGGACAGTATAACGCGGTTGTACGACAATACGGTTCCCGAATGACCAACCAACCGTCCCGATGCAGGCAGTCATGCCAGGCGTGCGGGGCCCATGAGGTTTCCCCATGTCAAACACTGCAAGCAAAAGCCGGCCGCAGTACAGCAACATCCATGTCACGCAGCTGATGCACTACCGCCTGCCGTTGGCCGGCGTGGTTTCCATCCTGCACCGCATCAGCGGCGCGCTGATGTTCCTGCTGCTGCCCTTTGTGCTCTACCTGCTGGAGCAAAGCCTTAGTTCCGACGCCGCGTTCGCCAGCATGAAATCCTTCGTCGCGCATCCGCTGTCCAAGCTGATCATCCTGGCCTTGTCCTGGGCCTACCTGCACCACTTCGCCGCCGGCGTGCGCCACCTGTTCATGGACATGCACATGGGCCTGAGCAAGGAAGGCTCGCGCCACTCGGCCGCCAGCGTGCTGGCCATCAGCCTGTTTTTGACCCTCCTGGTCGCACTGAAACTGTTCGGAGTGTTCTGACACCATGGCCATCAAGCACAACAATATCGGCTCCAAGCGCCTCGTCGTCGGCGCCCACTATGGCTTTCGCGACTGGCTGGCCCAGCGCGTCACCGCCATCGTCATGGCCCTCTATACCGTCATCATCCTGGTGACCTTCCTCACAGGCAGCAATTTCAGCTATGAAGGCTGGGCCGGCATGTTCGCCCGCCAGTGGTTCAAGATCGCCACCTTCGTCACCCTGCTCGTGATGTTCTATCACGTCTGGGTCGGCATGCGCGACATCTGGATGGACTACGTCAAGCCCGTCGTCGCCCGCCTCTTGCTGCAAAGCGCCACCATCGTGTGGCTCATCGGTTGCGCCGGCTATGCGGCGCAGATTCTCTGGAGAGT
>NZ_JACYOX010000045.1 GCF_015352955.1 Noviherbaspirillum soli
GCAACATGATTTGCTGTATGGCCCATTCCCGGACTGGCTCCGGATGTCGTTTCTTCATTGCTCACTCGCTATCGCCCTCCAGGTTGTTGGATATCAGTGGATGCGACAACTAGCCTGACATAGAGGGCTTCGCCAAAAAAAGTAACCAAAAAAAGGCGACCCGGTGATCGCGCCCCGCTGCGCGGGGTGCCCGTGCCAGCGGTACCCGGAGCGGGGCGCGGCTAAACTCGCTCCACTGCGTTGCGCTCAAACAGACGCCGCACCTTTTCCCGCTCCGGGCACCGCTGACACGGCGCGCTCAACGGGATTTCACTGCAACGGCAACAGCAACTTCAAAAGCAACCGCAACTGTCGCTGCGCGTACGTCAAAAGCAACGGCAACGTTAGCCGATTCGTAGGGTGCAATACCCGAAGGGCATTGCACCGCGGTCGCAGACCAGGGTCGCATTGGCGGCCGACTCCATCGATCGACCCATGGTGCAATGCCCCTGCGGGGTATTGCACCCTACCGAAGCTACCGAAGCCGCGCTCCCTGTCCTCAGGTCCCCGCCCCCATGCAAGCCGGCTTGATATTCTTCTCCGCCGCATACTTGGCCGAGCTTTCCTCCAGCAGCTTGCGCGTCAGGGCCTTGTCCCCCACCACCCAGTCCTTCGATACCGCCACCCATTTCTTCCCATCCCACTGCTGCACCTTCACCGCGCCCGATCCCTCATGATCCTCGCATGAGGTTTTCACTGGCGGGAACATGTCGAATGCGCCCAGTTCCTTCTGCCTCGCGGCATCCACATTCAAATTCTCCAGCCCCCAGCGCACCTGCTCGCCCGTCATGGTCTTGCCCTTGCCATACTTGGCCTGGGCATTGCGGATCGCTTCCACCGACAGGATGGCGGCTGTCACGCCGCGCATGTGGTACACCGAGCCGATCCGGGTCTTGTCTTCCAGGTTGCCCTTGCCGCCGGCATAGACCTTGTTGCGGATCTCGTCCAGCACCGGGTAGTTGCCCGGCGTGTTGAAGGTCATCGTGGTATAGCCCTTGGCGGCGTCGCCGGCGGGTACGGTGTCTTCTTCCGAACCGGCCCACCAGACACCCAGGATCTTCTCGCGCGGGAAGCCGTTGCGCTGCGCGGTCTTGATGGCCACCGCATTCATCACGCCGAAGCCCCACAGGATCACATGGTCGGGATTGGCCTGGCGGATCTGCAGCCATTGCGACTGCTGGTCATTGCCCGGCGGCGCGATGGGAATCTTGATCAGCTCGAAGCCGTACTGTTTGGCCTGCTCCTCCAGCACCGGCAGCGGCTCCTTGCCATAGGCCGAGTCGTGATACAGGTGGACGATCTTCTTGCCCTTCAGCTTCTCCATGCCGCCCGACTTCTCGCCCAGGTACTTGATCATCGCGGCGGCCTGGTTCCAGTAGCTGGTGATCAGCGGGAACACATACGGGAAGACCTTGCCGTTGGCGGCGTCGGAACGGCCATAGCCCAGCGTGGTCATCGGGATCTTGTCGTTGCCTACCCGGTCCAGGATGCCGTAGGCGATGCCGGTGGACAGCGGCTCGACCAGCGAGGCGCCGCCGTTGCGGGTCTTCAGGCGCTCGTAGCATTCCACGCCGCGCGAGGCGTTGTACTCAGTCTCGCACTCCTCCCAGGTCAGCTTGACGCCATTGATGCCGCCGTTCATGTTGACCAGGTTGAAGTAGTCGATCACGCCGCCATAGAAGCCGGTGCCTCCGGCCGCATAGGGGCCGACGCGGTAGGAAAGCAGCGGCACATACTGTTCCTGCGCCAGCGCGCTGCCCCAGGCGCCTGCCAGGGCGGCGGCCAGCAATACGGTTTTCATGGTCCTCATCGTCTTCTCCTTGGTTGGGCAGCCGCAGCTGCCTGTTTTTTATACGAACGGGGTTAAGGCAAGCTTCAATGCGGGAACGGCCAGAGCCGCAGTTTCTCCTTGGTGATCTGCCACAGCCGCGCCAGCCCGTGCGGCTCGACGATCAGGAAGAAGATGATCAGCGCGCCGAACACCATCAGCTCCAGGTTCGAGGCGACCGAGGTCGGCAGGGACAGCGCATGGGCGATCACGTTGAGCAGGATGGGCAGCAGCACGATGAAGGCCGCTCCCAGGAAGGAGCCGAGGATGGAGCCGACGCCGCCGATGATGATCATGAACAGGATGCGGAAGGACAGGTCCAGGTTGTAGGCTTCCGACTCAACCGTGCCGAGGTAGGCATAGGCATACAGCGCGCCGGCCACGCCGCAGTAGAAGGAGCTCACGGCAAAGGCCAGCAGCTTGGTGCGCATCAGGCGTATGCCGATCACCTCGGCCGCCACGTCCATGTCGCGCACCGCCATCCAGGAACGGCCGACATTGGAGCGCACCATGTTCTTGGCCAGGAGCGCCATCACCGCGACGATGCCCAGGGTCAGCAGGTACTTGCTGGCCGGCGTGTCGAAGCTGTAGCCGGCGATCACGATCTTCTGCGCCGTGATCACGCCGGAGCTGCTGTAGTTGGTCAGCCAGGGGATCTTGGTCATGCACCAGACCACGAAGAACTGGGTGGCCAGGGTGGCGGCGGCGAGATAGAAGCCGCGTATGCGCAGCGACGGCAGGCCAAAGGCAATGCCCACCAGCGCCGCGCACAGGCCGCCCAGCACAAAGGCCAGCAGCACCGGTATGCCGGGGATCCGCAGCACGAAGTTGTAGGAAGCGAAGGCCCCAACCGCCATGAAGGCGGCCGAGCCCAGCGACAGCTGGCCGGCATAGCCGGTGAGGATGTTCAGGCCTAGCGCCGCCAGCGAGAAGATCAAAAAGGGAATCAGGATCGCCGAGAAGGTGTAGGGCGTGGCCCAGAACGGTACCAGGATGAAGGCGATGGCGCACAGCGCCAGCATGCCGGCGCGGTCCTGCAGGATGGGAAAGATGCGGCTGTCGGCGGCATAGGTGGTCTTGAACTGGCCTGCTTCGCGGTAGTACATGCTCAGATCCTCCGGATGATGCGTTCGCCAAACAGGCCTTCGGGGCGTACCAGCAAAAACAGCAGCGCCAGCACATACGGGAACCAGCCCTCGATGCCGCCGCCGACCATGGGGCCGATATACACCTCGGCCAATTTCTCGGAAGCGCCGATGATCAGGCCGCCGACGATGGCGCCCGGCACCGAGGTGAAGCCGCCCAGTATCAGCACCGGCAAGGCCTTCAGCGCAATGAAGGTCAGCGAGAACTGCACGCCATTGCGCGCGCCCCACAGCATGCCCGCCACCAGCGCGACGAAGCCGGCCACGGCCCAGACGATGGCCCAGATGTGCTGCAGCGGTATGCCCACCGCCAGCGCGGCCTGGTGGTCGTCGGCCACCGCGCGCAATGCGCGGCCGATCTTGGTCTTCGAGAAGAAGAAGGCCAGCGCCGCCACCAGCACGGCGCAGATGCCGGCAGCAGTCAGGTCGAAGCGCGACACCACGATGTTGAAGCGCTCCATCAGGGACTCGATCGGCACGTCCTCGATGCCGAGGTCCAGCCGCTGCACCTGCGCGCCCCACAGCATCTGCGCCAGGCCCTCGATGAAGAAGGCCAGGCCGATGGTGGCCATGAACAGGGTGATCTCGGGCTGGTTCACCAGCGGCCGCAGCACCAGCCGCTCGATCGCCAGTCCCAGCACCACCATCACCGCCATCGTGATCGGCACCGCAAGCCACAGCGACAGGCCGAAGCGGTTGACGATGGACACGCAGGTCAGCGCCGCGAAAAACACCATCGCGCCCTGCGCGAAGTTGAACACGCCGGAGGCCTTGTAGATCAGCACGAAGCCCAGCGCCACCAGCGCATACATCACGCCCGAGAGCAGCCCGCCGATCAGCACTTCAAAGAAGAAATTGATGTTCATGCCGCTTCCCTGTTCTAGTGGGCCACGCCGAGATAGGCATTGATCACGTCCTGGCTGCTGCGCACCTCGTCCGGCGTGCCGTCGGCGATCTTCCTGCCATAGTCCAGCACCACCACCCGGTCGGAGATATCCATCACCACGCCCATGTCGTGCTCGATCAGCACGATGGTGGTGCCGAACTGGTCGTTCACGTCGAGGATGAAGCGGCACATGTCCTGCTTTTCCTCCACGTTCATGCCGGCCATGGGCTCGTCCAGCAGCAGGATTTCCGGCTGCGCCGCCAGCGCCCGCCCGAGTTCGACACGCTTCTGCAGGCCGTAGGGCAGGCGGCCCACCGGCGTCTTGCGGATATGCTGGATCTCCAGGAAGTCGATCACCTTTTCCACTTCCCTGCGGTGCGCGATCTCTTCCTTCTGGGCCGGGCCCCAGTACAGCGCCTGCAGCAGGAAGCTGGACTTCATCTTCAGGTTGCGGCCGGTCATGATGTTGTCCAGCACCGTCATGCCCTTGAACAGCGCAATGTTCTGGAAGGTGCGGGCGATGCCGCTCCTGGCCGCGGCATAGGTGTTCATGCCGCGCCGCTGCTGGCCGCGGTAGACGATCTCGCCCTTCTGCGGGCGATAGACGCCGTTGATCACATTAAGCATCGAGCTCTTGCCCGCGCCGTTGGGGCCGATGATGGCGCGGATCTCATGCTCGCGCACATCGAAGGAGATATCGGTCAATGCCTTGACGCCGCCGAAGGACAGCGAGATGTTCTTCAGGTCCAGGATCACCTCGCCGATGCGGCGGGTGCCGGGCGCCGGGAAGTCGGCGATGCCGGGTTCGGTTACTGCATTCATGCGGCCTCCCTGACCTTGCCCTTGGCTATTGCCGCGCCGCCGGGCTGCGCCTGGCCATGCGGCTTGACGTCGCGGATCTTCAGGTCGGCGCTGACCATGCCCTGCCGCCCGTCCTCGAAACGCACCTGGGTCTCGATGTACTGCGATGGCCTGCCTTCATACAGCGCATCGATCAGCACCGCGTACTTGTCGGCGATGAAGCCGCGCCTGACCTTGCGGGTGCGGGTCAGCTCCTCGTCGTCCGGGTCCAGCTCCTTGTGCAGGATCAGGAAGCGGTGAACCTGCGAGTTCGACAGCAGCGCATCGGCAGCAAGGTCGGCATTCACCCTGGCCACGCAGTCGGCGACCAGGTCGTAGACCGCGGGCTGGGCGGCCAGGTCGGTGTAGCCGCTATAGGCCAGGCCGCGCCGCTCGGCCCAGTTGCCCACCGCATCCATGTCGATGTTGATGAAGGCCATGCAGCGGTCGCGGCCATTGCCGAAGGCGACCGCTTCCTTGATGAAGGGGAAGAACTTGAGCTTGTTCTCGATGTACTTGGGCGCGAACAGCGTGCCGTCGGCCATCTTGCCCACGTCCTTGGCGCGGTCGATGATCTTCAGGTGGCCATCGGCATCGAAGAAGCCGGCGTCCCCGGTGTGGAAATAGCCGGCGGCGTCGATCGCTTCGGCGGTGGCGTCGGGCCGCTTGTAATAGCCGCGCATCAGGCCGGGCGAGCGCACCAGCACTTCGCCGCTGTCGGCGATGGTTACTTCCACGCCGGGCATGGGCTTGCCGACGGTGTCCAGGCGCACGTCGCCGGAGGACTGCATGCAGACCGTCACGCAGGTCTCGGTCATGCCGTAGAGCTGCTTCAAGTTGATGCCGATGGAGCGGTAGAAGTCGAACAGGTCGGGGCCGATCGCCTCGCCGCCGGTGTAGGCGGTGCGGATGCGCGACATGCCCAGCACATTCTTCAGCGGGCCATACACCAGCAGCTCGCCCAGGCCATAGGCCAGCCGGTCCGTCAGCGATACATTGCCTTTCTTGTCCAGTATGCGGATGCCGACCCGGCGCGCCAGCTTCATCGCGCTGTGGAACATGCGGCGCTTGAACCAGCCGGCATCCTCGATGCGGATCATCACCTGCGTGAGGATGTTTTCATACACGCGCGGCGGGCCGAAGTAGTAGGTGGGCCCGATCTCGCGCAGGTCGGTCATCACGGTGGCCGGCGACTCGGGGCAGTTCAGGCAGAAGCCGCCCACGTGCGACATCGCAAACGAATACAGGAAGTCGCCCACCCAGGCCAGCGGCAGGTAGCACAGCACGTCGTTGCGCTCGTCGAGATGGTCGAACTCGGTCAGCACCCGGGCGGTGGCGATCATCGCGGCATGGGTATGCAGCACGCCCTTGGGCTTGCCGGTGGTGCCGGAGGTGTAGAGGATCACGGCGACGTCCGACGGCGCGCCCTGGTTCACCTCGTTCATGAAGAAGTCGGGGTGAGTGCGGTCGTATTCGCGGCCGATCTGCTGCAGCCTTTCATAAGCGCAGAGTTCGGGCTGCGCGTAGTGGCGCATGCCGCGCTCGTCGTCGTAGACGATGTGCGACAGGAGCGGCACGGTTTCCTTGATTTCCAGCAGCTTGTCGACCTGTTCCTGGTCTTCCACCACCGCGAAGTCGATCTCGGCATTCTCCAGCACGAAGGCCATGTCGGCCGCCGGCGCATCCTGGTACAGCGGCACCGGCACCCCGCCCAGGCATTGGGCCGCCGACATCGCCCAGTACAGCCGGGGCCGGTTGTCGCCGACGATGGCGAGGTTCATGCCGCGCTTGAAGCCGATGGCCGCCAGGCCGCAGGCCAGCGCCCGCACTTCGTCCGCCACCCGGGCCCAGCCCCAGGTCTGCCAGATACCGAGGTCCTTTTCGCGGAATGCCGGATGCTGCGGCCGCGTCTGCGCATGCCGCAGCAGCAGCCGCGGGAACGTGTCCGCCGCGTGTTGTGTCGTCTCCACCATGGCCTACCTTTGATCAGTATGGTCCGTGTGCCGAGTCTGTCCTGCCTGGCTTACAGTTGACTTACGAAATGCCAACGCGGCGCCAGGCGGGTGACGCTGAATTTTTATGCGATGATGATAGGCCCGCCGCCGGCCGCTGGTTGTCATCCGCGGGACAATTCCACCCACTTTCGATATTGCGGCGCACCATGTCCAGCCTCAGACCCTCGTTCAAGGAAGTGCTGGTCCACACCATGTGGGCCAAGTCGCTGACGCCGGCGCAGATGGCGCGGGTGGAAGCCGACATGATCGAGCGCGACATTCCCGCCGGCGGCTATGCCTGCCGCAAGGGCGATCCGGTGGAGCACTGGATGGGCGTGACCGACGGCCTCCTGAAGATGAGCAGCGTGTCGCCGGAAGGCAAGACCGTGACCTTCACCGGCATGCTGGCCGGCGGCTGGTTCGGCGAAGGCTCGCTGCTCAACAGCGAGCACCGCAAGTACGACGTGGTGGCGCTGCGCGACAGCCGCCTGGCCCTGATGCCGCGCGCCACCTTCCAGTGGCTGCTCGACACCAGCATCCCGTTCAACCGCTTCCTGTTGAACCAGCTCAATGCCAGGCTTGGCCTGTTCATCTCGCTGGTGGAATATGACCGCATGCTGGAGACCGACGCCCGCGTCGCCCGCTGCCTGGCGTCGCTGTTCAATCCCTACCTGAACCCGATCGCCAGCCGGCAGCTGCAGATTTCTCAGGAGGAAATCGGCTACCTGTGCAGCACCTCGCGGCAAAGGGCGAACCAGGCGCTGCAACTGCTGGAGCGCGAGGGTTTGCTGAAGGTGGAGTATGGCGGGGTGACGATACTGGATATGGATGGGCTGCGCAGTTTCAACGCTGCTTGAAGCCCCTGTTCCGGATCATCGCGGCAATTTCCCTGACCACCGTATCGCGATTGCTGTTAAAGACGAAGTGCTGGCTGTCCGGCACCGTCACCTGACGGTTCGTGGGCGACTGTCGTGCGATCTTTTTCTGGATTTCCTGCCAAAGCGCTTCCGTTTCCTGCGCCGGGAACTGGTGGTTGTCTGCCGAGATGACCAGCAGGGGAATGTCCGGAAATACTGTGTTTTCCTCGATCTGCTTCACCGAAGACACAAAGCCCAGTTCTTCGAAGTAACTGACACTGCCTTTGCGGATCGGGCTCCGGTTCTCGAATGGGCTGTCTGTCCGGGGTTCAAACGCGCTGGCGGCGTCGATCAACACCAGTCCGAGCAATTGCTGTGGATAGGCGTGCGCGAAGTACTGGGCATATAAGCCACCCATCGAATGACCGAGCAGGATAATCCGCTGCGATGGTGCGATGCGCTGCAGCAGGTGATGCAGTCTTTCGGCGCTGTCCCTTGCGGTAACTGGCTGCGTCAGCGGGTGGCTGTTGAAGCGACTCCTGCCTGAGCCTATCCGGTTATAAGTCAGCACGGAAGCGTAGCGGTTAAGCTCCCCGATGAATCCGCGATCCCAAACCTGCATGCTGGTGCCTTGCGCGGCATCCAGTACCAGCAGTGGACCGGCTGCCGGATACATGCAGTATTCCAGCTGGTAGTCGGGGAAACGTTGCACGCCGCAATGCGCTGCCGCATGGAGGGCCGGGGGTGTGAAGACGGCGAGCAATAGCAAAGTGAGCTGGAAGATCGAGCGCATGGGCAAAGCCTGGACGTCGCAGGCAAATTGGGGAAGTAGCAGGGACTTTGTGCGCGGGCCAACCGGTTTGTTGCCTGTTCAGGCGAACATCGCGCAACAGGGCTGATCTATGCCATGCGACCAAATGACGAAGGCGGCGTGTGTCAAGTCCTAGCTGATAGAGCATCACATTCCTGCCGGCAACTGGTTCGGCGAAGAGTATTACTGCACGCATGCTTGTCTGCAAACAGGCATGCCAGCCCTTATTGGCGGTTCCAAGCGTTGGTTATAGCGTCCATAACCAACGTACGACATGGAAGAATACCGGTGCAGCAAAGCTTAGCGAGTCTAACCTGTCCATATAGCCACCGTGCCCAGCAATGGATGTTCCCCAGTCTTTTGCACCCAGTGAGCGCTTCACTGCGGACATGACCAAACCACCTAATGCGCCACATACCACGATCAATAAAGTCAAGCCCGCCGCCGTAAAGGCATCGAAAGGAGTAATGAAATGCAGACCGGCACCGATCAGCATGGTAGCCACACCTCCACCAAGCAAGCCCTCCCATGTCTTCGCCGGACTGAGTCTAGGAGCCAGTGCATGCTTCCCAAATAGCTTGCCGAAGAGATACTGCATTACATCGCTTATCTGAACGATGAAGGTGAAAAAAAATAAGAGTTGTGCGCTGTGACCTTCAAAACCAGGAATAGTTAGCATCAGCAGGGCTGGCGCATGGCTTACTCCATATATGCAGACCATGGCTGCGAAAAGGATGCGTGCATTACGCGACAGGAAGTCCTCTGTATCCTGACTAAGGGCGCTGGCAGCCGATACGAGCGCAAAAACATAAACCGGAATGAAGATCGAAAACATGCCATACCACTGGATGCCCAAGAGCCAGTACTGTACAGGCAACGCTACATAAAAGGTGATGACAAGGGGCCAGTAGTCGCTTTTGCCGGTAGGGGTAAGCGTCAGGAATTCTCTGAGCGCCATCAGGGAAGAAAAGGCAAATACCATAATTGTCGCGTAAGGACCGAGCACCAAGGCGCTGAAAAGTACTCCGGCCATCAGCCACCATGCTTTTATACGGGCATTCAGATTGTTAACCGTCTGATTTATGCCAGCAAACTTAACATGCAGCATATACCCTGAGAGCGACGCAACAACGAGCAGGGCCAGCAACAGGATCCCTGTCTGTTTGAAGGCCGAGGTCATCATGATCAGCTCCCCGCAAAGAGGCTGGCAAGATCGCACACAGCCTGATGCGCTCGCACGAGAAATTGGTCCTTGTCCTCGGCTTCGTTGTTATAGACAGGTACGCCAAAATATGTTCGGCACAGCAGTGGCAAGGGAAGCAGGCCCCCTTTGGGCAGAGCGCGATGCATGTTTTCCTGGTACACAGGTACCAATGCGAGACCAGGCCTGTTTTTTGTCAAATGAAACAGGCCTGTTTTGAATGGGCCTGGCAACCTGGCCTGCAACCGGGTGCCTTCAGGGAAAACAATGAGTGAAGCGCCGTCGTCCAGCGCTGTCTCCAGTGGTGCAAGCGCATCCTTGCCACCCATGTCGCGGTCTATAAGCACGGCGTGCAGAAGCTTGCGCGCAACGTGGCGGCGCAGGCCCGACTTGTCCCAGTAGTCCAGCCCGGCTACTGGACGGGTCAAGTCACGCAAGGACGGCGGCAGGGCAGCAAGCAGACTTAGCGTGTCAAGATGACTGGTGTGATTGGAAAAGAAAACGTACTGTCCGTTCAGCGCATGCGCAAAGTGCGGTTTGGCGTTGAATATGGCACGGTGCGTGGATAGCAGTAGATCCCTCTGTAGTCGATCAAGGCTATTCATGGGCTATCCCTTCGCTTCGTTTCAATGCTGCGCATAGCCGCAATGTTCGTGCAATGCAGGTGACTAGACTGAGAGACGCTATCAGAATCAACCCAGTGGCAAGGATCGGAATACCAGTACCAAGTGGCGGTACAGGAGCGACTATGCACAGCACTGTTAAGGTCGCCATGCGCTGCTGCTTGGCCATCGGACCGCCAAAGTCATGACCAACTCCACATGCAGCGCCAAATACCCTTACATAGGCAGTTAGGGCAGCCATCAGCGCGGCCAGCCAGCCAAGTTCGGGCCATCCAGCCGCATATCCGGCTGCCGCAAGAAAGAGAGTGTCGGCAATTCGGTCCGGCAACTCATTGAATACCGGCCCGAGCGCATTGGCTTTTCCATGTTCGACTGCGACCATGCCGTCAAGAAGATTGCAAAGGAGGCGCGCCTGTATGCACAGGGCGGCAAGCCACAGCAGCCAGCCCCCTACCAGCAGACTGGCAGCGCCTGCTGCAGCGAACACGATACTGGCCAACGAAATGTTGTTGGGTGTAACGCCGCCGTCAGCAAGTCGCTGCGCGACATAGCGGACCCATCGGGCGGAGCGTATTTGCAGCGGTCGACGGTCATTGTCAGAGGAATTCATAGAACGCAGGTCAAAAGCAGCAATAGATTAATCAGGCCAGGACAACCGATCTTCCAAAGGAAGCATCACGGTATGCGTGACGTGTGTCTGGGCGGGTAAGGGTGATTACAGGGCGCTGCAAAACGCTATGCTTGCGCTGAAATGAAAAACTGGCAGAGAGCTTGAGGGCGTTTCGTAGCTACGAGAAATGATGTTCAAAAGCACTAACATTTTAATTGCCGGTAATGTGTAGCTTGTTTCTGTTGCCGACGGCCGCTCGGAAATTGAATCAGGCTGCTTGGCCCTACGTTCTAGCAAGTAATGGAAAGGTATTTTTCCAATTGCCTTTTAGGGTGTTTCTTTGGATTTCAGTGATATCCCGCACTAACTAGGCTGCTGCATTGCCTCATACTCTGCCTGATGGCTTTCCGCTCATGCCGGAACTGTTCATTTCCGGCGCTGTCCGTTGAAAGAGGGAAAACAACAGAAGAGCTCATGTCACTGCAATCTTTTCGTCTATCAATCCGTTTCATTCTCCCGCTCGCCCTGGCGCTGGGCCTGTTCGCCTATGCGGTGGTGCCGCTCGTGGATGACATGACGCTGCGCTGGTTCGTGCGCGATCTCGATGCGCGGTCGCAGATGGTGTCGTCGGCGCTGCAGGAGCCGTTGCAGGAATATGTGCCGCGTGGGGAAGACCGGCGCATTGCCCAGCTGCTGGACCGCTCGGTGCAGGAGGGGCGGCTGTCGTCGCTGGCGTTCTGCAGCCCGCAGGGCACGCTGGTCTACAAGACCCTGGGTTATCCGGATGCGCTGGGCTGCCCGCCCAGCAATTACACCCAGCCAATGCGGCAGTCGCTGATCACGCTGCCGCGCGGCGTGCGCATTCATGTCACCGAGAGCACATTGCGCAACGGCGCCCAGTACCTGGGCAAGCTGATCCTGGTGCATGACATGAGCTACATCGAGCGCCGCAGCGCCGATGCGAAGAAATATGTGATCGCATTGTTTGCGCTGCTGGCGGTGGTGGTGTCGCTGATCACGGTGTTCGTTGCCCACCTGAGCTGGCGCGGCTGGATCAACTCGATGCGCCGGCTGCTGCGCCCGAGCGTCAATGCGTCGCCGGCGCAGAATGCCAACGCGCCGCCGGAAGTGCAGCCGCTGGTGAGCGACCTGCGCGCCCTGCTGCATGAGTACAACGTCGAGCGGCGCAGCCAGGAAAACTCGGCGGCAGTGTGGAATGCCGACAAGCTGCGTGCGCTGCTGCATGACGAACTGGCCGGCGATGAAGTGCTGGTGGTATCGAACCGCGAACCCTATATCCATACCCGTACCGCCAATGGCATCGAGGTGCGCCGCCCCGCCAGCGGCCTGGTGACCGCGGTGGAGCCGGTGATGCGGGCCTGCTCCGGCACCTGGATCGCCCATGGCGCCGGCAGCGCCGACCGCGAGACGGTGGACGACCATGACCGGGTGCCGGTGCCGCCGAAGAACCCGGCCTATACCTTGCGCCGGGTCTGGCTGACCAAGGAAGAGGAGCAGGGCTATTACTACGGCTTCGCCAACGAGGGCCTGTGGCCGCTGTGCCATATCGCCCATGTGCGGCCGGTGTTCCGGTCCTCCGACTGGGACGAATATGTGAAGGTCAACCAGCGCTTTGCCGATGCGGTGATTGCCGAAGCCCATACCGAAGACCCGGTGGTGCTGGTGCAGGACTATCACTTCGCGCTGCTGCCGCGCATGGTGCGCGAGAAGCTGCCGCGCGCCACCATCATCATGTTCTGGCACATTCCCTGGCCCAACCCGGAGTCCTTCGGCATCTGCCCGTGGCGCGAGGAAATCCTGGAAGGCCTGTTGGGCAATACACTGCTGGGATTCCATACGCCCTTTCACTGCAAGAACTTCCTGGAAACCGTGGACCGTTATCTCGAAACCCGCATCGAACATGAAGCCTCGACCATTTCCTATGGCGGCGACCTGACCCAGGTCGAGCCCTATCCGATCTCGATTGCCTGGCCGGAGGAGCCATACGCCGAGACCATCGAGCAGTCGCGCGAATCGGTGCGGCGCGAGCTGGGCCTGCCGCGCGACCACCTGATGGCCATCGGCGTGGACCGGCTCGACTACACCAAGGGCATCCTGGAGCGCCTGCAGGCGGTGGAACGCATGCTGGAGCTGCATCCTTCGATGGCCGGGCGCTTCACCATGGTGCAGATCGCCGCGCCCAGCCGCACCTCGCTGGAGGAATACCAGAACCTGGAAGCTCGGGTGCGGGCGCTGGCCCAGCGGGTGAACCTGAAGTATGGCGCCAGCGGCATCGACCCGATCGTGCTGAAGATCGAGCACTACGAGTCCGACCAGGTGATGCGGTACTACCGCGCGGCCGATGTCTGCGTGGTGACCAGCCTGCATGACGGCATGAACCTGGTGGCCAAGGAATTCATCGCCTCGCGCGACGATGAGCGCGGCGTGCTGATCCTGTCGCAGTTCACCGGCGCGGCGCGCGAATTGCATGAGGCGCTGATCATCAATCCGTATCACGTGGAGCAGGGCGCCGACGCGCTGTACCGGGCGCTGACCATGCCCGAGATGGAGCAGCGCGAGCGCATGCGCAGCATGCGCAGCCTGGTGCGCGACTTCAACGTCTATCGCTGGGCCGGCCGCATGCTGCTGGACGCGGCGCGCCTGCGCCGGCGCGAGCGCATCACTGCCAAGATCCATTCCCACAGCCGCCGTTCGCTGCGCAGGGTGATGTGATGAGCGACCTCTTCGACCCGGCAGGCATGCGCCGCCTCGACCAGATCGTGCAGCCCGGCATGCTGTGCGTGTTCGACTTCGACGGCACGCTCTCGCCCATCGTGCCCCAGCCCGACAGCGCCTGCCTGCCGCCCGAGGTGCGCGAGCGGCTGGTGCGCCTGACCAGCCTGGCTCCGGTGGCCATCCTCACCGGCCGCTCGCTGACGGACATCCACAAGCGGCTCGGCTTCGAGCCGCATTACGTGGTCGGCAACCACGGCCTGGAAGGCGTGCCGGGCTGGGAAGCCAGAAGCAGCCGCTATGCGGCCGACTGCGCCGCATGGCGGCAGGCGCTGGAGCTTGCGCTGCGCGACCGGCAGCGCTTCGATCCGGGCATCCGGCTGGAAGACAAGCGCTATTCCCTGTCGCTCCATTACCGCATGGCGCGCGATCCGGCGCTGGCCGAGCGTCGGCTGTCGGCGCTATTTGCCACGCTCTCCCCGCCGCCGCGCGTCGTGGCCGGCAAGTATGTCTACAGCCTGATGCCGCAGGATGCCACCCACAAGGGCCACGCGCTGGAAGAGCTGATGCAGCAGACCGGCGCGGCCACTGCGATCTACGTGGGCGACGATGTCACCGATGAGGATGTGTTCCGTCTGAAGCGGCCCGACCTGCTGACGGTGCGCATCGAGCCGCATCCCGACACCGCCGCCGAATTCCACCTGCCGGCCATGCCGGACATCATGCGCCTGCTGGACGAGCTGGTATGCCGGCTCGCGCGGCAGTCGCAGGCACTTTCCAACAGGACTACCGCATGAATACACTCGACCTCGGACTGATCGGCAACTCCCGCACCAATGCACTGATCGACAGGAACGCTTCCATCGTCTGGTGGTGCTATCCCTACTTCGACAGCGACCCGCTGTGCAGCGCGCTGCTGCAGGGCGAGCGCAAGGAAGACGGCCACGGCAGCATCGACGTGGTGTTCGAGCATTCCCGCCTGGTGGAGCAGCGCTACGAGCGCAACTCGGCGATATTGGTGACCCGCTTCCAGGACGATGCCGGCAATGCGATCGAGGTGACCGACTTCGCGCCGCGCTTCCGGCTGCACGGCCGCATGTTCTCGCCCTCGATGCTGGTGCGCATCGTGCGCCGCACCGCCGGCCGGCCGCGCATTGCGCTGCGCGTGCGGCCCTCGGTGGACTATGGCCGGGCGCGCGCCGAGACCCGCTGCGGCGCGCATCATATCTCCTATGTCGGCTCGGCCCAGTCCATGCGCCTGACCACCGATGCCGCCATTACCGCGATCACCGATGAAAAGCCGTTCTTCCTGCAGGACTCGGTGACCCTGCTGATGGGGCCGGATGAAACCGTGGCCGGGTCGGCGCGCGAGGTCGGCCGTTCCTTCCACGAGCAGACCCTGGGCTACTGGCGCAACTGGGTGCGCAACCTGGCCATTCCCTTCGAGTGGCAGGACGTGACGATCCGCGCCGCCATTACGTTGAAGCTCAATGCCTTCGACGATTCGGGCGCGGTGATTGCCGCGGTCACCACGTCGATTCCCGAAGCGCCGCACAGCCGGCGCAACTGGGACTACCGCTTCTGCTGGCTGCGCGACGCCTACTTCGTGGTCAATGCCCTGAACAGCCTGGGCGCCACCGGCACCATGGAGCGCTACCTCGACTACATCCTCAACATCATCGCCGACAGCCGCGACGCGCCGCTGCAGCCGGTGTACGGCATCCGGCGCGAGGCGGTGCTGGAAGAACGCGAGGAGCCGCACCTGGCGGGCTATCGCGGCATGGGGCCGGTGCGGGTCGGCAATTCGGCCTACTTCCAGGTGCAGAACGATGTGTTCGGCGCGGCGGTCATGGCCAGCACCCATGCCTTCTTCGACACCCGCATGGAGCGGCCGGCCGGGCACCAGATGTTCCAGGACCTGGAGCGCCTGGGCGAACAGGCCATCCTGAACTACAACGTGCCCGACGCCGGCATCTGGGAGCTGCGCGGCCAGAAGCGGGTGCATACCTTCTCCAGCATGATGTGCTGGGCCGCCTGCGACCGCCTGGCCACCATCGCCGCGCGCCTTGGCCTGGACGAGCGCGCCGCCTACTGGGGCGGCCATGCGCAGGAAATCCATCGCGTGATCTGCGAATCGGCATGGAACGAGGAGCTGGGCAGCTTCGTCTCCACCTTCGGCGGCGACCGCCTCGATGCCAGCCTGCTGCTGATGGGGGAATTCCAGTTCCTGGCGGCCGACGATCCGCGTTTCGCCAGCACGGTGCGGGCCACCGAGAAGCACCTGAAGCGCGGCGAATTCCTGCTGCGCTATGACGAGGAAGACGATTTCGGCCTGCCGGAAACCGCCTTCCTGGTCTGCACGCTGTGGTGGATCCTGGCGCTGGCGCAGATCGGCGAGAAGGAAAGGGCGCGCAGCCTGTTCGAGAAGGTGCTGGACCGCCGCAATCATCTCGGCCTGCTGTCGGAAGACGTGGCGCCCGAGAGCGGCGAGATGTGGGGCAACTTCCCGCAGACCTACAGCATGGTGGGCCTGATCCAGTGCGCTGCCCGCCTGTCGATTTCCTGGGACGACGCTTACTGATGGGAGCAAGCATGAACAAAGCAAGCCTGGTGGGCGCCCTGGACATCGGCGGCACCAAGATCGCGGCCAGCATCGCCAATGCCGACGGTCCGCTAGCCCGCGTGACCGAACCCACGCCCAAGAGCGGCACGCCGGATACGGTGGCGCGCCAGTGCATCGCCATGCTGCATGCGGCCTGCGACCAGGCCGGCGTGCCGCGCGAGGCGATCGACGCGGTGGGCGTGTCGTCGGCCGGGCCGTTCGCGCAGGTCGACGGCATGCTGGGCCTGGCCTCGCCGAATATCTGCGGCGGCCAGGCGCAGTCCGCCGACCTGCCCAACGACTGGGTGGTGATTCCGCTGGAGGGTCCGCTGCGCGAGCAGTTCGGCAATGTGGCCATCGAGAATGATTGCGTCTCGGCGCTGGTGGCCGAACGCACCTTCGGCGCGGTACAAGGCGAACCCAACTGCGTGTATGTGACCTGGAGCACCGGCATCGGCTTCGGCTTTTGCGTGGACGGCCATATCCTGCACGGCAAGCACGGCAACACCGGCCACGCCGGCCACATGCTGATGAGCGAATCGTCGGACGCGCTATGCGGCTGCGGCAACCGCGGCGACCTGGAGGCGCTGATCTCGGGCCGCAACCTGGCCAACCGCCTGGGGCAATCCACCGCCGACGTATTCGACGCCGCCCGCGACAACGAGCCGGCGGCAAGGGCCATCGCCGAGGATGCGGCGAGGTGGTTCGGGCGTGGGCTGTACAACGTCGCGGTGGCATTGGATACCCGGGTGTTCGTGGTGGGCGGCAGCGTCTGGCAGCATCATGGCGACTGGCTGCTGCCCATGGTGCGGCGGGAGCTGGATACGCGGATGCATGCGCTGACCGAGGGTGTGGAAATCGTGCCGGCCGGGCTGGGTGGACTGGTGGCGGACTTTGGGGCGTTTGCGCAGGTGATGCCGCAGGAGTGGGTGCAGGCCTGGCGCGAAAAAGCGCCCTGGAAGGCGTAGGGCGTAATACCCCGAAGGGGCATTACGCCGTTCCACCACCCTCGCGCTCACGACAGCGCCACTTCCCCCGCTGCCGCCGAACGCGTTCCCTGCACCGGCGGATTCGACGCGCCGCGATAGGCGAACACCACCGATGCCTTCATCCGGTCACTGTCGTTGCGGCCCGCCGCATGGAACAGCTTGCTGTGGAAGAGCACCACGTCGCCCTGTTCCAGCACTGGCGCGACGCCTTGCGCAAAGAGGGCCTGGTTCTGCGGCACTTCCGGCCGCAGGAAATCGAGCGCATCCATCTGTTCGGGGGCGAGGGGAATCCGGTGCGAGCCGGGGATGAACTTCAGCGCGCCGTTGCCGGCCTCTTCATGGCCGAGCGCCAGCCATACCGAGATCAGGTTGGGGCGGGTGTAGGACCAGTAGCGGATGTCGCGATGCCAGCCGGTGGCGGTGCCGAAGTGGGGGTGCTTGGTCATGATGCAGTTGTGATGCGCCAGCGTCAGCACCACGTCTTCCTGCAGCAACTGCTTCAGGCCGCTGACCAGCACCGGGTTCTCGGCCCAGTCATGGAAGCAGGCATCGCGCTGCCAGGCCGCGCGCAGCCTGCGCGCGGTGCGGCCCCCCGGCGCATCCAGCGACGCCGGCGCGCCTTCGTAGCCAACTTCGGCTTCGTATTCCAGCGGTGGCACTGCGCGCGCCAGGTGGTCATTGGTCACCGCCAGCATGCGTTCGCAATCGGCCGGCGCCACCATGCGAGGAAGGATCAGATAGCCATCGGCTTCAAACTGCGCGATCTGGCTGGCCGAGAGCGGCGCGGAATTCGGGATGTTCATGGCATTCGTCAGAAGAGCGGAGCCATCATTATCGCGCCTGATGCCGGGTTACAACAATCGGCAGATGCATTGCGCCCTGCCCTGGCCTCAACGGTCGCGCTGGTAGGCGGGAAGCGGGGTGCCGCAGTCCTTGCAGAACTTGGCGTCGGCCTCATGGCCTTCGGACAGGCATTCCGGGCAGGTGCGGGTGGTGGTAAGCCGGAACAGCCGGCTCTGCATCGTCATTTCCGAACTGATGATGCCCGTCGGCACCGCCAGGATGCCCCAGCCCAACAGCATCATGATCGATGAGATCGCGCGGCCGATGTCGGTCTTGGGCACGATGTCGCCGAAGCCCACCGTGGTGATGGCGGTGATGGCCCAGTACACCGAGGTCGGAATGCTGGTGAAGCCATTGCCCGGCCCTTCCACCACGTACATCACCGTGCCCAGCAGCAGCACCACCATCATCACCACCGACAGGAAGATCAGGATCTTGCGCCGGCTTGCCAAGAGCGCCCGGGTCAGCATGCCGTATTCCTCGACGTAGGACGTCAGCTTCAAAATGCGGAAGATGCGCAGCAGGCGCAGGATGCGCACGTCCAGCAGCACATGGGCGCCCGGCATCATCATGGCGAGGTAGGTAGGCAGCACCGACAGGAAATCGATGGCGCCGAAAAAGCTGGTGGCGTAGCGCAGCGGCCGCCGCACGCAGTACAGCCGAGCCAGGTATTCCACCGTGAAGAGCAGCGTGAAGAACCATTCCAGCACGCCCAGCACGTCGCCGTGGCGTGACGATACCGCCTGCACGCTGTCGAGCACGACGACCGCCACGCTGGCCAGGATGGCGACGATCAGCGCCAGGTCGAAGATGCGGCCGGCGCGGGTGTCGGCCTCGAAGATGACGGTGTAGAGACGGGCGCGCAAGCCTTCGGACGGTTTGCCGAACTGGTGGCCCGGATCGGCCGGCGTGGTCGTGGCCGGGTGTTTGCCTGCATGCATGGGCATCTGGGTGGACGATGGATGGAAGGGCAAGTATAGCCGCCGCCCGCCGGCGCCGGTTTGCGTCGTTCAGGCCGCCCGGTAGAACAGCGCAAGCCAGACGCTGTCGGCGTCGGGCGTGGTCCATTCCACGCGGTGCCGGCAATGCGCGGGAATCGTCACATGCATGCCGGGGGCCATGCGCAGCAGCCGGTCGCCTTCCTCGAAGCGCAGCGTGGCTGCGCCCTGCAGCAGCAGCACCCATTCATGCTCGTCCTGGTCGTACCAGAAACCGGCCGGCGAATGCTGGCCGTGGGAAACGATGCGCTCCAGCCGGAAGGCGCCGCCGGCCAGCAGGGTCTGCATGACTTCATCAGGCAGGGCCGGGGGCAGGTCGCTGCAGAAATGTCCGGGGTTTTCCATGGCGGCCATTATGCGTCAAATCAATGCGGGCGCAGGTAGCTGCACGCTGGCAGAACTACCGGCGGGGCCTCACTTCTAATTGGCTCTTTTTCCAATTCAACAAGAAACGCGGCGGACACCTGTTCCCTGCACACCTGGAGAAAACAATGAATGACATCACCACCGACAGCAGGCGGGAAGCCACGCCCGAGCGTGACTTCTCCGCGCTTGATCCGGGAAGCGCGCTGTCCAGACACCCGCCCGGCAGCGAGTTCCGCTACGAGGCACCGTCACGCGATCAGCTTTCCTCCCTGGCCACCGGCGCCGGCATGGTGATCCTGGGCCTGGGCATTGCGCAGTTGCTGGCGCCGCGCCAGGTGGCGCGCTCGACCGGCATCCATGCGCATCCATCGCTGGTGCGCGCTTCCGGCGCGCTCGGCGTGGCCAGCGCGGTCAATATCCTGAACAAGGGCAGGCCGGCGCCGCTGGGACTGGCGCGGCTGGCCTGCGTGGGACTTGAGCTGACCCTGCTGGCACGCTCGGCCATGCATGCCGGTTCGTCCGGGCGCCGCATCCGGCTGGCCCTGACCGGCGCCGGCGTGGCCACGGCCGCGATGCTGGACATGAGCGCGGCGCTGGCGCAGACGGCCCGCCAGACCATGGGCGAGCGCAGCACCGCATCGGGCGCGATGGCGGTGGAAAAATGCATCACGGTCAACAAGTCGCCGGAAGAGTGCTATCGCTTCTGGCGCGAGTTCGACCGCTTCCCGGAATTCATGGAGCACCTGGAGGAAGTCAGCAAGGTCAACGACACCCGCTCGCACTGGAAGGCCAAGGCGCCGGTCGGCTCCAGCGTGGAATGGGATGCCGACATCACCGCCGATCAGCCGGGCGAACTGCTGGCCTGGCATTCGGTGGAAGGCGCGGATGTCGACAATGGCGGCACGGTGCGCTTCGAGCGCGCGCCGGGCGGACGCGGCACCATCGTCCGGGTCGAAATGCAGTACAAGCCGCCGGGCGGCAAGGCCGGCGCGCTGGTGGCTAAACTGTTCGGCGAAAACCCGCTGCAGCAAATGGATGCCGATCTTCGCCGCTTCAAGCAGCTGATCGAGACCGGCGAAATCACCACCACCGAAGGGCAGTCGTCCGGCCCGCGCAGCACCATGGTCAAGCTGATCAGGAAAGGGGTACCGGGATGAGAGCCTTATGCTGGCATGGCGCCAAGGATGTGCGGGTCGACAATGTGCCCGATCCGAAGATACTCAATCCGCGCGACGCGATCCTGAAGATCACGTCCACCGCCATCTGCGGATCCGATTTGCACCTGTACGATGGCTATATCCCCACCATGGAAAAGGGCGACATCCTGGGCCATGAGTTCATGGGCGAGGTGGTGGAGCTGGGCAGCGCAGTGACCAACCTGAAGATAGGCGACAGGGTGGTGGTGCCGTTCCCGATCGCCTGCGGCAATTGCTACTTCTGCGAGGAACAGCAGCATTCGCTCTGCGAGAACTCCAATCCCAATGCCGCGATGGCGGAAAAGATGTGGGGCCATTCGCCGGCCGGCATCTTCGGCTATTCCCATCTCACCGGCGGCTATGCCGGCGGCCAGGCCGAGTACGTGCGGGTGCCGTATGCCGACGTCGGCCCGATCCGGGTGCCCGACGGCCTGGACGACGAGAAGGTGCTGTTCCTGTCCGACATCCTGCCCACCGGCTACATGGCGGCGGAGAACTGCGACATCCGGCCCGGCCATGTGGTGGCGGTCTGGGGCTGCGGCCCGGTTGGCCAGTTCGCGATCCAGAGCGCCTATCTGCTGGGCGCGGAGCGGGTGATCGCGATCGACCGCTTCCCGGAGCGGCTGCGCATGGCGCGGGAAGTCTCGCGCGCCGAGACCATCAACTATGAAGAGGTCAATGTGCTGGATGCGTTGAAGACCATCACAGGCGGCCGCGGCCCGGATGCCTGCATCGACGCGGTCGGCATGGAAGCGCATGGCGTCGGCCTGGTCGGCGCCTACGATCGCGTCAAGCAGGCGATGATGCTGGAAACCGAGCGCCCGAATGCGTTGCGCGAGGCGCTGATGGCCTGCCGCAATGGCGGCGTGGTGTCGATTCCCGGCGTCTACGGCGGCTTCCTGGACAAGATGCCGATCGGCTCCTTCATGAACCGCTCGCTGACCTTGAAGACCGGCCAGACCCATGTCCAGCGTTACCTGAAGCCCTTGCTGGACCGGGTGCAGGCGGGGGAGATCGACCCCAGCGTGATCATCACCCATCGCATGCCGCTGGAGCAGGCGCCGGATGCCTACCGGATGTTCCGCGACAAGCAGGATGAATGCGTGAAGGTGGTGCTGAAGCCTTGAAGACCTGAGGCGCCTGGCAAACGGTCCCTGGCGTCGGCTGCATGCCTGCCCGGGGACCGCTGCCCGCATCCTGTCAGTTGCCTTCCGCAAGCGGGGAAGAATGCCCGCGCCGGTGTTGCCCGATCCAGGCGCGGCACCGGCGTGGCGCAACGTCATGGCGACGCCCGCCACTCAAGGCGCCATGAACCCGCTCTCCGATCGCCCGGCCCAGCCGCCGGCCCAGGCAACCATGCCTGACACCAGCCCGCAGCCCAGCGGCTCGCCATCCACCGCGCCGCTCTGGCGCCATGTCGCGCGGGGCGCATGGATCACGCTGGGCGCCTTCAGCCTGCCGACCGTGCTTTCTCCCTGTTTCAGGGGGCTGCTGTCGCCGCGCGCCTTTGCGCTGCGCACGCTGCTGGGCGGCTTTATCTATATCGACATGATCCAGCCGCCGCAGCAGGTGCGCTTTGCGCCGGCGCCCGCGCCAGGCCAGGAGGTCGTGGCGCTGACGCTGGGCATGACGCCTTACATCGCCGCCTTCTATGCGCAGGTCCGGCTTGCCAATGGCTTGTGCAGCCGCGCCGGCAGCCCGGGCGCGCAAATGGCCGCGGCCAGCCAGCGCCTCTGGCACCGGCTGTGCGGCCTCATGCCGACGCGCCTGGCGACGGCGGCACGCGGCTATCCAATCAATTTCGTGCTGGCGCGGATAACGGCGCAGATGCTGGCGGTCGGTGCCGGCAGCCTGATGTCGGCGTGCTTCCATCATGCCCGCGGCGCGCGGCTGGAACCGGTGCCGCGGCCCGCCAGCATGCCGTCGCTGCGGCAGCGCATCCAGGCCAATCCCGCCGCCTATCTGGCCTGCGGCCCGGCGTTTGCCTCGTCGGTCTGGCTGACGTTGCGGCTGGACCGTGCCGCCGCCCGCGCTGGCGGCACGCTGCCGCCGGGCCTGGTGGCCTTGCTGGCAAGCCATGTAGTGGCGGCCTGCATCGCCACGGCGCTGATCCATCCAGGGCCGCTGGCCGCACACAATTGAGACGACGCAAACGGGATGGAATGCGCTTGCTTCTGGTGCAGCAGGCGGACAGTCCGGGCTACTTACGGCGTCATGAAAACTCCTGATCACAACGGCGCGGCACGGCGCGCCGACCGGCCCGCAAGCATCCGTGTTTCTCGCAGCCAGGCGCATGAACCCGCGCCGCCCGCAAGCTATGTGGCGCGTGCCATGCGCACCACCTTCTGCGCATTCACGGTGCCCACCATGCTTGCGCCCTTCCTGCCGGCGCCGCTGCAGCCATTGCGGCTGCTGGCCTGCGGCGCCATCTACGCCGACCAGCAGATGCAGCCCTCGGACACGCGCTTTCATCCGCAGCCCAGCCGCCGCCGGCAATGCACGGGCATCATGCTGAGCCTGTTGCCCTTCATTCCTGCCTTCGCGCTGCAGGCGCACCTGACCGAGACCTGGTGCGCCAATCCGTCGAGCTGGGGCGGGCGCATGGCTGCGACCAGCCAGCGTGCATGGAACCGCTTCTGTCAGCGCCTGCCACGGCAGGCCGGCGCAGTCGCTGCCCGTTATCCGATCAATTTCGTGCTGGCCCGTTTCGCTGCGCAGATGGCGGCGGTCAGCACGGGCAGCATGCTGGCGCTGGCCTACCATCGGCAGCGCGGCAGCCAGCTCACCATGCGGGCGACGCACTTGCCGTCGTGCCCGCTGCGCGAACGGCTGCAGTCCAGGCCGGATGCGTATGCGATCGGGGCCGCGCCTTTCGCCGTGCCGGCCGTGCTCGACAGCCGCTTCGGCCGCGCGATACTGCAGGCGCCCGGCATGCCGCGCGCACTGTGCGGCGTGGCGATTAGCAGCGCCATCGTCGGCGCGGCGCTGGTGACGGCTGTGATGGGCTCGGAGAACAGGCCATGAACGCGGACCATGAAGCGATGCTTTTGCGGCTGTGCCTGTTGGCCGGCGTGCCGGCGGAGGAGCATGCGACGGTGGCCGGGCAGCAGGCGATGATGGTCAACGGCATGGCGGTCCAGTTCCGGCTGGAGGAATGGTCCGGCTTCGTCAAAATCTATGTCGAGGCCGGCCGGCCGGCGCCGTCGCGCCTTCCGGCCTTGTGCCAGTCGATACTGGAGCAGCAACTGGAACTGCCGGTGCCGTTCGTGATGCTGACCGCGCTCGACGCGGCCTCCGGCGCGCTGATCCTGGTCGGTTGCGCGCCCATGCCGTCGAACCGGGTGGAAGACGAGGAACTGCTCGCCTTTCTTCATGCCTGCGTGGATGGCGCCACCCTGTTGCGGCGCGCCATGGATGGAGAGGAGGACAGGGTGACGGACCTGACGGCATTCCATTATTTCTGAATGGCGATGCAGGTCTTGCAAGCCGACAGCCCATGTCGCTGCATCGCCCGCTGGCGCAGCGTGCAAGGCCTGTCGCCCATGCGTCGTTCAGAGCGCTGTCGTCAGCACGCGCCCTGAACGACGCCCGCCTTACATGCTGCGCCGGTACTGTCCGCCCACCTCGAACAGCGCCTCGGTGATCTGCCCCAGCGAGCAGACGCGCACCGCGTCCATCAGCGTGGCAAACACGTTCTCGTCGTGGATCACCGCCTGCTGCAGCCGCTGCAGCATGGCCGGGGCCTCGGCCGCGTGCCGTTGCTGGAAGTCGGCCAGGCGCCCGAGTTGCGACTGCTTTTCCTCGTCGGTCGAGCGGGCCAGTTCGATCTGCTGCGGCACGTTGCTCGCATGCGGATTGCGGAAGGTGTTGACGCCGATGATGGGCAGGCTGCCGTCATGCTTCCTGTGCTCGTAGAGCAGCGACTCTTCCTGGATCTTGCCGCGCTGGTAGCCGGTTTCCATCGCGCCCAGCACGCCGCCGCGCTCGGCGATGCGCTCGAACTCCTGCAGCACCGCTTCCTCCACCAGGTCGGTGAGCTGCTCGACGATGTAGCTGCCCTGGTTCGGGTTCTCGTTTTTGGCCAGGCCCCATTCGCGGTTGATGATCAGCTGGATCGCCAGCGCCCGCCGCACCGATTCGTCGGTCGGCGTGGTGATGGCTTCGTCATAGGCATTGGTGTGCAGGGAATTGCAGTTGTCGTAGATCGCAATCAGCGCCTGCAGCGTGGTGCGGATGTCGTTGAAGTCGATTTCCTGCGCATGCAGCGAGCGGCCCGAGGTCTGGATGTGGTATTTCAGCTTTTGCGAGCGGTCGTTGGCGCCGTACTTGTCGCGCATGGTGACGGCCCAGATGCGGCGCGCGACCCGTCCCAGCACCGTGTATTCCGGGTCCATGCCATTGGAAAAGAAGAAGGACAGGTTGGGCGCGAAGTCGTCGATGTGCATGCCGCGCGCCAGATAGGCCTCGACGAAGGTGAAGCCGTTCGACAGCGTGAAGGCCAGCTGCGAGATCGGGTTGGCGCCGGCTTCGGCGATGTGATAGCCCGAGATCGACACCGAATAGAAATTGCGCACCTGGTGGTGCACGAAGTATTCCTGGATGTCGCCCATCACCTTCAGCGAGAACTCGGTGGAGAAGATGCAGGTGTTCTGGCCCTGGTCTTCCTTCAGGATGTCGGCCTGCACCGTGCCGCGCACGTTCTGCAGCACCCAGGCGCGGATCTTCTGGGCTTCGTCGTCGGTCGGCTCGCGGCCATTGTCGGCGCGGAACTTGTCCAGCTGCTGGTCGATGGCGGTGTTCATGAACATCGCCAGGATGGTCGGCGCCGGGCCGTTGATGGTCATCGACACCGAGGTGCTCGGGCTGCACAGGTCGAAGCCTTCGTACAGCACCTTCATGTCGTCCAGCGTGGCGATCGATACGCCCGAGTTGCCGACCTTGCCGTAGATGTCGGGCCGCGGCGCCGGGTCGGCGCCATACAGCGTGACCGAGTCGAACGCGGTGGACAGCCGCTTGGCGTCCATGCCCTGCGACACCAGCTTGAAGCGGCGGTTGGTGCGGAAGGCATCGCCCTCGCCGGCGAACATGCGGGTCGGGTCCTCGTTCTCGCGCTTGAAGGCGAACACGCCGGCGGTGTACGGGAAGGAGCCGGGCACGTTTTCCAGCATCAGGAAGCGCAGCACCTCGCCATGATCCTCGAAGCGCGGCAGCGCCACCTTCCTGATCTTGTTGCCGGACAGGGTTTCATGGACCAGGCCGGTGCGGATTTCCCTGTCGCGGATCTTCACCACGTATTCATCGCCGGCATAGGCGGCCTGCATCGCCGGCCACATTGCCAGCAGCTTCTTCGCTCCGGCATCCATGCTGGCGTCGCGGGTGTCGGCCAGGTCGGTCAGCGCAGACAGCGTGTTGGCGTCGGCGTCGGCCTGCGCCTCGGCCAGCATGCGGGCCGACTCGGTGAGCTGCTGGCGCTGGCGCGCCAGCGTCACCTGGGTGCCGGCGAACCGGTGATAGTGGCGCACGGTGTCGGCGATCTCGGCCAGGTAGCGGCTGCGCGCCGGCGGCACGATGGCATTGCGTCCGGAGGAATACCGCACCGCCACCGGCGCCAGCCGGCCCGGCTTCACCGGCAGGCCCATGTCCTTCAGGCGCGCCAGCAGGCCCTGGTAGAGCGCGGTCACGCCATCGTCGTTGAAGCGCGACGCCTGGGTGCCGTAGACCGGCATGTCCTCTGTTTTGCTGCTCCATAGCTCGCGGTTGCGCTGGTACTGCTTGGCCACGTCGCGCAGCGCATCCTGCGCGCCCTTGCGGTCGAACTTGTTGATGGCGACGAAGTCGGCGAAGTCCAGCATGTCGATCTTTTCCAGCTGCGAGGCGGCGCCGAACTCGGGCGTCATCACATACATCGACAGCCCCACATGCGGCACGATGGCGGCGTCGCCCTGGCCGATGCCGGAGGTTTCCACGATGACCAGGTCGAAGCCGGCCACCTTGCAGGCGGCGATCACGTCCGGCAGCGCGGCCGAGATTTCCGAGCCGGCCTCGCGGGTGGCGAGCGAGCGCATGAAGACCCGGTTCTGGCCCTGCCACGGACCGATCGCATTCATCCGGATGCGGTCGCCCAGCAGCGCGCCGCCCGACTTGCGGCGCGACGGGTCGATCGAGATCACGGCGATGTTCAGGTCATCCTCCTGGTCGAGCCGGATGCGCCGGATCAGCTCGTCGGTCAGGGAAGACTTGCCGGCGCCGCCGGTGCCGGTGATGCCCAGCGTGGGCGTATTGATGGCCGCTGCCGCCTCGCGCAGCTGCGCCGGCAGGGCGGGATCGGCCTTGCCGTTTTCCAGCGCCGTGATCAGCTGCGCCAGCGGCCGGTGCCGCTGCGCGATGTCGCCGCCCTGCAGCGCCTCCAGCGCGGTCGGCGCATAGGAGGAGAGATCGGTGTCGCAGGCCTGGATCATGGACTGGATCATGCCCACCAGGCCCATGCGCTGGCCGTCTTCCGGGCTGAATATGCGCGTCACGCCATAGGCATGCAGCTCCTCGATCTCGGCCGGCACGATCACGCCGCCGCCGCCGCCGAACACCTTGATATGCGCGCCGCCGCGCTGCCTGAGCAGGTCGATCATGTACTTGAAGTACTCGACATGGCCGCCCTGGTAGCTGGACAGGGCGATGCCCTGCGCGTCTTCCTGCAGCGCCGCAGTGACGATGTCGTCGACCGAGCGGTTGTGCCCCAGATGGATCACCTCGGCGCCATTGGCCATCAGGATGCGGCGCATGATGTTGATGGACGCGTCATGGCCGTCGAACAGCGAGGCGGCGGTAACGAAACGCACCTTGTTGGCCGGCTTCCAGGCGGCAAGGTTCTGGGTAACGGACAGGTCGGTCATGGAGTCTCCGGAATTCTTGTAGCGCTCAGGCAAGGACGGCGCGGATGGCATTGATCTGGAATTGACGTTAACGTCAACGTCAACGTCAAGGAGTATGCCTCAAACTGCCGTGAAAAGGGTAGCGGCGCGCCGCCGGACGGCATGGATGCCGGGTGTAGCCGGATGGCGTCATCAGAAAAAAGATTCCTGGCGGAATTAACGTCCCGTTTGCTACTATTGCAAACAGGAAATATATTGAATCCCGCCATGTCTCTTCCTTACCGCCTGAGAACCACCTTCCCCGCCGCCATGGCCATCGCCCTGTGCGCCGGCGCCAGCCAAGCCGCCGATCTTCCGTCACCCGACCTGGGCAAGCTGCTGGCCACGGGCGGCGTGAGCCAGGTTGAAGGCGCCGGCGGCGGCGGCTTGACGCCCTGGGCGCTGATCACAGGCTATGGCACCCGCGACAGCTATGGCGCCAACCTGCATGCCACGGCGATCCGGACCCAGGACTATGGCCTGGACAGCCATGGCGTGGCAGTCGGCCTGGCCGACCGGGTGGAGTTGTCGCTGGCGCGCCAGACCTTCCGCGGCAGCGACGGCGCGCTCGACGGCCTGCGCATCGGCCAGGACATTGCCGGCGTCAAGGTCAGGCTGGCCGGCGACGCGGTGTATGAACAGGACAGCTGGCTGCCGCAGATCGCCGTCGGCGCGATGGCCAAGCGCAATACGGGCGTGTCGGGCCTGGCCGGCGTCGACAATGTGAAGCAGCTGGGCGCGGCCAGCGACCATGGCGTGGATGTCTACCTGTCGGCCACCCGCATCCTGCTGGACAGGAGCCTGCTGATCAACGGCACGCTGCGCGCCACCCGCGCCAACCAGATGGGCCTGCTGGGCTTTGGCGGCGAGCGCGGCAACCATTACCAGCCGATGCTGGAAGGCTCGGTCGCCTACCTGTTCAGCCGCACCGTGGTGGGCGGCGTCGAATACCGGATGAAGCCGCGCAATCTGGCGGTGGACAGGGAAAAGGATTACTACGACGTCTTCGTCGCCTGGTTTCCCTCCAAGCATGTCTCGCTGACCGCCGCCTGGGTGGCGCTGGGCGACATCACCGTGCTCAACCCGACCCGGCAGAAAGGCGTCTACCTGTCGCTGCAGGCCGGCTTCTGAATCCTTCCACATAGCGCTTACCGACCATGCAATCCTTCCGCACCCTGATCGCCGTCCTGCTCGCCGTGGGCAGCCTGCATGCCTTCGCCGCCGATGATGCCCTGTACCAGGACCTGGGCGGCGGCGCCGGCATCCGCCGCATCGTGGCCGACCTGCTGCCGGCGGTGCAGGCCGATGCCCGCATCAGTGCCTCGTTCGACGGCGTCGACCTGGAGCACTTGGCGGAAAAGCTGGAAGAGCAGTTCTGCGATGTCGCCGGCGGCCCCTGCAAGTACAGCGGCAAGGACATGCAGACCATCCATGAAGACCTGAAGCTGAACCATGCGCATTTCAATGCGCTGGTGGAGGATCTGCAGGCGGCCATGGAGCGCAACGGGGTGCCGTCGCGGGTGCAGAACCGGTTGCTTGCGCGATTGGCGCCGATGCATAGGGATGTGGTGACGAGGTAGGGTGCTTGGGGGGCGAGGAGGCTTTGCCGTACGGGTAGCGACAGTTGCGGTTCAGCCCCGTTGATTGCGCCGTGAGGGCGATGGCCGAAGCGGATAAGGTGCGGCGCCTGTCGTAGGGTAGGTCGTAGGGCGGAATACCCCGCAGGGGCATTCCGCCAAGCGGTCGATCAGGCTGAGGCCTTGCATTGCCATGTTGTTTTACCCTTGAAGCACAAAGCGTCAATGCTGCCCGTGCGTTGCCGGGTAACGCAACACGATTGCACTGCCGTGGAGACAAGCCGGGTGTTCGCCCCGGCGGGCGACCTCCTTTTTTGCTTCGCCAAAAAAGGAGGCAAAAAAGGCGACCCGGTGATCGCGCCCCGCTGCGCGGGGTTCCCGTGTCAGCGGTGCCCGGAGCGGGGCGCGGCTAAACTCGCTCCGCTGCGCTCCACTCAGACAGACGCCGCACCTTTTCCCGCTCCGGGCACCGCTGACACGGCGCGCTCAACGGGATTTCACGACAAAAGCAACGGCTACGGCAACGCGCTAATCCGCAAGGTGCCGCGATGGGAGAGCGCCTGTTGGCCGAGATTGTCGGTGCGGGGAGCAAACCGATCGCCTTTACAACTATCAGGACTCCACTGACGCAAGCACGCGCCATAAGGACGCAATCGACCAGCTTGGCCTCAAGTCGCCCCAGGCTCTTGCCGAAAAGGCGCGCCCCGATGATGTGGCATCCAGGCTGCATCCAATGCTCAGGCTGATTCAATCAGCCAGCGCAATGGCAGTAAGCATCGCCCGACCGGCAGCCTGCAATGCGCCTGACTATTTCCCTTGCAATCCCATCCTTCATCGTCAATAATTCAAATGAGAATAATTCTCATCTTCCGGGGCCTGACAGCTCCGGATGCTTAATTCTTTAGCCGTTTAGCCGCTTCAGGCTATTCAACCCTTGACAGCCAGCCCCCGCGACAGCGGCAGCCAGCCACCATGCCATTTGCAAAGGAATGATGATGCCCACTGCCATCCTGAAGTCCGAATTTCCTGACTCGTCTGCCGTTGCCTCCCAGCCCGAGCTGCTGGTGTCGGCTGCCTTACACCTGATGTCCCACTACAGCACCCAGGCCCGCGAAGGCGGGCCTTGCCTGAAGCTGGCTTCGGTGATCGAGCGCCACCTGAAGGCGCTGGCGGCGCTGGCGGCGCTGCCGCAGCTGGCGCCAGTGCTGCAGGGCACCTGCAGCCAGCTGGCCGAACAATGGGCCATGCATATCGAGCAGGCAGCGCCGTCGGCGCGGCCGACATTGCTCACGCGGATGCTCAACGGCGCCCGTGCCTGAGGGGAGGCTTTTTCGGTCAGGATGCAGCCGAGGGATGCGCCATCGCCTTCACCGGCACTGGCTGACGCACGAATGACGGGCCGGCGCTGCAAATGCGCCCGCGCCCGACACGCTTGTCCTGCCTGCAAATCAGAATTCCTGCCAGTCGCCGCCCTGGTCGGCAACCCGTCTAGCCGGCACTTTCGCCCTTGCCGGAATGGCCGCCACGGCACGCGGGATGCCGGCAACCTGCGCAGCGGCCGGTCGGCCGGCCGGCACGGCGGCAACCGCGTCCTCCGCCGACAGCTTGAACGTGCCGACCGTCACTGCCAGCGACGAGGCCTGCTCCTGCATCGAACCGGCCGCTGCCGCCGCTTCCTCGACCAGCGCCGCATTCTGCTGCGTCACCTGGTCCATCTGCGCAATGGCCTGGTTCACCTGCTCGATGCCGGCGCTCTGCTCGCTGCTGGCCGCGGTGATCTCGGCCATGATGTCGGTCACCCGCTGCACGCTGGCCACCACTTCCCGGATCGTGCTGCCAGCCTGCGCCACCAGCTTGCTGCCGGCCTCGACCTTCTCCACCGAGTCGCCGATCAGGCCCTTGATCTCGCGCGCCGCCGCCGCGCTCTTCTGCGCCAGGCTGCGCACTTCGG
>NZ_JACYOX010000046.1 GCF_015352955.1 Noviherbaspirillum soli
TGCCGCTCAAAACCTTGGTCTGCCGCCATCGCCAGAGTCTGCTGTTTCATTATTCATCGCCATGCTTGTTGTTATCGGTCCTTACAACGTTTTACGTCCTCAATCCGTTTACTTATTCAGCATTGCCTTAAAGCGATGTAGGAGCGGCGTTTCTCCCTTGTGCTGGCGCTAGACGTGCGCTTTTTCTCCTGGCTTGACGCCGACGCCACTTCTTCGCTGCTCGAACTCGATGCCTTGTAAACAGGCACCGTGGTGGCGGTTGTTGTAGTGGTCGTTGTCGTCGTCGTTGTTGTGGTGGTGGTAGTCGTTGTTCCTGTGGTTTTGATGTTTGACGTTGTCCTGGCCTTCGCAGTCTCTTTCCTTTTGAGAAGCGCAGACGTTTTGCCGGTAGTGCGCCCTTCCGAGCCTTCCCGCGTGTCCTTAGCGATCAGGAGGGAGCGGGCGTCGTTGTCATTGCCCGTCTCCAGCTTTTTTTTACTGGAGATGCTGGAATTACGCGGACTGGGCGCCGGGCTGCTGGCGCTTTCAATGATCGTTGCGCTTAATTGCCTATTCGAGGTTCCCGTTGCGCCAGAGCCCATGCCCGGTTTTTTGCCAGACCCTGTCCTGAAAAAACCAGGATTCGTATCGGCATTGTTGATTGTGCTTTTGGTTTTTAACTTGGGCGCATCAGAACCAAGCGCCTTTTTTTCCGGGACATCTGATTTGGCAGAAGATAATTCTTCCTCAACTGAAAAGTCGTTCAGCTCGCGCGGACTGCTACTTCGACTGCTGCCATAGCTGCTATATTGCCTCGACCCGCCCGATGATTCCGCGCTTGATTCCGCCATGAATGTCCTCCAGGTTAGTGTTGTGCAAGACGACGTCTCAGGGACGATGTCGGCCTTCGTAACACTTGCAGGGGAAGAATTCACTGGCGCAATGGGACGCCTGGCGTGCTGACTTGCCAAGCCTGGCGGCCCGGCCGGCACGGGCCGTTGCGGCCCGTGCTTGCTGCATCATGCGTGGATCAGACCACCGCGCCGCCGGTGGTGTCCTTTTCCTTTGCCGGCTTCAGCAGGTCTTCGCGCTTGACGCCCAGCCACATCGCAACCGCAGCCGCGACGAATACCGACGAGTAAATGCCGAACAGAATGCCGATGGTCAGCGCAATGGCGAAGTAGTGCAGCGTCGGTCCGCCGAACAGCAGCATCGACAGCACCATCACCTCGGTCGAGCCGTGGGTGATGATGGTGCGCGATATCGTGCTGGTGATGGCATGGTTCATCACGTCGGCCGTGGCCAGCTTGCCATAGCGGCGGTCACGGAAGGTTTCGCGGACACGGTCGAACACCACCACCGACTCGTTGACCGAATAGCCCAGCACCGCCAGCACCGCGGCCAGCACGGTCAGCGAGAACTCCCACTGGAAGAAGGCGAAGAAGCCGAGGATGATCACGACGTCATGCAGGTTGGCGATGATGGCCGCCACCGCGAACTTCCATTCGAAGCGGAAGGCCAGGTAGACCATGATGCCCAGCACCACCATGCCCAGCGCCATCAGGCCGTCGTGCGTCAGTTCCTCGCCCACCTGCGGACCCACGAATTCAACCCGGCGCAGTTCCACCGTCGGGTCCTGCGCCTTCAGGCCGCCCAGCACCTTTTCGCTGACCTGGGTGGAGTTCAGGCCCTTTTGCGTCGGCAGGCGGATCAGCACGTCATGGGCAGTGCCGAAGCTCTGCACCTGGCTGTCGGTAAAGCCCATGCCGACCACGTTCTGCCTGATCCCCTCGATATTGGCGCTCTGCGGATAAGCCACCTCCATCACGGTGCCGCCGGTGAATTCGATCGACAGGTGCAGTCCCTTGTGAAACAGGAAGAACACCGCGGCGACGAAGGTCAGCGCCGAGATCACGTTGAAGATCAACGCGTGGCGCATGAAGGGAATATCTTTCTTGATGCGGAAAAGTTCCATGGAATCCTCTGATGTCGGTAGGGGCCGGGCTCAGGTGCCGGGCTTCCAGATCTGGCCGATCGATATGCTGGTGAGCTTCTTCTTGCGGCCGTACCACAGGTTGGCGATGCCGCGAGAAATGAACACCGACGAGAAGATCGAGGTGGCAATGCCCAGGCAGTGCACCACGGCGAAGCCGCGGATCGGGCCGGAGCCGAAGATCAAGAGCGCCAGGCCGGCGATCAGCGTGGTGACGTTGGAGTCGAGAATCGTGGCCCAGGCGCGGTCGAAGCCGGTGGCAATCGCCGAATGCGGCGACGCGCCGTTCCTCAATTCCTCGCGGATGCGCTCGTTGATCAGCACGTTGGCGTCGATCGCCATGCCCAGCGTGAAGGCAATTGCCGCGATGCCGGGCAAGGTCAGCGTGGCCTGCAGCAGCGACAGGATGGAGATCAGCAGCAGCAGGTTGGTCGCCAGCGCGAACACGCTGAAGAAGCCGAACAGCATGTAGTAGATGACCATGAAGACGGCGATGGCGGCGAAGCCGTAGAGCGTGGAGTTGAAGCCCTTGGCGATGTTCTCGGCGCCGAGCTGCGGGCCGATGGTGCGTTCCTCGATGATTTCCATCGGCGCGGCCAGCGAGCCGGCGCGCAGCAGCAGCGCCAGGTCATTGGATGCCTCGGAAGAGCCCATGCCGGTGATCTGGAAGCGCGCGCCCAGCTCGTCGCGGATGGTGGCCACGGTCAGCACTTCGCCACGGTTCTTTTCAAACAGCACGATGGCCATCAGCTTGCCGATCTTGTTGCGGGTGGCTTCGCGCATGCGGCGGCCGCCGTCGCCGTTCAGGTCGATGCCGACCGCGGGCTGCTGGTTCTGGTCGAAGCTGGCGGAGGCATTGGAAATGTAGTCGCCGGTGATGATCGGGTCCTTGTACAGCACCACGGGCGCGCCGCGGCCGACCTTGAACAGCTCGGAGCCGAATGGAATGGCGGCGGTTTCCTCCGTGCCGCGGGTGACCGACTCGTCGACGAAGCGCACTTCCAGCGTGGCGGTGCGGCCGATGATGTCCTTGGCGCGCGACACGTCCTGCACGCCCGGCAGCTGCACCACGATGCGGTCCGCGCCCTGGCGCTGGATCAGCGGCTCGGCTACGCCGAGCTCGTTGACGCGCTTGGATAGCGTGGTGATGTTCTGCTGCACCGCGTCTTCCACCGTGTTCTTCAGTGCCTCGGGACGCAGGCTGGCCACCAGCGACAGCTCGGCGCCGCTGCCGGCATCGGCCAGCACCAGTTCCGACAGCTGCGAGGCCAGCGCTTCGCGCGCGGCATTGCGGGTGGCTTCGTCGCGGAAGCGCACTTCGACGCTGTCGCCGCTGCGGCCGATGCCGGCGTAGCGGATCTTCTTGTCCACCAGGATGCTGCGCACGCTGGTCTGCAGACCCTGCAGCCGCTTGTTCATTACTGCCTTCGTGTCGACCTGCATCAGGAAATGCACGCCGCCGCGCAGGTCCAGGCCCAGGTACATCGGGAAGGCGTGCAGGCTTTGCAGCCAGCGCGGGGTGTTCGGCAGCAGGTTGAACGCAACCAGATAGGTCGGGTCGGCCGGGTCGCGGTTCAGCGCTTTTTCGAGGATGCCCTTGGCCTTGAATTGGGTGTCGGTGTCATTGAAGCGCACCCGCACCGAACCCTGGGTGCCGATGTTTTCGTAGACGATGCCCTGGGCCGGCAGGCCCGCCTTCTGCAATGCGCCTTCCACCAGGCCGGTGACGCTGTTGTCCACCTTGACCGTGGCCTTGGCGCTGCTTACCTGCAGCGCCGGCGACTCGCCAAAGAAATTGGGCAGCGTATAGATCACGCCGAACAGCAGCGCGATGACGATGATGATGTATTTCCAGAGGGGATAGCGGTTCATGGCATGGGAGCATTCAGAAGAGGATCGCGGCCCTGGGGAGGCCGCTGCGGGACACTGGCTGCGCCCCGCTGCGCCGCTCGTACCGGGTCGGTATTAAAGCGCCTTGATGGTGCCCTTGGGCAGCAGGGTGGCAACGGCGGCTTTCTGTACCACCACCTCGGTGCCGTTGGCGATGTCGAGCGTGACATAGGCATCGGCCACCTTGGTGACGCGACCCAGCATGCCGCCCACGGTAACTACCTCGTCACCCTTGGCCAGCGCGTCCATCATGGTCCGCTGTTCCTTCTGCCGCTTCATTTGCGGACGGATCATCAGGAAATACAGGACCACGAACATCAGGATGATGGGCAGGAAGCTGGTCAGGCTGCTTTCCAGTCCGCCCGCACCAGCCGCCTGGGCGTATGCATTCGATATCAACATGTGTACTGCTCCACCTTGTAGTTTTGAAAGACCCGGCATTTTAGCACCGCTTACCCGGTTTTCCGCGCCGCCCGGCAGTGCCGGCGCCGTGTTCAATTTGTCGCGCCGGCAAGCATCAGTGCACTGACGATGGCGGGAATATTCATCCGTTGCGCAATGCCCAGCGCCGTCTCGCCATCGCCAGTGCGACCATGCGGATCGGCGCCATGGGCCAGCAGCATGCGCACGATCTCCGCCTGACCATGCAGGCAGGCGACATGCAGCGGGTGCTGGCCGAAACGGTTTTCCAGGGTGATGTCGGCGCCGGCGCGCATGAACAGCATGACGGAATTGACGTACGGAAGCGCACAGGCGCAGGAAAGCGCGGTGCTGCCGTCCTGATTCCGTGCATTTAACGCCGCCCGCCAAACCAGGAGCGCCTTCAGCGCGGGCTCGTTGCCAGCGAGGACGGCCAGGTGCAGCGGCGTGTTGCCCAACGCATCCGCATGCGCCGCTGTGCGCAGGTTTGCCAGGCAAGGCAGAAATGCGTGGCGCATGCCGAGCACCGCATGGTGCAGGGGCATGCGGCCGTCGCGGTCGGTCACCGTGATGTCGGCGCCGGCGTCCAGCGCGTAGCGCAACAGGTTGGGCAGGTTGGCGCTGACTGCGGGAATCAGCATCGCCGTGACATCGTTGCGTGGCCGGGTCCACACCGCGCCGGCGGCGGCCAGGATCTCGGCGATGATGAACTGCTTGTGATCGAGCGCATGGTCCAGCGCGGTCAGGCCATGGTGATCGCGCACGTTGACCTCTTCGCCTTCCCAAAGCAGTGCCCGCACGGCCTGCTGGTCGCCACGAATGCAGGCGGCAAGCAGCGCCGCCGCGCCTTCCGGCGCGCTGGTGGCGCATTCCTCTTCCGGACGGGTTTCTGCCCTGCCGGTACGGTTGGGTGTGGTGGTCAGGCCGGCATCTTTTTTCCAGTCGAAGCATTGCCGCCGCATTTCTTCGTCGATCGTTTTCTGCGGCGCTCTGTAAGAAGGCTGCGAAAATGCCGTCGGATCAAGCTGATGCCAGTTCCCGCCCCGCTGCGGCATGAGCCGGTTGCCCGCGCCGTTCTCCTGCGTGGCGGGCACGGCGGCAATGCGCGGCGCCAGCGCAACTTCCAGGTGCGTAAAGGATGGTTCCAACCAGCCGGGATGCCTCTCCTGCAATTGCAGCCAGAGAGCCGGCACGTCGTCATCGGATAGCGCATTCATCGTGGAACTCCTTCAGCGGGTCGTGGCAGGTCATCTCCCGCTGCCAGAGACGCCGCGGCAGGGAAGTCAGAACAAGACAACGCTGCGCTGCCTGGGTCAGGCCTGCGCGGTTGATTTCCATCCTGAGGAAAAGCCAGCGCGTGCCTGTTCCATCGGCACGCGCTGCGCCATGCAGCCCGTCGCCATGCTCTGCGCTACCGCAAGTCAGGCGCCGCGCGAGCGTTCCTGATGGAAGCGGATCCGGAACGCCTGGAAGGCGCCGGCATCGATTGCCTCGCGCGCCTGGCGCATCAGGTCCAGGTAGTAATGCAGGTTGTGGATGGTGTTCAGCCGCGCGCCCAGGATCTCGCCGGCACGGTGCAAATGATGCAGATAGGCGCGGGAAAAGTTGCGGCAGGCATGGCAGCCGCAGGTTTCATCCAGCGGCCGGTCCTCATCCTTGTAGCGGGCGTTCTTGATCTTGATGTCGCCGAAGCGGGTGAACAGCCAGCCGTTGCGGGCATTGCGGGTCGGCATCACGCAGTCGAACATGTCGACGCCGTTGTTGACGCCTTCCACCAGGTCTTCCGGCGTGCCCACGCCCATCAGGTAATGCGGCCTGTCGGCCGGCAGGCGCGGGCCGATGTGCTCCAGCACCCGCATCATGTCTTCCTTGGGTTCGCCCACCGACAGGCCGCCGATGGCGATGCCGTCGAATCCGATGTCGTTCAGGCCGGCCAGGGATTCATCGCGCAGCGCCTCGTACATGCCGCCCTGGACGATGCCGAACAGCGCATTCGGGTTGTCGCCGGCATTGAATTCATTGCGCGAACGCTGCGCCCAGCGCAGCGACATGCGCATCGACTTCGCAGCCTCGTCCACCGTGGCGGCGCGGCCGTTGATTTCATACGGCGTGCATTCGTCGAACTGCATCACGATGTCGGAGTTGAGCGAACGCTGGATCTGCATAGAGATCTCGGGCGACAGGAACAGCTTGTCCCCGTTGATGGGCGAGGCGAACTTCACGCCCTCCTCCGTGATCTTGCGCATCGCGCCCAGCGAGAACACCTGGAAGCCGCCGGAGTCGGTCAGGATGGGCTTGTCCCAGCCCATGAAGCGGTGCAGGCCGCCGAACTTGTCGAGGATGCCGGTGCCGGGGCGCAGCCACAGGTGGAAGGTGTTGCCCAGGATGATCTGGGCGCCGATTTCCTTCAACTCCAGCGGCGACATCGCCTTCACGGTGCCATAGGTGCCCACCGGCATGAAGATCGGGGTTTCGACCTCGCCGTGGTTCAGGGTGATGCTGCCGCGGCGGGCGTTGCCGTCGGTCTTCTTCAGTTTGAAATTAAGCATTGTTGGAGCAGGTCAGTAGCATGGCGTCGCCATAGCTGAAAAAGCGGTAGCGCTGCTGAATCGCATGGCGGTAGGCCGCGCGCATGGTGTCGTAGCCGGCGAAGGCCGACACCAGCATCAGCAGCGTCGACTTGGGCAGGTGGAAATTGGTGATCAACCGGTTCACGGTGTGGAAGCGGTAGCCGGGCGTGATGAAGAGCCTGGTGTCGGCGCTGCCGGCAAGCAGTTGGCCGCCCTGGGACGCCGATTCCAGCGCGCGCAGGCTGGTGGTGCCGACCGCGACCACGCTGCGGCCGGCGGCACGGGTTTCGGCCACCGCGTCCACCGTGTCCTGGGAAATGGTGTACCACTCGCTGTGCATCTGGTGCTCGGCCAGGTTTTCCACCCGCACCGGCTGGAAAGTGCCGGCGCCCACATGCAGCGTGATATAGGCCATGCGCACGCCGCGCTGCTGCAGGCGCTGCAGCAGCGGCGCGTCGAAATGCAGGCCGGCGGTAGGCGCGGCGACCGCGCCCGGCTCCTTGGCATAGACGGTCTGGTAACGCTCCTCGTCATGGGCGTCGGCGGCATGCTCGATGTAGGGCGGCAGCGGCAGCCGGCCATGGGCTTCGATCAGCTCGAACACGTCGTCGGGGAAGGTCAGCGTGAAGAACTCGCCGGCGCGCTCGCCGACCACCACGTCGAAGGCGTCGGCCAGGCGGATGCGGGTGCCCGGCGGCGGCGACTTGGATGCGCGCAGCTGGGCATGGACGGTGCGCGCATCCAGCACCCGCTCCACCAGCGCCTCGACCTTGCCGCCGGTTTCCTTGACGCCAAGGAAGCGGGCCTTCAGCACCCGGGTATTGTTGAACACCAGCAGGTCGCCCGGCGACAGCAGGTCGACGATGTCGGTGAAGGCGCGGTCGGCGAAGGCGTGCTGCTCCACATGGAGCAGGCGCGATGCGCTGCGCTCGGCAAGGGGCGATTGCGCCACCAGTTCGGGCGGCAGGTCGAAATCGTAGTCGGAGAGTGCGTACATGCGGTGCGGTGGGTATCGGAGCAGGCCTGGAACTGCTATGGTTACAGGTTTGTAAATCAGGCGGCAATGGCGTAACCATCGCGAAAACCCGCTATTTTACGCTGTACCGCGCAGTTCCTATCAAATGTCCGCGACAAGTCCAGCCCCAGCCAAGACCGCCAAGCCAGCGAAGACGACCAAGGCCGCTCCCAAGCGGCTGGAGGACAAGCTCGCCCGCCTCGGCCTGCGCACCGACATGGACCTGGTGCTGCACCTGCCGATGCGCTACGAGGACGAAACCGAGATCGTCGAAATTCGCCAGGCCGGCTTCATGAGCGGCAGCCCGGCCCAGGTCGAAGGCGTGGTCACCTCCTGCGAGGTGCAGTACCGGCCGCGCCGGCAGCTGGTGGTGACGATGGAAGACGCCTCCGGTCCGCTGGTGATGCGCTTCCTGAACTTTTACGGCAGCCAGACCAGGCAGTTCGCCGAGGGCAACCGGATCCGGGCACGCGGCGAGGTGCGGCACGGCTTCTTCGGCCCGGAAATGGTCCACCCGGCCTACAAGGTCGTGACCGAGGGCGCGCCGCTGCCCAGCGCGCTGACGCCGGTCTATCCGTCCGGCGAGGGCGTGTCGCAGGCCGCGCTGCGCCGTGCGATCGCCGAAGCGATGGCACGGCTGGACTGGCATGACACGCTGCCGCCAGCCCTGCTGGAAGCGCACCGGCTTATGCCGTTCGAAGAAGCGGTGCGCCTGCTGCACAATCCGCCCGCCGAGATCGATGAAAGCGCGCTGGAAGACCGCTCCCACCCGGCCTGGGTGCGCATGAAATTCGACGAGCTGCTGGCCCAGCAGCTGTCGCTGAAGCGGGCGCAGGACGCGCGCCGGGCCAAGGGCGCGGCGCCCCTGACCGTGGTCGGCACGCTGTCCGGAGCCTTTCTGGCCGCGCTGCCGTTCAAGCTGACCGGCGCCCAGCAACGGGTGCTGGCCGACATCCGCGCCGACCTCGTCGCTTCCTATCCGATGCAGCGGCTGCTGCAGGGCGATGTCGGCAGCGGCAAGACCGTGGTGGCGGCGCTGGCGGCGGCGCAGGCGATCGACAGCGGCTTCCAGGCGGCGCTGATGGCGCCCACCGAGATCCTGGCCGAGCAGCATTTCCGCAAGATCGCGGCCTGGATGGAGCCGCTGGGCGTGACGGTGGCCTGGCTGACCGGCAGCCTGAAGAAGAAGGAAAAGCAGCAGGCGCAGACGCTGGTGGAATCCGGCGAGGCGCAGCTGGTGATCGGCACGCATGCGCTGATCCAGGAAGCGGTGCAGTTCCAGAAGCTCGGTCTGGTCATTGTGGACGAGCAGCATCGCTTCGGCGTCGGCCAGCGGCTGGCGCTGCGCAACAAGGGCCGCGACGACCATCCCGGGGAAGCGACCGTGCCGCACCAGCTGATGATGTCGGCCACGCCGATACCGCGCACGCTGGCCATGACCTATTACGCCGACCTGGAAGTGTCGGTGATCGATGAACTGCCGCCCGGCCGCACGCCCATCGTGACCCGGGTAATCGACCAGAACCGGCGCGAGGAAGTGATTGCCAGGGTCCACGCCGCCGCGCTGGAAGGCCGCCAGGTTTACTGGGTGTGCCCGCTGATCGAGGAGTCCGAGGCGCTGCAGCTGCAGACCGCCACCGACACCCACGCGACGCTGGCCGAAGCCCTGCCAGACCTGCGGGTCGGCCTGGTGCATGGCCGCATGAAGCCGGCGGAAAAGCAGGCGGTGATGGACTCCTTCATCCAGGCCGAGACCCATGTGCTGGTGGCCACTACCGTGATCGAGGTCGGCGTCGACGTGCCGAATGCCTCGCTGATGGTGATCGAGCATGCCGAGCGTTTCGGCCTGTCGCAGCTGCACCAGCTGCGCGGCCGGGTCGGACGCGGCTCGGCCGCCAGCGTCTGCGTGCTGCTGTACCAGAGCCCGCTCGGGCCGGTGGCGCGCCAGCGCCTGGGCACGATGCGCGAGACCACCGACGGCTTCGAGATCGCCCGGCGCGACCTGGAAATCCGCGGCCCCGGCGAATTCCTGGGCGCACGCCAGTCCGGCCAGGCGCTGCTGCGCTTCGCCGACCTGGAAACCGACCAATGGCTGGTGGAAGAGGCGCGCGACCTGGCCCAGCGCCTGCTGCGCGACGATCCGGCCACGGTGGCGGACCATCTGGCGCGCTGGCTGGGATCGAAAGAGGATTACCTGAAGGTGTGACGATATAAGAATACGATCAACGATCGTATGTGCGAATATATTGGCTATGACGCTCACTGAACTGAAATACATTGTCGCGGTTGCCCGCGAAAAACATTTTGGCCATGCGGCGGAAGCCTGTTTCGTCGCGCAGCCCACCCTCTCGGTCGCCATCAAGAAGCTGGAAGACGAACTGGGCGTGCCGATTTTCGAACGTGGCGGCTCGGAGATCTCGATGACGCCCCTGGGTTCGCAAATTGTCGCGCAGGCCGAACGGGTGCTGGAGCAGACGGCCGCGATCCGGGAAATCGCCAAGCAGAACAAGGACCCGCTGACCGGCCAGTTGCGTCTCGGCGTGATCTATACCGTGGCGCCGTACTTGCTGCCGCAGCTGGTGCGCAACATGATCGAGCGCGTGCCGCAGATGCCGCTGGTGCTGCAGGAGAACTTCACCGTCAAGCTGGTGGAAATGCTGCGCCAGGGCGAACTCGACGCCGCCATCATGGCCCAGCCCTTCCCGCAGCAGGGCCTGCTGGTGCAGCCGCTATATGACGAGCCCTTCGTGGTGGCGATGCCCAGCAGCCACCCCTGGTCGAAGCGGGAAAGGATCAGCTCCGCCGACCTGAAGAACGAGACCATGCTCCTGCTGGGCAATGGCCACTGCTTCCGCGACCAGGTGCTGGAGGTCTGTCCGGAGATGGCGCGCTTTTCCACCACCGGCGACGGCATTGCCCGCACCTTCGAAGGCTCGTCGCTGGAAACCATACGCCACATGGTGGCGTCCGGCATCGGCATCACCGTGCTGCCCAAGGCCTCGGTGCCGGACATGCAGGCGCAGGACGGCCTGCTGCGCTACGTGCCGTTCGAGGATCCGGTGCCAACCCGCCGCGTGGTGATCGCCTGGCGCAAGAGCTTTACCCGGCGCCCGGCGATCGAGGCGGTGCGGCAGGCGGTGATGGCCTGCGACCTGCACGGCGTGGACCTGCTGGCCGATGCCGGCGTCGAGGAAGCGTAAAGACGCGGCGCACCGGCAAGCATGAACAAATGAAAAGGCCGGCGCATGATGCGCCGGCCTTTTTGACTTCAGCACGGGCGCATTTCCAGCCGCCCGCCGTCCTTACTTGTTGGCGCGCTCGAAGCGCACCAGCAGTTCGTCGCCGCGCTTGACCGCTGCGTCCAGCGCTTCCTGCGGCGTCTTCTTGCCGGCCCAGACGTTTTCCAGTTCCTCGTCCACCACGGTGCGGATCTGGGTTGCATTGCCCAGGCGGATGCCGCGCGACTTGTCGGTGGTCTTGACGATCATCTGCTTGACCGCGACATCCGTGCCTGGATTCTTGTCATAGAAGCCGGACTGGCGGGTCAGGTCGTAGGCCGCCTTGGTGATGGGCAGATAGCCGGTTTCCTGATGCCACTTGGCCTGGATCTCCGGCTGCGCCAGGAACTTCAGGAACTGCGCGGTCGCCTTGATCTCGTCGGGTTTCTTGCCGGCCATGACCCACAGCGAAGCGCCGCCGATCACCGTGTTCTGCGGCGCGCCGGGCACATCGTTGTAGTACGGCAGCGGCGCCACCGCATACTTGAACTTGGCGTTCTTGGAAATGTTGGCGTAAGCGCCGCTGGATGAGGTCAGCATCGCGCATTCGCCGGAATAGAACTTGGCTTCCGGCTCGTTCTTGCGGCCGCCGTAGGTGAAGTAGCCCTGCTTGGCCCAGTTGGCGAGGTTGGTGATGTGCTTCACATGCAGCGGGCTGTTGAACTTCAGGCGCGCATCCAGGCCGCCGAAGCCATTGTTCTTGCTCGCGTATTCGACGTTATGCCAGGCCGAGAAGCTTTCCAGGTGCACCCATGCCTGCCAGCCGGTGGTATAGGCGCAGCGCTCGCCGCTGGCCTTCAGCTTGGCCGCGGCCGACACCACTTCCTGCCAGGTGACCGGCGCCTTCTCCGGGTCCAGTCCGGCCTTGGCGAACATGTCCTTGTTGTAGTAGAAGACCGTGGTCGAGCTGTTGAACGGGAAGGACAGCATCTCGCCGTTGGGCGCGGTGTAATAACCCGCAACCGCCGGCACATAGCCGGAGGTGTCGAACTTTTCGCCGGCCTGCTTCATCACCTGCGACACCGGCACGACCGCGCCCTTTGCATACATCATGGTGGCGGTGCCCACCTCGAACACCTGCAGGATGTTGGGCGCATTGCCGGCACGGTAGGCGGCGATGGCGGCCGACATCGATTCGTCGTAGGCGCCCTTGTAGACCGCATTGACCTTGTAGTTGGACTGGCTCTTGTTGAACTGGTCGGCCAGTCCGGCGACGCGCTCGCCGAGCGCGCCGGTCATGGAATGCCACCAGGTGATCTCGGTGGCGGCCTGGGCCGATGCGGCGGCGCACAGCAGGACGCTGGCGACAGTAATGGCGCGGAAGTGTTGCGGCATGAAGGGGTCTCCTGAAATTGCGGAATGGTAGCCGCCGTGGATGACAGGCAGGTTACAGGCATCATCGGCCCTGTTGCACCTGCCGGATCGATCAACTGGCGGCGATTATAATCAGCGCTTTTGCGCGGCTTTTTAATTGCCGGCTTATTTTAAAGCAATGACACGACTACAACTCTACCTGCGGTTAGTCAGGCTCGACAAACCGATAGGCATCCTGCTGCTGCTGTGGCCGACGCTGGCTGCGCTATGGCTGGCATCAGGTGGCCATCCGCCCTGGCCCGTCGTGCTGATCTTCACGCTGGGCACGGTACTGATGCGCTCGGCCGGCTGCGCCGTCAACGACTATGCCGACCGCGACTTCGACCGGCACGTCAAGCGCACCGCCGAACGGCCGCTGACCTCGGGCCGCATCGCCGGCTGGGAGGCGCTGCTGGTGGCCGCCGTGCTGTCGGTCGTGGCCTTTTTGCTGATCCTGCCGCTCAATACGCTGACCAAGCTGCTGTCGGTGGCGGCGGTGGCGATCGCCGCCAGCTATCCCTACTTCAAGCGCTTCTTCGCGCTGCCCCAGGCTTATCTCGGCATCGCCTTCGGCTTCGGCATCCCGATGGCCTATGCCGCGATCCAGGACACGGTGCCGATGCAAGCCTGGCTGCTGCTGCTGGCCAATATCTTCTGGGCGCTGGCCTACGACACCGAATACGCGATGGTGGACCGGGATGACGACCTGAAGATAGGCATCCGCACCTCGGCCATCACCTTCGGCCAATATGACGTGCTGGCGGTGATGCTGTGCTACGCGGCCAGCCTCGGGCTGGTGACCGCGGTCGGCCTGTCCGCCGGCCTGGGCATCTGGTTCATCGCCGGCATGACGACGGCCGCCGGCATGGCGGTGTATCACTACTTCCTGATCCGCGGACGGGAACGCATGCCCTGCTTCGCCGCATTCAGGCATAACAACTGGCTGGGCGCGGCGGTGTTTGCGGGGATTGCGCTGGATCTGGCGCTGCGCCGATAAGGCGCGTTGCGCAGCCTGGATTGAGATCCGGGACAATCCGGTGGAATGCCCCTGCGGGGTATTCCACCCTACGCCGCGCAAGAATCGTAGGGCGCAATACCCCGCAGGGGCATTGCGCCGCCAACGGTTGCACGACAGGCGGCATGATCGACATCGAATCGCCAACAATCATCAAAGCAAGAACCACCAGCGCTATCGAAAGGCCCCGCATGCCAGCCTGCTCGCCGCTGCCGGCAGCCACGCACTCTCCGCCAGCTCAGTCCTTCCCAAACTCCTCGCCCAGTTCCCTGCCCCTTGCCGATGCCGCATGCAGCGCCTTCACGATGGCATCCTTCACGCCCGATGCTTCCATCGAGGTGAGCGCCGCATAGGTGGTGCCGCCCTTGGACGTGACCCGCTCGCGCAGCACCGACACCGGCTCGCCGGACCGGGCCGCAAGCTGCGCTGCGCCGGTGAAGGTGGCGATCGCCAGCTCGGTGCCCTGCTCCGGCGTGAGACCCAGCTCCTGCGCCGCCTGCTGCATCGCTTCGATGAAATAGAACACATAGGCCGGCCCGCTGCCAGAGACTGCGGTGACCGGGTCGATTAGGCTTTCATCATCCAGCCAGACCGTGCCGCCGACTGCGCGCATGATCGCATCGGCCGCCGTGCGCTGCTCCGCGCTTACGCCAGGCAGCGCCGCCATGCCGGTGACGCCCATGCCGATCAGCGCGGGCGTGTTGGGCATGGTGCGCACGATGGCGCCGTGCCCGCCCAGCCAGCGTGACAGATCCACGCCTCGGATGCCGGCGGCGATCGACAGCACCAGCTGCGCCTTCAGGTGCGGCCGCAACTGCGCGGCCACGTCGCGCATCTGCTGCGGCTTGACCGCCAGCACGATCACGTCGCTCGCCGCAACGGCTTCATCGATCTGCTGCGAGGTGGCCACGCCGAACTGCTGCGCCAGGCGCGCCAGCGCATCGGCATTGATGTCGACCACATGGATATTGGCGCCGTCGGTCAGCTTGCCGGCCAGGCCGCCGATGAGTGCGGCGGCCATGTTGCCGCCGCCGATGAAACTGATCTTCAGGTTAGTTTGCATAGTCGCGTTTTCCAAAAATGGCGGTTCCGATTCGAACCATGGTGCTGCCCTCGGCAATGGCCGCGGCAAGGTCGGCCGACATGCCCATGGACAGCGTGTCCAGGCCAAGCCCGTCGGCGCGCAGCTGCCCGGCCAGCAGGCGCAATGCGCGCAGCGGCGCGCGCTGCGCGGCCTCATCGCCTGCCGGCTCGGGTATGGCCATCAGCCCGCGCAGCGCCAGCCGCGGCAGGGCGGACACGGCGCGGGCCAGGGCTGGCAAGTCTTCAGGCGCGATGCCGCTCTTGCTGGCTTCGCCGCTGATGTTGACCTGCAGGCAGATCTGCAACGGCGGCAGGTGTTGCGGCCGCTGCTCGGACAAGCGCTGCGCGATCTTCAGGCGGTCGACCGAATGCACCCAGTCGAAATGCTCGGCGATGGGCCGGGTCTTGTTGCTCTGTATCGGTCCGATGAAGTGCCACTCCAGGCCGGGTGCCATGCCCTGCAGCGCAGCCATCTTGTCGAGCGCTTCCTGCAGATAGTTTTCACCGAAGGCGCGCTGGCCGGCGTTGAACGCTTCGAGCACCGCATCCGGGCCAAATGTTTTGGAAACGGCCAAAAGGGCGATGTCCGATGGGTTACGGCCGGCATTTCTCGCCGCAGCAACAATCGCCGCATGTACTGCTTGCAGGTTTTCCGTGATGTGGGACATAATTTGATGACTTGCGGAAACATTTTCCGGTTTTCTTGCGCTTCCACCTTGGTGGCTCCGGGCCAGACAGCCTGCCCACTTCCTGATTTTTCCTCTTTCGCGGGCCAGGGATTATAAATGGACATCTCCGAATTACTCGCCTTCTCGGTCAAGAACAAGGCTTCCGACCTCCATCTCTCGGCCGGACTGCCGCCGATGATACGGGTGCATGGCGATGTACGGCGCATCAACCTGCCGCCGCTGGAGCACAAGGATGTGCACGGCATGATCTATGACATCATGAACGACGGCCAGCGCAAGGCCTACGAGGAAAACCTGGAGATCGACTTTTCCTTCGCCATTCCCGGCCTGGCCCGCTTCCGCGTCAATGCCTACAACCAGGACCGCGGCGCCGCCGCCGTCCTGCGCACGATTCCGTCGACCATCCTCAGCCTGGAGCAGCTGAACGCGCCGAAGATCTTCGCCGAACTGGCCTTGAAGCCGCGCGGCCTGGTGCTGGTCACTGGCCCCACAGGCTCCGGCAAGTCGACCACGCTGGCGGCCATGGTCAACCATGTCAATGAAAACGAGTATGCCCATATCCTGACCATCGAGGACCCGATCGAATTCGTGCACGAGTCGCGCAAATGCCTGATCAACCAGCGTGAAGTCGGCGTCCATACCCATTCCTTCAATGCCGCGCTGCGCTCGGCGCTGCGGGAAGATCCCGACGTGGTGCTGGTGGGCGAGCTGCGCGACCTGGAAACCATACGGCTGGCGCTGTCGGCGGCGGAAACCGGCCATCTGGTGTTCGGCACGCTGCACACCTCGTCGGCGGCCAAGACCATCGACCGTATCATCGATGTGTTCCCCGGCGACGAAAAGGAAATGGTGCGGGCCATGCTGTCGGAGTCCCTGCAGGCCGTGATCTCCCAGACGCTGCTGAAGACCAAGGACGGCAGCGGCCGCGTGGCGGCGCATGAAATCATGCTGGGCACGCCGGCCATCCGCAACCTGATCCGCGAAGCCAAGATCGCCCAGATGTATTCGGCGATACAGACCGGTGCGAACCTCGGCATGCAGACGCTGGACAGCTGTTTGACCGACCTGGTCCGGCGCAATGTGATCTCGTCGGCCGCCGCACGCGCCGCCGCCAAGACCCCGGAAAACTTCCCCGGCTGAGCGCCGGCATTACGCACGCAAAGGACGCACGATGGAACGCGAACAGGCAACCCGATTCATGCACGACCTGCTGCGGCTTATGCTGAGCAAGAACGGCTCGGACCTCTTCATCACGGCCGACTTCCCGCCGGCCTTCAAGATCGACGGCAAGATGACGCCGGTGTCGAACCAGCCCCTGAGCGCCGGCCACACCCTGGAACTGGCGCGCGCCATCATGAGCGACAAGCAGGCCGCCGAATTCGAGGCCAGCAAGGAATGCAACTTCGCGATCAGCCCGGCCAGCCTCGGGCGCTTCCGCGTCTCGGCCTTCGTCCAGCAGGGCAAGGTCGGCATGGTGCTGCGGGTGATCACCACCGCCATTCCGAAGATGGAAGACCTGAAGCTGCCGGAGGTGCTGAAGGACGTGGTAATGACCAAGCGCGGCCTGGTCATCATGGTGGGCGCCACCGGCTCCGGCAAGTCCACCACGCTGGCGGCCATGGTGGGTTACCGCAACGAGAACAGCTACGGCCACATCATCACGGTGGAAGACCCGGTCGAATACATCCATCCGCACAGGAACTGCATCGTGACCCAGCGCGAGATCGGCGTCGACACCGCCGACTGGGGCACCGCGCTGAAGAACACGCTGCGCCAGGCGCCGGACGTGATCCTGATCGGCGAGATCCGCGACCGTGAATCGATGGACTATGCGGTCGCCTTCGCCGAGACCGGCCATCTTTGCCTGGCCACCATGCATGCCAACAGCGCCAACCAGGCGCTGGACCGCATCATCAACTTCTTCCCCGAAGAGCGCCGCCAGCAATTGCTGATGGACCTGTCGCTGAACCTCAAGGCCATGATCTCGCAGCGCCTGGTGCCGCTGAAAGACACCAAGGGCCGCTGCGCCGCGGTGGAGATCATGCTCAACTCGCCGCTGGTGTCGGACCTGATCTTCAAGGGCGACGTGCATGAGATCAAGGAGATCATGAAGAAGTCGCGCGAGCTGGGCATGCAGACCTTCGACCAGGCATTGTTCGACCTGTATGAAGCCGGCCGCATCTCGTATGAAGACGCGCTGCGCAATGCCGATTCGGTCAATGACCTGCGGCTGTCGATCAAGCTCAACGGCAAGGAAGCCAAGGACCGCGACCTGTCCGCCGGCACCGCCCATCTGGGCATCGTGTAAGTCACCCAACGCCCGTTCACATCCCACGCTAGCAAGCCGACTCCTGCGCTGGCGCAAGGTTGCGCTTGCGCTGTCTCAATGAAGAGTCGACGAGGCAGCCGCAAGCTGCGCATCTTGCGAGCGGGCGTCATCACCATCCCACGTCCAGTCTGATCCAGACCCATAGCTAGCCAACGCGCACGCATCACCTTCCGGTTCACGCCCGGCTGCGCACGGCGGTCCTGCTCGCTCCCCCGAAAAACAGCAGCCGAACGCAATGGGAGACCAGCATGCAAGCCACGCACCGCAGTCAAGCCAACAGCAATGACGCAGCACAGCACGCCATCATTTCGATGGATGGCAACGACGATGACAATCATGCTGGCAGCCCCCGGACAAGCCGCATGCCCGGTGCCACGATCGTTTCCGCCAGCAGCTCGAGCGTGCTGTCGGAAACCGTGAGCGACACGCCCGTGGTGTCGTTCAACCAGATCCATCGCAGCCACACACAGCGCCAGCCGCGACCCGAGAACGCAGGCGCCCTCAGCAGCCATCCGCGCGTGGACCGGGAGATCTTGCAGCTTTGCCAGCAATACGAGGCCAACACCGATGCCCTGGCTGCGATGCGCCTGCGCCCTGCCGACGACAGCGCATCGACAAACGAGCTTGCCAGGCTGCAGAAGGAGCGCAAGGAACTTGCCACCCGGCTGCAGCAATGTGCCAGCCTGTTGCAACCCGACCTGTCGGGCACCTTGATGGAACGGGTCAAGAGCGCTGCCACTATCGATCTCGCGAACCGCTTCAGGCATGTCTGGAATGACTATCAGCAGACACAGCGCGACAGCTGCACGAAATACCTGTGGAACATGGCGTCCGGCGCGGTGGCCTACGCCATTCCGTTTGGCACCGCGACCATGCTGTCGCGCGGCCTGAAGATTCCCTACCTCGTTCTGCTCGCCGGCACGCTCCACACGCTGGCCGAGCCGATCTGGACCATGGTGCGCACAACCAGCTGGACCAACCCGGCATCGGAAACCTATGTCGGACGTCAGCGTGCGCGCGCCCGCGCCAACGGCGATGCATGGCGCTACCTGGCGCATATACCGCCCAAAGCGAAAATGCTATGGCAGGATCCGCGGACTGGCCAGTACTCCCGGCTGACAGCCGCGCAGGCGCTCGCCACCAATCAGGAGCTATGGCTATGGCTGCACAAGGTCGTCACGGATGACCTGCCCTTCTTTGTCTTTTTCTTTCTGTATGCCAGCAAGAATTCGCTCAATGAAGTGCTGGGCCCGGCATTCTTCGACCGCGCTTCCCCTCTGGGCATGCGCAACGACCTGCTGGCGCAGTTCGGCGCGGGACTGGCCTCCGGAGCACTCACCACCCTGCTTGCCCAAGGATTGCGCCGTGCAATCTCCGGCGCCACGCAAGGTCAGGAAGTCGTGACCAAAAGCCTGCACGTCTGGGAACTGGAGGCACGCTATCTGAAGTCTTATATCCAGGATATCGAAGAGGAATTATCCAAGACGAACTTGCCGGTGGACGATACGAGGCAACTGCGGCGACAGCTTGTCGAAGTCAGGGCGCAACACGCGAAGGCACATGCCAAGTCCAGCTTGCCAACCTCGATCGGCCATGAGTTCGGCGTGATGTTCCAGAAAAAGCGGGAATCGACAGGAACCGATCCTGACATGCCGGGCAAGCGGCTCGACACGGTGTGCAGCATCCTCGGCAAGACCACAAGCCTGCTGCCCGGCCTGCTGGCGACACATCTATGCCAGCCGCTTGCCAGTTCCGATAGCCTGATGGAGCGCATGATCGCCCATACCGTACCGCCGTTCTTCCTGATTGCCTGGCCCGGCTTTGCAATGCGCACTGAATTCCAGGACATGTGGCGCTCCTTGTATGGCGCCAGCAAGGGCATGCTCAGCGCCATGCGCGCAGGATGCTGCTGCGCGGCGGATCCGGATGACGGCGACGAAGCCGTTGACGCAAGCACCGACGGCAGCGACAGCGAGGACGAGTACGCTGACGCCGGACAAAATCGTTCAGGTAAAGGAAGCGATCAAGCCGATGCCGGGAAAGGCCGTAAAGACGGCAGCGCCTTGCGTCAGCGCGCACGAGCAGATCATGAAGCATCGACGAGTTCAGACAAGATCGGGACCAGATCCGGTACAAGCTCAAGCTCGGGCTCAAACTCCAGCACCAGTTCGAGCCCGGCAACATCAGGCGACTCCAACGACGGTGAAACGTCCTCGTCATCCAAACAAGAGTCACGTGACGCCAGCACCGAATCGGGTTCTTACGCAAGCTCCGATGACAACAGTGCATGAAGTGATGCTTGCAGACGCTGCCATCCATGAGTGAACCCTGGCAAGAAGCAGGTTACATAGCGGCGCGATTGCCCAAGCATGGCGTCCGGCTCTTCGCTCTTGGACGTATTGGTGCGCCGCATCCCATCCCCTTCGCGCAATGTCCGCTTGTTCAACTTCAGGAGCCGTCACATGAAAGAAAAAGAGTTCAAAGCCTTATGCCGCAAGGTTTGCGCGTCGCTCGATTACCCAACGCCGGATGCGCTGGGCGATCACGGCCGCATTACGATCGACGGCGTGGAAATTGCGCTCTTCTTCGATGAGCAAGTCAATCCGGACATGCTGTTCTGCTATGTCGACATGGGCCCTGTACCGGAAGCGATGCGCACCGACATGTATGCCCAGCTGCTGACCATGAACCTGCTGTCGGGCGCCAAGACCAATGGCGTCTACTCGCTCGACCCAACCAGTGGCAATGCGATATTCGTGGTGCACTTCATGCAGCCCGAAAAGCTTGACCCGCAGCTGCTGGCGCAAGCATTCACCGTCTACGCCAACCAGACCAACAGCCTGCGCGAGATGTTGCGCGACGATGCGCCGGAAGCTGCCCCGAGCGCCGTGAAAGCCGGCCCTGCCGCATCCGGCCGCGCCGCGTCCATGATCGACCTCGCGTAAAGCCGTGCGCGCCACTGACAGCCGGCAACGGTCCAACAGCTCGACGCCGATGCTCAACAGGGGGCGGCCATCGTCATCCTATGTGAAAGGCAACGACCGGGATAATGGCGGTGGCGACGACGACGTCGTGTTGCAGACCTTTACATCGAAGCAGGCGGCAGACATCTCCAGTACGAGCAATAGTGTTAGCTCTAGCGCTTCCGACGCGCCCGCATTCACCGCGATATCGCTGGACAGCGCGCTGCAGCAAAAGCTGGCGCGCTACAAGCGCAAGATGGATCTTGCCGCCAGCCGGCTTGCCAATATCAGCAGGCAGGGGGGCAATACCAGGCAGGCCTTGCAGGAACTCAATGCAGCCACCACCGCCTTTTCAAGGCTCAGCCAAAGCACCGATCCAGCCTATCTATTCCATACCATCAATAACGACGCCACCAGGGCCGCTTATGCGCGTTACCAGCGGGAATGGGATGCCTACCAAAAGGTGACCAGAGAAGGCGGGCTGAAGCACGTCCACAATCTGGCTGCCGGAGGCGTGGGCAATTTCATCTGCTTTGGCCTGGGTGGCTTCGCAGCCGCGTACAGCAGCAGCTGGCTGGTGGGCTTGGCGGTCAATACCGTTGCCTGGACATTCGCCGAGCCATTGATCAGCATGATGCGCGCCACCACGGTCAATAATCCCTATATGGATTTCTACATGGTGCGCCAACGCCTGCAGGCGCGCGCCGCGCGCGAGCGTCTGGACGGCACTGCCGATCTGGAATGCAACAAGAAATTTCCCTGGCAGGACCGCGGCAGCGGTCAGGCTGAATGGCTCAATGCAAGCGAATGGCTGGACCGAACCAGTTGGCGCGGGCTCTGGGCAGGCAAGCATTTCACGGACGATCTGATCTACCACGTCTATAGCGTGATGTACGGCCTGACCAATTGCTTGCCTGAATTCCTGGGCAAATCGCTCTATGACATGTCGACCTGGCAAGGCAAGCTTGCCTACAGCGGCATACGCGCCGCCGGCGGCTTTGTCGCTGGCGCCCTGATACAGGAAGGCATGCAATTGCTACGCGCCTCGGTCATGGAACATACCGGCGGCAAGGAAACCGTCACCAAGCCATGCGCCTTTTGGGAAAAGGAAGCGCACTATGTCGGCATGCTGCTTGTTCGCATCGATAACAAGCTTGCAGATCATGGACTGGATATCGCCGCGAAAAACACACTGGAACAGCTCAAGGCTTCCTTACAACTGTGGCATCGGAAAGCCGTCGCAAAGTCGCGCTTCATCCCCTCCCTTGCCTACGAATGGCGCGTGATGCTGCAGTCCAGGCGTGACGCGACGGGCATCGACCCCGAAGTGCCGGGCAAGCGGCTCGACACTCTCGCCAGCTTCATCGGCAAAGCCGCCTCCCAGCTGCCCGGCATCGCGGTTGGCCAGCTTGCAGGCTCAGCCGCGACAAGATCGGCCTTGCCTTGGGTCAGATGGAGCGGCTATATCGTGCCGCCGCTGGTGTCGATTGCCTGGGGCTTTTCCTTCCGCCGGGAGTTCGAAGTCGTGGGCAGGACCATGCTGGGTGTGGGGCAAGCGATTGCAAGGAGATGTTGCTGTCCGGTGGAGCAAAACGATAGCGGTGTGTGAGGATAGCTGCAAAGTGAAATTGCGCTGTAAGCACCTTGGACCCTTCTAGTTTAGACATGGCAGTTGCCCAATCACCTAGCCCGTTAATAAAGCTAATAACGCTCGCATACAGACAAACTCACGTTACTCAAACCGTCTGACAAGATGTCTGCAAAATGCGTATATCTGCTTACGGTAGTGCTACTACCAACTGCATCGATACGGCTGACCAAGAATTTTTACGCCTGTTTTACCAGACACCGCCACAGCGGCTTTTGCGCAAAGCGCGATACGATAAATTACCTAAATACCATGCGCCCTTCGAGTCGGAAGGTGGATTATCCAAACATCAGACAAGAGGAAACCGATGGATGCATTGAGCAGACCGTACTGCTGCTATAACGCCAACAATTCTGAAGACGTACACGGTGATCAACATCATCAAGATGATGATCACGCCAACAATAAGACACGCAGGAAAAATACCACCGACAATATATTGGCCAACGCGCATGCCGTTGCCACGACACACCAAGGTGAGAATCAACCTGACCCGAGCGTAACCATCAACGATGATAATGATGATAGTGATGACGTTGAAGACGCTGCTGCAGATTATAGAGATTTAAACAATGATATTGCCAGTTTGCTTGCCGAAACAGCGAATATACCCAAAGCGACGGAGTTGCAAAAAGAATTAAGAGTCGCTCTCGAACGGTATAGGCAGATGATCGACGAAGCCAAGCAACGCAACCACGACTATTTCCCCTGTGAATTCGCATCCAATTTCCTGTCTGGCGCAACCGCTTTCCTGATGTGCTTTGGCGTTGGCACGCTGACATCGAGCGCATTGGGGGAACCACTGTATGGCTGGGCCATCAGCACAGCAATGTGGGCATTGAGCGAGCGTTTCATCCCGATGATACGCAACACCTCCTGGGGAAACCAACATGCTGATAAATCCTATCCCCTGCTCGGCAATTTGATCCAACGCGCGGCCCGTGATGCAGTGAGAAATCTGGCGGAGATAAAGCCTCGCCACGCTACTGACAACAATCAGCAACCATCTCTCAAAGATTTCAATTTCCTGCAGGCCTGGAAGGGCAAAACGCTCACGGATGACCTTCCCTATTATTTCTATACCGTATGCTACGGCCTGCGCTATACCATTATCGCTGGCCTGAATCTACCACCCACCTCAGCAGCCAGTCTCGTTTCTTTGCTCGCAGCCGGCGCCCTGGCAGGGGCTTTTACGGCAGTGACAATGCAATACACCCGTCGACAGCAATGTCAGGCAGCCTCGAAAGGCGACCGATTCAAGGATCAGGCTATTACAAAAACGTTTGAGATGTGGAAGCAGGAGCTGGAACTTTTAGAGAACGCAGTGAAACTGGCTCGTGTCCTATCGACTAATCGCGGTGTCAAGGATACGGCGACTTCGAAAATTAATGCATACCATTTAGAAGAGAAACTGAAAAAATCCATTGAAAAAGCGAATCAGAAGGAAAATTGTCTTGGTTCGCTTAAGTTTGAATTTACAGCGCTGTTCGGGCTGAAACGTGAACAGGGGGATCGCCGAGGCGAGGTGGCCGGAAAACTATCTGAATTTATCGCCGGATTGCTGGCAAAGGGCACTGTTCTGGGTTTGAGTACAGGATGGAATTATGGCGTCACGATGAAAATGTTAGCGGCCACAGCGGACATCGGTGGAAAAATAGGCTTCATTTGGTGCCAAAATATTATACTGATCCTTGCGTTTAATTTCCGGAAAGAGGCGGAGCTGGGCTACCGAGGTCTATTGGGAGTTGGACTTGGAACAGCTGATATTGCATCGAAATTAATTTACGGCGTTGCGCCTGGCGAAGATGAGGATAATGATAATGACCGTGATCTCGAACGAGGTGATGCATCCATCAGATCAGTGGGCTCAACCCAGGAGCTGGGGGCCGAGTACCGACAACGAAATCGTAAAGATAAAAAATTAGCCAAGCGGTTGCATTCAATCGATGGCACGGATGATGATCAAGCTGATATGGTTCACCGGAGTGGTCGCAGCGATAGGGAAACGCCTGATACTGTTACTGAAGATGGCTCCGCATACGGCATTCATCGCGGAAAATCCGTAGCCAAAGACCGGGCGAAAAATCTGGAGAATTTATTCGCCCTACCGCATAGCAACCACCCAAATGCAGCCGCAGACCGGGAACGTAACGTCATTCAAATCGACGGCGGCCAGACCAGAAGGGCATCACGGCGCAAGAGAAATGAATCTGATTCAGGTGGCGATCGACTCGATATCTCCAGTTCGGATTCAGAATCCAGTGACTAGAAATTTGCAATGGTGGCGGAACTGGCTCAAGACAAATCCAAGTTTCCACATTACTTGAAAACGCTGCATGCATCCTTTTGTTTTGACGCATGCAGCGCTGTTTGAATGTGCATGTCAGCCTCAACTCTCTCACCGTCTCCCCACGAATCAACTTATACACCACTCTAGACGCATCACTAGTAAAAGATCGAAGCTGTTCCTAAGAAACACCACCCTTTTGTAGTGGATCTTGTGGCTGTAAATTAAACCCAAACTGAGCAGCGCGACGATGGAGCTGCTTGATGACCCGGTTGCGGTACTGTTGCTCATAGTAGTCGGCGCCCGGATCCCGATAGTCCATTCCAAAGCGCATGGCGTTGTAGAACAGCACGGCGATCTTGCGTGCAGTCGCTGTGACTGCCTTGGCATTGCCAATACGGGCGGCAAGTCGTCGGTAGAAGGCGCCCAGAGCGGTATGGCTTTTTCCCACCGTGACCGCTGCCAGCCGGAGCGCCACAGTCACTCTGTTGCTGGTTTTGCGTGTATGCGCCGACAGCACCTTGCCGCCGCTAATCTTGCAGCCAGGTGACAGCGTGAGCCAGGATGTGAAGTGCTTGGCGGTAGGCCAGCGTGACAGGTCCGTGCCGCACTCGCCGACCAGGCGCAGGGCGAGGAACGGACCAATGCCGTGTATTTGCGTCAGGTCCGTACCAGTGAGCTGATATAGGGCACGGCGCACGTCGAAAGCAGGAGCGTTCGGCATCTTGCCCCGATGCTTGGGCTTAGGCAGCGGCGCTTCCGGGATCGGTCTGTCGATATTCAATGCTGCGACCGCATGTTCAATTTCAGTATCGCATTCTTCAATGCAGTGCTGGTAAAAGTCATACAGGGCAAGCGCCTGCTTGAGCGCAAACAGATGCTCCGGTTGGTAGTTGCCGACCAGGGCGCTGCGGATGGTCTCCTGGCTTTCCTTGCATCGCACATCGCGCATGGCAGCCAGCTTGTCGGGATCGCGTTCACCGGCGACGATAGCCCGGATGATGCTCATGCCGGTCGTGCCCGTAATGGAGGCAATCACGTGATGCAGCTGGATGTTCATGAAGGTCAGCGCCTTCTGCATGTGCTGAATGTGCGCGGCAGCATAATCGGTATGCCGTTCGCGCGCCCGGAGGTAAGCTCTTAACTCTGCAATGGCGCGGCCCGGGCGGAAGCTGGCCCGTAACAGCCCACAGGCGTGAAGTCGCTGTAGCCACTGTGCATCGTTGACATCGCTCTTCCTGCCAGGCACTGCACGTGCCTCCCGGGCATTGGCAAGTATGACTTCCAGGCCACATGCTTCCAGGACTTCATAGGCGGCAACCCAGTAGACGCCGGTCGATTCCATGACCACGGTCTTGGTGCCGGTTGCCATCAGCCAGTCTGCCATGCGCTGCAGATCGCTGGTGAACGCCTGGAAAGTTTGGACGGGTTCATCGCATAAATCGGGACTGACCGCAACGACATGGAAGCGCGAGCCGATGTCGATTCCCGCAGCAAAGGGATGAATGATCGGCAGCCCGGTGGGCTTGGATCGCGTACGCTCTTGAGACATGGCCTACCTCCTGAACAATAAGCGCAGGACGGGGACTCGGGTTAAATCAATTTCCTAAACGGGGTCACCTAACGGCGCCACCACAGATGAGTCCGCAACTTCCCCTGGGCCAGGTTTTTTGACGGGGTTCATACCTCCAAGAAGCATTCGGCCACAGTCCATGCGTGCGTTCAGTCTACTCGCCTGGTGTTTCTACTCATAAGGGCCGCGCGAGGCGCGTGGGGCGGTTTTTAAGAATGACGAAACCGGAAAAATAGATTGTGACGGGTTGCAAAAGTAAAAACTTACGTCGCTTTCGCGTTTTTTCAGTGCTGCGACTCGGAAGCCCGCGCGGCAGAGGGGTCGGCGGCTGCAACGCGCGAGAAAACGGTCCAGCTCGGTATCACCACCTGCGCCCAAGGGGCAAAGAAGTGTTTAGCCCCCTAGGCTTGTTGGCACTACCAAACTGGCCTCGTTTTTCGCACGTTTCGCTTGGCCGCCTTCTGCCGCGCAAGCTCCTAGCTCGGAATAGATAAGTCTGACCCGTCAGTAACGCGATTAGCTTCTTTCATGGAGCGGCGTTTCTGGAGATTTTTCCTGTTGATGGACGAACTGTCTGAAGTCGGTGACAGCCTTCCTGCTTTTTCAGTAAAAAGTCTTGTCGGCGTGCCATTTGGCAGCCCGGTATGCTGGCTGGAGCGTCGCTTAGGGCTGGGTGTTAGCTTGATTGGGCTGAGTTCATCAAGTCGGGGAAGAGCAGACATAGAGGCCGGCAAAGCCGGCAACGCCGCCAAGCTTACCAGCCCGCTAGCATAACTGCCAGAACGAGGTGGAAGCGTATTATTTTCTTTTCTTTCCTGCCAAGAGTTTCTTCTCGCTTGTTTGCTTATTGCAGGTGGTGGGCCCAACAGATAGTCACCATCTGTTCGCCGTTTTTCGTTTTGATTTGGCTTGGGAAAAGTTGAAAGCGTCGCATAATTACCGGCTTCATCCACGTTTCTAAACGGACGGGACGCGTAATCCTTAATTGATTTTTTCTTTAGATACTCCGGAATTGGTTTTTTATTCATTTCTAATATAGAACGCTTCCGTTCGTGAGCAATAATCTTGTGTGTTCTAGTATGACCTTGCATTGGAACGCCAGGCGCCATCTCAACATCCTGCGGAAGGTCCCCACCCTCTCTAGGCATTTTCATGTTTAAAGTTTTAAACACTTCCTGCATCAATTTTTCCGCTGCCTCGGCCTCCGCTTCATTTTCAAATCGCAGATAGCGTTCCTGCGGGTCATGAATTTTATTATATGCAAATAAGAGGTCTTTTTCGATTCTCCGCAAATGCGAACTTTCTACATATTGATTGTATTTCTCAACCAATTCCTTATGACCATTCTCGACGGCCGCACCCTTCGCTTTATCTTTAAGCCAATTCGACTTGAATCCCTCCAACAATTCAACCTTTATATCAGAAAACTGCTGAATTCTGCAGTTAGGATCCCACGCCAGCAATTGCGACATAAAAGCATCCGCTCTTGCGATGTCACCCGATGCCATCGCCATATAAAATCCACCAATACCAAAAGCCCCATTTTTCTCAGGATCTGGTCTGCGGGCATGGAGAATTTCTTTCTTTTCTTCGAAAAATAAAAAATCGGAGTTCAAGACCGTTTCCATGAAAATTTTGATCATGTCGGTCGTGGAATGTGTCATTGCCCAATAAAAGGCCTGCAAACCCTGATGTTGTTTTGCCTGTATAACGTTTTTCGTAATAGAAGAAGGAGCGAACGACATTACTGCCAGAAGGTAAGCTCTCACCAGTTTGCAGCTTTCATTTTTTACCGCAATATGCAGAACCGGCAAGCCGGAATTTACTAGAAGGTCATGATATATTTTTGCATCACGACGAATAATCGATCTTTCATCGGCAGTTAGCCTTTTCTGCATTTTCCTCAGCAGCTCTATCTTCTGCAACTCAGCCTTCCTGTGAGGATCGTTCGCAAATTTTTCCTCGGGTTGAATCTTTTCCAGCTTTCTTCTTTCCCACCAATTCAAAGTAGACTTGAATTCTTCCAGCACATAATCTTGGTTATATTTTTTTTTATCGGGCGCGATAATTGAATCATTATCGTGACCAGCGATATTGTCATCGTCATTTTCCGGGTCATTACCCGACAAAAGACCTTTCCTTTCCCCCTCATTACTCCGACGCATTCCTTTTTTTGGTTCATTTTCCTTTTTTGAATGCTGCGCATGATTATCAACATAATGCTGGATGACCAAAGCGTCAAAATAGGCATTCACATCCTGTGTCAGCGTTGTGCAAACTTTCCCCGCCTCTCCTCGCAAGCATTCCAGCTTTTGCGATTTTTTAAGCTTTTTGTCAGTACAAATCGCGGCCACTTGTTGATACAGCACTTCGGCATTTTGATCAGTGTCCTCGCCGGTCATCAGCTCTATCAAATCAACTTTATATCCGTTCATGTAAGCGACCTCTTCCGGCATCAGCCTCTGCAGCCGCTGTTGCTTAGTTTCTTGTATTACTTTTGCTTTTTGCTTCTTCTGACCTGGCCCTAGTGGCAATAAGTCTTGATGATCCTGATCTTTCGCCGGTTTAACGGGCGATTGCGTTGCATTGGGCACGCTTGCTCTTTTCTTTGCTGCTACGACTGTTGTCGTCCTTGCCAGGCCCGAAGCTTTTTGTTTGGTCGCGTCGGAAGTGGAAACGACGTTAGAAGCTTGATCCAAGCTACTGTCGACCAGACTGCTGTCCTGTCCAGTGGCTATATCAACTGATTTGGCCGTCGGTGCGGGCGCCTTGCCGTTGGATGGTTTTGTGCCTGATGTAGCAGTAGTTCGCAATGCCGGTTGGCTGGTTTTCTTGATGCGTCTGGCTGTGACAGGAATGTTTTCTTTATCTTGCCCATAATGCAAGCTTGACCCATCCTCTTCAGAGGAAACCCAAGAATTATCTAACTCTATCAGCAGTTGCGTTTCTTGCTGATTAGCCTGGGGATTAGCTGATGAAGATTTTCGACTTGGCAATCCGCTCTTGCCTATCTTGCCCATCGGACTTTCCGGGTCTTTCCTATTAGGGCTGGATGTGCTGGAGAACACTGGCGCGGACCGCTTTTTTTCACTAGTAGTCTGACACAGGACATTTTTCGGTTTTAAAGCGATCTAACGGGAGGTTGTCGGGAAGGAGATCGCAATGAACCGAAAATATGTGCTGAAGTTGACGGCGGACGAACGCGGCTGGCTGGAAG
>NZ_JACYOX010000047.1 GCF_015352955.1 Noviherbaspirillum soli
ACTGGCAGTAGGGGTCGGACTGTTTGCCACAATTCATCATCAACCAGTTCGCGTGCCATATTGCCTCGCCACGATAATTATCGACGAGTTGCTATGACAACGAAAATTCCATTTTGTTAGATGCTCTAAAAACTCTCTATGAAACTACTCGGTTCCCTCGCCAGCCCTTATGTGCGTAAAGTGCGCGTCGTCATGGCCGAAAAAAAGCTCGATTACGAGCTGGTACTGGATAACGTCTGGGGCCCCGAAACCACCGTTCCGCAATCCAATCCGCTGGGCAAGGTGCCATGCCTGATCATGGAAGACGGCGCCGCGATGTTCGATTCCCGCGTCATCGTCGAATACCTGGACACCTTGACGCCAGTCGGCAAGCTGATTCCCGCGCAGAGCCGCGAGCGGGCGGTCGTCAAGTGCTGGGAAGCGCTGGCCGATGGCGTGCTCGATGCCGCGATCCTGGTGCGTCTGGAAAAAACCCTGCGCCCGGTCGAGCAGCAGAGCCAGATCTGGATGGACCGCCAGATGGGCAAGGTGCATGCCGGCCTGAAAACCATGTCGCAGGACCTGGCCGAGACGCCTTACTGCATGGGCAACCAGTTCACCCTGGCCGACGTGGCCATAGGCTGCGCGCTGGGATGGCTGTCATTCCGTTTCCCGGAAATCACCTGGCGCGACGATTACCCGAATCTGGCGCGCCTGTTCGACAAGGTGTCCGAGCGGCCTTCCTTTAAGGATAGCGTTCCGCATTAATGCTTCATTAATGGCTTGTGCGGCGTGTGCCTGCATAGGTGTTTAAATTAAAAACGGCGCTGGTTGCGCCGTTTTGCTTTCATGCTCACTGCCAGCCATGGGCTTCAGGTGTCGGCCCACATCCGCAACAGGTTGTGATAGCAGCCTGTCAGCTTGACCACCGGCGGCGTATCGCCCCCGGTGCCGCGCAGGGTGAGGATGGACATGTCGAGGTCGAACAGCAGGCGGCGCTGGGCGTCGTCGCGCACCATGCTTTCTATCCAGAAGAAGGAAGCCAGGCGGCAGCCGCGGGTGACCGGCTCGACCCGGTGCACGCTGGACGCCGGGTACAGGATCAGGTCGCCGGCGGCCAGCTTCACCGACTGGCTGCCGAAGGTGTCCTCGACCACCAGTTCGCCGCCATCGTATTCCTCCGGTTCGGACAGGAACAGCGTGGCCGACAGGTCGGTACGGACCCAGGCGCCGGTGATGGGCGAGGTGCGGACCGAATTGTCGATGTGGTTGCCGAAGGCATTGGACGCGCCGTCGTAGCGGTTGAACAGCGGCGGATAGGTTTTCTTGGGCAGCGCGCCGGTAATGAACAGCGCGCTCCTGCCCAGCGCATCGAGCACGATGGCACGCGCCGCGCGCGCGGCTTCCGAATCTTCCGGCAATTGCCGGTTGTTCTTGACCTGCTCCGACTGGGTGCCGGCGGTGATCTTGCCATCCGCCCAGTCAGCTTCCTCCATGATGGCGCGGCACCGGGCCAGCGCGTCGGGCGAAAGGACTTCGGGTACGCGCAGCAACATGGAGGACTCCTGGTCAGAACTTGGTGGACAGCGTCAGCTGGGCGATGCGGGTGGTGCCCGGCACGATATGGCCGGCATACACGCCCTCATAGTACTTGCGGTTGAACAGGTTGAAGACGTTCAGCTTCAAGGCCCATTTATCCATCTGGTACTCGGCCATTGCATCCCAGCGCACATAGGACGGCGCCTCGTTGGTATTGGTGGTGTTGCCATAACGCTTGCCCACCGCTTCCACGCCGCCGCCGAGCTTGAAGCGCTCGCTGACCCGGTAGGTGCTCCAGATATTGGCGGTGTGCTGCGGCGTATTGATCGGACGCTTGCCCAGCGTATTTTGCTGGGTGCCGGTAGCGGCGTCGATCTTGGCGTTCATCAGCGCCAGGCCGCCGAAGATTTCCCAGTTCGGCGTGATCCGGCCGGCCAGCTCGAACTCGATGCCGTCGGTATGGCGCTTGCCGCTCAGCAGGTTCTGCTCGATGCTCACGGCCAGGTCGGTATTGCGCTCATTGGTCTTTTCGGAGCGGAACAGTGCGGTGCGGAACATCACGTTGCCGTCCAGCAGGTCCCACTTGGCGCCGAGCTCGATGTTGCGGTTCTTTTCCGGCGGCGTATTGGCGCCGCGGTCGTCCAGCGCATACAGTTCGCCGGACGGATTGAACGAGGTGCCGTAGGAAGCGTAGTACGACGCCGTGTCGGTCGGCTGGAAGATCAGGCCGGTGCGATAGCTCCACTCGGCATCGGTGCGCGACAGCGGACCGGCCGGGGCGGTGCGCTCATAGTCGGCGGAGAAGCGGTCGTGGCGGGCGCCCACCAGCACCTTCCACTGCTTGTTCAGGCTGATCATGTCCTGGCCATAAATGCCTACGGTATGGGCGTCGTAGCTGACCGGATTGATGCGGGTCTTGTTGCCGTAGCCGGGCGGCAGCACCGGATAGGCATTGATGTTGCCCACCGTGGTCGACGGATTGGCCGGCGTGGTGGCGTAATTCCAGCGGTTGGCTTCTTCCTTCACCAGCTCCGCACCCAGCAGGATTTCATGCTTCATGCCTGCCGCTTCCAGCTTGGTGGTGAAGTCGGTCTGGCTGGTCAGCGTGTGCTCGACGCCGCCGCGGCGCTGTGCCTGGCGGTTGATGAAGGTGCTCGGGGCAATGAAGCTGGTGTTGGCCGCCAGGCGCGGCGCCACGGCCCACAGGTCGCGGTCGTAGTCGGCCTTGCGCAGCACGGTGCGCACCGAGGTGTCGTTGTCGAAGCGATGGGTCCAGCTGGCGGTTGCCATGTCGGTGTCTTCGCGCTGGTAATCGGAACCAGGCAGGCCGTAGAAGGTGTTGACCGGCACGTTCAGCGGCTTGCCATTGAAGTAGGGCACGCCGAAGTCGGGCGTGTTGTTGCCCTTGAGCTTGTAGTAGGACAGATTGAACTCGTCCCTGGTGCCGATGCCCCAGCTGAAGGACGGCGCCACGCCCCAGCGCTCGCTGTGCACGCCGTCGCGGAAGCTGTCGGTGTCGGTCTTCATCACGTTCAGGCGCACCGCGGCATTCTCGCCCACCACCCGGTTCAGGTCGGCGGTGCCGCGCTTGTAGGAATCGCTGCCCACGGTCAGGGCGGCTTCGTTTATGTTGGACAGGAAGGGCTTCTTGCTGACCTGGTTCACCACGCCGCCGGTCGAGCCGCGGCCAAACAGCATCGATGCCGAGCCGCGCAGCACATCCACCTGCTCGATGTTGAAGATCTCGCGGTTGTACTGCGCGATGTCGCGCATGCCATCGAGATACAGGTCGCCGACCAGCGAATAGCCGCGCAGCGTGATGTTGTCGCCGATGCGGCCGCCTTCGCCCGCATTGAAGGTCAGGCCGGCGACATTGCGCAGCGCTTCCTTCAGCGTGTCGGCGCCGCGGTCCTGGATCAGCTGCTCGGTCACCACCGTGACCGCCTGCGGTACGTCGCGCAGCAGCTGCGGCGTCTTGCCCACGGTGGTTTTCACGCCCTGGTAGCCCAGGTTTTCCTCGCGCTGGGTCTTGACGTTGATTGCCGGCAGCGCAGCCGCTTCCGCCTGCGCGGTTTCCTGCGCATGCGCCACGCCCGAAAGGGCAACGGCGGCCACCATCGCGCCCAGCGGCAGCAGGGCAGGACGGCGGGCGCCGGCGGCGCTCAATTCGGGGTGGCTGATATCGACGGCGAGGGGCCGCAGAGCGGGACGTTGCATGCTGTTCTTCTCCTGGGATAGCTCGTTGCGGCATACGCGACGAGAGGCGCTGACTGGTGTTGTGGCTGGCTATCCGCGGGAGGGCATTGCTGGCTGGATGGACGATGCTCGAGCTGGCACTGAGCATCGCCAGAAATGATAACTATTCTCATTTGCATTGGCAACCCTTTATGCAATCTTCCCTACCCACCGCGGCGCGGCCGCCACAGCAGCGGCCCGCAGGCTGGCCAACCCTGCGCTGGCGTGGCGAAAGGCAAGCAGGGCAGGTCTGTCAACTGCCAATGTTTCTAGCTTCTGGCGACATCTGCCGTTTTTATACTCCCTCTCCACAAGGCAGCCATCCACGCCTTGCCCTGCAAGCCCGTCTGACCGCAACCCTCTTCAACGTCGTCTTTTCAGGGAGTGCTCGCATGCGTCATCTTCGTGCAGTTCAATCACGCGGTCAGGGCATGACCGAATACATCATCATCGTTGCGCTGATCGCGGTGGCGGCCATTGCCGTCTACCAGTTCTTCGGACAGACCATACGCAGCCAGATGTCGGCGATCGCCAACGAGGTGGGTGGCAAGTCAGGTGCAGCCGCCGCCACGGCGGCAGGCACCGCGGCGGCCAAAACGGACGACCAGCAAAAGGCAAAAGGCTTGTCGAACTATGCAGACGGCGCGGACAAGGCGAAGTAGGCGCTTGCCGGATACTTCCCATGCGCCTGCCTCGCCGTCTCCCGACAGCAGCGGTGCGAAAGCCATTGCATTCCTCGGTTTGCACACTGCACCGCCAGCGTGGACAGGCGCTGGTCCTGGGCATTTTTTTCCTGATCGCCGGACTGGCCGGCACCTATTTCCTGTTCAACACCGGGCAGGTTGTTACCGAAAAAAACCGCCTGGTCACCACCGCTGACGCCGTTGCCTATGGCGCGGGCGTGATGCAGGCCAGGGCATTGAATTTCGACGCCTATGGCAACCGCGCCCTGGTTGCCAATGAAGTACTGATTGCGCAAATGGTCAGCCTGTCTTCCTGGTCGCAGTACGTGAAGACGCATGCGGAAAACCTGCCGTGGCAGTTTCCTGAATGCATGGATCCAAACGGCGTTGGTGAAGCATATGGTGTGGCGTTCAAATACGATGTCTTGTTCGCCGCTACCTGCTACCTATCCGTGCAGTATGCAGGCGAGTTCGTTGCCCAGGCCGCCGAACAGCTGCCGATGCTGATGCAGAAAATCGTCGTCGGCGTGGAGGCCAACAAGAAGCTGATCCAGCTGGCGCAGAAAGCGTTGCATGGTTCCGGCACGGCCAATGGCAGCGGCAACGCAACCCTGACTGCCTTCCAGTTGTCACGCGCCACGGTGATGCAGGAGATTGCGGACGCCAACTATCGCGGCGACGGCAGCGTCACGGCCACCGCGCAGCTGCTGACCGACAGCTGGCCGGGCTTTACGCGCCGTTATGAAGGCGCCGAGCGCGCGCGCTTCGCGGAAGTGACCAAGATCGCTGCCTATAGCGATGGCTTCGTCAGGCAACGCAACTGGACTGCCGAAGCCAGCGCACCAGACCCCCGGCAATGGGTGTGCGTACTGAATTGGCGAAAGAACTCGGTCAAGCGGCGCGGCGGCACCGAACTGGTCAATTACGATGAATGGAAGGCCGAAGATACCGAGTCCTATTGGGAGTTTCGCAATACCGGCCGCATTTTCAAGCGTTGCCGCAGCCGCGAACATCCCATCGCCTGGGGCGAGCAGCAGGCCCATCCGGATGATGCCGACCAGGACGATTCCGACGCAGCGCTGGGCGGCTCGCCACGCACCAATCCCTATGCCCACAGCCTGGCCTCTTCCGATCAGTGGGCCGAGTACACCGGCCTGCCAGCCTTCCAGGACCTCAATGCCGATTACCTGAAGCCTGGCGCGCCCGAGCCCCGGCTCAAGCTGCAGGTCAAGCTCACGCGCCAGCGCGACCAGCTTGCCACCCCTGAAGGACGATCGGCGATCAGGCAGGCGCCCGATCCTGCAGGCGCGCGGCCGAATGTGACTGCCTATCAGTCCAAGCTGTCGAATGGTGAAATGACGGCCAGCGCGGCAGTGGAGGTGTGGTTCGAACGGCCGCCTGGCAGTGCGAACAACACATGGGGCAGTGCACGCGGCAAGCCTTCCGAATTGCCCAGTCTGTTCAATCCCTACTGGCATGTGCGCCTGCTGGACCCATCACTGCTGGCACCCGCAGCAGGGGCGCAAAAATGAGCAGCTTGGCGCACGGGCAGGGCGCAAGGGCAGGGGCCGGGGCGGCAATGCACGGCCAGGCGCTGACGGAGTTCCTGGTCATCAGCCTGGTGCTGATTCCGCTGTTCCTGTTGTTGCCCGTTATCGGCAAATACCAGGACATCAGCCATGCAAGCCAGATGGCCAGCCGTTACGCTGCATTCGATGCCGTGCTGCGCAACGACGGCAACAACAGCCACAAATCCCCGTCACAACTGCGCAACGAATTGCGGCAACGCTATTTTGGCCCGGCGCAGGCTGGCATCAGAAGCGGCCCGGAACAGAAAGCCGCACTCAAGGACTATTGGAACGACCCGTTCGGCAAGCCGCTGATACGCAATCCCGATGACATTGCATTGTCCTTTGGCGCATCGCATGGCGAAAAACATGCCGATGGCTATACCAGGGCCAGCGATACCTTGCTTTTCCCGTGGGCCAGCCTTGCGGGTCTTTCCACTAACGGTATTTACCGCGCCAATGTCGCGGTCAGGCTTGCCAATCTGCCCGAAGGCGTGCGCAGCATCGAGCCCTTCGACAAGCTCGACCTGACCATCGAGCGGCATGCGAGCGTGCTGCCGGATGCCTGGACAGCCGCTTCGCCAATGCAGGCAGAGCAGCGCTTTGGCCGCATGGCGCCGATCAATGCGGTGATACCGGAAAGTGTGATCTCCCCGGCCATCAAATATGTCGACCTTAATAAGGTCGAGGCGCCACGTTTCGGCGATCTGACAGCCTGGCGTGATGTGGTGCCACAGGACCGACTTCAGGGGAAAAAAACGCCATGAGCCTCTCACGACGCTTCCTGCTGCTTGCTGCATTGGCATGGCCGCTCGCCTACGCAGCCGACACGACGCAATCGCGTGAAGTGCGTCTGCCTCCCGGTGCTCAAGGATTCTCACTGGGCGGCACCATCTCAGCCAACGGCATGCCGATGCAAGTGCAGGGATTTCTCAGCAAGCAGTCGGCAGTTGAAGTCATTGCCTGGTTTCGGGCCAGCCTGGGCATGCCGCTGGTTGAAAACCATGTCGGCACCGGTATGGTATTGGGCCGGGCGCAAGGCACCGAGTTCCTGACGGTGCAGATCGCGCCGGCCGGCAGCGGTTCGCGCGGCCTGATTGCCCAGACTGACCTGCCGGCCATGGTGGCAGGCCGCGAAGAGGAACGCAGCCTGCAGGCACGCTGGCTGTCACGCCTGCCGTCCGGCATGCGATTGCAGAGCCTGACCCGTGGACATGATGCAGGGCGCCACTATCAGTACCTGGTGCTGGACAGTCCGCATTCGTCAAGCCTGACCCGCAATGCCATCAGCAACCTGATGCAGCAGGACGGTTATGCCTTGGAGCGCGAGGTGCGGACCATCGCACCGCCGTCCCAGACACTCTATTTTCGTGGCGCAGCGCGGGAATCCACCGCCGTCATCCTGGCCCATGCCGACGGCTCCAGCGCAGTTGTGCTCAATACGATCCTCACCATCGATGGTGCGCGATGAGGCAGGCGCGACGTTGCGGCGGTCAGTCCGGGGTGGAATACGCCGTGGTTTGCGCAGCGATTGCGCTGACGCTCGGCATAGGCATGGCCAACACGGACAGCGTGCTGTGGCAACTCGTCGATGCGCTGCGCATCGCCTACCAGAAATTCACCTACGCCATCTCTTTGAGCGAATGACCACATGAAACTTGCGCTTCCCTCTTTTCCGCGTCCGGGAAAAACCACGCTGGTGCTGGGTTTTGCGCTGGTCATTGGCGTCATTGCAGCGCTGGCGGCCAACCGTTTCCTCTCCGCCCGCATCGATGCGATCGAAGCCCGTAGCCGGACCGCGATGGTGGAAGTGGTGGTGGCCAGGACGGATCTCCCCAAGGGGCAGGAAATCGGGCCGGGCAATGTCGCGCTGCGTCCCATCCCCCGGGACTATGCCCATTCCAATGCGCTGACCAATGACAGCTTCGGCAGCGCCGTGGGACGCAAGCTTGCCTACAACATCAAGGGTGGTGAAATGCTGCTGTCGAGCATGCTTGAAGCGAGCAAGCCAGCCACATTCTCCGCCCGCGTCGGCATGGGCTGGCGGGCAATGACGGTTGCCGTCGATGAAATCAACTCCATCTCGGGCCTGCTGGAGCCTGGCGATGTGATCGACCTGATTGCAAGCCTGGATCGCAAGGGCAACAAGCTCACCATGCCGCTGCTGCAAGGAGTGCAGGTGATCGCCACTGGCCAGCGGCTGGTCGACGACCCGGTCACTGGCGAGCGCAAGCAGTATGCAACGGTCACGCTCAATGTCACGCCATCGCAGGCCACTACCCTGATTGCCGCCCGCGACGGCGGCAAGATCACCGCGCTGCTGCGTAATCCGGGCGACAGGCAGGCCGCGCCTGGCGATGTGCTCGACATGAATGCATTGCTCGGGCAGGGCCTGAATCAAGATCCGGAGATTCCGGTGCTATACGGCGGCCGGGTGAGCAAGTTTCCACCCGAAGCGCTATGGCTGGGCGGCTACAAGGCGGCTTCCGGCGGTACGACGGCGGTCGGCTCGAACGTGGCAGCCGCGAAGACGCAGCCGGCCGCAACCGTTCCGGTGCTGACGCCGTCGGCTGCAGGCGCTGCGCCTTTGCCTTCAACCAATGCGGCCGATGCAGCCGATGTGCCGGGCGCATCGGCTCCCACCGTCCCAGGCGCAAGCCGCGCTGCCGACCTGCGCCAGCTTCAATGATTGGGAATCTCCTCATGTCCTTTCCGACAGTCCGCCGCCATGCCACGGTGCCGCTCATCTTTATTCTTGTGCTGATGAGCGCTTACTCAGGTGCAGCGGAACCCGCGCTTGCGGGCGCCAGTTCCACCAGCACCATCGTTGCCGCGCCGGCACCAGCACCGGCTTCTGCCGCAGGCAAGGCTGCGGGCACATCGCCACCTGCACCAGTGGCGGCTCATGGCTACGCAGAACAGCTACGCCCGCGCAGGAAGACAGCGCCAGTGCTGGTCAACCAGCCTTATGCGCCGATCCGCAAGGCCGATGAGCCGGTCGACATTCCCGAGATCGAGATGTTCGTCGGCGAGTCGCGGGTGTTCCCCACACCTGGCGTGGGTCGCATTGCGGTCGGCAATGGCCAGATCCTGACCGCCGCAGCGCTCGATGGCCGGGAAACCATCCTGTTCGCCAATGCCGTCGGCACCTCCTCGCTCTTTGTCTGGAACGAGGACGGCCGTTATCAGCGCCTCAAGGTCAATATCATTCCCGGCGACACCAGCCGATATGCGCGGGAAGTCGCCGCCTTCCTGGCGACGATACCGAGCGCCCGCGCATCGGTGATCGGCGACAAGGTCATTGTCGAAGGCGATGGCTTGTCCGACTTCGACCTGTTGAAAATCGATGAGCTGGGCAAGCGGTATCCGCAGATCGTCAACTTCACCAATCGCCTGGGCTGGGAAAAAATGGTGCTGCTGGATGTGAAGATTGCCGAGTTTCCCGTTAGTGAATTGCGCGAACATGGCATCAAATGGACGCCCGCCGGCGGCGGCGCGATTGCGGGAATCTGGTCGCCACTACGCCGCGGCACCGACGGACCCTACCAAATCAATATCCAGACCGCAGGTCAGGGCAACGCCGCGCCAATTTCGGTGCCGCAAGGTATCGAAGGCGTGCCGGCAGGCGGCGGCGTGCCGCTGCCGAACGGGCTCAACATCCTGTCGGGCGTCAACATTGGCCTGAATGCGCAACTGAATCTGCTGGCGCAGAACGGCCGCGCCAGCATCCTGGCCGAGCCTCAGCTATCTGCACGCAATGGAGCCAAGGCCAGTTTTCTGGCTGGTGGCGAATATCCCTACACGGTATCCACCATCAACGGACCGACGGTCCTGTTCAAGCCCTATGGCGTCAAGCTCGACATTCAGCCACGGGTGGACAGCCACGGCGTGGTGCGGGCAATGATCGACAGCGAAGTCAGTTCGATCGACGCCGCCATTTCCACGCCCGCCGGCCCCGGGCTGCGCACCCGCAAGACCAGTACCGAATTCAATGTGAACAGCGGCGAGACCATTGTTCTGTCCGGCCTGCTGTCGCGCGAAACCAGCACCGATATCGACAAGGTGCCGTTCCTGGGCGACCTGCCCATCCTGGGCGCGCTGTTCCGCTCCAAGCGCTTCCAGAACAAGGAGACCGAGCTGGTAGTGTTCGTGACGCCTACCGTTGTTGATAGCAGGACACCCGAACTGGCTGACCGCGTGCGTCGCACAGAAGAAAGACTGCAGGCGACCATGGGCCCGGCGCCCTATCTGAGCCAGCCGCTGCAACCCGGACGCGACGCTGGCAACTTCACCCCGGTTGCACCAGCCGACGAAACGCCAACACGTTCCCATCTGCAGTTCGATCCGCCCGGCGGCAGCCTGCTGATGGTAACCAGTCCCAGTGCGCTGCTGCGCCTGCGGCCGCACGCCGCGTCGGCCGCAATCATGACCCTGGGCCGCGGCGCTGCGGTACGCATGGGCGCGCAGCAGCCCGAAGTCGATAGCAGTCGCTGGCGGCATGTGCTGGTGGGTGAAGTCAGTGGCTGGATTGCCGCTGATGCGCTACAGCCAGTAGGGCAGGCAACGCCGCAGCCCGTGCCGCGTGACAGCCAGAGCAAGGATGCCGATGCCATTGGCGTGCCGATCGCGCCTATCAATGCGGCCAGCCCCGCAGCTCAGGCAGGCGACACCAGCCCGGGCCGGATGCGGGTGATTGCGGACCGGCTGGCGCTGCGGGTCACGCCCGACATCAATGCGCCGATGTTGCGCCAGCTGCGCGCCGGCACGGTGGTCGAGATCCTGCCGCAGCCACAGCGCGCTTACTGGACGGCGGTGAAGGTAGGTGGGCAGCGCGGCTGGGTGGCCAGCCAGTGGCTGGTGCCGGACGAAGCAGGTCAGGTGAATCGATAACGGGAGAATGCCATGCTGGACCTTGAACTGCTGGATGCGGATGGCAGCAGGCGCGTGCTGCAAGTGCCTGATGAATGCGTGATTGGCAAGGGCGCGCAGAATGAAATCAGGCTGGACAGCTGGCGTGTCGGACGCGAGCATGCACGCCTGTTTGCCACGCCAGGCGGCGTACTGGTGGAAGACCTGGGCGGCTTCGGCGGCGTGGCAGTCAATGGCAGCCGCATCAGCGGTCAGTACGGGCCATTAACCAGCGCAGACATGATCGCCATCGGCCCGTTCCAGTTGCGCCTCCTGGTCATCGACAAGAGCGAGCCGCCCGCGCCGCCTTCATTGCGGCCGGCGCAGCCTGTGCGTGCGCCGCAGGCAACCGCAGTGGCAAGCGTCCCCAAGGCACAGCAGCGAGAGGTGCAGCATGTGCCCGGCACGCCCGCCGTGCCCGAGGCGCTGCCAAGACCGGCAGGCGAGCACCTGGCGCAGCAACATGAATTCGAATGGCGCAAGATCATCCATACCCGTTTGCTGGAAACCATGGACCTGCGGCGCCAGGATGTGCATGGCATGTCGGACCAGCAGCTGCGTCACGAGACCGAGCTTCTGGTGCGCCAGATCATGCGGGAGGCTGACGCCCAGATTCCAGCGGAGCTGGACCGCGCTCTGCTGACGACACAGGTGATCAACGAAGCCATCGCGCTGGGGCCGCTGGAAGAATTGCTGGCCGATGACAGCGTGTCGGAAATCATGGTCAATCGCTATGACGAGATTTATGTCGAGCGCAGCGGCCAGCTGCAGCGCCACCCGATGACCTTCACCGGCGACCGCGCGGTGATGGGCGTGATCGAGCGCATCGTCGCACCGCTGGGCCGTCGCATCGACGAGTCCTCGCCCATGGTGGATGCCAGGCTCAAGGACGGCTCCCGGGTCAATGCCATCATCCCGCCGTTGGCACTGAAGGGGCCTTGCCTGACGATACGGAAATTTGCCAGGCACAAGCTCGGCGCCGACGACCTGGTCCGCTTCAATGCCATCAGTCCGCAGATGGCCAGCTTTCTGGAAACCTGCGTGGTGGCGCGCAAGAACATGGTCGTGTCCGGCGGCACCGGTTCCGGCAAGACCACGCTGCTCAATATCCTTTCCAACTTCATTCCGGGCGGCGAGCGGGTGGTGACTGTCGAGGATGCAGCCGAACTCAAGCTCAGCCATGCCCACCTGATCAGCCTGGAGTCGCGCCCGGCCAATGTGGAAGGCAAGGGCGCGGTGCTGATCCGCGACCTGGTAAAGAACACCCTGCGCATGCGGCCGGACCGTATCGTGGTCGGTGAATGCCGGGGCGCTGAAGCGCTCGACATGCTGCAGGCCATGAACACGGGCCATGAAGGTTCGCTGACCACGCTGCATGCCAACACGCCGCGAGACGGCCTGGCGCGGCTGGAAACCATGGTGCTGATGGCCGGCATGGACCTGCCGCTGACTGCCATTCGCGAGCAGATCGCCAGCGCCGTCCACATCGTGGTGCAGCAGACCCGCTTCGCCTGCGGCAGCCGCAAGGTCACCAGCATCACCGAGATCAGCGGCATGGAGAGCGGCAAGATACAGATGCAGGAACTGTTCCGCTTCGTCAACCTGGGTTACCGGGGGCCTGGGAACAGGGTCAGCGGCTACTTCACCGGCTGTGACATGGTGCCAAGCTTCTACGAGGAATTGCAGGCCTCGGGCGCACAGCTGGACATGGCGATCTTCCAGCCCGCCGATCCGCCGGATGCCCATGACCAGGTCGGGTCTCGGCCATGAGCGGCGGCGACATCAGGCTGGCTGCATTGCTGGCCATTGCTGTTGCTGCCACCTTGCTGGCCTGGTTCCTGATGCAGGCCAGCTCGGGCGCAATGGCGCGCTACCGTGCCAGCTTCACCGAGCGCACCCGCTTCCAGGCGCAGGAATTCTTCCTGTTTGTCGACCCCAGGCAGCTGTTCATTCTCAACCTTGCCGTGATGCTTCTGGGCGCGGCCCTGACATGGATTTTTACCGGCAACCTGCTGCTGGCCATACCGGTGTTCTTCGCGCTGGCCATGCTGCCCCGACTGGTCTATGCCGCGCTGCGCCGACGCCGCATGCAGCGCTTCGAACAGCAACTGCCGGATGCGCTGATGATGCTTTCCGGCGGCCTGCGCGCCGGCGTTGGCCTGAACGCGGCCATGCAGCAGCTGGTGGCCGAAGCCCATGCGCCGCTGGCGCAGGAATTCACATTGATGCTGCGCGAGCAGCGGTTGGGCGTGACCCTGGAGCAAAGCCTGAACAACCTGGCCCGCCGCGTGCCGACCCAGACCACCGTGCTGGTGGTGTCGGCAATGCGGATCGCCAGCGAGACCGGCGGCGGCCTGGCCGAAACCCTGGAGCGCACCGCCCATACCATCCGCAGCCGCCTGCAGATGGAAGGAAAGATCGGCGCACTGACGGCGCAGGGCAAGCTGCAAGCCTGGGTGGTCTCCCTGCTGCCGCTGTTGCTGATGCTGATTCTCAATCATATGGAACCCGAGGCGATGAGCTATCTCTGGCATACCCGGCTGGGCTGGGCCACGCTGGCTGGCATCGCGCTGCTGGAGTCGCTGGGCGTGTATGTGATCCGCCGCATTGTCGCCATCGATGTATGAGGTAGGTATGAGGGGCACGCCATCATGGACATGCTGACCGGAAGCCATGCCAGTCTCGCCCTGGCCGCGATCTCCCTGGCGGCGGGCCTTGCATTCGCGCTCCTGACCTGGCTGGTGAGCCGGGCGCTGGCCGAGGTGCCGCCTGAGGATCGCTCCTACAAGGACACGCCGCCGCTGGGCTTTCGCCTGCTGTGGGCGCCGATCAGCTGGATGGCCCATTTCATCGGGCCGCGGCTGGCAGCCCGCCGCCATGCGCTGCTGCTGGTGCGCCTGGGCCAGGCCGGGGTGGACTTTGCCATCAATCCGGCGCAGTTCCTTGCCAGCCGCCTGATCGGCGCCTTGCTTGCCGCATCGATCTTCTACTGGATGATGGCGTCCTTCGACCATCCGGCAGCCGGCGCTTCCGGCATGCCGGCAAGCCGCTATCTTCTGGTGATCGCTACCGGTGCGCTGCTGGGCTGGGCCTATCCCGGCATCTGGCTCAATGACCGCATCAGCCAGCGCCGGCGCGAGCTGCTCAAGACGCTGCCGTTCTATCTGGACATCATCACCCTGTGCGTCGAAGCCGGTCTGAACATGCAGGGCGCATTGACGCAGGCGGTGGCCAAGGGCCCCAAGGGTGTGTTGCGCGATGAATTCCAGCGCCTGCTGCGCGACATCCGCGCCGGCAAGTCACGCGCCGCCTCGCTGCGCAGCCTGGCATCCCGGCTGAACGAAGGCAGTGTCACGGCGTTTACCACCGCGGTGATCCAGGCCGAAAGCATGGGCATGAATCTCGGCCCCATCCTGCGGGCGCAAGCCGACCAGCGCCGCACCGAACGTTTCCTGCGCGCCGAAAAGCTGGCCATGGAAGCGCCAGTCAAACTGCTGTTTCCGCTGCTGGCCTTCATCTTTCCCTGCACCTTCGTCGTGCTGTTCTTTCCGATCGCGATGAAGTTCGTGCATTCCGGACTATGAACACGGCCGGCTCAAGCGCCCCGAGCAGGGCTGAAGAAGCAGGCCGGCATCGTTCCCCGCGCCGCGCAAGGCCAGCATATGGCGCCAGCATGACCGAATTCGTTGTCGTGGCGCCGGTGCTGCTGCTGATCGGCCTGGCCTTGTTGCAATACACCCTGCTGTTCGTGGCCAGGAACCAGGTCAACCATGCCGCCTTCATGGCTACCCGCTCCGGCAGCATGCAAAACGCCACGGCCGATTCCATCAGCACAGCCTACCTGCGCCATCTGGCGCCGCTGTACGGTGGCGGCAGCAATGCGGCAGAGGTTGCCCAGGCGGTGGTACGGGCTGCCGCCGACATGCAGGGCAACTACCGCATCGAACTGATCAACCCCAGCAGGGCGAGCTTCGATGACTTCAACGACCCGGCGTTAAAGGAAGTGCTGAAAACCGAAGCCCGGGTGATACCGAATTCCAGCCTGGCCCTGCGTAATCCCGCCATCATTGGCAAGCAGTCCGGCCAGAACATTTTCGATGCCAACCTGATCAAGATCCGTATTACCCATGGCTACAAGCCGGGCGTACTGCTGGTGGGCCGGATCTTCACCGAGGCGCTCGAAGCCGCGCAGGAAGCCAGCGACAATAAGGATGATTTCGCTGCACGCCTGATCGCCGCGGGCCGTGTGCCCATCACCACCGATATCACGCTGCACATGAACAGCCCGGCCATCGAATGGGCCGACCCGGTCTGGATATCCGCTGGCGGGCCGCAAGCCAACCCGAAGCCACCCGCCGACCCGCCCACGCCGCCTGGTGGGTCCGGCCCGACGGGCAGCGCAGATACAGGCAATGGCGGCAATGGCAACGCCAGCCAGGACAATTCCGGCAATGCCAACGCCCCGACCAACACATCGGATGGAACGGGCGGCAACAATGCCGACACCCAGGACACCACGAATGAATGCGGCGGCAAGGCCTGTCCGGTGTGCCCCGTCGACCCGGCCAATAGCGCGCCGTATTCCCTTTCTGCCGACACCCTGTTCGACTTCGATAGCGCAGTGCTGAAAACCAATGGCCTGACACAGCTCGACACCCTGATCGATGAAGTCAAGGCAGCCCAGAAGGACGGCCAGACGATTCAATCCGCCACTGTCACCGGCTATACCGACCAGCTTGGCAGCGAAGCGGTGAACCTGAAGTTGTCCCAGGCCCGTGCCGAGGCAGTGCGCGACTATATGAAACGTCGCGGTTTTCCGGATGTGCCCATCACGGTCGTGGGCAAGGGTGCGGCCAACCCGGTGGTGCCTTTGGAGAGTTGCGGCGGCACCACCGAACAGAAAATCGCCTGCCTTGCGCCAAACCGCCGCGTGATGGTGGACATCAAGCGCAGCGCCAGCCAGCCATGAGTTGCGCCTGCGGCAAGCCCATGCACAAGGAGCCGCGATGAAGGCCTCATACCGCCATGCATGCATCTGCCTGCTCTGGGTAGTGCATGCGCTTGCCACCCTCCCGGCGCAGGCTGCGGACGAGCCGCCTGCCTGTGCCCTGCAGCAGGCGGGACCCTCCTGCGAAGCCGGCCAGCCGGCCGGCATGAGCAAGGGCAGCGGTGTCAGCCAGGAAGCCGGCAACCCGATCAATCTGATCACCGGGAACAAGTACCAAAGGGAAGTCGACATGGCGCCGCTGCCCGGCCTGTTGGGCCTGGAACTGGTTCGGCACTACAACAGCTATCATGCGGCGCCCGGCATGCCGCTGTCCGGCGCCGGCCGCGGCTGGCAGTTTTCCTATGACACCCGGCTGTATCCGGTGGGCGACAGCCTGCAGATCCTCCAGGCCGACGGCACCCGGCTGCGCTTTTCCCGCACTGCCTGGAGCAGCACGCTGTGCACCGCACCCGATCCGGCCCATGGGCAGGTGCGCATCGTCAGGCAGGGCCGCCAGCAGCACTACCGCTGGCGCTGGCCCAATGGCCGTGAACTGGCGTTTGACAGCAACGGCCGCCTGACCCATATCTTTGCGCCCAGTGGCGAGTGGCTGGGCATCGAGCGCGACAACGCCGGCCGGCTGCGCAAGGTCAGTGATCCGCAAGGGCGCAGCATGCTGTTCCACTATCCGGACCGCAAGGCATTGAAGGCGGGCACTTACCCTGGCATACAGAGCGTCGATACGCCAGTGGGGCGTTTTCTCTATGACTACGGTGCACCGGAAACCGGCTCTGCCGCACCTGAGCCTGCACGGCGCGCCAATCTGACTGACGTGCATCTGCCCACCAGTTACGACCCCGACAAGCCGCGCCCGCCCTTCGCACTCGGCGACACGCCCACAACCACCAGCGTCAGCACCATCCGCCGCATCTACCACTATGAGAACCCGCGCTTTCCCAGCCTGCTGACCGGCATCACGGTGGAAGGCACGGGCAATGACGGTCGTGCCCTGCGCGAACGCATCGCCACCTGGGGCTATGACGGCAACGGCCTGGCCGTGCTGTCCGTTAGAGGCGAGCCGGCGCGGAAAGACCCCCATGGCAAGCCGCTTCCGGGCACCGGCATCGAGCAGATCAGCATAGACCGCAGCACGCCCGGCCTGGCCCGCCTCACCAACAGCCTTGGCCAGGTAACGCTGTACCGCCACGCCATCGTCGCCGGCGACCGCCGCCTGCTGGAAGTGCGCGGCCCCGGCTGCGCCAGTTGCGGCGACACCGATCGGCGTTACAGCTATGACAGCAAGGGCCGCCTGCAGGAAGTCACCCGGCTCGATGCCGCCGGCAAGCCGCTGGAAGGACGCCGGCTATGGCTGGACGCGCTGGGCCGCATCTACGGCGTCTCCGCGGTGGATTACCAGCAGGGCAGGGCAATTGGCCGCAGGCTGGTGCTGCGCCAGCAGTATGCCCATCCCGGGCCCGAGCAGGCATGGCCCGCTTCACGGATTGCACAGCAGCCGTATGGCCCGGTGCTTGTCACCCGCGACAGCGTCGTGCCGGGCAAGGAGCGCCAGTGGCGTTTCGAATACAACCAGCACCAGCAGCCGGTCAGCCTCACCGAACGGGGCTTCAATCCAGTGGACGGCAGCGAGATGGTGCGCACCACGCATTACCGCTACCAGAGCATCCATGGCCGCAGCCTGCTGGTGGAAATCGATGATCCCTTGCCCAACGGACCTGCCGCAACGCCCGCGGATTCGGACATCACCCGTTACGAATGGGATGCCACCGGGTCGCAGGTCGTGGCGGTCGGCGTGCCGGGCGGCGGACGCACCGTGCTGGAACATGACCCGCATACCGGCCGGGTCACACGCATGATGCGGGAGGACGGCGAATCCATCGCCCTGCGCCATGACAGCAGTGGCCGCATCATCGAAATGGCTGCCACCGGGCCGGGCTGGCAACAGCCGCTGGTGCGCAGCATGCTGTTCGATGCCCGGGGCCGGCAGACAGGCGGCGGTGCCGGCATTCCCGGCCAGCCGGACTGGCAGCCCGAACTGCTCGCAGCATTCGATGCAGCCGGCCGCCCAGTCTGGACCGCCACAGCCGCCGGCATCGCCATGCAATGGCGCTACAACACCGAAAACCACCTCCAGCAAGCAAGCACCTTCAGCAACCGCATCGACCGTACCTGGAAATACCGCCATGACGAACGCGGCCGTATCATCGAAGCCATCGATCCATCCGGTGCATCGCTGCGCCCGGGCTACCCGGAAGATGGCATGGCCCAGCCGGCAAGCCCATCGGCAAGCATGACCGACAAGCCCGCCGGCAGGGTGGTGCATCTAACCGATGACTTTGGCCGCCGTGTCGCCAGCATCAGCCCCGACAGCGGCAAGACCCGCCATGTCTACGACAAGGCCGACCGGCTCATTGCCAGCACCGACGCCGCCGGCAACCGCGCCGCCTACGCCTATGACATCAGCGGCCGCATCCTGCGCCAGGATATTTGGCCGGCTGGCGCGGCGCAAGCCGACACCACCCGCTGGCAATATCAGGGCAGGCGCCTGGTGGCGCTGCTGCATCCCAGCCAGGAAGAGCGCTACCTGCATGACGAGCGCGGCCTGCTGATAGGCAAGACCACGCTGCGCCATGTCCCTGCCCGGGGCGGCGCTGCCCTGGTCACGCAAACACGCTACAGCCATGACAGCCCGGGCCGGCTCGAGAGCATCAGCCTGCCGGACGGCAGCCTGATCCGTTATCTGCGCAACGGCCAGGGCCAGGTCACCGCGATGCAGCGCAGCCGCGTCCAGACGGACTGGCTGCGCTGGCTGCTGCCGGCGCAAGTCATTGCCCGCGGCATCGAGCGCGACCTGGTTGGCATTGCCCGCTACGTGACCGGCAATGGCATTGAAGCGCGCTACCAGCGCAGCCGGGAAGGCATGCTGGCACGCATCGTCCACCGGCCTGTCGACAGCCCGCCCGCCCCGCAAGGCAAGGCCGCTGCAACCAGCCTGCCCGGCGCATTGCGGCTGCCGCCGGACCTGCAGGCGCTGTACGACGACAGGTTGCTGTGGGGCGTGCGCGGCAACCTGCTGCACCGGCGCACGGAAGGGAAGGGCTGGCAAGCCGTTGCCAGCAGCTACGCGTATGACCATGCCAACCGCCTGATCGTCGCCACGCAGCCCGGCGCGGCCAGCCGTTATTTCCATGACGCCGCCGGCAACCGACTGCTGAGCCAGCAGGGCATTGCCAGCCAGGGCGAAGTCAAAGCCGGCACCGCGGTATCGCGCTACCAGCCCGGCAGCAACCGCTGGCTGGGCGATGTGGTGGATGGCAAGGCATGGGGGCCATACCGCTACGACGCCAACGGCCGGCCCGTTGATGCGGGAGACCGACGCTACGGATGGGATGCGCTGGGCCGGTTGATGACAGTGCAGCGCAGCGATGGCAGCGAGGTGGCGCGCTATGTCTACAACCATCGGGGCGAGCGGATTGCGAGCATTGCTGGGGATGGCAACAACGGCAACAACGGCAACAACGGCAACAACGGCAACAACGGCAACAGCAATAGTGACCACAGCATGGTCAGTTTTCTGTACGAAGACGGCAAGCTGCAGGCAGAAACCGACCAGCAAGGCCGCATCCTGCGTCAATACCTCTGGCTGGGCGACCAGCCACTGGCGGTCATTGACAGCCCGACAGGCCGAGCCCCGGCTGGCGACGGCGCGCTGGCCCAGGCCATGCGGGATATCGCCACCGTGCTGCGGGGATGGCTGGGCAATGATGACGAGATCAGCTGGCTGCATCCCGACCACCTGGGCGCAGTCGCATTGGCAACCGACGCCGCTGGTGCAGCAATCTGGCAAGCCAGCTACAGCCCCTATGGCGTCGCCACCATCCGGACAACCCAACGCCCCGGCCGTCCGGCCTTCACGTTGAACCTGCGCCTGCCGGGCCAGTACTGGGACGCGGCCACCGGCCTGCACTACAACCGCCACCGCTATTACGACCCGCAGTCAGGCCGCTACCTCACACCCGACCCGCTGGGCATGCCGGACGGGCCCAATTCCTACGTCTATGTAAAGAACAATCCCCTGCGCTACGTGGACCCGGAAGGGTTGGTGCTGTTTGCGTTCGATGGCACGGGCAATGCGGCGGAGCCGATGGCGGGGGACACGATATCGAACGTGAGGAAGTTCTGGATGGCGTATGACGAGAAGAAAAACGATCAACGTTATTACATCACGGGCATAGGTACCGCAGACAAGGACATGCCTGTGAAAGGTAATGTGGCCAACGGCAAGGGATTCGATGAACGTGTGGATTTAGGCTTTAAGTTTCTTGACGACTATATCAGGGACGAATACGTCCCCGGCAAGGCGATCGATATTGACGTAGTGGGTTTTAGCCGTGGCGCTGCCGAAGCGCGAGTCTGGATGAACCAATTAATAGAAAAGATGACTCAGTCGCGTTACACGAGCAAGGAAGGAAAGTCAGCCTGTCTCAGCCTGCGCTTCATGGGCTTGTGGGACACGGTGCCACACCTCGGTTATTTCAATGGCGATGAAGCGCGCTATGACTTCAGCATTGATGCGTCTGTTCCATATGTGGCGCATGCTGTGGCGTTGAATGAGCACCGGGGTGTGGGTATCAGCTTCGATGGTGTATCGATTCTCCCTGCACCTGCAACGACGAGTGGCGGCAATCGGATTGAAATGGGATTCATCGGCAGCCATGCTGACATCGGGGGCAGTTATGGCACGGGAGATTTGTCGGATGCGGCGCTGATGTGGATGATTGAGCAGGCAAAGGAGCGCGGTGTCATCCTCAAAGACGATGTTGTTAAGGATAACAATTGGAACATCGTTTCCAGTCCCATCATTCACGACAAAAGTGCTAACAAGATTGACCCTCAGACATTTTCGTCTGCTGGTGATCGGGATTTTTCGTATGGCAATGGCACTTCTGTCAAGCAAGTCAAGGCGGTTGTCGGCGGCAACGATACTGCTTGGGCGAGAAGTCAAATCAGCTATTACAGCATATGGTGCGGCCCGTCGGAATCACCAGCAGTCGGTTTGGTCGATATGCAGAAGTACAACGACTGGCTTGTCGGTCAGGGCATTAACATCGTTTACGCATCGCCATCTCCAACCCAACGCTGCGAATAAGCACAATGAAAATCAAAACCTTGCTTTTGAGTTTTGCCAGCTTTGTTCTAACCGCATGTGGCTCTATGCAAACGGTCGATGGCCCAGGAATGATTACGACCTTTAAAAGTCTGATGAATGGACGATCGGCTTATATGCTGTCGCTAACACTGTCAAACGGCAAGTCGGCTATGACGCCGTTCAGTGTGTCAGGCGGTAAGGCAGCTAGTTGGCGGCAGGCGCCCGGTAGCACCACAGGCATGTCAGGTGATACCCGTGCGCTTCCCGAATGGATCGATTTCAGCTGGAAAGAAACTGCTTACCCAAGTCCCAAGCCAAGCAGTTTCGCGAGCGACGACGAGTATGGGAAGTACCTCTCGGATGAGAAAGCCAGACTGCCGCTCAAGACTCAACGCGTCTTCATCAGCAGCCGCATCCCCCCAGAGGTCATTCAGGAAGTCACCTACTCAAGATCCCATATCCCGAAAGGCCAACACCTGCCAGAGAAGATGCTATGGATCTACTTCATCTGGACGGATGACGGTATCAAGTTTCGGTGGAAGATGAGCTGCGATAAGCCATGTGTGGAAAAGGGAGGTGGCGATGAGATCAACTAAACAGCCGTTGAGGATAGCTAAAACCGTGGGCTAGCAGTGCCCTTAACCAGCAGCCGCTTGCTGTCATTGAAATCGTGCAAGCCACATCTTCACTGGGGCAACAGCGCCGGTCAAACCTTTGTCCGGCAACGTCTCTGGCTAGCTCAGCCACTAGTTGTCATCAAAGTTCCCGCTTCCACGCACCCCGCAAGCTTGCATCCCCAGGCAAATCACATTCCCGACATGCACAAAAACTGGCTTCCTCACCAAGCCCACCATCGCCCCCATCAGTTGCATGCGCCAACCCCACCCTGGTAAACCGCAGTCAGTTTCCCCCTAATTGTTAAAAAAAACTTGCCACTAAAAAACAAATCTTTCACAAAAAACAGCCTTTGCGCATCCTGTGCGGCGCTACTCCTCATCGCGCCTGTTTTGTGTATCACCCAGTCGATCCGATGGACCGTCCGCAGGCGGAAGGCTTTCAATCCAGTTAAGGTTCTCGGAGAAAACATCATGTCCAGGGATGAAGCGTCAGCACGTCAACCCCACGATGACGACAAGGCGCGCAGCTACGCCTATGAAAGAAATGCACGCCAGCAGTCGCTGCGCAAGCGGGAGGCGCAGGCAAGGGCGGCGGAGGTATTGAGGTCAAGAACGGTGCTGGTGATCACCGGCGCCGGCCAGGCAAGGGAGACCGGACTGCACTGCGTCAATATGCTGGCCAATGCCGGCCACCGGGTCGTGGCAGTGCTGGCAGATGACAAAGCGCCCGAAGAGTTCATCAAGGGACCAGTGGCAGACCGGATCGCTTGTGTCAACAAGGGCGTCGGCACGGATGCCATGCTGCGTAACGCCATCGCTGCATTGCCGGAGCGTTTTCGGCAAATCGATACGCTGGTTGGGATGATTTGCCTGCAGTCCTGTCACAACCCCTTGCTGGAGAAGGGCCCGCATTCTCTCAATGTCGACCCGGCTGCTGGCGCAGGGGATTTTGTTCATGCAGTGCGCGCTGTTCTGCCTGATCTGTCAGCGTCCCGGCGCAGCCATGCGCTTGCCGTACTGATCCCTGAAACCGGTTTTCGCCATGCCAGATCAAGGCCGTCGCTGCATCATGAGCATGCGGAACTGCTCATTGCCACCTTGCGTGCCGAACTGACCGAGCTTGGCGTGCGCTTCACCCGCATACAGTCCGGCGCGCTGGAGGCCAGTGGCGAGCTCACGCCCAAGGACGTCACGCAGGCAGTGGCATGGGCACTGGGACAGCCGCATCATCTTGCCGTATGCGATATCGATATCCAGCCCGCGCCGCTCGCCCGGCCGGCGCTGACACGGCGGGAGCAGGAAGTGCTGGCATGGACGGCTTGCGGCAAGACCTCCGATGAAATCTCCCGCATCCTCGATCTGTCGGTGAGCGGCGTGAATTTCCACGTCACCAATTTTCTTTTCAAGCTCGATACCTGCAACAAGATGGCCGCAGTGGCACGCGCAACACAGCTTGGCCTCTTGCCCTGAGCATGACGCAAGCCAGCGCGCCTGCGTGCTGACGAAGGGAGGCATGCAGGCTGCAGTGAACTGGCAGATGGAAAAAAAGCGGACCGAAGTCCGCTTTTCGTTTTTTTCCGCTTGCCGATTATTTCTTTTCCGGCTCGGTCACGAAGCCGATCTTGCTCAAGCCGCCCGATTGCGCCGCGGCCATGACCTGTGCCACCTTTTCATATTGCGTTGTGCGCTCGGCCCGCAGGTGCAGTTCCGGCTGCGGCGTCTTTTGCGCCGCGGTGGCAATGCGCAGGTTCAGCTGAGTGGCGTCGATGGCTTCGCTGTTCCAGAAGATCTGGCCCTGCGCATCGATGTCGAGATTGATGTTCTCGGGCTTCAGGTCATCGGGCTGACTGGTGGCGCGCGGCAGGTCGATTTTGACGCTGTGATTAATCACCGGGATGGTGATGATGAAAATGATCAGCAGCACCAGCATCACGTCCACCAGCGGCGTGGTGTTGATTTCCGGGTTGAAGTCGTCGTCCGAGTCGGACAGGGAACCCATTGCCATCATGCGCTCCTTGCAACCGTCAGGTGCTTGCCTTGCGGCTGCGCGCCATCCGCGGTGCGTGAACCCGTGACGAACAGCGCGTGCAGATCGAAGCCGAACTTGTTCAGGCGCGCCAGCGTGGACTTGTTGCCACGCACCAGCGCGTTGTAGCCGAAGGTGGCCGGGATCGCCACCGCCAGGCCCAGCGCCGTCATGATCAGCGCTTCGCCGACCGGGCCGGCTACCTTGTCGATGCTGGCCTGGCCGCTGGTGCCGATCGATACCAGCGCATGGTAGATGCCCCAGACCGTGCCGAACAGGCCGACGAAGGGCGCGGTGGAGCCGACCGAGGCCAGGATCGCCATGCCGGACTGCAGCTTGGCCGATGATTCGTCGATCGCCTGCCGCAGCGACAGCGTGACCCAGTCGCTGACCGACAGCTGGTCATGCAGATGTCCCTGGTGCGCGCTGTGATGGTGCATCGCCTTCACGCCGGCCTGCGCCAGGTCGGCATAGGGATTGTTGCTGCCCAGCGCCGCCACGCCTTCCTGCACATTGCTGGCATCCCAGAACTGGCGGCCGGCCACGGACGAGGCGCGCCGGTAGCGCAGCAATTGCAGCGCCTTGGTCACGATCACGTACCAGGAAGCGATCGACAGAAGCAGCAGCAGGATGGCGACGCCGCGGATAACAAAATCGCCCTGCAGCCAGAGGCTGTCCAGTCCGTAGGGATTACCTTGCATGATGATTCCTTGAAGATTGTTTGAAATGGGGTTGCGCCCAGCGCGCGTGGGGCTCTGCTTTTTTACTGGATCGAGAAATTAATCGGGATCAGCGCATACACCGCCACTGGCCGGCCGTCTTCCAGATGCGGCTTGAAGACGGCACGCAGGGCGGCCTGGCGGGCGGCTTCATCCAGTCGCGCGTAACCCGAGGACTTCTGCACATCGACCTTCTCCGGGCGGCCGCGCTCGCTGACCAGCACCCGCAGCATGACCTTGCCTTCTTCACCCATGCGCTTGGCGATCGGCGGATAGTCCGGCTGCGGCGGCTGCACGTATTCAACGCCGGAAACGGTTTTCGGCGGCGCCGGCGCTGCAGGAACGGGCGGCGCTGGAGGCGCAGGCTGCGCGGCAGGCGCCGCTGCCTGGGGTTCGGGCGCGGCAGGCGCCGCGGCGACGGGCGGCGGCGCCGGTGTGCTGATCGACTTTTCGGCCGGCTCCGGCGCCGGTTTCGGGTTTGGCTTGGGCGGCGCCGCTTTCTTGACCGCCGGCGCTGGCTTGGGCGTGACCTTGGGCACTGGCTTGGGCTCGGGCTGTGGCGCCGGCGGCGTGGGTTGGGGTTGTGGCGGCGTAGGCGCCGGTTGCGGCGTGATCAGCGTGGCAATGACTTCACGCGGCACGGTGGGAATGGCAACCGGATGCTTCATGCCATGCAGCGCCGCATACAGCAGCGCTGCATGCAGCAGGACGATCAGTGCGAGGGGAATGGCGCGTATGCCCGATCCGGACAGGGGTAATGCAGATGCGGGCATGGACGATGATCAGGCGGCAAGCGCATTGGGGAAGAACACAATCGGCTGCACATGCGGCTCGCTCGGAAGCGGCTGCGACTGCGTCGGCGCTGCGGCATCCAGGCAATCCCGCAGGATACGCTTGGCGCTGGGATGGCATTTGCCGCAGCAGGTGCCGATATCCAGATGTTCGCGCAGTTCCACCATGGTGGTCATGCCGGCATCGACGGCCTGGCGGATCTTGCGGTCGGAGACGTTGTTGCAGACGCAGACGATCATTTGATGTTTCCTCAGGCGGCCAAAGCCAAAAAGGGGTCAGTCAGGCGGTCAGGATCAGCTTGTTGAGCTGGGTCAGCCGCAGCCGGTAAATCCGGCCTTCATGGTCGATTTCAAGTTCACGCAGGTGCTGGAACAAGTCCTGGCTCCTGAGCCGGCGCACTGCTGGCGCAGGCGCCTGGTCCGGCTTCGATTGCGCCGATGCCGGCATTGCATCCTTCGGGGCGGTGTCACGCATGGCTGCCTTTGTAAATGCGAACAATTCGTATTTAGATTATTCCTGAAGAAGTAGGTGATAGCAAGTGTTAATTTGTGCTGTAGGCGAAACAGATTGGTGGAAATGGTAACGACGGGACTTTGTCAGCAGACGCTGCAGCAGAATGGAGCGGGGAAAGGTGGGTGGAATGGCACAGGAGGAAAAAAGACAACCCGACAGTGTGCAATACGCCGTAGGGTCATTGGATCAGACTGTTGGCCGGCGTTAGTAGGGTGTAATGCCCTGAAGAGGCATTGCACCGGGGCCTCAAGGGGAAATCGGTACGCCCATCCTGGTCGGCCGAACGCGGTGGAATGGATTTTCGCCAAACCTGGCGGAATTTGTTTTGCCCAAACACAGTGGAATGGTTTGCGGCCGAATGCGGTGGAATGCCCCTTCGGGGTATTCCACCCTACTGTGTCTGGCTCGTTAAAGCGGGGTTGGCGGCAGGAAGGGAAGGCGGGCCGGTGCGGCCCGCCAGGAATGCTCAGGCGTGCGACAGCGCCTCGGCATTGCTGATGATGCCGCCGCCCAGGCAGACATCGCCCTGGTACAGCACGGCCGACTGGCCGGGCGTGACCGCCCACTGCGGCGCGTCGAACGCCAGTGCGAAGCCGTCATCGGCGCTGCGCTGGCGGCAGGCGACGTCGGCTTGCCGGTAACGGGTCTTGGCCGACAGGGTTTCCAGCTCGGGTGCGACGCCGGCCACCCAGCTTACCTGCCCGGCATCCAGCGTGCCCGACAGCAGCCAGGGATGGTCATGCCCCTGCACCACGTACAGCGTGTTGCTTTCCACGTCCTTGCGCGCCACATACCAGGCGTCATGGCTGCCGTCGTCATTGCGGTTGGATTTCATGCCGCCCAGGCCGATGCCCTTGCGCTGGCCCAGCGTATAGAAGCTCAGGCCGACATGCTCTCCGACCGTCTTGCCGTCCGGCGTCTTCATTGGGCCCGGCCGGTAGGACAGATAGCGGTTCAGGAATTCACGGAACGGCCGCTCGCCGATGAAGCAGATGCCGGTGGAATCCTTCTTTTTCGCATTCGGCAGTTGCAGTTGCTCGGCAATGCGGCGCACTTCGCTCTTGTGGATTTCGCCCAGCGGAAAAAGGGTTTTGGACAGCTGTGCCTGGTTCAGGCGATGCAGGAAGTAGCTCTGGTCCTTGCTGGCGTCGACTGCCTTGAGCAGCTCGAAGTTGCCGCCGGCGGCCTGCCGCACGCGGGCATAGTGGCCGGTGGCGATCAGGTCGGCGCCCAGCTTCATCGCGTGATCGAGAAAGGCCTTGAACTTGATTTCGGCATTGCACAGCACGTCCGGATTGGGCGTGCGGCCGGCCTGGTATTCACGCAGGAATTCGGCGAATACCCGGTCCTTGTATTCGGCAGCGAAGTTGACGGCCTCGATGTCCACGCCGATCACGTCGGCAACGCTGACCGCGTCGATCCAGTCCTGGCGGGTCGAGCAGTATTCGGAATCGTCGTCGTCTTCCCAGTTCTTCATGAACAGGCCGATCACTTCATAGCCCTGTTCCTTCAGCATCCAGGCCGCGACCGAAGAGTCGACGCCGCCCGACATGCCGATCACCACCTTTCTAGACATGCAATTCTCCAAGCACGCTGGCATGGGTATAGAGCAGCGACAATGGCGCTCTCTTGCCAGCGAGATAATCATCCACGCATTGCATCACCAGGTCGCTTCGGTGGCGGCTGCGGGTGGCCTGCATTTCGTCATAGGTCATCCATATTGCGCGCAGGATGCCGGTGTCGAGCGGCATATCGTAATTGGCGCCGACCTTGCCGCTGAAGGTGAAACGCAGGTAGGTCACTTCGGTGTGTGTGCGCGACGACAGGTAGCGTGACATGTAGACGCCCACCAGGTCGGTCGGCGTGAATTCATGCGCCGTCTCTTCCATGGTTTCGCGAGCGACAGCCTGCTCCAGGGTTTCATTCGGATCCAGATGTCCGGCCGGCTGGTTAAAGCGCACGCCATCGCTGGTTTCTTCCTCGACCAGCAGGAACCGTCCGTCGCGCTCGATCACGGCTGCCACTGTCACTGAAGGTTTCCAGATATCACTCATAAGCTTCCTCTTAAGAGGGCGCCATTTTACAGCGCTCCCCACCGGAAGTTTGTGCGGCATGCCGCGTAGCAGCATTTTCTTACAACATTTATCAGAAATTCCCTCAATAAAAGCAGAAGTGCAATTGCGGAACTAAAAAAAGAACGGTTGTTCCTTTTTTGTAAAGCCGTGTAAGATCGGTGCCAAGAAAATAACCTGGAGGTAGGCATGAGGATAGGAATTCCGGCCGAAACAAGGCTGGGTGAGACAAGGGTGGCCGCCACCCCCGAGACCGTCAAGAAGCTGGTGGCGGCCAAGCACGAGCTGGTGGTGCAGGCCGGCGCCGGCCTGCGCTCCAGCGTCACCGACGAGGCCTATGCCGCCGCCGGCGCGCAGATCGGCAGCGCGGCCGATGCCTTCGGCGCCGACA
>NZ_JACYOX010000048.1 GCF_015352955.1 Noviherbaspirillum soli
TACGCGCCCACGCGCAACGCATAACTGGCTCACGCCATTACAGGTCTATGCCGCCACTCTGGCGAGTGCTCATCAACCCGATACGTCACTTCATTAACAGCCGTTGCACTTCACTCTTGAAACCGCCTCCATTTAAAAAAAATCTTCTAATCTGGATATGCCGACATGCGATTTATAAAATTCAATCAATTGCGCTTGTCGACGCAATTCTTAATTGCAAGCTTTCCGGTAATTGGATTTTGCACATTATTGATCGGCCTATGGATCAGCAACCAGGTAAAGATAGGGATCGCGCATCGACTGGGAAGTGAAACGGCAATATATGTAGATGAGTATATTTCCAAGCGTATAGAATTTTTTCCTGGAAGGAACGAGTTGACGCTTGGAAGCATCCACGCGCTCGACTCATTGCTGGTCGAAACGTCACTGAAGAAAAAGGTAAATGCACTTTACCTTTGGGGTGCGGATGGAAAGATAATTTACAGTCAGGACAAAAACCTGATCGGCAAGGTTTTAACGGTTGACGAAGGCCTGGAGGCAGCGTACGCAGGAAACATTTCCTCCATAATAAAGCGGCCTTCGGATGATGTCTTCGAAAAGGATTTAAAAAATTGGAGCACTCTGATCGAATCGTACGTACCGATTCGTCGCGATGAAACAGAAGACATTTTAGCAGTGGCCGAATTTTTTCTTGCGACCGAAGAATTAGATCGCGAAGCAAAAATGGCCGAAACGCAGAGTTGGCTGATTGTTGCTGCCGTATTCGGATTAGCCTACCTCCTTCTTTTTAAGATAGTGCGAAATGGTAGCAACGTGATTGATTCCCAACGCGAAGATCTCAAGGCGCAACTGGCCCTGGTTACGGCATTGAACGATCAAAACGTTCATCTCCGTGAAAAGGTGAGCCAGGCTGCAGCGCGGGTAACAACGCTCAACGAAGATTTCTTGCATCGTATTTCAGCAGATTTGCATGATGGACCCGCTCAGGATTTAGGTCTTGCACTGATGAATGTGAAGACCCTGTGTGATACCTGTGAGGATTGCCCGAAAAGAAAGAATATCGAACAAAAAAATGCGCAGGAATCGCCGACGGTCTTGATGCTGCTGCAGTCGGCATTGTCCGAGCTGCGGTCTATTTCAGCCGGATTGCAATTGCCTAATCTCAGTTCACTGGGAACTAATCAAATTATCGCGCGGGCAATTAATGATTACCAGGCCAAGGTAAACGTTTCGGTTGACCTCACTCTGCCCGAAGAAGAACGTGAGGCATCATTGCCGGTGAAAATTACGCTCTATCGTATTTTGCAAGAGTCTCTATCCAACGGATATCGGCATGCCAATGGCATCAATCAAAAGGTTTTTGTCCGGTACGAGGAAAGTCGTGTGCACGTCGACATTACTGATGGCGGCCAAGGTTTTGATATTAATGCCATTCCCGAGCAGGGGCATCTTGGTATAAAGGGAATGCGAGAGCGAATCGAGGTGCTCGGTGGCAATTTCAAGCTGGACAGTTCACCGGGGGATGGAACCGCCATCTGCGTAGATTTGCCGCTGGTTGTGCCTGGAGATGATCATGCCTGAGAAGATTCGCATCGTGGTAGTGGACGACCATCCGCTGTTCAGGCAAGGGGTGGTGAATGCCTTACAGCTGACCGATGACATTGCCGTAATTGGTGAAGCTGACTCGGGCGCAGGAGCATTGGCAATGGTCCAGGACCAATTGCCGGATGTGGTCTTGCTGGATATAAGCATGCCTGGCTGGAGCGGTCTGGTTACTACCGAAAAAATCGCAGCTGAATGTCCCGCGACCGCCATCGTCATCCTGACTAGCTCCGAAGATAAGGACGCTTTGCTGGAAGCATTCAAGTCGGGGGCAAAAGCCTATGTCCTCAAAGGTGTCTCGAGTCAAGAATTGGCACAGGTCGTTCGGACAGTGGCTAATGGCGACGCATACGTTTCACCGTCGCTAGCGGCACATATGCTGCTTTCCATGAAGCAGCAGCCGAGCACCGATCCACTCCAAAAGCTTACTGCGAGGGAGTGCCAGATCCTGTCCATGATTGGCTCAGGCATGAAAAATCGAGAAATCGGGGAATCGCTTTCCCTGGCCGAAAAAACGATCAAACGCTCCGTCACAAATATTTTGCAAAAATTGCAAGTACGTAGTCGGGTCGAGGCAGCCTTGCTCGCCTCGTCATCCAGGCAATCAGTCAATAAGGGCAAATAAACGGTTTCAAAATGAAATCTGTTTCTGTTCTTGATAGCTTGTCGATTTGGTGCCGATCTTATTGCGGTAGCCACTCGACTGGCGATGGGTATAACGATAAGACAGTTGCAACTTACGGTCAGATGATATCTGCCAAGTCAATGTTTGCTTTCAGGAAAGCGCGGAACTTGTACATTTTTTAAATGGTTAACGAGCAACGGCTGTCTTCTTCTATTGAAAGGAATGATTATGGCAAAGTTAATTAATGTCGAACCAATGAAGCATAGAACTCGCCGTCTACTGCGTGCGCTGTCAGGCACTACTATCGTTTCGACCGCACTATTGGCAGGAAATGCCGCATTTGCCGTGCCATTTGTCGATCCAGTAGGCGATTTCATCCCATCGTTCGCCGGGCCGCGTAATGCCGATCTGGACGTGGTGAGTTCGGAAGTGACGCTTGAGGGCTTGCAGTTTGTTTTCAATGCTCGACTCGCTGGTCCGGTAGGGCTCACCACTGGATCACTTTACGTTCTCGGACTGAATCGAGGCGCAGGAACTGCGCGCTTTCCAGTAATTGCGCCAGGCGTCCTGTTTGATGAAGTCCTTGCTGTTGCAGGCAATGGCGTGGCGACAGTGCGTGACCTGATTGCGGGGACAGCCACCACTCTACCAGCGAACGCGACAACAATTAGCGGCGATATATTAACCGTCAGTTTTCCTGCCAATTTGGCACCCAGTCTCGGCTTGGCGCCAAGCAGCTATACATGGAATTTATGGCCGCGCACCGGCGCAGGAAATGACAACCAGATCAGCGATTTCGCACCCGACAATTCAAATGTGCGAGTTACCGTAGCATCGGTGCCCGAGCCAAGCACTATTGCCTTGTTCAGTCTTGGCGCCCTAGGATTTCTATTGATGCGGCGCCGATCGAATACCCGATATCAAGGGTAAAAACGATCGGCCGTGCTGGGTAGGTAAGGAAATGACCTCTTGGCAAATCGGGACAATACGCTGGCCGGGTGCAATTGCCGGAATAAAGTCTCGATTTGTTGCATGCTATCAGTCAACGAGACAACGGCGACCACGATACATGACTTTGCGCACATGGAATACAGTGCCCTGAGACGGCGCCGGCGTTGCATGGGCCGCCACATCCTGGTTGAATTCCAGCTCCGGCAATGCCATGGTTACCGGCCCCTCCTCAGTAATACCAAACCCAAGCCATAACGTACCATGAAACCGCGTCTTTTTCCGCCTGGCTGCGTTGGGATCGTCGTCAATAGCTTGCTATTGACGCCTCTGCCGTCTTGCCGGAGGAAAAAATCCATCGGTTTCATCTGGGACATTATGGATTGGGTTTTATAACTCCCGATTGCCACCTGCTATCTTGCTGCGCTGCTCCACTGAACAGTTTTATTTTCCCGCCTGTAAAAAACTGGTATATCAACGGCGGCTCTCCCCGAGGCGCTGCACAAGAACCTCTTGCAGCTTGTTAAAGTCAACAGGCTTGGTCAAGTGACAATCGAAGCCGGCATCCAAAGCAAGTTGCTTGTCTGCTTCCTGTCCCCAACCCGTTGCTGCAATGAGAAACATATCTTTCCCGAATCGGGAAGAACGGATGCGTCGAGCCACTTCGTAGCCATTCAGGTCAGGAAGGCCGATATCGAGCAGGATGACATCGGGCTGAAACCGTTCTGCCGACTGCAAGCCGATATGTCCATCGTGTGCTGTTTGCGCTTCGTAGCCAAGCAGCTCCAATGCCATGGTCATGCTTTGGGCAGCGTCGATGTTGTCGTCTATGACCAGGATGCGAAATGCCTGTGCAGTTGCTTCAGAGACTTTCGAAGCGACTGCTTGTGTTGTGGCTTCAGTAAGAGGAAGCCGAACAGTAAATTCACTTCCCTTTCCCGCTCCTTGACTTGCGACACTGACGGATCCATCGTGGAGATGCACCAAGCCACGTACCAGTGCCAGGCCGATCCCCAAGCCACCCTGGGAACGCTCCAGAGCGGGCGACAACTGAGAAAACATGTCAAATACCGTGGCAAGCGACTCCTCTGGAATTCCAATTCCCGTATCGGACACCGACACGACAGCTTCAGCTTTCTCATGCTTTGCCCGGAGTATGATCCGGCCACCTTGCGGTGTATATTTCGCTGCATTGGTCAGCAAGTTGACGATGACCTGTGTGATTCGTGTCGGGTCGACATCGGCCATCATTGCTTCTTCCGGCAAATCCACGTCAAATTTGTGCGATGCGGCTCCCATCATGCCACGCACGTCTTCTGACGCCACGACGAGAATGGTACGGAGGTCAACCGCCTGCCGCCTCAACTCCATCCGTCCCTGCGTAATGCGGGCAACATCCATCAAATCATCGACAAGATGCGTGAGCTGATGTAACTGGCGATCAAGCACGCTTAGTGCCCAGGATCGGGTTGACTCATTGCCAGCCTGGAGCTTGAAAATTTCCAGCACATTGCGCATCGGCGCTAATGGATTGCGTAATTCGTGCGCCAGCGTAGCAAGAAACTCATCCTTGCGCCGGTCAGCCAGCTTGAGCTGCTCATTCATTTCGCGCAACTTGTGTTCCGCAGTTAAACGCGCAGTCAGCTCATTTTCGGCACGTTTACGTGCGGATAACAACTCTCGCTCATAGGAACGACGATCATTTGCGACAAAGAACGCGAACTCATCCAGGACCGTTTCATCATGCCTGCGTCGCACTACGTTCATCAGCACCGGAATACGGTTGCGGTCCTGGTGGACCATCTCGATCTGCACCTCTGCAACTGAGCCTTGCACCTGTAATAAAGGTACACAATGGGTTTGATGAAATACGCGGGCCCCCACGCTAAACAGATCCTGTATCCTGGGTTTGCCGACCAGATCCGCGGGTTCATAACCTAGCCAGCGCGATAGAGTGAAATTGATATGCAGGAGTACGCCATCCGCATTGGCTACGGCCAAGCCGCAAGCAGCATGCTCGAACAGAATGTTGTAAGGGGGAGCCCCCTCTTTCTTTTCCACGGGCTACCGTACGGTCTGCAAAAATCCATGAATGGCATCGAAGCTGTCGCTCGCGGCGCTCATATGTGGACAATGTCCCACATTTTTTATGATGCGCAAGACGCTTTTAGGCATTTGCCTGTGCATGAACTCTCCGACCTCGCGTGGCGCGATGACGTCGTCGCTACATTGGAGAATCAGGGCCGGTGTAATGGACTTCGGGAGATCGGAGCGATGATCGGATAAGAACGTTACCTGAGCAAAGTGCTCGGCAATACCGGGATCATTACGGCAAAAGCTGTTGGTCAGTTCCGTACTCAGTTCCGGTTGCTGCGGAGCGCCCATGATGACTGGGGCAATGTTGCTTGACCAACCCAAATAATTGCTTTCCATGGTTTCGAGAATCTCATCGATCTCCGGGCGAGTGAAGCCGCCGACATAGTCCCCGTCATTGATGTAGCACGGCGATGGACTGACCATGATCTGGGCAATGAAACGGTCTGGGGCCTTGACCGTGGCGAGCAAGCCAATCATCGAACTTACCGAATGGCCTACGAAAATCGCGGGGCCCGAAGAAAATTCATTGATGATTTCAAGCACATCGTCAGCATAACCATGCAAGGTGCCGTACTTTAATCGATCGTAAGCCTTCAGGTCTGAGCCGCCGCTTCCGACCAGATCAAAAGTAACAATCCTGAACCCTTCTTCAAAGGACGGGGCAAGGTAGCGCCACATGCTCTGGTCGCAACCAAATCCGTGTGCAAAGACCATCGTAACGGGTCCGTCGCCCCGAATTTGCACGTTGTTGCGATGCTTGACCGACATTGGGTTCTCCACCATTAGTATGTTTAACTGAAAAACCATAATTTTCAAAGACTTACTGCGGCCACAGCCTAACATTTCGCCGCATTTCGCGATTGATCGAAAATGAGGAACAGTTCGAATTTTGGACAACGCATACGGAATAATGAGCAGCCCTTTAGGCTCTTCGGCTTTCATATGGGCACTGCGCTCCTGAAGCACTTGGTTGGCTATTTTTGTACGGAAAAACGGGCCACAGACATGGATCCGGAAATGCCAGTCGCACCCTGAACGGTAATGGCGTGAAGGCAGGAAAGCTGATCTCGCGCCATTGCAATGCCTCGCATTACCGAACTGAACCGCCCCGGCTTTTTAAGAGGATGGTTGACCTGAGTCAGGCTGTCGCTGCTTGACAGCCAAGCTGACGGTAAAAGTGTTCCTCAGCGTCTATATTCGCTTCAACTAAGTATTGTCTAATGCACGATTCAGCAAACGATTTAGTTGAACTCACTCAAGACAATTACTGGCTGCATGAACCCTGTTTTTGCCGAGTTTCTTTGCATTATAAAGAGCAGCATCTGCACTGCTCAATAATTCTTCCAGCTTTGGTGGTGCCAATGTGTGGCTTTCAGTCGGCTCATAGGTATTAAAACCAAGCGAAATTGTGTACACAATGCTTTGGCCATTTAAAAGATGAATAACCTGCTCCGCAGCTCCATGGACTATGCGCTCGGCAATAATATTCGCTGCCTCATTGCCACATTTTGGCAAAAGAACACAGAGCTCTTCTCCACCATAGCGGCCTGCCAGATCCCCGTCGCGGATTGAATGGAGAATCACGCCTGCCGCTTGGCGTATGACTTCATCTCCTGCAACATGACCATAGGTATCGTTAATGTTCTTGAAATTGTCGAGATCGATCATCAGAACAGAATATGGGCTGTTTCTTCCAGCGAGCAATTTTTCTGCCATTTCAAAAAAAGCACCTCGCGTGTAAAGCCCGGTTAGCGCATCGCGTCTTGAATTTTCCAAAAGCCGTTGCCGTTGCTGCTCGCCAACGATACCAAAATAACCAAGACTGCCTGCGACAATGAGTAAAGCGGCTGTAGATGTCGTCAGTATCTGGGCGCCACTCGACGCCACGGGAGACACCATGGCCGCGCCCTGGCCAAACAATACGATCCATATCCGGGCGGAAGTAGCCCCACCAAGTAAGAGCAGCACGACAACAATTACCCTACGGTAAGTACTGTGCAGGCTCTCCGAGCTTCGAAGAAGCCTCCAGCTTGACGCGATCACCATGGTAAGGTGGGACGCCGCAATAGTAACAACTGCAACACTACGGGGAGCGCCAAAGTAGTACGTTGCGGCAATTCCGGACGTACCCAGTAAAAAGATGATGATGCTGCCTGCGAGGGTAAATGGTTCGCCGGTAAGTCGAAAGAAGGCACGCAGCAGGAACAAGCCAGTAAATACAACCAGCACATTGCCGAGAAAAAATAGTGCAGAGTTTGCAGGGGTGAGAAACCATAGGAGGAAGGCGCCGCCTAGCGTCAACATTGCGCAGCCCCATTCTTCAATACCCTTGCCTGCGCCTGAGAGTGCTTTAACTGTAGTAAACGAAAACCCGGCCGTTAGGAATCCCAGCACCGCTGTAGCAAACATCAATGTACCCGGGTCGAGTCTCTGAACCGCCATAAGGAATGAAATTTTATAGTTATAAAAATTATATCATCTATGCTGCTATACAAAGTCCATAAAGGGATCTCTCATGTCAAGCATCGTGCAACTCCCGAAAGTCAGATCATAGATTTTTAAATGGAAACTTTTTTAGTTCAATATTTTGACAGTCTAATAACAGCCACATTGTGAAAAATCTTTTCTCCAGAGCCTTAACGAAATAGACACGCGTCATTCTCATGAATCTGGACCAAAACCAAATTAGTGCGCAGCGGAACTAAACGCTTCAAGCACAGTGACGGTACCCGTGCCTCCGGGCGCCACAAGCCAGTTGCCTATCTTGAAAAGCGGCACGACGTTCCAACGCATGTATTCTCGTACAGAATCCGGCTCGAAGCCATCGTGACAGTCAAAGGCGCCACTGACACGGCCATGTTATTTCGGGCGTATTGTCGAGCAGGTGCTAATGCTGACGCTGGCAAGCGAAGATATCTTGTGGATGGCCGACCTCAGCATTGGCAGCGTCAGCGACATCCAAAAAGCCATTAAAGCCACTGGCGTCCGATGGCGTTACCTGCCGAGTTAGCCGCTGGCTTACCCGCCGATTGAGAGCTATTGGCCCGTACTTAAAGCAATTTTACGTAAGGGCAAAGGGCAGCCCCCAGAAATCCACATGAGGCTCTTCTCTTACATAAGCGATTGAACGTCTGACGGAGTCAAATAGAAAGGGACGGTTCGCCCCCTAAGGCCATGCCATACATTAATTCGACAGCCGCTTTAATGTTAATTTGTTAAGTAGGGAAATGAAGCTTGAGTCCGTGCTTCCCAATAAAAAATTTCCACCAGTATCGCCAGTGCGGTCGGCGCGGCTTGGCGAAGCAGGATTGCAGGCTTCGCATGGGACGGCATAGCGGTATCAACCATGCCCGCGCTGAGCGAAGCAGGCGCGGCCAGCGACATCACATCGGCAGACAGAGGACTTGGCTTTTCCGCTCCCGAGGCCTGCCCCGATTTTGCAGTAGTGCTTGCTGTGCTTCCTGCCACTAGCACAAGGCAAAGGCCCAGGTACCTAGCCGTGCGATGGGATGACATTAAGTTGCCTCCCCGCATCTCGAAAGCTGGTGACAGCCGACGGCAGATCTGTCACATTCACACATCGACATTTGGTTGCATACGATGAAAGCTCAATCATTCCTCAAGGTAGTTTCAAATGGTTCGGAACTCGGTGAGTTAGGGAAACTTATCTTCAATAACAGTCCGAACTGCTTGAAGATACTCGATTTAGCCGGAAATCTCATCAGCATGAATGAAAACGGGCGCCGTATCTTGGAGGTGGAAGACTTCGAAAAGATACAAGGCAAGCCATGGGTTTCATTGTGGCCTACTGATTCGCATGACGTGCTTCTGGATTCCGTGGCCGCTGCTCGCAAGGGCGAGTGTGGTCAGTTTTTTGGCTTTTGTCCAACGCCAAAAGGGACGCCGAAATGGTGGCTGGTGCATGTTACGCCGCTGCGTGACGAAAAAGGCAACTTTAATTCATTGTTGGCTGTGTCAAATGATATTACCGAATTGCAACAGACGCGCGAACAATTGGAAGAAAACAACAAGCGTCGTGACCTGATGATGCAAGCCGGGAAGATAGGAGAATGGAATCTCGATATGGCTACAGGAGTGGCCACATGCTCCGGCCAGCATGACAAGTGCTTCGGATTCGATCAACCCGTTCCTAACTGGACGTTTGATCAATTTATCAAATCGGTACATCCGGATGACCGCTCCGAAGTTCAGGAAAAGATTGGGCGAGCAATTGAAAACCACCAAGTTCTACGCGATGAGTACCGCGTCATATGGCCGAATGGTAGCGTCCATTGGATTGGATCAATGGGAATAGCTCATGCTGAGAAAGGCAAACCGTCGCGCTGGCTTGGTGTAGTACAGGATATTACCGATCGCAAGCGAGCCGAGGCAATCGATCGAGGGCAAAAGAAGGCTTTTGAACGAATGGTTGCGGGTGCAACACTATCTGAAATTCTTGATCCGTTATGTTACGCGGTTGAGGATTATTTCGGAAGTGTTTCTTACGCTTGTATCTTGACGGCGGATATGGATGCAAAGTTTCTCCACCATGCAGCCTCACCCTCGTTGCCAACAATTTTTCAACAGGCTGTCAATGAAATTCCGGTAAGCGCCTCGGCCGAGGCGTGCGGGAAAGCCGCTTTCTTACGCAAGTCAGTATTCATCGAGGATATCGGGGCAAGTTCATTGAATGATGAGTTAAAAGAGCTGGCCCGTAAATGTGGATTGAACTCGTGCTGGACAATGCCGATCATATCAGCGGAAGAAAATTTGCTTGGCACTTTCGCGGTATATTACAAATCACCATATCACTCCAGCGAAAATGACAGGGGTGCCATAGCATCCCTAGTCAATACAATTGCTCTCATTCTTGACAGATATCGTCATGCCGAGGAGAAAAAGCAAGCCGAAAATGCCTTCCGCAACGTTCAAGCACGCTTGAACGCCACTCTTGCGGCAGCAGAAGTTGCCACCTGGACGTTCGATATCAATGCGAACCGGGTGTACGGCGATACCAATTTGCGGCATCTGCTTTCCCTTTCCGTGTCTGATGTGAATATGTGGACAGGGGAAATGCTCTATCAGTCCATACACCCAGAGGATATGGAACGGGTGAAGGATATAGTGAAGAGGAGTATCGAAACTGGACAGCCTTTCGAAACTTTTTACCGCGTAAGCATCCCGGGAGGTCACAGCCGCACAGTATTGGCCCGAGGCCATACAGACTACAACGAAAAGAAAGAACCTTTACGGGTTTCTGGCGTTTTACTCGACATCAGTCGGGAACGCGAAGCTGAAACGAATTTACAAGTTTCTCGGGAAAGATACCATCGCCTGTTTCGCATGATGGATCAAGGCTTATGTATCATAGAAGTCTTATACGACGTAGAAAATCGCCCATCCGACTGCCTCTATATCGAAAGCAACCCCGCCTTTGAGAATTTAACTGGTTTGTATAATGTAGATGGAAAGACATTCCGATCATTAGTCCCTGATATTGAGCAATTCTGGATAGATACATACAGCAATGTTGCGAGAACTGGAACGGCAATAAGATTCGAGCACGAATCAAAGGCAATGGGGCGCTGGTTTGATGTGTACGCAGCCAGGGTTGATGACTCGAATAGGTATGTTTCTATTTTATTAACAGAAATTACAGCTCGAAAACGTGGCGAGAAAATGATCCTTGCGTACAATGAAAAGTTGGATCGCGAGGCGAATTACGATGCGCTCACTGAATTACCAAATCGACGGCTATTTCGTGATCGCTTAGCGCAAGAAATGCGTCGCAGAGAACAGGACGGTCATATTCTTTATGTCTTGTTTCTTGATTTGGATAATTTTAAGCAGGTTAATGACTTGCTCGGGCACAGTGCAGGCGATAGGTTGCTAAAAGAGGTGGCATTGCGGATACAGCGTTCGATAAAAGTAATTGATACGGCTGCCCGCTTAGGCGGGGATGAATTCACTGTCATACTAATTGAGGATATGAATGGCCATACCGAGCAGGTAGCAGCCAAGATCTTGCACGAAATTAGTCAGCCCTACAATACGGAATTTGAGCAAATTAAACTCACCTGCAGCATTGGCATCACCGCTTATCCAAGCGATGCAAAAAATCCAGACGATCTCATGCGCAATGCAGACCAAGCAATGTACCTTTCAAAGAAAAATGGGAAAAATCAAATATCCTTCTTTGAACATTCGATGCATGTTGAAGCAATGCGTCGCCTGAAGCTCTCCAGCGAACTCCGCGAGGCGTTGGCTAGTAACCAGTTCGTTTTATACTTTCAACCGGTTGTTGACCTGATTACGGGACGAATCAATAAGGCTGAAGCGCTTTTACGATGGAACCACCCAACACGCGGCGTTGTTCTCCCTGGCGAGTTCATTGGCTTAGTTGAGGAAACGGAAATGATTCATGAGGTCGGAGACTGGGCATTCGACACAGCTCTCGCTCTCATTCAAAAATGGCATAAGCATCTGGGTATCGAAATACAGCTCGGTATCAACAAGTCGCCAAAACAGTTCCTTAAAAAGGGCCATACGGCGGCGTGGGTAAATAGAATTCACGAGAGTGGCATTCCTTCAAATAGCCTTGTGATCGAGATCACAGAAAGCGTTTTGATCAATAAAACCGATGTAGTGTCAGGAAACCTTCGTCAGCTACATGACAGTGGCGCGTTGTTATCAATTGATGACTTTGGAACTGGATACTCGTCGATGGGATATTTGACCAAACTGGATGTGGACTTCTTGAAATTAGATCAATCCTTTGTGCATGGCCTGTTAAAAGATCCCACGAATACCATAATAGTCGAGACAATCATTGCAATGGGGCACAAACTTGGCCTCAAGATAGTTGCTGAAGGTGTAGAAACGGAGCAGCAACGGGATTGGTTAATCTCGCACAAATGCGATTATGCCCAGGGATACTTGATGTCAGAGGCGCTTCCACTTAATGTTTTTGAAAAATTATTGATGAGTACTAACGTTTAAATACGGAAATAATTAGGATGAACGATTCATGTCAATCGATTCATGTCAATCCCGAGTTTAACGGACAGGTAGTGACGCTGAATGTCTGACTAAAACGGTGTCCTCGCCAGTAAGCGGGCATGTTGACTCAGGAAGTCTGGCTGCAATTGCATGAGTGCAATTTCGATCTGCCGGCGCGTCAGTAACCAAGCGGGCGACGATGACTGCGATACCTGGCACTAACGCATATCAAGGACGGCAAGAGTGCCGTTGAAACGGCTCTTGCCTTGCCCGTCAAGCCTCGTGCAGTACCCAATGGCTGAAACGGTTTTTCGATTAAGGCCTGGACCGTGTAGCAGGGATTCCCCGTTACCGGAGTCCATAGCGATTTCCCAAGACGCAGGAAGAGGCGTTTCGCCAAGCAGAAGAAGGCCAAATGAATCTCGGCACGGCGTTCGTAGCGGATGCGCAGTCGGCGATACCGATGCAGCCAGCCAATGGTCCGTTCTACTACCCAACGGTAGCGCCGCAAGCGCTCCCTGGACTCCTGGCCACGCCCGGGAGAGATTTATGTGTAATGAGGTGCATTTAAGTCCGCATATCTTCCTTGAAGACGGCTTCCCTCGCAGATATCCATTTCGCGAGCGGCGCATGCCTGGCATGCTGATCTGCAAGCCAGAATCCCGGACTTCACAACAGGATTGGATTGCCGTTAACCGCCTGCGTGGCATTCACCGAGATTTCAAGGTTTGCAAGGAGAATCCACGGCGGACTGAAATCAATGGGTTGCGAGAATCGGTCTTGGCCGCAGGCATCCAAAGATCACACAACGCTTCGGGTCGAGCACCGTGCCGACGCCGAGGAACGCCACGATTCAGCAAGCCGGGCAAGACATGCGACAGCGCTTGAGTCGTTGATCATCGGGCACCGGTCATGTCCTGCGCCGCCGGAAGCGGCTATGCCCGTGTCAACCGCTCCTGGGCCTGCGCCTGCGCCTGCGATGCAGCATGCGGATAAAAGCGGCGGTAGAACCATTGCTTGGTCCACTCCGCAATGAACAGGTAGCAGAGCAGTACCCCCGCAAGGATCACGAAGAAGGACGGCGGCGGCGCGACGAAACCAAGCTGCGCACCCGCGGGCGTGAACGGCAACAGCGCGGCCACTGTCACCGTCAGCAGCGCACAGGCAAGCAGCCATGGATGGGGATGGCTGGAAAACGGATTCTTGCGGGTGCGGATGATGAAGATCACCAGCACCTGGGTGGCGATGGACTCGATGAACCAGCCCGTGTGAAACAGCGGTGCTTGCGCATGGAAGATTTTCAGCATGATGCCGAAGGTCAGAAAGTCGAAGAAGGAACTGACGGGACCGAAGACCAGCATGAAATTGCGTATGAAGTCCATGTCCCAGCGCTGTGGATAGCTGAGGTAGTCCTCATCCACGCGATCCAGCGGAATCGGAAGCTCGGACAGGTCATAGAGGAGATTGTTGAGCAGGATCTGTATCGGCAGCATCGGAAGAAAGGGAAGGAACAGCGATGCCCCGGCCATGCTGAACATGTTGCCGAAGTTGGAACTGGTTCCCATCATGATGTACTTCATGGTGTTGCCGAAGGTGCGGCGCCCTTCCAGCACGCCGGCATGGAGCACACCCAGGTCCTGCTCCAGCAAAATCATGTCGGCAGCGGCTTTTGCCACGTCCACCGCGCTCTCGACGGAAATGCCGACGTCGGCCGAGTGCAGCGAGGGCGCGTCGTTGATGCCGTCGCCAAGGTAGCCCACCACATGTCCCTTGCGCTGCAGCGCCACAATGATGCGGCTTTTCTGCGCCGGCACCACCCGGCAGAAAAGCGTGGTCCGCTCCACGCGTGCAGCCAGCGCCATGTCGTCCATGTGCGCGATATCGGCGCCGGTCAGCACCCCGGTCACCGGAAGGCCAAGCTGGGCGCAGATATGCCGCGTGACCAGTTCGTTGTCGCCGGTAATGACCTTGATGGCGACATGATCGGCGGCAAGCCTCGCCAGCGCCGCCCCGGCGCTTTGCTTGGGCGGATCGAGAAAGGCGGCAAAGCCCGCGAACACCAGTTCGGTTTCGTCACTCACCACCGCATGGGGATGATGCCTGTCCACCGGACGGGTCGCAACGCCGAGCACCCGGAAGCCTTCCCTGCCAAGCGCTTCGAACTGGGCCTGGATCGCCGCGCGCGTTGCATCATCCATGGGGCGCGGGCCGCATGCATCATCGAGGTCGCAGCTGACCGACAGGCGAAGGATGTCTTCCGGCGCGCCCTTGACGATCAGCAGGCGGGACGTGCCGTCGTCGAGCAGGACGGAGACCCGGCGCCGCTCGAAATCGAATGGCACCTCGTCGATCTTGCGCCAGCCCTTCGCGTCGATTTCCGCGTGCTCAAGGATGGCGTCGTCCAGCGGGCTCTTCAGCCCGGTTTCGAAAAAGCTGTTGAGATAGGCCAGTTCCAGCACATGCCGGCTGTCGTGGCCAAGCGGGTCCACATGCCGTTCCAGATGAATGCGCGCCTCGGTCAGGGTGCCGGTCTTGTCGGTGCACAGAACATCCATGCTGCCGAGGTTGTGGATGGCGGCCAGGCGCTTGACGATCACCTTGCTGGCGGCCATGCGCAGCGCGCCACGCGCCAGGGTGACCGAGACCACCATCGGCAGCAGCTCGGGCGTCAGGCCCACGGCCAGCGCCACGGCGAACAGGAAAGACTCCAGCCAGGGACGATGGAAGAAGGCATTCACCAGAAGGACAAACAGCACCAGCAGGATCGTCATGCGCATGATCAGGATGCCGAAACGCCGGGTGCCCTGCTCGAACGCCGTGGGCGGCGCCTTTGCCAGCAGCGTGTCGGCGATTTCGCCGAGGGCTGTATCGCCGCCGGTGCGGCACATCAGCACCTTTGCCATGCCGCTGACGACCGACGTGCCGAGCAGTACGGTATTGCTGGCGGAAAGGATGGTCGTCTCCGGCGGCACATCGGCGGGCGTCTTCTCTACCGGATAGGGCTCGCCGGTAAGCATGGCCTGGTCGACGAAGAAATCCCTTGCTTCGAGGATCCGGCCGTCGCAGGGAATCAGATCGCCCGCTGCCAGCAGCGCGACATCGCCGGGCACCAGGTCCGCAATCGGCACGTCGACTTGCCTGCCATCCCTGAGCACCCTTGCATGCACCGCTACCGACTGGCGCAGCCGGTCTGCCGCCTGCCCGGCCTGGTATTCCTGGACGAAATCAAGGCTGACGCTGAGGAACACGATGGTCGCGATGATGAAGAAGCTGGCAACATCCCCGGTGAAGGCGGACAGTCCGCTGGCGACCAGCAGGATGATGACCAGGGGATTGCGGAATTTGGCCAGGAACTGAAGCGCCAGGCCAGTCCTGCGTTCACCATGGACGGCGTTGGGGCCGAACCGTGCCAGACGCGAGGCCGCCGCGGCAGTGCCGAGTCCATCCGCACTGGCATCCAGGCGGGTCATCAGCAGCGCGAGGGGCTGTTGCCAGAATGCGGCATCCTTTTCAACGGCGGGCGCAGGCATCGGATCTCCTTTCCTGACAGCGTGTGAAAGCCCGACTACTGTCGCAATTTGATCCGCCGCTGCCAATGTCCGAGATCAAGGCCCCATCAGAAGCCGTTGCCAGGCATAACCATCGGCATCGGCATCGGCAGCTTGATGCCGGCTTCGCATTTCAGGCGGCTGTCCATGCCAGCCAAGGTTCATCCCGCACCGGCCCGGCGGGAAATTTTCCGATGGGCGGCACGCAACGTATTGACAAAGGCGATTGCTTATTTTCTGGCGCTTGATGCAGGGAACGGGCCCTTCCTGTCCGACGCTGCACCACGCCTGGACACGATGCCCGACAGGCTGCCCGCCATCAGCGCGGTAATGTCGACAAGGATGGCCGGCAACGCCAGTCCGCCCGGCGACGCCAGGTACAGCGGCCGCCACACCGGATCGAACTTCTGCTTGTAACGGCGCAACCCCTCGAAGTTGTAGAAGTGCTCGCCATGCTGGTAGACAAAGGTGCCGATATGGGACCAGAGATCGCGTTGCGAACCGGCCCCGAGATTGGATAGCGGCGCCATGCCCAGGTTGAACCATTGGTAGCCTTCGCGCCGGCCCCACAGCATCAATTCGCAGAACAGCAGGTCCATCGTACCGTTTGCCGCGGTGGGCAGATGCCGCATCAGGTCGATCGACAGCTCCTCCTTGCCCGCGCCCGGCCAGAGATTGGCGAATGCAACGATGCCGTCATCGACTTCAATCACCGCCACCGGGAATTGGGAAAGATAATGGCCATCGAACGAGGCATTGGAAAACCCTTTCTCCGTCACGTTCTTTGCAGCCAGCCATGCATCCGACACGACCTTCAGGGCTGGCAAGGCGGCAGGCACTTCCTCGCGGCACAGGATGCGGAAGCGGTAGCCGCGACGCGTCAGCCGGGAACGCGCTTCGCGCAGCTTCTTCCTTCCCGGTTGGTCGAGGGTGAATTCTGCGAGCGGCACGCGCGCTTCCTCGCCCAGCGGCGTCAGCGTCAGGCCCAGTTCGGCACACTGTGAACGCCACTTCTCGCCGACTTCGAACAGCACGCACCAGCCGTCGAAACTGTCGGAAAGGGCATGGAATTGCCATACCAGTTCGCGGGCGCTCTGTTCAGGCCCGATCGGCTCCCCCAGGGCAATCCAGCTGCGACCCCGGCGGCCATACATCAGGAAGGCGTCCCCCGATGCGCTGAAGAGCAGCGCCTTGTCGCCGCGCAACGCCAGGTTGGCATTGGTCGCCCGTGATTTCTCCACGATGGGAAGCGCCCTTGCCAGGGCGGCGGCGTCCGGAAATTCCAGTGGCGGCCTGACAGGCCTGAGCAAGCGGTACAGGGCAAAGATGGCGATCAGCGCCGTCGCCCCGACGGTGGCGCGCTGGGACCGTGGCGCCTCGGCATGCAATGCAAAATCCCACCATGCCATCTGGTTTATGGGTGTCTGCTCATGGGTGAGGAACAGCAGCAGGTAGGACGCCAGCAGCACGGTCAGAATCGCTGCCGTCCAGCCGCGGGTAAAGGGCTCGCTCAGCAGGGAAGATCGACGATAGAACTGGCCGCGCAGCGGCAGCAGCGCAAGGCATGCAAGGCCCAGCAGCGTGGCTTCCTCGTAATCCTTTCCTTTGAGCAGGGACAGCAGCGCGCCCATTGCCAGCAAGGCCAGCGCCAGCTGCCAGCCGGCGTCGAGCCGGCGCCGCAGCGCATGGGCGAGAAGCAATAGGGTGCCGCCGGCCAGGCTGGCAAGGAAATGGGAAGCCTCGATAAAGGGCAGCGCCAGAACACGATGCAGCGCATCCAGCCGGCCGCTTGCCGCCGGAACCGCGCCCGAGAACAGCAGCACGGCGCCGGCGATGAACACCAACAGTGCAACCAGGCGGGGCGCGGCGGCGAAGAGCCGGCTCACGATGCCCGCGTCAGCCAGCCGCATTCGGTCAGGCAACTGCCTTATGGTTTTAGCCGTGTCGGGCCTTGAGGCAGGCATGGGCAGCGCGTCGAGGATGCTGCGGGGGGACTGCAGGCCAAGTCGCCTGCAAGAGGAAGGACAATCCGGGAAGGAACAACAGCAGCCAATAGGCGCCAATCGCCGGCCGCATACCGCGGCCGGGTCTCACCTTGCGCCAAGTTGCGCCTCCCGCGGCCTTGTCGCATGAATCATGTCCCCGTGCCCATCCGGCAAGTAAGCAGGCGCCGGATGAACGTCCCCGCCAGCCGGCACGGCCAGTATTTCAAGGCGAAGCAGGTGCAGATCCCTCAGCACTTCCTGCATGGTCGATAGCAAGACGGACTGGTTCCTGGTCTCGTACTGCTGCGATGTCATGGTCGCCATCCGTTCCTGCAGGCAGGCCATTCTTTGCTTCAGCTCGTCGATCTGGAAATCCAGTGTGATCAGGTCGGTGTGCTCGCTCGATTCCCCAGCCATGTTTCCCTTTCCCGGATGTGGTGATGAATGACGCAGATATTGCCGTATAACCAATTAATAGGGGCAGTTATGCTATTGACGCAGCGCAATAAAGCAGCGCGTCACGGGAAAGACGGACAAGGACAACGCGCAGCCGGAATGGCATGGATGCCTTGCCGCTGCGCCGAGCGCAAGGAATGCAGGAATGGGCGGCCCCGGCGTTCATCGAACTTGACGCGCGAATGGGGCAGGTTCCGGTGCACGCGCCGTGCCCCGGGCCGCGGAACGCATCACTTCAGCTTCTCATCCTCGCTCTTGGCTTCAGCCATGGCTTCGGGCTCAAGTTTTTCCGCCATGCCGTTCATCCGGACGAAGTAGCCCCAGGCGGCAAGCAGCACGCCGACTGCAATCAGCAGCACTGCCGCATAGACAAGCTGCGTGGGATCCTCGTGCAGGGCCTTGAAGGTCGCGACCAGGCCCTCGATGGCCAGCGCGACGATGACCACGACGAAAAAGCGCGACAGGAAGCGCCTCACCCGGGTCGGCGCGCTGATGTCGGCATCGCGTATCACCTCTTCTTCGACGATGGTTTCCGCAATCTGCAGCGCCACCACGGCTGCGGCGACCAGGCCGACCGCCTCGATGATGCCCAGCGCCGCGGCGCCGTCGAAACCGGCGGCGACGGTGTCCCAACCCATGCGCGCGCCAATGGCGATCAGGAGCAACGCCGCACAGGCGAACAGCAGCGCCATTGTGCAGTGCACGAAGCGGAAGAGGTTCTGGATGAGTTTCATTGGCGAATGATGTCATAGCCGACGCGACAACGTCTTGCTGCAACCGGCCTCCAGGAAGCGAATACGAAAATCCGGCCGCACAGGCGCGCTGGCGGTGACGGCATGGGCCCGGCAGTCGGATCGAGGCGGATCGCCGCGATGTTGTCCGTATCGGCCCGGTCCTTTGCAGGGCATGGCAACCGGACCAAAAAAACGGCGGGCGCTGGCGCGCACCGCCGCAAGGGGCATCCTCGGATGCCCTGCCTGTTGCGCGCAGGTCAGCGTGCCGCCAGGTTCGCTCCTGCGATGCCGGCGCCGGGCTGCGCATCCCAGCCGCCGCCCAGCGCGCGGATCAGGGCCACCGTGGTGACTGCGCGGTCGCTGCGCAGCTGGACGGCGCTGCGTTCCACGGCCGCCAGGTTGCGCTGGGCGTCGAGCAGGTCCAGATAGCTTGAGCGGCCTGCGTCATACAGCTTCTGCGCCAGGCCGGCCGAACGGCGCGCCGAGGCCAGCGCCTGGTCGATTTCCACGGTCTGCTGCGCCAGTATGCGCAGCCCGGCGAGGTTGTCCTCGACCTCGGCAAAGGCCGTCAGGACCGTCTGCCGGTAACTGGCGATGGCCTCTTCCAGCGCCGCCTCGCTGCGCACGATGTTGTTGCGGTTGCGGCCGCCGTCGATCAGCGGCATCGACAGCGCCGCGCCCAGCAGCCAGGAGCGGCTGCTCCACCGGAACACGTCGGCGATGGTGCCGGCCACGCCGCCGCCATCGGCGACGATGGTCAGCGCCGGGAACATCGCCGAGCGCGCCACGCCGATGCGCGCGTTGGCCGCTTCCATGGAGCGCTGGGCAATGGCAATGTCGGGACGGCGCTCCAGCAGCGCGGACGGCAGACCAGCCGGGATCAGCGGCAAGGCCGCCATGTCGAGCGGATCGTCCGGCTGGCTGACGCTGGATGCCGGCAGCCCCAGCAGCACCGACAAGGCATGCTCGGCATTGGCGCGCTGGCGTTGCAGGCCGATTGCCTCGGCCCGCACCGTCGCCAGCTCGGTGCGGGCGCGCGCCAGGTCGAACTCGCCGATGTCGCCCTGCTCGAAGCGGCGGCTGTTGATGCGCACGTTCTCCTCGCGCAGTCCCACCGTCCGCGCCAGGGTGGCCAGTTCGGCGTCGAGCCCGCGCAGCCGGAAATAGGTCTGCGCCACGTCGGCCTGCAGCGACAGCAATACCGATTGGAAGCTCGCCTCCGCCGCGCCGGCATCGCCGCGCGCCGCTGCCACAGTGCTTGCGACCCGGCCGAACAGGTCGACCTCATAGCTGGCGCTCAGGCTGGCGCGGTAGCTGGTGACGGGCGCCACCGCAGTGCCCTCGGCCTGGCGCGCTTCCGGCGGTGACAGGCGGGTGCGCTGCCCGCCGACGCCGGCGCCAACCTGCGGCATGCGGGCGCTTTCAGTGATGCCGGCGATGGCCCGCGCCTGCCTCACGCGCGCCGCCGCCACCGACAGGTTCTGGTTCATGGCCGTTGCCTGTGCGATCAGGCCATCGAGCCGGACGTCATCGAAGGCGCGCCACCATTCCCCGCGCGGCTGGCTTTCCGCCGGCTGCGCCGTCTTCCAGGTGGTGCCATCTTCGGCACGGCGCACCTGCTCCGGGGATGCGGCCGGCGCCTGCGGCTCCCTGAACGCGGCAGGCACCGCAACCCCCGGCTGGTCGAAAGCGGGCGCGGCACAGGCGCTGAGCAGCAGCGCGCCCAGCAGCGCCGCCAGCCGCGGCACGAAGGGCAAGACCGGCCTGGCCTGTGCCGCAAGCGGCCCTTTCGGCCTGGCGACGAAGGCCAGGTCCAGCGCCTCGTCGACGTAGCGACCCGGTTTCAACGACGTGCTTGGATGCGAAGCTGCGTGCATGGTCGCAAGGTTTGGATGCAGGTTCTTCATTTGACGGTTCCTTCCAGTTCGGCATTGGGGTGCGCGACCCGGCCGGTGCCAGCGGCCGGCTTGGCCATGCGCATGGCGACGGTGCGCAGCAGGACATAGAACACCGGCGTCAGGAACAGGCCGAAGAAGGTCACGCCCAGCATGCCGGCAAACACGGCCACGCCCATCGCATGGCGCATCTCGGCGCCGGCGCCGCTGGAGAACACCAGCGGCAGCACACCCATGATGAAAGCGATCGATGTCATCAGGATCGGCCGCAGGCGCAGGCGGCAGGCTTCCAGCGCCGCCTCGACGACGCTGCGGCCATGGTCCTCGAGCTCGCGGGCGAACTCCACGATCAGGATCGCGTTCTTCGACGCCAGACCCACCAGCACGAACAGGGCGATCTGCGTAAAGATGTTGTTGTCGCCGCCGGTCAGCTTGACCCCGGTCAGCGCGCAGAGGATGGACATCGGCACGATCAGGATCACCGCCAGCGGCAGGGTCCAGCTCTCGTACTGCGCGGCCAGCACCAGGAACACCAGCAGCACGCACAGCGGGAACACGATCACCATGGTGTTGCCGGCCAGGATGTCCTGGTAGGTCAGGTCTGTCCATTCATAGGCGATGCCCTTGGGCAGCGTCTCCTTCAGGATCTTCTCCATCTCGGCCTGTGCCTGTCCCGAGGACACGCCGGGGGCCGGGCCGCCATTGAGGTCGGCCGACACATAGTTGTTGTAGCGCTGCACGCGGTCCGGGCCATAGGTGTCCCGCACCTGCATCAGCGAGGACAGCGGCAGCATCTCGCCCTTGTTGTTGCGCACCTTCAGCTGCGTCATCTGCGCCGGCTGCGACCGAAACTGGGCGTCGGCCTGCACCCGCACCTGGTAGGTCCGGCCGAACTGGTTGAAGTCGTTCACATACAGCGAGCCGAGGTTGATCTGCAGGGTCTGGTAGATGACCTGCAGCGGCACGCCCAGCTGCTTCGCCTTGACCCGGTCCACATCCGCGAACAGCTGCGGCACATTGATCTGGTAGCCGGAGAACACGCCGGCCAGCTTGGGGTTCTGCCAGGCCTTCATCTGCACCGCCTGCACCGCCTTGTACAGCGCGTCGTACCCGACATTGCCGCGGTCCTCGATCATCAGCTTGAAGCCGCCGGTGGTGCCCAGGCCATTGACGGGCGGCGGCGGCAGCACCATCACGAAGGCATCCTGCACCACGCCCATGCGCTTGTTGACCTCGGCGGCGATGGCTTCTGCCGTCATGGATTTGTCCCGGCGCTGGTCGAAGGGCTTCAGGCCAACGAACACGATGCCGGCATTCGGCGCATTGGTGAAGCCGTTGATGGACAGGCCCGGAAAGGAGATCGAGTTCTCCACGCCGGGTATGTCCTTGGCGATGTCGGACATGCGGCGGATCACGGCGTCGGTCCGGTCCAGCGAGGCCGCGTCCGGCAGCTGGGCGAAGCCGATCAGGTACTGCTTGTCCTGCTGCGGCACGAATCCCGGCGGTACCGCCCTGAACATGAACAGGCCTGCCACGCCGAGCATCGCATACACCACCAGCGAGGCGCCCTTGTGGCGCAGCACGCCCTTCACGCCGCCTTCATAGCGATGCGCCGAGCGGCCGAAGAAGCGGTTGAAGCCGGCGAAGAAGCGGCCGAACACCCGGTCCATGCCGCGTGTGAGCGCATCCTTCGGCGCGGCGTGGCTGCGCAGCAGCACGGCCGACAGCGCCGGCGCCAGGGTCAGCGACACGAAGGCCGAGATCACCGTCGAGATGGCGATGGTCAGCGCGAACTGGCGGTAGAACTGGCCGGTCAGGCCGGAGACGAAGGCGATCGGCACGAACACGGCGCACAGCACCAGGGCGATCGCAATGATCGGGCCCGACACTTCCTTCATCGCCTGGATGGTGGCGTCGTGCGGCGACAGGCCGTTGTCGATGTTGCGCTCGACGTTTTCCACCACCACGATGGCGTCGTCGACCACGATGCCGATCGCCAATACCAGGCCGAACAGCGACAGCGTGTTGATCGAAAAGCCCAGGCCCAGCATCACGGCGAAGGTGCCGACGATGGACACCGGCACCGCCAGCAGCGGGATGACGGAAGCGCGCCAGGTCTGCAGGAACACGATCACCACCAGCGCAACCAGCAGCACCGCTTCCAGCAGGGTATGGATCACGGAGTCGATCGACTCGCGCACGAACTGAGTGGGGTCGTAGACGATGCTGTATTCGACACCTTCCGGGAAGTCCCTGGACAGGCGTTCCATCGTGGCGCGCACGTCGGTCGAGAGTTGCAGCGCGTTGGCGTTCGGCGCCTCGAAGATCGGGATCGCCACCGCCGAGCGGTTGTTCAGCAGCGAGCGCAGCGCATAGGAGTTGGAGCCCATCTCCAGGCGCGCCACGTCCTTCAGCAGCGTGATGGCGCCGTCGGCATTGGTCTTGACGACGATGTCGCCGAACTGCTCCACGGTCTGCAGGCGGCCCTGGGTATTGACCGTCAGCTGGAACTCGGCGCCCTTGCTCGGGCCCTGGCCGATTACGCCGGCGGCAACCTGCACGTTCTGCTCGCGGATGGCGTCGACCACGTCGCCGGCGGTGAGGCTGCGCGCCGCCACCTTCTGCGGGTCCAGCCAGATGCGCATTGCATAGTCGCCCGAGCCGAACAGCTGCACCTCGCCCATGCCATGCAGGCGCGCCAGCTGATCCTTCACATTGAGCACCGCATAGTTGCGCAGGTAGAGGTCGTCGTAGCGGCCATCGGGCGAGTTCAGGTGCACCACCATGGTCAGGTTGGGCGAACTCTTCACGGTGGTCACGCCGATCTGGCGCACCTCTTCCGGCAGGCGCGGCAATGCGCGCTGGACGCGGTTCTGTACCTGGGTCTCGGCCTGCTCGACATTGGTGCCGATGGCGAAGGTCACGGTCAGCTGCAGCGCGCCGTCGGAGGTGTTCTGCGAGGACATGTAGAGCATGTTCTCGACCCCGTTGATCTGTTCCTCGAGCGGCGCGGCGACGGTCTCGGCGATGACCTTTGGATTGGCGCCCGGATACTGGGCGCGCACCACCACCGACGGCGGCACCACGTCCGGATATTCGGAAACCGGCAGCCTGAAGATCGCGATCAGGCCGGCGACGAACACGATCACCGACAGCACAGCCGCAAAGATCGGCTTGTCGACAAAAAAGCGTGAGAAATTCATGGCTTATTCCTTGGGACCGGAAGCGTTGCCGGGCTTGCCTACCTTGTCGATATCGCCGAGCATGGCGACTTCCTTCCTGTGCTCGGCATCCATTGGAACCATCTCCGGCGCCAGCGGCACGCCCGGACGCACCCGCTGCAGGCCGTTGACCACGATCCTGTCGCCGGCGTCCAGGCCTTCCTTCACCACCCGCAGGCCGTCGATCGCCGGCCCCAGCTTCACGGGCCTGTACTCGGCCTTGTTGTCCTTGTCGACCACGAACACGAACTTGCGGTTCTGGTCGGTGTTCACGGCGCGCTCGTCGATCAGGATGGCATTCGACATCGCCGTGCCGCCGCCGAGCTGCACGCGCGCAAACAGGCCCGGCACCAGTGCGCGGTCGCGGTTCTCGAAGGTGGCGCGCATGCGCACCGAGCCGGTTTGCGTATCGAGCTGGTTGTCGACGAATTCCAGCCTGCCCTCATGCGGGAAGCCTTCCTCGTTGGCCAGGCCGATCTTCACGGCCACCGGCTGGCCCTTGTGGCTCTGCGGGCCGACGCGCAGGTAGGTCGCTTCATCGCCGCTGAAACTGGCATAGATGCGGTCCAGCGACACCACCGACGTCAGCACGGCGGACGCGTCGACCAAGTTGCCCAGCGTGATTTCGGCCTTCGACACCCGGCCGTCGATCGGCGAGGCAATCCGGGTGTAGGCCAGGTTCAGCCTGGCTGCCTCGTACTGGGCCTGGGCGGCGCGCGCATTGGCGTCCAGTTCCTTCTGGCCCGAGGCGCGTTCGTCGTATTCGCGCTGGGCAATGGCCCGGTCGCCCAGCAGGCGCTCGGCGCGGTCCAGTTCCAGGCGTGCCAGGTCCGCCTTGGCGCGGGCGGATTTGGCCGCCGCCTCGGCGCGGTCGGCCTCGGCCTGGTAGGGCCGCGGGTCGATCACGAACAGCACGTCGCCCTTCTTCACTTCGCTGCCCGGCTTGAAGTTGACGGCGGTGATGAAGCCCGACACCCGCGGGCGGATCTCGACGCGCTCGGTGGCCTCGAGGCGGCCGGAGAACTCCTGCGTCTCGCTGACCTGCCGCTCAAGCACGGCGCTGGCCGATACCGGGGTGGCGGCTGGCGCCTGCTGCGCGGCGGCAGCCTTGCCGGTGGCGTCCGAGCAGCTGGCAAGGGTCGACGCCAATGCGGCCGCGCCGAGCGCCAGCACCAGCGGCCGGGCTCTCGTCTTCAGTGTGGTAAGGATGTTCATGCAGGTTCTCCGTGTTCTGACAAATTCATTTGGTGATTCGGTGATTCGGTGATTCGGTGATCCGGTGAATAGGGGAATTGCTGTCGTTGATGCTGTCGCGCAGGCGGCGCGTCCCGGTTGTCCGGGAAAAGCGGGTCCTCCGTGCCGGCCGGCACGTCCTCATCCTTCGTAGGCGTTTAATGGCGCAGGGGCGGCTCAGCGGCCCGGCGGCGGCTGGCCATCGAGGCCGGCAATGAAATTGGCAATCTCGTACAGCGCATGGCCGGTGCAGGCGCATTCATTGCGGGCATTCGGCTCCTGCAGCTGCGCCGCCGGCAGGCGCCGGACCGTGGTCGGGACACCGGCGGCGATCAGCCTGGCGGCATACGCCTCGGCCTCGTCGCGCAGCGGATCGTCATCGGTCGACAGGATCAGCGTCGGCGGCAGGTTCTTCAGGCGGCTCGACTGCAGCGGGGACGCGTATGGATGGCTGCGGTCTGCCGCATGCGGCAGGTAGCCGCGGTAGGCGGCGGCGCATTCGTCGGCCAGCCTGGCCTTGTCCGGACAGCTCGGCAATTCACGCATCGAGCAGGAGGACAGGCCGGGGTCGAGCATCGGCATGATCAAGATCTGGCCAGCCAGCCGCGGCGCGCCGCGGTCGCGCGCCATCATCGCGGCCACGGCGGCGATATTGCCGCCGGCCTCGATGCCGGCCACCAGCATGCGCTTGCCGGTCCAGCCCAGCTTGGCCTTGTTCCTGCTAGCCCAGGCCAGCACCGCATGGGCATCCTCGACCGCCGCCGGGAAAGGCTTGACCGGCGCCAGCGTGTAAGTGGATGACAGCACCACCGGATAGCCGCTGGCGACGGCCAGGCTGCGCAGGAAGCCGTCGGCCTCGTCCAGGTCGCCATCGACGAAACCGCCGCCGTGGAAGAACACGATCAGCAGGTCGCGCCTGCCGTCCACGACGGCGCGGTACAGGCGGCCTGCAAGCGGCCCTTCGAAACCTGCGACTTCCAGTTCGCGCGACTCGAGTTCATGCTCTCCGTCGCCGTCGCCGGCCAGTCCGGCCTGTTTCGCGTCCACGCCACCCGTGCTCATCGCTTCCACCCGCTGGCGGCGCGCACCTGGTCCGTGCCCGGCGCAAGCGCACGGCCTGCAACAATTTGGTCGAAATATGTCATGGCTCACCCCTGTTTCCGTCCCGGCGATCGAATCAGCCCGCCGTGCCGACAATATAGACATCGACTAGAATTTAATAAATCGCGCAATTACGAATCCATTATTCACCGTATTGAACAATCGAGATCATGAACAACAAGTTCCAGGCCATGGAAGTGTTCGTCCAGGTGGTGGACACTGGCAGCTTCACGCGGGCGGCGGACATACTGCAGCTGCCCAAGGCCACCGTTTCCACCCTGGTGCAGGCGCTGGAGGCATCGCTGTCGGCCAAGCTCCTGCACCGGACCACCCGGCTGGTGACCGTGACCACCGATGGCGCCGCCTATTACGAACGCTGCGTGCGCATCCTGTCCGACGTGCGGGACGCTGACGAATCGCTGTCGCGTTCCCGCGTGTCGCCGAGCGGGCGGCTGCGGGTGGACATGGCAACCGGCCTGGCCAGCGAAGTGCTGATCCCAGCCCTGCCCGCCTTCTTCGAGCGCTATCCCGACATCATGATGGAACTGGGCAGCACCGACCGACCGATCGACCTGATCGAGGAAGGCGTGGACTGCGCGATTCGCGGCGGGGAACTGGGCGACGTCAACCTGATCGCGCGCCGCGTCGGGGTGATCAACTTCGTGACGGCCGCCTCGCCGGCCTATCTGGAACGCTACGGCGTGCCCCAGCATCCGCGCGACCTTGAACGCCATCGCTGCGTGAACTACTTCTCCGCCAAGACCGGCAAGACCTTCGACTGGGACTTCCGGCGCGGCGAGGAGCGCATTGACATCGCCATGCGCGGCGTCATTGCGCTGAATGACTCGCACACCTATGTGCAGGCCGGGCTGGCGGGCCTGGGCGTGGTGCAGATCACCGATTACCTGCTGCTGCGGCATGTCGCCGCCGGACGCATGGTGCAGGTGCTGCCCGACTGGACCAGCGAGCCGCTGCCGGTGCATATCGTCTATCCGCAGAACCGGCACATGTCGGCCAAGGTGCGGGTGTTCGTGGAGTGGGTGTCGGACCTGTTCGCCAACCATCCGCAGATGCGCATGCGGCCCGCGGACCAGCCCGCGCCGCTGCTGTCGGCAGCTGTGGTGGATACCGTCACTGCAGCCTAGCCGGCCTGGTGCCGCCAGGTACAAAGCCGTTGCAGTTGCAGTTGCAGTTGCAGTTGCAGTTGCAGTTGCAGTTGCAGTTGCAGTTGCCGTTGCCGTTGCCGTTGCAGTTGCAGTTGCAGTTGCAGTTGCAGTTGCAGTTGCAGTTAAGTCCCGTTGAGCGCGCCGTGTCAGCGGTGCCCGGAGCGGGAAAAGGTGCGGCGTCTGTTTGAGCCAAGCGCAGCTTGGCG
>NZ_JACYOX010000049.1 GCF_015352955.1 Noviherbaspirillum soli
TGACGCCGGATCAGCGTCATCGTGGCCAGGCGGACCAGCTGCTGGCCCATCGCAAGGCGGTCTATCAAGCCGCCCGGGCCGCCAAGCCGCAGCGCTGGGCAGGCGCCGTGCGCCATTGGGATCTTGACGAGGTGGTGTATCTGAACCCCGAGCGAAAGGAGGCTTTGCCGGCCGCGATGCCACGTGCTGCATGACTAATTTGGCGACAACTACCTTGACACATACCGCGAAGCAAAAAAAGTGACCCGGCCGCCGGGACGGATTCCCGGCTTGTCTCCACGACAGTGCAATCTGATTGCATCATCAGGGCAGGAGGACCGCACTGTCGCCTTTGTCGTTAGAGGTTAAAGACTTCAACGTCAAAGGCGTTCCTTCGCTAAGGATCAACTCCGGTGACGCAATACGATTGCACTGTCGTCATGACCAAGCCGGGTGTTCGCCCCGGCGGGCGAGTCACTTTTTTGCTTCGCCGAAAAAGTAACCAAAAAAGGCGACCCCGACTGTGCCGCCCCGCTACGCGGGGTTCCCGTGCCGTCGATGCCCGGAGCGGGGCGCGGCTAAACTCGCTACGCTGCGCTGCGCTCAGACAGACGCCGCACCTTTTCCCGCTCCGGGCATCGACGGCACGGCGGTACACAGACGGGGACCCTAACTGCAACTGCAACGGCAACGGCAACCGCAACGGCAAGGTCAAAGGCAACCGCAACTGTCGCTGCGCGTACGTCAAGAGCAACGGCAACGGCAATGGGCACCGCACCGATGGCAAACCCATTTGCACCGCATCCCCCCAGAACCTTGAAGGCGCCCCGTCGCCATCCGCCAACCCAGATGCCCCGCAACGAGAGCAAACCCCATGACACCCGAAACCAACCCCTCTCCTCCCTACCTCGCCGTCAACAACATCGAAGTCATCTACGACCACGTGATCCTGGTCCTGAAAGGCGTCTCCCTGCAGGTCCCGCGCGGCAGCGTCGTCGCCCTGATGGGCGGCAACGGCGCCGGCAAGTCCACTACGCTGAAAGCCATCTCCACCCTGCTGCGCGGCGAGCGCGGCGATGTCACGAAAGGCAGCGTCACCTTTGACGGCGAACGCATCGACCAGCTCACGCCGAACGCCCTGGTGCAGCGCGGCCTGTCGCAGGTGATGGAAGGACGACACTGCTTCGGCCACCTGACGATAGAGGAAAACCTGCTCACCGGCGCCTATACACGCCGGCTGTCGCGGCGCGAGCTGCAGCAGGCGCTGGACAAGGTGTATCACTACTTCCCGCGCCTGAAGGAGCGGCGTACTTCGCAGGCCGGCTATACCTCGGGGGGCGAACAGCAAATGTGCGCGATCGGCCGCTCGCTGATGGCGCAGCCGTCGATGATCCTGCTCGATGAACCGTCGATGGGCCTGGCGCCGCAGATCGTCGAGGAGATCTTCGAGATCGTGAAGGACCTGAACAGAAAGGAAAACGTGTCCTTCCTGCTGGCCGAGCAGAACACCACGGTCGCGCTGCGCTATGCCGACTTCGGCTACATCCTGGAGAACGGCCGGGTCGTGATGGAAGGCGAGGCGGCGGCGCTGGCGGCCAATGAGGACGTGAAGGAGTTCTATCTCGGCGTATCGGGCGCGGGCCGCAAGAGCTTTCGCGACATGAAGTTCTACCGCCGCCGCAAGCGCTGGCTGGCCTGAAAGGGAATCGCATCATGACCGTCTACTTCGACGAACTGGAAACCCGCGACCCGCAACAGCGTGAACGCGACCTGATGACGCGCCTGCCGTCGCTGATCGAGCGTGCAAAAGGCGCGCCCGGCTGGGCAAGGCTGCTCGGGCACATCGATGCGGGAGACATCACCAGCCGCGCCGCGCTGGCCCGGCTGCCCGTGACCCGCAAGTCCGACCTGAAGCAGCTGCAGCAGGCCCAACCGCCGTTCGGCGGCATGAACGCCACGCCGCTGCAGTCGCTGTCGCGCATCTTCATGTCGCCCGGTCCCATCTTCGACCCCGAAGGCTGCGGAGAGGACTGGTGGCGCTATGCCCGCCCCTTCCATGCACTCGGCCTGCGGCGCGGCGAGCTGGTACAGAACTGCTTTTCCTATCACTTCACGCCGGCCGCCTTCATGGTGGAAGGCGGCGCCAGGAAGCTGGGCTGCCCGGTGATTCCCGCCGGCAGCGGTCAGACCGAGATGCAGGTGCAGGCGATCGCCGCGCTCAGGCCGCACGCCTATGCGGGCACGCCGTCATTCCTGAAGATCATCGTCGAGAAGGCGCTGGAGATGGATGCCGATATCGGCAGCCTGCGCCGCGCACTGGTGGGCGCGGAAGCATTGCCGCCTTCGCTGCGTGCATGGCTGCGGGAGCACGGCGTGCCGCATGTGCTGCAGACCTACGGCTCGGCCGACATAGGCAACATCGCCTATGAAAGCATGACCGATGGCGAAGTCCATCCGGGCATGCTGCTGGATGAAGAGGTGCTGCTCGAAATCGTGCGCCCCGGCACTGGCGACCCTGTGCCCGAGGGCGAGGTCGGCGAAGTGGTGGTGACCGCCTTCAATCCCGACTATCCGCTGATCCGCTTTGCCACCGGCGACCTTTCTGCCGTGCTGCCGGGCATGTCGCCCTGCGGCCGCAGCAATGTGCGCATCCGCGGCTGGCTGGGGCGGGCCGACCAGACCACCAAGGTGCGCGCCATGTTCGTGCATCCATCCCAGGTGGCCGATGTGATGCGGCGCCATCCGCAAGTCCGGCGGGCGCGGCTGGTGGTCAGCGGCGAGATGGCCAATGACGTGATGACGCTGTTCTGCGAGGTCGACCAGCCGCAGGACGACGGCATGGCGGCCGGCATCGTGGCCACCATCCGCGACGTGACCAAGCTGCGCGGCGAAGTCAGGCTGGTCGCGCCCGGCACGCTGCCCAATGATGGACGGGTGATCGAGGATGCGCGGAAATTTGAATAGCTTGAATGGCTGCTTGCACTGGCGACACACGGTGTCTCGTGCCGTGTCGCACCTATAGCCGGCAGCTGAACAAAACCATGGTGCCAGCTACTCAGAGGCCCGCCGTTCAATACCGGACGGGACTTTTCTGGAGTATCCATGAACGAAAGCAAGCTGGCTCCTTCAAGAGCAAACATGTATGTCCAACTCGGCGCACAGCTGTGTTCCGGGATTGCGCCGCATGCAAGTGCCAGCAACTACATCGTCGGCCAGCTGCATACCGAACGAACCAGGCTGACACGGGAACAGATCGCCGCACGCTGCCGCAGGGAAAGGCTTGAAGCGGGCCTGCCGGTATATGAAGCGCCAAGGGTGAGTGCGCGCGAGGCTGGGCCATCGCAAGGGAGGTCCCTGCTCCAGCAGGCCACCTCGCTGGCAAGTGGTTTGCGGTCGGTCTCCGAGGCGGTGCTGGAGGCGGTCATGCCACGCTTTCCCAGCGCGGCGGCGAGCGGACTGGAAGGCAAGGGAACTGGCGATTACGCAGAACCCATAGAGAAATCAGCCGCACTGCCTCTGGGCAGTGATATCGGCGAGTTTTCTGAACTGGTCGAATCACTGGGCCTGCATGCAAGCTATTCTCACCGGTTCGCGCGCCTGTATGCATCGGAGCCCGCCCGCAGCGCCAGCTGGGTCGTAATGCCTTCCTTCGATCCGGACACGCTGTCACTGGACGGTCTGCTCGTCTTGCTGGAGACGAGCCAGCCGCGCGACGAACGGCGAGCGGAGCAACTGAAGACGATGCTGTCTTTTCTTTTGAAAAAGGAGGTGCGCGTCTTTACTGCGACCCCTGATGTGCTCGCTACCCTTCCCTGCGGCACATCGGTGGACTGCGTTCCAGTGCGCTCGCTCTGCGATGGAAAGGTGTTGCTCGATACCGTGCTGGCGGCGGCGCCAGGCAAGGGAAATGTCGTGATTCTGCCTCCGGATGCCATTGAGTCGCTGGCCAGCATGATCAGTCCAGCCTACAGGAACGCGACCGACGATTTTGTGTGGGTGACATCATCCCCCATGCGCACGCTGGGTCCCCAGTATCGGCTCAATTGCACGGCCCAGCCCGCCACTGGCCAAGTCGGTCCACAGACCGGTTCGTCATGCGCCGAAAATGAGAAACGGTCTGCGCTCTATGGCTTCGCGATCGGCGCAGGCGGTGCCTTGCTTGGCGTCGTCCTCGGCGCTGCCGTTTCCTTGCGCCGCAATGCCGCCGACCCAGCGGCTTCGGTAACACAGCGCATTCCTCGACAGATCGGCAATACCGATATGAAGTACAAGCGCGATTACAGCAGGGAGAACCAGAACAACGACGAGGCGAAGGACGACACGGAGTACAGCATGAAGGACATCAAGAAGGACACCATGAAGAATGCTGCGGAAGACAACCCGCAAGATCCTCCTCTGGAGGAAATAACCAGCTCCAATGCTGACGAATAGAGCGCTTTCGGCCTGGCCAGTTGGCGTAGGGCGTAATACCCGAAGGGCATTACGCCGTCTGTCACTTCCCTTGACCGGAGGTCTGGTGCAATGCCCTTCGGGTATTGCACCCTACAGACCCGCTGCGCTTCTGCGCCTCTGCAGTGCCAGCGCCTAAATGCCTTCCACGATGAACAGCCGCCCTATCGAGTGAGCCTGCCGTATCTCCCTGGCACGGGTGTATTCCGGCGAGTCGTACCAGGCACGCGCCTGTTCCAGCGAGGGATATTCCACCACCACGGTGCGCCAGTTTTCGTTGTGCTGCGCATCGCCCCCCTCGCACTGGATGCGCTGGCCGCCGCGGGCCAGCCAGACGCCGCCGTACTGTGCCACGGAAGCCGTCGACAGCGCACGGTAGTCCGCATAGCCCTCGGGGTTGCTGACCTGGATTTCCGCAACGACATAGGCTTTGGGCATGATCTTCTCCTTACAGCGCCAGGCGCTGGCGCGCCGCGGCATATTCATTGGACAGGCGTTCAACAACTTCGGCCACCGTGGGCACGTCGTCCATCAGGCCCACGCCCTGGCCGGCGCCCCAGATGTCGCGCCAGGCCTTGGCCTTGGCGCCGCCGCCGGAGCCGAAGTTCATCACGCTCTTGTCGGCCTGCGGCAGGTTTTCCGGGTCGAGGCCGGCGGTGACGATGGACTTCTTCAGGTAATTGCCATGCACGCCGGTGAACAGGTTGGTATAGACGATGTCGGCGGCGCTCGATTCAACGATGGCCTGGCGGTAGGCGTCGTCGACATTCGACTCCTTCGTTGCCAGCCAGCGCGAACCGATGTAAGCGAAGTCCGCACCCATGGCCTGGGCGGCCAGGATCGCATCGCCGGTGGCGATCGATCCCGACAGCGCAATCGGGCCGCTGAAGAACTTGCGCACCTCGCCCACCAGCGCGAACGGCGACAGCGCACCGGCATGGCCGCCCGCACCCGCCGCCACCAGGATCAGGCCGTCGACGCCCGCCTCCAGCGCCTTCTTTGCATGGCGGATCGAAATCACGTCATGCAGCACGATGCCGCCATAGCTGTGGATCGCATCCAGCATCTCCTTCGGCGGCGCGCGCAGCGAGGAAATGATGATGGGAACCCGGTGCCGCACGCAGACTTCCACGTCATGCGCCAGCCTGTCATTGGACTGGTGGACGATCTGGTTGACGGCAATCGGACCAATCCTGGCATCGGGATGGGCCTTGCCGTATTCCGCCAGGTCGTTCTGGATCTGGGTCAGCCAGGTATCGAGCAACTCGGCCGGGCGCGCGTTCAGCGCGGGGAAGGAGCCGACGATGCCCGCCTTGCACTGGGCTGTCACCAGAGCCGGACCGCTGGCAATAAACAGGGGCGATCCGATGACGGGAAGACGCAGGTTCTGCAGCGCAACGGGCAATGCCATGGCAACCTCACAGGATAGGATGAATGAATTACGGATCAGCCGATCGCTGACCGGCGCAGCAGATTATAGGGCACAAAAAGTACGGTCGTGCCTTGTTTGGCGGATGCTGATGGAGGCTGGCTCGGAGCGAAGAAGGGAACCGGTAAAACGCTGGTGACGTAATGGCAGGATGCTGGTCATGACAACCCGAACCGGGCGATCCGGTTCGGGTCGAACCCGCGATCAGAACTTGTACAGCAGACCCAGACTGAACACATTGAGGTTGTTTTTGTCGGTGAGCAGCGTATCGGAGCCAAAATTCAGCCGTTCATACTCGAATCGGCCGGCAAGGTTCCTGGTGAAGTCATATTGCACGCCTGCACCCAGCAGCAGCCCGGTCTTGTGACCGCTGTCAGAACCGCTTATGCCTTCGTATGGGTAGGCGACATCAAGTTTGCCGCGCGAAAAATGAACGCCGAGCTTGCCGAACACCTGCACTTCATTGCTCAACGGAATAATGCCAAGACCAGCCAGGGTGAAACTGTGCAGACGCGCTTTTAGCTTGTAACTTTCATCGCTTGCCTTGACAGTTCCGTAGTTCGCATAGGCGCCTTCAACTGCAAAGTTGGGAGAGAACTGATAACCCGCAAGCAACTTGACATTGACGCTCGGATTGGAGCAGGAAAGGCCAGCCTCGCAATTGATTTTGAAGTCTGACTTGCCCAGGCCGCCGCCGACATAAAACGAGGGGTTGACGGCTGCGTCGGCAGCCAGGGCAGAAGTGGCGGCAAGCGCCGGAAGCGCAAGAACCAGCGCCGAGATAATGGATTTTGCTTTCATGATTTTCCCTGAAAGATACCCAGCGATATTGCTGGATCGACAATTCTAGGGAAAATGAAGGAATGTTTCGCAAAAGCACTTAAACTGTTAATAGATAACTTTTTGTTAAGTGAAAAATTGCAACAATTTCCCGTGATCATGCGTTGAGCAAGGATGGGTTGCTGCTTTATTGCCTCGCACAGGAACCTGGAAGGACAGGCCTGCTTTCAGCAGTCCACCAGCGTGCCCTGTTCGACCCTGGCGACCCCGGCCCTGACCAGTTGCGACGCAGTCCAGTCCGCCAGTGCATCCTCCTCCATGCGCAGATGCATGCGGTTCGACGTTGCCAGCAGGGGCACGTCATGCATCCATTGCCGCAATTCCGTCAACGGGATACGCTTCTTCTCCAGCAGCCGGAACTTGACCAGCACCTTGATGCCATTCTGCGCATTTCGCGCCGGATCGGCCGCCAGGTAGTCCAGCCGCTTGAACGCCCGCTGCAGCGCGCCGGCCACGTCGGAAAACGGCGCGCCGTGACCGGGAATGACCAGGCGCACGTCGAGCGCGGCGATCTGCTCCAGCGTGGCGCGGGTTGCGTCGAAGCCCGGCTCGCCTTCCAGCTCGGGGAAGATCACGCCGAAGCCGTTTTCCCACAGCGCGTCGGCCGAGATCAGGATTTGCTGCGACGGGCAATACAGGATCAGCGAATGCGGATCATGTCCCGGCGCGCCCAGCACCTGCCATTCCATATCGCCCAGCACCAGGGTATCGCCGGCCGCCATGGTGGCGTCAAAGCGAAAGCGCGGGCAGTGCTGGCCGGTGGCGCGGTAGCTCAACGCATCCTCGTTCCAGTCGCGCACCGCCGGCGCTTCCGCTGCCGGGATGACGGTGCGGCAGCCATGGGCCTGCTGCAGCGCGGCGTTGCCGCCGACATGGTCGGAATGGGTATGGGTGTTGAGCAGCAGGTCCAGTGGACGGCCCTGCAGCAGGTGCGCCACCAGCTGCAGCGTCTGCGGTGCATGGGTCGCATAGCCGCTGTCGACCAGCGCGGTCTGCTCGCGGCCGATGAACAGGATGTTGTTGGACGACAGCCAGCCGCGCTGCAGCACATGCATGGAATCGGGCAGGCTCATTTCTTCATCTGGTAGGCAAGGGAAATCTTGGCGAACTCGATCAGCACAGGCTTGCTGCCGCCATTGAAGGTGGCGAAGGCATTCCCGGTGCGCACCACCAGCCGCGGCGGGAACAGCCAGGTGAAGAAGGGTATGCCTATCATCTTGGCGCTGCGCACGTCGCGCCATTCGACCTGGCGGTTGAACATCCAGGTCTGGCGGATGCCGCGCTCGTCGATGATCACCACCGAGCGCAGGAACCAGTAATAGCTCACGCCCAGCATCAGCGCCGCGCCCAGCAGCAGCAACTGCACGCCGATGCCGTATTGCAGCAGCGGATAGCGCAGCGCCACCGTGGTGCCATAGCCCGCCAGCACCGCGCACAGCACGGTGGCCATGATCTTGAAGCCAGGGCCGTAGGCCGGGCCGGTGACTGTCTTTTCAGGCTGGTAAAAACCGATCTGCATGGTGTCCTTTAGGCGGCATCGTCATCAAACATCGCGTCACGCCGGCGCGCGATCTCGCGCCATACCGCGCGTCGCTCGGCATCCGACGCGCTGCCCCAGGCGACGATCTCCTCTATCGTGCGCTGGCAGCCGACGCACAGGCCGGTGCCGGCATCCATCTGGCAAATGCTGATGCAGGGCGACGGCGCCGGACCGGGCGCATCGGGATCGAACAGGATCATTGCGCCCGCTTCGCGGCGATCGCATTGCCCACCCGGCTGGCGGCCCGCCTGCCGAGATGGCCGGCGATGAACTGGCCGGCATCGACCACCGCATCCAGGTCCACGCCGGTCTCGATGCCCAGTCCCTGCATCAGGTAGAGCACATCCTCGGTGGCGACATTGCCGGTGGCGCCCTTGGCATACGGGCAGCCGCCGAGGCCAGCCACCGATGAATGGAAGATGCTGATGCCCACTTCCAGGCTGGCGTAAATATTGGCCACCGCCTGGCCGTAGGTATCGTGGAAATGGCCGGACAGGCCCGCGATCGGAAACTCGCGGATCACCCGCGGCATCACTTCATGCACCTTCTTCGGCGTGGCCACGCCGATGGTGTCGGCGATGTCGATCTCGTCGCAGCCGAGGTCGCGCAGGCGGGCCACCACGTCGGCCACCGCGTCCAGCGGCACCTCGCCCTGGTAGGGACAGCCGAAGGCGCAGCTGACCGCTGCGCGCAGCCGCAGCTTGTGCTGCTTGGTCGCTTCGGCGACGTCGCGGAAGCGCTCGATCGATTCCGCGATCGAGCAGTTGATGTTCTTCTGCGAGAAGGCCTCGGATGCCGCGCCGAAGATCACGATCTCGTCGGCGCCGGCGGCCAGCGCCGCTTCGAAACCCTTCATGTTGGGCGCCAGCGCCGAATACACCACGCCGGGCTTGCGGCTGATGCCGGCCATGACCTCGGCCGAAGTCGCCATCTGCGGCACCCATTTCGGCGACACGAAGGATGCCGCCTCGATGTTCGGGAAGCCGGCCGCGGTCAGCCGGTTGACCAGCTCGATCTTGATATCGGCCGGTATGGTTTCCTTCTCGTTCTGCAGGCCGTCGCGCGGGCCGACCTCGACGATCTTGACCTTCTTCGGCAATTCAGGAAGTGCCATTTCAGTATCCTTTCTGTGGGTCGACCACGCCGGCAATGGCTTCGCCGCGCTGCAGCTGGGCGATCTTGCCGGCGATCTGGCGCACGCTGTCGCCGCGCAGGGTGACGGCGGCCGCATGGGGCGTGATGGTGATGCGCGGCTCCTGCCAGAACGGGTGCGCCGGCGGCAGCGGCTCCTCGCGGAACACGTCCAGCGTGGCGCCGGCAATGTGGCCGGACTGCACCAGCGCCAGCAGGTCTTCCTCGACCAGGTGCGCGCCGCGCGCCACGTTGACGAGATAGGCGCCCCGCGGCAGCTTTTCCAGCGTGGCGCGGTTCAGGATGCCGCGCGTTTCCTCGGTCAGCGGCAGGATGCAGACCAGCACCTTGCTGGCCGCCAGGAAGGCATCCAGCCCTTCCTCGCCGGCATGGCAGGTCACGCCCGCCACGTCCTTCGGACTGCGGCTCCAGCCATGCAGCGGAAAGCCGAAGTCGCGCAGGCTTTGCGCAATCCGGCTGCCGAGGATGCCCAGGCCGAGGATGCCGACCGTGAAGCTGCGCTTGTCATGCGGCTTCAGGAAGCGCCATTGCCCCACCTGCTGCTGCATCGCATATTCATCGAAGCGCCGGAAATAGCGCAGCACCGCATGGCTGACGTACTCGGCCATCTGCACGCCCATGCCGGCATCGTCCAGCCGCACCACCGGCACGCCGGCCGGCAGCGCATCGTCGAGCGCCATGATGCCGTCGACGCCGGCGCCAAGGTTGAAGATGGCCTTCAGGCCGGTGCGGCCGGAAAGCATGGCGCGCGGCGGCTGCCACACGACCGCATAGTCGGCCGGCGCATCGTCGCCTTCCTGCCAGGCGCGCACATCGGCGCCGGGGATGCTGGCGGCCAGGTCGGCCAGCCAGGGTTCCGGCCTGCCGCCGGTTGCATGGAACACTATCTTCATGATGTCTCGTCTCCTCTGTTTCTTTTCGTCGGTTCGTGCCGGCTGCTTACTGTGCCGCGGCTTGCGTGACTTCGCAGCGCGCGTCGGTATGCGCATGTTTGGCCTTCAGGCCCAGCCGCTCCAGCAGCGCGCGGTCCTCCTCCACTTCCGGGTTGCCCGTCACCAGCAGCTTGTCGCCGTAGAAGATGGAATTGGCGCCGGCCATGAAGCACATGGCCTGCACCGCGTCGCCAAGCTGGCGGCGGCCGGCTGACAGCCGCACCCGCGCCTTCGGCATGGTGATGCGGGCCACCGCGATGGTGCGCACGAATTCCAGCGGGTCGAGCGCGTCCTGGCCATACAGCGGCGTGCCCGGCACCTGCACCAGGTGGTTGATCGGCACCGATTCCGGGTAGGGCTCCATGTTGGCCAGCTGCGCAATCAGGCCGGCGCGCTGCAGCCGGGTCTCGCCCATGCCGACGATGCCGCCGCTGCAGACCTTGATGCCGGCGCCGCGCACCCGGCCCAGCGTGTCCAGGCGGTCCTGGTAGTCGCGGGTGCTGATGATGTTTTCATAGAACTCGGGCGCGGTGTCGAGATTGTGGTTGTAGTAGTCCAGGCCGGCGTCCTTCAGGCGCTGGGCCTGGTGTTCGGCCAGCATGCCCAGCGTGACGCAGGTCTCCATGCCCAGCGCCTTGACCTCGCGCACCATTTCCTCGACATGGTCGAGATCGCGGTCCTTGGGCTCGCGCCAGGCGGCGCCCATGCAGAAGCGGGTGGCGCCTTCGGCCCTGGCCGCGCGCGCCGCTTCCAGCACGGTGTCCAGCGGCAGGATCTTCTGCGCGGTCACGCCGGTGTCGTAGCGCGCCGCCTGCGGGCAGTAGCCGCAGTCTTCCGGGCAGCCGCCGGTCTTGATCGACAGCAGCGTGGCCAGCTCCACTTCGGCCGGATCGAAATGCTCGCGGTGGATTTGCTGGGCGCGCAGCATCAGCTCGTTGAACGGCAGGTCGAACAGGGCCAGCACGGCGTCGACCGGCCAGGTGTCGGCGGCAATGGGCTTGGGGCAGGCGTGGAAGGTGATCGGTTGAGCCGACATCGGTATGTCCTTTTTCAAAGTGAGGCAGCGCCTGTCCGGGGCCAGCCCGGCAGGCAGGTGAAGTCCAGGCAGGCGGCAGCGGCGGCGGCGCTGGGCTGCGCCAGCCGCGGTACCCGTCCCAGAAGCGGCGCCGGCAGCCTTGCGGCCAGCGCCTCGATATTGGCATCCAGATGCGGCATGGCCGCAGCCGGCGTGTTGGCGACCCAGCCGGCCAGCGTCAGTCCGCGCGCGGCGATCGCCTCGGCGGTCAGCAGCGCATGGCTGATGCAGCCAAGCCGCATGCCGACCACCAGCACCACCGGCAATGCCAGCAGTTGCGCCAGGTCGGCGGTGTCGAAGCCGTCGGTGAGCGGCACCCGGAAGCCGCCCACGCCCTCGACCACCACCGCGTCGGCGGCGGCGGCCACCTGGCGATAGCAGGCCAGCAGATGGGCCGGATCGAAGGATACGCCTTCCAGCGCCGCCGCGATATGCGGCGCCGCGGCTTCTCGCAGCAGATACGGCGTGGTCCAGGCGCGTGGCAGGCCGGCGCTGTCGGCAGCGGCAAGCTGGGCCACGTCATCGTTATGCAGTTCGCCGTCGCGCCACTCGGCGCCGGCGGCGATCGGCTTCATCGCGGCGGTGCGCAGGCCACTGGCGGCGCAGGCATGGGTCAGGGCGCTGGCGACCAGGGTCTTGCCGATCTCGGTATCGGTGCCGGCAACGAACCAGGCGGGTTGCTTGATATCAGTTGGCATCGCATTCCTCCTCGGTCAGCCGCAGCGCGTGGACCAGGCGCTGCATGTCTTCCGGCGCATGCGCGGCCGAGAAGGTCACGCGCAGCCGGGCGGTGTCGCGCGGCACGGTCGGCGGACGGATCGCCGGCACCCAGAAGCCGCCGCGCTGCAGTGCCGCGCTGGCGGCCAGCGCCGTGCTTGATGCGCCTATGCAGACCGGCTGGATTGCGGTGTCGGATGGCATCAGTTCCCAGCGTTTCAGCCGCAGCGCGGCGCGAAAGCCCGTCACCAGCATGTTCAGGCGGGCGCGGCGCATGGCGCCCTCCTCGCCCGCGATCAGCGCCAGGCTGGCCGACAGCGCATGGGCCAGCGCCGGCGGCGAGGCCGTGGTGTAGATGTAGGGACGGGCCCGCTGCACCAGCCATTCGATGACGGTGTCATGCGCCGCGACGAAGGCGCCGGACACGCCGGCCGCCTTGCCCAGCGTGCCCATGTACACCAGCTGCGGCGAGCGCAGGTTGAAATGCTCCAGGGCGCCGCGGCCCTGCGCGCCCAGCACGCCGAAGCCATGCGCATCGTCCACCACCAGCCAGGCGCCATGGCGCTCGCACAGGGCCAGCAGTTGTGGCAGCGGCGCGATGTCGCCGTCCATGCTGAAGACGCTGTCGGTGACCACGATGCGGTTCTGGGCACGGCTGGCCTTGAGCAGCGCTTCCAGCGCGTCGAGGTCGCCATGCGGATAGACGCTGACCTGGGAGCGCGACAGCCTGGCGCCGTCGATCAGCGAGGCATGGTTGAGTTCCTCGGAAAACAGTTCGGCATCCTTGCCGCCCAGCGCCGACAGCACGGCCAGGTTGGCCATGTAGCCGGTGGAAAAGAGCAGCGCGCGCGGCGCTTCCAGGTGCGGCGCCATGAATGCCGCCAGCTCGTCCTCCACCTTCGCATGGGCCAGGCTGTGGCCGCTGATCAGGTGCGAGGCGCCGCTGCCGGCGCCATAGCGCGCGGCGCCTTCCCGCAGGGCGGCGACGATGGCCGGATGCGAGGCCAGGCCGAGATAGTCGTTGCTGCAGAAGGCCCGCAGCGGCTGGCCGTCGGCGTCGGTATCGGGCGCGCAGCGGCCATGCACGGTGCGCCGGCGGCGGCGCAGCGATTGCGCATCCAGTGCTTGCAGGCCGGCCTGCAGGCGGTTCAACAGTTCGTTCATGCGGGCATCACCTCATCCAGTACAGCCATCGTGCGCTCGGCCAGCAGCGCGGTTTCTGCCTCGTCCAGCACGTACGGCGGCATCAGGTAGACCGTGCGGCCGATCGGCCGCAGCAGCAGTTCATGCTTCAGCGCGGCGGTGAAGAAGCGGCGCGCGAATCCGGTCGGCTCGACCTTCACATCGAAGGCCCAGATCATGCCCCGCTGGCGGAAGTTGGCGATGCGCGCATCTTCCGCCAGCGGCGCCAGCGCCGCCGACAGCGCAGCGGCGCGCTGGTGGTTGCGGTTGATCACATCGTCCTCGTCGAAGATGGCCAGCGTCGCCAGCGCGGCCCGGCAGGCCAGCGGATTGCCGGTATAGGAGTGGGAATGCAGGAAGCCGCGCGCGATGTCTTTATCGTAGAACGACCGGTAGACCGCATCGCTGCTCATCACCAGCGACAGCGGCAGGTAGCCGCCGGAGATGCCCTTGGACAGGCACAGGAAGTCGGGCCAGATGCCGGCCTGCTCGCAGGCGAAGAAGCTGCCGGTGCGGCCGCAGCCGACCGCGATCTCGTCGGCGACCAGGTGCACGCCGTAGCGGTCGCAGAGCTTGCGCACCTCGCGCAGATAGGCCGGGTCATGCATGGCCATGCCGGCCGCGCATTGCACCAGCGGCTCGACGATGATGGCGGCAATGCGGCCGGCGCGCTGCTGCAGCAGGGTTTCCAGCGCCGCGGCGGCGCGCATGGCCACTTCCACCGGCGTCTCGCTATCCAGCGCATTGCGCGCATCCGGCGTCGGCACCACATGCACGCCGCGCAGCAGCGGGCCGTATGCATCGCGGAACAGCTTCACGTCCGTCACCGACAGCGCGCCGATGGTCTCGCCGTGGTAGCTGCCCTGCAGGCAGACGAATTCCAGCTTGTCGGTGTAACCCTGGTTGCGCCAGGAATGGAAGCTCATCTTCAGCGCGATCTCCACCGCCGACGCGCCGTCGGAGGCATAGAAGCAATGCCCGAGCGCGCCGCCGGTGCGCGCCGACAGCTGCTCGGACAGCATCACCACCGGCTCATGGGTGAAGCCGGCCAGCATCGCATGCTCCAAGAGGTCGAGCTGGTCCTTCAGCGCGGCATTGATGCGGGCATTCGCATGGCCGAACAGGTTGACCCACCAGGAACTGATGGCGTCGAGATAGCGCTGCCCCTCGTGGTCGTACAGCCAGGCGCCGCGGCCATGGGACAGGGCCACCAGCGGCATGGTTTCATGGTGCTGCATCTGCGTGCATGGGTGCCACACGCTTTTGAGGCTGCGCGCCATCCATTCATCGCTGGCGCTGCTGTTCGGTGCTGTCGTCATGCCTGTCTTTCTGGAAAAGTGCCGTCAAGGTAAAACCAGCGCCCTTGCTCGCGCAGAAAGCGGCTGACTTCATGCAGGCGGTGGGCGCGCCCGCCGGTCTTGTAGCGGGCGACGAATTCGACCGTCGCCTCGTCCCCGTGTTCCTGGGCCGCACGCAGTTCCAGCCCCAGCCAGCAGGCTGCGCCGTCGTCCTGCAGCTCCGACAGCGGCGGCCGGGTGCGCGGATGCCAGGTCGCCGCCAGGTAGTCATGCAGGCCCAGCGCATAGGCGCTGTAGCGCGAGCGCATCAGCTCGGCCGCCGTTGGCGCGGGCGCGCCGCGATGCCAGGGGCCGCAGCAGCTGTCATAGTGCCCGCCGCCGCAGGGGCATGCCGTCGATGCGCCGCGCTGCTTCATGCCTTGGAAACCTTTGCCGGCTTTTGCTCGACCGGCGCGCCGGCCGCCTTCCAGGCAGAGAAGCCGCCGGCGATATGCGCCACCGGCTTCAAGCCCATGGTCTGCACGGTGTCGGTGGTGAGCGCGCTGCGCCAGCCGGCGGCGCAGAAGAAGATGAACTCGCGGTCTTCGCCGAACACCGGCTTGAAATACGGCGACTCGGGGTCGATCCAGAATTCGATCATGCCGCGCGGCGCATGGAAGGCGCCCGGTATCACGCCTTCGCGTTCCAGTTCGCGCACATCGCGCAGGTCCACCAGCTGCACCCGCGGGTCGGCCAGCTTCTGCTGCACTTCCTGCACGGTATAGGCCCTGATGCGCGATTCGGCCTGCTCCACCATGGTCTTGTAGCCTGTCGTCAGTGCCATAGCCTTATTCTCCTGTACGTTGCAGGGCGCCCTTGAGAAAGGCGTCGAGCTGGTTGAAACGATCGAATCCCCAGAAAGATTCCCCATCCACGATCATGAAGGGCGCGCCGAACACGCCGCGCGCCAGCGCATCCTGGGTTTCGGCGCGCAGCCGCTCGCGCACCGGCGCGCTGTCCTGCCCGGCCGCCAGCGCATCCGGGTCCAGGCCGAGCGCGGCGCCGACCTTGATCACTTCCTTTTCCTCGTCGATCGCCACGCCATCGACGAACATGGCGCGAAACAGCGCCTGCGCCAGTTCGATGGCGCGCGCCTCGCCGACGTGTTCGGCGGTCCACAGCATGGCGCGGGCGGCGACCTGGGTTGGCAGCGGAAAACGCGGCGGCCGATTGTACGGTATGCCGTGAAAGCGCGCAGTGCGCTCGAAATCATGGAAGGAATACTCGCCCTTGAGCGGGTAGCTGGTCAGCGCCGCGGTGCCGACGGTGCGAAACACCACGCCGAGCAGCACCGGATGCCATTGCACCAGCCGGCCGTTGTCGACCGCCAGCTGCTCGATGCGGCTGGCGGCGAAATAGGCATAGGGCGAGGAAAAGTCAAAGTAGAAGTCGATTGGTCCGGCCATGGAAGTCTCCTTGTCGTTATGGGTCGCGCTTTCAGCCCAGCGCGCGGGCAATCAGTATTTTCTGGATGTCGCTGGTTCCCTCGTAGATCTGGCAGACGCGCACGTCGCGGTAGATGCGCTCGACCGGAAAATCGCTGACGTAGCCGTAGCCGCCATGCACCTGGATCGCATCCGAACACACCCGCTCGGCCATCTCGGTGGCGAACAGCTTGGCCATCGCCGCTTCCTTCAGGCAGGCCAGCCCGGCATCCTTCATGCTGGCCGCATGCAGGATCATCTGCCGCGCCGCCTCGATCTGCGTGGCCATGTCGGCCAGCCGGAACTGCACTGCCTGGTGCCCGAACAGCGTCTGGCCGAAGCTGGTGCGCTCCCTGGCATAAGCCAGCGCCGCCTCGAACGCCGCGCGCGCCATGCCGACCGCCTGGGAGGCAATGCCGATGCGGCCGCCTTCGAGGCCGGACAGCGCGATGCGATAGCCCATGCCCTCCTCGCCGATCAGGTTCTGCGCCGGCACCCGGCAGTCCTCGAAGATGATCTGCGCGGTGTCCGAGGAATGCTGGCCCATCTTCTCTTCCAGCCGCGCCACGATGTAGCCAGGCGTTGCCGTAGGCACCCAGAACGCGCTGATGCCCTTCTTGCCCGCCTCCCTGTCAGTCACGGCCATTACGATGGCGACATCGGCATGCTTGCCGCTGGTGATGAACTGCTTGACGCCGTTGAGCACGTAATGGTCGCCATCGCGCACGGCCGTCGTCTTCAGAGACGAGGCATCGCTGCCGGCATGCGGCTCGGTCAGGCAGAACGCGCCCAGCATCTCGCCCTGTGCCAGCGGGCGCAGCCACTGCTGTTGCTGGGCGGGGCTGGCATACATCATCGCGATGCTGCATACCGGGCAGTTATTCACTGAAATCACGGTCGAGGTTCCGCCGTCGCCGGCGGCGATTTCTTCGAGCACCAGCGCCAAGGCGACATAATCCAGTCCCGCACCGCCCAGATCCTCCGGCACCGCGACCCCGAAGGCGCCGAGGGTGGCGAGCTCCTTCAGTTCCTCCTTCGGAAAATGATGCTCGCGGTCCCACCGGGCAGCGTTCGGGGCGAGCCGCTCTCGGGAGAAGGTACGGAGGGCATCGCGGATCATCTGGTGCTGTTCTGATAGGACCATGAAAAGGTCTCCTTTCTGGTTGGTCGCGATGGCGACATCATTGATGCAGTTACGCGCAGCGACAGTTGCCGTTGCCGTTGCCGTTGCCGTTGCCGTTGCCGTTGCCGTTGCTTTTGACTTACGCGCAGCGACAGTTGCAGTTGCAGTTGCAGTTGCAGTTGCAGTTGCAGTTGCAGTTGCAGTTGCAGTTGCAGTTAAGTCCCGTTGAGCGCGCCGTGTCAGCGGTGCCCGGAGCGGGAAAAGGTGCGGCGTCTGTTTGAGCCAAGCGCAGCTTGGCGAGTTTAGCCGCGCCCCGCTCCGGGTACCGCTGACACGGGGACCCCGCGCAGCGGGGCGCGATCACCGGGTCGCCTTTTTTTGGTTACTTTTTTTGGCGAAGCAAAAAAAGTGACCCGGCCGCCGGGACGGATTCCCGGCTTGTCTCCACGGCAGTGCAGCCGCATTGCGTCACCTGGCAATGCCTGGGCAGCACTGTCGGTGTTGAAGTTGACTTATGTCCGGCTCAAAGCAACCCTAACTTCAAAAGCAACTGCTGCTTCGCAGTGACGCCTTACCCCTGGTGACCCAAGGCCACTGCACTGTCGTCATGACCAGGCCGGGTGTTCGCCCCGGCGGGCGACCTACTTCTTTTGCTTCGCCAAAAGAAGTAGGCAAGAAAAGGCGACCCGGTGATCGCGCCCCGCTGCGCGGGGTTCCCGTGCCGTCGATGCCTGAAGCGGGGCGCGGCTAAACTCGCTCCGCTGCGCTTCGCTCAGACAGACGCCGCACCTTATCCGCTTCAGGCATCGCCGTCACGGCGCGCTCAACGGGACTGAACGGCAACGGCCACTTCAAAGGCAACGTCAACAACAAAAGCCACTGCAACTGCAACTGCAACTGCAACTGCAACTGCAACTGCAACTGCAACTGCAACTGCAACTGCAACTGCAACTGCAACTCGTAGGGTGCAATACCCGACAGGGCATTGCACCGAATCCGTTAATCAACCCAGGGGATTGCATTGAAACTTGCACCCCATTGCCCACGGTGCAATGCCCTTCGGGTATTGCACCCTACGAATCTGCATGGCGCTGCCCTCACCACGGCACCTGCCTTCCGGCATGGCTCCAGAAGCTGCCGCTCTCCTCGCGCCGCCGCGCCAGGATCACCTTCAGCATCCCCGCCACGCTGTCTTCCACCGCCAGCGCCGCCCCCTCGCCTCCCATGTCGGTCCGCACCCATCCCGGCGACATCGTCAGCAAGGTCGCCTTGGGATAATCGAAGGAGGCGCTTTTCATCGCCATGTTCAGCGCAGCCTTGGACGCACGATAGATCCAGCCATGGCTGCTCTCCGTTTCGCCGACGCTGCCCATCTCGCTGCTGATGACCACGAAGCGGCCACCCGCCTGCTCCACCATCGGCGCCACCAGCGGCAATGCCTGCATCGCTCCCAGCACATTGGCATGCATCACGGCATCGAAGTCGGCCTGGGTCGGCGGCGCGGTCGCGCCCTGGTGCGGCGGGCCATAGACGCCGGCAACGTAGATCGCCAGGTCCAGCTTGACGTCGTCTAGCTGCCAGCCCAGCCCGGCCAGCGACTCCGGCCGGGTCACGTCCAGCTTCAGCGGCATCGCACCGGCCGCCTGCAGCTCGGCCAGCGCCGCGTCCGCGCGCGCGGTGGCATGCACCTGCCAGCCGGCGGCCAGCAACTGGCGCACCAGTTCCCGGCCGATGCCGCGCGAGGCGCCCATCACCAGTGCGGCCGGCATGACTTACATCATCTCGATGGCCATCGCGGTGGCTTCGCCGCCGCCAATGCACAGCGCCGCCACGCCGCGCTTGCCGCCGGTCTTCTTCAGCGCGCCAATCAGCGTGACGATGATGCGAGCGCCCGATGCGCCGATCGGATGGCCCAGCGCGCAGGCGCCGCCGTGGATGTTGATCTTGTCGTGCGGGATGCCATGCTCGTTCATCGCCGCCATTGCCACCGCGGCGAATGCCTCGTTGACTTCGAACAGGTCGACTTCCCTGGTGTTCCAGCCGGTCTTTTCATACAGCTTGGCGATCGCGCCGACCGGCGCGGTGGTGAACCAGTTCGGTTCCTGCGAATGACGGGTATGCGCGACGATTTTCGCCAGCGGCGTGCAGCCCAGCTTCTTCGCGGTGGATTCACGCATCAGCACCACCGCGGCGGCGCCGTCGTTGATCGAGGAGGACGATGCGGCGGTGATGGTGCCGTCCTTCTTGAAGGCGGGCTTCAACGCGCCGATCTTGTCCAGCTTGGCCTTCAGCGGGCCTTCATCCTTGTCGATCACGGTGTCGCCATTGCGGCCCGGCACCGTCACCGGCGCGATCTCCCACTGGAAGGAGCCGTCGGCGGTGGCGGCCTGCGCGCGCTTGACCGAGTCGATCGCGAATGCGTCCTGGTCGGCGCGCGAGAATTGGTACTTGGCCACGCATTCCTCGGCGAAGGTGCCCATCGAGCGGCCCTTCTCATAGGCGTCTTCGAGGCCGTCCAGCATCATGTGGTCGTACATCATGCCGTGGCCGATGCGGTAGCCGCCGCGCGCCTTCGGGATCAGGTAAGGGGCATTGGTCATCGATTCCATGCCGCCCGCCACCACCACCTCATTGGTGCCGGCAACGATGGAATCATGGCCGTAGATCACCGCCTGCATCGCCGAGCCGCACATCTTGGACATCGTGACCGCGCCGGCGGATACCGGGATGCCGGCCTTGATCGCCGCCTGGCGCGCCGGAGCCTGGCCCTGGCCTGCCATCAGGCAGTTGCCGAACAGGACGTCCTGCACCTGGTCGGCCGGCACGCCGGCGCGCTCGACCGCGGCGCGGATCGCCACTGCGCCCAGGTCGCTGGCCGACAGCGCAGAAAAGTCGCCCTGGAATGCGCCCATGGGGGTGCGTGCGGCGCCGACGATAACGATGGGGTCGTTCATGTTTCTCTCTCCATTAGGCGGCTTGCGCCGCCGGGTTAGTCAATGAGGATTGCGCCTGCCGTTGCTGATGGAAACGGCAGGACTGCGGATACGGGAACACATCTTCCATGTAGCCGGAAAGAATGCGCTCCTTGCGCGCCTGCCAGTACTCGGGACTGAACAGGTCTGCATGATGCTTCAGAAAATATTTGCGCACCTTGGGATTGCCCAACAAGAAGGTGCCGAACTGTTCCGGGAAAACGTCGTTCTTCGCCACCGGATACCAGGGCTCGTCCGACATTTCATCTTCCTCGTTGCGCGGCGCCGGAATCCGGCGGAAGTTGCAGTCGGTGATGTACTCGATCTCGTCGTAGTCGTAGAACACCACGCGGCCATGGCGGGTGACGCCGAAGTTCTTGTACAGCATGTCGCCGGGGAAGATGTTGGCCGCCACCAGCTCCTTGATCGCATTGCCGTATTCCACCACGCCATGCTCGATGGCGTCGTCGTCGCCGGCCTTGTCGGCATTGGACAGCCAGATATTCAGCGGCGTCATGCGCCGCTCGATGTACAGATGGCGGATGATGACCTGGCTGCCCTCTTCCTCGACCACCGACGGCGCCACCTTCTTCAAATCGGCCAGCAGCTCGTCGGTGATGCGAGAACGCGGGAAGGCGACGTTGGAATACTCCAGCGTGTCGGCCATGCGGCCCACCCGGTCATGGTTCTTCACCAGCTGGTACTTTTCCTTGACCAGCGCGCGCGTGGTGTCCTTGGGCGCCGGTATGAAGTCCTTGATCACCTTGAACACATAGGGAAAGGACGGCAGCGCGAATACCACCATCACCAGGCCGCGGATGCCGGGCGCGATATCGATGCGGTCCGATGAATAGCGCAGGTGATGCAGGAAGTCGCGGTAGAACAGCGCCTTGCCCTGCTTCTGCAGGCCCAGCACCGTGTAGATCTCGCTGCGCGGCTTGCTGGGCATCAGGGTGCGCAGGAAATGCACATAGGCCGACGGCACTTCCATGTCGACCAGGAAGTAGGCGCGGGTAAAGGAGAACATCACCATCACCTGCGAACGGTCATACAGCACGGTATCGACATACAGGCCATCGGGTCCATGCAGGATGGGCAGCACGAACGGATCTTCCCGGTTGCCATTGATGACCTTGCCTATCGCATAGGCAGCCTTGTTGCGGTAGAACAGGCCGGCCAGCACCTGGATCTGCAGATTGGCTTCGGCCGGCGCGGCGCCGAACAGGGACTGCAGCCGCGCTTCGATCAGGCCGACATCGCGGTCGAGGTCGGCGAACGGACAGGCCAGCTGGAAGTTGGTGATGATGCGCTTCAGGGTATAGCGCAGGCCGTCGGTGCCGGGGTAATAGACGCGGTAGACCGGCGTGGCCTCGTCCGGCTCGATGTAGTCGGTCGATACCGCCGGCCGCACGAAGATGAAGTCGTTGTGGAAGTAGCTGCGGTGCAGGATGTGGCAGCAGACCGAGGTGAAAAACGTTTCCGCCAGTTCCGGCTGCTTGTGGTTGGTCAGCAGGCCGATGTAGTGCAGCTTGACCTCGCGCCAGACGCTGTCGGTCAGGTCTTCCGGGTCGTATTCGTCTTCCAGCGCCTGCACGCATTCCTGCACCCGCCTGTCGTAGAAGGCGATGCGGTCGCGCGCGCTCCGCTGCAGCGCCAGCCAGTCGGCCTGCTCGAAAAGCTGCTTGCCCGCCATGCTGGTCTTGCGGAACAGCCGGTAGTGCTTGTCGAAGCCGTCAAGCACCGTGCGCGCGATGTCGAATGCAATCTGCGACGACAGGAGTTTCGGGAACGTGTTCTTCATGGCCCGCGCCTGCTGAAAGAAAATATCCCCGGAGTGTATCGAACTTTGCTGCACCGCAGCTTACCGGGTTTCGGCGAACAGTTCGCGGCCGATCAGCATGCGCCGGATCTCGCTGGTGCCGGCGCCGATCTCGTAGAGCTTGGCATCGCGCCACAGCCGCCCCACCGGATATTCGTTGATGTAGCCGTTGCCGCCCAGCGCCTGGATCGCCTCGCCCGCCATCCAGGTCGCCTTCTCCGCCGAGTACAAAATCGCGCCGGCCGCGTCCTTCCTCAAGGCCCGCACCGCGTCCGGCGTCTTCGCCCGGTCGCAGGCCTGGCCCACCGCGTACACATACGCCCGGCAGGCCATCATCGTCGAATACATGTCGGCCAGCTTGCCCTGCATCAGCTGGAACTCGCCGATCGGCTGGCCGAACTGCTTCCTGTCATGCACATACGGCACCACCGCATCCATGCAGGCCGACATGATGCCCAGCGGCCCGCCCGACAGCACCGTGCGCTCGTAGTCCAGCCCCGACATCAGCACGTTCACGCCGCGCCCCAGCCCGCCCAGCACATTTTCCGCCGGCACCTCGCAGTCCTGGAACACCAGCTCGCCGGTGTGCGAGCCGCGCATGCCCAGCTTGTCGAGCTTCTGCGCCACCGAGAAACCCTTGAAGCCCTTCTCGATCAGGAAGGCCGTCATGCCGCGCGGGCCGGCCTCGATATCGTTCTTGGCATACACCACCAGCACATCCGCATCCGGGCCGTTGGTGATCCACATCTTGCTGCCGTTGAGCACCCAGCGGTCGCCACGGAAGTCGGCGCGCAGCTTCATCGACACCACGTCCGAGCCGGCATTCGGCTCCGACATGGCCAGCGCGCCGACGTGCTCGCCGGAGATAAGCTTGGGCAGGTACCTGGCCTTCTGCCCGTCGCTGCCGTTGCGGCGGATCTGGTTCACGCACAGGTTGGAATGCGCGCCGTAGGACAGGCCGACCGAGGCCGAGGCGCGCGAGATTTCCTCCATGGCCACGATGTGGGCCAGGTAGCCCATGGCGCTGCCGCCGTACTCCTCATCCACCGTAATGCCCAAGAGGCCCAGCTCGCCCATCTTTTTCCACAGGTCCATCGGGAACTGGTCGGTGCGGTCGATCTCGGCGGCGCGCGGCGCGATCTGGTCCTGCGCGAACTGCTGCACCGTCTCGCGCAGCGCGGCGATGTCTTCGCCATGGTCGAAGGTTAAACCCGGGAGATTGATCATTGCTGCCTCGCTGAAGGGGGGAATGAAGGTTGGTGGGGATGATACGCCGCGTTGACGTTGACGTAAACGTCAAGTCAGATCGACGCGGCAGTCAGGCATTCTCGGTCTGCCGGGCGCTGCGCTTGGCCGCTGCCTTTTTCGCAGGCTTGTCCTCGCCGGCTGGTTTCTCGCCGGCCAGCATGCTGCGGCAGTGCTCCTCATGGGCGGCGATTTCGGCCAGCGTGACTTCCAGGTCCTCGCGCTGCTGTTCCAGCATTTCCCGGTGCCGCGCCAGCACCAGCAGGAAACGGTTCAGCTGCGCCGCCGAATCCTTGGGCGACTCGTACATGTCGACCAGGCTCTTGATTTCAGACAGCGTCAGGCCCAGGCGCTTGCCGCGCAGCGTCAGCTTCAGGCGGGTGCGCTCGCGCGCGCTGTAGACCCGGGTGCGGCCGCCGGCGCCCTCCCGTTTCGGCGTGAGCAAGCCCTGATCCTCATAGAACCGGATGGCGCGCGGCGTGATGTCGAATTCCCGGGCAAGTTCGGTGATGGTATAGGTGGGCATGAAGTGTTCTCTGCAGAAAACGGGCTGGTGGCCTAGAATGCGCGTTCAAAGTAAGTTTACGTAAACGTCAACCGACTGCCCATTGTAGGCGGGCCTGCCGCAAATGTGAATCCTGCCGCTTCCGCCCGTTCCTTCCTTCCGACGCCATGAATCCTCTCGAAGCGCAACTTGATTACCCGCTGGGCGAAGCCCTGCCCGACACTGGTTCCACCCTGGAGATTGCACCCGGCCTGCGCTGGCTGCGCATGGGCCTGCCCTTTGCGCTGAACCACATCAACCTGTGGCTGCTGGAAGACGAGATCGAGACCGAAACCGGCCCGGTGCGCGGCTGGACCGTGATCGACTGCGGCATTTCCAGCGACGCCACCCGCGAGGCCTGGGAACGCATCTTCGCCACCGAACTGCGCGGCCTGCCCATCATCCGGGTGCTGGTCACCCACTGCCATCCGGACCATGTCGGCCTGGCCGACTGGCTGTGCCAGCGCTGGAATGCGCCATTGTGGATGAGCACCGGCGAGTTCGGCTTCGCCCGCATGATGGCGGCCTCGCTGCCTGGCGTGGAAGGCACGGCCATGGTGCCGCATTTCGCGCGCCACGGCCTGACCGACCCCGACCTGCTGGAGCAGCTCGGGGCGCGCCGCGCCTACTATGCCCGGCTGGTGCCGTCGGTGCCGCAGAGCTATCGCCGGCTGCATGACGGCCAGCTGCTGCAGATCGGCGGCGACGAATGGCGCGCCATCGCCGGCTTTGGCCATTCGCCGGAGCATATCGCGCTCTACAGCGCCAGGCGCAACATCCTGATCGCCGGCGACATGGTGCTGCCGCGCATCTCCACCAATGTCTCGGTATTCGCCGTGGAGCCGGAATCCAATCCGGTGCAGCAATACCTCGACTCGCTGTCAGCCTATGCCGACCTGCCGGACGACACCCTGGTGCTGCCCTCGCACGGCAAGCCGTTTCGCGGCCTGCATGTGCGCATCGGCCAGCTGCGCGACCATCACGCGGCCAGGCTGGATGAGGTCATGGAGGCCTGCAGCGCGCCGCAGTCGGCCAGCGACATCGTGCCCATCATGTTTCCGCGCCCGCTGGATTCGCACCAGATCAGTTTCGCGATGGGCGAGGCGCTGGCGCATCTGCACAAGCTGTGGTTCGACGGCGCCCTGCGCCGCCGGCTGGATAGCGATGGCATCGTGCGTTTCCTGCGTGCCTGAAATGGCCGCATTGCGCCTGCTGACAAAGGGAAACACGACTTCGCGCAAACAACCCCGCATTACCGTTGTGCAGCCGGGCCGCATCTACCTATAGTAAAAAGGGTATGCGACCCGACAACACGCTTTCCATTCGGCGGCGACTTTTTTTTCGGTAACGGTCACACGACCGCACTGACATGAAGTAACCACCCCGAAAAGACTGACTGTCACGCCCCAACATGGAATAGTTTGCCCTAATGAAAGCATCCATCGAACGAGAAGACTTCAGCGGCCGTCTGCAAATGGCGCTGAGGAACGCGGATTACTCACCCGACAGCCCGACGCAGCTTGCGCGGGAATTCAACATCCGATTCGCCGGAAGGCCTATCACCGTCCATGCTGCGCGCAAGTGGCTGGTAGGTGAAGCCATTCCGACGCAGGAAAAGCTGCGCACGCTGGCGCAATGGCTGGGCGTGCCCGCCGAGTGGCTGCGCTTCGGCGGCGGCGACGACGCCCAGACCATGGCCGGCGGCGATCCGGCATCGCGCTTCGACTCGGCCGACGTCAAGCTGATCGCGGACCTGCAGCGTCTCGACGAGCATTACCAGGTGATCGCCCGGGAAATGATCCGGATGCTGGTCAGGATCAACCGGCAAAAGTAGTTGCCGCGGGCCGGGACGGCGCAGAGAGCCGCCTGGCCGCACTGCCTGCTCATCCCGCATCACACTGCCGACCGGGTTGTCAGTCCCTCAGGCTGTGCAGATAGCGCAATCCCGCAATCGCCCGGCTGCCATACCAGGACATCATCTCGCCATCCACCAGCCGCGCAGGCTTGCCGGTCTGGCGCTCGATCGCGTCCACATGCGCCTCGGTGAAGCGATAGGGCTCGGACGACAGCAGTATCTCGTCGATGCCGTCCACCAGCGCGTCCGACCAGGCAAACACCGGATAACGACTGTCATTGCCGGGCGCCTGCCATTGCCGCATGCCGGCGAGCTCCAGCATGCGGGCGATATAGGTGTCGCGCGACACCGTCATCCACGGGTCCTGCCAGATGCAGTACAGCACCTGGCGCACCGGCTGCGTCGGGCATGCCTGCAGCGCGGCATGTTCCTGCTCGAATTCGGTGCACAGGCGCTCGGCTGCCTGTCCCGCATTGAAAATCCCGCCCAGCAGCCGGTACAAGGCGAGGTTGTCGCGCGGCCCCAGCGGATGGGTGACGATCACGTGCGGAATGAATGCCGCCAGCGCGTCCACGGTCGGCTTTTCGTTTTCATCGATGTTGACCACCAGGTGCGTCGGCGCCAGCCGGCGTATCTTCTCGATGTTCACGTCCTTGGTGCCACCCACCTTGGGTATCGCGCCGACGGTGTCAGCGGGATGGATGCAGAAGCCGGTACGCCCGACCAGCCAGCCCGCCAGTCCGAGATCGCATAGCAGCTCGGTCACCGACGGCACCAGCGATACGATGCGTGGCGCGGCGCCGGGGGCTACCGGGCCATGGCGTGCGCCGATGGCGTCAATCAGATTCATGCCTGCTCCTGTTTCTGCCGCGCCTTGCGCGGCGCACGGGAAAATGCCAGATCGTACAGCCAGTTCGGCAGCAGCCGCAGCAGCCTGGCCACTATCCCCATCTGCCATGGAATCACACGATAGCTGACGCCGGCGGCGATCGCCTCCGCGGCCCGGGCGGCAAAGCGCCCGGCCGGCATCAGGAAGGGCATGGGATAGGCATTGGAGCGGGTCATCGGCGTATCGATATAGCCGGGCGCGATCGTGACGACGCGGATGCCATGGCGCCGCATCTCCAGCCGCAGCGACTCGCAATAGCTGATGACCGCGGCCTTCGAAGCGCTGTAGGCGGCAGCGCCCGGCAGGCCGCGCATGCCGGCCACGCTGGCGACGCCCACCAGCCGGCAGCCCTGTTCGCCTGCCTGCGCCTGGCGCTGCATGGCATGGATGAAGGGCATGAAGGTGGCGACCATCGCGGTCAGATTGGTGGCCACGATGCGCTCGAACACCGGCAGGTCTTCGGCCAGCTCGGTCAGCGTGCCGGCCGAGACGCCGGCATTGGCGATGACGATGTCGACGCCGCCAACGGCCTGCAGGAAGTCATCGGCAGCCGCTGCCAGCGCGGCATGCTCGGTCACATCCAGCGCATACACCCGATGCGGCCCGCCGGGCAGCGAGGCTGCCAGTTCCTGCAGCATGTCCGCCCTGCGCGCAACCAGGCCCAGCACTGCACCGCGCGCGGCGTATTCCCGCGCCAGCGCCATGCCCAGCCCGCTGGAGGCGCCGGTGATGAATACTCTTGGCATGCTGTTCCTTTGGTCGTTTGGTTGAAAGGTTCTTCGCGGGATCGCGTGGGGTGGCAGCGGTCGGCGGGGCAGGAGCCTTGCGGTATTGCGCCCGGAATCATTGCAGTTGCTTTTGACGTACGCGCAGCAACAGTTGCCGTTGCCGTTGCCGTTGCCGTTGCCGTTGCCGTTGCCGTTGCAGTGGCCGTTGCAGTGGCCGTTGCAGTTGCAGTTCGGGTCCCCGTCTGTGTACCGCCGTGTCGGCGATGCCCGGAGCGGGAAAAGGTGCGGCGTCTGTCTGAGCGCAGCGCAGCGGAGCGAGTTTAGCCGCGCCCCGCTCCGGGCA
>NZ_JACYOX010000050.1 GCF_015352955.1 Noviherbaspirillum soli
GATGCCGGTGATCGGCAGAGGAGTAAAACTGGAGTGAGTTGGCATCGCTGGTGTCCACTGATATTGGTGGACACTAGTCTGACCATCTTTACCTTGGCCCGATAGGTGCCTGATATTGCGCGCTTACAATTGTCTTGCAAAGTCACTTTATTCTCCTTGGGTAGTGGATTCCTGGCGCGCAGGGTTCGTTAATAACCAGGTATGGCCCACATCGGAACGGAAGAGATCCAGCAATGAAAAAACCCTCTTTCCTGTTCAGGAGAGAGGGCTGGGTTTGCGGTTTTGGGGAAAGGCTCCCCGATGAAGTTCAGGAGCTTAAATCTCTTGCACAATAGCTTTTGACCATTGAGCCCGTGGAGTCAAACAGACGTATCCAGATATCTTCCATCGTCCGGGGAAGCGTGTCTCCATTTCTATCCATGATGGACAGGTAGGAATCGTCCGGATTGACAAGAATGTTCGCCAGCTCGCCCCTGCCCACGTTCGCCGGCGTGAACTCGAATGCATCGAGAAGCCGCTCCGGATCGGCTGCCGGATGATGCCTTATGTCGTCGACCACGCAATCAAAGACAAAAGAAAGAGGCTGCACACCGTCGCTTACCTGAGCCTCGAAGCCAAGATTGTGAATTCGCATAAGTTTGGCATGATACTCAGACAGGCCGTAGCGGTCAGGCATCTCAAAACGGCCGCAGTCGGATTCGAACGGATTGTGGATTGCGGTTCCGTTACAGGCAAAAAGGATCGCATGGCGGCCTTTTCCTTCTACGATGTACGGCTCCCGTCGCCATTCCTTATTGGGATAAGTGTGGCCTAGCAACGCGAACAGTTTCGAGGTTTTCATTTTTTTCATATTAGATTGTCGTTCCTTGTTAAGCCGGACAGCCACCTTGGTGCACTGGTGGCGTTGTTAAAGGTGATTACAGATGATATGGCTGGAAAAGCAGCCGTTCTTGGTTGTCGTGCTGAAGGAGATGCGCCACAGCGATTGAGAATCCACACCATAAGGGCACCACTAGATGTCCACAGATTTTGTGGATAAACGGCCTGCTGCGGTATACGGTTGCGTAGTAAGTCTCTGATCGATAAGGCAAACTTCGACTGCCCAATTTATAGGCAGCCACATGCGCCGACGGCAAACGAAAATGCCCTCATCTCGATGAACTGAGAGAGGGCATGGATGGAAAACAGTGCTCAGCTATACCGCAAGCTGCATTTGTTCGGAAGTTGCTGCCGGAGTGGCTTGAAGCGACCAACCCATTTCAGCAAACGCTTGCCTGATGTGCTGGCTCCGCGATCTGTGAGCCAGTTTTCTGAGGCCATTGAGCACCTGGGCGCTGTCACCCATTTCGAAAATCGTATCGAACTCGCGTTCGCCGAATTCAAAAACTGTGAAGAAAGCATAGCCAGGATTGCCCAAGCCGGCTTCGAAGATTCTTCGGGCACAGTCAATACGATGCTGAAGGCCTTCCGGACCGGCGAGGAAGATGCGGCGACTGTAGTAATACAACCAGCAGCCCAGAGCAAAATGCTTCTCTGCAGCTGCTCGCTCACTTCGAAGGTCCCATGCATCCAGTGTGGTGTTTCTGCGCTTAGCCGTCCCGGGGATATCGCGTGTATCTGCACGCAACCTCGCCAGTTCGGCTTTACTCAAGGGCGGGTACTTTTCCTTTGTCATGATCGATCGCCTTTACGCGCGACGGGCGGTCATTCTTGCTCGCGGCCTGCGACCTCCCGGCCAGACCATGTACAGATCATGCACGGCGACATAGCCGTGATACTCGTCCTTGCCATCACGAACCAAAAAACCTGGCATTGAAGGGTTGGGGCGAGGAACAAGTTCCTTAATTTCGATATCGTAGAGCTCCGGGTTGACGAAGCCGGCTCGGATATAGCGGTCAGGCCGGCTTTTTCTAGTGATGAAGAGGATGGACCGGCGTTTCATTGGCTTCTGTTGCGATTTCATGTTGTTCTCCTGAGGAAGAGTTGTGGCGTATGCCATTTACTTGCTCAGGGAAATGCTTAACAGCAGACGACAATCGCCTGATGGCTTCTGGGGAGGCGTACTAATGAAAAAGCCCTCTGAAAGAGGGCCGGTGTAAGCAGATAGCAGCTACTGCAAGGCGTTGCGAGACCGATCAAATGAAGACGCCGCTGTACGGATCTGCCGGGCTGGTCGTGGGCGGATTGGTCTCGACTGAACCATCTGGTTGTAGAGGCTTGGCCGCCGCTTCTTCAACCTGCCTGGGTTTCGTTCTCCGCCGCGGCGGAAAGTCAGGCATGTGCATCGGTGAGTTTCGGAGATTCCATGCCCACCAGCTGTCGACGCCAAAACCATTCGAGAAGTAGCGTTGCCGGAAGTCGGCGAAGCCATGCGGCACTGGGCCGGCCGTATCGACGATTTCCATGGGCATCACCGCTGTCTCCTCGCAATCATGCAGGATCATGCACGGGAAAAGCACGGAAGGATCGGCGTCGAATACCAGCGGCTTGGTGAACGAGCGCCCTTCTTTCCTGAGTTTTGCCAACAATGCACGCTCGGAATCGTTCGCGTAAGGAATCCAGTCATCGGTTACAGGCATGAGCGCCAAGCTGAATACTTGGCAGGACCAGGAAGAATTCTCTTTTTCGTCCTTTCGCTTGAACGGGTAAGGATGCGCAAGCGCAGCAGCAACGACACAGTCGCCGCGGCGCCAGGCTTCGAGGGCATAGGGGAAGTCTTCCAGCGTCTTTTCCCATGGCTGGCCATGCTTGGCCATCCAAATTTTGGAAAATATCTGTCTGTCCGCGAGTGGCAGGGCTTCGGACAGGTCCATCCCCTCCCGCCACCGGGCAAGAGGAGAGATGAGCAGGACGCGGGACCGGCCTTCGACAGCCGCTTCGATCTTTTTGAGCGTGTTTCGGCTCCATGCAAATGCCGTGCGCTGGCCAAGGCAATCACGGCCGCTTCGATCAAGGCGGATTTTACCCGCCGCCTTATCCAGAAAATGGCTTACCAGCCGCGGCTTGCGGGTGCCTTCCATTCTCGGATGCCAGACGTTCATCTGCGCCACATGCCAAACAAGCTGAAGCAAACCATACAAGGTCAGGCCGGCATCGCGCACTTGGATCGGCACCTGGCGCAGCGCGGGTTCCCGCCCCGCCTGGATCGACGGGTCGGACAAAGCCAGCCCGACAGGCCTGTTGAGCCTCACACCGCCGCTCTCGATATCCTCAATCGCATCCCTGCCATATGCCTGCATGCCACTGCGGTCATGGGACCAAGAATGGTAGACACAGTCGGCGGCATGCTCCGGTCCCGACTGGCCATATCGAGCCAGTCCATAGCGATTCGTGTATTTCTTCGGCGCCAGCAGCTTCTGGCCACGCCCCATACAGCAACAGCGCACGCTGAGCTTGTTCTCATGGGCGTGCGACAGCACTTTTTCCCAAGCTGCCGAATACTGTGATTCGGTCTGGAATGCAGCAGAATAGTTTCGACCATCAATCGAAACGGAATACACCTTGGAAGTCATGGCCCTTAGCCGTCCTAAGTCGTTCGGTAGCAGAACCGCCCTGCTTCCGAAATCAGCGTCTAGTCTAAAATAAAGATGGCGGCACGCTAACAGATATTGATAAATGCATGTATTAGAATTATAATTATTTGTATTGTATATCATAATTCGAAGCGGAGAACACATGACTTTCAATGCCATCACCTATCAGCAGTCGATTCGCGCACTTTCCCTGCCCGTGCCTGACTCGCACACCCTGTTCGACATCTTTGACATCGAGGGGGATTCCATCGTCAAGGCCGTCGACGCGTTCAAGGCAGGCAACGAAAGGGCAAAGAATTACCTGAAGGGGATTCTGTATGCCGTCACACCGGCGACCAAGGAGCGGCTTGCCCGTCGCGGCCTCATCGTGCCCGGCATGGGGGTGCTGATCTCAATCGGCCGGCATGAGGGCCCGGATTTTTCCGTCAAGCTCAAGGCATGGGACGAGAGTGGTCAGGACAACTGCGATGAAGCTCGCTATGTTCGCCTGACGCTGGCGCGGTATCTGGAAAAGGCGTCCAGGAGTGGCGCGGCTCCCGTGGCGGCATTCCCGGCCAGCGCTCCAGCGGCGCCGGCCGGCCCTGGATCACCGGCACAAGCACGGCCAGCCTTGACCATGCCGCCAGCGAGCCAAGCCGTACCCGCTACCAGTAGGCAGGTAGAACAACCTCGTGCACAACAGCGCGCGGAGGCACTTCAGCAGGCCGAACCGCCTGCCTCGGATATCCCCTGGCCAGAAAGCGAAAGCGAGTCGGGGTCAGGGCCGGATGGCGAGCGCTACAAATCATTCCATGTCTATGGCGGCAGATTCGCAGCCTGCTTTTCCGAGGATACAACGCAACGCGGAATCCACACGATCCGCGTGGAAGCGACGGAGGCCAGTGGCCAGCGCACCTATAATTGGAAAAACAAGGTGGCTATCCAGCTATCGCAGCGTGAACTGCCGCTCATGCTTGCGACGCTGATGCTCTGGACCAGCAAATTCGAAGCCAAGGGCCATGGCCAGAACAATGAAAAGTGGATGACGCTGGAAGCGCAGCCAGGCAAGCTGTATCTCTCCGTGCAAAGCAAGGGAACGGGTGCGCGCGGCGTGGCGATCGCGCCGGGGGACGCCTATCCGATTACGACAATGATTGTCAAACAGATGCTGGCGAATGACCCCTTTCTGACTGCCGACCTGGTGTTCAAGCTGGCGAAAAAGCAGATCGAAATCATGCAGCAAGGCGTATAGCAGGGGAAGTCCGGCGCCCCCTTGCTAAACTCTGGTCGCCGCAACTTTGTTTAATGAAGACAGGAAGGATAATAGCGTGAAGAAAACTGAAGTCATCGAAGCGATCGCTGAGCAGACCGGTGTATCGCGGGCGCAGGCGAAAGAAGGCATGGAGATGCTGATCGGTTTCATCCAGACCGGCTTGCGCAAGGAAGGCCGGTTCGCGGTTTCCGGGCTCGGTACGTTCTCGGTTGGCAAGCGTGCCGCCCGGACCGGCCGCAACCCGGCAACCGGGGAAAAACTAAAGATTAAGGCAATGAAAACAGCCAAATTTCGCGCAGCGCCCGACCTGAAAGCCGCTGCGGCCAAATTTAAGGGCTAAGGTACTTCTTCTGAACGGTTATGGTGGGCGGGGCATCCCCGCCCATTTTTTATTGACCGTAACGCTTGTCCCGGCAGCCTACAGCGCGGCAGCGGAAACGGGGCGCCCGATCAGAAAACCCTGAAGATAGTCGCAGCCCATGGTCTCCAGCAGCGTCGCCTGTCCCTGGGTTTCGACGCCTTCCGCCACCATAGCTACATTCAGGCTTTTTCCGATGCCGATGATTGCCTGGACTAGTGCGCGCGACTGAGCGTCGCACTCAATCTCTGCAATGAAGGAACGGTCGATCTTGATGCACTGGATCTGATACCGCGTCAGGTAGCTCAGAGATGAATAGCCTGTGCCAAAATCATCCAGCGCGACCCTGACGCCCATCTCTGTCAAGCGGCGTATGTTTGCGCTGGTGATGGCATCCTCTTCGACCATCAATCGCTCTGTCAATTCAATCGCCAATAACGCAGGCGGAAGGTCTGCTGCATCCATGGCGGCCTGGACATCGTCACAGAAGCGCGGGCTGGCCAGCTGCAGCGGCGATGCGTTGACGCTTACAACGATAGGGGTCGTGCGCGTCTGTTGCCAGTGGCTTGCCTGCCTGCAGGCCGCATGCAAGACCCAGCGACCGATATCCAGTATTAACCCAGATGCTTCTGCCACAGGGATGAACCGATCCGGCGCGATCTTCTCCTTCTGACCATTCGTCCAACGCAGCAAGGTTTCAACGATGCTGGTTTCAGTTGACCCGGCCCGTATGATTGGCTGGAACATGAGCGAAAATTCGTTGTTTTCCAGGGCTTGCCGCAGTCGACCTTCGATCAGCAGACTGTCAGTAGCATCAGCCGCCATCTCTTTGATGAAATGGCGAAATCCCTGGCCGCCCATCTTCTTGGTTTCGTACATCGCTGTGTGCGCATATTGGATGAGTTGGCCAGCATCCGTGCCATCCTGAGGAAAGCGAGCGATTCCCAAGCTGGCGGTAACCGACACCCTCAACTCTTTAAAGTGATGCGGGAAAGCCAGTTCTGTAACGATCTGCTCGGCCAACACGTTCAGAGCTGCCTCATCTCGCTTGCCATGGACCACCAGAACAAATTCATCCCCGCCGAAGCGGCCGGCTAGCCCATCCTGCTCCGTAACGAAGCGATGTAGCCGACGCGCCGCTGCATGAAGCAAGTTGTCGCCTGTCTCATGGCCGAAGCACTTGTTTATCCTCCGAAAATTGTCGAGATCGACAAAGACGACTGCACATTCGGCGGCACCATTTGCGATCATCTCGGTTAGTACGTTGTGGACCTGAATCCGATCAGGGAGGCCCGTGACCTGGTCAAAATGGGAGGTTGCACCCCGCCCTGGGACGTTATCGATAATGGCGAGAAGGGTGGAAGAGAGGCCGGGAAGCTGAGGACGCGGAAGCGTCCTGCCCGCTTTATGAGCAGCCGGTAGGTTTGCGACCGCAGAGAAAGGAATTGCCCCAAAGTGCAAATTCGCTGGCTCTTTGCGAACCAGGTCAACCTGTTGCGCTACCTTACCCATGGTGCCTTCCCTTATGCATTGACGCCTGATGCGTTCCTGAACGGATTATGAAACATGATAATACAATTATATATTAAATATATTGTCTCTGTATTGCAATTTTAAGTTATTGGGAAACACAGGGGAAACGGCAGCGCGGGAGGATGGGGAGGCGCTCTGACATGCGCCGGTGTCAGAGAAAGAGAGCCCCGCGGTAGCGCGGGGTCGGTTAGGTTAAGACAGGCAGTTAGACGAAATCGAAGTCAGGTGCTTCGACGCCAGTTCGCGCCGCCGATTGCTGCTCCCTTGCTGGCGGTGCGCTTTGGGTGGTTGCACCGGTCGATGGAGCATGGGTCGTGGTGTTGCCGCTGTTCGTCTTTTCCGAGATGGCCAGAGACAGATACGGCTTGCCGGAACCATTCGCGGTTTTTTTCCAGGCTGCCAAACGCAGTTCGCGTTCGAAGCCGAAGGTACCTGCGTAGGCCGGCAGCTTGTCGTTGGTTGATTCCTTCTCCTTGAACAAGGCTGCGGAAATGCCTCCGATGCTCAGGGAATAGAACTTCTTGCCGTCTTTATCCTTCAGCCATGCGGAGGCTTCCAGACGAAGTTTTTTGCCATCCTTCTTGTCGTCAAGCGAGAACTCCACGAAGCCTTCCAGGACAGGTTTGCCTTGAGCCGGATTGGTGACGGGGAACAGCGAGCCAATTGCGTTTTTGAGAATGAGAGCGATAGTCATGATTGGGTTCTAAGTTGATTTGCGTTGAGAAAAGACCAGGCGGTTTTGCGATTCACCTGGTAACCGGTTATGACCCACATCGGTTTATAACTTCCCATTGCAAACTGACGGGAGCCAGGCGACGCAGATAATACCGCAACATTTAATACATTCTCAATGGAGATTGCAGTTCAGTGTTGTAGATTTTTTTAATACACCCGCAAAGTTTGAAGTGCCATCACGACGAATTTGAATTGACCATCCCGGCGATTTATCGAGTCCTGACGAGTTCGACGTCTCTAAGAGGAAAGGTGAGACTTTTCGTTGACATCTTCGCCGTCCTCAGCCCTGACGGGCTGCCGCTTGCACGGTAAGGACGGGCATTCCTCCTGCGAGACGACCATGCCCGGCCGCGAGAATGTTTGTGGCAGCGTTGACGTCACGAGCGTGTGTCGTTCCGCACTCACTGCAAGTCCATTCTCTTATTCCAAGATCTTCCAGGCCTTCGGGGCCAGTGCGCTTTTTACAGCAGCTACAGGTCTGGGTTGAATAGGCTTCGTTGACCACATCGAACCACACGCTTGCGTTATCGCATTTGTACTGTAGCATGGTCCGGAATGCGCTCCAGCCCGCGTCCAGAACCGATTTGGCTTGGTTCGTTTTCGCAAGAGCTGTGGCATTCACGTTGCCAATGAAGATCGCACCATAGCTGTTGGCGAACTTGGTGCTGAGTTTGTGATGAAAATCTTTACGACGGTTCGCAATCTTGGCATGGATGGCCTTGACGCGATGCTTCTTGTTTGCGCGCTGAGCAACGGCTAGTTGCTCTTCCAACTCACGATAGTGCTTTCGCGCTTCGATGACGGCGCCATCGCTGGTGGCTGCGAAGTCCCTGAGGCCCAGATCAATGCCAACCGAATCATGAAATAGCGGCAGTTGCTTCATCAGTTTCTGCTTGGGCGTGGCGCACACGTTGATGTACCAGCGGCCGCGTGCATCTTCGGAAATGTTGCCCGGGCCAAGGTCATAGTCTTTCAGGCCATGACTATCCCAAAGCGACAGCCAGACTTTCCCGTACCGGATCTGGCCGCTGGCATAGGTGATGCCTGAGGCTTTGAAGGGAATCCAGCCAAGCGACCGCCTCGCGCCATTGCTCTTGCGCCATGCCAGCTTGACCTTCTTGTGCTGCTTGCGCCGCGTCGCGTATTCGGCAGCGATCGCTTGAATTGTCTGTGAGTGGAGCTGCAGGCCTTCCTTGGAAGCCCCGTTGGTGTACTTCTGCAGATCATAGCCACTCATGAAGCGGTGCTCGCGCTGAAAGACCTTATACGACAATTCGTTACAGTAGTTCCAAACCTGATTCGTTTCAAAGGCCAGTGCGCGTAGGTACTTTACGTGCTTGTCCTTGATGCGCTGACGCAGCGTCAGAACGCTATTGCGTTCGCCCTTTGCCTCGGCCGTATCGGGTTTGTTTTGCGATGCCATGGGCTGTGATTTTATACAGCAGTTAGCTCAATATCAACTGCGATGGAAGCCTTCGGCTTCCGCGCTGTCAATCCCCGGCATGAATGCATGAATGCCGGGGCCTTTCGCGCAAAATCTTGGTAAATCGGGCTTGGATTTTAGTCGGATAGCCAGTTTCGCCATGCTCACTCGTTTGTAAACGCCCGGGCCGCTGCCATGACGGCGTCCACTTTGCCTTTTGCCAGCGCTTCAAGGGGCGTCTTGTTCCCGAGCGAGATCCGCGGCGACATGAAGAAGTCCCACTTGGCCGCACCAGGCAGGTCGCCAAGCACTTTGGATACGGCTTCAAGTATCTTCCGGTCTTGCCTCGGGTCGCTGAAGAAGGCCGGATACACCAGCTCGCCGGATGGGCCCTGCAACGCAAACACGCGCCTGGCTTTGCGCGCATAGTGCAAGCCCTGTGGCGTCATCTTGAGCCGTGCGGCCAGCGTCGTACCGGGCACGAGCAGGCCGTCTTCCATGTCGCGCGCGCGTTGCGCCGTTTCCTGCAGCTCCAGGTTGGCCATGAATTCGCGGGTGGACATTGGCGCATCCTCAGCAGAGACCGTCCGGGCGTGGCGCGTCTCCTCAGATGGCAGGTCTTTGGCGACTGCTTCGAGGCCGAGCCGCATATCCTGGAGCAGAGGCCCCCGCTTCTCTTCCGGCACACCCTGCACAATCAATGCGTAGGCGTGCATGAAATCGTCCGCCGACCATTCCGCAGTGGTTAGCCCCTCCGACGCCGGCATCGCATGGGCGAGAATTCTTTTGGTAAGCATTTCTGCGCCTGCGGCGATCTGGCCCATACCGGCGTACAGCACACGGCCACTGGATTCCCGCTGGATCACATTGGCCAAGTGGTCCTCTTTCTCCGTCGACTGTATTTCCGTGCGATGGAGGAATGCCTGCATGAACAGTGTCCAGTACTGTTCATGCAGCGCTTGCCCTGCCTGACGGCCTTCGGACGGCGTACCTGAACCACGCTTGATACCGTGCTTGACTGTCGTTACAGCGGCATTGCGTCTTGTTGCCTTATTCCGCGCCACAGTCGTGGAGAGCGAGACGGCTTTATGAGTGCGGGTCGGCTTTGACTTCGATTCGGATGAATGCGCCATGGCAAAGCTCCTTGAGACTGAAACATCAGTATAAGATCATGATCAAGCAAATCAAGTAAATAAAGCAAACCAGTTCATAAAATCCACCTAGATTGCATTTACGCAATAAAGCGCCCTGTAATCACGCCCCATTGGCTACGTAACTATGCGGTTTCCTTTTTTAACCAGCCAAGCTGACAGTAGAACGGAGGAAGAGGGAAATGACAACGTAGAATGGTGAGCTTTTTTGTGAACTCATTTGCGCATCGTAATGCAACCGCACAAGCAGGTCGCACCTGTAGCCCTGGTCAGTCGCAGTTGCATGCCTTGCTTGCGATAAACATCGTCAGAGCGTGGTCTGCTCCTGTCAGCATCGGCAAACAGGCACTGTGATCTGCCTTGGGACTGGCAGCTTGAAGATAATTGTGGTCCTCAAAGCCCATCCGGGCCGTGCATGCGCCATCCCTAGTTCACCCATATCCGTAGGCCGTATCATGGACTACGAATATGGGTAATGTCGCACCAAGCCGGTCATTCCGGGATCAAGCCGACACGGGCTACGAAGGCCAGAAATGCGGATGACACCAACGGGTGGCTAATGTCGACCGTAGACGATTTGAGCCGCTTCGACCGGATTACGGCCAAGCTGATCTCATCTTTCAAAAACAGTCCCCAGATGTCGAGCTGCTTGTCTTCGGGCACCGACGGCCACCAGTCCTTGAACCGGTCGAGTGCGCTACGACGGTTATCAGACGCCAGTTTCACGATCTCGGCTTCCTGCGACGCTTGCCGCTTCTTTTCGCGGTGCGCTGCGAGCTCGGTCTTCTCGGACGAGGTGAGAAAATACTTGTCTTCCGTGTCATTCAACGCATTGACCACCAGGCTCAATCCCTTGCGCACCCGCTTCTTCTTCAAGATATAGCGGAAGTACAGTACATCGGTGACTTCTTCAATGCGCTTTAAGCGGTGGTTCCTAGTCAACTCCCGGATCTGCGGGCCACTGATGCCGAGTTCTTCGCGCAGGATAGTGAATCGTTCAAGATCAAGATTGCCTTCAGTATTCACCGACAGCTGGTTCTTCGCATTTTCACGGATCAGGAAATTAATGGCGACAATCTTGCGCCCATGCGTGATGTACTTGGGCGTTGCACAGTAATCGCTGACCTCTTCAAGTTCAGCCAAAGCCGGCACGATCACCCGGGCGGACAAGCGCTTGAATTCCTGATACTCGTTGTCTTCAATGCCCATGCGCTCGCGGAATTCCTGTAGCGGCATCTCGCCCGTTTCGTGTTTCCACAGGTTTTCTCGCAACAGCTCGTACATCGCGTGGGCATACTTGCTGCGAAAGCGCGCGTTCATGCGCAGGGACACGTGGTAATACCGCTCCGGTGCGCTGTTGAGCTTTTTCAGCAAGGGCGGAATCTTGTAGTACAGCGTCTTGCCATCGATCATCACGTCCTGCAGGATCTGCGTCGAGAACCAGCGCCCGTTACTGGAAATCTGCATCAGCGACTGCTGCATCTCTTCCACCGATTCTTTCAGATAGCTGGTGTCGTTGTGATTGTGCTCGACCGACCAGCTAAGGTAGTCCAGGGACACGGAGAAAATATCCTGGCTGGTCATGTGCGGTCTGGCGACAAACAGCAGCGTGTTATGGATCTGGCGCTGCAGGAGCTTCAGCGGCCGTACATAGCGCACGCGCTCACTGCTTTTCTTTAGCAGCAGTTCTTCGTCGATATGGATGATTGACGTACCTTCATCGAACAAGTCACGGCTGCGCTGAAAGAAATGCTGGGCTTCTTTTTCGTTGGTTAGGTAAAACCGTGCCAAATCTTCCGACGACAGTGCCTCCGCCAGCGCTTGCTGGTCTTCTTCCGTCAGGATCGGGGCTTCGACGCCCGCTACCATCGCCTTGGCGCCCCCGGCGGTACGCCGTCTGGGTTTTTTCGGCGCAAAGACGTCTGGCGCGACCAGATCGAAAGATGCCACTTCCGACGCGACTTCTGAAGCAGTTTTGTTGGCTTTCAAACGTGACGCGTTTTTGGTGTCCATAGCAAAAAAAATAATAATAGCTAGCAACACTATGGTTTGATTAGACTACAGTGTCAATTGCCATCTGTAGTCTAATGACCCATCTGTGAGCACGGGTTCGCCCACGAACGTAGTCCATGCGCCGGGCGCAGAAAAAAGTGTCGTATCTCTGCCTTATGAAAGTTTGCCGACTTAGGACGATAGGGTTCCCCATAAACGTAGTCCATGGATGCCAAAAAATATTTTTTTGGCGCGCAGTGAAACCGCAACACGTTCGGCAGTTGCTTTCTGACTCACAATGCTTGACCAAAAGGCTTGATTTACACTCGCAGCCCCCATAAACGTAGGCTTTACGGCAGATAGGGATGAGTTATCCACAGAAAGATGGATGGTCTACGCCCATGGGTGTAGACCATTCCCCATAAATGGTGTCCTATCGCCCCATAACCGTAGGCCTTGGATTACCCAGGGTTGTAGTCTTTGGCGCTTGAAGCCCCCATTTGTGGGAGGCGAACTTCCCACAAATGTAGTCCTTTACCTCAAAAAAGCGCTTTGAATCAGCGAGTTACAGCACGTTAACGATTAGATTAGATTTTTTTACTTAAAAGAATCGATTCTCATGCATACGGATATGCAAAAACCGACGCTGGCTAACAATACAGACGAATCGGCGAGCGTTAAAAACCGCCCACTTCTGTAGTCCATAGGACGCATGAAGTCCTCCGTCATGATCGTGGCAGTAAATAAACACATTGACACCAACACTTGCAATAGGCCCCATATATGTAGTCCTTAGAGAATAGCTTTTTAAATCAAAGGGTTAATAAGAGAAGAAGGCCGTACAATGAGATACGCCCGTATTAAAGCGTCATGAAAAACAGATGCTATCGAGACCCAAAGAGATAAAACCGACAAGCAACCCGGCCATGGCAATGCGTGCCGGCAGCGTAACAAAAGCCCCATCTGCAGTGCGTAACTCGTTGTTTATCTAAGAAGTAAAGGGCTATGGACTACAAATGTGGGCGATATTGGCCAACGCAGAAAGCTGGGAATGTCCTGTGCCTGGGAAGTCAGCAGTTTGGCACCATGGGCTTATCCTCCCGATCCGGGTATAGCCTACGTTTGTGGTGATCATCCAGAGGTAGGATTGGTAAAGGGCCAAGGATGGCAGCCCGTGTGACGACCACTTTTTGTGCTTGGTTCTCACTCGTAAAGGTGGACGGTCGTACAACCGGGTGGATAGGATGCACAGTCCTGCGAGTGTACGGACGGGAATAGCGACCTCATTTCCTTGGCAGTACAGACTCGACGTCGATCGTGTTGACTAGGTAACGCGGCGCAGCTGGCTCGTGAGTTCACGGCCAAGATGCACATGGAAAGCACACGGACGCGCTAAAAATGAGGAGGTGCATGCCCTCGGCTACTCATGCGGCCATCACCTACCATAGCGGGATATACTGAACGAATAAAATATTCATACCGATTCTGGCTTAAAACACGTTTTCGGTTGTATTATGGCGAAAATGTAGACAACACTTGCGTTGTTGACATGCTATCTGGGCGGCATTCGTGCCGCCTATTTATTGTCGCCTACGACTATGGAGCAAGCGAATGAAATTGGATTTGGCCCCTACGCGGCCTCGCGGCGTTGACGCGGACGAATTGATCGCGTTATCGGAGCGTTCAGGAAAAATGCTGCAGAAAATCCGCGATTCGATGCTCCAGCCTTTTCCGCGCAAGCAATCTCCCATTTATCCAAGCAACAAAGTTCAGGCACTATGCGGCATTGATAAAACCAAGATGAACTACCTGCTCAAGCGCGGTGAGCTCCCGCTGGGGAAGCAGGAAGCCCCGGGCCGCATGCGGTATTTCACGCTGGCTGAAACGATGCAATGGGTCAAAAAAACGGTCGAGATTCCCGTTCGCGCTCCCGGTCAAAAAGGCAAGATCATCACGGTGGGCAACTTCAAAGGCGGCGTCACCAAAACGACGACGTCCATGATGCTGGCACAAGGACTGACACTGCGGCGCTGCCGGAAAGTGTTGATCATTGACCTGGATCCGCAAGGGTCGACCACGACCTTCTTCGGCATCAATCCGCATGCAGAAATCGACCCCGAGCAAACGGTGTTGCCCTTGATTGACGGCTCCGTTGCCGATTTGCGTGCCGCGCCGATGAAGACGTATTGGGACAATCTCGACTTGATCCCCTCGTCGACGGACTTGTTCAACGCCGAGTTCATGCTGCCGGCACAAGTCCATCAGGGCGATGCGAATTTCCAGTTCTGGCGCGTGCTGCGTGCCGGCCTGGAACCGCTGCTCGATGAATACGACTACATCATCATCGACACGGCGCCAACGTTATCCTATCTGACCATTAATGCCTTGTTTGCGGCAGATTCCATTATCGTGCCGGTGGTACCAGACGCCTTGTCATTTGCCTCGATGGTGCAGTTCTGGTCACTGTTTTCGGATTTGATCGGGGGCTTAAAGTCGAACAAGAATGCCAAGGAATCGAAGCAGTTCGACTATATCGATATTCTCATTACACGCATACCAAAGAAGCCGACGGCCGAGCTCGTCAAGGAATGGATCATCAAAACCTACCGGGACCATGTGCTGCAGGTGGAGATTCCCGAAACGCCGCTGGCCATGAATACGTCGGCCGAGTTTTGCACCGTCTATGACATGCCAAGCTATGACGGCAGCACGGATGCTTATCGTCGCATCGCGGAACCCTACGACAAGCTCGTGGATATTATCGATAACAAGACCTGCACGCTGTGGGAACTGCAGCCGGCGCTGATTTAAGGGAAAAAACATGTCCATTGCTGAACGACAAGCCGCCAAGGCCAAAACGATCAATCTCGACGACGACTTAGATACGCCCTCCCCTGCCCCCACAAGAACTGGTCCGCGGACCGCACCGGGCCAACTGATGGACTTGCAGGGTCGTTATGTGGAAGCGACAGACCGGATCAAAGAACTTGAAGCCCAGCTGGCAACCGGTCAGGCGCTCGAAATCCCGCTGGACCAGCTTCACGAAGTACCCGGCCGCAAACGCAAACTGACCGATGAACAGTTTTCTGAATTGGTCGAGAACCTGCGCAAGAACCCGTTAGTACAAGCCATTACCGTGCGTCCGCGCGCCAAAGGCGGGTTCGAAATTGTCTCGGGCAATAACCGGACGGCTGCCTACCGCAAACTTGGTCGCGACAAAATCATGGCGGTGGGACTGCAAGCCACGGACGAGCAAGTCGACCTGAGCGCGTTTTATGCCAACCTGCTGCAGCCTTCGCTGCCGGACTATGAAAAGTATCTGGGCTTTAAGCGTCGACAGGAAAAGGCAGGCAAAACACAGCGCGAGCTGGCGGACGAAGCGGGCATCCCTGAGAGCACTGTTTCATCCTTGTTCAGCTTCGACAAGTTGCCCGACGAAGCAAAAGCCCACTTGGATGTGAAGCCGCAGATCCTGGGCTATCACGCTGCCATCAAGCTCGCGCAAGCCGCTGCCTCCGGCAACGCCGATCTTGTCATCGAAGCAGTGCAAATACTGGCGACCAACAGCCGGTTCACGCAAGCCCAGGCAATCGCTCATGCAACGAAAAAACGGGAAGCGGTGGCTGCCCGGCCTGCCCCGCTGGTGGTAAAAGATGGAAAGACGGTGGTATGCAAAATCGAAGCACGCGGCACGCGCCTGCTGGTCGATTTTGGCAATGCGGAATTGACGGCTGCCTGGGCCAAGCGTTTTGCCGATTACGTGAAGCAGGAAACGACAAAGAACCACGGTGCTTAAGCACCCTTCCCCGCTCTGAACACGGTAAGGCATTTGGGTGAGGTGCCTGGGCCTTTGGTGCGCACCTAGTAAGGCTCGACACGAAGGCCAATCCGGAATGCGAATGCGGCAGTCCGTGTTGCGCCCTCCAAGGCTAGCCTATTTGGGCAAGCATCATTAAGCGACGTTGGAACTTTATAAGCCAAAGTGGATAACATCCCGGCTGTCGGCATTGTAGTGAATCTGCAAGTACTGTATATCTATACAGTACTTGCAGATATCGCTATAACTTAATACTGATGCACGCGCAGAATGGCATCCTGGGTTGCCGGGCCAGTTCTTGGTCGCCCACAGTTTATCCGTCACATCCCAAATAGAGTATCAAGACTTTCGAGACTATTTACGTCGTGTCCTCGCGTTTTTCCACCAACTAGTTTTTTCATTGAATAGCCAAATAGAAGTGCTCACCGCCCTCCCCTTCCTGCCTCGGGCGCAACGATAGATCCGATTGATATCTTCACCGCCCTCAGCCCAAAGGGCTGCCGCATGAGCGGGAAAGGCGGTGATTCCTACCGCTAGACGGCGATGTCCCGCCGCGAGAATGTTTCTGGCAGCATTGATGTCACGGTGCTGTACCGTGCCACAGTGCCCATAGAACCACGCTCTTATTCGCAGACCTCCCCGCCCTTTCGGGCCAGTGCGCTCCTGGCAGCCACTACAGGTCTGGGTGATACGCTTCATTGACTTCCTCGAACCACACGCCTGCGTCATCGCAATTGAACTGCAGCGTGGTCCGGAATGCACTCTAGCTCGAGTCCAGAACCGATTTGGCCTGGGTCGTTTTCGCAAGGGGTGAGGGGCTTCACGTTGCCACCGAAGATGGCACCATAGGCTTGCACAAGCCGGGCGCCGAGTTTTTGCTGGAAGTCTTTCCTCCGATGGGCGATCTTTGCATGGATCGTCTTGATCTCGTCGTTCTTGTTGGCGCGCTGAGCAATGGCCAGCGTTTTTTCCAGCGCGCGATAGAACAGCCGTGCCTCAACGACGGTGCTGTCGCTCGCGGCCGCGAATTCCCTCAGGCCCAGATCGATGCCAATAGACTCGTTGAACAGCGCCAGTTGCCGCATCGGCTTGTGCTTCGGCGTGGCGTAGATGGTGATGGTCCAGCGGACACGGGCTCCTTCGCTCATGCTGCCCAGGCTATGGTGGTAATTCTTTAGACCGTAGCTGTCCCAAAACGACAACCAGACCTTGCCATACCGGATCTGGCAATGGGCATAGGCATTGCCAGAGGCCATGACGGGAATCCAGCCAAGCGAGCGCGTTGCGCTGTCGCTTTTGCGCTAGGCCAATTTCACTTTCTTGCACTGCTTGCGCCGGTCGCCTATTCGGCGGTAATGGCCTGAATCGTTTGCAAATGCAAGCGCACCTTTCCTTGGGGGTGCCATTGGTGTACTTCTGCAAGTCGTAGCCGTTGGGAAGCGGCGCTCGCGCTGGAGACCTTAAACAAAAGGCCGTTGACATCGTTCTAGACCAGATTCGACTCGCAGGCCAGCTCGCGCAAATAGGTCACGTGCTTTTCCTTGATGCCGCCAAGCGTAGCGTACGAACGCCGTCGCGTTCCTCATTCGCGTCGCCTACTGTGGACTTGGACCAAGTTGCCATAGAAGATAATTTTATCCAGCAGTTATTGGACCTTCAACTGGAAAATAGAAGGCCTCGACTTCCGGGCTATCCATCGCCGGCGGAATGCCGTGGCCTTTCGCCGAGGCCTTTCGCACATAACCTTAGTAAGGTGAGGCCTGATACGGACCTCCAAAGGCGTAAGGACGAACTGGACTGGGCAGTATGGGCAGCCCCATGTTTTCTACGGTATAGCGCCTTGATACACAGTGTGGAGTTCTTTAAAATCAATCACTTACAAAAAACCCGCGATTCGCTTTTGCTCTTAACCATAACAGGGCAAAGGAGCACGGTAACAAAAGGTATAAATCTATTAACTTTTTGTCGTGCGTCTAAATAGAGAACTTAAAAACCTTCAATTGGGCGATTTTTTTATTCGCCTCCGCCTTGCAGCCTGATACACAGTGTGGATTTCTTTAAAATCAGACACTTGCAGAGAGCCTGATTAACGCCGTTGGGGTCATATTCTCGGTCCGTTGTCCTTTTAGACATCCAATCTACTGCTTTCAGCGCTTGGAGCGACACTCCCGGTCGGTCCAAATGGTCCTTGGACGGAGCATTTTCTAGTACGCAACGACCGCTCGTCTCACTGGCTGCATCGCTCTGTTATCCTAATCCCATGGATGCATGCATAGTCATTACCCATGTCCAGAATAGGACCGCAGCCTAAAACGCCGTGGGCAGAGACACTTACAGGGGCGTGTCCGCTGCAGAGGAGGGCAGCACAGTGGAGTTAATCTGCAAAACCCGCTGTGCGGGTATGCTGCTACAAAGCCACCACGGAGGTCTCCCGCCAAATCGGGGTCAAGGATAACCACAATCCCCGGTCAGAAGTGGTGACCACCGACCCAAAGCGCTCAGCATCCAGACCATTCATAAAGCGGCGTGCGTAGCCCGGAAAGATGATGGCGATGGCAATTTAAAAACCGTATGGCCGCCCTCATCGGCCCGGGTCGTATAGCCGTGACCGCCGCACAGACGGCGAACCGTCCAGTATTTTTGAACGGGCTTCATGCTCGGGCAGCGGTATGCGGCAGACAGAATCTACACCAGACGTGGGCGGTTTTTTACCACCTTTTGCAGAGGCGGTGGGTTGACGAAACACTGCGCGGATCGTAGCAAGCAGCGTGCTGACTTGGGAAAAGGGAAGGGGGCAGTTGGTTGTGACGACGCGGCAGTAAGCTGGCATTCAGACACGTTCCATGAAATTTATCCCGAGCCGGACGCCATGGGGCTGTTGCCTTATCCTGCGCCACACCGCCATGGCCCTTGCCAGTTTGCCGAGGACACCGAGATTTTTGTTCAACGGAGTGACACTGTCCAGTCTTGACTTCAGTCCCACGTCGCGATTGCGACCACCATCTTTTTAAGAAACCGTTTTAGTGAAAATTCGCACAGTCACAGCGTTCTCTACAAGCTTTTGGCACGTCGACGTCCGAGATCTGCGCAGGTGATTGCCACCTGCCGGCCAGTGAACGCCAAGTGCCAAGGCTCTTCATAAAGCCTTGGCCATTTTCACCCTTTGGATCGCGTCGCAGCAGGACCGGAAGGGGAGGGCCGCACCATCCGTAACAAACAGCTTTTTGTTGTTTACTGGGAGGAAGGGCGGTAGTTAAAAGGTGGCCAGCTCGCCCAGCATTTCCACTTCTCGACTGCGCTTGTCTTTCTCCGTTGTGACATAGACCGAGGTGGTGCTGAGCGAGCGGTGGCCGAGCAGATCCCGGATTGTCTCAAGCGTCATCCCATTGTGAATGCCGTGCGTTGCAAAGGTATGCCGCAACCAGTGCGTTGATGCGCTTCGCAGCTTCTGGGCGGCATCGCGATCGGATTCCATCACCGATGCCGCCACGCCCCGGAAAAAATCCTTCAGGACCCGGTAGAGCCGGGAGGCAGACAAGGGCTCGTCGGCAGATCCAAGCGGGTCAGCGGAGGGTAGGGCGGCAATCAGCGGAATGTCAGAGGGAACGTCGCTCCACGCTGCATGCCCGCGGCTTTCCAGGTAGCGCCGTATTTCGCCCACCACTTGCGGGTTGAGTTGCACAGTCCTCAGCATTTCCCCTTTGCCGTTCACCACGATTTCCCAATGTAAGTCGTCCTCGCCGGCCCGGGTAAAGGACCGCAGATCTGACCGTCGCAACGACACTAGTTCGGACAGGCGGCAACCGCTGCTGTAGGCGAGCGCCAGGATGAAGCGCAGGCGGTAATATCGTTGGTCATGGGGCAGGGTAGAGAGATGCTGTTTGACCAGCTTCCACTCTGCGACTGTTAGCGCGCGAGACGAATCGATGTGGTTGGTCGGGCGCTTAGCCAGGTGGGGAAGGGCGCGGAAGGGATTGTTATGCAGATAATTTTGCTCCGAAAGCCACTGAAGCATGCTTTGGAGAATGACCAGCGCAGTTTTTTGCGAGCTCCCCGAGAGCGGCCCTTCGAAAGGCCGCCACAGGGCAGAGTGGCGCTCGGTACCTCTTGGCCCCATCCAATGTTGCTGCGGGATGCGATAAGACGCTGCCCAAGTTTCCGCCGTTTGCCGCCCAAGATTCCAGACGAAATCCCGATACGCAATACAGTCTTCGACCGTCAGGGAACTAAGCGGCTTCCCCCTTTCAAGAATGGACCACAGCAGGAAGCGCTCTGCCTCCTTGCGGTAAGCGCGATGGGTGTGGCCGCCCGGCTTGTAGCGGGCCAGCCAGGTATAAATGGCTTCCAGATCATTTCGCGCAGAGAGTGAAGATCGTTCGCCCCGGTTGCTGCCAAACGCCCCATTTAGGTCATGCGGCACCAGAAAATTTTCGAGCGGGACGATTGCGGTCTGCATAGGTGCCGGCGCCAGCATGGCAGGCGTTAGATCCTTGCGCGGCACAATACCACGCACTGCCAGACGCATGCCAAGGGACTCCACGGTTTCCGGCAGCATCAGCCAGTCGACGATTTGCTGAGCCGCCTTGATTCCAAGCCGGGGCACCTTGGAGTACCAACGAAAGCCCCGGGAATTGATGGCGGTCACGAGTACTCCCAGCGTCGGAATGTTGGCGTCAATGAGACGACGGGCGATGGCAGGATCGAGCCAGCCATCGACCTTGTCATCTGGGCCCGGGCTGGCATCGGTGAGCGCTTCCAATCGGTGCAGGATCGCGAGTTGCTTGCTGCGCAGCCGGTTGTTGCGCTGGGTCCGACGCAGCGCGCGCTTGTCGGTCGTCCCGTACTCGTCGTTGAACAAGTCAATCAGCTCTTGTTCCGAAAACATGTCATGCGGATCGCGCTCCTCGCGAAACTCATCCAGGCTCGGCGTCGCGGACGCATAGGTCACCCGCAGGGCTTCGGGTTCCACACGCAGCACCTTGGCGCTGGACGCGTGTCCGCTGCGCTTGGCTGTCACCATCAACTGGTCCCGAATCCATCTGACCATGGATCGCACGACCCGCAGATCGATCTCGCCATCGTCACTAGGGGTCGTTTCGAGATAGCGGCGGGCGAGGGTGCGCAAGTCCAGTCCATCCAGGTACCCGCGATAAAACGCCAAATGATTTCGGCCCAGATGGATGAGCACCGTGCCGCGCTCAATCCATGCGGCTGGCATCTATCCGCCCTCTATTAAGTCCTTGATTCGTAACGATCATATCGTTCTTATGGGCAATTCCGAGTCAGCATCAATTTCATTACGCCATTTTATCATTCTAAAATCGCTAGATTGATAATACCGGTTATCAGTCGCGCATTTATGGTTTTGCGATCCCGAAAAGGGTTTCTCAAGCCCACGAGTTACACACAAGCTGCTATTCAAAAAGCAAGGCCTTTACTTAACAGCTATTTGTCGCTGACAGATCAGGGAAGCGTCCACAAAGGTGAGCTTTTACGTGAACTGTTTAGGCATATAGAAAACATGCAGCCTTCTTCACAGCGTGCGCCCGGCACCTACACGGTGACGCTCTCGTACGATTGAGCACGCGAGGGCGTAACCAGGAATGGGGGGAAGGCTAGTTCTTGTCCAAGAACGGGATTCGGGAAATCTTCCTGTCCAGTTAGATGAGCGTCAATGCCGCTCATGATTTGTTGCTTACGCACTTTATGTGACGCTCCAGCAGCGCACCGATAAGGAAACGGACACGATCTAACGTTTTTTGTACCGGAGGCCGCTATGTCGACCACGCCGTCACCAAAGATCCTCACACTTCCCGGCATGTCCGTGCATTCATGGCAGTTGGACAACGGTGTACTGACAATCGGTCTTCAGTGCCAGTGCCGTAACGCACCTTGCCCGGGTTGCGGTGTGTTCAGTACCTGTGTGCAGGGCTGGTACCATCGGCAGATCCAGAATCTGCCCTGCCAAGGCTATCGTGTCCGCGTGCACGTCGACGTGCGACGCTTCCGCTGCATTACATCACCAGCGCCGCAGAAATCGCCTGCAGGCAGTGCACGCGCAGGTCGGTGTGGCAACTGCGGCGCATGCTACATCGCGCTGCTGCCTTCGCAGTCGCTGTGGCGGCCACTCGGCCAGAAGGCGCGCACGGCGATGACGCGCACGCGGCTGAACTGCTGACCATCCAAAGAGGGGGCATGGTCTCTGGTACGCGCCCGATTCCAGAGTAGAGACCGGCAAATTAGCGAGGTCGTGCGGTGACACATTTACCTGCCAAAATACGCAAGTCGTTGAAAATATTGAGAAAGTTGCCGCGCTGTTCCGGCTTGGCCGCGAAGTGACAGAATTACCCTCTCAATGGTTACACTTTTACCTTCCAATACGAGAGAGCAGTCAAAACCGGAGGCACAGCTAGGCTACGCATTGGCAATGATCGTCATTCTTTTTTTCTGTGAATGTTCGCCGTCGACCAGGCATGTCGCGCATTTTCAGCTCGCCGTTGAGCACTGCTACCCGAACCTGAACCAGAAGGTGTGCCCCCTTATTCGTCCAACGCATCTGCCGCTTCTTCGCACAACGCAAGCTGACGACTTCATTGACGGCTGATTCGGCGATGCTGCTGCTGATCGGCATGCCGCGCTGATAACGCCATCCATAGTTGACCAGATATTGGGCATTGGATTGGAGGTACCAATACGTCCCGCGCAGATTCCACCAAAGCGCCCTACACGCTGGGTCCTCTGGCGCGAGACCAATCATGTCATGGAGGCTTTTCAGTCGTTCGACTGCTTCGGAACCTTTGCCATGCCAGGTCAGCCATTTCGCCGACGCGATTTCGTCTTGTACTGAGCGACCGTTGGGTGCCAACAGATCAGGAACCTTTTGCGCCGATTGTTCGATTGCGCGAAATTTCATCGCGATGTGAAACCAGTCCAGAATCCGGGTCAACGGCCTTTGGGATCCGTCGACCGCTTTTTCAAATTCGCCTGCGCCGTCGGAGACGATGGTGATCTTTTGGTCCTGCGCAGCGCCTTGTTCTGAGAGAAAATGGTCAAGGCGTGTCGCTGCCGACGTCACTTCCCGGTTGACGTAGCCATACACTTTGCAGCTGCCATCGCCACGGACCGCCCGGCCGGCGATGATGTTCACGTGCCGCCCAGTGGACGGCAGCTTCTTCGACGGAAAATACTGCGCAAGTTTGGCTTCGTCCTGTTCCTGTCGTGACGTGCGGTGGCGCAACCATGCGGAATCCACCGCCAGGGCGACAATCTTGACCTTGCTATCTGCAGGTGGATAGGCACGTTCACCGCGAATGGCCCTTTCGGTTGCGTCGTCCAGTTCTTGACCGACCGCCCATACGCAGTTTCTGAGTCCAGAGATGGAGATCGCCCGATCGACCGGCAAAGTCTCTTTCAAGAGCGCCGTGGCGACTGCATACGGCAGGTGCGCCGCCCACTTGACCTGAAGGTATTCCAGTTCCGGACTGAGGCGTCCCCGTAGCGCTGCCGCAAGCGGGCTAAATGACTTGCTGCCTGTGTTTTGGCTGCACTTGCAGACACGCAGCTGAGGGCTGTCGATGGTCATCTTGCCAAAAACCGTTCGATATCGGATGGTATGCTTGGCTTTGATCGACAAAGCTGCGCCGCACTGCAGACAATGTCTGGAAGCGGTCACGAAATCGTGCGCTTGTGCGTTGACCAAAGCGCGCTGCGCTTCGTACACCAGACTTTTGCCTTCAGCCAAGCTCAACCCCACCTGTTTCAGTTCACCATCAGCGCGTTCAAATTCAGCCAATCGGATTGGTACACTACCGCCAGTATTGTTTTCAAGTCGTGCCTCAATGACCATCCGCATGACTGTCTCCATTATTGTTCTTAAAACAATAAATGTACCGCCAAATTTGACTGAACGGTTGCCTCCGGTTTTGACTGCTCTCCTCTACGGCAGTGGGACCGGCGGGACCTGAGCGCTGCCCGCTATGTGTACTGGTGGGCCGACGGCATCCATACCGGCGTGCGGAGCGAAGGCGGCGATGGGCAATGCCTGCTGGTGATTGTGGGCGTCACACCG
>NZ_JACYOX010000051.1 GCF_015352955.1 Noviherbaspirillum soli
GCAACATGATTTGCTGTATGGCCCATTCCCGGACTGGCTCCGGATGTCGTTTCTTCATTGCTCACTCGCTATCGCCCTCCAGGTTGTTGGATATCAGTGGATGCGACAACTAGCCTGACATAGAGGGCAAAGCAAAAGAAGTGGGTCGCCCGCCGGCGCGAACTCCCTCTTCGTCTCCGCGGCGGTGCAGCCGCCTTGCGTTATCCGGCAACGACGCGGCAGCTCCGCCGCTTTGGCTCGCACGGACAAACAACAGGTCAATGCAAAGGCTGCGCTTGATCGACCGCTTGGTGGAATGCCCCTTCGGGGTATTCCACCCTACGACAGACGCTGCGGCTTGTCCGCTGCGGGCACCGCTGACATGGCGCGCTCAATGGGACGACACCATAGCCACGCTACAAATCCACCCGCCCCGACCCGCTAAGCGCAGTATCGATATCCCCCCGCGTCAACTCCGGCGCAAATTGCAGGATGAAGTCATACGTATAAGACCGCAGATAAGCCGCCCGACGCACCGCCAGCCGCGTCACGTTCGGCGCGAACAGGTGACTTGAGTCGATAGGCTGCAGCCCCGGGTGCCGGCTGTGCTCGACCGCCATCGAAGCCACGATGCCCACGCCCATGCCCAGCGCGACATACTGCTGGATCACGTCCGAATCCATCGCGGTCAGCACGATGTCGGTGGCGATGCCGGCTTCGCGGAAAGCGTCGTCGATGTGGCTGCGGCCGGTAAAGCCAACGTCGTAGGTAATCAGCGGGTACTCCGCGAGCTGGGCCAGCGTCAACTGCTGCGTTGCCAGCAGCGGATGGCCGTCCGGCACCACGACCATGTGATGCCAGCGGTAGCAGGGAAAGGACACCAGGTCGTCGAACTGGCTCAAGCCCTCGGTGGCGATGCCGATGTCGGCCTTGCCCGACATTACCCACTCGGCAATGTGCTCGGGTGAACTCTGCTGCAGCGCGACCCGCACTTCCGGAAAGCGCGCCCGGAAGCTCTGCACCGCCTGCGGCAGCACGTAGCGGGCCTGGGTATGCGTGGTGGCGATGGCCAGCGTGCCGCTCTTGACGCCCGAATATTCCTGGCCGGCCTGCTGCAGGTTTTCTGCTTCCAATAGCAGCCGGTCGATGATGCGCAGGATGTCGCGGCCGGGATTGGTGAGGCCGGTCAGGCGCTTGCCGTTGCGCTCGAAAATCTCCACGCCCAGCTCTTCCTCCAGTTCGCGGATCTGGCGCGACACGCCCGGCTGCGAGGTGAAGAGCGCATTGGCGACTTCGGTCAGGTTGAAGCCGCGCCGCGTGGCTTCCCGTATGGAACGCAGCTGCTGAAAGTTCATCTCCGTTCCCCCGCCCGTCTACACCGCCTCGTCGACAAAGATGCGCAGCCGCTTGGGACGCACCACCAGCCGGTCGCCTTCCTGCACGCCCAGTTCGGCATAGCGCTCGCTGGGCACCACCGCTTCCAGCAGGTCGCCATTGTCTGCGCGCTCCAGGTCGAGCTGGGCGAGTGGGCCGATCGCATGGGCGCGCTTGAGCCGCACCACGATGCCATCGGTTTCCACGTCCGGCAGATAGCGGTCGATCTCGATGTCATGCGGCCGCACGAAGCCGGTGCCCTTCGCATCGCGCGCACCGCCGTGTTCGGGCGCATCGAAGCTCACGCCCTCCGACTCCAGAACGCCTTCATGCACACGGCCATGGAACAGGTTGACATTGCCCAGGAAGCCGTAGACGAAAGGCGAGGCCGGGTTGTTGTAGACCTCGGCTGGCGCGCCAATCTGCTCGATGTTCCCCTTGTTCATCAGCACGATGCGGTCGGCCACTTCCAGCGCCTCTTCCTGGTCATGGGTGACGAAGATGCTCGTCACATGCAGTTCATCGTGCAGGCGCCGCAGCCAGCGCCGCAGCTCCTTGCGGACCTTGGCGTCCAGCGCGCCGAATGGCTCGTCCAGCAGCAGCACCTTGGGCTCGACCGCCAGCGCGCGTGCCAGCGCGATGCGCTGCCGCTGGCCGCCCGAGAGCTGCGGCGGATAGCGGTCGGCCAGCCAGTCCAGCTGCACCAGCTCAAGCAATTGATGCACGCGGGACCGGATCTGCGCTTCCGACGGCCGCTCCGAGCGCGGCTTGACGCGCAGGCCGAAGGCAATGTTCTCGAACACCGTCATGTGCTTGAACAGCGCATAGTGCTGGAACACGAAACCGACCTGGCGCTCGCGCACATGGCGGTGCGAGGCGTCTTCATTGTCCAGCAGCACCTGGCCGGTATCGGGCCGCTCCAGGCCGGCGATGATGCGCAGCAGCGTGGTCTTGCCGCAGCCGGACGGTCCCAGCAGCGCGGTCAGTTCGCCCGGCTGGAAGCTCAGGGAGATATTGTTGAGCGCCACGAAATTGCCAAAGCGCTTGTTGATGTTTCTGACTTCAATGGCCACGTTGATTACTCCTGATCCGGTTGCGACGTCGCATGATGCAGCCGCCATTCAATAAAACTCTTCAGCGCCAGCGTTACCAGCGCGAGGAAGGCCAGCAGCGAAGCAATCGCGAACGCCGCGGCGAAGTTGTATTCGTTGTAGAGAATCTCGACCTGCAGCGGAATCGTGTTGGTCTGGCCGCGGATATGGCCCGACACGACCGATACCGCGCCGAACTCGCCCATCGCGCGGGCATTACAGAGAATCACGCCGTACAGCAGGCCCCACTTGATGTTGGGCAGGGTCACGTGCCAGAAGGTGCGAAAGCCCGATGCGCCCAGCACCAGCGCGGCTTCCTCCTCCTCGCTGCCCTGCGACTGCATCAGCGGTATCAGTTCGCGCGCCACGAAGGGAAAGGTGATGAAGACCGTGGCCAGCACGATGCCCGGCACGGCGAACAGGATCTTGATGTCATGCGCCTGCAGCCATTCGCCGAACCAGCCCTGGGCGCCAAACAGCAGCACATAGATCAGGCCCGAGATCACCGGCGACACCGAGAACGGCAGGTCGATCAGGGTCAGCAGCAGGCTCTTGCCGCGGAAGTCGAACTTGGCGATGGCCCATGAAGCGGCCACGCCGAACACCAGGTTGAGCGGCACCGCGATGCCGGCCGCGATCAGCGTGAGCTTGATGGCCGCTATCGCATCCGGCTCGGTGACGGAGGTCAGGTAGACTTCCCAGCCCTTCTTGAAGGCTTCGAAGAAGACCGCCACCAGCGGCACGAACAGGAACAGCGTCATGAAGCAGAGCGCCACCGTGACCAGCAGCGCCTTGACCCAGAACGGCTCGGAGATACCGGACGGCGCGTAGGCGGGTTCGATGCGCGACGAGGAAGCGGCGACGGGAGTGGCAACGGCGGACATCAGATTTTCTCCGGCTGGCCGCGCTTGCGGGTCCAGGCTTGCAGCATGTTGATGGTCAGGAGCATCACGAACGACACCAGCAGCATCACGACGGCGATCGCGGTGGCGCCGGCATAGTCGTACTGCTCCAGCTTGGTAATGATGAAGAGCGGCGTGATCTCCGACACCATTGGCATGTTGCCGGCAATGAAGATGACCGAGCCGAATTCGCCTGTGGCGCGGGCAAAGGCCAGCGCGAAGCCGGTCAGCAGCGCCGGCAGGACGGTCGGGAAGATCACGCGGGAAAAGGTCTGCCAGGGATTGGCGCCCAGGCTGGCGGCGGCCTCTTCCAGCTCGCGCTCGACATCCTCAAGCACCGGCTGGACCGTGCGCACCACGAAGGGCAGACCGATGAAGGTCAGCGCCACCACCACTCCCAGCGGCGTGAACGCGACCTTGATGCCCAGCGGCTCAAGGTAACGGCCTATCCAGCCATTGGTGGAATACAGCGCCGTCAGCGCAATGCCCGCCACCGCGGTGGGCAGCGCGAACGGCAGGTCGACCATCGCGTCGATGATGCGCTTGCCGGGAAAGCGGTAACGCACCAGCACCCAGGCGACGATCCCGCCAAACAGCACGTTCAGCGCGGCGGCGATCAGCGACGCGCCAAAGGTCAGCCGGTAGGAAGCCATCACGCGGTCGGACGTCACTGCGCTCCAGAACGCTTCCCAGGTCATGGTGAAGGTCTTGAAGAAGACTGCCGACAAGGGGATCAGAACGATCAGGCTGAGATAGAACACCGTAAAGCCCAGCGATAGCCCGAAACCAGGCATGACCCGGAAACTGCCGCGGGCGCGGGGTGGCAATGTTGACATGGCAGCTTGCATTATGCTTATAACCGAGGCGATTAACAGGCCGGCATAATCGCACTAAATTGTTATAAGGCAAAATATTTTATTTGCATTCTTATAGAAGAAAATTGCATAAGGCGGTTGATAACCGGACACGCTTGGCAGCATCTGCTCTGGTCAGACTGCGCCCGGCGTTGCATCTTGTAGCGCACTACGGTCACCTGCTCCAGCGTGCGGAACACCGGCTGCAAGGTAAAGACATGGCTGGTTCCAGGGGCGGCCCTACACCGCCAATGGCATGGCCAGTCCGCGCATGCCGGCCAAGGCGGCCGCCACTAACAGGCTGTCGATGCGCTTGAACACCAGGCCAATGCCCCGGCCGGAGCAAGCCTGCGCCGGCTCATGCGCGGCGGCCGCGGTGATGATGCCCTGGTCTTCGAAATCGCCGATGGATGATTGCTGAGGGCTTATTTCTTGCCCGGCTGGTAAATCTGGTCGAACACGCCGCCGTCGGCGAAGTGCGCCTTTTGCGCATGCTGCCAGTCCCCTGCCACCTCGGCCAGCGTGAACAGCTTGAGCCTGGGGAACTGGGCCGCGTATTTGGCTGCGGCCTTGCCGGTTGCGGGACGATAGTAATTCTTCGCGATGATTTCCTGGCCTTCGTCGGTGTAGAGGAATTGCAGATAGGCTTCGGCCACCTTGCGGGTGTTGTGCTTGTCGACGTTCCTGTCGACCACGGCCACCGGCGGCTCGGCCAGGATGCTGGCCGATGGCGCGACGACCTCTACCTTGTCCGGCCCCAGTTCCCTGATGGCCAGGATGGCCTCGTTTTCCCAGGCAATCAGCACGTCGCCGATGCCGCGTTCGACGAAGGTGGTGGTGGCGCCGCGCGCGCCCGAGTCCAACACCGGCACGTTGCGGTACAGTTTGCCGAGGAAGTCGCGGGCGCTGGCTTCATTGGCGCCCGGCTGCTTCAACGCATAGCCCCATGCCGCGAGGTGATTCCAGCGCGCGCCGCCCGAAGTCTTGGGGTTGGGCGTAATGACCGACACGCCCGGCCTGACCAGGTCGTTCCAGTCCTTGATGTCCTTGGGATTGCCCTTCCTGACCAGGAACACGATGGTGGAGGTATAGGGCGAGGCATTGTGCGGCAGGCGCTTCTGCCAGTCCGGCGCGAGCAGCTTGCGTTCGCCGATGGCATCGATGTCATAACCCAGCGCCAGCGTCACCACGTCCGCTTCCAGGCCGTCGATCACCGAGCGCGCCTGCTTGCCAGAGCCGCCATGCGACTGCCGTATTTTCACGTCGTCACCCGTTTTCGCTTTCCAGTGCGCGGCGAAGGACTTGTTGATGTCCTGATAGAGTTCGCGGGTCGGGTCGTATGAAACATTGAGCAGGTTGACCTCGGCCGCCTGCAGGGCCGGCGCGGCCAGCGACAGGACAAGCGCGAGGGACAGAAGCGGCTTGTGCAGCATGATGTGATCTCCGAACGCGTATTAACTAGAGAACGCAGATTACTGGCTACCTACCCGTCCACCAACGAATGGTTTTGCAGGCGCTTATCACCTCGGCTCATAAGGATAATTTCGCGCTTGCATATGCGACAGCCGCATATGCAAGCGCGCTTGGCGCTTGCCGGCAGGCGGAGCGACCGCTGTCGTGAAGCGGCGCATGGCGCGCAGCATCGGGAAGCGCCACATGTGACGGGAAACCCGGAGGGTCAGAGATCCGGGAGCGTTGGGGTTGGACGGCGACGCCGGCGAGTATTCAGGGCCGCCACGGATCTGGTCTCGGCGGTTGCGGGTGCCTTGCCGGTGCAGCGGCTTTGAAATTGAAGATACAGTTGCCGTTCAACTTCACGTTGAGCGCGCCATGACGGCGGTGCCTGAGGCGGACAAGGTGCGGCTTCTGTCCGAGCACGGGTGCTTTGCCGCCATAGGTAAAACGGCAGGCAGATCCAGAGCCTCAGCCTGAGGCCGCCTGGCGGAATGCCCCTGCGGGGTATTCCGCCCTACGACTACGACAGACACTGCGCCTTGTCCGCTTCAGGCATCGACAACCACTACAGTCTCATTCCTGAAATAACCAAAGTGCCCAAAAACCCGGCCAGGACAGCAGCATCTCCAAAACCGGCCGAATCGACGCATGCAGTCCTTCCCCAGAACCGCGAAAGCCACGCCGCATCAAGGGTGCGGCACATGCGCCGTGAACATCATCCAATGATGCGGGCCGATTTTTGGCACAATAGCCGCCTTCATTCATTTTGGGAGAGACTATGTCCATCACCATGAGCGCGCCGCGGCGCGCACCGCTATTCGGGAAGCTGCGCAGCGCGCTGGGCGGCATCGCCGGCGTCGCTGCGGTTACGCTGGCGCTCGGCGTGGCTGCGCCGGCCCGCGCCGACACCACGCTGCTCAACGTGTCCTATGACGTGGCACGCGAACTCTTCAAGGACATCAACCCCTTGTTCATCGCCGACTGGAAACAGAAGACCGGCGAAACCATCACCATCAACCAGTCGCATGGCGGCTCTTCCAAGCAGGCGCGCTCGGTGGCCGATGGCCTGGAGGCCTCGGTGGTGACGATGAACCAGGCCAATGACATCGACATGCTGGCCAAGCGCGGCCTGGTGGCGGCGGACTGGAACAAGAAGTTCCCCAACAATGCCGCGCCGTTCTACTCGACCATGGTCTATCTGGTCAGGAAAGGCAACCCGAAAGGCATCAAGGACTGGGAAGACCTGGCCAAGCCGGACGTGAAGGTGGTGATCCCTAATCCCAAGACCGCCGGCAACGGCCGCTACACCTATCTGGCGGCATGGGGCTCGGTGCTGCAGAAAGGCGGCAATGAAGCCCAGGCGCGCGAACTGGTCGGCAAGATCTTCAAGAACGTGCCGGTGCTGGACTCGGGCGGACGCGCCGCCACCACCACCTTCACCCAGCGTGAAATCGGCGACGTGCTTGTGACCTTTGAAAACGAAGTGCAGCTGGTGAAGAAGGAAATGGGCCAGAACTTCGATATCGTCTACCCGGCTTCCTCGATCCTGGCCGAGTCGCCGGTGGCGGTGGTGGACAAGGTGGTGGATCGCAAGGGCATCCGCAAGCAGGCAACCGTCTACCTGCAGTACCTCTATACCGAACCGGCCCAGGAAGTGATCGCGCAGCATTTCTTCCGTCCGCGTTCGGAAGCGGTGCTGAAGAAGCACAGCGCCTCGTTCAAGCCGGTGAAGCTGTTTACCGTGGATGATGTCTTTGGCGGCTGGGATGCCGCGCAGAAGAAGCATTTCGACGACGGCGGCGAGTTCGACAAGATCTACCAGAAGAAGTAAGACCGGTCCAGGCAAGTCACGGGGCTGGATCAATATCAGCTCGTAGGGTGCAATACCCCGCAGGGGCATTGCACCATCGGCGGTGAAACGACAGGCCTGTGCCAGGTACTGCCTTGATTGACAGCCGGTGCAATGCTCCTTTCAGGGTATTGCACCGCGCACGGCCGGAGAACGCGAACAGGTCACGACTCCACGCCGGCGCATTTCCCTTCCGCTCAGGCGAAATCCGCCTGCTCCATCGCCTGCCGCTTTCCATAGCCGCGCAGCAGCATGGCCACATCGAGGATCAGCGAGACGCCGCCATCGCCCAGTATGGTGGCGCCCGAGATGCCTGCCACCTTGCGGTAATTCGATTCCAGGTTCTTCACCACCACCTGCTGCTGGCCCACCAGTTCGTCCAGCAGCAGCGCGGCGCGGGTGCCTTCCGATTCCAGTATCACCAGGATGCCCTCGGCCGGGTCGGTGCAGCGGGCATCGATGCCGAACAGCGCATGCAGCGCAATCAGCGGCAGGTACTCGCCGCGCACCTTCACCACCCGGCCCTGGCCGGCGATGTCCTTCACGTCCTGCCGCGCCGGCTGCAGCGACTCCACCACATAGCCCAGCGGCAGGATATAGATTTCGTCGCCGACCCGCACCGACATGCCGTCCAGGATGGCCAGCGTCAGCGGCAGCGAGATCGAGATGGTGGTGCCGAAGCCACGCGCACTGCGGATGTCGACCGCGCCGCCCATGGCGGTGATGTTGCGCTTGACCACGTCCATGCCGACGCCGCGGCCAGAGACATCGGTCACTTCCTCTGCGGTGGAAAAGCCGGGAGCGAAAATCAGCTGCCAGACATCGGCATCGGCCATGTCGTCCGACACCGGCAGGCCGTTCTGGCGCGCCTTGGCCAGGATGCGCTCGCGATTCAGGCCGCCGCCGTCGTCGCTGACTTCGATCACGATATTGCCGCCCTGGTGCGCGGCAGACAGCGACAGCTTGCCGGTTTCCAGCTTGCCAGCGGCGGCGCGCACGGCCGGCGTCTCGATGCCGTGGTCGACGCTGTTGCGCACCAGGTGGGTCAGCGGATCGATGATGCGTTCGATCAGGCCCTTGTCAAGCTCGGTGGCGGCGCCGTAGGTGATGAAGTCGACCTTCTTGCCGAGCTTGACCGCCAGGTCCCGCACCATGCGCGGGAAGCGCGAGAACACATAGTCCATCGGCATCATGCGGATCGACATCACCGCTTCCTGCAGGTCGCGGGTGTTGCGGGTCAGCTGCGACACGCCCGACAGCAGCCGCTCATGCTGCATCGGGTCAAGCGCGGCGCAGCGCTGCTCGATCATGGCCTGGGTGATCACCAGCTCGCCCACCAGGTTGATCAGCTGGTCCACCTTTTCCACCGACACCCGGATCGACGACGACTCCAGGCTGGCGGCCTTTTCGGCATTGGCCGCGCGCACCGCCGGCAGTTCGGCATGCGCGTTCACCTGCGGCGCATCGTCGATGGCGGGCGCCGGCTCGGGCAGCGGCTCGAAGAAGCCATAGCTGCCGTCGGGCGCGGTATAGCCCTGCGCATCGTCCTCGGCGATCTTTACGTCCGATGGGTCGATGATGAAGGAACAGATGGCCAGCACGTCGTCCACGCTTTCGGTCGTGTCAAGCAGCAGCATGGCGCCGCCTTCGGGCAGGATTTCCTCTGTCAGGCTGCCCATCAGCGCCAGCTCGGCCGCCAGTGCGTCGATGTCTTCCCGCTTCAGCGGCGGCAGGGCCAGGCGCAGGCGGCGGGCGCTGTCGGTGCCCGGCGCGGCGCTGGCCTGCGGCGCGGCGCATGCCGCGGTTGTGCAGGACAGGGCTTCGAGGCGCGCCCGCACCGACTGCACCGCTTCCTGGTCCACCTCGGCGCCATGCCGGTGGCCGTCGAGCTGCATCTTCAGCACATCCTTGGCAGCGAAGAAAGCCTCCACATGGGCCGGGCTGATCGCCATTTCGCCGCGCCGCAGCCGGTCCAGCAGCGACTCCAGCACATGGGTCACCTCGGTCATGTCGGTCTGGCCGAAGGTGGCGGCGCCGCCCTTGATGGAATGGGCGGTACGGAAGATGGCGGCCAGTTGCTCCATGTCCGGCGCGTCGGTGTCGAGCGCCAGCAGCAGGCGCTCCATCTCGGCCAGCAGTTCCTCGGCCTCTTCAAAAAACACCAGGAAGAACTGGCTGATATCGATGCTCATGCTGCAATCCTCATGCAATGGACCAATGGACAATGCGGCGTGGCGCCACGCTCAACCGATGACCTTGCGCACCACTTCGGTCAGGCGATTCGGGTCGAAGGGCTTGACCAGCCAGCCGGTGGCGCCGGCGGTGCGGCCCTTGTTCTTCATCTCGTCGCTGGACTCGGTGGTCAGCATCAGGATCGGCACCCGGCTGTACGCCGGCAGCGCGCGCAGTGAACGGATCAGGGTCAGTCCGTCCATGTTGGGCATGTTCTGGTCGGTCAGCACCAGGTCGAATTGCTTCTGCTTCGCCTTGTCCAGGCCGTCGCGGCCATCGACCGCTTCGGTCACCTGATAGCCTGCGGCCTTCAGGGTGAATACCAGCATCTGACGCAGTGAGCCCGAATCGTCCACTGCCAGGATTGTCTTCGCCATCGTGATTCTCGCTTCGCTTGTTGTCTTGTTCAGTATCGTGTTGCCCGTTTGGCGTGCTGTCCGGATTCAGAACAGCGTGATGTCGCCGCTTTCCATGTGATGCTGCTCGACGCTGCGCATGAGCTGGCCATCCAGCTCCCGGCTCTGCATCGCCAGCGTTTCGCGCAACCGCTCCATCTGCGCCAGGTCGCCGGCTGCCAGCTCGCGCGCGCCGGCAACCATGTCGGCCAGGATGCTGCGCAGGCCGGCGACACGGCGGCCCGCATGGGCAATCAGCTGGCTGGTCATGTCCTCGAACTGCAGGGCCGTCACCATCGCCCGGACCTGCTGCTCGATGTCGGCGCCGGCCGCATGCAGGCGTGCGCAGTCGGCCTCGCTGGCGGCGCGCTGCAGCGCCTGCGCGGCATCGCTCTGCTCGGCCACCGCCGAGTGCAGCGCGCTGAAGCCGGCCGAGAGGCGCTCTATCGCTTCGGTCAGCAGCAGGCGGGTCTGCGCCAGGTCGGCCTGGACTTCCTCGAGATGCGACATGCCTTCGGCGCTGACATCGGTCAGCAGCCGGCCGAGCTCGCGTACTTCGGTATCCTGAATCGTCATTGAACGTCCATCGTGGTTTGCCGCATCAAACACCTAATACTTGATCGCGCCGCCAGCTTCCCGCCGCGCCGTGACCGATGCTGCCGCAGCGCTTGCCTGCGCCGCCACCGTGGCGGCGTTAGGTGGCGCGGCCGGCGCCGGCGCCGGTGCTGCGGGCGCTGCGGCCGGCGCGGGCGCGGATACCGGCGCAGGCAGGGCGACCGGGGCGACCGCACCTGCCGCTGCCGGCGCCGGGCCCGGCACGGCCGGCGGGATGCCGGCGCCCTGGAGCAACGCTGGCTCGGCCTGTTTTTCCTCGCTGATATCGAGCGCGCTGCCGCCATCGCGGGCCGCGCTTTCCTCGGCTTTCTTGTTCATCACGATGATGGAGATGCGGCGGTTGATCGGATTCAGCGGATTCTGCTGGTCCATCAGCACGGCGGACGACAGGCCCACCACCCGCACCACCTTGCCGTCTTCCATGCCGCCGGCGATCAGTTCGCGGCGCGAGGCGTTGGCCCGGTCGGCCGACAACTCCCAGTTGCTGTAGCCCTTGTCGCCGGTGGAATACGGCGTGGCGTCGGTATGGCCGGACAGGCTGATCTTGTTGGGCATGTCATTGAGCACCCGGCCGATCTCGCGCAGGATCTCGCGGGTATAGGGTTGCAGCTCGGCCTTGGCGCTGGCAAACATCGGGCGGTTCTGGGCATCGACGATCTGGATGCGCAGGCCTTCGGTGGTGATGTCCATCAGCAGCTGCTTCTTGAACTGCTTGAGCGTCTGATTGGCTTCGATGGCCGCCTCGATGCGCGACTTCAGGCCCTTGAGCTTGTCGGCCTCGATGCGCTCCAGTTCCTGCTGCACGCCCTTCAGGTCATAGCTTTTCTTGACCGGCGGGTCTTCGCCCTTCTTGACCTGGCCTTCCTTGCGGGTCAGGTCGCGGCCGCCGCCCTGGATCACGCTGGCGCTGTCGCCGGCGCCCGAGCCGCCGGCCATGGCGACCTTCAGCGGCGTCGAGAAATATTCGGCGATGCCCTGCAGGTCGCCCTTGGCGGTGGAGCCGAGCAGCCACATCAGCAGGAAGAAGGCCATCATCGCGGTGACGAAGTCGGCATAGGCGATCTTCCAGGCGCCGCCATGATGGCCGCCCGCCACTTTCTTGATGCGCTTGACTACGATGGGGCGCAGGTTGTCGTCAGCCATATTCCGGGTTTTCCGTTCCGATCCTTACTTCGACTTGGCCTGCTTGATGTGCTCTTCCAGTTCCTTGAAAGACGGGCGCTCGGTGGAAAACAGGACCTTGCGGCCGAACTCGATCGCCAGCGCAGGCGCATAGCCGTTCAGGCTGGCCAGCAGGGTCACTTTCACGCACTGGTACATCTTGGTCGACTCGCTCAGCTTCTGCTCCAGCAGGCCGGCCAGCGGGCCGACGAAGCCGTAGGCCAGCAGGATGCCGAGGAAGGTGCCGACCAGCGCATGCGCGATCAGAATGCCGAGTTCGGCCGGCGGCAGGCCCACCGATTCCATCGTATGCACCACGCCCATCACCGCCGCCACGATGCCGAAGGCCGGCAGGCCGTCGCCCAGCTTGGCGATGCAGTGGGCAGGCACTTCGCCTTCGTGGTGATGGGTCTCGATCTCGTTGTCCATCAGGTTTTCGATCTGGAACGCGTCCATGTTCCCCGACACCATCAGGCGCAGGTAGTCGGTGATGAACTCGATCATGTGGTGGTCGGCCAGGATGCCGGGATACTTGCCGAAGATCGGGCTTTCCTCCGGCGCGTCGACGTCGCCTTCGATCGACATCAGGCCTTCCTTCCTGACCTTGTTGAGAATTTCCGACAGCAGCGCCATCAGCTCCAGGTACAGGGTCTTGGTGTAGCGCGAACCCTTGAACACGCTGGGCAAGGCCTTGAAGGTGGCCTTGATGGCTTTCGAGTCATTGCCAACGAAGAAGGCGCCCACGGCGGCGCCGCCGATCATCAGCACTTCCAGCGGCTGCCAGAGCGCGGCGAGATGGCCGCCGGCCATGGCGAAGCCACCGAATACCGAGGCCATCACGACCACATAACCGATCAGGACTAACACGTCTTCTCACACTCCGCTTGTTGCGCGCCGCGCCTGCCGCGAGACGGCGTTTGATTTATCAGGGAAACAACCGGAGGCGCCTTCCTTCGCCCCAACAGCCGATCCGGGACGCCTCTGCATGCGGTAACGGCACTGGCGCTAAAAACTTGAGAGGAGGAAATAGTTTGATTGCTTTCCTACATGGTCCAGCCATAGAGCAGCGGCCCGCCCGGCCGGGTCGGCCGCCTGATCTGCGGCGCGGCGCCCGGCACGGCGAACTCATGCGACAGCAGCAGCGTGCCGGGCCGCATCTGGGCGCCCGCCTTGGCCCACAGCTGCGGCATCGCGGCAGGCGACAGATAGGCAAACACCACGTCGTAATCGGCGAAATCGAGCGCCTGGTAGTCGCCGCGCAGGAAGCGGCAGTTGGCGCCGGCATGCCGGCGCAGCCGGCTCACCAGCCACGGCAGCGGCGCCAGCTCGATGCCTTCGACCTGGCAGTCGGGGCGGCGCGCCGCGATGTCCAGCGCCAGGCCGCCCAGGCCGCTGCCGATGTCGATGATGCGCAGCGGCCGCTGCGGCAGCTCCGTCGCCACCGCATCCCATGCCGCGCTGCCCGATGCATAGAACGGCACCTGGGTGCGGAAGGTCGACCAGTAAAGCGCCAGCATGGCAAGGAAGGTGGCCAGGAACAGCCCGGGCGGCAACTGCAGCGCCAGCACGGCCAGCGCCGCCGGCAGGAAGAGGAAATGCATCAGGTGCCACCATGCCGCCTGGCCGCGCCAGCGCGACAGCATCGCCGCCAGCGCGCCCTGCAGGAAGGCGGCGCCGAGCGGCGCAAGCGGAATGCCCGAGCGGACCAGCAACGCCCATGCCAGGCCGGCCAGGCCGAGCGCCGCGAACTGGATCAGGAGCGCCTGCACCGACGGCAGGCGAGACAGGCGCTGGGACTGCGGCTCGGGCGCGGAGGAAACAGCCATCAGGCCATGCGGGTCAGGCGGCAGCCAGCGCATCGTCGCGCGCCTTCTTGGTCTTGCCGGCGCGCGAGGGCATATGGCACAGGCCGCAGGCATAGCCGTGGTTGAGGTCGAAGCTGTGGGTGACGAAGTCGCCACCGCATTCGCAGCATTTGGCGGTGGTCAGCATCTGGCTGTCGAAGAAGCGCACCAGCGTCCAGGCGCGGGTCAGCGACAGCAGCGGCTCCTCGCCAGGCTGCGGCGGCATCTGCTCCAGGTAGAGCTGGTAGGCCTTCATCACCGCCTCGATGCCGGAAAGACCGGCATGCTGGGTCATGTAGCGGTGGATGTTGATGAACAGCGAGGAATGGATGTTGGGCTGCCAGGTGATGAACCAGTCGGTGGAAAACGGCAGCATGCCCTTGGGCGGCGATACGCCCTTCAATTCCTTGTACAGCTTCAGCAGCCGCTCGCGCGACAGCGAGGTTTCCAGTTCCAGCAGCTGCAGCCGGGCGCCCAGCTTGATCAGCTCGATCGCCAGACCGATTTCCTTTGCTTCCGATACCAGACTCTTGTTTGCCATGTCCTCGTCTCCTGAAAGTGTGCGCCGCTGCGATCAGTTGATTTCTTCGACCGGCTGGCCTGCCATCAGGATGGCGGCGTGGGTCTGGGACAGCGCGCGTTCCTTGCTGTGCGAGGTCAGCATGCCGAGGATGGCGGTGTCGTCGAAGCGGAAGCGGGCCAGCATCAGGTTGGCGCTGGCCAGCTTGAGCAGCTGGGCATTGCTCAGGGTTTCCAGCAGGGAGGCGATCTCGGCGCTGATGCCAAGACGGTAGATGGCGCAGGCCTTGTCGGCGCGGATCATTTGCTGCGCCAGCATCAGGTAATTCAGATTTGCGTCGCGAATCTCAGCCATCATGTCATTGGTATTCATTGCCGTTCTCCTGTCCGTTTTGCCGGTTGCCCGGTTGCTTTGCCGATGGAGGAAGTATGTGCGCAATGATTCCTATGGGAAATAAGCTGGAATCTGTATTTCTAGTGAGAACTACTCTGGCGATTCTGTAGGTCTTTGTCTTACAAAGCGCCAGCGCCACTCTCCCCGCACCGGGAAAACGGCGCAGGGAACGGTGCGATGCCAGCGGAGAAAGTCGGGAAAGGCCTCAAGGCGGGTGGCAGTATCGGCTGCAACGGACGGGCGATTCTCTTTCTTTCTGTTGTTTTTGTGCTGCTTTGTTGCTCTTGTACCCATTTACGGCAGCGGCCTGGCCAACTTTAGGGTCCGCGTGAAAAATTTTTCAATTTTTTTTTGCGGGGCCCTGCGGCTATGCCTACAGAGTGAATAACGGCGGCGGCGCCGGGAAATTTAGGGTCGTCCGAAAATTCCTTAACACCCTGCCCGATCACCCTCAGGCCTTGCCCTGCCGCCGCGTCCTAGGGTGGAATACCCAAAGGGGCATTCCACCACATCGTCATGACGACAGTGCAAAGTGCAATCTTCCTGCCGACTTCAACGCCAAAGGCAAGGCGGCCCCGCAGCGACGTAATGCGGCTGGTCGCCAATGCGCATGTCCACCCACAATGACCAGGCCGGGAGCCCGGCCCGGCGGGCGACCCGTCGATCGGGCTTTGCAGCCTTGATCGACCGCTGGTGGAATGCCCCCTTGGGGTATTCCACCCTACGGCAGACGCCGCCCTTTCCCGCTTCGCCCCTCGGCATGGTTGAACGGCAGCCGCATCCCCTATGCCTTGCCCTGCGGCAGGTCCAGCCGGAAGACCGAGCCCTCGCCCGGCGCGCTATGGACGCTGATTTTTCCGCCGTGCGCCTCGACCAGTTGGCGGGTGATGTACAGGCCCAGGCCCAAACCATCAGCCGACTTGCCGCCGCCGCCGCGCTCGAACTGCTGGAAGATGCGCTGCTGGTCCTGCTCCGAGATACCGATCCCGTGGTCGCGCACTTCGATGCGTGCGCCCTCCGGCGTGGCGCCCAGCCCTACTTCCACCGGCTTGCCGCCGCCATAGCGCAAGGCATTGGTCAGCAGATTGACCACCACCTGCTCGATGCGGAATTCATCCCACCAGCCCTCCACCGGCTGCGGCGCATGCAGCGTGATGCAGCTGCCCACGGCAAGGGCCTGCTGTTCGAGGTCGTCGATCACGCGCCGCAGCAGGCCGGCCAGCTCGACCTGCGCCGGCCGCACCGACAGCGCGCCGCTGCGGATGCGCGAGACGTCCAGCATGTCGTCGATCAGCCGCACCATGTTGCGTATCTGCCTGTCGTCGCGGGCCACCATCTTGCCGAGCTGCTCCGGCGCGAAGGCTGCCAGGTTGCCGCGCTCGATCTGCATCTTGCGCAACTGGGTTTCGAGGAACAGCGTGTTCAAGGGCGTGCGCAGCTCATGCGCCACCACCGACATGAAGTCGTCGCGCATCTTGACCGCGCGCTCAAGGTCCAGCTGGGTCGCATTGAGCTTTTCCAGCAGCGCCTGCTGCTCGCGCCTGCTCTGCTCCAGGGCTTCCACCTGGCGCCCCATCGCGCTGCGCTGGCGATACATGTCGACGAACACCGCGACCTTGCTCCTGACAGCGTAGCCGTCCAGCGGCTTGTGCAGGAAATCGACCGCGCCGGCCTCATAGCCCTTGAACGCATGGTTGAGTTCGCGCCCGGCGGCGCTGACGAAGACGATCGGGATACGCCGGGTGCGGCCGGTGCTGCGCATCAGCTCGGCCAGTTCGAAGCCGTTCATGCCCGGCATCTGAACGTCCAGGATGGCCAGGGCGAATTCATGTTCCAGCAGCAGGGTCAGCGCCGCTTCGCCTGAGGCGGCCGGATAAACCGCCAGGTCGTCGCGCCGGATCAGCGCTTCCAGCGCGATCAGGTTTTCCGGCAGATCGTCGACGATCAGGATATTGGCGCTTTCAGAGGTGTCCATCAGTGCTTGTCCAGTTCAAGTAGCAGCGCATGGATGCCGGCCAGTCCAAGGACATGATCGGGCGCGCGGCGGGCGATGGCGGCCTGTGGCATGGTCGAGACCGCCGCTTCGTTCGGGTCCTGCACGATGGTCAGGCCCCCCTGCTCGCCGATGCGGGCCAGGCCGTCCGCGCCGTCTTCATTGGCGCCGGTCAGGAGGATGCCGGCCAGCCGCTCGCCCCAGGCGTCCGCCGCCGATTCCATCATCACGTCGATCGACGGCCGCGAATAATGCACCGGCGGGTCGCAGCTGAGCGACAGGCTCAGGTCCTGCTCGACCAGCAGGTGGTAGCCGCCGGGCGCCACATACAGCGTGCCGGGCTGGATGCTCTCCTTGTCGGCGGCTTCCCGCACCGGCAGGTTCATGCGCGCGCCCAGCACTTCGGCAAGACGGCTGTCGCCATGGCTGGGCAGGTGCAGCACCGCCAGCAGCGGCAGGTGGTAGCCGGAGGGCAGCTGCGTCAGGATGGCCAGCAGCGCCTCCAGGCCACCGGCGGAGGCGCCGATCACCACGGCGTCGACGCCGCGCCCTGCCAGATCGAATGCCGGGGTCGCCATTGCCGCGCCGCTCACAGCTTGCGGTACAGGCGCTCTCGCCTGTCCAGGGTTTCGAAGCGCTCCTTGCAGGCGGAAAAATCCATGCTTTCCTTGGAGCCCAGGCCCAGGAAGCCGCGGTGGCACAGCGATGCATGGAACAAGCCCAGCGCCCGGTCCTGCAGCTTGCGGTTGAAATAGATCAGCACATTGCGGCAGGACACCAGGTGGGTCTCGGAAAACACATTGTCGGTCGCCAGGCTATGGTCGGCGAAGGTCACGTTGGCCGCCAGGGAGCGGTCAAGCAGCGCCGCGTCATAGGCGGCGGTGTAGTAGTCCGAGAGCTGGCGCTTGCCGCCCGCCCTTTGGTAATTGTCGGCATAGCGCTCCATCGCCGCCAGCGGGAAGATGCCGCGCCGCGCCTTGTCCAGCGATGCCGGATTGATGTCGGTGCCATAGATCAGCGAGCGCTCCAGCAGGCCTTCCTCATGCAGCAGGATGGCAAGCGAATACACTTCCTCGCCGGTGCTGCAGCCCGCCACCCAGACCTTGATGGATGGATAGGTCTGCAGCAGCGGCACCACGTCGCGCCGCAACGCGAGATAGTAGGACGGGTCGCGGAAAATCTCGGATACCGGAATCGTCAGGAACTGCAGCAGCTCATGGAACACCGCCGGCTCGTGCAGCACCCGCGACTGCAGCGCCGAGATGGTGCTGCAGCCGAACTCGGGCAGCGCATGCAGTACGCGGCGCTTGTGGGAAGCGCCGGAATAGTCGCGGAAGTCGTGGCCATAGCGGAGGTAGATGGCCTCGGCCAGCAGCTTCAGCTCGATCTCGGTGGCGTCGCGCTTCATGACGGCAGTCGCTCCAGGTTGGGCAGCCACACCCGCAAGAGCGAGAACAGCCGGTCCAGGTCGATCGGCTTGGCGAGGTAGTCGCTGGCGCCGGCCCTGAGGCACTGCTCATGGTCGTCGCGCATGGCCTTGGCGGTGACGGCGATGATGGGCAGCTTGGCGAAGCGGGCATCGGTGCGGATCCGGCGCGTGGCCTCCAGCCCGTCCATCACCGGCATCATCACATCCATCAGCACCAGGTCCACATCCGGCGCCGCATCGAGCTTGGCGATGGCCTCCTCGCCGTTGCGCGCGATCTCCACCGCCAGTCCCTTCTGCTCCAGCGCGCTGGTCAGCGCAAAGATGTTGCGCACATCATCATCGACCAGCAGGATGCGCCGCCCCTGGAACACATGGTCGCGGCTGCGGGCCGATTTCAGCATTGCCTGCCGTTCCACCGACAGCTCCGATTCCACCTTGTGCAGGAACAGCGTGACTTCATCGAGCAGCCGCTCCGGCGAGCGGGCGCCCTTGATGATGATGGAGCGCGAATATTTCATCAGGTCGGCCTCTTCCTCGCGCGTGAGGTTGCGGCCGGTGTAGACGATCACGGGCGGGAATGGCTGCAGGCCCTGCTGCGACATGCGCCGCAACAGCTCGCGGCCCTGCATGTCGGGCAGCTTCAGGTCGATGATCATGCAGTCGAACTGGGTTTGCCCCAGCAGGGCCAGCGCCTCGGCGCCGGTGGCCACCGCGGTGATCTCCACGTCCTCGTCGCTGATCAGGTGGGTCACGCTATCGCGCTGGCGCGCATCGTCCTCCACCAGCAGGATGTGCTTCATCTTGCGGGTGTAGCGCTCCTCCAGCCGCTGGAACACCTCCCTCAGCTCCTCGCGCGAGGCCGGCTTCTGCGCATAGCCGATCGCGCCCATGTGCAGCGCCGCCTCGCTGCGGTCCTCGGAGGACACCACATGCACCGGGATATGGCGGGTGGCCGGGTCTTCCTTCAATTGCTGCAGCAGCGACAGGCCGGGCCGGTCGGGCAGGCGCATGTCCAGCAGCACGGCGCTGGGCAGGAATTGTCGCGCCAGCTGCAGCCCTTCGTCGGCGCCCTGCGCCACCAGGCAGCGATAGCCCATTTCACGGGCAAGGTCATACAGGATGCCGGCAAAGGCCGGCTCGTCCTCCACCACCAGCACGGCGCGGCGCTCGTCGGGCGCGGCGGCGCGGTCATCCGGAAACGGCTGGGCAGGCCCTGCGGCAACGGGCTGGGACGATGGGGCCGCTGGCGCTGGCGCGGGCGCTGCGGGACGCATGCGCTCGACCGTGGGCAATGCAATGGCAGCCACAGCCTGTGGCGCATGGGGCACCACCTGCGCCGCCTGTGGCTCCGGCTGCGCGATGCGCCGCGGCATCGTCAGCGTAAAGGTGCTGCCCTGCCCCGGCGTGCTGCTGACGGCAATCTCCCCGCCCAGCAGGCCGGCCAGTTCGCGCGAAATCGACAGGCCCAGGCCGGTGCCGCCATAACGCCGGCTGGTGCCGCCATCGGCCTGACGGAAAGCCTCGAAGATCGCATCCTGCTGCTCCGGCTCGATGCCGATGCCCGAGTCCTTCACCGCGAACACGATGCGCTCGCCCGGCAGCGTCGACAGCGACAGGGTCACGCTGCCGTGCTCGGTGAACTTGATCGCATTCGACAGCAGGTTCTTCAGGATCTGTTCCAGCCGCATGCGGTCGGTATAGAGCGGCGCGGCGCCGGCTTCCTGCTGCTGCACGCGGAAGGCAAGATGCTTTTCCTCGGCCAGCGGCAGGAAGGTGCGCTCCAGGCTGCCGACCAGCTCGTCCACCGTGATCGCTTCCGGCTGCAGCGACATCTGGCCCGCCTCCACCTTGGAGATATCGAGGATGTCATTGATCAGCGCCAGCAGGTCGTTGCCGGACGCATAGATCGACTCGGCGAACTTGATCTGCTCGGCATTGAGATTGCCTGCCTTGTTCTCCGCCAGCAGCTTGGCCAGGATCAGGGAGCTGTTCAACGGCGTGCGCAGTTCATGCGACATATTGGCCAGGAATTCCGACTTGTAGCGGCTGGCCCGCTGCAAGTCATCGGCACGCGCTTCCAGTGCTTCCTGCGCCTGCCGCAGCGCATGGTTCTTCTGGTCCAGCGACACTGCCTGCTCGTTCAGGCGCACGTTGGTCTGTTCCAGTTCGGCCTGCTGATTTTCCAGGCTGGCCTGCGACTCCCGCAGCAGCCGCGACTGCTCTTCCAGCCCCTCGTTGGCGGTGCGCAGTTCCTCCTGCTGCACCTGCAGTTCCTCGTTGAGCTGCTGGGTGTCGGCCAGCGCCGCCTGCAGCCGCTGCCGGTACAGCGCGGCCTCGATTGCAGCGCCCACTGCCGGCGCGACCAGTTCGAGCAATTCAAGATCGCGCGCCTCGACCGGCCGCGCGAAGCCCAGTTCCATCACGCCATTGACCACGCCGCCTTCCTGGATCGGCGCCAGCAGCAGCGCCACCGGCGAGCCGCTGCCCATGCCGGAGCTGATCTTCAGGTAGTTTTCGGGCACGCTGTCGAGCCGTATCACGCGCTTGGCCAATGCGGCCTGCCCCACTAGGCCCTCGCCCGCCGCAATCAGCTGCGGCGACGCTTCGCTTTCCTTTGAGAAGCCGTAGGAAGCGCTGCGACGCAAGGCATTGCCCGGCTCGCGCACATACAGCGCACCGACAGACATGCCCAGATATTCGGCCAGGAAGTCGAGCACGCCGCGCGCCAGCGGCGCCAGCGCCGGCTGCCCGACGATGCGCTCGGCCAGCCGCGTCTGTCCGGCGCGCAGCCAGGCCTGATGCTCCAGCAGCCGGCCATGTTCGCCCTGGTGGGACAGCGCGGCGTTATAGCTTTCCGACAGCCGCAGCAGCTCGCGCCGGCCGAACAGGGCCAGCCCGCCCGCCAGCAGCAGCGACAGCACCAGATACACCGTGACGGTAATTGCCGTAACCCTCCGCGCCTCCTCGCCGCGCGCCTGGCGCCGCTCTTCCTCGATCTTCAGGAAGGCGTCGAACTCGCGCCGCAACTGGTCGAACTCCTGCTTGCCGCGTCCGCTCATTACCAGGCGCAGCCAGTCCCCGTTCGTGCGACGCTGGGCCAGCACTTCCTCGACGAACACAGTCCATTGGTCATGCAGCGACTTGATCAGCCGGATGCGCTGCACCTGCCCTCCATCGTCGCCGACGAGCTGCTCCAGCGCATCGAGCTGCGCCTGCATGCGCGGCTTGCCAAGCCGGTAAGGCTCAAGAAAGCTCTCGTTCCCCGACAGCAGGAAACCGCGCATGCCGGTCTCCTGGTCCACCGCCAGCTTGGCGGCCGCATGGCTCTCGGCGATGACGCGGTCGCTGCGCTCGACCTGGTTCATGGTCGACAGCAGATAGGCAATCAGCGCGACGAAGCCAAGCACGCTGATCACACCGACAATCAGCGGCAGCGCGATGTTGCGATAAAGAATGCGACGGAAGCCGTGCGGATCGACCGCGGGGACAGCAGACATCGTTGCCTTTTGGGTGCGGATGAAAGCAGGAAGTTTACCTGAAGGGTTTGTTTTTCAAGGCTGCAACAGCAGCGGGAATTGTCCGGTTCGACATGGAGGCGGGGTGATGGAGAGAAGGCGTATCTTGCAGATGAAGCCGGAAGTTGCGGGGGATCTGCGGGCGCGGGGACAATCGCTGTTGAATTGGACGTGGCGGTTGCGGTTGTCTTTGACGTACGCGCAGCGACAGTTGCCGTTGCTTTTGAAGTGGCCGTTGCGGTTGCCGTTGTCTTTGACGTACGCGCAGCGACAGTTGCCGTTGCTTTTGAAGTGGCCGTTGCCGTTGCCGTTGCAGTGAAATCCCGTTGAGCGCGCCGTGTCAGCGGTGCCCGGAGCGGATAAGGTGCGGCGTCTGTCTGAGCCAAGCGTAGCTTGGCGAGTTTAGCCGCGCCCCGCTCCGGGTACCGCTGACACGGGCACCCCGCGCAGCGGGGCGCGATCACCGGGTCGCCTTTTTTTGGTTACTTTTTTTGGCGAAGCAAAAAAAGTGACCCGGCCGCCGGGACGGACTCCCGGCTTGTCTCCACGGCAGTGCAACCGCCTTGCGTCACCCGGCAAGGCACGGGCAGCACTGTCGGTGTTGTTGTTGACGTTCGTATTGAAACTTCAAACTTCAAAAGCAACTGCTGCTTCGCAGTGACGCCTTTACGCCGGGTGAAACAAGCCGACTGCACTGTCGTCATGACCAGGCCGGGAGTTCGCCCCGGCGGGCGACCTACTTTTTTTGCTTCGCCCCTCTATGTCAGGCTAGTTGTCGCATCCACTGATATCCAACAACCTGGAGGGCGATAGCGAGTGAGCAATGAAGAAACGACATCCGGAGCCAGTCCGGGAATGGGCCATACAGCAAATCATGTTGC
>NZ_JACYOX010000004.1 GCF_015352955.1 Noviherbaspirillum soli
GCCTGCATGCATTGCTCCGACGCGCCCTGCATGGCGGTGTGCCCGGTCGACTGCTTCTACCGCACCGACGAAGGCGTGGTGCTGCACGACAAGGACATCTGCATCGGCTGCGGCTACTGCTCGTATGCCTGCCCGTTCGGCGCGCCGCAGTTCCCGTCCAACGGCACTTTCGGCCTGCGCGGCAAGATGGACAAGTGCACCTTCTGCGCCGGCGGCCCGGAAGCTGATGGCTCGCATGCCGAGTTCGAGAAATACGGCCGCAACCGCCTGGCCGAAGGCAAGCTGCCGGCCTGCGCGGAAATGTGCTCGACCAAGGCGCTGCTGGGCGGCGACGGCGACGTGGTGGCGGACATCTTCCGCAATCGCGTGCTGCGCCGTGGCAAGGGCAGCGAAGTGTGGGGCTGGGGCACTGCCTACGGCCGTGCGCCGAACGCCAACGCTACCGCGCCGATGCCTGCGCCGGCCCCGGCGCCTGCCGCCACCAAGACCTCTGCCGGAGCCAAGTCATGATGCGGGTTGCCTTGATGCTGGCCGCAATGCTGGCGCTGTCGGCCTGCGGCGAGCGGGAACAGACGCTGGCCGCCAATCGCAACAAGTCGCCCGACCAGCCATGGCAGGGCGCCAAGAACGAATTTGTTGTGAAGAACTGGACCCCGAGCGACAAGGCGGGCTGGGAAACCCAGCTGCGCAACCGCGCGCAGACCCAGAACGAGTACAACAAGACCAATTGATGCCCTCTGTATCGGAGCAGCCATGAAAAAATGCTTAGCCAGCCTGGCGCTGGGTCTGTCGTTGCTGGCAACGACGGCCATCGCGCCCGCGCAGGACAAGACACCGGTGCCGCCGGGCGGCATCGTCGTCAGCACACCGCCGCAGTCGCCGCCCGGCATCACCTCCGCGCCCAGCCCCGGCTTTCCGGGCGTGGAATCGGCCGACATCCTGAAGCAGAACCAGGCCGAGCGCACCCAGGTGCAGCCTGGCAACGCCGCGCCGACCTGGCGCGTGGTCAAGGAAGGCACCACCAACTATTCCAGCCTGCCGGCGCTGGACGCGGGCGTGCTGATCCAGCCCAAGGCCCAGTTCCCGGGCCAGATGCGCGCCACCACCGCAGGCGAAGCCTGGCGCCAGTACCGCAACGGTCCATTGACCAAATTCGGCGGCTGGCTGCTGCTTGGGGCACTGATCCTGCTGGCCGCTGTCTATTTCATTGCGGGCAAGATCCGGATGAAGGCGCCGCTGACGGGCCGCCTGATCGAACGCTTCACCTCGTTCGAGCGCATCGTGCACTGGACCGTTGCGATCAGCTTCGTCACGCTCGCGGCGACTGGCATGATGATCCTGTTCGGCAAGTACGTGCTGATGCCCATCTTTGGCCACACGCTGTTTGGCTGGATCAACTATGCCGGCAAGAACATCCACAACTTCGTCGGCCCGCTGTTTGCCGGTTCGCTGGTGGTGATGTTCATCACGTATGTGAAGGACAACATACCGGGCCTGACCGACCTGCGCTGGCTGGCGCGGCTGGGCGGCGTGCTGGGCAAGGGCCATCCGCCGGCCGGCCGCTTCAACGGCGGCGAGAAGGTCTGGTTCTGGCTGGGCGTGGTGGTGCTGGGCCTGATCGTCAGCGCTTCGGGCTTCGTGCTTGACATGCTGGTGCCCGGCATCATCTACAGCCGTGGCAACATGCAGATCGCCAATGTGATTCACCTGGTGGCAGCGGTGCTGGTAACAGCCATGTCCCTGGGCCACATCTATCTGGGCACGATAGGCATGGAAGGCGCGTATGCGGCAATGCGCCATGGTTATGTGGACGACACCTGGGCCAAGGAACACCACGACCTCTGGTACGAGGACATCGAAAGCGGCAAGGTGCCGCGGGTGCGCACCCAGGAAGGCGCGAACCGCGTCGGCACGCCGGTCAAGGCGGTTTGAGGAGCAACGGATGAATAAATTACTGATCGCCCTGTTGGGCATGTCCCTGGCCGGCGCCGCAGTCGCCAAGCTGCCGCCACCGAGCCCGGAAGCCCAGGCCAAGGCGGATGAAGCCAAGCAGAAGACCGCCTGGTCGGACAAGGTGGCGGCTTACCAGCTGTGCCAGGCGCAGGACCGCGTGGCCGCGGCTTACCGCAAATCCAAGGGCGCGCAGACCAAGGAGCAGCCAGCCGCACCGGCTGCCAGCGCAGCGCCCACGATTCCGCCGTGCCAGGACCCTGGTCCGTATGTCGCCGCCGCGGCCAGTGCCAAGGTCGGCGTCGCCGATTCGCTGCCGGTGCCGGCCGCCGGCAAGCCGCCCGCGCCCGGCGAGGCGAAGAAGTAAGAAGGAAGCAGCCATCCGCATCGCCATGTCCAGCCGTCCCCAGCTCAGCAATGCCGCCGCCGCGCTCACCCATGAGGTCGAGGTGATGGACGAGCGCGGCCGCGTCTCCACCATCGCGATACCGGCCGAGCGGCCGCTGACGCTGTATGTCGACAAGCGCGAGCTGGTCACGCTGATGACCCTGGGCGGCGCGCCCGAGGCGCTGGTGCTGGGCTATCTGCGCAACCAGCGCCTGGTCAAGTCGCTGGAAGACATCGCGTCGGTGCAGGTCGACTGGAGCGTCGACGCCGTGGCGGTCAAGACCCGGCACGGCATCGCCAATGTCGAGGAGCGCACCTCGAAGCGCGTGGTCACCACCGGCTGCGGCCAGGGCTCGGTGTTCGGCGGCCTGATGGACGATGTCGATGCCATCACGCTCGATCCAAACGCGCGCCTGAAGCAGTCGGTGCTGTACCGCATCGTCGACACCATCCGCACCCAGCCCTCGATCTACAAGCAGGCCGGCTCGGTGCATGGCTGCGCGCTGTTCTCCGCCGAAGGCGAACTGATCCATTTCGTCGAGGACGTGGGCCGCCACAATGCGGTCGACGCCATTGCCGGCAAGATGTGGCTGGACGGCATGGAAGGCCACGACAAGGTGTTCTATACCACCGGGCGGCTGACTTCCGAAATGGTGATCAAGGGCGCGCAGATGGGCATTCCTTTCCTGCTGTCGCGCTCCGGCACCACGCAGATGGGCCACATGGTGGCCGAAAAGCTGGGAATGTCGCTGCTGGCGCGCTGCACCGGAAAGCACTTCCTGCTGCTGACCGGCAAGGAACGCCTGCAGTTCGAGCCGGGCCTGGCCGAGCAGACGCGTCGCGTTGCCTGAATGACGGCGGCAATCCGGCGGGCGGCTGCCGCCTCTCACACCACGCAATGCATTTGATCCAGGCTATTCAGGACGCCTTCGCACTGCTTGTTTCCGGCGATGCGAACCTCTGGCGCATCATCTGGATTTCCGTCAAGACCACGCTGCTCGCGCTGCTGATCGCTACCCCGTTGTCGGTCGTCTGCGGTTATGCGATCGCCTCCCACCGCTTTCTCGGCCGCCGCATACTGATCTGGCTGGCCCAGGTGTCGCTTTCCCTTCCCACCGTGCTGATTGGCCTGCTGCTGTATCTGCTGCTGTCGCGCCGCGGCCCGTTGGGCGAACTGGGCTGGCTGTTCTCGCAGACCGGCATCGTCGCCGGTCAGGTGCTGATCGCCTTGCCGGTGCTGATCGCCTTCACGCTGGCGGCGGTGCAGGCAGCCGATGTGCGCCTGGCCGAGACCGCGATCACGCTTGGCGCATCACGCTGGCGGGTGATGCTGACCGTATTGCATGAAGTGCGCTTCGGCGTGATGGCGGCCGTCATCACCGGCTTCGGCCGGGTGATTTCCGAGGTCGGCTGCGCGATGATGGTCGGCGGCAATATTGCCGGCGAGACCCGCACCATCACCACCGCAATCGCGCTGGAAACCAGCAAGGGCGAGTTTGCCCAGGGCATTGCGCTGGGCATCGTGCTGGTGTCGATTTCGCTGGTGATCAATGCCGGCCTGATGCTGCTGCAGGGCGACGCCCACGCGGCGCCGGCGGCGCGATGAGCAGCCTGCTGCAGATCGATGGCTTGCGCAAGCGCTTCGGGCAGCGCCTGCTGCTCGATATCGACCATCTGCAAATCGACGCTGGCGCCGCCTATGTGCTGACCGGGGCAAATGGCGCCGGCAAGAGCACGCTGCTGCGGGTGCTGTGCGGCCTGGAGCCGGCCGAAGTGGGCCGTCTTGTCTTCATGGGCGAATCCTTGCGGCTGTCACCCTATCCACGCGCAATGCGGGAGGCAATCGCCTATGTGCACCAGCACCCGGTGATGTTTTCCACCAGCGTTGCCGACAATATTGCCTATGGCCTGAAGGGGCGTGGCCTGTCGCGCGAGGACATCCGCAGCAGGGTGGACGAGGCGATCGCCTGGGCTGGCATCGACCATTTGCGCGGCAGCCCGCCGGCCACGCTGTCGGGCGGGGAAAAGCAGCGGGTGGCGCTGGCGCGCGCACGGGTGCTGCGCCCGAGGCTGCTGCTGCTGGACGAGCCCACCGCCAACCTGGATGGCGCCGCGCGCGAGGCGGTGATCGGGCTGATACCGACGCTGGTCCATGCCGGCAGCAGCGTGGTGATGGCCTGCCACGACCGCGACCTGATCAATCTGCCGGGCGTGCGCCGGATGAAGCTGCGCGAGGGGCGCATCGAGATCAAAAGCGCCTGATACCAATCCCAACCCATAACTTCCCATGAAACCGCGTCTTTTTCCGCCTCGCTGCGTTGGGATCGTCGTCAATAGCTGGGCTATTGACTCCTCCCCCGTCTTGCCAGACGAAAAAATCCATCGGTTTCATCTGGGACGTTATGGATCGGGATTGGCATGAGCCGACCGGACGATGCAGGACGCAGGGTTGAATCGGCGTTTGCGGATATACCCTGTGCGTTGGCCGCAGCTCGCTCGTGCATGAGGCGCATGCGCATGCCTTCCTGTCATGGCGCAACAAGCTGCTGGACTGGCAATGAGGCAGAAGGGCAGAAGGGCAGAAGGGCGTGAACCGGCAGGCCGCGTGCCGCGGCTGCCGTGCCTGAAGCAGGCATTGCCCTTGATATGCCGGTCAACGCCTGCGTTGTCCGGCAAGCTTCAGGGTGGCCTGCGCCAGGCAGTCATAGAGGCTGCCGTATCCCTGGTTCCATTCGCTCAGGGCGCGTGCCTGCCTTTCCACGGTCGCCACGTCGCCGCGCGCGATCGGGCCGGACAGCGCCGCCGCGGTGCCCGCCTCGAACACCTGGTCCACCGTCTTGCGCACCAGCGGTTCCATCAGCTTCATCGCCACCTCCGGCGGCACGCCGGCCTGGCCATAGGCCTGCAGCGCGACATCGATCACCGTGACCAGGTAATTGCTGGCGAATACCGCGGCCGCGTGATACACGGTCTTGGCGTCCGGGTCGATGGCGATGCAGTGGGCGCCCATGGCTTCGAATAGCGGCGTTACCACGGCCAGCGCCTGCGCGTCGCCTTCCATGCCGCACCAGGTGCCGGCAAAGGATGCGGCAACCTGTTCCGGCAGCGCAAAGCTGCGGACGGGATGGACGCTGGCGACCAGCGCGCCGCAGGCCAGCGCCGGCTGCAGCACCGAGGCGGGCAGGGCGCCGCTGCAATGGAACACCACCGTGCCGCCCAGGATGCGGCCGCTGTCGGCGAGCAGTTTGCAACAGGCGGCGATCTGGTCGTCAGGCGTGGCGATCAGGTAGATGTCGGCCTGCTGCAGGGCGGCATAGTCCTGCAGCGCGCGGCCGGCGCCGATGAATTCGCAGGCCGCCTGCGCGTTGCCCTTCGAGCGGCTCAGCACATCGAGCAGCAGCACGCGCTGCCCGCCATGCCACAGGCGCCCCAGCGTCCTGGCGACATGGCCGCTGCCGATGATGGAGAAGCTCGGTGGCATGTTCCTGCCCCCCTGCACTGGAAATTGGCCGGTCACTTGCGCCGGCGTCAGGCCAGTATGGTTTCCAGCGCTTCCTGCTGTTCCAGCCATGCCATCTCCAGTTGTTCCAGCGACTGCGCGCAGGCAGCCTGCTCGGCCAGCAGTGTCTTGAGCTCGTCCTTTTTGCCGGCCTCATAGATGGACGCGTCCGCCAGCCGGGCATCGAGTGCGGCTTTCTTCTCCGTCGCCGCGGCAATCTGCTGCTCCAGCTTCTTGATCCGGCTTTCGATCGGCTTCTTCAGGGCGGAAAGCCGCTGCCTGTCCTGCGCCTCGACCCGCTTCTGCTCACGCCGGTCGGTGGTTCCCGAAGCTTCCTTCTGGGCGCTGGCCTGGGCTTCCCGGTTGGCCAGCTTGGTCTTGAACAGCCAGTCGCGGTAATCGTCGAGATCGCCGTCGAAGGGCGTGAGCCGGCCGTCGGCCACGATCAGGAATTCGTCGGTGGTGGCGCGCAGCAGGTGGCGGTCGTGCGATACCAGCAGCAGCGTGCCCTCGAACTGCGCCAGCGCCTCGGTCAGGGCTTCGCGGGTTTCCAGGTCCAGATGGTTGGTCGGTTCGTCCAGCAGCAGCAGGTTGGGCCGCTGCCAGACGATCAGCGCCAGCGCCAGCCGCGCCTTCTCGCCGCCGGAGAACGGCGCGATCGGGCTGGTCACCATGTTGCCGGGAAAGTTGAAGCCGCCGAGGAAGTTGCGCAGTTCCTGCTCGCGCACGTCGGGCGCGATGCGCGCCAGGTGCCACAGCGGCGATTCGTCATGGCGCAGCATCTCCACCTGGTGCTGGGCGAAATAGCCGATCGCCAGGCCCTTGCCGAAGCGGGCGTCGCCGGCCAATGGCTGCAGTTCGGCGGCAATGGTCTTGATCAGGGTGGACTTGCCGGCGCCGTTGATGCCCAAAAGGCCAATGCGCTGGCCGGCCTGCATCGAAAAGGTGATGCCGCTGACGATGGTTTTTTCGGTGACGGCATGGGTGTCCGGATTTTCCACGCGGTAGCCGGCATTCACGTCTTCCATCACCAGGAGCGGGTTCGGCGCATTCTGCGGCTCGCGGAAGGTGAAGGAAAACTCGGCGGCGGCGCGCAGCGGCGCCAGTTCCTCCATCTTGGACAGCGCCTTCATCCGGCTCTGCGCCTGGCGCGCCTTGGTTGCCTTGGCCTTGAAGCGGTCGATGAAGGACTGCAGATGCGCCCGCTCGCGGGTCTGCTTCTCGATCATGCCTTGCGTCAGGATCAGCTGCGCGGCGCGCTGGCGCTCGAAGGCGGAGTAGTTGCCGGAATAGCGTTTCAGCTTGCGCTCGTCGATATGCACGATCACGTTGACCACGCCGTCGAGGAAGTCGCGGTCATGGGAGATCACCACCAGGGTGCCCGCATAGCGCTTCAACCAGTCTTCCAGCCAGATGATGGCGTCCAGGTCCAGGTGGTTGGTCGGCTCGTCCAGCAGCAGCAGGTCGGACGGGCACATCAGCGCCTGCGCCAGGTTCAGGCGCATGCGCCAGCCGCCGGAAAAGCTGGCCACCGGCTGGCCCATCTGTTCCTGGGTAAAGCCCAGGCCGGTCAGCAACTGCTCGGCGCGCGAGCGCACGGTGTAGGCGTCGGCATCGGCCAGCGCGGCATGCAGTTCGCCGATGCGATGGCCGTTGGCGGCGCCTTCCGGCTGGCTTTCCACGGCGGCCAGTTCGGCTTCCAGCCGGCGCAGGCCGGCGTCGCCATCGATCGCATAGTCGAGCGCGCTGCGGTCCAGCGCCGGTGTTTCCTGCGCCACGTAGGCCACGCGCCAGGTCATGGGGAAGCCGGCGTCGCCCTGGTCGGCATGCAGTTCGCCGCGCAGGAGGCCGAACAGGCTGGACTTGCCGGCGCCGTTGGCCCCCACCAGGCCGATCTTCTCGCCGGGGTTCAGGGTCAGGTCGGCATTCTCGAACAGGGCCTTGGTGCCCCGCATCAGGCTCACTTGCTGGAAACGGATCATGGTCGCCTGCCCGTTATTTCAGGATGCCCAGTTGCTCGGCGGTCAGCAGGAAGACCATGTCGTCGCCGGCGCTGGTGGACAGCCAGGTCAGTTCCAGGTCCGGGAAGGCGGCTTCGGCATGCTCCCGCTCGTTGCCGATCTCCACCACCAGGACGCCGCCCGGCGCAAGCCGCGAGCGGGCGCCGTCGACGATGCGGCGGACCAGGTCCATGCCGTCGTCGCCGCCGGCCAGCGCCATCTGCGGCTCGCGCTGGTACTCCGGCGGCAGCTTGGCCATCGAGCCGGCATTCACATAAGGCGGGTTGGTGACGATCAGGTCGTATTTGCGGGTATCGGGCAGTGCATCGTACAGGTCGGACCGAAGCAGCGTGATGCGGTCCTGCATCTGGTAGTCGGCGACGTTGCGCGCGGCGACTTCCAGGGCATCGGCCGACAGGTCGACCGCGTCCACATGCGCATCGGGGAAGGCGTCGGCCAGCAGCACTGCCAGGCAGCCCGAGCCGGTGCACAGTTCCAGCACGCTGGTGACTTCCTCCGGGTCGCTGACCCAGGGCGCGAACTGTTCCGGGATCAGTTCGGCGATGAAGGAGCGCGGCACGATGGTGCGCTCATCCACATAGAAGCGGTAGGCGCCGAGCCAGGCTTCACGGGTGATATAGGCGGCCGGCACCCGTTCCACCGCGCGCCGCTCGACCACCTTGAGAAGGGCGTCGACTTCCTCGGGCAGCAGGCGGGCGTCAAGGAAAGGGTCAAGCCGGTCCAGCGGCAGCTTCAGCGTGTGCAGCAGCAGGTAGGCGGCTTCGTCGAAGGCATTGCTGCTGCCGTGGCCGAAGAACAGGCCGGCGCCATTGAAGCGGGTGGTGGCGAAACGCAGGACGTCGCGCAGGGTGGCAAAGTAGGTGGAGGTCATGAGTGGATTTCCGGGGATGGGCAACGCCGGCGACGCGGCGTTGCCCGTGATGAAGGCAGGCGCTTAGCGCAGCAGGTTTTCGAGCGTGCGACGGTAGATGTTTTTCAGCGGATCGATATCGGACAGTGCGATATGTTCGTCGATCTTGTGGATGCTGGCATTGACCGGGCCGAACTCTACCACCTGCGGGCAGATCCGGGCGATGAAGCGGCCGTCGGACGTGCCGCCGCTGGTGGAAAGCTCGGTGGCGATGCCGGTTTCAGCCTGGATGGCGGCCGACAGCGCATCCGACAGCGTGCCGCGCGGGGTCAGGAAGGGCAGGCCGCCGACCGTCCATTTCAGGTCGTATTCCAGGCCATGGCGGTCGAGGAGGTCGCGCACCCGCTGCTGCAGGCCTTCTACGGTGCTGGCGGTGGAAAAGCGGAAATTGAAGTCGATCACCACCTCGCCCGGAATGATGTTGGAGGCGCCGGTGCCGCCGTGGATGTTGGATACCTGCCAGGAAGTCGGCAGGTAATACTCGTTGCCCGCGTCCCATTCGGTGGCGGCCAGTTCGGCCAGGGCCGGCGCAACCTGGTGGACCGGGTTGCGCGCCAGGTGCGGATAGGCGATATGGCCCTGTATGCCCTTGACCGTGAGCTTGCCCGACATGGTGCCGCGGCGGCCGTTCTTGATCATGTCGCCGAGGCGATCCACCGAGGTCGGTTCGCCGACGATGCAGCAGTCCAGCTGTTCGCCGCGCTGCTCGAGCATGTCGCAGACCACCACCGTGCCGTCGATGGCCGGGCCTTCCTCGTCGCTGGTGATCAGAAAGCCGATCGAGCCCTTGTGGTCGGGATGGGCTGCGGTGAATTCCTCCACCGCCACCACCATGGCCGCCAGCGAGGTCTTCATGTCGGCCGCGCCGCGGCCATACAGCTTGCCGTCGCGCACGGTGGGCTGGAACGGGTCGGACTGCCAGGCCGTCAGCGGCCCGGTCGGCACCACGTCGGTATGGCCGGCAAGCACCACCAGCGGCTGTGCCGTGCCGCGCCGCGCCCACAGGTTGGTGACCTCGCCGGACTGCACCGTCTCGCAGGCAAAGCCCAGCGGCGTGAGCAGCTCGGCCAGGCGGCGCTGGCAGCCGTTGTCGTCCGGCGTGACCGAGGACAGGGCGATCAGCTCTTCAGTGAGGGCGCGGGTGCGGCTGGAAAGGGTGGGGTCGTTGGCATTCATGGGCTGGCTGCGGGGCGGTAGTTGGGACGAAAGACCGGGATTCTAATACGGTTCGCGGTGGCGCGATATGGCCGGCGCCGCAGCGTCGCGGCGCGTAATGCGCCGCGGTTTGCTCAGCGCTGAAACAGGTCGCGGTACTGGCTCTCGCTATAGCCGCAACACGCCGCGCCATCCCGGACCAGCACCGGCCGCTTGATCAGCGAGGGCGTTTCCAGCATCAGTGCGATCGCATCGTCGGCGCTGCCGACCGCGTTGCGGCGCTCCTCCGGCAGTCCGCGCCAGCTGGTGCCGCGCCGGTTGAGCAGGGTTTCCCAGGGAATGTCGGCCAGCCAGGCTTCCAGCATCGGCCGGGTGACGCCGCTTTTCCTGAAGTCGTGGAAAACATGGTCGATACCGTTGTCTGCCAGCCAGCCGCGGGCTTTCTTGACGGTGTCGCAGTTGGAAATGCCGTAGAGGGTGATGGTCATGGTTGATGGATGCAGGTGCGGCGGGCCTGGGCGGCGAAATGCCGGCCCGCGTCAAATGTTCAGGGTGAATTCGGTGAAGGTCGGCTCGTCGTCATCCTTCCTGCTTTCCTCCACCTGTTCCTGCGCCTGGCCATTGTTGAGCAGCCAGTACAGGTTGCTGGAAGAATCCGCATGCGCCAGCGCTTCCTCCTCGGTGATCACGCCTTCCCTGATCATCGTCATCAGCGCCTGTTCGAAGGTCTGCGAGCCGGCCGACAGGCTCTTTTCCACCGCCTCGCGGATCTGGCCGATCTCGCCCTGTTCGATCAGCTCGGCCACATGGCGGGTGTTGAGCATGACTTCGACCGCGGCGCGGCGGCCGCCGTCGATGGCCGGCACCAGCCGCTGCGATACGATGGCGCGGATCGTGGCCGCCAGGTCGGGGTACAGCGACTGCCGCGACTCGACCGGGTAGAAGCTGATGATGCGGTTCAGCGCCTGGTAGCTGTTGTTGGCATGCAGCGTCGCCACCACCAGGTGGCCGGACTGGGCATAGGACAGGGCCGCGGTCATGGTGTCGCGGTCGCGGATCTCGCCGATCAGGATGCAGTCCGGCGCCTGCCGCAGCGCATTCTTCAGCGCAATGCCCAGGCTGTGGGCATCGGTGCCGATCTCGCGCTGGTTGACGATGGATCGCTTGGCGGAGAACAGGAATTCGATCGGGTCTTCCAGCGTCAGGATATGGCCGTTGGACATCGCATTGCGATGGTCCAGCATAGAGGCGATGGTGGTGGACTTGCCGGAGCCAGTGGCGCCAACCACCAGCAGCAGGCCACGCCGCGCCATGATCAGTTCCGGCAGCACCGCGGGCAGATGCAGTTCCGACAGCGCCGGTATCTGGTAGGGCACGAAGCGCAGCACCGCCGAGACCGAGCCGCGCTGCTGGAACGCGGACAGGCGCAGCCGGCCGATGCCGCTGGCCTGGATGCCGAGGTTGAGCTCATGCTCGCGCCGCAGCTCGTCGAGCCGGTCGGCCGGGACGACCTCGGAGAGCAGGGCCATGATGGAACCCTGGTCCATGCGCTGCTGGTTCACGGGGATCAGGTTGCCGTTGATCTTGACCTGGATCGGCGAGTTCACCGCCAGGAACAGGTCGGACGCGCCCTTGTCCTTCATCAGCTGGAACAGACGTTCCATCGCCATCGTCGGCTCCTGCTATCTGCTTGTTTGGAAAGAGGGAGATTGCGGCACGGGCCGCGCCGGGCCCGTGCGCCGGAGAGCTGTTAAGCCTCGCGCAGCAGTTCGTTGATGCCGGTCTTGGCGCGGGTCTTGGCGTCCACGCGCTTGACGATCACGGCGCAGTACAGGCTGTACTTGCCATCGGCGGAGGGCAGGTTGCCCGACACCACCACCGAGCCGGCCGGGATGCGGCCATAGCTGACTTCGCCGGTGGCGCGGTCGTAGATCTTGGTCGACTGGCCGATGTAGACGCCCATCGAGATCACCGAGTTTTCCTCGACGATCACGCCTTCGACGATTTCCGAGCGGGCGCCGATGAAGCAGTTGTCCTCGATGATGGTCGGGTTGGCCTGCATCGGTTCGAGCACGCCGCCGATGCCGACGCCGCCCGACAGGTGGACGTTCTTGCCGATCTGGGCGCAGGAGCCGACGGTGGCCCAGGTGTCGACCATGGTGCCTTCATCGACATAGGCGCCGATGTTGACGTAGGAAGGCATCAGCACCACGTTCCTGGCGATGAAGCTGCCGCGGCGCGCGACGGCCGGCGGCACCACGCGGAAGCCGCCGCGGGCGAAGTCTTCGGCGCTGTAGTTCTCGAATTTGCTGGGCACCTTGTCGTAGAACTGCAGGCTGCCGGATGGCATCACGACGTTGTCTTCCAGGCGGAACGACAGCAGCACCGCTTTCTTGATCCACTGGTTCACGGTCCAGCTGCCGCCGGCTTTCTCGGCCACCCGCAAGGTGCCGGCATCGAGCTGCTCCAGCACATGGGCGACGGCGTCGCGGACTTCGGCCGGCGCCGACTTGGAGGAAATGTTGGCACGGTCTTCCCATGCCTGATCGATGAGTTGCTGCAGCTGTTGGGTCATCTTGTTTGCTTGGTGAGTTGAGGTTTGCGATTGCGGCGCTCAGCGGCTGGCGAGCTTGCCGGTGAATTCGACGATGCGGTGCGCGGCTTCGAGGCATTCGTCCACCTCTGCCACCAGCGCCATGCGGATGCGGTTCTTTCCGGGATTGATGCCGTGCGCCTCGCGGGCCAGATAGCTGCCCGGAAGGACCGTCACATTATATTCGGCATAAAGACGTTTCGCATAATCAACATCCGAAATCTGCGTCAGCTTATCGACCTTCGCCCACAGGTAAAAGCCGGCATCCGGCAGCTCCACGTCCAGCACCTGCTTGAGCAGCGGCGTGACCTGCTCGAACTTGGCGACGTACTTGGCGCGGTTCTCCTCGACATGGGCCTCGTCGTTCCAGGCGGCGATCGAGGCGGCCTGCACCGGCGGGCTCATCGCGCCGCCGCAGTAGGTGCGGTAGAGCAGGAAGCGCTTGAGCACCGCGGCGTCGCCGGCGACGAAGCCGGAACGCATGCCGGGGACGTTGGAACGCTTGGACAGGCTGGAAAAGGTGATCAGGCGTTCAAAGCCGGTACGGCCCAGCTTGTGCGCGGCTTCCAGGCTGCCCAGCGGCGCTTCCGACTTGAAATAGATCTCGGAATAGCACTCGTCGGCGGCAATGATGAAGCCGTAGCGGTCGGACAGGTCGAACAGTTCCTTCCAGTCTGCCAGCGACAGCACCGCGCCGGTGGGATTGCCGGGCGAGCAGATATAGAGCAGTTGCACCCGTTTCCAGGCCTCTTCCGGCACGCTGGAAAAGTCGGGCGCGAAGTTGCGCGCCGGGTCGGAATTGACGAACCATGGCGTGGCGCCGGCCAGCAGCGCCGCGCCCTCGTAGATCTGGTAAAACGGATTGGGGCAGATCACCAGCGCGTCGGCGCGCGGGTCGATCACGGCCTGGGCCAGCGCGAACAGCGCCTCCCGCGAACCATTGACCGGCAGCACCTGGCTTGCCGCATCGACCGCCGGCAAGCCGTAGCGCCGCTCCAGCCAGCCGGCGATGGCCTGGCGCAGCGGATCGCCGCCGGGCGTGCTGGGGTAGACCGCCAGGCCGCCCAGGTTGTCGGCCAGCGCCTGCCGGATGAAGTCCGGCGTCGGATGCTTGGGTTCGCCTATCCCGAGGCTGATGGCGCGCCGCGCCGCGTCCGGCTGGCTGTCGGCCAGCAGGCGACGCAGTTTCTCGAAGGGATAGGGCTGGAGCTTGTCAAGGAGTGGATTCACGAATGCCGGCCAGAAAAGCAAATGAAGGCGGCATTATAGTTTGTCGGTTGGCTCCACGCTGCCGAGAATTTTCTGCAGCTTTTCGGTGAAGTCATTGCTGAACTTGGCCACGGCTTCCTCTCTTTCCGCCTTCACCTTGGCCCACGCTTCCGGACCCAGTTCGGCTTCGCTCTGCTTTTCAAGTTCATCGCTGTACTGCAGCAGCCTATTGAGCACGTCGACAATTTTCTCGACCTGGCCTTCTGCTATGGGAATCCCCGATTCCTTGAGCATCTCCTTGATGGGCAACACGTCTTTCGGATCGATCTGCATATTTCCTCGCTCGGTGAGTGGATTGTCGAAGAGACGTCAACTACGTGGGGCTGGATCCTCTTCAGTTCCGCGCTGGCTTGTCGCCGCGTCCGTCACGGCCGAAAACGGGGAATCGGTTCGTCTGCCTGGACGCGGAGCTGCCGGCGCCCGGTGGTATCATCCCGTGCCTGAAGGCTGGCGCCGCCCGCGCCGGCCATCACCCACCGGGCAAGCTTTCCCGTGTATGCAATTCGGTCTGGAAGAATCAAAAAGTGCGCTTAACCTCGATTAAATTATCCGGCTTCAAATCCTTCGTCGATCCCACCAATTTCCAGGTCCCCGGCCAGCTGGTGGGCGTGGTCGGCCCCAACGGTTGCGGCAAGTCCAACATCATCGACGCGGTGCGCTGGGTGCTGGGCGAGTCCAAGGCATCGGAGCTGCGCGGCGAGTCGATGCAGGACGTGATCTTCAACGGCAGCACCAACCGCAAGCCGGCCGGACGGGCGTCGGTCGAACTGGTGTTCGACAATGCCGATGCCAGGGCGGCGGGGCAGTGGGGCCAGTATGCGGAGATTGCGGTCAAGCGCACCCTGACCCGGGACGGCACCTCCAGCTATTACATCAACAACCAGCCGGTGCGCCGGCGCGACATCCAGGATATTTTCCTCGGCACCGGCCTCGGCCCGCGCGCTTACGCCATCATCGGCCAGGGCATGATCTCCCGCATCATCGAAGCCCGGCCGGAAGACCTGCGGATTTTTCTGGAAGAGGCGGCCGGGGTATCGAAATACAAGGAACGCCGCCGGGAGACGGAAAACCGGCTGCATGACACCCGCGAGAACCTGACCCGCGTCGACGACATCCTGCGTGAGCTCAATGCCAACCTGGACAAGCTGCAGGCGCAGGCGGTGGTGGCGCGCAAGTTCCACGAGATGCAGGCCGACCAGTCGCAGAAGCAGAAGCTGTTGTGGCTGCTGCGCCGCAATGAGGCCAGGGCCGAGCAGGAAAAGCATTTCCGCGAGATCGAACTGGGGCAGCTGGAACTGGAGCAGCAGACCGCCAGGCTGCGCCATGTGGAAGCCGAACTGGAGCAGATGCGGCAGGGGCACTATGCCGCCGGCGACCGGATGCACCAGGCCCAGGGCCACCTGTACCAGACCAATTCCGAGATTGGCGGGCTGGAAGCGCAGATCCGCTTCGTGATCGAGTCGCGCGGCCGGCTGCAATCGCAGCTGACGTCGCTCGCCACCCAGCGCGAGCAGTGGCAGCGCCAGCATGACCAGCAGATGGAAGACCTGGCCGAAGCCGACATCGGGCTGGAGGAACACGCAGCCCGTGTCGAGCAGGCCGAGCTGTCGGCCGAGCAGCAGAATGCGCTGCTGCCCGAACTGGAGCAGGCCTGGCGCGACGCCCAGGCGAAGAGCGCCGAGTCGCGCACCCGCATCCTGCAGGCGCAGCAGCGCATCGAACTGGAAGCGGCGCAGCAGCGCAATGCGTCCCAGATATTGAACAGCCTGGCGGCCCGGCGCGAACGGCTGGCGCAGGAAAAACAGGGGCTGCATCAACCAGACGGCGCCCACCTGGAAAACCTGCGCGCGCAGCTGGAGGAAAAGCAGGCGCAGCTGGAAGAGGCGCGCCTGCTGCAGGAACAGGCGCAGGAACAGCAGCCGGCGCTGGAGCAGGCGCGGCGCGAGGCGCAGGCCCGGGTCAACGCGGAAAACGCGGCCAATGCCCAGCTCGAAGCCAGGCTGAACGCGCTGCGGCAATTGCAGGAGCGGGTGCAGTCGCAGGGCAAGGTGCAGCCCTGGCTGAAGAAGCATGGCCTGGATACGCTGCCGCGGCTGTGGCAGAAGCTGCAGATCGAGCAGGGCTGGGAAACCGCGCTGGAGTCAGTGCTGCGCGAGCGGGCGTCGGCGCTGGAAGTGTCCAAGCTCGACTGGGCGCAGGGCTTCCTTGCCGATCCGCCGCCGGGAAAAATGGCGCTCTACGCCGCCGACGCGGTGCAAAGCCGTGCCGACAGCGTTGCCGGCCTGAAAAGCGCGATGAGCCTGCTGCATGTGAACGATCCCGGCCTGCGCGCGCTGATGCAGGACTGGCTGCACCAGGTCTATGTCGCCGACGACGCGGCCAGCGCCTTTGCCGGCCGCGACAGGCTGCCGGCCGGCGCGGTGTTGCTGACCCGCGAAGGCCACCTGGTCGGCCGTTCCAGCGTGCGTTTCTATGCGGCCGATGCCGAGCAGGACGGCATGCTGGCGCGCCAGCAGGACATCGAGAATATCGTGCGCCAGTTGCGGGCGCAGCAGATGCTGGCCGAGGAGGCGCGCGCAGCGGCAGCCGGTGCCGAAACGGCCCTGGCGCAGGCGACCCAGCGGCTGCAGGAGTTGCGGCAGCGGGTCAATGCGCTGACGCAGGGCGCCCATGCGCTGCAGATCGATTTGATGAAGCAGACCGAAGTGCAGACCCGCTACGACCAGCGCCATGCGCAGATTGTCGGCGACCTGTCGGAAATCGCGGCCCAGGAAGCCGAGCAGCAGGAAGCCAGCGCCGAATCCGAGGCGCGGCTGGAGCAGCTCGATATCGAACTGGCCGAGCTGCAGGAACTGCACGAGGAAGGCCAGAACGACTACATCGGCCGCGAACAGCGGCTCAGCGAGGCGCGCGCCCGGCTGCGCGAGCTTGAGCGGGCCGCGCAGGAAGCCCAGTTCGCCGAAAAAACCCATCGCAACCGGATCGAGGAACTGCGGCGCGGCATTGCCACCGCGGCGGAACAGGTGGTCCAGCTCAATGCCAGCATGCAGGCCGGCCAGAGCGAACTCGCCGGGCTCGACGACCAGACCGCGCAGGACGGGTTGCAGGACCTGCTGGAGCGGCGCAGCCAGCAGGAGCGCGCGCTGGCCGACGCCCGCCACGAGCTCGACCAGCTGACCCAGAAACTGCGCCACCTGGAAGAGGCGCGGATGCAGATCGAGCGCAGCCTGCAGCCGCAGCGCGAACGCATCATGGAACTGCAGCTGAAGGAACAGGCGGCGCGCCTGAACCAGGAACAGTATGCGCAGCACCTGGCCGAAGCCGGCGCCGACGAGGCGGCCCTGGCCGCGCTGCTGGACGGCGATGTCAGGCCGTCCTGGCTGCAGGGCGAGGTGACGCGCCTGACCAATGCGATCGCCGCGCTCGGTCCGGTCAACCTGGCAGCGCTGGACGAACTGGCGCAGGCGTCCGAGCGCAAGCAGTTCCTGGACGCCCAGACCGCTGACCTGGCCGAGGCCATCGCCACGCTGGAAGACGCGATCCACAAGATCGACAAGGAAACACGCGACCTGCTGCAGGACACCTTCGACAAGGTCAATCATCACTTCGGCGAGCTGTTCCCGGTGCTGTTTGGCGGCGGCAATGCGCGCCTGATCATGACGGGGGAGGAAATCCTGGATGCCGGCGTGCAGGTGATGGCGCAGCCGCCGGGCAAGAAGAATGCGACGATCCACCTGCTGTCAGGCGGGGAGAAGGCGCTGACGGCGACGGCGCTGGTGTTCTCGATGTTTCAGCTCAATCCGGCGCCGTTCTGCCTGCTCGACGAGGTCGATGCGCCGCTGGACGATGCCAACACCGAGCGCTTCTGCAAGATGGTGCAGCGCATGTCGTCACAGACCCAGTTCCTGTTCATCTCGCACAACCGGATCGCCATGGAAATGGCGCAGCAGCTGATCGGCGTGACCATGCAGGAGCAGGGCGTGTCGCGCATCGTCGCGGTGGACATGGAAGCCGCCGCGGGCTTCGCGACCGAAGCGCGGGCGGCGTGACGTGCGGGTTGGGTGCCGGCCTCAGTGCATGCCCAGCCACTGGGAGCGGGCAAGGGCGGCTTTCTTCTGGAAGTAGGCGGCATTCTGCTGGGCTTCGCGCATGCGGTCCTGCTCCACGTCGGCGCAGATGAGGTAATGCGACTCGGCCCGCTTCCACCACCAGCGTCGCACCATGGCCTTGATCGGGTTGAGCGGCAACATGGTCAGCTCGTGTAATTTCAGCGATTTGACATCAGACATGACTTCCTCTCTGGATTGGCGTGGCGGTTGTCCGGGTTTTTCTTTTAGGCAAAGGGCGCGGGCCAGTTGCCAGGAATTCATTCTATGGTCAAAAAGACAAATTGTATTGATTGGTGTCAACGTTTTCCCCGGCTGAAGCGAACGGGAAATTTCTCATTGGAAATGCAATCCGCGGTGAAAAGGCGCCCCTGCGTCGGCTTGACAACTTGACATACGAACACTTACCCTAGCGCGGTTGACGCCCCGGCCGCGCTCAAGCGGCTTATCCCTGCTACGAAAGCGTGGAAAACGCTACAGCCCGTCGACTTTCTGGAACCAATAATGACCCGATCCGTATCCCCCGCGTGGGCCAGCAACCGAGACCGCACGGCGCAGGCCCAGGCCGGCGTTTCGCATGCCATGAAGGCAGTTGCATGACCGATTTACAAGCCAGTCTGATCGCCATCGGCGGCGCCATTGTCGTGGGCGTGTTTTCCTATAACAAATGGCAGGAATACAGGACGCGCAAGACTGTCGAGCGCGCATTCGCGGATGATCAGCACGATGTGCTGATGCATGGGGATGCGGCGCCGCATGAACGGGTGGAGCCGGGCTTCGGCGCGGCGGCCGCGCAGCCGGAACATCAGGCCGAGTCGGAATTCGCCCCGTCGGCGACGTCGGCCAGTGCCGCGGCCGACGATCCGGCCGCGCCGGCAGCGGAGGCGGCGCCCGTGCCGCAGCAGGAACCCAGCGCCATGGAGGAAACGGTGCTGCATGCGCCGCGCCATGATCTGCCGGTCGACCAGCTGATCGATTGCACCATCGGCCTCGGCCTGGAGTCGCCCCTGCGCGGCGACCGCGTGCTGCCCATCGTCCATACGCTGCGCCACGTCGGCAACAAGCCGGTGCATTTCATCGGCCTGGCCGACGACGGCCGCTGGGAAGCGATTGCCCATGGCCGCACCTACACCATGCTGCAGGCCGGCATCCAGCTTGCCAGCCGCACCTCGGCATTGAACGAGATCGAATATTCCGAGTTCGTCAGCCGGCTGCGCCAGGTGGCCGACGAGCTCGGCGCGGAGTGCGACGTGCCTGACATGTCGCGCATCGTGTCCATTGCCCGCGGCCTGCATCAGTTCGTTGCCGAGTATGGCGCGCAGCTGAGCGTGAACGTCCAGTCCAACCGCGCGCCCTGGCAGATCAGCACGCTGCTGGCCGCGCTGGCGCGCCAGGGCTTCGACCTGCGCCCGGACGGCAGGCTGGTGATGCCCGACGGCGACGGCGGCGTGCTGTTTTCCATTTCCACCAATGCCAGCGGCGGCGACGAAACCACGTCCCGGCTGACGCTGCTGCTGGATGTGGCGCTGGTGGCTGCGGCCCGCGATGGCTATGGCGCCATGATCGCCTGCGCCAAGTCGCTTGCCGCGCGCCTCGACGGCACCGTGGTCGACGACTCCAACCAGGCCCTGTCCGATGCCACCCTGGAAGAAATAGCATCCCAGGTGCACGCGTTCTATGCCGAGATGGAAAGCTCTGAAATTCCGGCCGGATCGACGCGCGCGCTGCGACTCTTTGCCTGACCCATGCCACACGATTCCACCGCCACGCCGCACGATGCGCTGGAGCGGGCGGCGCGCCTGCGCGCCGACATTGCCCGCCACAACCACGCCTATTACGTCCTCGACAATCCCACTATCCCGGACGCTGAATACGACCGGCTGTTCCGCGAGCTGCAGGCGCTGGAGCAGGCGCATCCCGCGCTGATCACCAGCGACTCGCCCACCCAGCGGGTCGGCGGCGCGCCGCTGCCGCAGTTCGAGCAGGTGCGCCATTCCGCACCGATGCTGTCGATTAACAATGGCTTCAGCGATGACGACATCGTCAATTTCGATCGTCGCGTGCGTGAAGGATTGAAGTCGGAAACCGGGGTCGAATACAACTGCGAACTGAAGTTCGACGGACTGGCCATCAATCTGCGTTACGAGAACGGCCTGCTGGTGCAGGCGGCGACCCGCGGCGACGGCACCACCGGCGAGAACGTCACCGCCAACATCCGCACCGTGCGCGCGATTCCGCTGCGGCTGCAGACGGACAATCCGCCGGCCATCATCGACATCCGCGGCGAAGTGCTGATGTTCAAGGCCGATTTCGCCAAACTCAATGCGCGCCAGCGCGACGCCGGCCAGCGTGAATTCGCCAATCCGCGCAATGCCGCCGCCGGCAGCCTGCGCCAGCTCGATCCGCGCATCACCGCGCAGCGCTCGCTGCGCTTCTTCGCCTATGGCATCGGCGTGCTGGAAGGCGCCGAGCTGCCGCAGTCGCATGCGGCGCTGCTGGACTGGTATGCGCAGATCGGCATCCCGGTTGCGGCAGAACGACGGGTGGCGCTCGGGGCCGAAGGCCTGCTGACCTTCTACCGCGACATCGGCCTGCGCCGGGCGCAGCTGCCCTATGAGATCGATGGCGTGGTGTACAAGGTCAACCAGGTTGCCCAGCAGGCGCAGCTCGGTTTCGTCTCACGCGCGCCGCGCTTCGCGCTGGCCCACAAGTTCCCGGCCGAGGAAGCCATGACCATCGTGCAGGACATCGGCGTCCAGGTGGGCCGCACCGGCGCGCTGACGCCGGTTGCCAGGCTGGCGCCGGTGCTGGTCGGCGGCGTGACCGTCACCAATGCCACCCTGCACAACGAGGACGAGGTGCGGCGCAAGGATATCCAGATCGGCGACACCGTGATCGTGCGGCGGGCCGGCGATGTAATCCCGGAAGTCGTGTCCTTCGTGCCGGAACTGCGTCCGGCCGACGCCCGGCCGTTCGTGATGCCGGCGCTGTGCCCGGTCTGTTCCTCGCCCATCGTTCGCCCCGAGGATGAAGCGGTTGCGCGCTGTTCCGGAGGCTGGGTCAAGTGTCCGGCGCAACGCAAGGGCGGCCTGCTGCATTTCGTGTCGCGCCGCGCGATGGACATCGAAGGCCTGGGCGATCAGCTGGTCGAACAGCTCGTTGATCGCAATGTGGTCACCACCGCGGCCGACTTCTACCGGCTGGGCCTGACCTCGCTGGCCAGCCTGGACCGCATGGCCGACAAATCGGCCGGCAACGTGATCAAGGCAATCGAAAAATCGAAGTCGACCACGCTGGCGCGTTTCATCTACTCGCTCGGCATCCGTCACGTCGGCGAGTCGACCGCCAAGGAGCTGGCCAGGCACTTCGGTGGAATTGATGCGCTGTTGAAAGCTGATGAAGCGCAATTGCTGGATGTTGCCGATGTCGGGCCGGTCGTCGCCCGTTCTATACTGCAGTTCCTGGCCGACCCGATGAATGTCGAGCTGATCGAGCAATTGCGGGCCAACGGCGTGCATTGGGAAGAGGGCGCCTCGGAAGCCCGTCCCAAGCCGCTGGCCGGGCTGACCTTCGTGCTCACGGGAACCTTGCCTACCATGGGCCGTGACGAGGCAGCGGAACGGATCGAAGGCGCCGGGGGCAAGGTGGCCGGTTCCGTATCCAAAAAGACCAGTTACCTGGTGGCTGGCGACGATGCCGGCAGCAAGCTGGCAAAAGCGGAGACGCTGGGTGTTCCTGTGATCGATGAAGCGGCATTGCTGGAGATGCTGCATCAGACCAAAGAAAGTGAAGCATGAGAAAAATCACCAAGGCTGTCTTTCCCGTTGCCGGACTCGGCAGCCGTTTCCTTCCGGCCACCAAGGCGCAGCCGAAGGAAATGCTGCCGATTGTCGACAAGCCGCTGATCCAGTACGCGGTGGAAGAGGCGGTCGCCGCCGGCATTACGGAGATGGTGTTCATCACCGGCCGCAACAAGCGCGCCATCGAGGACCATTTCGACAAGGCCTACGAACTGGAGACCGAACTCGAAGCGGCGGGCAAGAAGCAGCTGCTGGACCTCGTTCGCAATGTGATTCCAAAGCATGTGAACTGCATCTTCATCCGCCAGTCCCAGCCGTTGGGCCTGGGCCATGCGGTGCTGTGCGCCAAGCCGGTCGTCGGCACCGAGCCGTTTGCCGTGCTGCTGGCGGACGATTTCATGGACGTGCCCGAGGGCGAAAAGTCGGTGATGGCGCAGATGACGGAAGTCTATGAGCGGGAAGGGCTGAGCGTGCTGGCGGTGCAGGATGTGCCGCGCGCCGAAACCCGGCAGTACGGCATTGTCAGCGCCACCGAATACCAGCCGGGGCTGGAGCGCGTCAATGCCATCGTCGAGAAGCCCGACCCCGACAGCGCGCCGTCGACGCTGGCAGTGGTGGGTCGTTACGTGCTGAGCAACCGGATCTTCGAATGCATCGAAAACCTGGGCAAGGGCGCGGGCGGCGAAATCCAGCTGACTGATGGCATCGCCGCGCTGATGCAGCGCGAATCGGTGCTGGCCTATCGCTACCGCGGCCAGCGCTTCGATTGCGGCTCCAAGCTGGGCTATCTGAAGGCCACCGTGGAAATGGGGCTGCGTCATCCCGAAACCGGCCCGGCCCTGGCCGAATACCTGCAAAGCAGACAATGACAGTCCGGGAAATCCTGAAGATGGGAGATCCGCGGCTCTTGCGGCAGGCCGAGCGGGTCACCGAGTTCGATACGCCGGCGATGCGGGAGCTCATCGCCGACATGTTCGACACGATGTACGCCGCCAACGGCGCTGGCCTGGCCGCCCCGCAGATCGGTGTCAACCTGCAGCTGGTGATTTTCGGCTTCAAGCAGAACCTGCGCTATCCGGATGCCGCGCCGGTGCCTGAAACCGTGCTGATCAACCCGGTGCTGACGCCGCTGTCGCAGGAAACCAATGAGGACTGGGAAGGTTGCCTGTCAGTCCCCGGCCTGCGCGGCGTGGTGCCGCGCTGGACGCAGCTGCGCTACGAGGGCGTCGACCAGCACGGTGCGCCGATCCGGCGCGAAGTCGATGGCTTCCATGCGCGCGTGGTTCAGCATGAATGCGACCATCTTGCCGGCATCCTGTATCCGATGCGGGTGCGGGACTTTACCCGCTTCGGCTATACCGAGATCCTGTTTCCGGGCCTGAGCGACGCCGACGACGATTAAAGCGTGTTCGCCCGGCTGGCTTGGCGAGGCTGAGGCGGATTGCCTCCCGGAACAAGAGGCAGGCAGGGTTACGCAAAGCATTGCCTTGCGCCTGTAAAGCCTCCCGACGAGTCGTGCCGGGGCACGGCGAGGAGGCGCGACGCAGGGGCGATCCGGCCGGCATTGACGAGCCAAGTCAGGACAAACACGCTCAACGGAAATCGATGCCGGCAAGACATGCTTTTTGCCCATTCCTTGATGGATTCCGTGTCGGCGATACCAGACATTCCCAATCGGCATTGGCAGCATGCTGCAACGCAGCATAGACTGTCGCCTTATGGTATCAACCCGCCTTGCGCAACCTTGCGCCTGGGCGCCGCCGATGAGGACACCGATGAATCTTGTGTACATACACGGCAATCACGCCACAGCTGACAGCTTCAACTTTATCCGCAGCAAGCTTTGCGGCCATAACGACATCCTGCTCGAATATGACAGCGGACACGGCTTCTACAGCAATCACGCCAGGATGCTGGAACGCCTGGCGGACCTGCCCGACCTGTTTTTCGTCGCCCATTCACTGGGCGGCATCCACGCGCTGCACCTGGCAGCGGAGCTGGGCGAGCAGGTACTGGGTGGCGTCACGATGAGCACGCCTTACGGCGGCAGTGAAGCGGCGGAAATGGTTGCCTGCCTGCTACCCTTCAGCCAGGTGCTGAAGGACATCCGCCCGCGCAGCGCGCCGATTCTCGAGGGCAAGCGCATTGCGCTCAATGTGCCGTGGACCAACCTCGTCAGCACTGCCGGCGCCTCGCCATTCATGCTGGCGGCCAATGACGGCGTGGTGACCCAGGATTCCATGCGCCACCGTGACGATATCCGGCTGATCGACATTGCCTGCAATCACTTCGAGATTGTGCTCAACCAGGAGGCGCTGGCAGTAATCCAGAGCGAGATCGCGCAGGCGAAAAAGCGCGCGACCACGCAAGCATCCCGCGACCGTTCTGCAGTCTTCCTCGCGCAGCTGCTGGGATGAGGCTGTGAGAGCGCAGGAACGGGGCCGTCAGAAACGTTCGTCGGCGCCCAGATAGCGCCACTGGCCAGGCGGCAGGTCGCCCAGCGTGACGCCGCCGATCCGCACGCGCTTCAGGCCCAGCACCTTCAGGCCGACCATGTCGCACATGCGGCGGATCTGGCGCTTTTTCCCTTCGCGCAGCACGAAGCGCAGCTGGTCTTCATTCTGCCAGCGCACCTGCGCCGGCTTGAGTTTCTTGCCGTCCAGCGTCAGGCCGTAATTCAGGCGTTTCAGGTCGCTGTCGGGCAGGCGCCCCGGCCTGGTGTACTCCACCCGCACCAGGTATTCCTTTTCCACCGCGCTGTCTTCGCCGATGAGCTGCTTTGCCACGCGGCCGTCCTGCGTCAGCACCAGGAGGCCGGTCGAGTCGATGTCGAGCCGCCCGGCCGGCACCAGGCTGCGCAGCTGGGTCGGATGAAACCGCAGCGGCGCGTGGTCCTCCTCCCAGCGGTTTTCCGGCGTGACCAGCACCAGCGCGGGACGGTAGCCGTCCTCGGCCTGGCCGCTGACATAGCCGACCGGCTTGTGGACCAGCACCGTAACCCGCTTGGACTGTTCGGCGGCGGCCTGCCGCTCCACCGTCACTTTCTGGTGCGGCAGCACCTTGCTGCCGAGTTCGGAGACGACCATGCCATCCACCCGCACCCAGCCGCGGGCAATCCATTCATCGGCCTCGCGGCGGGAGCACAGGCCCAGTTCGGACATGCGTTTGGACAGGCGTAGCGGTTCAGTCATGTGAATCAGAAGCAATCGTTAAGGAAGTTGGAATCAGGTATGCAGCGCGTCCAGCAGTTCGCGTTCCAGCTGGATCTGGCTGCGCGCATGCTGCAGCACCGGGCCATCGACCAGGAACACGTCTTCCACCCGCTCGCCCAGCGTCATGATCTTGGCGGTATGCAGATTGACGCGGTACTTGGCCAGCACATTGGCGATGGCATAGAGCAGGCCGTTGCGGTCGCTGGCCGAGACCGACAGCAGATAGTACTGGCCGCGCTCGTCCGGACGCAGATCCACCGTCGGCGTGAACGGAAAGGTGCGCGACAGCCGCGACAGCCGCCCCTTGCGCGGCGGCGGCAAGGGCTCGCTGCTCGACAGGCACAGGCCCAGCTCGTGCTCGATCAGGTTGATGATGTCGCGGTAGTTGTTGGCAAACGCGGGCTCGGTCACGAGGAAGGTGTCGAGTGCGTAGCCGTTGCGGGTGGTGTGGATCTTCGCGTCCAGGATGCTGAAGTTCTTGCGCTCGAAATAGCTGCAGATGCGCACGAAGAGGTCCGGCTGGTCCTTCACATACACCGTCACCTGCAGGCCTTCGCCGATCGGCGCGAGCCTGCTTTTCACCACCGGCACGCTGCTGTTGATGCGGTTGTACAGCATGCGCGTCTGCCAGGCGATGTCGGAGGCGTCGTGGCGCAGGAAGTAGGCGACATCGAGCTGGTTCCACAGCGCGTCGTGGGCCTGTTCTGGCAGGCCGTACAGGCGCAGCGTCTTCAACGCATCTTCCTGCCGGTTCTTCAGCTCGCGGTCGGCCGACGGCGCCTCGCCGCCCAGCACCCGCAGCGTCATCCGGTAGAGGTCTTCCAGCAGCTTGCCCTTCCAGGCATTCCAGACCTTGGGGCTGGTGCCGCGGATGTCGGCCACGGTCAGCAGGTACAGCGCCGTCAGGTGGCGCTCGTCCTTCGCCAGCGCGGCGAAATCGCGGATCACGTCCGGGTCCGACAGGTCCTGCTTCTGCGCCACCTGCGACATCGACAGATGATGCTCGACCAGGAACACCACCAGCTCGGTGTCGGCGTCCGACAGCGCATGGTCGCGGCAGAAGCGGCGCGCATCGACCATGCCCAGCCTGGAATGGTCGCCGCCGCGCCCCTTGGCGATATCGTGGAACAGGGCGGTGATGTAGAGCAGCCAGGGCTGGGCAAAGTTGGCCATCAGCTGGCTGCAAAACGGGTATTCATGCGCATGCTCGGACATCGTGAAGCGGCGCAGGTTGCGCGCCACCATCAGGATGTGCTGGTCCACCGTGTAGACGTGGAACAGGTCATGCTGCATCTGGCCGACGATGCGCCGGAAGTTGGGCAGATAGCGGCCGAGTATGCTCAGCTGGTTCATCCGCCGCAGCGCATGGGTGATGCCTTCCGGCGCCTTCAGGATCTCCAGGAACAGCGCGCGATTGGCCGGGTCGCGCCGGAAATCGCGGTCGATGCCGAAGCGGGCATGCCACAGGGCGCGCAGCGTGCGCGCCGTCATGCCGCGCAGTGAAGGACGCTGTTCCATGAGCAGGAAGATTTCCAGCATCGCCGAGGGTGTCTCGGTGAACAGGTCGTCGCGGGCGATGTCGATCAGGCCGTTGACTTCGTTGAAGCGCGGGTTGATCGCCAGCGGACACGTCGATTGCGGGAACAGCTGCGCCTCGATGTTCTGCAGCAGGATGGTATTGAGCTGGGTGACCGCCTTGGCCGCCCAGTAGTAGCGCTGCATCAGGTATTCGCTGGCGCGCCGCGTCTCGGTATTCTGAAAGCCAAGCGACTGCGCGATCGGTGTCTGCACGTCGAACACCAGCCTGTCCTCGCGCCGTTTCGCATGGATATGCAAGCGGATGCGGATGTCCTTGAAGGCGCGTTCCTTCTGGGTCAGCTGGCGCGCCTCGGTCGGCGTGATCAGGCCGCGTTCGGCCAGCTTGCGCCAGGAGTCGCCCAGTCCCGCCGCCTTGGCCACCCACAGGATGACCTGCAGGTCGCGCAGGCCGCCCGGACTTTCCTTGCAGTTCGGCTCCAGGCTGTAGGGCGTGTCCTCATACTTCGCATGGCGCTGGTGCAGTTCCAGGATCTTGGCCTCGAAGAAGGCCTGCGGGTCCATCGCCTGCCGGCATTTTTCCACCAGATCGCCAAACAGCACGCGGTTGCCGGTTACCAGGCGCGCTTCCAGCAGGCTGGTCTGCACCGTGATGTCGGCGGCGGATTCGGAGAGGCATTCCCCCACCGTGCGGATGCTGTGCCCGATTTCCAGGCCCAGATCCCACAGCAGCTGCACCATTTCCTCCAGCTGCGCCTGCTCTGCGGCATCGGGCGGCGCTGCCAGCAGGATCAGCACGTCGACGTCGGAATAGGGAAACAGTTCGCCGCGGCCGTAGCCGCCCACCGCCACCAGGGCGCTCTTCTCGGGCATGCCGCAGGCGCGCCATGCCTGCGTCAGCACCCGGTCCACCAGCTGCCGCAGCGCCGTGGTCAGCCGTTCCGGCTTGCCGTGTGCTTCGTAGGAGACGATTTCATTCTGGCGCCCGGACTTGAGCTCCTCCTTCAGGGGCAGCACCAGCGTGTTCATGGATCAGGCCGTTTCCGCCTGGCTGGCGTTCCTGGTGATGAAGGCGGGCGGCGCCGGCATGCCCGGCGACACGGTAAGCACTTCATAGCCGGTCTCGGTCACCAGCACCGTGTGCTCCCATTGCGCCGACAGGCTGCGATCCTTGGTCTTGATGGTCCAGCCGTCGTTCATCTCGCGGATATCGCGGCGGCCGGCGTTGATCATCGGCTCGACGGTAAAGATCATCCCGGCTTCCAGCTTTTCCAGCGTGCCGGGACGGCCATAGTGCAGCACCTGCGGCTCTTCATGGAATATCTTGCCGATGCCGTGGCCGCAGAACTCCCGCACCACGCTGTAGCCGGCTTTTTCCGCATGCTGCTGAATGACGTAGCCGATGTCGCCCAGGTGCGCGCCCGGCTTGATCTTGGAGATGCCCAGCCACATGCATTCATACGTGATGTCTCCCAGGCGCTTGGCCAGGATCGACGGCTGGCCGGCATAGAACATCCGGCTGGTGTCGCCGTGGTAGCCATCCTTGATGATGGTGACGTCGATATTGACCGCGTCGCCATTCTTCAGCGCCTTGTCGCCGGGGATGCCGTGGCAGATCACGTCGTTGACCGAGGTGCAGATCGCTTTCGGATACGGCGTGTAGCCCGGCGGGCAGTAGTTGAGCGGCGCCGGAATGCTGCCCTGCACATTGGTCATGTATTCATGGCAGAGGCGGTCCAGTTCGGCGGTGGTCACGCCCGGCTTGACGAAGGGCGTGATGTAATCGAGAACTTCGGCGGCCAGTCGGCCGGCAACGCGCATGCCGCGAATGTCCTCTTCAGTCTTGATGGTGATAGGCATAGTCGGGAAAGTCCGGAAGGATTGCCGCAGTGCGGCAGAAGCGCTGGAAGCGGCAATTATAGACCACCGGCTCGGCGTTCGCCCGGCTGGGCGGAAGCAGACTTGAAAGGGCCAAGAGATTTAGGGTAGAATCACGGGTTCCTTTGATTGTCTTGCCTGAAGTCATGTCGAGCCGGCGATTGCCAGCGCAGCGTGGGGCCATTCATCAATCGACAATTCTTTTTAAATCGCGAGTCCGGTCCACAAGGGTGCCCTGTATGGGTCACTGGCCGGATTCCAGACCCAACCCTGGAGCAAACATGTCTGTCACCATGCGTGAAATGCTGGAAGCCGGTGTCCATTTCGGTCACCAAACCCGCTTCTGGAACCCCAAGATGGCCCCGTTCATTTTCGGTCATCGCAACAAGATTCATATCGTCAACCTGGAAGTGACGCTGTCCAAGTACAACGAGGCGATGAAGTACATTCGCCAGCTGTCGGCCAACCGCGGCACCATCCTGATGGTTGGCACCAAGCGCCAGTCGCGCGACCTGGTCGCCCAGGAAGCCCAGCGTGCAGGCGTGCCTTACGTTGACCAGCGCTGGCTGGGCGGCATGCTGACCAACTTCAAGACCATCAAGACCTCGATCAAGCGCCTGAAGGAAATGGAACAGGCCATCGAAGACGGTTCGGTCGAGAAGCTGTCGAAGAAGGAAGGGCTGATGTTCAGCCGCGAAATGGAAAAGCTGCAGAAGTCCATCGGCGGCATCAAGGACATGAACGGCATTCCTGACGCGATCTTCGTCATCGACGTCGGCTACCACAAGGGCGCTGTCACCGAAGCCGCCAAGCTGGGCATCCCGGTCATCGGCGTGGTCGACACCAACCACTCCCCGGACGGCGTGGCTTACGTCATCCCAGGCAACGACGACTCCTCGAAAGCCATCGCGCTGTACGCACGCGGCGTTGCCGACGCGATCCTCGAAGGCCGCGACAGCGCAGCCAGCGAGCTGGTCGAGTCCATCAAGAGCGATGCCGGCGACGAATTCGTCGAAGTCAACGAGCAGGCATAATACGCCTCTGCCCGCGGCAGCGTCCGCGGGTGAATAGAAAAGGGGCAACATCCGTTCGCCCCTTTTTTTCGAGCTGAATCCCCACAATTTCGATCCGGCAGGCCCGCGAGGCAGCCGATCAGCAAGGAGAATACGATGGCCACAATTACAGCAGCAATGGTAGGCGAACTGCGCGCCAAGACCGATGCACCGATGATGGAATGCAAGAAGGCCCTGACCGAAGCCGGCGGCGATCCGGTCAAGGCGGAAGAAATCCTGCGCGTCAAGCTGGGCAGCAAGGCTTCCAAGGCCGCTTCCCGCATCACCGCCGAAGGCGTGGTTGCCGCCTACATCCAGGGCACGGTTGGCGCGCTGGTGGAAGTCAACTGCGAAACCGACTTCGTGACCAAGAACGACGACTTCCTGAAAATGGCGTCCGAAGCCGCCCGCCTGGTGGCCGAAGGCAATCCGGCCGACGTCGCCGCGATGGGCGCGCTGCAGCTGGATGGCAAGACCTTGGAAGAGCAGCGCACCGAGCTGGTGGGCCGCATCGGCGAGAACATGTCGTTCCGCCGCTTCAAGCGTTTCGACAGCGGCTCCAAGCTGGTGTCCTACCTGCACGGCACCCGCATCGGCGTGATGGTCGAATATGACGGCGCCGACGAGCAGGTCGCCAAGGACGTGGCCATGCACATCGCTGCAATGAAGCCGGTGTCGCTGTCGTCCGACCAGGTGCCGGCGGAACTGATCGAGCGCGAGCGTTCGGTTGCTTCGCTGAAGGCCGCCGAGTCCGGCAAGCCGGCCGATATCGCCGCCAAGATGGTCGAAGGCTCGGTGCAGAAGTTCCTGAAGGAAGTGTCGCTGCTGGCCCAGCCGTTCGTGAAGAACGACAAGCAGACCGTCGAGCAGATGCTCAAGGCAAACAACACCACGATCAAATCGTTCGTGATGTTCATCGTTGGCGAAGGCATCGAGAAGAAGCAGGATGACTTCGCGGCCGAAGTGGCTGCCCAGGTGGCAGCCGCCAAGCAGGCGTAATCAGCAAGCGGGCCGAAAGGCCCGTTTTTTTCAAGGTGCGGCGCCCATGTGGCCGCACCGCGCCCGGGCTCTTGCTTCATCGCTGTAAAATGTCGCACCATCAAGCAGCTATCCGGGCGGTATATTGCATTCAAGCAAAACCGGATCACCATAAGGAGCCATTTCATGACCCAACCAGCGTACAAGCGCGTCCTCCTCAAGCTTTCCGGTGAAGCCCTGATGGGCGACGACTCCTACGGCATCAACCGCGCCACGATCGAGCGCATGGTGGCCGATGTTTCCGAAGTCGTCAAAATGGGTGTCGAGCTTGCCATCGTGATTGGCGGCGGCAATATCTTCCGCGGCGTCGCGCCCGGCGCGCAGGGCATGGACCGCGCCACTGCCGACTACATGGGCATGCTGGCCACCGTGATGAATTCCCTGGCCCTGGCAGACGCGATGCGGCAGTTCGGCATGACTGCGCGCGTGATGTCGGCCATCAGCATCGAGCAGGTCGTGGAGCCGTATGTGCGGCCCAAGGCGCTGCAGTATCTGGAAGAAGGCAAGGTGGTGATCTTCGCCGCCGGCACCGGCAACCCGTTCTTCACCACCGATACCGCTGCCGCGCTGCGCGGCTCGGAAATCGGCGCCGAGGTTGTGCTGAAGGCAACCAAGGTTGACGGCGTCTACAGCGCCGACCCGAACAAGGACGCTTCCGCAACGCGATATGCGAGCATCAGTTTCGATGAGGCCATTTCCAAGCACCTGCAGGTGATGGACGCCACCGCCTTTGCACTGTGCCGCGACCAGAAACTTCCGATCCGGGTGTTTTCCATCGTCAAGCCCGGTGCGCTGAGCCGCATCGTGATGGGTGACGACGAGGGCACCCTGGTGCATGTTTAATACGAGCACACGAACTCCAACATTTGTGAATAACAGGAGAGCAGCATGACTGTCGCCGACGTCAAGAAAAGTACCGAACAGAAGATGAACAAGTCGATCGAGACGCTCAAGGCCGACCTGGCCAAGGTGCGTACCGGCCGCGCCCACGCCGGCATCCTCGATCATGTGAAGGTCGACTACTACGGCAATCCGACCCAGTTGAGCCAGGTTGCCAATATCACCCTGATAGACGCCCGCACCATCGGCGTCCAGCCATGGGAAAAGAAAATGGTGGGCGCCATCGAAAAGGCGATCCGCGAGTCCGACCTGGGCCTGAATCCGGCCACCCAGGGCGACCTGATCCGCGTGCCGACGCCGCCGCTGACGGAAGAGCGCCGCAAGGAAATGGTCAAGCTGGTCAAGACCGAGGCCGAAGACGCGAAGATCGCCGTGCGCAACATCCGCCGTGACGCCAACGAAGGCCTGAAGCGGCTGCTCAAGGACAAGGCTATCTCCGAGGATGACGAGCGGCGCGCCCAGGACGACGTGCAGAAACTGACCGACCGCTTCGTCGCGGAAATCGACAAGCTGGTTGCGGAAAAGGAAAAGGAAGTGCTGACGGTTTGACAGGCGGCCCAGCCTTGTCATACCGTAGCGGCCCGCCAATCATTAATGAAAAGCAAGCTCATGAAGCAAACCAGTTCGACGCAAGGAGTGCCTGAAGTATCGGCGGTGCCGCGTCACATTGCCATCATCATGGATGGCAATGGCCGTTGGGCCACGCGGCGCTTTTTGCCGCGCGTGGCGGGTCATGCCAAGGGCGTCGAGCGGGTCCGCGATGTAGTGGAAAAGTGCGTCGAACGCGGCGTCGAGTACCTGACCCTGTTTGCGTTCAGCTCCGAGAACTGGCGCCGGCCGGCCGAGGAAGTCTCGGTGCTGATGCGGCTGTTCATGACGGCGCTCGAGCGTGAAGTCACCAAGATGCATGTCAACAGCATCCGCCTGAAAGTGGTTGGCGACCTGTCTCGGTTCGATCCCAAGCTGCAGGAAATGATCGCCAGCGCCGAGCAGCGCACCGCCGGCAATACGCGGCTGACGGTGAATGTCTGCGCCAACTATGGCGGCCGCTGGGACGTGATGCAGGCGGTGGGCAAGATGGTGGCAGCCAATCCCGGTTCCACCGACTTCAGCGAGGAGCAGCTCGCGCCCCATCTGGCGCTGGCTTTCGCGCCGGAGCCTGACCTGTTCATCCGCACGGGCGGCGAACAGCGCATTTCCAATTTCATGCTGTGGCAGCTGGCCTATACCGAGATGTATTTCACCGAGACCTACTGGCCCGACTTCAATGGCGCCTCGCTCGACGAAGCCATTGTGTCTTACCAGCAGCGCGAGCGCCGTTTCGGACGCACCAGTGCCCAACTGATCACGCCGAAGAAAGCTTCCTGATGCTGGCAACCAGAGTCGTCACCGCGGTCGTGCTACTGGCAGTGCTGCTGGGCGTGGTGTGGTCGGGTTCGACGCTGTTGTTCAATGCCGTTCTGACGCTTTTTTTCGCCGCCGCGATCTGGGAGCGCACGCGTCTGTTTCAACTGCCCATGCCGCTGCTGGCTCCGGCCTTGTGGTCGGCGGCGCTGCTGCTTGTGCTGCTGCGCTATCTGGACGGCGTGGTCTATCCGCTTTGCATGCTGTGCGTGGCGATCTGGGCGATACGTCTCGCGCCGGCGCTGGGCCTGGGCCTGCCGCCGCTTGCCACCCTGCCTAACCGGCTGGTATCCGTGGTGTACGGCATTGCGATCCTCGGCTGCTTTGCCGCCATTGCCGCCTTCTACCACCGCTCTCCCGTCTACCTGCTGTCCGTGATGGCCATCGTGTGGGTGGCCGACATCGGCGCCTATTTCGCCGGCAAGGCCTTTGGCAAGCGCAAGCTCGCGCCGACGATCTCGCCCGGCAAGTCTTGGGAGGGCGCCATAGGCGGCTGGCTGGCAGTGCTGCTGCTGGCATCGGCCAGCGTCTTCTCAGGCGCCTTGCAGGATACCTTCGCGGTGCACCTGCAGCGCAGCCTGGGCTGGTTCGGCATGCTGGCGGTGATGACGCTGGTGGTCGCGGCCAGCGTGGTCGGCGACCTGTTCGAATCCATGCTCAAGCGCCGCGCCGGCATGAAGGACAGCAGCAACCTGCTGCCGGGCCATGGCGGCGTGCTGGACCGCATCGATGCACTGGTTCCGGTGCTGCCGCTGGCAATCGTGATCGCCTTCCGTTTATAACGCCACAAGGCTATAAGGCTGGATTCGTTTTAATGCAAAACATCACCATTCTTGGTGCGACCGGATCGATCGGCGTTTCCACGCTCGACGTGATCGCACGCCATCCCGACCGCTACCGGGTCCACGCGCTGACTGCGCACAGCAAGGTCGACGAACTGGCAGGGCAATGCGCACGCTTCCTGCCCGAGGTGGCGGTAGTCGGCAGTGCGCAGGCTGCGTCTGCGCTATCGGCGCTGCTGAAGAAGGCCGGCGTCGCCACCGAGGTGCTGTGGGGCGAGGAAGCGCTGTGCCAGGTGGCGTCGGCTTCCGGATGCGATACGGTGATGGCCGCCATCGTCGGCGCCGCCGGCCTGGCGCCATCGCTCGCCGCCGCGCGCGCCGGCAAGAAGGTCCTGCTGGCCAACAAGGAAGCGCTGGTGATGTCAGGCCAGCTGTTCATGACCGCCGTTGCCGAAAGCGGCGCAACCCTGTTGCCCATCGACAGCGAGCACAATGCGATCTTCCAGTGCCTGCCCGGCGACTTCTCGCGGCAGCCCGAGCGCCACGGCATTTCCCGGATATTGCTGACCGCCTCCGGCGGTCCCTTTCTGAACCGGGCGGTCGAGACGCTGGATACGGTGACGCCGGAAGAAGCGGTCGCGCATCCGAACTGGGTCATGGGACGCAAGATTTCCGTCGATTCCGCCACCATGATGAACAAGGGGCTGGAAGTCATCGAAGCCGCCTGGCTGTTCGGCGCCTCGGCCGGCCAGATCGAAGTGCTGATCCATCCGCAAAGCGTGATCCATTCCATGGTGTCGTACATCGACGGTTCGGTGCTGGCGCAACTCGGCAATCCCGACATGCGTACGCCGATTGCCCATGCGCTGGCCTATCCGGAGCGCATCGCCTCCGGCGTCGCGCCGCTCGACCTGACCGCCATGGCCCAGCTGCGCTTCGAGCGCCCGGACCTGCGCCGCTTTCCCTGTCTGAAACTGGCGTATGATGCGCTGCAGGCCGGAGGCTCCGCGCCGGCATTGCTCAATGCCGCCAACGAGATCGCCGTCGAAGCCTTTCTCAACCGCCAGATTGGATTTCGCATGATAGACCAGCTGATAGACCGGGTGATGAATACCATTCCCCACGAGCCGGTGGCCGATATCGGCGCACTGCTGGAACAGGACGAAAGGGCGCGCGCGCTGGCGCGGGAGTGCCTGCAATGATCACGCTGCTGCAAACGCTGGTGGCGTTCGTGGTGGTGCTGGGCATCCTGGTGGTGGTCCATGAACTTGGCCACTACTGGATTGCCAGGTGGTGCGGCGTCAAGGTTCTGCGGTTTTCGGTCGGCATGGGCAAGATCGTCTGGTCGCGCAAGTTCGGACCCGACCAGACCGAATGGGCATTGTCGGCGCTGCCGCTTGGCGGTTACGTGAAGATGCTGGATGCGCGCGAACAGGACATGTCGCTGGTCAGCGCAGCCGACCGCAAGCGGGAATACACCGTGCAGTCGGTGTGGAAGCGCATCGCCATCGTTGCCGCCGGACCGCTGTCGAACTTCCTTCTCGCCATCCTCCTGTTTGGCGGGCTTTATATGTACGGCATTCCCGAGCCGGCGCCGCGCCTGCGGGCCGTGCCGCAGGAGAGCGCCGCCTACGACGCAGGCCTGCGCGGCGGCGAACTGGTGAAGTCGGTCAATGGCGAACCGGTTCACATCTGGTCCGACCTGCGCTGGACGCTGCTGCGGGCTGCGGTGGACAAGGCGCCGGCCCGGCTGGAGGTCGAGCGGCCCGATCCTGCGGGCGAGAACGGCGTCGTTGCCGCCAGCGCCACGCTGCCAACCAACATGCTCGATGCATCCGAACTCGAAACCGACTTCATGCCGCGGCTTGGCCTTGACCTGGCCCGCCCGCCGGCAGTGCTGGGCAAGCTCGTCGTCGATGGCCCCGCGGCCCGCGCCGGACTGCGTACCGGCGACAAGGTCGAAGCAATCAATGGGCAGCCGGTGGCCGATGGCGGCGTGTTCGTCGAAACGGTGCAGAAGTCGGCTGGCCAGGCCCTGATGCTGTCCATACAGCGCGACGGCAAGCCCATGGAAATCAGCGTGGTGCCGCAGGTCGTGGAAAGTGGCGGCAAGCGCATCGGCCGCATACAGGCCGAAGTGGCGATGGCGCCTGAAATGGTCAATGTCCGGTCCGGCCCATTGCAGGCGCTCGCGCGCGGCGCCCAGAAGACCTGGGATACCAGCGTGATGACCATCCGCATGCTGGGCCGCATGATCGTCGGCGAAGTCTCGCTGAAGAACATCACCGGGCCGATCACCATTGCCGATTACGCGGGACAGACGGCACGCATCGGCATGGTCAGTTACATCAGCTTTATCGCCTTCATCAGCATCAGCCTGGGCGTGATGAATTTGCTACCGATACCGGTGCTTGATGGTGGCCTTTTGCTGTATTATTCGCTGGAAGTTTTGACCGGGCGCCCCGTGTCCGAGCGTTTCGGTGAGCTGGCACAACGTGCCGGCATCGGCATCCTGATGACCCTGATGATGGTGGCGGTCTTTAACGACATCGTCCGCCTGATCTCCTGAGGTAGAGGCCCGACATCTCGGGCTCGCCTCACACCAGTACATTACACAACAACAGCAAATGAAATTACATTCAGAGCGTTTTTTTCTGTCTCTTCGTCCTCGTCGTCTGATTGTCTCCGCCATCATCGCACTTTGTTCCGGCTCCGCCCTGGCGGTCGATCCCTTTACGGTACGAGACATCCGCGTGGAAGGGATACAGCGCACTGAAGCCGGCACCGTGTTCAACTATCTGCCTGTGAAGGTCGGCGACACCTTCACTGACGAGAAGGGCGCGGCATCGATCAAGGCCCTGTACGCCACCGGGTTTTTCAAGGATGTACGGGTCGAAGCGGAAGGCGACGTTCTGGTTGTGACCGTGGAAGAGCGCCCGGCCATCGGCGCGGTTGAATTCACCGGCACCAAGGAGTTCGACAAGGACACCCTGACCAAGGCGCTCAAGGAAATCGGACTGGGCGAATCGCGCATCTACGACAAGGCATTGCTGGACCGTGCAGAGCAGGAGTTGAAGCGGCAGTACCTGTCGCGCGGCCTGTATGGTGTGCAGATCACGACCACCGTCACGCCGATCGAGCGCAACCGGGTCAACATCAACTTCGCCGTGGACGAAGGCGACATCTCGCGCATCCGCGAGATCAATATCGTCGGCAACAAGGCTTTCTCCGACAAGGAATTGCGGGACGTGATCAAGCTGACCACGCCCGGATGGTTTACCTGGTACACCAAGAACGACCAGTACTCCAAGCAGAAGCTGACCGGCGACATCGAGACCCTCAAGTCCTTCTATCTCAATCGCGGCTACCTTGAAATGCAGGTGGAATCGACCCAGGTGTCGATCACGCCAGACCGCAAGGACATCTATGTCACCATCAACATCACCGAAGGCGACAAGTTCACGGTATCGGATGTCAAGCTGGAAGGCGAAATGTTCGGGCGCGAGGAAGAGCTCAAGTCGCTGGTGCAGCTCAAGCCCGGCGATGTGTTCTCGGGCGCCAAGCTGACCGAGACCACCAAGAAAATCTCCGAGCGTCTGGGTAACTTCGGCTACGCCTTTGCCAACGTCAATGCCAACCCCCAGATCGACCGGGAAAAGAAGCAGGTTGCGTTCACCATCCTGGTCGATCCGGGCAAGCGTGTCTATGTCCGACGCATCAATATCGGCGGCAACACCCGCACGCGCGATGAAGTCATCCGCCGCGAGATGCGACAGCTGGAAAGCTCCTGGTACGACGCTTCCAAGATCAAGCTCTCGCGCGACCGCGTCAATCGCCTGGGTTATTTCACCGAGGTGAATGTGGATACGCCTGAAGTGCCGGGCACGACCGACCAGGTCGACCTCAACATGAACATCGTCGAGAAGCCAACGGGCGCGATTTCGCTCGGCGCCGGTTTCTCCAGCAGCGAGAAGCTGACCCTGACCGGCTCGATCCAGCAGGCCAATGCGTTTGGCAGCGGCAATACCATTGGCCTGGATGTCAACACCAGCCGGCGCTATCGCACCATCGCAGTGTCGCAGACCAATCCGTATTTCACCGACGACGGCGTCAGCCGCAGTTATGAAGCATTCGTGCGCACCACGCGGCCGCCCATTGTCACGACGAGCAACTACCGCATCAGGACAATTGGCGGCAATGTCCGGTTCGGCGTGCCGTTTTCCGAGGTCGATACGGTGTTCTTCGGCGCCGGCGCCGAGCATACGCAGGTCGATGTGGATGAAACCAGCCCACTGCTGTATCGCAAGTTTGTCTCCGACTTCGGCAGCGACAATACCGCAAAGGCAACGTCATTTCCCCTGACCGTCGCATGGCAGCGCGACAACCGCGACAGCGCCCTGATACCGACCACTGGCCGTTACCAGAGGGCCAACCTGGAGCTTTCCATGCTGGGCGACCTGCGTTACTATCGCGCCGTCTATCAGCACCAGTACTTCAAGCCGCTTTCCAGCACCATGACGCTGGCGCTGAACGGTGAAGTCGATTACGGCAACGCACTGAGCAATCGTCCCTATCCGGTCTTCAAGAACTTCTATGCCGGCGGCATAGGATCGGTTCGTGGCTACGAAAGCTCGTCGCTGTCGGTGAAGGGAACCGACCGGGCGAATATTACCGGCGGTAATGCTCGTCTCATCATGAATGCCGAATTGCAGTTCCCGTTCCCGGGCACAGGCGCGGATCGCACCCTGCGCTGGTTTACCTTCCTTGACGCCGGCCAGGTCTTCAACACCACTGCGGACGAGAAGGTTAGCGTGTCCAATCTGCGCTACTCGGCAGGTGTCGGCATCAGCTGGGTCTCGCCGATCGGTCCGTTGAAACTGAGCTTCGGCAAGGCGCTCAATGCCAAGGATGCCGACCTGACACAGCCCTTCCAGTTCCAGTTGGGAACCGGTTTCTGATATGTTGCGGCGATAACAGATTTTTTGAATTGCGGAGAAGATCCTTGAAGTTTTCCATCCAACAGTCTCTGGTCGCACGCTGTGCGGCCGTGTTTGCCGCTTCCGTCGTCTGCATGGGCGCTGTCCAGGCACAGGAAGTCAAAGTCGGTTTCGTCAGCACCGAGCGAATTTTCCGCGAGGCAGCGCCGGCAAAAACAGCCAACGCCAAGATCGAGCAGGAGTTCTCCAAGCGCGACAAGGACTTGCAGGACATGGGCGCGCGCCTGAAGTCCATGGCCGACAAGCTCGACAAGGATGCGCCGGTTCTGTCGGAGTCCGACCGCGTGCGGCGCCAGCGGGAATTGAGCGATCTTGACAAGGACTTCCAGCGTCGTCAGCGCGAGTTCCGTGAAGACCTGAACCAGCGTCGCAATGAGGAACTGGCAACGGTCCTGGAACGCACCAATCGCGTGATCAAGCAGATCGCCGAGGCGGAAAAATACGACATCGTGTTCCAGGAAGCGGTCTATATCAGCCCGCGCATCGACATCACCGACAAAGTGCTGAAGGCGCTGAACAAGTAAGCGGTGCAAAACCATGGCGATACCCCTGCGGCAACTGGTTGAACAGGTAGGCGGACAGCTGCAGGGCGATCCGGACACGCTCGTATCCGGCATCGCGCCGCTCGATGCGGCCGGCGCTTTCCATGTCAGCTTTCTGTCCAATCCCAAGTTGCGGACCCAGGCTGCGGCCAGTGCCGCTGCCGCGCTGATACTGACCGAAGCCGATAGCGAACGCATCGGTAGCCAGTATGCCGGCGCCCGCATCCTGACCGAGCGGCCCTATGCCTACTTCGCGCGCGCAGCCCAGCTGTTCGCCGCGCTGGCGGCGCCGCCGGTCCAGCCCGGCATTCATGCCAGCGCGGCAATTGATCCAGGTGCGAAGGTGGCGGCAAGCGCCTGTATCGGTCCACACGTTACCGTCGAGGCGGGCGCCGTGATCGGCGAGCGCTGCATCATCGACAGCGGCTGCGTGATCGGCCGCAACGCCGTGGTCGGCGCCGACACCCATTTTCATCCCCGTGTGTGTTTTCTGGACGGATGCGTCATCGGCGAGCGCGGCATCCTGCATTCCGGCGCCGTGATCGGCGCCGATGGCTTCGGGTTCGCCAACGAGGGCGGCGCCTGGATCAAGATCCCGCAGACCGGCAGGGTCGTCATCGGCAATGATGTCGAGATCGGCGCCAATACCACCGTCGACCGCGGCGCACTGGCCGATACCGTGATCGAGGATGGCGTCAAGCTGGATAACCAGATACAGATCGGCCACAACTGCCATATCGGCGCCCACACCGCGATGGCCGGCTGCGTCGGCGTGGCCGGCAGCGCGACGATAGGAAGGTACTGCACCTTTGGCGGTGCGGCCATGATATTGGGCCATCTGGCGATCGCCGACAATGTCCATATCTCTTCAGGCAGCCTGGTCAGCCGCTCCATCACCGAAGCAGGCCAGTACACCGGGTTTTATCCTCTGGCCACCAATGCGGAATGGGAAAGGTCGGCCGCCATCGTGCGCAATCTCTCCGGCATGCGCAGCAGGATGCGTGAACTGGAAAAAACGGTAGCGATGCTGACCAGTCAAAACAAGAACGAGCAATGAAAGAAACCACTATGAACACGCTGGACATCAACCAGATCAAGGAATATCTGCCACACCGTTACCCCTTGCTGCTGGTCGACCGGGTGCTGGATTACGAAGTTGGCAAGTCGATTACCGCAATCAAGAACGTCACCATCAACGAGGAATTCTTCAACGGGCATTTCCCGCACAAGCCAGTCATGCCCGGCGTGCTGATGATCGAGGCGCTGGCCCAGACGGCTGCGCTGCTGTCCTTCCTGACCATGGGCAAGAAGCCCGACAGCAGCTCGGTGGTGTATTTCGTGGGCATCGACGCGGCGCGTTTCAAGCGTCCTGTCGGCCCTGGCGACCAGTTGCGCATGGAGGTCGAAATCACCCGCTCCTCGCGCGGCATCTACAAATACGCCGCGCGCGGCCTGGTGGACGGTGAGGTTGCGCTGGAAGCGGAACTGATGTGCACGATGCGCAGCAGCACCGACGCCAGCCAGCCAGCGGGACAGTAATGGCCCTGATTCATCCTACCGCCATCATCGATGCGAAGGCTGAGCTCGACGCCTCGGTCGAGGTTGGCCCTTACAGCGTGATCGGCCCGCGGGTGCGTATTGGCGCAGGCACGCGCATTGCGTCGCATGTGGTCGTCGAGGGCGATACCACGATAGGGCGCGACAACGTGATCTATCAGTTCTGCTCCCTGGGCGGCGCGCCGCAGGACAAGAAATACCGCGGCGAGCCGACACGCCTGGAGATCGGCGACCGCAACACGATCCGTGAATATTGCAGCCTGAACCTTGGCACCGTCCAGGACGCCGGCGTCACCCGCCTTGGCAATGACAACTGGATACTGGCCTATGTGCATATTGCGCATGACTGCCAGGTCGGCAGCAACACCATCTTTTCCAACAATGCCACGCTGGCCGGACACGTCCACGTCGGCGACTGGGTCATCATGAGCGGCTTCGCCGCGGTGCATCAGTTCTGCAAGATCGGCGACCATGCCTTCGTCGGCATGAATGCCAGCCTGTCGCAGGATGTGCCGCCGTTCATCCTGGCCGCTGGCACGCCGATCGCGCCGCGCGGCCTGAATATCGAAGGCCTGAAGCGCCGCGGCTTCGGCGCCGATGAAATCGCCGCGCTGCGCCGCGCCTACAAGCTCATCTACAAGTCAGGCCTGACGCTCGACGAGGCACGCGCTGCGCTGGCCCGGGAAGAGGCTGGTCTGGATGGCAATCCCGCAGGGCGGCTGCGCAGCATGCGCGCTTTCCTCGACAACGCTTCCCGTGGCATCGTCCGCTGAACTGGCGATTGCGCTGGTAGCCGGCGAAACGTCGGGCGACTTGCTGGCGGCGCGCCTGCTGTCCGGCCTGCGTCCGCAGTTGCCGCAGGCCCGCCTGCACGGCATCGGCGGCGCCCGCATGGCCGAGCACGGCTTCATCAGCGACTGGCCGATGGACAAGCTGTCGGTGCGCGGCTTGTTCGAAGTGCTTGCGCACTACCGCGAAATAAAGGGTATCCAGCTTGCGCTGCGCGACCAGCTGCTGCGCGAGCGGCCCGCTGCCTTCATCGGCGTGGATGCGCCGGATTTCAACCTTGGGCTGGAAGCAGAACTGAAGCAGGCAGGCATACCCACCATGCATTTCATTGGTCCATCGATCTGGGCCTGGCGCGGCGGCCGCATCAAAAAGATTGCGCGCGCCGTGTCGCACATGCTGGTGATCTTCCCGTTCGAGGAAGCCATCTACCGCCAGGCCGGCATCCCGGCTACCTACGTTGGCCATCCGCTGGCGGAAGTGATCCCGATGCAGCCCGATACCGGCGCGGCTCGTGCTGCGCTGGGCTTGCAGGGCAACGCGCCGGTGGTGGCGATCCTGCCCGGCAGCCGCATGTCCGAGCTCAAGTACAACAGCGTTGCCTTCCTGTCGGCGGCGCAACTGCTGGCCGCGCGCGACCGGTCGATCCGCTTCGTCGCGCCGATGGCGGGCCAGGCGCAGCGGCAGTACTTCGAAAGCCTGCTGGCCGGCGCCGGCCTGGCCGATCTGCCGCTGCAGATACTGGATGGCCAGTCGCATGCGGCGCTGGCCGCCGCCGACGCGGTGCTGGTGGCGTCGGGCACCGCGACGCTGGAAGTGGCGCTCTACAAGAAGCCAATGGTGATAGCGTATAAAATGATGGCCGCTTCCTGGCAGGTGATGCGGCACATGGGCTACCAGCCCTGGGTAGGCTTGCCCAATATCCTGGCGCGTGAATTTCTGGTGCCGGAATTGCTGCAGCACGCGGCTACGCCAGAAGCGATTGCCGATGCCCTCTGGAAGCAGTTGACCGACGGCAATGCGCGTCAGGTGCTGGTGCAGCGCTTTACCGACATGCACCATACGCTGCTGCGCGACACCGCCCGCCTGAGCGCGGATGCGGTGCTTGAAATGATCGCTAACCATCGAGGACGCCCTTGAAGAAGACACCCCGCGAGCGCACCTTGCCGCTGTTTGATCATGCCAGCGAAATCGTCTGCGGCGTCGATGAGGCCGGCCGTGGGCCGCTGGCCGGCCCGGTGTTTGCCGCCGCCGTGATTCTCGACCCGGCGCGCCCCATACCCGGCCTGCGCGATTCGAAGAAGCTGACCGCCGCGCGCCGCGAGGAACTGGCTGTACTGATCCGGCGCGATGCGCTGGCCTGGTCGGTCGCCCAGTGCTGTGAAAACGAGATCGACACGCTCAACATCCTGCACGCCACCATGCTGGCGATGCGGCGCGCAATCGAAGGGCTGCATCGGCAACCGACGCTGGCGCTGATCGACGGCAATCGCTGTCCGCCGGCGGCAGTGCGCTGCGAAGCCATCGTCGGCGGCGACGACCTGGTAGAGGCGATTTCCGCCGCGTCCATCCTGGCCAAGACCGGGCGCGATGCCGCGCTGGTGGCCTTGCACCAGACCTATCCGCAATATGGCTTCGACCAGCACAAGGGTTATCCGACCGCGCTGCATCTGGAGCGGCTGCAATTGCACGGCGTGTCGCCCGCGCACCGGCGTTCTTATGCTCCGGTGCGGGCGATGCTGGACCCGCGGCCATGAGCGTGAAGTACATCAGTTCGCGCGACAACCCGCTGTACAAGGAGTTGAAGCAACTGGCGACCAGTTCGCAGGCACGCCGCCGCGCCCATCGCACGCTGCTCGACGGGGTGCATCTGTGCGGCGCCTACCTGGCGCAGCGCGGCCTGCCGGCGCTGTGCGTGGCCGGGGACAGCGCACAGTCAAATCCCGAAGTCGCGGCGCTGCTGGCGCGCTGCCGCGATGCACAGTGCGTGGTCCTGCCGGACGCGCTCTACCATGCGCTGAGCCAGGTGGAAAACGGCATCGATTTGCTGTTCGTGATCGATACGCCCCAGGCATCGCCGGCGAACGCGCTGACCGGAGATGCGGTATTGCTGGACAACCTGCAGGATCCCGGCAACTTGGGCTCCATCCTGCGCAGCGCCGCCGCGGCCGGCATCAAGGCCGTGTACTGCAGCGCCGGCACCGCCTTCGCCTGGTCGCCGAAAGTCTTGCGGGCTGGCATGGGCGCGCATTTTGGGCTGGAAATCCATGAGCAGGTCGATCTCGCTGCGCTGATCGGTTCCAGCGCCATCCCGGTGCTGGCGACCAGTTCCCATGCCGATGCAAGGATATACGACGTCGATTTGCGGCGGAACGTCGCATGGCTGTTCGGCCATGAAGGGCAGGGCGTGTCGGAACCGTTGATGGCTCTGGCCAGCCAGCAGGTGAGCATCCCGCATCTGGGCGAGATGGAGTCGCTGAATGTCGCCGCCAGCGCTGCGATCTGCCTGTTCGAGCAGGTCAGGCAGAAAACCGCGACATGATGCCCGCTGCCGCACCGGTAATCCCAGCCCAGGCGCCTATGACTGCGGCAAGGTGGCACGAAGGAAATCGCCTTCCCGGTTCTGGTCGAGATACTCGACCCGCAGGCGTTCTGCCTTTCCTGAATCTGGCACGCCGAAACTGACTTTCGTGATCCTGACCGCATTCTCGCCGTACGGCTCGTATAGAAAGTCATCTGCGCTCCAGTGGCGCAGCGAATACGCTGTCTTGTCAGGGCCGATCGTCAGCGTCAGCGCATCCCCGTTCTGCACGACAGCGGCATTGCCATAGTAGTCGTTAAGGTAGTTGCCGGCATAGGCTTGCAGATCCCTGGCAGGTTCCGCTTCAGGCAATGGCTGGACATAATCGCCTGGGCCGCGCAATTCGGCCTGGAGCTTGGCCGTGAATGCACCCCTGTATAACGCCATCCAGTCCTGACTGACCGTGCCGTTCAGTGCGTAATCCATGAAGGTTTTCGCGATGCCTTCTGCTACTCCCACCGGCCAGGCGTTGGTGAGCACGACAATGCCCAGGCGCTGCTCGACGCATACTGTCACGTTGGTTGCTGCGCCGAGCATGAAACCACCGGAGTGGCCGTTAAAGACGCGTCCGTTGGCGTCAGTATCGACAGTCCAGCCAAGGCCGTAATATGAGGACTTACCGACAGGTGACCGGACGGCCGATAGCGACTCGATCTGCGGCTGACGCGTTTGCGCAAGCTCGGCGGCGGCGACGTGGCGAACGCCGTCGAGCTGGCCATCGTTGAGAATGATCCGCAGCCAGCGTGCCATGTCAGCGATGCTGGCGCTTGCGCCCCCGGCAGGCGACTGCGCATCGGCATTACGTTCGTACTTCGCGGTATAGGTTGTGCCGTCGTCGGCCACATGCAGCCTGGCGCGATTGCCTGAGGCGATGAAGTCCTGGTAGCGGAAGCTGGTCGAAGTCATCCCGGCCGGCTGGAACAGTCGTTGTGCGGCCAAGTTCTCCCAGGATTGCCCGGCTGCCCGCGCTGCTGCGACCGCCGCCTGGGTTAGCCCGAAATTGGTGTAGGCAAAACCGGCGCGCAGTGGCTTGTCCAGCGGCAAATACCTGAGCCGGTAAAGAGTGGCGTCGCGATCGTAACCGATGTCTTCCAGCAGATCCCCGGCATGCTCGGACAGGCCGGAGCGGTGACAGAACATGTCACGCAAGGTGACTTGCCGGGTCGCTACTGCATCGGCCAGTGCGAAGCCCGGCACATGCTTGGTAATCAAGTCATCCCAGCCGATCACGCCATCCCCGACCAGGCCAGCCAGCACGGTCGCGGCCATGGGCTTGGAAACCGATGCCAGCTGAAAAATGGTGTCGGTGTCGACTGCAGAGCGATGGCCCGCCTCGCGCACGCCGTAGCCTTTGAGGTGCACGACGCGGTCGTTGTGCACAACCGCAATCGCCATGCCGGGTATGCCTGACGTGCCCAGGGTCTCCGATGCAAGCTGGTCTAGCGCAAGAAGGGCGGAATGTAGCTGGTCTGGGTCGTGGGAAGTGCAGGCAGGGCAGACAGAAGCAGCGAGTAAGGACGGAATGGCTTGCAGGATGCGCCTGCGGCGCCGGGAAAAATGGTCCATGGGTCCCTGATCACGACAATAAAACAAGTTCGTGGGAGAGAAGACCCTGGTGGTTCCATATGCAGCGTTGCGTCAGCCGGCGTTGGCGGCGTTGGTATCATCGTGAAGGGAGTACACCAGGCCCGGAGGCAGGCAGCGCTGATTGGCTGCAAGGCGAATGTCCTTGCCGGCAGCCACGTAGTCGAATTCGTAATTCTGGCCATCGATAATGGCGAACCGATAAATCGTGGTATCGCCGAGCCGGCCAATCGGATCGTACAGGCGGTCGACATGGACCGTGTTCACGCCGCGCGAACTGCGCCCGGCCGCCTTTTGCGCCGCCGTCCTTTCCAGTTCGGACTCGATCTTGCCCAATGAGTCTTTCATTACCCAGAGAAAACAGATCAGCCCGGCCCACAGCACCAGTTCCAGAAGCACAATGTCCATACGTCCTCCAGACGTCGATTCCATGCTAGCAAAGACCAGCGCCGGAGGCCTTGCGCAGCCGCGTATCTGCTGCAAACTGGACGCGGATCGTGCTGTCAGTAGGAACGCTTATCGAGGCGAATCTCCTGCAGGATCATGGTGGCGATTTCCTCGATGGATTTGACAGTGGAAGACATCCACCGTATCCCTTCGCGCCGCATCATATTTTCCGCTTCGTTGACTTCGTACCGGCAATTTTCCAGCGCCGCATACTTGCTGCCTGGCCGGCGCTCGTTGCGCACCTCGGCCAGCCGCTCCGGGGCAATCGACAGGCCGAAGATCTTGGACTTGAACTGCACCAGGTTGCCAGGCAGCCTGCCGCGCTCGAAATCTTCCGGAATCAGCGGATAGTTGGCTGCCTTGATGCCGTATTGCATCGCCAGATACAGGCTGGTCGGGGTTTTCCCGGAGCGCGACACGCCAACCAGGATCACGTCGGCCATCGCCAGGTTCTTGTCGGACTGGCCATCGTCATGCGCCAGAGAGAAGTTGATCGCCTCGATCCGGTTCTTGTATTCGTCCGAATCCGCAATGTTATGGCTGCGACCGATTGTGTGGCTGGACTTGATGCCCAGTTCCTGTTCCAGCGGTTCGACGAAGGTATGGATCAGGTCCATATGCATGCCGCTGGAACGCCGCACCACGGCCGACAGGTCGGCCTTGACCAGCGTCGAGAACACGATGGGACGCTTGCCGTCGGCGGCGCAGCATTCGTTGATGCGGCGCACCGCGTCGTATGCCTTTTCCAGCGTATCGATGAACGGCAGCCGGATCTGGCGGAAGCGCAGCTCGAACTGCGTCAGCACCGAATGTCCGAAGGTCTCGGCCGTGATGCCGGTGCCGTCGGAGACAAAAAACACGGTGCGTTCGGCTGCTGGCAGGTGGGGAGAGACGATATCGCGCATGGGAGACTTTGATGGAAAGAGTGAATTGTCGAGAGTGCAAGCCAAAAATCCGGCCGCGCCTGTAAAATGCGGCAAATGAAAACCGCGCAGACCCGCAGAAGAATACCAAAATCCCCCGGATGCGACGGCGCACGTCCCGATTTCCCATCAAACCAGAGGTTGTTATGTCCAATGCAGCAAACCAGGGGGGCTCCCCGGAGGCCACCTACGTAGCATCGTTTGAAGAACTCAGGATGACCGACGTCGAGTCGGTCGGCGGCAAGAATGCATCGCTGGGCGAGATGATCAGTCAGCTCGCCGGCGCCGGCGTTCGCGTGCCGACGGGTTTTGCCACCACCGCGCAGGCCTTCCGCGATTTTCTGTCCCATAGCGAAGTCGGCGGTGTTTCTCTCGCGCAACGCATCGAGGATCGCCTGGCCGGCCTGAACATCGACGACGTGCGCTCGCTCGCCGCCGCCGGCGCCGAGATCCGCCAGTGGATCATCGACACCCCATTCCAGCCGCGTCTGCAGCAGGAAATCACCCAGTTCTACGAGCGCCTGGTTGCCGATTCCACAGCGGAAATGTCGTTCGCCGTCCGCTCTTCGGCAACCGCGGAAGACCTGCCGGATGCGTCCTTCGCCGGTCAGCAGGAAACCTTCCTGAACGTGGTCGGCATCGACAACGTGCTGGAAGCAATGAAGCATGTCTTCGCGTCGCTGTATAACGACCGCGCGATCTCCTACCGGGTCCACAAGGGCTTCACCCATGCGGAAGTGGCCCTGTCGGCCGGCGTGCAGCGCATGGTCCGTTCCGATGTCGGCGCCGCCGGCGTGATGTTTACGATGGACACCGAATCCGGTTTCCGCGACGTGGTCTTCATTACCTCCAGCTATGGCCTGGGCGAGACCGTGGTGCAGGGCGCCGTCAACCCGGACGAATTCTATGTCCACAAGCCGATGCTGGCGCAGGGCAAGCTGCCCATCATCCGCCGCAACATCGGTTCCAAGATGATCAAGATGGAATTCACCGGCGAAGCCAAGGCGGGCCGTTCGGTGCGCACGGTGGATGTGCCGATCGAGATGCGCAACCGCTATTCGCTGAACGATGAGGAAATCGTCGAACTGGCCAAGTATGCGGTGATCATCGAGAAGCACTATGGCCGCCCGATGGATATCGAATGGGGCAAGGATGGCCGCGACGGCAAGCTCTACATCCTGCAGGCGCGTCCGGAAACCGTGAAGTCGCAACAGAAATCCACTGATGCCCAGCAGCGCTACAAGTTGAAGGGCAGCAGCGTGGTGCTGACCTCGGGCCGAGCGATTGGCCAGAAGATCGGCGCCGGCCCGGTCCGCGTGATCCGCGATCCGTCGGAAATGGAGCGGGTGCAGCCGGGCGACGTGCTGGTGGCCGACATGACCGATCCCAACTGGGAGCCGGTGATGAAGCGCGCCTCGGCCATCGTCACCAACCGTGGCGGCCGCACCTGCCACGCCGCCATCATCGCCCGTGAACTGGGCGTGCCGGCGGTGGTTGGCTGCGGTGACGCAACCGACGTGCTGATCGACGGCAATCTGGTCACCGTGTCCTGCGCCGAAGGCGATGAAGGACGGATCTATGATGGCCTGCTGGAAACCGAAGTGACCGAGGTGATGCGCGGCGAACTGCCGGAACTGCCGGTGAAGATCAGCCTGAACGTCGGCAATCCGCAGCTGGCATTCGACTTCCAGTCGGTGCCGAACGCCGGCGTCGGCCTGGCGCGCCTGGAATTCATCATCAACAACAATATCGGCGTCCATCCGAAGGCCATTCTGGAATACCCGAACATCGATGCATCGCTGAAGAAGGCGGTGGAGTCGGTGGCGCGCGGCCATGCATCGCCCAAGGCGTTCTACGTCGACAAGCTGGCCGAGGGCGTGGCCACGATTGCGGCGGCATTCTGGCCCAAGCCGGTGATCGTTCGCCTGTCCGACTTCAAATCGAATGAATACAAGAAGCTGATCGGCGGCTCGCGCTATGAGCCGGACGAGGAAAATCCGATGCTGGGTTTCCGCGGCGCGGCCCGCTACCTGGCCGAGGATTTCGCCGAATCGTTCGAGATGGAATGCGCGGCGATGAAGCGGGTGCGCGAGGACATGGGCCTGACCAACGTCGAGATCATGGTGCCCTTCGTGCGCACCCTCGGCCAGGCGCAGAAGGTCATCGACCTGCTGGGCAAGAATGGCCTGCGTCGCGGCGAAAACGGCCTGCGCCTGATCATGATGTGCGAAGTGCCTTCCAATGCCATCCTGGCCGATGAGTTCCTGGAATATTTCGACGGCTTCTCGATCGGATCCAACGACCTGACCCAGCTGACCCTGGGCCTGGACCGCGATTCCGGCATGGCGCTGCTGGCTGCGGACTTCGACGAGCGCGATCCGGCGGTGATGGCCATGCTGTCGCGTGCGATCGGCGCCTGCCGCAAGCAGGGCAAATATGTCGGCATCTGCGGCCAGGGCCCGTCCGACCATCCGGACTTCGCCGAGTGGCTGATGAAGGAAGGCATTACTTCCATCTCGCTCAACCCGGACTCGGTTGTCGATACCTGGCAGAACCTGGCCAAACGCCTCGGTTGAGTGGTGAATTAGGCACAGTCTGCCGGAAAAGAGTTGCTGACAAAAAACTCATCCGCTAGACTGGCCTTCATTCCAGCCGGATAACAACCAACAACAAAGTTTCTTGCTGTTTTCTCATGCCCCTGCAACCATACGGTTCCAGGGGTTTCTTATTTCCAATGGGAGAAAATATGACGGCCTGGATGGTATGGCTGGCCTTGGCCGGCACGCTGGTCATTCTTGAAATGTTTTCCGGCACGTTTTACTTACTCATGATTGCGCTTGGCATGGCGGCCGGCGCTTTGGCCGCCTTGCTCGGCCTGTCAGCTGAAGTGCAGGTCCTCCTGGCGGCCCTGGTCGGCGCCGCGGCTGCGCTGGCATTGCGCCGGCGCCGTCCGCGGAAGAACGACGCGGCGCGCGACCCCAACATCAATCTCGACATTGGCCAGAGCCTGCATGTCAGCCACTGGCATGAAGGAACGGCAAGGGCCATGTACCGTGGCGCCCTGTGGGATGTGGAACTGGCCCATGGCGCGCATCCGAGAACGGGGCAGTTCGTCATACGCGAGGTCCGCGGCAGCCGTCTCATCGTCAGCAATCAACCGGAGTAAGCACTCATGGAAATCACGTTTGGCTCTTTGACCCTGGTCTTTTTCATTCTCGCCGTCGTCTTCGTGATCAAGACCATCAAGGTCGTGCCGCAGCAGCATGCCTGGGTGGTGGAGCGCCTGGGCAAGTATCACGCGATACTCGGGCCTGGCCTCAATATCGTGATTCCCTTCATCGACCGGGTGGCCTACAAGCACATCCTGAAGGAGATCCCGCTGGATGTGCCGCCCCAGGTCTGCATCACGCGAGACAACACCCAGCTGCAGGTGGACGGCATCCTGTATTTCCAGGTGACCGATCCGATGCGCGCTTCCTATGGCTCCTCGAACTATGTCGCCGCGATCACCCAGCTGGCGCAGACCACGCTGCGCTCCGTGATCGGTCGCATGGAACTGGACAAGACTTTCGAGGAGCGCGAGCACATCAATACCGCCATCGTCAATGCGATCGACGAGTCGGCGGCGAACTGGGGCGTGAAGGTATTGCGCTACGATTATGGCTGGAAGGCGAAAATGGGCTCGATCGTTTTGGGTAGGACAGCGTACGAAAGTTTCTTTGTTGCATAAAATCAAGGTTGGCCGGGTTGCGATTTGCAACGCAAAGACGAACAATAATAGTCATTCCGCTTAAAAACTATCTAATTCGTCATCTTCCATATTATTCCGCTCGTAACCATTATCCGGTTTTTTAGGCATTTGCAAACGTTTCTCCCTCAGCGAAAGCTCAGCTTCTTTCAACGCAATGCGATTTTCTCGTAATTCAAGTTCCGTGCGTCTTTTGGCGATCGTCGCCTCGTCAGTCTCAGCTTCGACTGCATTCAGTGCATAAATATATGCCTCTTGAGAGGCCATGCTGGAATGTCCGAGTTTTCTGGCAACTGCCATTTGCACGCCGTCTTTAGTTACCATTCCACCAGCTTCACGTGTTCTTCTTATTGTGTCCACGCCTTCTTGATTTGCGCGTGCGCGTCTTATCGCAGGAGCGCCAGTTCTTCGTACAGTAATTCCAGCTTTCCTAAATCCTTTTCGGATAATTTCACGCATTGCTTTGGCGGTCATTGCCTTCCCTGTTTTAGAGTTAAGAAAGACAGCATCGTCTACTAAGGAATCATTTACGCCAAGAGTGGTAAGTAAGTCTGCCCGTGGACCATCTATGAATTTCCGTATCTCCAAGCAAAGCGAATAACTCAGCATAAAAGTATTTTGGTAGCCCAGTTTTTGCATGAACGGCCTTACTGGAAACTCTTTTGCGGTATTGGTCTCCCGTTCTAACTCGGCGAGCGGAGGGATTTGTGACGTCGTTAATGAATTTGCAGACTCTGCTCGCAAAGCGGTTTCTCGCAGGATAGCGATAAAGAGTGAGTCCCGCTCAGCTATGAAAAGGCTCTCGGTACTTTGCGTTACTATCGTATTTAAAAGATTAAGTTCATTGTCCGTTGGGAAATGCTTAATGGTCTTTCTTGATATGGGTACCGGTAATGTGAGGGGCCTGTAAAGAACCGATCTCACTTTTTTTGAAAGTTTATTAGGCTGGGTACGCGAGCTTTTATGATTTAGTACCCCTTTGCTATCTTTGTCGGTCGAAAGCAGAGTGTCAATTCGACATCTTGGCCCTATTACATCAGAGACCATCTTCTCGGATTGAGCCCATTCATAGAAATCGTAAATGGCATGAATTTTTCGGTTCACATTAAGGTTCGCACCAGCTTCATCAATTTGTTCATATTTTTGATTTGCTTGCCAGGCCTTGACCTTCAAAACCTCTTTCTCTATAAATTCTAGGAAACGCTCATCGTTAAAGCTTTTCCAGTCGATCTTGTACTTATACAAGTAGGTTGCGAAAGCCTTGAGGTCACGGGCACGTGCATCAAACGTGTTTTTATTCGTCTCTTTCGATTGGCGTTTTGGTTTGGCGAAATCCAACATGTAATCATTGAGCCAGACCAACAGTTCACCATCAGAAGTGAAATATACGGGAAGCTTATACGACGTGAATAAGTCTTTTCCAACCCATACCAACTCAATGCCGATTTCTTCGCTAGCCATGTTTTCTCACCTTTAGTCTTAGGCCTACGATCCTGTTAAACGACTTTGGGGGTCGAACCACATGCTTATTCATGGTGTTCCAGTCGCCTATTAGAACAATCTGTTTTCTTGCACGAGTAAACGCAGTATAAAACCAGGTATTATCTAACACTGCAGATTCATTCGATACGATAATGATCCGTTCGAATGCGCTTCCTTGTGATTTGTGGCAGGTAATAGCATAAGCCAATTCTAAGCGGTCGAAATCGTCTAATGCCATGTTTCGACGGACCCCGTCAAGCTCCGCAATGGCCACGATCTCAACTGCCTTTTCTTCATCGTCCCATGTCTGCGATCCGTACTGGGGTTTCGAAAGAATTTCCACGATGCGGCCCATACTTCCATTCCATAAATCTCGCGCTGCAAGATTTCTAGTAAAAATGACTGGATCGTCTTCTGCAAATTTTTTGTACTGAGTGATCTCTAAGCTTTTTCGGCTGGAAGTAGAATAAACATTCTGCAAATTTTCGTTAAGGTTTGCTACACCAACTGCGGGGCTCTCTGGGCTAGCACGGTTGATAGCAGCGATAATCTGAACTTCGCCTTTTGTTTTCATTTCGCGATAGGCGCGAATAATCGCATTTTGAATTTCGTTTCTTTCAGTGCAAATAAAAAGGACGCCTATGTCGGTGGTAATCATCCGTCCAGGGGCGTCCGGCACATATTGACAACGTGCCATGTGGGGCATCACCTGTTCGCGGATAAGCCTAGCGGCTGCTGGGATGCCAGTTTCTACAGCAGATCTATGAACTTCCGTTAGATACGTCTGCGGTACTTCCGGCGACTTGGCCAGGATGTGAAAGGTTAATCCAGCCCCGATCGGCGGAAGTTGATAGGGATCTCCTACAAATACGATTCGTGAGCCCGCAGGGATGAATTTTAGTAGTTCATACAAGGTCGAAGTGTCAACCATACTGGCTTCATCGATGACAAAGTACGCACCCGGTTGGGGGGAAACTCGACCCTTTTTCCTCTCAAGGACAAATTTCGCAATTGTGCTGGCATGTGCTTGCCCAGTTGCCTCACGGATCTGCTTTGCAGCTTTACCAGTCGGTGCCATCGGAAAAATAGCGCCACCTTGCGAAATTATTTGATCAAATAATGCGTTAAGGATCGTTGTTTTGCCGGTGCCTGCATCGCCTGCAATTATAGATATCGGTGCACTTAGCGACATTTTTACCGCTAATTTTTGCTCTTCATTTAATGCGAAGTCGGGAGAGCTACTTCGGATGCGAGTCGTTTCTTCAAAATTCTTAAGCCGAAATAAATCGAATTTTGCTTGGAAAAGTGTGTCTTGAAACTCTTCTCGCCCCTCGATCATCGCGACTAACCGCTCGGATATTGTGCGTTCCATCAGAGCCACGCCACGCAGTTGAACAAGTATTTCGTTACCTGATCCCTCAGCGAACTCGACGGCTAAATTTGCTGCTGCGTTTTTGAGGATATTGTCATTACTTGTTCTGGTCCGGCCGAGCAGCAAGTCAAGGCGCTCACTAAGTTTGCTTAAAGTTGCCGCTGTATTGCCGTTATCCCATTCCTGGTACATCGCACACTCGAACGCTGCGAGAAGGCGGCGACTGTCGTGTTGGGCAATGTTGAGTTTACGGATGGCCAAATTATCGACTTTGGCAAACGATGCGGCTGCGCTGTTGCTTGGTACGAACGCCAATAGACGGTAAGGATTATCTTCTATGGCTTCGACGGCGTCCGCTCCCCAGGCTTGTCTTGCCCGGCGAGCCAACGTTTTTGAAAAGCCATGTACTTGCATCCACTGCATGGCTTTCGATTCGGCTAAGACCTCCTGCCATCGACGCAGCAAAATCGGAATAAATTCAGGTGCTAGCAACCTTTTATTCTTTTTATCTAGTAGCGCTGAGAGAAGATCAACTTTCCCTTTATCTAATGCATCATGTAGATCTATAGATTGTTCCACCGCACTACGCCACATTGCACTAGCTTTCGCTCGACCGATGCCATCAAACTGCGTGGCAAGGAAATCAATGAGCAACTCTCCGGACGGCATAATCATGCACGCTTCATGAGCGAGCAGTTGCCAGCCATATCGGCTATTTTTTTCATCAATAAACGGTTCGCCGCTGACTTGCCATACTTCCCCTGGCAGAGGTCGTGCATCGTTGACGTCGGTCTGAAGGCAAACGCGGTAGAGTTTGTCTCCACGCCTCATCGTGAAAAACCTGCTCCACGACTTCTCCACGATGCCTGAAAAGGTAGGGTAGGGAGATTGCATTTTAATTATTGAAGGAGTTACAACTTCCGTTCGGCGACTGTCGCTGGTACGGGTGGATCACGCGTCCTGTACGCAGCAAATACTCCTCGGCTTGGTCTCTGCGGAGCGTCTGCTCTCGGACTGCTTCCAATTCAATTGTCTTCAACAATAAAGCTTTTTCTAATGTTTTCACACGCGCTTCAAGTGCTCTCATCTCCTTGTTGGAATGACTTGGCTTAGCTTCTGTCATAGCGACTTGCCCGCTAAACTCCAGTAGTCGCGCCATTTCCTGTCCTAGAGCTTTGTTTGAATGAAAGCGCTCCCGCGCAAAACCCAGTTTCTCAGCTACCGCTGTGACGTTCACTTGCCCATGCCTCATTGGAACTTCGGCTTTGCCTTGTAGTGCGTCGTCGACAAACTCCTTCATCTTCTTTACAAATGTTGCCGCCTTTTCGTTATTACTGGCCGATTCACGTTTCATTCGGTGACCCTTTGATGTTGTTTAGCCCAATCACCTTTTGTCTTTCTTTCACCAAATCGCGAACTTTGGCTTCAAGCAACGCAATTTGTTCATCTTTCTCAGCAAGAAGCGCTTTCATCTCTTTTTCTCGGCGTATGTACCTTTCTTCCGTTTCTTTCCATTTTGCTAACAATGCCCGTAGTTCTTTCCGATCGGCCAGAGACTGTAATGCAGCGCTTTCCCGCTGGCTATCCATGGTTTTAAGTCGGCAGTTCAATTCAGAGATCAAGCCATGCTTGTTTTCAGACTCGAACTGTCTTTCTTTCGTCGCCTTAAGAATTTCTAGCGCCCGATTTAAGTTTTGTTTTAACGTAAAGTAATGCGCCTTTTCCTCTTTGTTTCTTATTTTCTGAATTCCCCCTGGTGTCAGGGCTGCTGCGTCGTAACTGCCAAATGCGTCTACATGATCTGGCTGGATAAGCTCTTGTTGAAGCATGTCGTTTAATGCTTGAGCGATGATTCCATCACTGTTATCTGTCCGCTTCCAGCGGCGCACCTCATTTTCAGAATCAGGCACGTGTTCAAGAATCTTTTGTCCATCTTGATCAAACACGTATTTTCCTTCTGCATCTCTTTTCCAGGGAACGCCTGTTCGACCCCAATATTCAAGGAGCGCTACTTTCACCTCAATTTTCTTTCTTGCAGTGCTGTGCGACACCTGCGATATATGGGTGGATGAAAAAGCGGCAGAATCTTTTTTTGAATCTTTTTGCATAGTCTTTTAAAATTGGGTATCCAGGCATCAGCGCCCCGTTTCTATGCTGGAACAGGGAATATCTGAATAGTTATCTTTTTATTTCTTTCATACTCAGCGAGGTGATATTGCTTCGCTTCATGCAAACGCGCTAACTTCATCTTTGCGTGTTCGTGTTTCAAGGCAGACTGGCTAAAATCATTTAGGATATTCTCGAAGTGAGCGATCTCGCCTTCGAGAAAAATCATGGTCCCGCTATGGGTACCATGATTGCTACAGCTACTACACAAGGTGCAAGATGCCTGGCTTCGATCGATTTTTCCTTCTTTCGCACAATGCGCTTCGTGTGCCTCGTAATGAGCGCTCTCTCTTGCGAAGCAGATGCCATGGGCAAGTGGCTTTGGTACATGTCCTTCCCGAATTAATTTTTTGGCAAGCGGCATAAATCTTTGTGCGTCCGTTAGCACGGCGTCGGTGTTGAACTGCTTTACATAGTCAGCCACACGTTTGATGAGAGAGCGAACGAAGCCACCAGAAGCGTTACCCTCAGCAGCTTTCATAATGTTTCGCAGCATATATTCTTCCGCTACGCTGTCAAAGATCTTTATATACTCGACATCAAATTCTTCGATTGCCGTAGCTCCTTTTCCATCAATTTCAACTTCGTGCAGCTTTACTTTTTCCGAAATACTACTTGCGTGTTCTACAAAGTTCTTATCCGTAATGTAAGTAAAGGTTTTGCTCTCACTGAAGTGAAAAAATTGTTTAGACAAGGCTGAAAGCTGAGGGAAGTCATATCGGTAAAAATAAAGAACAGCATAGAACCTACGCCACATATGCGGTCGCACTTGTATTAAATTATTTCCGATAACTAATTCTATCCATTTGGGAAGATGTCTATCTGCTATTTTTGGATCGGTGTAGTTTCCGGTAACAAAGGCTCCTGTTGTGAATCCGATTCTGGCGGAAAATAGTGGCTGGTCATCCGCAACCTGCCCATCAGAATCTAAATTTGAATAGACTTCGTGGATTCTTTGAAGCACTTCAATAGCTTTGCCCGCCAAAAAGTTAATACCTGTTGTCACATAATCTCTTATCGTTTTTTCGATATATACCCGCATTGAGTAAACACCAAGTTCTGATTTTTTTAAGCATCCATAGGTAAGTCCAAACTTGTTACTGGCAATTTCCATTTTTCTACGAGCGGTATTGCTGTAAATCACACAAACACACGCTGACGATAACAAATGGAAAGCCATGATCACATCATCGAAATTTTTAATATTCATGCCTGTGATTTTGTTAAGGTTTACCCCGGTTTCTTCCCTTATAAGGGCAACCTCATTGGCCACTTTACGAGGAACGTGGTACCAAAGTGAATTCGGATGCTTGATGAGTAGACGTTTGGCAGCCTGTCCCAACTTGAAGAAGGCCTCTGCATAGTCGATGACCCATGTTGCGCCAGCAGCCATAATTTTGACGGCGTCATCAAGAGAAAGATTTTCGGTGCGTCCTCGCGGAGCCGCTTTAAATTTTAGGAAAAATTCTTCAGTAGTGTCAGGAAATGCAAAGAAGCGAATTGTATCGAAGCCCGTAGGAATTTGGCTTAGTTGGTTGATTGTGTTTGCCACACGCTGCAATGTTGTTACTGATACAGCCTTGACTTCGTATCCTGTGACCAGAAAGTCTGTAACAGGGATGTTTACAAGGTCCGTAAACTTTTCGATAAAAGGCCGTGGCAGTGAGTTTGTCACTCTCATCCCGATGGCGTTTGACAGAGCGTCTAAATTAAAAACAAATCCGATTCCGGCCTTCGCAGGCTTTTTTCTGGCTATCAGGTGGCTTAGCAGTGCGGTTTGTCGGTCAATTGGTGATAGTTTTTTTTCATAATCTTCCAGTAATTTCATCAGCCGGCTGTTTAGACCGCTTGCCACACCGATACCTATGGCACAGTCCTGCAGAAAATGGTTTACATGATCCCGAGTCAAATCCTGAAATTGATAAATATCCTGTTTGCGCATCCAGGCGCACAGCATCTCAAGGTAGGCCAAGGTAACATCAGGAGAGGATGCGGCGCTGCTTTTGCTCAAAACAATATTAACCAATGCCTTTGCAGTATTTACGAGTTCCCTTCGGTCGGTGAAGCGCTCGGCCTCCGGATAAATGGATGAGGACGCAATCCAAAATTTATTTAATTCAATTTGCTTTTCTTCAACCTTCCCGCCGCCTGCATTGTATTTGTAACGGATAACGTCGTCGCTAAAATCCGATACGTAATTTGCATGTTTTACCAAGTCGTGAAACGGACTTGTAAATTCGATGATACGCAGTCGCTCTTGTGGCGGGTGACCACTTCCGATGGTGAGTAAATTGTCGACTACTGTGCTTGGCTGATCATCTGGGGCGTGACTCATTTTTGTCTTTCTTCTACGCTGTCTGGAATTGGGGGCCTTGTTCTTTGGTAACTTGTCGCTCTATTTCTTCGTATAAACTTTTATACCGTATGTTGTTGCGTATGACGTGAGAAAGTGCAATTTGAAACGCAAATGCCTTCACGCCATGCTTTATCCAATGTTCGGAGTTACGTGCGCAAATTTCTTCTAGGTGATTTCGAAAGTATCGCAGCATCAAAACATTTTCCTTCATGCGGCCTTCCGTGATGATAATTTTTTGCTGTTTGCAGTCATGGCATTGTTCGCCATCACAAACCTCACCGGTCTTGATCGTATGATTCGGGCTTTCAGTTGGGCTCATGCATCCGACGCCATTACCAACCGCAGTCAGTTTTTGTTTGATTTCGTCTGCGTGGGCAGGCCGATTTTGTAACGTAACGATCGGGATAGTCTTAACGTTAATATCTTCGCGTTGAAGGTGATGCGTATATAACGCATCATCGCCGCCGATGGCGAACATGATGGTGGCTGCTATCTGGCGTTCAAACTGATTAATGATCGCTTCGTCAAGCCCTGTGAGAACTTGAGCCACATAACCCGCAGAGATCGCAATATCTGAATGACCGAGCTTGTTCCTTACTTCGAACAGATTTCCATTGCTACGTACAACGACCTGGCATCCAACTTGGCTTCGAAGGTGCTTAAACGTGTAGTTTGAATTGATATTCCATGCCAGTTTAAATTTATCAAATACTTTTCCCCATGTGCCGATACGCCTTTGAGCGCGGAAACCCTCCAAGCGGTTGGGGTAGCAGAAAAGGTAGCCTTCGCTGTGAGGCGCGCATGCCCAGTGCTCGCGCAGCCGGTCATAGTTCGATATAAGCATCTCCATTGCATCAAAGGCGGTCTTTTTAGCACTTTCACCTGGCTGACTCGCATGCTTCACGATGTAGTCGGCATCGTCCTCCAGACCTTCATCGGCAGGCTCCAATGCCTGGTCCTGACCTTTTCCAGTCTTCTTCTTAATAGGCATTAGTCTCCAGCGTGCGGTTTGCCCTTTCTCTCGTTCACACTGAGAAATATGCAAGTCTTGAAGCGGTTGCGGATTGAAACCAGTTTCTGACAAAATTAATACCTGGATTGCAACCAACTCGGCTGATCCAAAATAGGAAAGTGCGCACAAAAGATCGGGCAAGAAACTTTTTTTGCCGCTGAACCCTCTGATCAATTCATCACTGAAATAGTTTGCAACGCGATCCCCGTGGGGATAGACGGTCTTATACTGAGAGATAAAATTCTGCATTTTTACGTACACATGCAGTTCCTCTTGAAGAAACTCTGTGACATAAAAGGCTCCAAGCTCTTTGCTATCTATAGCATTCAGTGCTGAACGTTCGGACTCAATCTCTGACCACCCTTGGCGATGAGGATCCAACACCTGTTGAATTTCTGCGTACCGCTTTGGCGTGAGAAGGGCGGCAAGAGTTGTTAACGCAGCTTTACGCGTTTCCCAGTAAGTCAACGCTTGAAAGCATTTTTCCTGAAGCTCTGCAAGGCGTGTATCAAGATGCTTTGCTTGCTTGTCCCGCGCTTCCTCGATCGTCTTGAACGTAATATCTGTGATCGCGCCAGGGGCTTGGCTGGATGTATCTTCAAATGACGATAGGGTCAATGAACTACTCCGCTTATCGGGTGGCAGCGGGTCCAGAAAATTCTTTATGTCATGGTAGCGAAAACTGAGGATATTCGAATCAAACCACGCGTCGATTCCAGCCCAAAAAAGCTTCCTAGAATTTAGAATTAATGGCCTCAAGGCCGATATGTGAGATTTCGAGATCTTGATTGTCTGCTCTATAACAGAGAAAAACTCCCGCATCTCGTTCCGAGTAGGGGGCTTATCCGGGCGCGATCCTAAAATCCGAATGACAAACGCAGTATGATGCGCTGACATCGAAGGCAGGCATTGCAGCCCAGCTACGGCTTGTAAATATGCCGGTTCACTCCTTCTGCTGTTACTGCAGTAATGGAGCCAAGCTGTTTCAAGAAAGCTTTGGTTGGCTATTCTTACTCCAGGGAAACTGTATTTCAATAGCTTCTTACCAACCTTCGTTGGGGTTTCCACCCAGACGCATAGTTGGTTGTTTTCGCAATAGCCTTGTCCAATAACGTCCATGTGTCTTCTTCTCTATCAATTTATGACGTCCTAATCCTATTGTATTATTGAAACTAACTTTCATTAAAGTATTCTTGTTTCAAAGTACAGTACAGCGCTGAGTATTAAAGTCAAATAGTGGTGACGTGAAGAAAAACGCCTTGTTCGTAGTCTCTCATTGGGCTTTTGCTATTACTGTACATCCGTACAGTATTTATGGCAAGTGCCATTGACTGCGCGTCGTTCAAAAAAGTGTTTCTTCAATCCTTATAAAAGTTTACAGTGATTCCTAATTGCAATTTAGAGACGACTTGTAATTGGAGGAAATATCTTTAGATGCTAATTTTTAATATTTTTGGCAATACTTTTAGGGGGAATTTAAATATATAGATAATTATGATTAGGTCCCTAGGATTTTAAATATTAAATATTTGTTTCAACCGTTTGTGGCACCGTGATGGTAGGCGCTGGTACATCTACAGTGGCGTAAAAGAATCTAACTCAATAGACACATCAAAAGGAGTAATAATGATTTTTGAATCCGCGTTTGGGGTGGTGATCGTTTTTGTAATTTTTATTGTCTTGACTTCGATGCGTGTATATCGAGAATATGAGAGGGGAGTTATTTTTACACTAGGCCGATTCACGAGTGTAAAAGGCCCTGGGCTCGTCATTATTATCCCTTTTTTTCAGCAAGCTGTAAAAGTTGACCTTCGTACCATAGCAATGGAAGTACCACCTCAGGATGTAATTTCACGTGATAACGTTTCGGTAAAAGTAAATGCTGTCGTGTATTTTCGTGTAGAGGATGCATCCCGTGCTGTCATTCAAGTGGTGGATTACCAGAACGCGACAAGCCAGCTAGCGCAGACAACCTTGCGTTCGATATTGGGCAAACACCAGTTGGATGAAATGCTCGCTGACCGCGAAAAGCTGAACGCCGATATTCGCTCGGCTCTCGACGCTCAGGCGACGTCATGGGGTGTCACCGTCGCAAACGTGGAGATCAAACAGGTTGACCTCACCGAGTCAATGGTTCGAGCTATAGCTCGACAGGCGGAAGCGGAGCGGGAACGACGGGCCAAAATCATACATGCCGAAGGCGAGTTGCAAGCGTCGGAAAAACTATACCAAGCGGCCAATACTCTTGCCAAAGAGCCTCAAGCGATGTTGTTACGCTATTTGGAAACACTCACGGTTATTGGCGCTGAAAAAAACACGACCGTCGTGTTTCCCCTTCCAATGGATCTCGTCGCGCCTTTTTTAAATCGCAACAAGCCATGATAGTTACCACATCCCGATTACTTTCATCTCACGGTCGTGCGTGGGCAAGCTCTTGTGGATAGAAGGTTGTATATGAAGAAGAGTGCAACACGATCTAGGTTCGTGGAAAGCAGAACTATGTAAAGAATTAGAGTGGGCTGGCCAATCGACGGCTGTTTCGGCCAGCCGCCTTAGTGGTTGGCAGTACAGTGGGATCGCCCGAGTCCGCGTCCGGTTCGTTGATGTGTTATAGGCGAGCGGATAGATGGCGGCCCGCATCGTGCATCTCGGTGTCGCCATTTGCACCAAGATGCACATATCCTGGTCGCGACTTAAAACATAAAGTGCGATCCCTTTTCTTGGTTGGGTTCTAGGTACGCATGGAATCCCAATACCTTTTCGACAGTAAATCAGTTCACTAAATTGTCTAATCCTACGGCATTAATGGTGCGAGCACTGGCGGTTCAAGGCCGACCTTTCAAGCAATCCAGACTTTATATAAGAATAGGGTCATGCAGGAAAATCTGGATGCTTTGTCAATTGTTTTCCAAATGGCTTGTGCCTGGGTACGCTAAGTTTTCGTTAGTCATAGCGAAGCACATAAAACGTTAAAGCAGCAGAGTCAACTCTCACGAGATTCACCTCTGAACAAATTTAGTTAAATTGTGTAAGGAAGAGTAAGTAACGTTTGGTGCTACATTTGGAAATTTGCATACTATGATGCTTGTAATTTTTACAAATGTATCGGACTTTGTGTCCTGATTCGGTAATTTCTTCGTGGTGTTAATACCCGTAGTTTAGTCCGGCCCACTGTTTGCAGACGTTGGATGGCATCCCATGTATAGGGTCACGATGAATTGTTGAGCGCCGATGTGAGGCTCTATCCCATGGGTATTCGGCCGGCAATTTTTGAGCATGCACACGCCAAGCATGCTGGATTGCATGGCTACATGTAGATTGCCCGCTCGCTCGCCGTCGATATCTACAGAGAGGATCGGTATGGACAGTAGCCAATTTTCTGAAAGGAGAAAAACGTGGTTGAGATATTATCTTTCGAGGGAGGCCTGAATAGGCCTTTTTATCCAAGAACCCGTGTTACATCGGGTGCGATGCGTTCCGTTAGTAAGGTGCTCTTCGCGCTAGGTGCCACTGCAATACTGTCAATAGCGGCTCCTGCCGCAAACGCCAGCGGTCCAGGTCGAGGTGTGACTGCCGACTTTGAGAAAGCTTATCTTGAATTTATTATTGACCATCACTACTCTGCGTTAAGGATGACTGAACTGGCAGCGGGGACCGATCTTCAACGGGACGCTCCCGTTGACAATGCCCAGGAAGGTACCGCTCCAACCCCAAATACCAATCCAACACCGGCAAAGGCAACTGATGATCAAATCAAGTCTATGTCGCGCCAAGCAAATCGCACTCAACGGGAAGAGATCCTAAAAGCGCAACGGTTCTTGCGGGACTGGTACGGCGTAAACCACACACCACAATTGCAGCCGCAAGGACGTCAAGCAATTCAGCAATTGGAACAGACGGCCACAGGCACCGAATTTAACCGCACTTTTCTGCAAACCTTCAGCAATCACCATTATCGAGCGCTTTTCCCAAGCTTGGCCTGCCAAGTGAAACGAGACATTGACCATGATGAACTAGAGCGCTACTGCAGCGGTATTGTCCATTCTCAGACGAACCAGATTAACGACATGCGAGAGATGCTATGCAAAAAATTCTCAATCTGTGATTTTGTGCCGACGGCAAATCTTGGTCCCGCCCTAAGGCTTATCAATCAGCCATAGGGATGTGATATTTGCCAAATTCTTAAACACCGTGCTGGTGACGCTTAAATGGAGAAGCTATGCCAAATCAACAATATGCCTCGTGTATCGATGCCTGTAACGCTTGCGCAGACGCCTGCGATTTCTGTGCGACTTCCTGCTTGCAAGAGCAAGACGTCAAAATGATGGCACGCTGCATCGCCTTGGATATGGATTGCGCCCAAATTTGCCGCCTGGCCGCCAGCTATATGGCTCGTGGGAGCGAACACGCTAAAGCAATCTGTCAGCAATGTGCAGACATCTGCGAAGCTTGCGGCGATGAATGCGCCAAACATCAGATGAATCATTGCCAGGAATGCGCAGCAGCGTGTAAACGCTGTGCAGCGGAGTGTCGCCGAATGGCAGCCGCCTAACAGTAGAACAAGGAGGTCAGATGCTTTGCTTGTCGAGGGATTTCACAAGCAAAGCGTCTTTTCATTTAGAAGAAGCGATCGAAGGTTAGGTCGGAACTTTAAATTCCAAACGACGCTTGCAAAGACCCGCAAGATGTAACTTGCCCTGCGACGTGTTCAATATGCCTTTGTAATTACGTAATTTGCACCTTCTTTGACAAATTCGACATTGACGCTTTTGCCAACTGACATCTTATCGAGCAAAGCCTTGTCGCGGACAGAGAACCCCATGGTCATGGCGGGCCACTTAAGGCTCTCGACCGGTCCATGTGCCAAGGTCACGGTTCCTTTTTGAGGCTCTACGTTTTTTATGACGCCAGTGGCCTTATGTATCATATCGGTATTGCCGGCATCAGACGTGCTTTTGGTTTCACCTCTCTGGTTCATCATCTCCATGCATGATTTCATATCCATGTCTTTCATGCCCTTCATGGCCATACCCTTCATGTCCATGCCTTTCATATTCATACATTTCTTCATGTCCATATCGCTCATTTTATTATCCTGAGCAAACACAACAATGGAAGAGGAGAGAGCAATCAGAATAGAGGCAATAGCGAACGTTTTCATAAGATTCCTTTTTGGTGGATAAACTGTTAAGTTATTTAATCAATAACTATTGCGGAAATTAGCGAAATTGGCTGCGCTATCGTGGCGAATCGTCAATAACGCAGCCTTTGGCTCTATTCAGCCTTTATTCATCATTGCTTGACATTCTTTCATCATCTTTTGCATTTTCGCGTTTTTACTGTCCTGTTGTTGGGTCGTCGCTTCTTTCGAAGATCCTTGGTGCATCCGCGCAGCTTGAGCCTTGCGTCCGTCCTCGATCAGCGCCCAATTTGGACCAGCTAAAACAGGAAGCGTCGTGTTAAAAATAGCAACTCCAATTAATACTAAAAGTGGATATTTCATGATTTGCTCCTTGTTACGCTTTTATATTGGAAGAGATGGCGGCAAATATCCGTTTGCATCTTTTCCGCTTCGTATTGAGCCAAAAGCGCGTTCCATACTTGATTTGTAATCGTGCGGCCGGCTCTGCCGGTCTTTGCGGGAAGCAAAGATACGATCCGGCAATTCAAAGGTCTTTAAATGGGTATTGTGGTTACTCCTAATCATTGGGTCGGCTCGTAGACCGCGTCGATGCGCTTATGAGAGAAAACGTGGGCATGGCGTAACGTGCGCCGTCTCAGCAACAGATACACGACCGGCACAACGAACATTGACAACAGGGGGGCTGTGATCATCCCGCCGACCATAGGTGCGGCAATTCGCTGCATGACCTCTGAGCCCGTGCCGGACCCGACCATAATGGGTACCAAGCCGGCGATAATGACGGCGACTGTCATCGCTTTGGGACGCACACGCAGGACAGCGCCTTCTCGGATCGCGTTGAGTAAATCTGCTTCGCTGATTTTTCCCGCTATGAGGCGGGCTTCCCAAGCATGCTTTAGGTAGAGCAGCATAATCACGCCAAATTCGGCGGCCACACCGGCAAGAGCAATGAAGCCGACGCCGCTTGCAATCGAGAGGTTGTGGCCGAGGATCCATTCCAGCCAAATACCGCCTGCCAGAGCAAAGGGAAGTGTTCCCATGATCAGCGCTGCCTCGTCGAAGCGGTGGAACGTGAGGTACAGCAGCACAAAGATGATAAGCAAAGTTGCCGGCACGACTACTTTCAACTTTTCGCTTGCACGCTCAAGGTATTCGAATTGTCCTGACCAGGAGATTGAATAACCAGGTGGTAATTTCACTTCCTTTGCGACCGCGTGCTGCATGTCTTTCACGGCCGAGCTTAAGTCTCGACCACGAATGTCGACATACACCCATCCTGACAGGCGAGCGTTTTCGCTTTTGAGCATGGGCGGACCGTCATTGATTTTGATATTGGCCACATCCCCGAGCCGAATCTGTGCGCCACGCTCTGTCAACACCGGTAATTGTCGCAACTTTTCAACGGAATCACGTACCTCGCGTGGATAACGGAGATTGATCGGGAACCGCTGCAGCCCCTCGATCGTTTCTCCAATGTTGTCCCCGCCAATAGCGGAAGACACGATGCTTTGTACGTCTGCGATGTTTAGCCCATAACGGGCTGCTGCATCACGATCGATGTTGACGTCGACATAGCGCCCTCCATTGAGTCGTTCTGCTAGCGCTGAAGAAACCCCGGAGATCTTTTTAATAACACGTTCGATGTCGCCAGTGACGCGATCGATTTCTTGCAGGTTTGTACCGGCAACTTTGACGCCAACAGGGCTCTTGATTCCAGTGGCCAGCATATCAATTCGGTTCCTGATTGGCGGTACCCAGATGTTCGATAAGCCTGGAACTTTGACAGCGCGGTCAAGCTCTTCAATAAGCTTGTCTGTTGTCATGCCGGCACGCCACTGGTCACGCGGTTTGAATTGAATGGTTGTCTCGAACATCTCCAAAGGTGCTGGGTCTGTCGCAGTTTCTGCCCGGCCTGCTTTACCGAACACGGTTGCAACCTCGGGAACTGTTTTGATGAGCCGGTCGGTTTGCTGCAATAGTTGCGACACTTTTCCGGCTGATAGACCGGGTAACGCAGATGGCATGTAAAGTACGTCACCTTCATCCAATGCCGGCATGAACTCGCCTCCTAAGCGGGAAAGAGGCCAAATGGTCGCTACAGCCAAGACAGCAGCAGCAAGAAGTGTCACCTTCGGGAATCGCAGGGCTACGTCGAGTAGAGGACGGTAAAGCGCAATCAGGAAACGGTTGAGCGGATTTTTTTGCTCATCTGGAATGCGACCGCGAATCAGATAACCCATCAACACAGGGATCAGTGTCACGGCAAGGCCAGCGGCGGCAGCCATCGCGTACGTTTTTGTAAAGGCCAACGGCGAGAAAAGGCGTCCTTCTTGTGCTTCTAAGGTAAACACTGGAATGAACGACAAGACAATAATCAGCAGCGAAAAGAATAGGGCGGGGCCAACTTCCGATGCAGAGTCACCGATGACCCGCCAATGCTCCTCCCCTTTAAGCTTCTTGCCTGGATTTGCGTGGTTCCATGCTTCGATATGTTTATGGGCATTCTCGATCATGACGACAGCGGCGTCGACCATGGCACCGATTGCGATGGCAATCCCACCAAGGGACATGATGTTGGCGTTGACTCCTTGGTAGTACATAACGATGTACGCGGCCAGTATCCCGAGTGGCAGCGAGACAATGGCCACTAATGCAGACCGGATGTGGAACAGGAATATGGCGCATACCACAGCAACCACAATAAATTCTTCAATGAGTTTGTGTTCGAGGTTGGTGACGGCACGGTTGATTAGATTAGACCTGTCATAGGTCGGGATGATCTCGACACCTGACGGCAAGCTGGATTTCAGGTTTTCGAGCTTAGCCTTTACCGCTTCAATTGTTTCCAGTGCGTTTTTCCCTGAACGCATAACAATTACCCCACCCGCAACCTCGCCCTCGCCGTTAAGTTCTGCAATACCGCGACGCATTTCTGGACCGACTTGTATGCGTGCGACATCACCGAGGCGCACCGATACGCCAGCGTCCGTGGTGGTCAAGGGGATCTTCCTGAAATCATCGAGGGAGGTTAGGTAGCCGGATGCTCGCACCATGTACTCGGCTTCACCAAGTTCCAGTACCGAGCCGCCTGATTCCTGGTTCGCCTTTTGGACGGCTTCAATTACTTTGCCGTGCGGGATATTGTAGGCGCGCAGCTTGTCGGGGTTTAAAACGATCTGGTACTGACGCACCATCCCGCCGATGCTGGCTACCTCTGATACGTTTGCTACTGTTTTTAATTCGTATTTGAGAAACCAGTCCTGCAGCGTGCGTAGTTGGGACAGGTCCATCTTTCCGCTGCGGTCCACCAGTGCATATTCGTATACCCAGCCGACACCAGTCGCATCAGGGCCGAGTGCCGTTTTTGCCTGTGGCGGCAAACGTGATTGGACCTGATTCAAGTATTCGAGGACTCGTGATCGAGCCCAATACGGGTCCGTGTGGTCCTCGAACAGGATGTAGACAAAGGAGTCACCAAAAAATGAATAGCCACGAACCGTTTTTGCTCCCGGAACAGAAAGCATTGTTGTGGTGAGCGGATATGTCACCTGATTTTCAACGATCTGTGGGGCCTGTCCTGGATAGGTAGTACGGATAATCACCTGAACGTCTGACAGGTCGGGGAGGGCGTCGACGGGCGTACGTGACAACGCCCAGATACCCCAGGCGGTCAATATCAGCGTCGCGAGCAACACGAGGATACGGTTGGTGATAGACCAGCGGATTAATTTTGCGATCATTTTTTAACCCCTTCTGCATTAGCTGGGACCGCTTCCTGCCGCTGCGAGGTCGTTCCAGCCGAACTGCCTTTTGCAGCGTTCGGTGCGGTACCAGCAGGCGAAATCGCGGCAATCTCATACGCACCATCTTTCGTCGGGCGGATTTCGAACGTCACTGTGTCGCCGACCGCAATATTTTTCGGTACACCGCTTGCCGGGGCTTTGAAACCCATTGTCATTTCGCCCCATTGCAGACTTGGAATTGGACCGTGGGAGATTGTGATTTCATCATTGCTAATGCTCTCAATCTTGCCTTTTCCTGCGTGCGTTTGATCTGAGGTACTACTCGTGCCGGCTTGGGGGGCTTCTCCCATGCGAGTCTCAGTTCCTTTGAGGCTGGCTTCCGAGTCAATCAGGAATTGTCCTGAGATGACCACTTTCTGTCCTGCTTCAAGCCCTTTGCGAATCTCCGTCTGTCCATTTGCCTCCGCACCAATCTCTACATCGACAGGAGTAAAACCGCCGTTGTCTTGAGCCACCATCACAACGCTGCGTCTGCCTGTCTGGATCACTGCTTCCGTGGGAATGGTCAAGACATCTTGCTTCGTGGCGGGCGTGAAATTAATAGTGGCGAACATCCCTGGAACCAGACGACCCTCGGGATTGGCGAGTTCCACGCGTGCTTTTATGGTACGCGTTGCAGCATTGACCTCGGGAAGAATGGCGCTAACTTTTCCCTTGATCGTCGTGCCTGGCAGAGACGGCGTGCGGGCTTCAACTGACGCTCCGGGGCGTACTTGCGCAGACAGATTTTCTGGCACGTCTGCATTCACCCATATCGTACTTAAGCCATTGATGCGGAATAGGGAAGCACCAGACATGACAGTCATGCCTTCACGTACAGACAATTCAGCAATCACGCCGCTAATAGGCGCAATAATTGTCATTCGTGGCTGAAGCTTTGCTGTCGTCTCGACCAAGCGGATCTGCTCATCGCTCATTCCTGCCAAGCGCATGCGCTGGCGAGCAGCGTCTAACAAGTCCTTCGTTTCTGGCCCTTGCATCTGTTTTACGGTCAGGTAATCTTCTTGGGCTGCAATCCAGTCAGGGACGTATATTTGAACAAGCGGCTGGCCTTTTCGAACTGGGTCAAGCGGGGCTCTCACGTAGAGGCGTTCAACAAATCCATTGCTTCGTGCCTGTATAACGGCTACATCGCGTTCGTTGTAGGCGACACTTCCGACAGCTTCAACGACAGCAGCTACGTTTCCCTTGGTTACTTCGGCGGTTCGCACTCCCAGGTTTTGTTGTACACGAGGACTGATCGTGATTTTGCCGTCGTCACCAGCTTCGTCTGCATACACCGGCACCAATTGCATGTCCATGAATGGTGATTTTCCGGGCTTGTCAAACTTCTGACCTGGCACCATCGGGTCATGCCAATAAAGGACTTTCCTCCCGCTCGCAGGATCCACTTTCCCGGCTTCTGATGCTCCATTGGCTGCTTGCTGACCCGCCTTCGTTGGCACGTCCGACGTAGTCATCTTCATGCCCTGTTGCATGCCGAATGCGTACAAGCCATATCCACCTGCACCGAGCACTCCAGTTACTAGAACCACAAGCAAAATCTTTTTAGCGTTCATTTTGAGCCTTCGACAATAGGCATAGACCGATGGGATTCGTCGGCATCGATTGGGAATAAATAATTGAGTTGTGCCCATAACCGGGCCGTCTCGGCTTCCAGTTGCAGGCCTTGAAGGCGCATGTCAATGACATTGCGGCGAGCAGCCAACACCTCGGATAAAGTCGCTTTGCCACCCCGGTATGCCGCGATTACCGCACCGGTGCGATCGTTGGCAAGGGGTATGAGTTCGTTCTCGTACCGTTGCTGCCGCTCCTTGCCGTTTTCCCATTCATTGATCATTGCGCGTGTTTGTGCAACGTGCTCGCGCACCATGTCGTCGCGTTCAGCTTTGGCTTGCTCTACCATGGCAAGCTTGGAGGAAAGTTCGCGCTCCTGTCGGTTCTTTTGATCCCATTGCAAAGGAACAGATACCCCTACCGAAACCATGTTCGAATAGGCTGGACCCCGTTGTTGGTACGCTACCTCGACTGACCAGTCGGCACGCTTGTTCGCTTCAGCTAATTTCGCCTCTGCAGCAGCAATTTCAGCTTGCTTTGCGACGATGGCAATTTCGGGGTGATGCAGCAGCACCGTATCTAAAGTGGCCGGGTCGAGTCGAATTTCATTGGTAGAAGGCTTTGCGGCCAAGGGCATATCCGCCGCTTTGCCAATCCAACGTGAGAGGATGGTTTTGGCGTTGAGAATGCGTCGTTGTGCTTCGCTACTTTGGTTATCGAAGGTTGCTACAGCACTGCGCGCTGCAAATATGTCTGCCTGGTTGCCACGACCAGCACGATATGCGCCTTCAGCCGCCTGAACTTCCAATTTGGCTTGCGTCCTCTGCTCTGTGATGGCAGCGGCGGCGGCCTGAGCGTAGTAAAGGTCAAGCCAGGCGAGGGCAGTTGCACGCTCGACAGACGCAACAGCAAACGTTTTTTCGGCAAGTCCTTTTTCCGCTTCACGTTCAAAACGTTCAGAACGAGCCTGTCGCTTGTCTGAACGCGTTAACTCCTGCATGACGCCAATTCGACGCATGGTCATAAAGTCGTTAGTCAAGCTGAACCGATCAGGTCCGTTGACCGGAAGGTTATCAATTCCGGCTCTCAGGATCGGGTCAGGCAATTGACCAGCCGCCACAGCCATGTCCCGTGAAGAGCTAACAGCGTAGTCTTTTGCGGCTACTTGGCGTGAAAGTTCGACGGCCCGCTGCTGAGCAGCGAGCAGGGTCAACGGTCCTTCTTGGGTCCAGCCGCTGGTTGGCAAGGCCAAAGCGGTAGAAATCGCAAATATACAACTTCCTCGGCGTAACCGAGAAACGATAACGGGCGTCGAAAATGACGCGGTAAACGGGTAATGCATTAAACCCCCAGAAAGCATTGAACACCACCGTTCACGCAACAGCCGTGACGATGCCGAGCTATACGATCTGAGGGTCTAAATGCGGAAACAGCAGTTTTGGATCGAGAGAGGCGGGGCGGTACTTCGTACTAAGGAAAACGGATCCTGCCATTGGTCAGCCGACAAGTTCGGCACGGCGACCGGGTGTAACGTGCCGAAAAGCGTGATGGGTACAAAGAGCGCTACGGGTGGAGAATGGGGCTTGTCGAGCGACTGCTTGCCTGCTTGCTCGCTGGCGTGACACAGGCTGGGTTGCTTTTTATCCATCTCATGGCAGGGGGTCATGGTATCGGTCCCCATGTCCATAACGACTTCCATCGTCTCCTGCGATATGCCTCGGTCTAACGTTGGGCAGGCATACGCAGCCACAGCAAGCTGCATAAACAGCATGCTGAGCAGCGCAATCAATGCTGCAATAACGCGAGATGGGCGAGAAAAACGCATGAGCTATAAAGTTTACTTGAGGAAAGCTGGTTACCTATTATGACAACTATTTTTATAGTATGCAGAAAATTTGGTTGAATCAACCAGACATTTTGATTACAAATTCGTAATCTGTGATTGAAATCGAGTCGCTGAATAGCAAAGATGAAATGGCAAAAATGAAACATTTCCAAGAGGATGAAGCGATTGACCGCTGCTTTCGACGCCTGAGAAACGACGTCGTATTCGCGCTTGTCGCGGTAGCGGTCGTTCAGGTAATTCTCACGCTACTCCTTATGGCTATCATTTGATCTAATGAGCGCAGCCTAGCGCTTCCACTTGGTGCTTTTCAGCCATCGTGCGCCCGAGTCGGTCCAAACGCCATATCACAAGGCTGTCTCCTTCTCGTAGTGAATTTAGGCAATTCTTTCTCTTGCTCATTCGAGAGAAATTTTTAATGCACTTGACGCGCTCGATCGTAAGATTTGAAGAATTTCGGTGACATTGAGTAAAGACAGAGTTCGATGTTTCCTGTTGTGTACTGAGCAGGGCTTCGGTTGAAACCGGACGGTTGCAGCGAATTACGAAACTGTAATGAAATGGTCAGATTTTTGTTTGTAGTGGGTATTTATACTTCTCGTCATGGATTCGCGAACGAATGGTTCGGATCCGAAAAACCCACCAATCTCATAGGAGCATTTTGATGAAACTGACCAATATTTCTAGCGTAGCCATCCTTGCAACGGCCTTGGCTGCTTTCACCTCCGGCGCTTTTGCTACGGACATAACCAATGTTCAATCAGGTCGGGCAGTCAATCAGTGGCAAGACATGACAGGCATTAAGTCGACGAAGACCCGCGCAGAAGTCCGATCCGAATTGAGTCAGGCGCAAACGCTAGGAACGTCTGGGCAGCATGAATACATCGAGTTTTCTCAAACTGCAGCGTCGAGCGGTACTTCGCGTGCCAATGTGAAGTCAGGGTTGAACCAGTCGAGCGCAAATACGGTTCTGCGGCCGAATGATATTTATTATGGTGGCTAAAGGTCTAATGTAACCAAGGTTCAGATCCTGGTAGGTTCAGCAGTAGAAGGGGAACTCCGCGAGTTCCCCTTTTTGCCATCACGTGTACCTTTCCATTTCAACCGAGAAACTTTAAATGCTCAGGGCTAGCGTTGCAAAACTTTCCCTTTCAACGAGTTTGGTACGGAGACAAATTGTATGAAGCGCTTACTGATTTTATTGTTTTCTCTTACAGCGGTCGTTGTTGCTCCATCTGTAAGCAGCATCGCTCACAGCGAAGAGTCATCTTTTCAAGTTGCCAGCGCAGCAAAGAGCGCCGCAGCCACAAAAGAACATCTGGATGAAATGGTTAATGGGGAGGTTCTGAAGATTGATAACGACATGTTGAAGATCGTCATAAAGCATCAAGAACTGAGATGCCTTGGCATGCCGGCGATGACCATGGTGTTTAATGTGCCTGACCGAACATTCCTTGAAGGCGTTAAGGAAGGTGGAAAAATAAAATTTGCTGCTCAGGTTGCTCCGCACGGGCTTTTAGTTACTAACCTTGAGCCAGAGCGCAACTGAGATTGCCATTGTCGGGCGCTGTTCTTACAGTTTTTTTACAGCGCGACGATTGCATCGGAGCACCAGCAAACGACAGATGCGAACCTCTGCGCGGGTGAATTTGTTAAGTGTGCCGGCTCCCACTTCTGCCTACCGCCTTTTCAAGGTTTTCTCAACACACTTGTCTGCTGCATCTCATCGTGTAGGTACTTGCCTAGAGCAGTAGGGTAACTCGCTGGAATTGGGTTAGCCATATGCCGGGCCGGCATTTTAATGCCAATGCCGTAGGCAATCATGTTGATTTCAGTCGTACGGATCGGCTTAGCGCCCTCTAGTGGCGTGCCGACGGTAGTCATAAAGAGGGATTGCCAAATTGCAGTCTATGTTATGTGTGCCGCTAGTCTTTGGGAGTCATTACAAGGAAACTGTGCATATGGATTCTAAAATGTAACTTTTTAAACCGGTATGTAGTTGCACAGCAGTACGATGCTAAGAAAATTGTATTTAGGAAACAAAATTATGAACAATTATGGAATTTTATTGTATTAAAATCAATAGCTTGCAATTTACTTAGTATCGGCGACAGTCGGTTTTTTCTTCTAGCCGACGTCGGGTAAGAGTTTAAGCGGTATGTGCCAATACGACAAGAAACCAATAAAATTTTATAAAACTTCATAATTTTGTTAACGATTTGAAATTTTTGGATGTTCTGCAGCACTATAATTGATGGGTGTTCATTATGGCAGCAGAGGTGCTTCATGGAAAAAGAGCCTATCTTTCATCGTCGAGATCTTGCAGAGCGTCTCGGTACCCAGTTGGTTTCACGGGTCGGTGCGTCTGGGATGTTTGTTACCGCGCCGCGACGAACTGGGAAAAGTACCTTTATCCGGGAAGATTTGATTCCTTTGTTGCTTCTGGAACACAGCGTTGAGATTGTGTATGCAGATCTTTGGGAAGACCGTAGTGCAAACCCTGGAGACGTGATCGTTGGTGCTATCAAGGATCGCCTTCTCAGATACGACGGCATTGTAATGCGTGCGGCCAAAGCCAGCGGGGTTGACAAAATTAAGGTGGGGGGCTTAGAAATGAGCTTGGATCGTGTAGGCTTTGGTAAAGGAGAAACTTTAACAAAGGCACTTAGAATCTTGGCCCAAGCCGCAGGGAAACCAGTTGTCATGGTGATCGATGAAGCACAACATTCACAATCTTCAGAGGAAGGTAGGCAAGCTCTGTATGCGTTGAAAGCAGCGAGGGATGCTCTTAATGCCAGTGACGGGCCTGGCTTTAGATTGCTGGCGACCGGATCCAACAGCGACAAGCTCGCGACGCTTGTTGACGATAAAGACCAAGCTTTTTATCAAGCGCCTATGGTTTCTCTGCCGGTGCTTGGCCGCCCATACCTTGAATGGCTACGTGGGCAGCAACTATATGAACCAAAGCCTTCTATTGAAAGCATGGAAATGGCCTTCCAGATGTGCAACCATCGTCCGGAACCGTTGAACAAGGTACTCTCAGAGTTTTCGTTGCAAACTGGTATTGACGCAAGCGAAATTGATCAGGCTCTTCAAAAAGCAATCGTAAAAAGCATGGCACGCGCTCGCTCTATATTTGAGCAGCAGATTAATGCATTAAGTCCTCTCGATGCCGCTGTTCTTAAAGTAATGGCCCAACAAGGGGCGAGGTTTGCCCCGTATGCGAAACATTCCTATGAAGCATACCGAGAATTTATCAATAGGGAAACTTCGGAAACGCAAATTGAAATCAATCAATCAACAGTCCAACAAGCACTTGAGAGGCTGCGCGCATTACAAATGATATGGCGGGCAGGACGCGGGTCGTATGCAATTGAGGATAGCCAACACATAGATTGGCTGAAGGAAATAATGTAGTCTCCCGTTACGCTCTTGTTTCACAAACCGACGTGCTTGGAACAGTACGGACTATCCCACCTAAATTCGTTTTTCTTGGTTGGGAAAAGCCGGCGTGCAACCTTTAATCAGGATAGATAAGCGACAATAATGTCTTCAAAGGGAACTACGTAACATAAGTTCGAATAAATATCCAGGAATGTCATCGTTACAAAACTGTAATGAAATGGTCAGGTGGTTGTTCGCGCAGGGTCTTTATAATTCATGCCATGGACTTGCGAACAACTGGTTCGAATCCGAAACGTCCACCATTCAACAGGAGAGTAATATGAAATCGACCAAGTTCACTAGCATGATCGTACTTACCGCAGCCTTGGCTGTTTTCAGTTCGGGTGCTTTCGCTGCAAATATAACTGATGTTCAATCTGGTCGTGCAGTGAATCAGTGGCAGGACATGACTGGTGTTCAGTCAACGAAGACACGGGCAGAAGTCCGGTCTGAAGTGAGCCAGACAAATGCGAAAGATCTGTACGGACAACAGGAATATATCGATTTCTCGAAAAATCGCGGGACGGTCTCTACTTCACGTGCCCAAGTCAAGTCGGAGTTGAGCAAGTCGACCGCTAATACGGCGCTGCAGCCTGGTGATGTGTATTTTGGCGGCTAATACTTAGAATTAAATTTACATGCTTCGTCATCAGTATCAAAAAGGGGAACTTTTTAAGTTTCCCTTTTTGCATGGAGGAGGCGAGAAGGTATCGTTTGTTACTCAAGTTGGCACTCGCTATCTTTCAGTTAGTGAAATGACAGTGACGCGATAAAACTACATTCGTAAGAAGTGAAATTTTGGATAATTACTCAGTTGAGCGGAACACGCATAGTTGTTCTGTGCCGCATAGCCTTGCCGCTGTGAAGAGACGCTACAGTCGTTCCTATAGAAGAAATATCTTCGATAATCATGGTTACGAAAGGATATATTTATGAAACGTCGAACTCTATTACAAGCTGTCTTGGTTAGTGTCTTACCTGCTCCATTGCTTGCCGCTACTCCCACCGCGCCACTAGTTGAAGTCTACAAAAGTGAAGGGTGTGGGTGCTGTGAAGCTTGGATCGACCATCTGAAAGCGAATGGCTTTGCCGTTAAAGCGCAGAATGTGGGCGATACGGGGGAATATCGAAAAAAGTTCGGCATCCCGAACGATTTGGGATCATGCCACACGGGTTTGGTGCAAGGGTACGGCATTGAGGGCCATGTACCTGCGGCCGACATCAAACGCCTTTTAGTGGAACGGCCAAAGGCCAAGGGCCTAGCAGTTCCATCTATGCCGCTTGGGAGTCCAGGAATGGAAGGGCCTCGCAAGGATCCATACGATGTTCTGCTCGTCAAAACGGATGGCAATTTTTCGGTTTACCAGCATTACAGCGGCAAATAGATATTGCATTGATAATAATTTAAGTTGGCTGTTTTGAAATAAAAGTCAGCGATCATAATGCGCTTGACTTCGTAAGAGGAAGAACGGCGTCGAATGCACTCTGTAACGCTGGCTCGATTGCAACCGGCTTCTTCTGCGACAACAGGTATTTTCTAACGTACAGTGCGATTGCCGCGACAAAGGCATCCAAGTTATCGTTGACCGTCTAAAATGGTATCTTTTGGTCAATTAGAAACCTATGGACGCTTCTTCTCCTTCTGCGGCTATTCAAAAATCACCAGCCGACCCGATCAAGTGGATCACCTTGGCAGTTACATTAATTGGCATTAGTGCATGGATGGCTGGGGAGTCGTTTCATCGCGGTTTTTGGCATCTGGCAGGATGGGATGGTCCTATCGAACCCATATCAGTGCAGCAGACCGCCTATGATGGGTTCGTTAGGACTGTAGATAGCTGGTTCTATGTGAGCATTTGGTTCGTCATAGTGGGTGTTTATGTGTTCTTTCTTTCTGCTGGCCCAAAAAAGAATTATCCCGCTCCAGCATGGCTCGTAAAAATAGTCGTTTGGTTGAAAGAACATATTCATCTTGAAGAATCTACTGCTCGTTTCAGTGGCAATCTTATATTATCGGGCCTAATTTTCGGGGTGCTTATTGTGCTACCTCTTATTTTTTGGGTAAATTCAGCAAGTAATGCTGGTCGAGATTTATTTATAAAACAAACGTGCGAGATGCGCAATGGTAGGGCAGGCCGTACAGAGGTGCAGTTGTTTGATGGAACGAAATTGCAAGGCACTTTTCTCGAACGTACTGATAAATTAAGTGTTATTTTAAATAAAGAATTTATCTATGTCGTGAGCTTGGGCGAAAAGTCGAGAATTCTAGATAAAACAACAGTTGGAACAATACCCTGTAAAAATGGCTAATTTTATTGTTTTATGGTTTCGGTGAAGTGTATGGCTACGGCAAGTAGTTAATATGGCCAAATATATAGCTTGTCGTACAGTGATCTCTTTGCCGCCTAAGGCATCACCAAGCATGCCCCCTAAGGGATTTAAAAGGCTTTTCTGGAAAGTTGTAGTGGCATAGATTTGATTTGATCGATATCGTAATCCAGTTGACCTACTGACTTCTTGAACAAATGCTGTAAGTGCAACTCCAATTGGCAGGTCTACTTTTGGAGGTAAGCAACATGAATAGGAAACCGCTTCTATTGTTTCTTTCCAGCCTAGTCTTTTGTATGGGGGCCACCGCGCAGACGGGGGGACAGTCGCATGGTGATACCCTCGGTACAGGAATGAAAGAACACGGCGCGATGCATGCCGGTTCTGACGGCAGTATGAAAGGGCATGCTGGAATGCATGCCAGCCCAGGAGCCAGTAAAGCGCCATTCGATCATCAATTCCTCGATACGATGTCTGCCCATCACCACAGCGGGATGGAGATGGCGCAAATGGCTGAGTCCAACTCTTCTCGCGGTGAAATCAAGGGCCTAGCTAAGATGATGCGCGAAGATCAAGAAAAAGACATTGCTCACATGCAAAAATTGAAACAACAGTGGTACGGGGGTAAAGGCGATGCTGTCAATATGCAGATGCCTGGTATGAAAGAGTCGATGAAGGGTATGGAAAGCAAGATGGCGAAGCTACGTGCTAGTCAAGGTGATGCATTTGATTCGATGTTCTTGACAATGATGAGCCAGCATCACCAGGATGGAATCAAAATGGCTCAGTCAGCATTGGTAAGAGGCCAACACGAAGAAGTGAAACAGATCGCGCACAAGATTATTGATTCTCAGAAGAAAGAAATGGATGTGATGAAGAATTGGAAAAATGACTGGCAGTTAAGTCGTAAATGACTGCCTTGTAAAAAGATGGACTCCATGCGCCTTTTTAGTTGGATGCTAGCAAACGTTCATTTTTATGGGCAGATAAATAAAAATTGACAAATGTATCAGGATCATTTGGGTGGCCAATTGGACGTTCGCCTTTATCCTGTATTAAGACATGACGTAATAGTCTTGGCGCTTCATCGACATGAAGATCCGCCATAAAGGCGGTCCGGTTTCAGCAACTCATCGTTCCCTCGCAGCACTTACGTGGTCCTGTTGGGAGCAGTTGCATGCGCTGAGTGACAAGCATGCTCGGTGAAGCGCAGCCTGTATGTCATTGAAGCGGCAAAGCCTATGGCGTGCCATCGTTGCGGCAGTCAGCATGTCGTTCGGAGGGCATCTTGGCAGTGCTACAACGCCTCCTATATCAGGATTGCATTAGAAGAGCAAATGCTGCAATTGGCACCCAGTTTGTCGACTCAGGTATCAGGGGAGGTTGAAGCCCATGCGCGGTGCCTGGAACACCGCCTGAAGATTCGTGAAGTACCGAAGCAGTCGGCATCTGCATTGCCATCGGTTCACAGGGCAGCCGACTCGCTTGCAGCCGCTTGCGTACCAAGCTTGATCGCGATCGATGAGACGTATTTACGGCGGCCCGAAAAAAATCTCGGCATTTTGGCCGCCAGACTATTGCCTACGAAAGATGTTAACTTCCGAGCAAGAAGTGGCGAGATTTGTCTAAAAAGTACGAACTTCTATGTCTTTCTGGAATCCCAACGAAAGTGCTTGGCTTATAATTAGCTATTCATGGTTTTGTTGCATGGAAACTCCGAGTTATTACTGAAGAACACCAACAACGTATGCGACGTTTGCTGATTATTTTGATGATGGTTGTGCTGCCGTTCCAGCTAAGCTGGGCGGCTGCGGCCACCTATTGTCAACATGAAAGCAGCCCGGTTGCTTCCCATTTTGGGCATCATGTCCATAAGCATGTTGTTACAGGGGGCGATTCCAAGTCGGAGAAAAACGTAGGATCCAAGCTGCTCTCAGACGACGACTGTACAGTTTGTCACCTTGGTGGCGTGGGCATTGTGTCAGTGCCTTCTTATTCACTTTCTATTGAAGTTGCAAACACTGACGAAGTATTTGCTGTAACTCCTCATCTTGCATCGGTTCGTCCTGATCGACCCGAACGTCCTAAATGGGCACCTGCCGCTTTGTAATCCGGCACGTCGCTTGTTCTATCTTCACATTCATTTGATTTAACACACCCAGCGTCTTGCCGGATCCCTTTGTTCGTTGCACAAGGAGATTCGATGCAAAAGTTGTTGTTGCCGCTCGCGTTAGCGGTACTCGTTTTACCTCCTGCATATGCTGAGAACGGTGTTAAAGCAGAAAGCACCGTTAAAGCAGAAAGCACCAAGTCAGGGGTCGCCAGGACTCGGCCAGTCGAGCCAATGGGGACGCTTTCTCTGGGAGCCGCGCTGGATTTAGCGTATAGCGCCAATCCAGATATTGCTGTCGCACGCCGAGAAGTCCAGGCCGTGGAGGGCGCGATTCTACAAGCGCAGACCATCCCAAATCCGCAGGTTGGAACCTCTATTGAGGACACCAAGCAAGAAACCAGAACCACTACGTTTCAACTGAGCCAGCCCCTTGAGCTTGGTGGAAAGCGCGCAGCACGTGTAACGGCTGCGCGGCGCGGATACGACGCTGCAATGCTTGAACTGCAGGGAAAGCAGGCAGAAGTACGTGCTGCCGTGGTATCGGCCTTCTATGACGTTGTAACCGCGCAGGAGCGATTTCGTCTGGCTCAGGCGACTACTGAACTTGCGAAACGTGCAACTGAAATCGCCTCCAAGCGCGTTCTCGCTGGCAAGGTCTCGCCCGTTGAAGAAACTAAGGCTCGGGTAGCGGAGTCCGGCGTGCGCGTCGAACTTGCGCAAGCGACTAGCGAGTTGCAGGCATCGCGCAAGCGCTTGGGAGCTATGTGGGGCAATGCCGTTCCTTACTTTGACCTTGCGGAGAACCAACTTGAAACGCTCCCTTCGCTTCCAGGCGTCGATGAACTAAAACAGGGGCTGCGCCAAGCTCCCAGTCTTCAGCGCGCACGCATGGAAGTCGATCGTCGGCAGGCGTTAGCGCGGGTTGAGCTTACCCGCCGCGTACCAGATATTACGGTCAGTCTTGGTGTTAAGCGCGATGAGCAGTTAGGACGCAATCAGGCCATTGTTGGCGTGTCGGTCCCACTGCCGCTGTTTGATCGCAACCAAGGCAATGTGCTGGAGGCACTACGTCGCTCCGATAAGGCACGAGATGAGTTGACAGCGACCGAGGTACGTTTGAATAGCGAACTTGGCCAAGCCTATGACAGGTTGAATGCTAGTCGTATGGAAGTTGGGCTGCTGAGACAAGAAATCTTGCCTGGTGCGCAAAGTGCATATGACGCGACAACGAAAGGCTATGAACTCGGGAAGTTCAATTTCCTTGAGGTGCTTGATGCACAACGTACGTTCTTCCAAGCTCGATCCCAGTATTTGCGTGCGCTCGCCGAGACTCATCGAAGCGCCGCTGAAATAGACCGCATTGTCGGTGTCGCATTTGAGAGACCCAACATGGGCACCGTGCATCAGGAGCAACAATGAACAGAAAACAGTTAATGGCAATTATTGCCATCATTATCGTCGGCGCATTATTTGGTGCCTTTGTGCTCTTTACAGGTAATAGCAAGCTTGTTGAAGAGGAGGCAGGTGCGCGTTCTGAAAGCAGCCATGAAGATGAGAAAGGCAATGCAGCCACGGAACATAAACAAGAAGCTGCAAAAAAAGGATTGCATGGCGGCCAGTTGTACAGCAAGGGCAATTTTGATCTCGAAATCACCCTAGTCGAAGATGCTGGCGAAGCACGATTCGTCGTTTATCTAAGCAGGCAAGGCAAGCCTCTACCGCCGACCTCCGCCAAAATATCTGGCACGCTCAGTCGTCCTGATGGAGAGTCGCAGGAGATCGCTTTTGCGCCAGAAGAGGGGGCACTCAAGAGCACCACCGTCATTGCAGAACCATACGTTTTCGATGCAAAGATCACTGCGCAAGCAGGCGGTGAGTCATTCGTTTTCTCATTTTCAAAAGAAGAAGGAAAAGTTGAACTGACAGATGCGCAAATTAACGCAAGTGGCGTGACTTTGCAGGAGGCTGGTTCTGCGCGCATTCAAAGCGTGCTCCAACTTCCAGGAGAAATCGGTTTTAACGAAGACAGTACCGCGCATGTGGTGTCACGTGTTGGCGGTGTCGTGGAATCTGTTTCCGCGAGCCTTGGACAGATCGTCAAAAAAGGGACAGTGTTAGCTGTCATTTCAAGTACATCCTTGTCCGAACAGCGGAGTGAACTGCTCGCCGCACAGAAACGGCTTGAATTCGCCCGAACCACCTATGCCCGTGAAAAAAAGCTCTGGGAAGAGAAAATTTCCGCGCAGCAGGACTATCTTGAAGCTCAGCAGCAACTGCGTGAAGCCGAAATCGCTGCACAAAATGCCCGGCAAAAGCTTGCCGCGTTGGGGGCCACTACCACTGGAGCGGGTTCCTTGAGCCGATTCGAGGTGCGCGCACCATTCGACGGCGCAATCGTTGAAAAGCACGTCACTCTTGGTGAAACTGTAAAAGAGGACACCAACATATTCGTGCTCTCCGACCTATCAACGGTGTGGGCAAACGTCATAGTGCCTGCCAAAGATATCGAGAAAGTTCGCGTCGGCCTAACGGCTGTAGTTACAGCGGCGTCGTCCGAGTCCAAAGCGACCGGAAAAGTATCGTATGTCGGTTCCTTGATCGGCGAGCAAACACGTTCGGCAAATGCCCGAGTTGTGATTCAGAACCCGCAAATGGCATGGCGTCCTGGTTTGTACGTAAACGTGGAACTGGTAGCTGAGCAAAGCAACGTTCCGGTCGCCGTTTCAGCAGAGGCTGTTCAATCGATCAACGACAAGCCTGTCGTGTTTATGCGCGTTCCGGGTGGATTCGTGGCCCAACCGGTGACCATTGGCCGTAGTGATGGCAAGCAGGTTGAAATTGTCAAGGGACTAAAACCTGGTGTTCCTTATGCTGCAGCCGGTAGTTTTGTCATTAAAGCAGAACTCGGCAAGGGCAGCGCCGAGCACGCACACTGATGCGGAGAAGATAAAATCATGTTTGAACGCATCATACGTTTTGCTATTGAACACCGCTGGCTGGTACTCCTGGCCGTGCTCGGGATGGCCGGCTACGGTGTCTATAGCTACCAGAAGCTGCCCATTGACGCTGTGCCAGACATAACCAATGTTCAGGTACAGATTAATACATCGGCTCCAGGTTATTCGCCACTCGAAACCGAGCAGCGGGTCACCTATCCGCTTGAGACAGTCATGTCAGGCCTTCCAAATCTGGAGCAAACCCGGTCACTGTCCCGTTATGGCTTGTCGCAAATTACGGTTATTTTCAAAGACGGCACAGACACTTACTTTGCCCGCCAACTGGTCAATGAACGGCTTCAGGAGGCACGGAGCAGGCTACCGGCAGGTATCTCGCCGTCAATGGGACCCATCTCAACTGGCCTGGGTGAAATTTATCTATGGACCGTCGAGGCGAAGGACGGCGCAAAAAAACCAGACGGTTTGCCTTACACCCCAACCGACCTACGTGAGGTGCAGGACTGGATCATCAAACCTCAATTGCGCAACGTACCGGGCGTCACTGAAATCAATTCTATTGGTGGCTTCTCCAAAGAATTTCTGGTCGCTCCATCGCCACAGAAGCTGGCATCTTTTGGACTGTCTTTACAAAGCATCGTCTCTGCTTTGGACAAAAATAATGGCAATGTCGGAGCCGGTTACATCGAACGTAGAGGTGAACAATATTTGATCCGCGCTCCGGGGCAGGTGCGTTCCCTGGAAGACATCCGAAATATTGTTCTCAGCAATTTCAAAGGTGTGCCGGTACGTATCCGGGATGTCGCTGACGTGGACATTGGTCGGGAGTTGCGAACCGGTGCGGCAACCGAGAATGGTCGGGAGGTTGTACTCGGGACGGTTTTTATGCTGCTCGGAGAGAACAGCCGCAAGGTATCTCAAGCGGTTGACAAAAAAATGGCGGAGATTAATAGGTCATTACCTGAAGGTATTGAAGCCATAACCGTGTATGACCGGACTGTCCTGGTTGACAAAGCGATTCATACGGTTAAAAAGAATTTGGCTGAAGGTGCGGTTCTGGTCATTGTCGTTTTGTTTCTCTTCCTCGGCAACATTCGAGCCGCTCTGATTACAGCAGCCGTGATTCCTCTTGCAATGCTATTCACGTTCACCGGAATGGTGGCAAATCACGTCAGTGCCAACCTGCTCAGCCTTGGCGCATTGGACTTTGGAATTATTATTGATGGTGCAGTCGTCATCGTAGAAAACTGTGTCAGACGACTTGCGCATGCCCAAGCCCATCATCAGCGGCCACTAACGCTTACTGAGCGCTTTCATGAAGTGTTTGCTGCCTCGCAGGAGGCACGCCGCCCCCTTTTATTCGGCCAGTTAATCATCATGATTGTCTACCTGCCGATTTTTGCGTTGACCGGAGTGGAAGGTAAGATGTTTCACCCGATGGCATTTACTGTAGTCATCGCGCTTCTCGGTGCAATGATTTTGTCAGTCACCTTCATTCCCGCAGCCGTGGCTCTCTTTATCGGTAAAAAGGTCGCCGAAAAAGAGAACAGGATGATGCTCTTTGCGAAGCGTCATTATGACTTATTGCTGACACGTGCGATGGTCAATAAGCCGGTCGTCATGACCTTTGCAGTAGTGATGATTGCGCTTTCTGTTTTGATAGGAACACGGCTTGGTAGTGAGTTCGTTCCGAGCCTGAATGAAGGGGATATGGCGATCCAGGCACTGCGTATCCCAGGAACGAGCCTAACGCAATCGGTCTCTATGCAACAACAGATTGAGCGCAGACTGAAGGCGAAATTTCCTGAAATCGACCGTGTTTTTGCACGAACCGGCACTGCTGAAGTGGCTTCCGATCCAATGCCCCCGAATATTTCGGATGGCTACATCATGGTCAAGGCGGAAGATACGTGGCCCGAGCCAAAGAAAACGCGTGATGAGCTTATAAGCGCGATACAGGAAGAGGTAGCGAAGATCCCTGGCAACAACTATGAGTTCAGCCAGCCAATTCAGTTGCGCTTCAACGAACTGATTTCGGGCGTCCGTAGTGACGTTGCAGTGAAGGTGTTTGGTGATGACACTGATGTTCTAAACGACACTGCGGCAAAGATCTCGGCTGTGCTGCAAAAGGTGCCGGGTGCGACAGAAGTTAAAACTGAACAAACTACTGGTCTGCCTATGCTGACCATCAATATCGACCGGGAAAAGACGGCTCGCTATGGGTTCAACGTCAACGACGTGCAGGAAGTCATCGCAACGGCAACTGGTGGTCGGGAAGCGGGAACGCTCTTTCAGGGCGATCGTCGGTTCGACATTGTCGTGCGTCTGCCGGAAAACTTGCGTACTGATCTAGAAGCTTTGAAGCGGCTGCCGTTACCGCTGCCATCGACGTCAGACGTTACTACACGGACCAATTACATTCCTCTGGGTGAAGTCGCGAGTCTGGAACTGGCTCCTGGACCAAACCAGATAAGTCGCGAAAATGGCAAGCGTCGTATTGTGGTTAGCGCCAATGTCCGAGGGAGAGATCTTGGCTCCTTTGTGGCAGAAGCCGAACAGCGTATTAACGAACAGGTCAAGGTCCCGGCAGGATACTGGACGGTGTGGGGAGGGCAGTACGAGAATCTTCAGTCCGCCACCAATCGATTGAAAATCGTCGTCCCAGTTTCCTTGCTTCTGGTCTTCGTGCTGCTGTTTGCGATGTTTAATAACATTAAGGATGGCGTACTGGTCTTTACCGGCATTCCCTTTGCGCTGACGGGCGGCATTGTCGCGCTCTGGTTGCGCGGCATACCGTTGTCAATATCGGCGGCGGTGGGCTTTATTGCATTGTCGGGTGTTGCGGTGCTCAACGGCTTGGTCATGATTTCCTTTATCCGTGGTCTACGGGAACAGGGTCAGTCGGTAAATGAGGCCGTTCATGAAGGGGCACTGACACGTTTGAGGCCCGTGCTCATGACGGCACTTGTTGCATCGCTCGGATTTGTGCCGATGGCACTTGCAACCGGTACTGGCGCGGAAGTACAGCGGCCCCTTGCCACGGTAGTTATTGGCGGCATTCTCTCTTCCACGTTTCTGACGCTGTTGGTTCTGCCTTTGCTTTATCAGATGGCTCACGGTCGTGATCCGGAGGATGTGGTTGAAGGAGCATCAGTGCCAAATGAAAGTAAGGAGGCCGTACCTTTTTGGAAGAAGAAGTTAGCCTGAAATAAACGGCATGAGCAGTCGTAGGCCGTGCTGGCGCGGCCTACGACTGCCAGACCATATTGGATTATTCCTCTCAAAGCGACTTACTGTCCTTGCTGTGCGAAGAGGTCTAGACGTTATCGATAAGGAGAAACTGATGGGCGCAGGACATTCACATTCACATGGGGTATCAGCAGGGCAGAACGAGCGGCCACTTTGGATAGCGTTGTTTATGACGACGGCTTTTCTGATCGCTGAACTTGTTGGCGGCATATTGACTAACAGCCTTGCGCTCATCTCGGATGCCGCTCACATGTTTACCGATACTGCTGCACTGGCAATTTCGTTGACAGCGATCCGCATTGGCCGTAGAGATGCAGATAGCCAGCGTACTTTCGGCTATTACCGCTTCGAGATTCTGGCAGCAGCGTTCAACGCAGTCCTTCTTTTCCTGGTTGCGCTGTACATCTTGTTTGAGGCCTATCAGCGGCTCAAAAATCCGCCGGAAATTCAGTCTGGCGTCATGTTGATCATTGCGGCGCTCGGCCTTGTCATTAACTTGATCAGCATGCGCCTGCTTAGCGCAGGCAAAGACTCCAGCCTCAATGTTAAAGGCGCTTACCTTGAAGTCTGGAGCGATATGCTGGGATCTGTCGGCGTCATCCTTGGTGCATTAATCATTCGCTATACCGGGTGGGCATGGGTTGATTCTGCTGTGGCAGTCGGCATTGGACTGTGGGTTTTACCCCGCACTTGGACCCTGTTAAAGGCCAGCATGCACGTGCTCTTGGAAGGTGTCCCAGAGGACGTTGACGTTGCTGAAGTGAAGGCCGCTATCCTGGCACTGCCTGGCGTGGCCAGCATCCACGACCTTCATGTCTGGTCGATTACAAGCGGAAAGTCCAGCCTGACTGTTCACGTAGTCCGCAGTGGACCTGCCCCGGACTGGCCGACGCTTTTGGCATCCATTCGCAAAATGCTCGCTGACGAATTCAAGATGCACCACACGACAGTTCAATTAGAAGAAACTCCCTGTGAACAAGATAGCAGTACCCATGCTTTCGGCCCGGCATTAGACACACATGGTGAGCACTCTCACCATTCTCACTAAATCATGAGCCAATGTTTAACAGTGGTGGAGGGCAGATGGGGCGCATTCCGCCTCCATTGGCTGTGTATCCGCTCGGTTTTGACTATTTGCAAAGAAATGGGGTGACAGGCTACATCGACCTGCTGCCGCATTAGTAGTGCAATCGATGAAGTTGCAATTTTATTAATCCTAACCTAAAGGAATAATGATGGCTACGACTGAAAAACAAGTAGATCTACAAGCATGTATTGAAGCATGCGAGGAAGCTTTGCACGCGTGCCAGGAATGTGCGGCGGCGGACATACGGGAAGGCGGTGATGCACAGTGTGCACTCATTAACTTGGATTGCGCCGATATGTGTGAAGCCACGCTAAAAGCGCTCGCACGCGGCTCACAGCATCACGGCGACTTCTGTGCGGTGTGTGCTCATCTTTGTCGCATTTGTGCCCAAGCTTGCGCAGCACATGCTGATAAGCATGCTCACTGCAAAAGGTGCCAAGAAGCGTGCGAAGCGTGCGCAGCGGCTTGTGATGAACACGCAAGCGAGCGGGATGTATGAGGCGACACCCGTGGTCTTTCGTTCAACAAATCTTAATATAACGAAAGCATAGAGTTCAGTTAGCAAAAAGTGGTGGCAGCAGAAATCTTGCCATCACTTTTTGCCTGACTATCCGGCATAGTTGTCGTCAGGAGACTCTAATGAGATCATCGCTTATAGCCATTTCATCACTGTTTTTCTCACTGTCTGCGTGTCAAGAGAAAAACAAGCCGCTCGTGCTGGACGGGAAGTAGAAAGGCGAATTTTCGTTAAGTGCCTTTTCAGAAATGACGGTGCAGTGCAGGAATTGGCTTAGCCTTTCTATGTTTTAACTGGGATGCCGGATGCCCCACGTGGTAATTTATTAACAATCGGGACAGATACATTTCCTCGAAGAAGACGCAGCCCGTTAAACACGACAATAAGGCTCGCACCCATATCAGCAAATACGGCCATCCAGAGGGTGGCTGCGCCCAGAAGCGCGAGCGCAAGAAACACTGCTTTGATGCTCAGAGCAATGACGATATTTTGTCGAAGAATCCGGGCAGCCTTGGCGCTTAACTGGATGAAGTGTGGGATTTTTCCTAAATCGTCATCCATCAGCGCTACGTCTGCTGTTTCCAGAGCAGTGTCGGTACCCGCCGCTCCCATTGCAAAACCGATGCTCGCCTTCGCAAGTGCCGGAGCATCGTTGATTCCATCACCCACCATGCCGACCGTTCCATGCTGTTCTATTGCGTCACTGACGACGGCAAGCTTGTCTTCAGGAAGCAGGTTCCCGCGTGCGTCATCAATGCCAACATTATCGGCAATTGCTCGTGCCGTAAGCGCATTGTCCCCTGTAAGCATCAAGGTGCGCACACCAAGGGCGTGCAATTGAGCGATTGCTTGTCGGCTGGTCTCTCGAACAGTATCGGCGACGGCGATGACGGCCAGCGGCGTATGTTCATTACAAATGACGACAGCCGTTTTCCCCTCTGCCTCGAAGTTATGCAAAGCAGCCTCTGTCGCTGCATTGCAAATGCCGAGTTCCTCGACCAAGCGGTGGTTTCCCAGGTAGTACCATTGAGCGGCGATACGGCCTTTCACACCTCGCCCAGTGATGGCTTCGAAGTCGGTTACCTCAGCAAGACCGGCCGTTTCATTATTTGCTTTCCAATACGTTACTACAGCCGTAGAAACGGGATGATCTGATCGAGACGCTAGTGTTGCTGCCAAGCATAATCCCGAATCTGATTCAGCGGACAAAGGAAAAATGTCTGTTACGGTCGGCCGGCCCATGGTGATAGTGCCAGTTTTATCCAATGCCAAGACCTTGAGCTTATGTCCCTGCTCCAGATACACACCCCCCTTGATCAAGATCCCTGCCTTTGCTGCGGCGGCAAGACCACTGACGACAGTGACTGGTGTTGCGATCACCAAGGCACAAGGACACGCGATAACCAACAATACAAGCGCCTTGTAGATCCAGTCCATCCAAGGCAAGCCAAATGCCAGGGGAGGGACGACAGCAACAGCCAACGCCGCGAAAAAGACAATCGGCGTATAGAGGGAGGCGAACCGATCGACAAATCGTTGCGTCGGTGCCTTGCTTCCTTGGGCTTCCTCTACCGCACGAATAATGCGCGACAGGGTGGAATCGGTTTGTGCGGCCGAAACACGATAATCGAAGGAACCAGTTTCATTGATTGTGCCGGCAAATACTTTGTCGCCTACGGATTTTAAAACAGGCATGCTTTCGCCTGTAATTGGCGCTTGATTGACCGATGATTGTCCACTTACTAACTGACCGTCAAGAGGGATACGCTCTCCGGGACCGATCCTCACAGTCATTCCTACCTTTACCGCCGACGCTCGCATTTCCTGCCAGGATCCATCCGCCTGAAGGATGCTCGCGACGTCCGGTGTCAAAGCCATCAGTCCGCGAATCGCGTTGCGTGCACGGTCGAGCGACAGCGCTTCAATCATTTCAGCGATGGTGAACAAAACCATAACCATCGCGGCTTCTGGCCACTGTTGAATGAGAATCGCGCCTGTGACGGCAATTGTCATTAGTGCATTGATATTGAGACTGCGATTGCTCAACGCGACCCAGCCCTTTTTATATGTTTCGGTGCCACTGATTACGATTGCAAACAGCGCCAATGCAATCACCGGCCAGGAATTTTCGTTCCCTGTAGTCCATGCGATAACCTCGGCTATTAGCGCCGCAACGCCGCCGACCGAAACCATCCACCATTTTTTACGCGAGATAACTGGTAAAGGCTCCTGCGTTGCAGCCTTATCTGCCGGTGAGTTATCAGTTTCAAGCACAGCCTTCATCCCAATAGATTCCAATGCCGACTGGATGGATGCTGGGTGGTCCAACGTGTGGTTGACCGTCAGTTTGCGTTGCATCAGGTTGAAATCGAGACCAGTGATACCCTTCATCGGAGACAGCTTATTCCGGATGAGCGCTTCCTCGGTTGGACAATCCATGTTTTGGATTGAAAATACCGCTTGCATCTCGCCCGCCCCTGACGCCTTGCTCTCAACGATCGCATCCATACCCAGAGACGCCACAGCGTCGACGATCGCTTCCGGATCCGGAGAATGGTGGTGCACGGTAAGCCGACGCTGCATCAGATTGAAGTCAAGGCGATCGACACTAGGCATACTTGCAAGCTTTTTACGAATCAGACCTTCCTCTGTTGGGCAGTCCATTTTCTCAATGCGCATGACAAGTTGCTGTGATGACGGTAAGGCATCATCAGGTTCGTTTGCTGCCGCCATTGGCGAGCAAGAACAGCATGAATCGGTTGGTCTGGAAGTCATAATTTTCCTTGAGAAGCGTATATTGTCTATTAGAGACCCTGTAGTGGGTACAGAGTCAAGAGCGTTTTTCAGTTGAAAGGAAAATTTATGAAAATCAATATGAAAATTGGTGAATTAGCCACCCGCACTGGTTGTTTGGTGGAAACAGTCCGTTTTTATGAGAGAGAAGGGTTACTTCCTACTGCAGCAAGAACTTCGGCTAACTACCGGGTTTATAACGAGGTTCATGTTGAAAGACTTTTGTTCATTCGCCATTGTCGGTCGCTCGATATGGCATTGGACGAAATACGTTCTTTGCTGACGTTCCGAGATGCTCCTGAAAGCGATTGCGGCGAGGTTAATCAAGTGTTAGATAAACACATCACTCATGTAGCCCAACGGATTGGTGACTTAAAAGCGCTTCAGAAGCAATTGAAAGAATTACGCAGCCTTTGCAACACGACTCAGGCAAGTAAGGACTGCAAAATTCTTAAAAAGTTAACAGACATGGACGAAGTAAGTCCGAGAAATCTTGGTACACACAGCGGTGGTTGCCATTAGCCATAGTGACACGGCCACATTGCTATAAAGATTTTGTTACTAGTGGCAATGCATCGGTTGCAGATTAGAATTGGTGTTGTTCGAGCCTCATGCAGTTAACAAAATGAAACCCTTGATTCTTCGGCTGTATGTTTATACAGTATGCATACTGTTCTATATTGGGTTGAATCATGAATCTGTGGAAGCTGGATAGTCAAACTATTTACTCGGCGGTCCCGAATGACTTCCCGCGTCCTGAATCCCCAGATAATCCCCCGGTTTTTGCGGAAGGAAACTACTTTCCGTGTTCACCAATTGAGCTTTTTGAAACATGGCAGATATGTGTGGACTTGGCTTTTGACTTGTCAAAGGAATGTTTTGATCAGAAGTGGATCCGTACCCCGCTATTAAGTGAAGGTGAGATCCTTCGATTCCACTTTGCCAAGTTGGCTCAATCAGGATGGGGAACGGATGAGCAAGTTATTTGGATTATTAAACGCGTTGCTCATATATTGAATTGGCAGTTGCCGACCGATATTGGAAAGGTAAGGAATATATAAATCTATACGATATTAACCTGGAAAAAAATTTTCAGCATGCTATGCAAGTAGATGTCGGGTTTTATGACCTTTGATCCGAATGCCTAGAACACATTTTTCCGATAATCTGAACATTTACTGTTGAGCGCTTAAAAAACCGACTTTGTGGTCGGCTGTTTTCAACTGTGAAATCCATTCTTCTCGTAGGAAGTTTTCTTGCTGTCCTATCTCTATCCGCCGATCCATATTTTACGCCAGCGTGGTGAAGTGACATACCGGCATAACTCACCTCTGAAGGATAAAAAAACTTCGAAACCCATTAGACACAGGGATATGATCGCAACGGCAGCCTGAACCCGCATGCACGCCACCAAGGTTGCTGTCCCGGCTCCAATCGCGACAAGGTCATATTGCTTGGGCACGCTCCATTTCCTTTCTGCTCGATGGTTTATCGAGTACCCGCGTCGGCAGCCTTGGGCTATGTCACCCGCAGCAACTGCGCTGCTCCTGAATGGGCGGGCACTTGACCGAGCCATAGGAGCAATACACGCAGCAATCCCCGGCTTTCGGGCGCAAGAGGGCCTTGCAGTTGCTGCATTCATAGTAGAACTGGCAGGAATCCGTTGGCATGGTCTCCGGCTTGGCAAAGCCGCAGCGCGGACAGGTCAGTGTCGATTCAAGTGTAGCGGTCGTCATACCAGTCACTTCCGAGGAGTAGAGGGGAACCCGGCATTGGTCGTTGCCTTGATCAGATCGGCAATGGCGGTCTTGTCGGTGTCATAGGTCACAGTTGCTATCTTAGTGACGTAATCAACCTTGGCATCTTTGACGCCCGGCACATTGCCCAGCGCCTTCTTTACCGTAACGCTGCACAGCGAGCAGGTCATGTTCTGCAACTCAAGCGCTGTGGTGGTGGCTGTTGCCGCGAAGGCGCTCGTGATGGGTAAGAGTCCTACGGCGATAAGTTTGGTGATAGAGCGCATGGAACTTCCTTTACAAGAACAATGGGGCGACTGTGGGCACCAGCAGGAGGCAAAGCGCCAGTACAACTATCACCCAAAAGAGGATGCGCTGACGCTGCGCTATGGCTGGCGTAGCGCACGCGGCACCGGGCACACATGCTGCTCGGACCTGGTACAGCCGGCGATAGGCCAAGCCAAAGGCCAGAAGTGCGACACCGATGAAGATAGGGCGATACGGCTCTAGGGCAGTCAGATTGCCGACCCACGCCCCGCCAATGCCCAGCGCCAGCAACACCAGCGGCCCGACGCAGCAGACCGACGCGCCAATTGCCGCAAACACCCCCGCAAGAAGCGGTCCTTTTGAGTTTAGATTTTCCATCCCGGACTCCGATTGCCCACGTTGCGGATAGTATATATTCCGTACTTAGGTACGGAATCAAGCGATTTTTGGATAAAACACAGACGGGAACATTGCAATGCTGACAATTGGGCAGGTAGCCAAACAAGCCAACGTGAATATTGAGACAATCCGCTATTACCAACGCCGTGGGCTTTTGCCCGAACCAGTAAAGCCCCTCGGTGGGCATCGGCGGTATTCCGATGAAGATGTGAGCCGGCTACAGTTCATCAAGCGCGCCCAAGTGCTTGGTTTTACGTTGGAGGAAATCGAGAACCTGTTACGACTGGACCAAGCGGTCTGCTGCAACAAGACACACGATTTGGCCGTGCATAAATTGGCTATCATCGAAGGCAAGATTGCGGATCTGCTGAAGATGCGGGAAGTGCTGTCAGGATTAGTGAACCAGTGCGAAGCTGGAAACCGGGAGGGAGACTGCCCAATAATCAATTCGCTAGTACAAGGGCAGTAGTACATCGTTTCAACGGCGTTATTGGCATCCACTCGAAGTCGGAAACGGTAGAAACGGCTCCCGTTGCACCTCACAAGCAGAGTTGGATTTGCGGTCCATGAGTCGACAGCCTCGATTGTTTCTACCTTGTCGTAGGAGCCGTCGGTCAGCGGTAGAGCAAAAGTAAAGTTCGGCTTTCGCGCTCACCGTCCGCTCCTGGCAGATCGCAGACGATCAAGCAGGGTGAAATTTCGATCAAATTGACACTTGATGTCAGATGAAGTCAAAGTTATTACAAATAAAAATATGAAAAAGCAGTTCACATAACTTCTCACCTTGGATTTTGCGTGTTTTTGCAATCATTTCTGGCTAGTTTCCAACAAGCTGCCACAACAATTAGGATTCTGATTAACCCCTGTTCTGCGATTTTAGACTTGGTAAAAACCGCTGGGCGACCCTGCGCGGAGGTACGCGACTATCTGGGAACGTTGTAGCCCTGACTCTCAAACCGGCCTTGGCTATAAGTTGTTGTGGGCAGTGTAAGATGATAGAGGTTGCCTCATCCGACCGGTCGCTGCTCTGTTTTTTCTCTACCCCAAGTTAGGCCGAGCAACTGTGTAGGAGAAAAGGTTGTGCACTACCGCCAGAGACGTCCTGTGCAGCGCTTTCGTTATCATGTTTATTGCGTTTTTAATATTATAAAACCGGAATTTTTCAGAAGGTTAGGGCACTTTTCTGCTTTCATAAGGAAACCCCTAAACACGCAATTAGAAAAAATCCTTCGGGACGCAAGATTTTCTTACCCCGTGCTTTTTTATGTCGCATCAAATCATGGGTCGAACTCTTGCGCTCTGAATCGGTCAGCAGTCCCAAACCCATAATGCACAAAAAAGCACATAAAAATGTAAATCCATTCTGAATAACTATTTGATTTTATTAAATAAACAATCCAATTTTGCATCACAGTTGCATCATACGTCTGAAGCTCTGCCGACGATAAAACTAATAGCACACGAAGTATTCTTGCCTCGGTCGGGATAAGTATCGCGGCATGCAAAAATATTCGTTTATTTACAGTAAAAAATGAGTAAAAAAACTGAAGGGTTCTTTTCAATTGGACTTAAAGAGTGGCGCGAAGCCTGTGCACTTGGGCTAAACCCAGCCGTGGCATTCTTGGTATTGGCTTGCGGGACTGATGGAAGTAATCGTGAAACCAACTGGTCTGCTAACTCTGTCGAGACGTATGGAGGGATAAAAAGCCAACGTGCCACAGTAGCAATTGCAATGCTTGTAGATGCGGGTCTTGTTAAAAGTGATGGAAACAATTCACGGCCTCACTATACGCTCACGATGTCAGAAGATGTTATCTGGCTGCCAAACAGCATAGTGAAAGGGTTGGTGGATCAGCGAGTAGGTGAAAGGAAGAAGTCAGCAGTTAAAGCGATCCGTGAAGCGCAAGATGTTCAACTGCTACGCCTGTACGTAGAGCTTTATTATTCGCAGCATCTTGCTGCCGATGGTGGGCTCTCGCGATCTGTATTTTATTTAGAATTTAACAAGACCAAACATGCTTCTTATGGCGAATTTGTTTTTTTGGGGTTTAGTCGGACGGCACACTACACTGCCTGGAAAAGCGAATTGGATTTTCTTCACGATGCTGACGTATTGAGTGGTGTAGCCGAGGAAGGCGGGAATCCGGCTGACGCCTTTTTTCCGAGGATGGATATCCTCCGCAGTCTTGGTTTACTGGAACTGTCAGCTTGTCTGTTCGAGTCAAACGGCAAGGATGCTGAAATTTTGTTCCCGGTGGATGGTCCTGAAAAAAGCGAGGCAGAGATCAAGCGTCTCGCAGACCAAGCGGCTGAGGCGGTTTTGCCAGATTGGAAATTAATAAATTCTGATTTTGATTATCTAGTCCCCGTGTATAGGCACCAAGAAAAAGCACAGCTTTATGGCATTTACCGGTTATTCCATCGCCCACATACTCAACTTACGAAGGCCTGGTGGGCCGACCTTCATGAAAAAATAACGAACGGGGTGGAGCAAATTAACAAGGTTTTGGCTTCTTAATTTAACGGTTCTAGGAAATTTAGCTGATACAGTTGATCGGCAAAGCTGCGTCGTGGAGGATGCCAACAAGGCTACATCGAATTTTCATGCTATGCACAAGGAGCGATCTAGCCTATGAAAAGCCTCTCCTAAGTGCTGGCAGCATTGTGAATATTTTAAGTAATCCAAGATAAATACAATCTGAAATAACGGAAAAAATAATTGAGATGAGGGCTTGAAAATCGACTTTCTGACATCAAGGTTTATCAAAGTAAATCAAGGCTAAGTCAAGGCTAAATCAAGGCCTTTTCAAAGAGATATCAAAGTTTGTACGAACACGTGCATTAGCTGCTTTTGGATCCTGGCTACTGAAATACATCTGATTACCGGCAAGGAAATCTACGTTGTATGGGTTGAATAGTTCGAAGGGCTTTGGCTGTGCGAAGGTCAACGTGCCAATCGATACCGGAAAAGATCCTGTCAGCGGAAAACAGGGCAGAGGGGGCTATTGTCGAGTAGGCCATATTAAGACATAAGCCAGTGCTGAGTAATAAATTGAACAAATTTTCGATCTGGTCGTCACACTGCTTGACCTTCCGGTCGTTGGAAGGTCTATCTTCAAGGTACAGACTTTGGAGGTTTTATGGATATTGCAGTTAAATCAAGTAGCCAGTTGAGGGAGCAGAGCTTCAAAATTGAAGGTATGACGTGCGCGTCATGCGTGGCTCGCGTTGAGAAAGCGTTAAAAGCTGTACCAGGTGTCGAGACCGTATCGGTAAATCTCGCGACGGAGAAGGCCACCGTACGTGCAGAAGCAGGTACTGAGTTCCAGGCGTTGTCTTCGGCGGTCGCAAAAGCCGGCTACGACGTTGCGACCGATGCCATCTCCTTGTCTATAGCGGGAATGACCTGCGCGTCGTGTGTGACACGGGTGGAAAAGGCTCTCAAGAAGGTGCCTGGTGTAATTGACGCGTCGGTAAATCTAGCGACAGAAAGGGCGCAAATCAAAACGGCTGGCGTCACACCTGAAACCTTGATTGCTGCGATCGAGAAGGCTGGATATGACGCCTCGATACCGGTCGAAGAAGCGTCACAGAAAGAAGGTGAAGCGAAGGCGACACTATCAACCTGGTGGCCAGTTGCACTTGCTGCTTTGTTCAGTATTCCTCTTGTCGTGCCTATGCTTGGCATGCCATTCGGGTATGAGTGGGCATTGCCAGGTTGGCTTCAGTTGGTATTGGCTACCCCTGTGCAGTTCTGGCTAGGTGCTAGATTCTACAAAGCTGGCTGGAAAGCACTGATGGCCCGGTCCGGGAATATGGACCTGTTGGTGGCTATTGGTACTAGCGCTGCGTACGGTTTGTCCGTTTATTTGCTGTTTACACATGGTTCGGGTGGACTGCATCACCTGTACTTTGAATCGTCGGCTGTTGTCATTACGCTTGTCCTCCTTGGGAAGTGGCTTGAGGCGCGTGCAAAGTATCAGACAGTAGCCGCTCTTCGAGCTTTGGAGTCGCTGCGTCCTACTAGAGCGACGGTACGTCGTGCTGGTCAGGATGCGGAAGTGCAAATTGCACAAGTTCGCGTCGGAGATACCGTGATAGTACGCCCTGGAGAGCGCGTGCCGGTGGACGGCGTTATCACTGAAGGAAGCAGCCATCTTGATGAGTCGTTACTGACGGGTGAGAGCCTGCCAGTGGCGAAAACAATAGGGGACACAGTGACGGGTGGTGCTGTCAATGCAGATGGGCTTTTGATACTGACTGCAACGGCTGTAGGAAGCGCCACAATGCTTTCGCAGATCATCCGAATGGTCGAGGATGCCCAAGCGGTCAAAGCGCCAATACAGCGCCTTGTGGACGCTGTGAGCGCGGTTTTCGTGCCGGTGGTCTTGCTTATATCTCTTGCCACGCTGGTCGGGTGGGGTTTGGCAACCGGAGACTGGCAACAAGCGCTGCTGAATGCTGTCGCGGTTCAGGTCATTGCATGCCCATGTGCGCTTGGATTGGCTACGCCAACTTCGATCATGGCAGGCACAGGAGTTGCCGCCAAATATGGCATTTTGATCAAGGACGCTGAGGCGCTTGAAACCGCACATGCCGTGAACGTCGTTGCATTTGACAAGACGGGTACGCTCACCGAAGGAAAGCCAGCCGTGGTGGCTATTGAGGCTGCTGCACAGTCAACAGGGCGCGTACTGGAGTTGGCGAGGGCAGTACAGCAGTACAGTGATCACCCTCTGGCAAAAGCGGTCGAGAACGAGGCTGTAAGTCATGGCGTGGCATTAAAATCTGGCTCCCAGGCGAAAGCGCTTCCAGGGCGCGGCGTTCAAGCGCAGATCGATGGCGCAACGGTGTATCTCGGTAATAAGAGAATGCTGGATGAAATTGGTGTGGTGGTGGGAGGAATGGAGGACGTCGCGGCAAAGCATGAACAAGCAGGGCGCACAGTGTCTTGGCTGGCGGTCAAAACGCCGGAGTCCTTGGAATTGGCCGGCTTGATTGCGTTTGGCGACACCTTGAAGCCATCAGCAAAGTCCGCTGTTCAACGTCTGCGAGACATTGGTGTTTCGTCGGTCATGCTTACTGGAGATAATGCAGGTAGTGCCAAGGCTATTGCGTCTCAGGTCGGGATTACGGACTTCAGAGCAGAAGTGCTGCCAGCAGACAAAGCACGGGTTGTAGGTGAGCTTAAACAGGGAGGCAAAACAGTTGCAATGGTTGGCGACGGTATAAATGATGCCCCTGCGCTGGCTTCGGCCGACGTTGGTATTGCAATGTCCACCGGTACCGACGTAGCCATGCATACCGCAGGGGTAACCTTGATGCGGGGTGACCCAACTTTGGTTGCAGACGCAATCGAGATTTCAAAACGCACCTATCGAAAAATCCAACAAAATCTTGGCTGGGCGTTCATCTACAACGTGGTGGGCATACCCTTAGCTGCGCTTGGATATTTGAATCCTATTATCGCGGGTGCTGCCATGGCGCTCAGCAGTGTTAGCGTTGTATCGAATTCACTGCTTTTGCGTCGTTGGAAACCGGCAAAGAGTATAGGGAGGAAAGTATGAACATTGGACAGGCTGCTGAAGCTTCTGGCGTGAACGCAAAAATGATTCGGTACTACGAGAGTATCGGACTTGTTTCCGAGGCCAGCCGAACAGAATCGGGATATCGACAGTACAACGAGAAGGACATTCAGGCACTTCGTTTCATCAAGCGCAGCCGAGAACTCGGTTTTTCCATCGAGCGCATCAAGACTTTGCTCGCTCTCTGGGATGACCGAGGTCGTAAGAGCGCCGATGTGAAAAAACTGGCCCGGCTATATATCGAGGAGCTTGACCAGGATATTCAAAAGCTCCAGTCGATTCGTGACCAGTTAGAGCACTTGGCGAGCCATTGCAGGGGAGATCACCGACCTGATTGTCCAATTCTTGACGACTTGGCTATCGAACATCACCATCATTAGAGTCGTTGTTGGCATAAAAGTAACTATTTAGTGCCAGTCAAACGGATACTAAACGTAATAGAGTTCGGCTGAGCACGGAAAACATCTGTTATTTTTATATAAATCGCCGGGGAAATCGTTTTTACCGAAAAGTGGTTGCTTATCTGCCATAATTAGATATGGCCATTTGCTGAACTATAAAGGCGGGTTGCGAAGCAGCAGCCAAATCCCAAGGTGAGCTTGGTAACTTTTGGAGGTACATATGTGCCTTATAAAGGAAGTGCTCAACGAGGTTTGCGCTTGGGAATGGTTTCAAGGTATTGGGGCTTAATACAGATGGTTCTTGGATGATTTTCGTGATAATTTCTTAAAAGCTGAAACTATGAATTACTTTTACTCCTCCAAAATTGATAAGCAGCCCAGTTCTTTGAATGGCCAAAGTCGTTCGCAGCGTGCTGTGCCCATGCTCAGCAAGCAGGAAGAAGACTTTCTTTTTAAAATCGGCGAAGGCAATCATTTTTCCTTGGAAAAAGCGGTAGAGCTTTATTCTTCTCACTCTCTGGTTCATCATCAGGCTGAACAATCTCAGCCTAAATGACAAAAGTCACTCTTACCGCCAGCTTCGGTAATCAGAGGGAGCGGGCAGGCAATCCAGCCGAGCCAGTGTCCTAAGACGATCAGAGGCTTCCATTCTAGCTGGATGAGTCGGCCTTTGGCCTCATACCCATCCCAAGGTTGAACGAACCGAAGAACACCGTAGTTGGGCTAGCTTTTCCTTGTCCTCTGGATCGTTATGAGTTGGGATTGGTATCGCAGGCTGAGACTGCTTATACATGTGCCAGTTCAGTGGGTGAACGGTCGGGGCGCACCAGGAAGTTCAGGAGTCTTCAGCGCTCATAGGCATCTAAAGGTTGGTGGCAAATTCATTTAGCACTCTACCCATAAATTCACGGCATTGTTACCTTGCTTTGGTTTTGCGGTATCGAAACCACTGATGCAAAGCCACCGCCCGACGTACGGAAGTTAGTTGTTTGGCCTTGATACATGCGAGCAGCGAGCAACTGAACGTGTCCTTGATATACATAATTGCGGATATCTACTTTAAATGGACCGTTTGCGTCGCCATAATGTGTGTGCCTCTCGCTCGGCGAAACAAAATGTTGAGCAACGTAATCGCCAGCCAAAATATCGTTCCAAGCACGTTTGGTAAGTTTGTCGCCGCGATAAACGGCCTTGCCTGCGAACCCTGAGACCGGTTTGAAAAATAGTTTGCGACGCGCCTTCCAGAGACGGTTCGCATTACAGGGCGTTACAGTTTCGGTTTTCGGAATACCCGTTGCAAGAATATCAATCCAGGGAGCCTCGATACCAAGCGAACGTAAAGAATCTGGGTCGGAAAGAATTGCGAGATTGCGTTTGTTGGCGTACAGGGCATGTGCACGAGGGTGCGGCGTTACAACCACGGCGTCTGCAAAATAAGCGTCGCGCAGGGCAGTGCTCTCCGGCTCATCAAAGTAGAAGTCCGTCAGGCGGTTATAAACGAGATCAAGCCGTTTACCTCGGCAGACAATTATTCCGTTTTTGAACTCTAGTTCTTTTAAATCTGCAATTACGACGCTGATGCCATACTTCTCCAGCAAACCCTGAAACAACAGAAATTCAGGATACAAATACTGCTGTACTGGATTATTGTCGACGATGGCAACCGTTCGAAGTGGAAAATTTCGAGAAGCAAGTTCCCACTCGCATAAGAACATGTCAACGAACGCTTGGTCGGAAAAGCGGCGCTGAGGCAGCGGCGGTACCATCGTTTGCACTGGCGTACACAATGCACGCTGGGCTCTTATGAGAGCGCTATTTAAAAGTGCTCCACCCGCATTCGTATTGATTTCGATAAGTTTTGGTCCATCCGCTGACAGATGAAAGTCGTAGCCGAAGAAAACACCTTGGGCCTTCACCTTATGGTGTGCAATTTCTGGCGCATCACTGAGTACATGCTGGCGGTATGCAGGCACGCCGACGACATGCTCGACAGCCCCGATGATGGCCGTCATCTTTTTAACATCGCTTGAATTTACAAAAACAGGGTGGGCCGAAAAAAGGCCTGGCCGGTCTTCCTGAAGCTTTTCCAATGCATCGGGCGTGAAGGCGTTATCTTTCAATTCTCGGATTAGGGCATCGCGATCGACGCCCCCACAAAAACAACTTTTATTGAGTTGGTCGACGGCAGAGGGAGTAGAGCCAGACGCTACTTCACAATTAGCTAGCATATTGACTTGTAGGCCGAGAAATCGAGAGCAGGAGCAGACAAATGCAATACTTGGTAAATCTGTGCATCCACCGGTAGTGCCTCTGGTAGCGCCGTCCATAGTGCAAACCGAATGATTTCCCATGTTGCAGGATCAAGTCCAATGTAGCCAGAGTGATGGTTTGGAAGTTCAGCCCACCGGCGGTGCTGGGCATACTCGATACGACGAACTTCCGCAAATTCTGCATCTGCAGGCACGTTTACCGTTTCCTTGGTAGCAAGCAGTGGAGTGGCCGTTTTAGCCAAACCCGTGGAAAAATACACGGGTATCCAAGATTTGATCGTCGGACGCCCAAATGCCTGGGTTAGTGCTGAGAATTTATCACTCGCGATAAACGCGGTCATCGCCTGCGGATAGTTCCAAATGTAAAAAGGGGCGTAAGTGTTTTGATGTGCTCCGTCTTTTCCCTTTTCCGAAATTAGAAACGCTTTTTCAAACAGTCCGTCAAGTTTGTCAAACTGAGCACCTCGCTCCATAACGCGTGCTCGAATTGTGGTCATGTCATAATCCTCGGGAAAGGTAAATATGTATTGCATCGCTAACATGTGCTGTTCCTTAAATTATCTGTTTGCGTCAATGTTTTCCAAGCAGGGTCTGGGCCAGTGCTATGTAGACGCCATTCAGATTGCTGTCGTCGCCATTTCGGCGTGCAAAAATCTCAAGCGCTCGTAGTAGATGCTCCGCAACCTCCAAATCACCCTGATCGCAAGCGTGCTCGAATACTTCTAACACCTCCTGATCCAAGGTCCGTCTGCTTGTCCTACCAGGATAACCGGTACGTTTCATAGTGTTGGTTCACGGTATAAAGCTAAGCAGCCAAAGCTGGCACGAGAAAAAACACAGTATTTAAAAGGTATAGCCCGGACCCTACTAGCAGCAGCCCGCCTGCAACGTCCAGCGCATGTTGATATTTTGAAAATATTAAAAATTTATCGAGTAGTTGCACGGCCCAGGCACCTAATGCGATTGGAATGGAGCGACCAATTGCAAACCCAAGCAGAAGAATGGCACCTAGCAGCGGCGAGCCGATACCAGCGACGATACCAAGCATAACAATCAGGACAGGCGTGCACACTGGGCAGACTGCCACTGCAAAGGGAATCCCCAAGATGAAAGCTCCCCAAGGACCTGTTGCAGATTTTCCCCGGAAAGACGCAGCGGGAAGGGGGACGCGTACCCATCCAGCCCAGATCAGTCCGAGGAAAATCAGTAGCGGCCCCAAGACTACGCCCCAGTAGCGGCCAAGAAGATTTATTACCCAGCGTCCCCCATATCCGGCAATCACGCCAAGGGCAATATGAGTAACGATCAAACCAGTAATGAACATGCCGCCAAAAAGAAGTGCAGTCCGTTTTTCCCTTGCTCTTGTGACATATGCAAGCGACACTGGAATTGCAGCGATGGCGACCGGGTTGATACTGAAGGCTAATCCGGCCAGCAAGCCTATGCCGGCAGAAGCGTATCCTGCTTGCTCAATACTCTGACGCAGCGAGTCAATGTCCATGAAACGGTTGGTGCTCAAGCCGCTGTTGTAGTGCTTTTGCCAGTTGGGCCGGGGTAGGCAACGAAGCGAATACGACCTCTTTATCAATTGCCAATGCGGGCAACGTTAAAATCCCAAGCTCGACAGCATAGTCGAGTTCCTTTAGGGCGTTGACTTCTCGCCAGGAGACGCCCGGTGCGCTGCGTTCGGCGGCAGCTTTCAACTCATCGCGTGCCGCTGCGCACTTGCGGCATCCCTCAGTAAAAAACAGTTCAACGATCATGGCTTTTTTCCACTTTTGGCTTCTTCGAGGGCGGCCAAAATGGCACACTCGCCCACCGGGATAGCGTCACCAGCGCAGTTGCTAATCATGATGTCGAGTGCTTTTGACATGGTTTTCAGCGCTTTGATGCGCGCTTCAATTTGGAGCTTCTTTTCAACGGCTAGACGGCGCACATCGCTACAGCAGGCTGTTGTGTGCTCACGCAGTTCTAATAGCTCACGAATTTCGGCCAGCGTAAAACCGCAGGCTTGCGCATGTTTGATGAAATGAATACGTTGCGCTGAATCTTCTCCGTATAGCCTATAGCCGGCTCGCGTGACTGATGCAGGGCGTACCAATCCCTCCCTTTCGTAATACCGAAGAGAGTCTGTAGAAATTTCTGCGATGGCAGCAAGTTTTCCGATGGTCAACATATACGCTTGCTCTGCTAAAACCATAGTCTAAACCTTAGAGTAGAATCCAAAGTCAAGGATTATTTTCAATCTCGCTTCAGGCATATTTAAATGTGTAATTGAGCCGTAATCCACGACGCTGTCGGCAAGCATAGCCAAGACATCTAAACACTTCAGCCAATCTGCGCCAGTTATTCCAATTAGCAGCCCGTGGCCAGGAAAATCAGTGACCAAGTTGTTTAAAATCGCAGCAGAGCAGTCGACAAACGCAACCTTTACAATGCAACGTCTTAAGAAAATAGAATAGCGACGTCAATAGCAAGGTTTCACTAATGTTTGCATGGACTTTCTAAATACTGCCCGGTGGATCGACTCACTGAACATATTGATATACACTCTCTTCGTCATTCACTAAACGCCAATAATATGCTTGATGCAAAGAAAAAGCTGTTCGATGTCGAGCACGCGTTGCTAATGTACGCACATAGCTTTGTTATCCTCCCGGCAGTTGGTATTTATGACACAGAACGCCTAAAGGAATTCGCTGAAGTCACCAAGAAGTGCCATATATACGTCATTGGTGAAACTCCAACAATAGCACTTAAGGATGTGCGACAAGATGGATGCTCTGCAAAGTTTTACGTGACCGTCGGAAGCGATATGGTTGAGCTAAATTTCGAGTTGCCTGAAGGCGCGAACGTAATCGAGGAGAACGATAGATTCCGCTTTGTGAGTCCAGAAGGCCGAGAATTCGCCATTGAAGATTTGGACATTGCTATGGCAGTCAGGAGAAAGATCCCGGTACATTTCAATGTACTGTATATCGGTCAGGCTTTCGGTTCCGCAGGAGAAAGATCCGCACTTGATCGTTTGAAGAAACACGAAACCTTGCAGAAAATTGCTTTAAATGGTATTGCACAGGGAAGTTCTTTGACACTTCTGCTGCTTGAGATAGTTCCTGCGACAGGATTAGTGACTGTAATGAATCCATTCGCACAAAACCAGAAAGTTGGCAATGAGCGGATCAGAGCAGGCATAGATAAGTTATTTGGCACAACGGAAAAAGAACGGGTAGCGTTGTATGAAGCGTCTCTAATCCGATACTTCCAGCCACGGTATAATAAGGAATTCAAAGACAGCTTTCCTTCAACAAATATGAAAGTGTTGAAGGACTGCTACTCCAAAGATTTCTCCGCAGTTATCGCTGAGATCAATTTTGATGATTTGCCATGGGATTTGAGGTCAGAACTTGTGCCGTCTAAACCCTCCCACATCGCCACTCACAATCTTCATACTACGGAAGAACGGTCTATTTTCTTTTCCTCCTAAAACAATCGTTGTGCTGGAAGCCCGTGAGAATAGTGTCAGGGATAATAAATGTAATAACATCTTCTTTTGCAATAATTAACTCAAGCTCCTTACCAACCGTTTGAACACTGTTATTAGTCAACATATATAGTCGCGTTGTTTCTCAAACCGATTTGTGACACCATTTTAATTTTTTACCGCTACCGCACCAGCAGGCAGTGTAGGGGCCAAAAGACGGAAATCGCGGTAGCAGTCGTATGTGGAGCGTCTCAAGATTTCGTTCTATATTTCCATACTCTATGGCGTCGCGGTCGTTCAGCCGCAGTTCACCGTGCTGTAGAGCCCGTTCCCCCCGGTTCAAAAATTCGTACTCATCATCGAACGCCTGAAGATAAGCTAAAACGTCTGGGTCCCGGCTAATCGCACGTCGAAGGTTGTTGACTTGACGACCGTCATATCTGGCTGACGGATCTGCAAGAAATAGGATGCGTTGCGTTTGTCTTGTTTTTGGCGATATATCGACCATTTCACCACCGGGATTTCTCCACACGGCATGAAACTCAGCTTCTATGAAAACGCCAGGTAACTCCCACAGAGCCCAGCCAATGACTGACTCGCCACCTGCGTTGCGCGCCTGGTCTTCCACAAGGACAAAACACTCATTAACGGGAGCGCCTAATAATGGCAGAACATCAACGTACTCTGGAGCCGGGTTCGGAACAATCTCATGGCAGAGCGACAGGATTGGCCCACTTATGTCGGCTGGCGTAATTGGGTGTTGAAATTTCATGGTAAAGATTTCTGGTGGCTAATAAACGATTTATGTGACCGCCCCCTTTATCGCTATTGTGTTCTACAGACAACTTGCAATAGCCGATACTATGGTTGCAATATTGGCAACGTTTGGTAATGAACTAAGTAGGGCTGACACGATCGTTTTCTTGGGTTTGCCACTGCGAAAGGCTTCCTCAACTTCATCAACTATTTCAAAAGCTGCTGCTCTATCCGATTCCGGTAAATCTACTTGCTTTAACTCATGCCTTAGAGCTTCAATATGTTGCAAGGCACGATGGTCGATATGGACAACATTGGTGGAATTATCAACTGAGTTTTGATTAATGCGAGTGTTATTGCCGCTAACGTTATATGTAATATTTTGGACTGCACTTTTCGCTTCTGGCATGCCAAGCTTATGCACGTCCATCTGATAATGGGCCTTGATTTGGTGAAAATCTTCATGGAAGCCAGGATCAATCACTCGGTAAGTTTCTTTGGCTCCGTTAGACATTCGACGTAAGATCAAGTCGCCGGACTCAATCAATAATCCATCGGCTTCCATAAAGATCTTGTTTTTCTGTACGCTTGCCTTACGCCCTGCCACTTCAGTTCCGTCAGATTTCAATATGTCGATCGTGTCATTCATTAATTCAGAAAAGGGCACTTTTACTTCTCCTATAGTTGAAAGCGGCACCGAAGATGTACGCCAAAATCGGAGTCTAATAAGTTCTAATTCATCCGAAAGCTGAACTAGCCGCCTGCGAATCAAATTAATTGTATTGATTTGATATAAGGAACGTTCAACGTCGATGCGAGTGTCCCATTCTTCAACTTTGATGCCGCACCGATTACCTTTACGCACCATCCCTTCAATTTGAATATCCAGGCGCTTTAAATAAAGAGAGTCGTCTAAAAATTGACTCGCCAACGCCAAAACTCGCGCTTTCGCTTCATCTGACAGTGGCAACATAAGATGTTCCACTATGGCAACAATCTCGCCGTGGATCTGTGTACAATATTCAGAAAGCTCTCTTGTTATTGCCTCCATGCAAGCCAGTAAGGAAGTTTTGAAAGTATTTTTTCTTAGAGGGTCAAATAACGCGAGTGCATTATTCCCGGCCAGTAGTAGCCTACCTGTGTGGTCCTCTTTGATGCGATGCAAGTGACTCGTCAAAAGCTTGATTGCGTTGTGCTGCATCTTTGCCGTTTTTATTCTTGGGTTGATCTACGTCGAAGAGCCGAGCGGTGCCCAACCATGGTAACCAATTTGGTACTGAATATGCTGTTTGTCGCTACTCGATATAGGCCTTGCTTCGCTTGTCGCATTGGTAGCATCAGCTAATAATAACGGAAAATTCTATTGGAAGTTTGTAACGATGGGCAGGTTAAAAAAATAAGGAGGCCGTAGAAGCGCCTCCTTATTTGTGTGGAGTGCTTTGCTGCCGCTGCATAAGAGGAATAGATCTAAAGTTACGCGACAGCGGGGCGTAACTCATGACACTGTAGGGGCTACTTCACTCGCGAGAACAGCGGCGGCAACCACTGCTCCAACGAGAAGGGCGGCCTCGACGTATAGCACCGTTTTTAACCGTTGCATTCCGGCCTTTAGTGATTGCTCTTCATTTCTTTCGTCAAGGACTAAGGGGAAACCCGCAAACCGATTGTAACCACCAAGGGCAACTGCAAGCGCAATCAGGCATAACTTCACAGTGAGAGCTTGTCCCCATGTAGTCGAGACAAAATCTTCCAAACTGCGAAGTCCATGGTAGGCGTTATAAACCCCGGTAGCCAGAATGCCGATCAGTGCGACTGTGGCAGTTGTCGACAGCGATACCAAAAAACGCTGCGTAACGTGCCGATCAGGCGGGAGACGGAACTGTGCACGCGGCAGGGCAATGAATCCTGAAACCAGCACGATTCCGACCCAGCATGCCATGAATGCGATGTGAAGCCAGTCAATGGCAACCGCCAAGCGGAAAAGGCCGCCTTCGGCTGCATGGCTACTGGCTGCTCGGGTGAACATGAATGCTCCGAGCAATAACCCAATCAACCAAGTTTTTACTTGGCGATTGCTGTGGTTTCTGTAGAAAGCGTAAAACAATGCAAGGGCAGTCAGTAAGACCAGCCCATAAAGCCCAAGTCGACCATAGCTGGTCGAGGTAAGCATTGTCTGAAAAGCCTCCGAAGCATCGGAAAGCGGCACGTCACCCATCGCAGCGGCAGCGATCCAAAGATTAGCAATGCTGCCGACTCCACAGATGATGCACGAAATAAAAAAGCTTAAATCGAGCAGGCGCAGGACGCTGTCTGTCCAGGTGCCTTCAGACCCAGAGATCCATATACGAACAAAAAGCACTCCCACGAGCCACGCAAGGCTCCCGTTCAGTAACGAGATCGCTGCCCAGTGAAGCACTGACGTAAGCGGCATTTATTTGACCGTAAAAGTGTAGTCGCCCTTACGCGGATGCCCATCTGGTCCTACTGCAGTCCAACGCACGGTATAAGCGCCAGAGCCAAGCGTTGGCACATCAAGGTGCAGTTTGGTCGGATTGGACGCGTCAACTCGTGCCTTCGAAGTAGGGACTTCCTTGCCCGCTTTATCAAGTACCTTAATCGAACTGAATGCGCCTTCCAGTTTTTCATTGAATACCAATACCACCTCTTTGGGAGGGGTATCAAGGGTGGCACTAGCTGGAGGGGATGACTCTTTGATGGCTGCATGTGCGAGAGCGGAGCCGCTTACGGCTGCAGCCGATGCGATTAGTAGGACAGAGAAAACCGCTTTGAGACTAAACATAGTTGCCCTTGTTTCTTGAAAGTGGTTGTTTGGATTAGCCGCAATTTGATGCGGTATTCTTACAATTTTAGAGTAAAAGAATACAAGGTTCGAATCCGAAGCCTTCATTGAAGATTGCTCAGATCGTGGTTTCGGCAAAAAATTTACCCCGTAGTTAACTTCACTGTTTTCATCTTGTACATCAAAAAGGAAAAAGGACCTTTGGGAAAAGCTTTTTTCCTTTTGTTTGCGCAAAGGCCTTGACCTTCCAACCGCTGGAAGGTCTAAAGTGATGCTTCGATCATATAAGGAGGCTTTACCATGTACGAATTGCAAGTTGAGGGAATGACCTGCGGCGGATGCGTTCGGGGAGTGACTCGCTCGGTGCAAACAGTGGATAGCACAGCAAAAGTCGAGGTAGACCTGAAAGCCAAGAAGGTGCGTATCGATACGACCGCCCCGTTGGAAGCAGTTACTTCCGCGATTTCAGAAGCTGGTTACCCAGTCACCGCAAGCAACGTTGCCTGAAAGATAGGGGCAGTCGCTTTGACTGCTCCGTTTCACAAGAGGATTCTGGATGCCTACTGTAACCGTATTGCCACACCCGGAGTATGCACCTGACGGCGCTTCGTTTCAGGTCGACAGCGTAGCGTCTGTCTGCGACGCGTTGCTGGATCACGGTGTGGACATTGAACATGCTTGCGGCAAGGTTGGCGCTTGCACTACTTGCCATGTCATCATTAGGAAGGGATTGGATTCACTGAATGTCCCGAGCGAAAACGAAGAAGATATGCTCGACATGGCTTGGGGGCTACAAGCGCAGTCTCGGCTGTCTTGTCAGGCTATTGTTAGCGCAGACGACCTTGTCGTTGAGATTCCCAAATATTCCATTAACCACGCCAAGGAAAACACTTGAGGCGGACAGGGCAGCGCAGGCATCAGGCTGCCTTTAACGTAAAGAACAGAATATGAAGATCTTGGTTGTAGAAGACGAATCCCGCGCTGCCGCCTATCTTCGGCAGGGATTGACTGAACACGGTTACCAAGTCGAGGTTGCTGCCACAGGCGCGGACGGTTTGCACAGCGCCATGAATGGCGATCATGACTTGATTCTCCTCGATGTCATGCTGCCGGGGTTCGACGGCTTTGCGGTACTTTCAGCCCTCAGAACGACAAAAAGCACGCCCGTACTGATGCTTACCGCCAAAGGAAATACGAATGATAAAGTGAAGGGGTTTGACCTTGGTGCCGACGATTACCTGGTAAAACCATTTGAGTTTCCTGAACTGCTGGCTAGGGTACGAACGTTATTGAAACGGACAAAGCAAATCGCACCGGATACAACTCTCCAAGTGGCTGATTTGCAAGTTGACCCGGTGAGGCACCGTGCGGTCCGATCGGGGAAACCCATTGACTTGTCTGCTAAAGAATTTGCGCTCCTTGCGCTGCTGATGCGCCATAGCGGCGAGGTCTTATCACGAACCAAAATTGCTTCTCTGGTCTGGAATATCAATTTTGACTCAGACACAAATGTGGTTGACGTTGCCATCAGACGCCTGCGTGCGAAAGTAGACGATCCGTTTGAAGTAAAGCTCATCAATACCGTACGTGGAGTCGGGTACGTCCTCGAAGAACGGACATGAGGGTACGCAGCCTCGCCCTCAAGTTGGCGCTGCTAGTGGGTATGCTTGGACTATTCCAGGCAGTCGCAGTGTTGGCTTTCTCCTACAACACGATGTCCCGTTCGCTTGATGAGCAAAGAAGACATTCGCTTGAGGACACGCTCAAAGAGGTATCTCAAGTCGTTGATCGGCAGGAAAGCAGTGCGGCGATTAGCGGCGCTGCCTACCAGTTGGCTGAGGTGCTCGGACGGCACGAAGGCATGCACGTGGTTGTGGAAAGAGGGAACAAAGGTGAAACGCTGGTCGCCTTCAGCAACGTCGGAAAGGAGTCCCTTCACCAGCTTAAAACCGCAATCTGGGCTCCCGACGCCTTTTTGGAGTGGCGTTCTCGCGAGACGGGCACCAAGATGCTTTCCGTCTCTGCAACTGGAAACACCAAAAACGGGGACAGCTATGTGATGGTCTTGACTGCTGATCGTCGGCCCGACGATGAAATTCTCAAAAAATTTCTTTTTACGGCGCTCACTGCTGCGCCGTTTGTGCTTGCCCTGGTTTCCTTAGGCGCGTTAGCAATCGTCCATATCGGTTTGCAGCCCCTTAACCGCTTTCGAGACGCAGCAGTTGCAGTGTCAACCAAGAATATTTCTGCACGAATCAATCCTGAACATCTTCCTTCTGAACTGCTGCCGTTGGGCAAAGCGTTCAACGGGATGCTTGATCGCCTTGATGATGGTATAAGGCGGCTATCGCAGTTCTCCGGGGATCTTGCCCATGAGATGAGAACACCGCTTGGGATTCTCCTTGGACGCACGCAGGTCGCGCTGTCACAACAACGTACCCAGGAAGACTTACTCCAAGTGTTAGAAGAAAACGTAGAGGAGATCGAGCGTTTAAACCGCCTCGTGACCGATATGCTCTTCCTCGCTCATGCGGACAGTACCAGTTTTGTCTTGGCAGCAAAGCCAGTGGACTTCGCGACATTGGCGAACGAAATTGCGGACTTCATGGAGCTACCTGCGGAAGAACGCGGCATGTCCTTTCAAATTTCTGGGAACGCCACCGTCACCGTCGATGCATCCTTGGTACAACGAGCCATTACGAACCTTGTATCGAACGCGATCCGGTATGGCACTCCAGGTAGCGTGATCGGCCTGAAGATCACATCTGACCAGTCAACGGTACGTTTTTCCGTGAGAAATCATGGAGAACAGATTCCGGCCGAGCATCGTGCTCGACTTTTCGATCGTTTTTATCGAACCGAATTTTCTCGTGCGAGGGAAGCCGGAGGGAGCGGGTTAGGACTGTCAATTGTAAAAGCAATAATGAAACTTCATCGTGGTAGTGTTGAAGTTGAAAGTAATGAGCATGGTGAGACATGTTTTACTTTAATATTTCCAATTCCTCATGTACGCCAAGCTGTACAGGTGTAATGAGCGTAACCACAAAGACATGACCGGGTAGGTCAAATCAGCCGTGTTGCATAGATTTCTCTAACTTAAAGTCAAGGATCGATGTTTGGCTCTTCACAGGCGGAATTGCCGGCGTTCGAATTCTATTCAAAGCCATTACTTAATGACGGCAGGAATCAGGCGTTTTATGCCAGTTAAGGGAAAGTCAAGAGAAGCATCGTATTGTTCCATTGCATGTCCTACATTAGTATATAAATAGAGCAATTGGCCAGTGTTTATCTTTTGCAATGCGTAATTTGAAAGTGGTAATGAGATAAACAACCCGCCGCTTTTAGTTTTGACCCATTTGCCACCGGTTTTGGAAATAACCTTTTCGTCTACGCGCAATACTAAATCGCTGTCGTTGAGGGCAGCGAGAGCATCATCTATATCAGACACATTCTCATATAAATGCGCGATAAATATTGCAAGTGATGGAGAGTTATTTATTTTGGCCAACATCAGGGAAACTTTAGCTCTTGTTCCAGGCTTAATTTGGGTGATTAGCGCTACAACTGAGCCATCGTTCAGGGCTTCTAGCTTCCAGCTAGATTTAGATGTCACCATGTTATCTATGCCAAGATCTACTAATTCTTGAGGCGATAACCAATACATTTGAGATGACGGAACGAGGGCAGCGGTATCGAGCAAAGATCTCTTCACCCCCATTTCTTCTATATAAGCCGCTAAGAAAACCATAGTTTTCTGTGCAAGAGCGTCACCTACATTCCCGTTTGCGCCATAAAACTGATGTACGCCAAGACGCGATCCTGGTTCAATTAATCTGTTTACTCCACCCAACATCGAAAATGTGCATGCTGAAGCACATACTGCATTTTTCACGAAAACTTCCTCGGAAAGCAGACGGTCCCCAACTCTACTAAAGTTGGGCGATAAGCAGGTATCAAATCCTAGCTTTCGGATAATTTTCCCGAGTTCTAATGCGCCTCGTAGATCACCTCCAGGACTGTCAAAACAGATGGTAGGTTTTAAGGGAAAGAACTGGTCCTTCAGTCTTTCTTTAACTAAAAAATTTACCAAGTCCCTGGCGCTATCACGACCTATAACACCTTCTGCTAAAACTCGCACTGCACAAAAAGACGCGTTTCCGCTGCATGGCCAGAATTGTACAAACCTCATCGGCCCAGTGTATCCAGCGTGAACTATGCAAGGCCAAAAACACAAAATGAAAAGTATAGTTCTTATTTGACTCATATCAGCATTTGCAGGCAATATTTTAAATCGATCACTCCGCGTCAAAAAATTAGGAACACACGAATCTCATTACTGCTTCCGCCGCAGTATCCGGTTCGACCTCTTTAAAAGTTGTTTCAGGGAGCGCTCTGGTGATAGTAGTAAGAACGTCACCTTGCGCATTATGCTGGGGATAAAATGATAGAGAAGTCGTCGCAAACATACGCTCATCGCAAGTAATATACCAGAGGCTCTTGGTGGAAAGATACCCGAAGTATGGATGTCCTGGAACCGTTTCCTTGGAATCTAGATTGAATATTGTCCACACCTTTTTGTTTTTCCCTGATTTAACTATACTTTCACGATCAACAAAAAAGGACTGAGTTGAATTTGGATTTAGGTTTATCCATTCTGACGCATACGATGGTGTAGCAAGTATTACCGCAGTAAACGCTATGGCTGAAATCTTAGGCATTTTTCTTCATGTTGTAATTGCAAGAAGTTTACTGGGATACTATCAAATTCGGATCAAATAGTCTTGCATTTTTAATAAAAACTGAAGAGATGGCCTTTCCGCCATTTGAGTCAGGGCGATGGACATAGGGGCACAGAGGCGTAAAGGCGTAAAGGCGTAAAGGCGTAAAGCTCCAGTATGCCAGCTAGCGGAAAGTCGTCGGAACATCCGTACGATAAGCTAGTGGAGTGCGGCAATAGGGTTAGGATGAATCATGATCCTGTAGGGCTGCCCTTGCACAAAGCGGAATCTCAAGTTGTGCCAGTGCTGGCATGTAGCTTTAAATGTAGTGGTTCCAACTTAATCTGATAGAACGTGTCAGATTTAGTATGTCGCAGTTCGACCCAAACCGGCCCTCTACCTGAGCGCTCAAACGTCCGCAATGCATGCAGAAGCGGACTTTTTTAAGCATCACCGTCGGTACTCATTGTCGTTAAAAGGCCATACATGTATCAACGCACTACCGTTATTCTGAAGCGCTCAAGACTAGTTTTGGTGCTGGTATAGTCTTTGCAAAACGTGGCAACATGGCAAGGCGAGTTATACCCACTATTGCCAATTTTCAGATCTAAAATACACAAAAATATAGAAATAGGAGAGACTGACGATGGAAAAACCGCTCCCATTACGCCGAGCCGCACTGGTAGCTGCGTTGGCAGGCACCTTTACGCACTATGGCGCGGCCTACGCCCAGGAGAATCCAGCCGAGGCGCTGGAACTTCCCACCGTCGAAGTCGTTGGTACCTCTATGCTGCCCGGCTTGGGCACGCCGATACAGAATGTGCCCGCGAATGTTCAAATAATGAACAGTCGCAATATTGAGCAGCAGCGCCAGCTCACCCTAGTCGACCATCTTGAACAGAATGCCGGCAGCGTGACCGTCAATGCGGCGCAGGGCAATCCCTACCAGCCCGATGTCAGCTTCCGTGGCTTCACCGCCTCGCCGCTGCTGGGTGTGCCGCAGGGGCTGTCGGTGTTCCAGGATGGCGTGCGCATCAACGAGCCGTTTGGCGACACTGTCAACTGGGATCTGCTGCCGCAGTCGGCGATTGCCAACATGCAGTTGATTCCCGGCTCCAACCCGGCGTTTGGCCTGAACACGCTCGGCGGCGCACTGGCGGTCTACACCAAGAGCGGCAGCGCCTATCCGGGCGGCGCGGTGCAGCTTTCCACCGGCTCCTTTGGCCGCCGCGCAGTCGAGTTCGAGCAGGGCGGCAAAAGCGGCAACTTCGATTATTTCGTGACCGGCAATGTCGCCCGCGACCATGGCTGGGCCGAACACAATGGCAGCCGTGTCCAGCAGTTCTTCGGTAAGGTCGGCTACCAGACTCGCGACACCGACCTCGACGTCAGTCTGACCGCCGCCGACAACCGGCTGGAAGGCACCCAGACCCTACCCAGATCGTTTGCCGACAATATCCGGCAGGCCTATACCTACCCCGACAGGAACGAGAATAAGCTGATGTTCCTGACTGCTAAGGGTAGCCGCTTTCTGAATGACGATGTGCTGCTGGGTGGGAACCTGTATTACCGCAACTACCGTAACCGCAATGTGTCGAGCAACGTCAACGACGAGTTCGGCGAGGTCGAAGATGGCGTCGTCAACAGCACTCAGGCCTTCAACGACCGCGCGAGTATCCGCCAGCACAGCTACGGCGGTGGTCTGCAACTGACGGTGTCGGGCCAATTGGCAGGCATGAAGAACCAGTTCGTCGCCGGCGGCACCGTCGACAGCGGTCGCGCCCGATACACCCAGGAAGACCAGCCCGCCGCATTTACCGCAAACCGAGGTGCGGTCGGCATCGGCGACTTCGAACTCGACACCGATGCCAGAACCCGCAACCGCTACTACAGCCTGTTCCTGTCGGATATATTGTCCCTGAACGACCGCTGGGCGCTAACCGTGTCAGGCCGCTATAACCTAGCCCGCGTGTCAATTCGTGACCAGACCGGCGACGCACCGGAACTGGATGGTAACCATCGCTTTTCCCGCTTCAATCCGGCGGTCGGCCTGAATTTCAACCCGAATCCGCACCTCACGACCTATGCTACCTACAATGAAGGCATGAGGGCACCGACGCCGATTGAATTGACCTGCGCCGACCCGGAGGCACCATGCAAACTGCCTAACAGCTTCCTGGCCGATCCGCCGCTGAAGAAGGTGGTCGCCAGAACACTTGAGTTGGGCGCACGCGGCAAGCGTGGCGAAGGATTGTCATGGACTGCGGCGGTCTACCGCACTGAGCTTGAGGACGACATCCAGTTTATTGCCAGCACTGGCGTCGCCACCAATGCCGGCTATTTCCAGAATGTCGGGCGTACCCGGCGTCAGGGCCTGGAGTTGGGCGTGACAGGAAAATGGGGGCCGCTGTCCGTAGGGGCGCATTATGGCTTTATCGACGCCACATACCGGACCGGTTTTGCCGAAAACAGCCCGGTGAACACTAGTGCGGACGAGAGCGGCACGATCCAAGTCCGGCGCGGCGACCGGGTGCCAGGCATTCCGCGTCATAGCCTTAAAGTTAGGCTGGATTATGCGGTCACGTCACAGTGGGCAGTTGGCGCAAATGTCGTGTATGCGAATAGCGTGTATGCGCGTGGCGACGAAAACAACAGTGATGCGAACGGCAAGGTGCCAAGCTACGCCGTAGTCAATCTCGATACCCGTTATACGGTCAAAAAGGGATGGGAGGTATTTGCCCGCATCAACAACCTGTTCGACCGGGAATACGCCAACCTAGGCGTGCTGGGGTTGAACGCCTTTACTGGACCTGGCCGGACCTTTGATGGTGCAAATGTTGTAGGTGAACAGTTCCGTGGCTATGGCGCTCCGCGCGGCATTTGGATCGGAACCCGCTATTCCTGGTTATAACTACCGTACGGGCAAGCACGAAAGGCTGCATTCAGCCATTGAGCAGCCTTTCATTCTTGCTTTGCCAACGTCGGCCTCTGGCCGAACTCAGACCATTAGACAGGTCGAAATTTCGATCAAATTTGACCCTTGCTGTCAGATGAATTCTAAGCCATTACACTTTAAAACCATAGACGCACACCCGCAACCACTTGGCGTTCGATAGGGGATTCTCCCGCTTGACGTGCAAGATCAGCAGTTTGCCCAATCTTCCGACCCCAATTTATTCCGATGTAGGGTGCTATTTCCCTTCGAATTTCATAGCGCAGACGCAAGCTGAGTTCGACATCTGATAGTCCACTTCCTATTCCGCGCTCCTTATCTGCCTTGCCATACGCGTTCGCTTCAATTTCCGGCGTCAACAAGAGCACTTGGCTCAAGCGAATGGTGTACTCGGCTTTTCCTCGTACTGCTGTTCTCCCTGACGGACCGACATAGGCAGCAGCCTCCACGTTAAACCAATACGGAGAAATTCCCTGTACGCCGAACGCGGCCCACTGACGGCTCTTTCCCGCTCCAAAGTCATGACGCACCCCAGCCTGGAGGTCCCAGAAGGCAGCCACCGGTTTGGACCATAATGCTTCCAATCGGCCATTCGATTGGCCGGAAGTGCGCTCACCTTCTGTTTTAACCCAAAGCCTGTTGTAGTCTTTCCCGACCCAGAACTGACCATCCCAGATCCACCCGTGATCGTCCTTGCTTTTCGCATATTCAAGGCGGTCCAAAAGTGCCATATAAATAACGGCGTCGTCGGACATTGCCATACCTTTCCCTGGTATTGGGATGGAGCCGTCAGGGTTTCTTGGATATGGCAAAACAGGAGACGTACGTTGCATCTCGCTCTGCGGCGCTGTCGATTTTGGCTGGCCCATATCGTGTTGCATGCCGGGCATTGAACCGTGATCCATGCCCGGCATGTTCCCGTGATTCATTCCTGGCATTGAAGACGATGGCGTTGTAGTGGAGGGCGATGCAGGCCTAGGTTGAGGCGGCGGCGTCTTCATACCAGGCATGTTGCGATGGTCCATGCCCGGCATGTTTCCATGATCCATACCTGGCATTGACGACGGAGCAGGAATAACGGGAGTAGTAGAAGGCGGTTGCCTTGGCGAGGGCTGCATGCCAGGCATAGTGCTGTGATCCATTCCCGGCATGGCAGGGGGAGGCGATGCGGTAGAAGGCGCAACAGGGCTCGGTTGGCTCGGCGTCTGCTGCATACCCGGCATATTGCTATGGTCCATTCCTGGCATGGTCGAGGAAGGTGGAACAGCAGAGGGTGTAGCTGGGCTCGGTTGGTTTGGACTTTGCTGCATTCCAGGCATGTTGCTGTGGTCCATCCCCTGCATGGGAGTCTGACCGTGTGCAGATACTGATAACACCCCACACAAGAACGCCGATCCTACTACCTTCGACTTTGCGGAGCGTAGGGCAAATCGCCGAGATAGGCCCTTCATCGCACTACCACCATTCGAAACATGCCTGCCTCCATATGATATAAAAGGTGACAGTGAAACGCCCATTGCCCCGGTGCGTCTGCTGTTACGCGAAAACTTATTTGCTTACCTGGCTGTGCGTTCACAGTGTGTTTGCGAACCTGGAATTGACCCTCTTCGTTCTCAATATCACTGAACATTCCATGAAGATGAATCGGGTGGTTCATCATCGAATCGTTAATTAACGTAATACGCAGGCGTTCTCCATAATTGAAATACACCGGCTCCGCCTCCGAAAACTTCTTGCCGTCAAATCCCCAGATAAACCGTTTCATATTTCCGGTCAATCGCAACGTAATTTCCCTACTAGGTGGTCGTTTATCTATCACCCCGCCTACAGTTCGAAGGTCTGCGTACGTCAAAACTCGGCGGCCGTTATCACGCAACCTTGGTCCCGGATCGCTAAGCGATTTTGAGGGAGTCATCGCACGTGAATCCACCGAGGGGCCAGTTGGGAGCGCGGACGACATATCATGATCCTTCATACCCTGCATGCTTTGAGAGCCGCTCTTCATGGCGGACATATCATGGCCTTGCATGCCCGCTTGAGGGGTACGAGCGCCTTCCTTCATGGAAGACATGTCATGGCCCTTCATTGAGGACATATCGCGACCTTCCATGCCTGCTTGAGGGGTTTGCGTGCTTCCTTTCATGGAAGACATGTCATGGTCCTTCATCGCAGACATATCATGGACCTGCATGCCAGCTTGAGAGGTTTGCGCGCTTCCGTTCATGGAGGACATGTCGTGTCCTTGCATGCTGTCCTGAGCGGCTTTGGGTTGGCTATTCATAGAAGACATATTATGGCCAGCCATTCCTTCCATCCCGGCCATGTCGCCCATACCCATATCCACCATGGAAAGCCACGTTTTCGGATCCATTTCCGGGACCGGTGCGCTCATTCCCATTCGGGGTGCCAATGTTGCTCGCGCAAAGCCAGAGCGATCAATCGACTGAGCAAATATCGTATACGCACGAGAGTCTGGCATCTTCACTAGTACGTCGTACGTCTCTGCTACAGAGATGCGAAATTCATCCACGTCAACCGGCTCGACATCTTGTCCGTCTGCAGATACCACGGTCATCTTCAGTCCGGGAATTCGCACGTCAAAGATTGTTGTCGCTGCGCCGTTGATGATGCGTAATCGGATGGCTTGTCCTGGTTCTGCCAGCGCTGTCCAATTGGCGTTGGGTGGCATGCCGTTGGCGAGATAAGTGAACGTTGCACCAGATACATCTCCGAGGTCTGTCGGATTCATGCGCATCTGGTTCCACATTTTCCACTTCTGCGTCGCTTGGGAAAAACCCATGGTTGACACATCTCTGAAGAAGTCTCCAGCGGTCGGCATTTGGTAATTGAAAAAGTCCGATTCCTGTTTAAGTCGCCGGAATACCCACTCTGGATTTTGATCTGTCCAGTCGTTGAGCATCAAAACATAATCCCGGTCAGAGCGAATTGGATCGCTACCTGCGGGATCAATAATAATTCCGCCGAACAAACCCGTTTGTTCCTGAAATTTGCTGTGACTGTGATACCAATACGTACCACTTTGCTGAACCTTGAAGCGATAAACGAACGTTTCACCTGGCTCGATGCCAGGAAAACTGATGCCGGGAACGCCATCCATATCAAACGGTAAAAGAAGACCATGCCAGTGGATGGACGTTGGCTCATCCATACGGTTGGTCACCTTGATGGTTACCGATGTTCCTTCCTTCATTCGCAGCGTCGGCCCCGGAAAAAGTCCATTGACCGTCGTTGCGGTTCGCTCTTTTCCGGTGAAGTTCACCGGAGTATTAGCAATGGTTAAATCGAAACTAGTCCCTTCGAGAATACTTTGCTGATTGGGTGCAGCGTATGCGGCATTCGGCAGGCTCCAAGCGCCCAATGCGGCCATTACACCCCCTGAAGCTATTCCCTGAACAAACCGGCGACGACGAAAATTGACATCTTTGTCGGCACTTGGCTTTCCTGATCTGTACACATATCCCCCAATAGCGAATCCGGTCGAAACGACGTCTATGCCTTTGAAATTTAACCATGCAACTTGCTTCAAAAAGATAGCAGAGGAGAATTAAAATGGTGGCGTATCGCTTGTATAATGCCGGCAAGTCTTTGAGCAGACGCAAAAATCTGATTTAAAAAGCGGCGATTTTGAGGGAAATTCAAGAATGAAACATTGGAGTCTTATACAGGCTTGGAAGGCAGACATCGGCGGTACATATCAATCCTGGTTTCTGTGGGAAGAACGTTTAAAAAACTTTCGCTCTATTCGCCGAGGCCTCCAGGCGGTTGTACAAGAGATTCGAGAAGACAAATTTGGGAACGCATATCGAGACTCTTCCCTTGAAACAGTTGTTCATTCCATTGCAGAGCAAAGACAGATATTCAAGGGTGCGGATCACGCTTTTCTTTGGAAGCCAAAGCTTCGTATTCCAGATATTTATGAAGACCGCGCAAATCAAGTTGCATTCGGTAGATTTTTAGATGTTTGCCTTTGCTGTCAAAGCGAAGAGGAAATTGTCGCTGCGATTCGTGAAATAGACGGCAAAAAAATTAAAGGCCTTGGGCCGGCAAGCGCGAACCTGCTTTATTTTCTTCATCCTACAGTTGTGCCGCCGACGAACACCGCAATTATCAAAGGCTATAACTTGCTGACGGGTGCGAACGTCAAACTCGGCAAATGGGATGAGTATCTGGCAATGCGGCAGGGCACGCGCACTTTGAACGATACGTATCGGCAACTATTGTCAAACGACTACGGTGCACTCGCCGGCCTTTTGTTTGACATCGGAAACGGTCGATATGGGGTGACTGCAAACGCAGATGGGCGGCTTGACTGGGAAAGCGACTTGGCAGCAATAAGAGCTGAGAATGCCGCAAGCCAAAAGGCGCTCGCTTTGGCTCGTGAAAATGACCATACCCACACCGAGATTCAGGGATGGTTAAGGGACTTAGGGATGAATCTTGGCTATGACGTCTGGATTGCTAACAACGACAAAGGCAGGACCTATCAGGGTGAGCGCCTCGGGCAGGGCTGTCTGGCCGAGTTGCCGTTGGCATTGCAACAGAACCAGGGTGCCAGTCTCATTTCGTTGATAGATGTTATTTGGCTCTCTAAAGGAGAAGGCAAGATCGCAGCCGCCTTTGAGGTTGAGCACAGCACCAGTATCTATTCAGGTATTGTTCGGATGCTCGATTTAGCGCTCGGCTTCCCAGAACATGGAAATGCTTCATTCTTCCTGGTTGCTCCTGACGCCAGAGAGAAAGATGTTCGCGCTCAGTTCGCTAGGCCCGCGTTTTCACGGGTCGCCGATCTCGATGTACGGTATCTTGGTTACGATAATCTCAAATCCAATAGAGAAGCAATCGGTCGATTTGGGAGCGGTTTAAAGGGTGTGATTGCAATCTCATCCGCACTTGATTCGCATAGGGTCGCAGCGTAAATAGATCGTTCATGCCATATTGAGTTTAAAAATCTGCACAAGGATTTGATACAAATGTCGCTGTTTGGTGTTTTGGTGTTGTGTCAAAAAATTCTGTGAAAAATTCATATATGGCAATATTTGTTAATTTTTTAACTAGAGCAAAAATAATCGGTGATTGCGTTAATGTCTTGCGCAGTTAGAATGGTGGTGTTAAATAAAAAATTGGCATTTTTAAAAATCATTTGATACTCTTCGATCTGGCTTTCATAGGGATGCTTAATAAAGTATGGACCGATAAATAGGCGAGGCTATTCGGGAAGTAAAGACGGGGCAATTGGATTGGCTGGCGCATTGTGAGACACTGCTTTATAAGACGCGGAATACAATTTCACTCATTTTCCTTTCCCAGGATTTCGGCGACCCTTATTACTTCGTCAAGTTTTCTGCGTTTAATGGCTTGTAGAGGAGATTCACCTCCAAGAAGTGGTTCTTTTTGCGTAAAAAACAAATAGACACCCCAAGCGCTGTAGGATTTTAGTTTTTTGATAACATCAGGAACGTAAGGCATAACATCTGAATCAAATTGCCAACTTGGATAACGGTATGCTGTCGTATCTGCAGCTAAGCCAAGTAACTGTCCTGCGTTCTTACGTCGATAGATTGTCTGCTTCGTGACCCCGAGCAGTTTTGCCGCTTCTTCAGTGGTGAGCATCTCACGACCTGACCAAAGCTGCTGCACAAGTAGGTTCCCTTGACGAATGGCCTCGTCGTAGCCGCCACCAAGAGGGCGGTTGCAAGGATCGAGCAGTGAATGCGTGGACATAGTTAGCTCCATCAAGGCGTTTCGAGCGCTTGATCAACTCAATAGTAACCCCTGTCCCGTCAGGCGTGTACATGGACATGAATCGTACTTTGCAGCAACACTACAGAGGCGTTTTCATTACCACTAGACGACGCGGTTCCTGAGACGTAATGCGTTCCCGATGACCGACACCGAACTGAGTGCCATGGCAGCGCTAGCGATCATCGGACTCAGCAGTATCCCAAACCACGGATACAAAATCCCGGCTGCAACCGGTACGCCGAGGAAGTTGTAAACAAAGGCAAAAAACAGGTTTTGCCGAATGTTTTTCATGGTGTCCTGGCTGAGCAGCCTCGCGTTCGCAATACCGCGCAGGTCACCCTTCACAAGCACAATTCTGGCACTGTTCATAGCCACATCGGTGCCAGTGCCCATTGCAATGCCTACGTTCGCTTGGGCCAGTGCAGGTGCATCATTCACGCCGTCGCCAGCCATTGCAACAATTCGTCCCTCCTGCTGCAGAGCTTTCAAATAGTTCAGTTTGTCTTCTGGCAACACATCGGCTTTAAAATCATCCAACCCAAGCTGTTTGGCAACAGCGGCTGCGGTGGTCGCATTGTCACCAGTGAGGACAACGATTCGCAACCCAGCATGATGTAGTCGCTCAATCGCTTCGCGTGTTGTCGCCTTGATGGGATCTGCAACACTTACAAGTCCGGCAAGCTGGCCGTCAACCCCCAGAAACACTACCGTCTGCGCTAATTCCCTCAGTTGCTGAACTTGCGTGTCGACTGGACCCACATCGATTCCCTCGGCCGCCATCATTTTGGCATTGCCAAGAAGAACGCGTCGTCCGTCGATTTTGCCCTGTACCCCTTTGCCCGTAACGGACTCAAATTGTTCCACCGCCTTGATAGTGGTGGCCAACTGTTTTGCGTGGAGCACGATTGCTACCGCCAGAGGATGTTCACTCAATGCATCCAAACTTGCCGCATAACTCAATACTTCTGTTTCATTGAAATTAGCGGTTGGCATAACTTTTTGAACCTTTGGTTTGCCCTCGGTGAGCGTACCAGTCTTGTCAACTACCAAGGTGTCAACCTTCTCCATAAGCTCAAGCGCTTCTGCATCTTTGATCAAAACGCCTTCCGTCGCCCCTCTGCCGACACCAACCATGATAGAAATAGGGGTCGCCAATCCAAGAGCGCAGGGGCACGCAATGATCAATACGGAAACAGCAGCAACCAAACCATGGGCGAGTGCCGGCGATGGACCGTAGACAGCCCACACAATGAACGCGACTACGGCGATCGCAATTACGGCCGGTACAAACCATCCAGAAACCTGGTCAGCGAGCTTCTGTATAGGGGCTCGGGATCGGCCTGCCTCGTTGACCATCTGAATAATGCGAGAAAGCAATGTGTCCGAGCCTATCTTTTGCGCTTTCATGAGGAACGTGCCAGTCTGATTGACCGTGCCGGCCGTCACCTTGTCCCTAGGTCGCTTCTCAACTGGCACTGGTTCACCGCTGATCATGGACTCATCGACGTTGGAATGGCCGTCAGTGATCTCACCGTCTACCGGAATTTTTCCACCAGGTTTCACCCGCAGAATGTCTCCCAATATCACTTTGTCGAGATGGATATCTTCTTCTGTCCCATCCGGCCTGACGCGAAGTGCCGTGTTGGGAGCCAGTTCCAGTAGCGACTTGACTGCACTGTTGGTCCTTGACCTTGCGCGCAGTTCAAGAACTTGGCCCATCAAAACCAAGGTGACAATAACGGCGGCTGCCTCGAAGTAAAGCGGAACCACGCCGTGCATCTTGAATGCTTCGGGAAGCGCGGCAGGAAACAAAAGTGCGAAGACACTGAATGCGAACGCAGCGCCGGTACCCAAGGCGATCAAGCTGAACATGTTGAGATTCCATGTTTTGAAAGATGCCCAGCCCCGAACAAAAAAAGGCCATCCACCCCATAGCACCACCGGCGTTGCAAGTATGGCCTGTAGCCAGTTATAGCGGTCGACGCCAATACGTCCAGGCACGTTTGCTCCTGGAATAAATTCGCTCATCGTTACGAGAAGCAGCGGCACGGTCAGAGCAAGGCTGATCCAAAACCGCCTGGTCATATCCTCCAGTTCGGTCGTGTCCTCTTCAGCCGTTGCATCCATTGGTTCCAGCGCCATGCCGCATATAGGGCAGGTACCAGGACCGACCTGCTGAATCTGGGGATGCATTGGACAGGTATAGAGCACCTTGCGAACATCAGGACGACGCTCAGCGGAAACGGCAACGGTCTTATTAGCGAGATATTGTGCCGGATTCGCTCGGAATTTTTCCATGCACCGTTCACTACAGAAATAGTAATGTTCAGATTCATGGTCGACCATTCTTGTTGGGTTCGCAGCCACCTTCATCCCACAAACAGGGTCGGTATGTGGCTTCTCTATTGTGTTCGAATGCACAACGTTATGGTCATGCCCCTTGTGCGCGGCTGCTCCAGGTTTGCCTTCAACATAAGCAGCAGGACTCGATTGAAACCGGGACAAACAACGGGCGCTACAAAAGTAATAAGTTTGCCCTTGATAATCTGCTTGTTTTTCGGGTGAGGGAACAACGGGCATTCCACATACGGGATCTTTCGCCATCACTGACGTACTCGGACTAGCTGACTGTGCCTCCGAATGGTGGGAATAACTAGTGCTAGAAGCTGGATTTGCCGATGGGGGAGCGTGGTCCGTATGTCCGATTCCCTTTTCTACCGAGGAGGGGCTGCGAAGGACTCGATCATCATTCAAGCTCTCTTGGTCTCGAACGTTTTTCTTCGGCTCGTCCATAATCGGTTCCTTTACGTTGCTTTGTTCAGTTGACCTTGCCTAATTGTTATTCTCGCGGGTTTCTCAGGGTTAGTTCATTACAAATTTGTAATGTGAACGTTAATGGTCCGTCATTCGCAAAGATTTATACTAGGAAAAATTGAAAAAGCAATGCAACTTGCTTCATTACGGAAATTAACCGGGAAAGCTGATTTATACTAAGCAACATGACTCGATTCCTCAAATACGCATTAGTGTGGTTCATCGCGCTGGCACTGCCTGTCCAAGGCTTTGCTGCGGCGACCATGCTTTGCTGCGGGTCGAATCAAATGATGTCTGCCCTTAATCAAACGCATCATTCGAATGCACGGGTCGCCGAAGCATTCGACATTGGGGCGGATCATGAGGACGTGAAAGTGCAGTCCACAGCCCTTCATCATGACAGTGTCACTGGTGGCACGGGCGAAGAAATGGGGCATTCTCTTGGTGCGAAGGCAGACAAAAAAGCCAAGTGCAGCCAGTGTGCAGCTTCATGTTTTGGTATGGCAGTAGTACCAGAGCCCTTGAATGAAATGCCAACGCTTGAGCCGGCAGGGCTGACAGTTGGTTCGTTCTATCCATCTCAGTTCACTGGCCATATACCCGGCACGCCCCAACGACCGCCGTTGTTCTCCCTCCTTTAAGTCCAGCGTCCACGCTGGTCCTTGCAGCGCAATTGCGCCGCTGGTTTCACTTGATGTAACGCTCGCTTATCCGTTCGGATCTTGCCAGCTTAATTAATACGATTTCTGGAGTCATTATGTTTTCAACTCGCGTTATGAGTTGCGCAGCTTTTGCGTGGCTGGCCGCCGTGTCGTTTTCTGCCTTTGCTCAGGTCGGGAAAAGTGATCTGCCTATTACACAAGTAACAGCTACGTCTGTTCAGTACCAATCGGTGTTTTCGGATTACAGGGGCTATCAGGATCCCGAACTGACTTCATGGAAGAAAGCCAACGAACAAGTTGCAGAGACGTCAGAACATGCTGGCCACGATATGTCGAGCATGCCAGGCCACGACATGAGCACGATGAAAAAAGAGGAGCCGACAGCGACCACGCCAACGGCTGCGGCGTCGAGCAAAGTAGGCAGCGCAATGCGCAGCATGAGCGGGATGAAGCACGGTGATATGAAGGGAATGAATCACGGTGACATGGAAGGCATGCACAACATGCAAGGGAAGGAAAAACAATGAAAATATTTAGTAAGAGCGTAAGGCCGATCGCATTGGCAGTATCCGTAGTGTTCCTTGGAGGTTGTGCTTCATTTTCTCAAGACGGCGGTTTCTCGAAGGTCAGCACATTGACCAAGGAGCGGATCGGGAAAGAGGTCCAGCGACCAAACCCGAATTCGCCGGAAGGCGCTGTCGATAGCACTATAAGGCCTCTCCTTGCTAAGCAACTGACCGTTGATAATGCTGTAACTATTGCACTCTTAAATAACAAAAATTTGCAAGCAGCATATGCTGACCTTGGTATTGCAGAAGCTGACTTGGTACAAGCAGGACGGTTACCGAATCCAGCCTTTTCATTCGGTCGATTGAAGCGTGGCGACGAAATAGAAATTGAACGCCGCCTCATGGTGCCCGTAGTTAGTCTTCTAACGATGCCCATAGCGACACGTATTGAGCGGCGGCGCTTCGAGCAGGCACAACTGCGAGCAGCCGGAGACGCGCTTCAAGTAGCTGATGACACTAGGAGGGCCTATTTCTCCGCCATAGCGGCGCAGGAGACCGTCAAGTATATGCAGCAGGTAAAACTGTCTGCAGAGGCAAGTGTGGATCTGGCACGGAAGATGGCCGAAGTCGGGAATTGGAGCAGGCTCGATTTGGCCAGGGAGCAGGCGTTTTACGCTGATGTCACGACTGCCCTTGCCCGCGCAACACAGACGCATGTAATTGAACGCGAGAAGCTTACACGCCTGATGGGCCTGACCGGACCGCAAGCCGTTTTTCAGCTTCCTGATCGGCTGCCGGCCCTGCCTAAAGAGGTGAAGAGCGGAGTAGATATAGAAGCACAAGCGCTCCAGAACCGACTTGATGTGCTGATGGCTCGGCGGGAGCTTAGTGGCTTGGCAGATTCTCTGGGCCTTACCAAGGCAACAAGGTTCGTCAACGTACTTGATGTCGGTTACCTGCGTAACTCCTTTAACGACGGCGGGCCGCGAGAAACCGGTTACGAAATCGAACTGCTCATTCCTGTGTTCGATTTTGGCGGTGCGCGTGTTGCGCGTGCTGAAGCGATGTACATGCAGGCGGTCAACCGTGCAAGTGCATTAGCTATTGATGCGCAGTCTGAAGTCCGTACAGCTTATGCCGCCTATCGCACTTCCTATGACGTTGCAAAGCACTACCGAGATGAAGTCGTTCCGCTCAAGAAGCGGATATCAGATGAACAAATGCTGCGCTACAACGGAATGCTGGTCAGCGTATTTACGCTCTTAGCTGATGCGCGCTCGCAGGTCCAAAGCGTCAATGCCTCGATCGATGCCTTACGCGATTTTTGGATTTCTGATTCTGCACTGCAAATGGCCCAAACCGGTCGCTCGGTCGAGGGGGCCACTATGAGCGAGAGCAAATTGACGGCTGCCACTGCTGACTGAACTAATTTTGAATGAAAGAGAGTAACAAGATGGTCTCACGCAGAGATTTTTTTGGGGCAGGGGCAGCACTTGTTGGCGCTGGCGTAGTGAGCCGCGTCGGTGCTGCTTCCTTGCCTGAAGCACCGTTGATGGATAAGGCAACTACGCAGGCTCCTCTTGCGCCGCCAAATGGTCGTCCTTACAACCCCGTTGTAACGCTAAATGGTTGGACTCTGCCGTGGCGGATGAACAATGGCGTGAAAGAGTTTCACTTGGTCGCTGAGCCAATCGTCCGTGAATTCGCGCCGGGAATGAAAGCGAATCTATGGGGCTACAACGGCCAGTCGCCTGGCCCCACGATTGAGGTTGTTGAGGGAGACCGTGTACGTATCTTCGTCACCAACAAACTCCCCGAACATACCAGCGTCCATTGGCATGGCCAGCGTCTGCCGAACGGCATGGACGGTGTAACAGGCTTGAACCAGCCTGGTATTCCACCCGGTAAGACGTTTGTCTATGAATTCATTGCAAAGCGGCCTGGCACATTTATGTACCATCCGCACGCTGACGAAATGACGCAAATGGCAATGGGGATGATGGGATTCTGGGTAACGCACCCGAAAGATATCAGCCAACACCGCGTGGACCGCGACTTTTGTTTCCTCTTGAGCGCATTTGATATCGAGCCAGGCAGCTTCACTCCCAAGACCGCCACGATGCTGGACTTCAATCTTTGGACGTTTAACAGCCGTGTATTTCCTGGAATAGACCCGATGGTTGTAGGACTCAATGATCGTGTCCGCATCCGGGTTGGAAATCTCACGATGACTAACCATCCAATTCATCTGCACGGCCACGAATTCGTTGTGACGGGCACCGATGGCGGATGGACGCCTCCAGCATCACGCTGGCCGGAAGTTACTGCTGATATCGCGGTTGGTCAAATGCGTGCGATTGAATTCGATGCAACTGACCTTGGCGATTGGGCATTCCACTGCCATAAGTCTCATCACACCATGAACGCAATGGGACATGACGTTCCGACGATGATTGGGGTAGATCAGCGAAATGTCCTAAGCAAGATTAATAAGCTGGTTCCTGACTACATGGTCATGGGCGAGCGTGGTGGATCCATGGGAGAAATGGAGATGCCGCTACCCGATAACACCTTGCCGATGATGACAGGTACCGGCCCATTTGGCGGGCTTGAGATGGGCGGCATGTTCACGACCGTGAAAGTGCGAAGTGGACTTGCTCGGAATGACTATAAGGACCCAGGTTGGTACAAACATCCAGCGGGAACGGTCGCCTACGAATGGAAGGGCGATGCTTCAGCTATGCCGGACGCTCCTTCGGCACCGGAAACCAAGCGATCGGCAGCGAAACCCGGTGAAACGGTTCTGCAGGTAAGAAAAGGAAATGGCCATAGCGGTCACTGAAGTCGTGCGCGGTAAACGCCGTGTGTAGATCTACTTACAACAACATGAAGAGGTAATAAATATGAAATCAGCTTTACTCGTAGCGTGCTCGTTTGCTGTGCTGGCTTTTGCTGGCGCAGCCTATGCTGGACCGGGACATGACAAAGAAGGGCACGGTGGCCATGCGCATGCTGAAGGACAAAAAGGCGGGCACGACTCCGCTGCTGGTAAACCCGGTGAGGCCGCAAAGGCGTCGCGCACCGTCACGGTGGATATGGTTGATGCAATGCGATTCAACCCTGAGTCGGTTTCGGTAAAGCAGGGCGAAACCGTTCGCTTCATTGTGAAGAACTCCGGCAAGCTAAAACACGAAATGGTAATCGGTTCGATTGCTGAGCTTCAGGAACACGCGGCGATGATGCGCAAGATGCCGGAAATGGAGCACGCCGATGAAAACGCGGTCACCGTTGACCCAGGCAAGTCCGGCGAGATCGTATGGCAGTTCACCAAGGCCGGGAAGGTTGATTTTGCATGCCTTCAGCCAGGCCACTATGAGGCTGGTATGAAAGGCCAAGTGGCAGTTAAGTAATCTAAATTTACTAAGGATAAATCATGAAAATCAAATCAAACGTCGCAGCAGTATTGCTGGCTATCGCTCTCCCATTCCCGCTGGTAGCAAGTGCGGCGGAGGATCATTCTGCGCACGGCAACATGCAGGCAGCATCCACATCCGGCAGCGATGCACAATCGTTGGCTGCTGGTGAAGTGAGGAAAGTCGATAAGGATGCCGGCAAAATCACCATCAAGCATGGTCCTCTTGTCAATCTGGACATGCCTGGCATGACCATGGTTTTCAGGGTCAAGGATGCTTCCATGTTGGAGCAGGTAAAAGCGGGAGACAAGATCAACTTCATGGCTGAGAAGGTTGATGGTGCCTTGGCTGTGACGAAGTTGGAAACCGCTAACTAATCAATAAGCCTTGCCGCTTCCATCATGGCTCAAACCCTGACAATCTCTCAATTGGCCCGTTTAGCGTCGGTCAACGTAGAGACGATACGGTTTTACGAGCGGCAGGGCTTGATTTCAAAGCCCCCTCGTGGATCAAGCGGATTTCGTCATTTTCCTTATGAGGCAGTTGACGCGATCCGCTTCATACGGGTGGCAAAAAGTCTTGGATTTTCGTTGCCTGAAATCCAAAAGCTCATAAAGCTTCGTTCCTCGCAGGACGCTCAAACCAAGGAAGACGTTCGGGACCTGGAAGCGACATTGAATTCAATAAATGAAAAAATTGGCGCTTTAACCGTTTTGCGAGACGATCTTGTCAGTTTGAAACGCTAGCGGGCATATGCATTTTGTGATTCATAATTTACCGTCTTTTCAGGAAACGACCATATGCGCCTAACTGATGCGAGAGGCATACCGGCCGAGTTATACCCGTTCCTCGGAATGGCTGCAGTAGTAGTCGTATTGGTAGTAGGTACTTAAGGCACATACTGTCTCATGAGGCGTAGGCGCGATAGGACGAAGGCATTAAAAATTTGGGCAACCCAAAACGAAGTTTTCACTTCGCTCCCCCGTAATGAACTTTGGGTGCAAAAATATTTTTTTATCAGATCCATAAAATAAAAAGTCCGGATTAATCCGGACTTTAGATGAAGTTGATATGGTTATGCGTGTACGTCGGTTTCCGCTAGCTGAGCCAATGCGTCAAGTCTGGCGCGAATTTGCTGTTTTGTCATGTTGCCGCTAAAGCAAAAAGCGTTATCTTCTTCCGACGCAGTTTTCGCCCGCTCAAATAGTGTCTTGGCCAATTCTTTTTCTGCTACAGCTTCCCCAACGCGTTCCGAGCCACCCTCTGCGACAAAGTGGTTAGTCTGTGAATTATTATTCATAGTCAACTCCTTGTAGGTGATCTTCAAGCTGTCACTAAATAAACTTTATACCCAAAAGATTGAAAATCTAGTTTTGTCTCATATACTCATAAAAATACCGAAACCTGCGTCCTTTTTTGTGCGCAAAATAAGGAAATGTAGAACCTAATATTCAGCAATTTAAAATCGCTGCAATTTCCTGCAAACGATCAAGCTCTTGCGGCTTATCGGGCTCAACAATATCTTCTTTAATTTTTAACACTATAGATTTAAAAAGATCTGTTTTGGATAAATGAGCTACATTCATAACGTCTTGGACATCTCGCGACATCGACTCTGAAACTTTGAGTGATAAACGTTTTTGAGCGGTTGATTTGATCTGAGACTCAAACAGTGCTTTTGCCGATTTGAGTTCATTGCCCAAAAATTCGGCCGCCTTTGTGTCGTTCCTATAACGCCTTACATAGTACATAAGAAGACGTTTACGAAAATCTGGTGCGTTCGATGGGGCGATACGGTAGCAGGCCAAATCCAACACCTCCAGATACGGCGCAGGCAACTTTGCCTCAAGTGGTGCTAAGGCTCTTTCTCGTGCAGCCTTTATTGCTGGAGTAGATTGTGGAGGAATGCCAACTACTCGCCCGCATTTATCGCAGGTCGCAGCCAAAATGTTCTTTGCAGTTCCATTTCCATCGCTGAAGGGAACATTATGATACCCAAACGTTGTTGAGACGCGCCCACAATCCCTACATACTGCTTGTCCCTTTTCGCCTTCGTAGAAAACTTTCATCAAACTCTCCTATTGGTGCACACTGATAAAAGTAGCTTGTGGATCAAGAATATAAAATTTGATGTACCAACCACAGCTTTTGATGATATGTACTGTTACAGAATTATCTCCATGTAATGGGCTACTCGTATGATTGATCCCGTTGCTACGCTTTATCCAATCGATAACCTGCGCCTGTGTAACTTCGCCCATGGCAAATTTGTTCTTGACGTCAATATCGTCGCGTTCATCGTGTATGTAATTTCCCTCTTGCAACGCTTTTAGCACCATTCGCTTTGCTTCTTTATATCCCATATTATACCTAACATTTTACGAAGATCTTCGTAAACGTGAGCTGTGTCTTACTTTCTCTGTTTTAGTGTTGTTGCTTCGTAAATTGAATTTGAGCAACACTATTAGTGTAGTTGGTACTTTATCCACTGGGGCATGGAACCACTATATGTAGATTATAATATGGTATTGAATACTGTATATAGTGGTTTATAATGCTGTGTATTAATGAACCTTGATGACTTTCGCATGCATCGCAGGCGGCAGAGTCGTGTCTGCTACCACCGTCATCTTAAAAGTGAAATCCAAACCGAACAGGAAGGAACAGGCACATATGGCTGCTCGAACATGGCGACAAGACACCGCAGAAAAGCGGATCAAGGCACGGCTTGCAGAAGTCGCCTCGGTTGAAGTCAAAGAATATGTGCGTGACACGGACCTGTCTAACCTAAGGCGGAACTGTGCATACCGTGTAGACGGTGTCCATATTTATGTGGAAATTTTAAACGTCGATGACATGTTGGGCGTGACCGCCACGGAGGGTCCCACATGTCACCGGCGTACCTTGCGATTTTTGAATCTTCATTTCCGTGCCGTACACCGCATTCTGAACCGGGTAGGCGCGATTCACGTGGATTTTCATAATCAGCGCCTCCATGCGGTGGTCGTAAAGCCATATGGTGATGAAGCTGAACGAATCCATAAAGCGGTGGCCATCGCGAAGTTAATTGCCAATGTCCTTCAAAATACCGGCGAAGAAAGTGAAGATCCTATCCCGGCAGCCGAAATCAGGATCGGCATCGATTCAGGGGTGACTTTGGCTGTCAACAATGGTCGTCGTGGTCACAGAGAGCCGCTATTTCTTGGTCCTGCGGCCAATTTGGCAGCAAAGCTGGCTTCCGGCCATGAGCTTGATGGTATCTACCTAACGAATACGGCACGGGACACTGCTGGCTTTGACACGGTAAAAGATGATGCGCTCACTGCGCTTACTCCACTGCAAATTTGGAATAGCGAAGAAGTGGCATCGCTGGACGTTACGTGCGATGAAATCATCAAAGACTGGAAAAAAGACCTGGCGGAGTCTCCAATCGGCGTGTTTGAGTTCACTGCACACACCCCGCCGTATAGCAACTTGGACCTTGAAGTTTTGACGCCGGCAAATTCTCGTCGCCAGGATGCTATATCTATTTACGCAGACATTGATGGTTTTACCGGCTATGTGGCCAATCATATAAACAATGACTTCAGTGCCAAGGATGTTGTGCGTGTTCTCCATGTCCTGCGCAGTGAAATGGACGCGGTCCTTTCCAGTGACTTCGCCGGCCGGAAAATCCGTTTCATCGGCGATTGCGTTCATGGCATTCTCGTTGAGGGCACGGCAGCACAGACTGAAATCAAGCAAACTATCACCAATGCTGTTCTCTGTGCAGGTGCGATCCGCAGCAGTTTTGATCTCTCACTGAAAATATTGTCGGATAGCAATAAGAACGTCGATGGACTTGGTATCGCCATTGGGCTGGAATATGGGCCGGTCGCTGTAACAAGGTTGGGAATCAAGGGGGAGAAGATTCGGTGCTGCGTGAGTAGGGCGGTACTCGCTTCAGAAAATGCGCAGTTGAACTGCGATGGTGATGAAACAGAACTGGGCAAAACCGCCTTTGCTGCGGCATCAGAGCCTGTGAAGAAACTACTTGGTGAAAAGCGCAAACGGGCGTACCTCACATATGCAGTCGCCGTTGATGAACTTGCAGCAAGCCAGGATGCTGACGCAAAAGCGTCCAAAGCGTTGCGGTCAGTACCTCAAAGTTTGATTCGTACAGCAGCGGCAGCGCCTGTCGTCGGTTTCCCGCAATATGCCGCTGGGCCAACGAAGCCAGCAGGTTTTGCATGATTTGGGCTATCCAAAACGTCGCAAGATACCGCGCCGAGACGGATGCGGTCACAGCACTGGATGTTGATAACGAATGGTTTTCCCTGCATCAGTGGCGGTTCGATGACGCTTTTCGTTTATGTGCAGATGGAGATATTACGGTCCAGGGGCGCAACTATCCCGTTACTTTATGCTACAGCCAAAATTTCCCGTTTTCTCCACCGTCGGTTATACCGCAGGTCGAAGAGCAGTGGTCAAGTCACCAATATATCGGTGGAGAGCTTTGTCTGGAGTACCGATCCGATAATTGGGTCCAAAGCATTACAGGGGCCAACATGCTGGAAAGCGCCCATCGCCTGCTCTTGGGCGAAGCCTATGTGCCCGCCACTGAAGCACGAGGGGTCGTCTCAGACCAGCATGCCGTCACGCTGGGACAAAAGCTCAGATATAAAAAAACCAGATTTTTTTACACGACGGCCTTTGAAGACGCTCTTCATACATTACCAAGGCTGGCAAAGGCCAAGTTTACCGATATTGGTGGAAAGTCTGAATGGCGGGTTTACCTGAATGAACTTTTGGACGGAGAAACTTCGCTCTGGAAGGACCCTAGTATTCCGGAAGTCCTGAGTGCAAACAGTTTTACCTTCTCCGGCTCTCTTGTGCGCCTTGATCAAGACATAAAAATCTGTGTTGAAGATATAACATCTTTTTTGGATCAAGTTGCTCCAGAACTTTTACAGCGCTCCGTCGAAAAACTCACTTCATTGGAACTGGTTTTAGTCTGTACGCCTTCCAGCAAAAGATTATTCCGACTGATGCATGAGAAAAATAGCGTTTTTGAGTTTGGATCGGTACCACCGACTCCCGGCACTAGGCTTGCAGAAAACTTTATAAACCTGGCAACGAAAAAGGTTGCAGTAATCGGATGTGGATCAGTAGGGACAAAGGTCGCTACGATGTTGGCTCGCTCTGGAGTTGGCCATTTCGTCCTAGTCGATGACGATATTTTTGCGCCTGAAAACGTGGTGCGGAATGATCTCGATTGGCGTTCGGTTGGAGATCATAAAGTAGACGCGTTGAAGCATCGAATCGACCTGGTGAATGCCAAAGCGACCGTTGACGTGCGCCGACAGAAGCTCGGTGGTCAAGAGGCAGGTTCAACTGCGGATGGAACGTTGTCCGCGTTGGGTGGTTGCGATTTGATTATTGACACGTCTGCGAATGGCAAGGCCTTCAACTATGCGTCATCTGTCGCTGTCAGCAAGGATAAACCTGTGATTTGGGCTGAGGTTTTTGGTGGCGGGTTTGGCGGGCTAATCGCTCGTTCCAGGCCAAAACTGGATCCTGAGCCGCAATTGGCAAGAGCCCAGATTCTTCAGTGGTGTGCTGATCAAGGCGTCAATACTCCAACTGCGCCAAAAGATTATTCAATACAGAACGGCGAAACAGTATTTGTCGCTGACGATGCCGACATTTCGGTAATCGCCGCGCACCTCGCACGTTACGGGATCGATCTTCTTTTGGAACGATCGCCGTCGATTTTTCCGTGCTCCGCTTATTTTATCGGCCTTGCGCCACAGTGGCTTTTCTCCCAGCCATTCGACGTGTATCCCATTGAGCTTCACACCCCTGCAGCTAGTGCGGAAAAGCCGCCTGTCGCTGCGCACGAAGACCAGCAGGCTTTCAGCACTCTGCTTGCGTTGTTGGAAAATAAAAAGTGATCGTCCTTACCATTGCAAAAAGCGCTTTAGAAAAGTTCGAGGCAGCACTGCGCGATGCTCGGCACCAGGAAATTGGTGGCGTTTTAGCCGGTGAGCATATTGCGAATAATGTGTTTGAAATTGTAGATTTTTCGGTACAAAAAAACGGTGGTACAAGCGTATGCTTCAATCGTACCCCGAAAACTCACCAGAAATTTCTAAAAACATTTTTTGATAAAACCGGACACGACTATCAAAGATACAACTATTTGGGAGAGTGGCATTCTCATCCATCGTTTCCTGCAATACCTAGTGGAACGGACCTATCCCAAATGGCAGCTATTGCAAAAGATCCCACACAAAGTGGCCCATTTGTAATCCTGATAATAGTTAGGCTTGACAGCCGAAGCAAATTGCAACTGCATGCGTCCGCATATATGCGCGATGGCTCTGTTCAAAATGTCCTTGTGCAGCATTGCCATAATAAAACTGTAATCACGGAAATTAGAACTGGCAGAGATGAAGGCGTCTAAATTGATGTGCTGCTCATAAGTAATTGGCTACAGACAAATCACCGAGGTAAAAATGTCATTGAAATCAAGATTTGAAAGAAAAGATGATTTGGTTGAGGCTTTGGCACGCCAGAAAATTATATTTGGCCGTTTAGACATTGCGGAAGCCATCGCAGCGACTGGGGAACTGATTGAGTACGCGCCTGGTGAACGTCTTATCGAACAAGGTGGAACCGATCGGCATATGTACTTCCTGCTTGCTGGAAAAACACAAGTGATCGTGAATGGTGTGCGTCTCTATCCACGTGAGGCGAACGTCACCGTAGGCGAGATGTCCGCTATCAACTCGCAAATTTGTAGGGCTGCCACTATTGAAGCAGTAGACACAACCGTGGCTTGGAAAATTGCGCATAGCGCCCTTGGTGACGTAGGAAAACAGTATCCAGATATCTGGCACCTTCTTGCAATTGAGCTATCAGGCCGACTTGAACAGCGTAACCGTTTTGTCAATCGGGTGAACAAACGGCCCCGCGTATTCATTATTTGCTCAGCCGAGGCACTAAAAGTCGCTAAGGCTATCCGGATCGGTCTAGAACACGATGACGCTGACGTAATCTTATGGAGCGACGATATGATTTTCTCAACCGGTGCATATCCTTTGGAATCGCTCGAAGAGCAAGTCAATTTGGCGGATTTCGGGATTGCTTTAGCCCAACCTGATGACCTCTTATCTTCCCGAGGAAAAAGTCAGGTCACGCCTCGGGACAATGTAATCTTTGAGCTTGGATTTTTTATGTCAAGACTGGGAAGGGCTCGTACTCTTCTTCTAGTCCCACGTGGAGAGGACATAAAATTGCCATCCGACTTTAAGGGGCTAACACCAATTGACTACACAGTCTCGAAAGAGGGATCGGATTTGGCGGTTGCACTCGGTCCCACGATAGACAAAATTTCTGCCCTTATTCAGAAACTTGGTGTTAGGGCCTCGCTAGCTGAGGCGAAGTAGCCAAATCGTCTGGAGCTAAAAGTGTATTGCGTTATATGAGTTGAAAGTGCATCAAATGGATATCGGCGATCGCATGAAAACCTACACGGCGTTTGCCGATATTAGTCGCAGGTGGACGGCGGTAATGGACGCAAAAGCTGCATTCATATCGGCCTTAAATGGAGCGATGCTTGCTTTCTTATCGGCAGGCGTAAAGATATTCGAACAAGTCGGACCGGTGAAGGGCTTTGGTATAATTGCAACAATTTTGTCGCTGCTTGGGTTAGTGTCCGCAGTTGCGGTTATATCTCCACGCGGCGGTGTGTCCGTACTGAGTGGTAAAAGAGTGCGCTGGACATCAAAATACAAACCTGTCAGCTTTTATGGTTATGTCGCTGATGAGTATGGTCCATGCAACTTTGCACAGTTAGAGGCAGACTCGGCAAATATGGACTCTGCTGACTTTGCTCAGGAGGCATTAGAGCAGCATTTCGCAATATCAATCGTGATACGAAAAAAGGAGCGACTAGTATTTCGCTCTATCGTCGTCACAATATTAGCTGTGGCATTTGGTGGAACTTCTTTAGTAATAAAAATGATTTATTGATGGTGCCCCAAGCCATAATTTTTGAATGAGCGCTAGATAAAAAGTTTGCGAAAAAACTTCTTGATCCCTGTGTTTCGCATTTGCAGTGTTCTCGCCCGGCAGTCGTGTAAAGCGCCCTGCATTCGGGCGTGTGGAGCTATTTGCAGTTCTATAACAAAGCGCTATTGAGCCAGATACTGCTCTTTGTTTTTCCCAGTCAGCCATTTTGGTTGTCGTCCTCGGCCAGACCAAGTGGCCCCTGTTTCAGGATCTGAATACTTTGCAGATGCCTGAGACTTGTTCTTTGCCTTTTTGAATGCTTTTGAAGACGCAAGGTCGTCAACCGTTATACCGTACATTTCCATTTTCTCTTTGATATCGGCGATCACGGAGTTAATTTCATTTGTACGAACTTCTTCAGCTTGTTTTCGAAGGTTCGCAATTTCTTCTTGTAGTTCTTTGTATGTAGCCATAGTGATTCTCCTATTGTGGTCACAAAACAACATTTTCAATGTAGCAATGTTTGTTAAGCTTATCCCATAAATAGACTATATACAACCATCTCACTGCTATGGATTTATAAGCGCTTCTAAATTGGGATCATCAACGCAAATGAAAAATGCATAAAAACAATGAGATGTCATGGCCACTACACTGCTAAAAAAATCCTGTAACTTCGGACTAAAGGTAATTGGCGTGTACATAGGATACGTTGAGCATCCGACACATAGGTTACTAAAGTGAACCATGGCGGGGAACTTCATAAATGCCGATATAGGCAATGCCCCGTCAGCTATAGTGCATTTCATGCAGGCAGGCCTTCTTGTTTTGTGAAAACGGTAGCTAAAGGGATAAGTTTTTACTCGGCCTACAATTTAGTTATTGATCACGAAACAGTGACTGGTTTCGAAAACAATAAGACCAGGAATGGTTTTCCTGGAAACAATATTGCAAATTGGAATGTTCTAAGCTGCTTTTTTCGCTGGTTCTAAAGAAAATTTTCAGGTTGTCCACAGTAGTGTAATCGTATGCAACGATTTCTATGATTATCAAAATGCTTTGGTTGCTTCTATCCTATAGTGCCATCTAACTTTTTGAATATAAAGAGATTATTTCGTTCGTTCGCACAGTACGATACACTTACAAGCCATAACTACGAGATCAAGGACCTCACGCCGCCGAAGGAGATCCTGCATGCGATGCAGGCGCAGATCACGGCCGAACGGGAGAAGCGGGCCCTGATCGCGGCATCGGAAGGCCGCAAGCAGGAACAGATCAATATCGCCACCGGCGAGCGCGAGGCGGCGATTGCCCGTTCAGAGGGTGACAAGCAGGCCGCCATCAATCGTGCCGAAGGCGAGGCGGCAGCCATCGTGGCCATCGCCAATGCCACCGCCGAAGCCCTGCGCCAGACCGGCGCGGCGATCCGCGAACCGGGCGGCCAGGACGCGGTCAGCCTGAAAGTCGCCGAGCAGTATGTGGATGCCTTCGCCAAGCTGGCCAAGACCAACAACACGCTGATCGTGCCCGGCGACCTGGGCAACATGAGCAGCATGATCGCCAGCGCGCTGCAGGTGGTGAAGTCGCAGCCGAAGATCTGACGCTGACGCTGACGCCGCTCAGCGCGGCGGCGGCAGGCCGTTGCAGCTGGCCGCGATCCAGCGGCCGCTGGTCTGGGCCTGTTCCCTTACCGGTGCGCCGTCGACCGTGCCGTCGAAGCTGGACGTGCCGCTGAAGCGCTCGGAGCTTTCCAGCATGCCTTCGGCGCGGCCTGTGCCACGCACCCGCGGTCCGTCGCAGCGCACATCCATTGCATAGCGCGCGCCGTCGCGCACCGCGTTGCGGCTGGTGCAGCCCGACTGCTGCTGATACAGATCGGGCATGGTGTTCTGCGCCGCCATGTCAGGCGTGATGCAGATGCGCGAACTGGCCGCGCCGTTTTCTATCTTCGGCATGTCGAAGCCGTGCTGGCGCGCCAGTCCGCGCAGCCTTGCCATCTGGTCGGCCGGAATCTGCGGCACCAGCCCCAGCAGGGCGGAGGTGGCGCTGACTTCCCACAGCCCGGGGCGGGGAGCGACGTCTCCCGGTGGCGCGGCCTGCGCCGTGGCGGCAATCAATAGCGTGCTGACGATCATGGATGGAATGCGAAACAAGTTTGGCTCCTGCTGCTTGATGACTGGTGAATGGGAATGGGCGTGGCATGGCGGGCAATGAGCCCGACGCCTGCGGGCGATTATCCGCCCTGGCCATGCACGCCAGGGAAGTGGCGCGCCACCGTTTTGAGAGGCGCGCCGGCGATGCAAGTTCCGGCTTTTCGCTGGCCGCATTGGCAGGGGCGCGCATGTGCCGGCATGTTGAACAGGCGATACAAACCCGATACATCACCATGCTAGTATCTGATCCGCTCGCCGCAGCCAGGGCGCCGCATACCAAGGACAGTTAATGGATTCACGCGTCAACGACACGCCTTCCGGCACAACCAACTCAACCATTCCACGCAAGACCCGCGGCCGCCTGCTCGGCACCGTGATCGCCATCGCGGCCCTGCTTGCGCTTGGCTGGCTGGTCTGGCATCTGACCCGTCCCAAGCCGGAAGGCGGGCCCGGCGGCGCCGGCGGGCCGGGTGGCCCAGGAGGGCGCGGCGCGCCCACCACCACGGTTGGCTTCGGAACGGCCGAGCGGGTCGACCTGCCGGTAACGCTGGAAGCGATCGGCACGGTGACGTCGGCCGCCACCGTCACCGTGCGGCCGCAGGTATCGGGCGTGTTTCGCGAGATCCTGTTCACCGAAGGCCAGCTGGTGAAAGCGGGTCAGGTGATGGCCGTGATCGATCCCAGCCAGTTCGAGATGGCGCTGATGCAGGCCACCGGCCAGCGCCAGCGCGACGAGGCGCAGCTGGAGAATGCGAAGCTGACGCTGCAGCGTTACCGCACGCTGCTGGCGCAGGACTCGATTGCGCGCCAGGACGTCGATACCCAGGCCGCGCTGGTGCGTCAGCTCGAAGGCACGGTGCTGGCCGACCGCGCCGCCGAAGGCACCGCCAAGCTCAATCTCGGCTACAGCAAGGTGGTGGCCCCGATCAGCGGCCGGGTCGGCCTGCGCAGCGTGGACGTGGGCAATGTGATCGGGCCCAACGATGCCAATGGCATCGCCGTCATCACCCAGGTCTCGCCGATCGATGTGCAGTTCGCCATTCCCCAGGACCGTGTGCCCGAAGTGCAGGAAGGCTTGCGCCAGGCCGGCGCGATGCAGGTCAGCGCGCTCGACCGCAGCCGCGCGACGGTGCTGGGCGAAGGCCGCTTCCGCGCGCTCGACAACCAGGTCGACACCCAGACCGGCACGGTGCGCGCCAAGGCCCGTTTCGACAACCAGGATGGCGCGCTGTTTCCCAGCCAGTTCGTGAATGTGAAGATGATGCTGCGCACCATCTCCGGCGCGATCGTGGTGCCGGTCAATGCGCTGCGCCACAGCAGCAACGGCGACTATGTCTACGTGCTGAACCAGAAGGAGCGCACGGTCGCGCAGCGCAAGGTGCAGCGCGGCCAGGCCACGGCGGACCGGGTGCAGATCGTCAGCGGCCTGGAAGCGGGCGAGCGGGTCATCACCGAAGGCGCCGACCGGCTGAAGGATGGCGACAAGGTGTCGCTGCCGGGCGAGCGGCCGGGTGCGGGGGCAGGTGGCGGCGGACGTCGTCAGGGCGAGCGCCGGCGTGGCGCCGGTAGCGCCGGGGCGCCGGAAGGCGCACCGGCCGTGGCGGCCCCTGAAGGCGCGCGGCCGGCAGCGCCGGCGGAAAGCACAGGCCCGGCGAACCGCGCGAATTCGTCCGTGCCCGGCGCAGCGCCAGCAGCCACTGCGCCAGCCACGCCGCGCTGATGCCCGCTTCGAGGACGCACCAGGCATGAGCCCTTCAACACCCTTCATCCAGCGCCCGGTCGCGACCTCGCTGCTGATGCTGGCCATCGTGCTGGCCGGCTTCATGGGCTTTCGCTTCCTGCCGCTGTCGGCGCTGCCGCAGGTGGATTTCCCGACGATCCAGGTCCAGACACTGTATCCGGGCGCCAGTCCCGAAGTGATGAGCCAGACCGTCACCGCGCCGCTGGAACGCCAGTTCGGCCAGATGTCCGGCCTGCAGCGCATGAGCTCCACCAGCGCCGCCGGCGTCTCGGTGATCACCCTGCAGTTCGACCTCGGTGAAAAGCTCGACGTGGCGGAACAGGAGGTGCAGGCCGCGATCAATGCCGGTTCCTCGCTGCTGCCGGCCGACCTGCCGGCGCCGCCGGTCTATGCCAAGGTCAACCCGGCCGATGCGCCGGTGCTGACGCTGGCCATCACCTCCGACACCCTGCCGCTGACCGAGGTGCAGAACCTGGTCAACACCCGGCTGGCCCTGAAGATCAGCCAGGTGTCCGGCGTTGGCCTGGTGTCGCTGTCCGGCGGCCAGCGGCCGGCGGTGCGCATCCAGGCCGACAGCCAGGCGCTGGCCTCCTACGGCCTGGGCCTGGACAGCCTGCGCAATGCGATCAGCGCGGCCAATGCCAACAGCGCCAAGGGCAGCTTCGACGGCCCGACCCGTTCCTTCACCATCAATGCCAATGACCAGCTGGTGACGGCGCAGGATTATTCCGCGCTGATCATTGCCTATCGCAATGGCGCGCCGGTGCGGCTGTCCGAGGTGGCGAAGGTGGTCGACAGCGCGGAGAACGTGAAGCTGGCCGCCTGGGCCAACATGAAGCCCGCCATCATCCTGAACGTGCAGCGCCAGCCGGGCGCCAACGTGATCGCCACCGTGGACGCGATCAAGGCCCGCCTGCCCGAATTGCAGGCCGGCCTGCCGGCGTCGCTTCGGGTGGATGTGCTGTCGGACCGCACCACCGGCATCCGCGCCTCGGTGCGCCACGTGGAGATCGAGCTGCTGCTGGCGGTGGTGCTGGTGGTGCTGGTGATCTTCGCCTTCCTGCATGACCTGCGCGCCACCTTGATCGCCAGCCTGGCGGTGCCGATCTCGCTGATCGGCGCCTGCGGCGTGATGTATTTGCTGGGTTATAGCCTGAACAACCTGTCGCTGATGGCATTGACGATCGCCACCGGCTTCGTGGTCGACGATGCCATCGTGATGATCGAGAACATCGCCCGCTACATCGAGGAGGGCGAGACGCCGATGGCGGCGGCGCTGAAGGGCGCGGCGCAGATCGGGTTCACCATCATCTCGCTGACGGTATCGCTGATCGCGGTGCTGATTCCGCTGCTGTTCATGGGCGACGTGGTCGGCCGGCTGTTCCGGGAATTCGCCATTACGCTGGCCATCACCATCCTGATCTCGGCCGTGGTGTCGCTGACGCTGGTGCCGATGATGTCGGGCCGCTGGCTCAAGGGCCATGCCGATGCCGCGCACCCACAGCCTGCCGGCCGCCTGCAGCGCGTCTATGACCGGGTGATGGTGCGCTACGACCGCTCGCTGCAATGGGTGCTGGCGCGCCAGCCCCTGACGCTGCTGGTGGCCCTGGCCACGCTGGCGCTGACGGTGGTGCTCTACATCCTGATCCCGAAGGGCCTGTTCCCGACCCAGGACACCGGCCAGCTGCAGGCCCGGGTGGAGGCGGCGCAGTCGGTGTCGTACCAGCGCATGACCGAGCTGCAGCAGGCCGCCGCGCAAGCAATCCTGGAAGATCCGGCGGTGGAAAACCTGAGTTCCTTCGTCGGCGTCGATGCCGCCAACAACACCATGCTGCATACCGGCCGCATGCTGATCAACCTGAAGGACCAGCGCGACGGCAGGCTGGCCGACATCATGGGCCGGCTGCGCGAGCGGATCGGCCGGGTGGCGGGCGTGACGCTGTACCTGCAGCCGACCCAGGACCTGACCATCGACGCCGAGAGCGGCCCGACCCAGTACCGGCTGTCGCTGGAAGGCGCGCGCAGCGCCACCGTGAACGAGTGGGCGGGCAAGCTGGCGCGCCGGCTGCAGGAGGTGCCGCAGGTGCGCAACGTGGTGTCGGACGCCGGCGCATCGGGCCTGGCGGCGGTGGTCGAGATCGACCGCGATACCGCGTCCCGGCTGGGCATCACCGCGGCCGCGGTGGACGAGGCGCTGTACAGCGCCTTCGGCCAGCGCATCGTCTCCACCATCTTCACCGAGACCAACCAGTACCGGGTGATCCTGGAAGCGCAGCAGCAGGGCCTGGCCACGCCGCAGACGCTGGGCGGGCTGCAGCTGCGCACCAGCGCCGGCAAGCCCACGCCGCTGTCGGCAATTGCCCGCATCAGCGAGCAGCCGGCGCCGCTGCAGGTGACCCACGTGGCGCAGTATCCGGCCACCACGCTGGGCTTCGACACCGCGCCCGGCGTGTCGCTGGGCAGGGCGGTCGACGCCATCCGCAAGGCCGCGCAGGAGATCAGCATGCCGGCCAGCGTATCGGTGACCTTCCTCGGCGCGGCCGGCGCCTACCAGGCCTCGCTGACCAACCAGCTGTGGCTGATCCTGGCCGCGGTGGTGTGCGTCTATATCGTGCTGGGCGTGCTGTACGAAAGCTATGTGCATCCGCTGACCATCCTGTCGACGCTGCCTTCGGCCGGCGTGGGCGCGCTGCTGGCGCTGATGATCAGCGGCGAAGACCTCGGCGTGATCGGCATCATCGGCATCATCCTCTTGATCGGCATCGTGAAGAAGAACGCGATCATGATGATCGACTTCGCCATCGATGCCGAACGCAACGAGGGCCGGGCGCCGCAAGAGGCGATCCACCAGGCCGCGCTGCTGCGCTTCCGGCCCATCCTGATGACGACCCTGGCGGCGCTGTTCGCCGCGGTGCCGCTGATGCTGGGCTGGGGCGAGGGCGCGGAATTGCGGCGGCCGCTCGGCCTGTCCATCTTCGGCGGCCTGATCGTCAGCCAGATGCTGACGCTCTACACCACGCCGGTGATCTACCTGGCATTCGACCGGCTCGGCCAGCGCCTGCGCGGCGGGCGCAACCAGCGCGGCCAGGCGGCGGAAGAGGCGGGCGCGTGAACCTGTCGGCGCCTTTCGTCCGGCGGCCCATCGCCACCGTGCTGCTGACCATCGGCCTGGCGCTGGCCGGCATCGCCGCCTTTTTGGTGCTGCCGGTGTCGCCGCTGCCGCAGGTGGATTTTCCGTCGATCTCGGTCTCGGCCACGCTGCCCGGCGCCAGCCCGGACACCATGGCCACCAGCGTGGCCACGCCGCTGGAGCGCAGGCTGGGCGTGATCGCCGGCGTCAACGAGATGACCTCCACCAGCGGCAATGGCTCGACCCGCATCAACCTGCAGTTCGACCTGTCGCGCAAGATCGATGCCGCCGCGCGCGAGGTGCAGGCCGCGATCAATGCCTCGCGGGTCGACCTGCCGGCCACGCTGCGCAGCAATCCGACCTACCGCAAGATCAATCCGTCGGATGCGCCGGTGATGATCATGGCGCTGACCTCGGGCAGCCGCACGCCGGGGCAGGTGTATGACGAAGTCTCCAACATCGTGCAGCAGCGCCTGGCGCAGGTGGAAGGCGTGGGCGATGTGGAGCTGGGCGGCGGCTCGCTGCCGGCGGTGCGGGTGGAGTTGCTGCCGTTCGCGCTGAACCGCTATGGCGTCAGCATGGAAGACGTGCGCGCGGCGATCCAGGCCAGCAATGCCAACCGGCCCAAGGGCGCCATCGAGGGCGACGATAGGCGGCTGCAGATCTATACACGCTCCTCGGCAGGCGGCGGCCGCACCGCGGTCGACTACCGCGGCCTGGTGGTGGCATGGCGCAATGGCGCGGCGATCCGGCTGTCGGACGTGGCCAGGGTGTACGACGGCCAGGAAAACAAGCGCACGCTGGGCCTGTTCAACGGCCAGCCGGCGGTGGTGGTGATCATCACCCGCCAGCCAGGCGCCAACGTGATCAAGACCGTCGACAGCGTGCGCGCACTGATCCCGTCGCTTCAGGCCCAGCTGCCGCCCGATATCAAACTGCAGGTGGCGTCGGACCGCACCCTGTCTATCCGGTCCTCGCTGCACGAGATCGAGATGACGCTGATCATTTCCATCGTGCTGGTGGTGCTGGTGGTCAGCGTGTTCCTGCGCAGCCTGCGCGCCACCATCATCCCGGCGGTGGCCACCGTGGTGTCGCTGCTGGGCACCTTCGGCGTGATGTATGCGCTGGGCTTCTCGCTCAACAATCTGTCGCTGATGGCATTGACGGTGGCTACCGGCTTCGTGGTCGACGACGCCATCGTGGTGCTGGAAAATACCAGCCGCCATATCGAGGCCGGCATGGACCGCTTCAAGGCGGCGCTCCTGGGCGCGCGCGAGGTCGGCTTCACGGTGCTGTCAATCAGCCTGTCGCTGGTGGCGGTGTTCATCCCGCTGCTGTTCATGGGCGGCCAGGTCGGCCGCCTGTTTCGCGAGTTCGCGGTCACGCTGTCGGCGGCGGTGATGATCTCGCTGCTGATTTCCCTGACCACCACGCCGATGATGTGCGCCTGGCTTCTCAAGCCTGGCGTTGAGCACAAGCCGCCCGGACGGCTGTCGCGCTTCTTCGAGCGCGGCTTTGCGCTGACCCAGCGTGCCTATGAGCACAGCCTGGACTGGGCGCTGGCCAGCCGCTGGCTGGTGCTGTTCATCCTGGTGGCGGTGGTGGGCATGAACGTCTACCTGTTCAAGGCCGCGCCCAAGGGCTTCTTTCCAACCCAGGACACAGGGCAGATCGCCGCCGGCATCCGCGCCGACCAGAGCATTTCCTTCGAGGCGATGCAGGAAAAGCTGCGCCGCGTGGTCGACATCATCCGGCGCGACCCGGCGGTGGACACCGTGGTCGGCTTCACCGGCGGCAGCCGCGCCGGCGGCGGCTTCATGTATATCGCCTTGAAGCCCGCGGACCAGCGCACCGAGCGCGGCCAGGCGGTGATTGCCCGGCTGCGGCCGCAACTCGCGCAGGTGACCGGCGTGCGCATCTTCCTGAACCCGGTGCAGGACCTGCGCATGGGCGGGCGCTCCAGCAATTCCACCTACCAGTACACCCTGAAGAGCGACAACATCGCCGACCTGAAGCGCTGGTCCAGCCGGCTGGCCGATGCGATGCGCAGCCAGCCGGCGCTGATCGACATCGACACCGACCAGGAAGAGAACGGCGTCGAGACCTTCGTCAGCGTGGACCGCGACACCGCGTCGCGCCTGGGCGTGAATTCGCGCGACGTCAACAATGCGCTCTACAACAGCTTCGGCCAGCGCCAGGTGTCAACCATCTACGACGAGCTGAACCAGTACCGGGTGATCATGGAAGTGGCGCCGGCCTATGCAAGCAGCCCGGAGTCGCTGCGCGATGTGTATGTGCCGGCCCGCGGCGTCGCCGCCACCACGCCCGCCACCGGCCTGGCAGCCGGGACCAGCGTGGTGGGCGCGCCGTTGACGGCGGCGGCCAGCACGAATGCCACGGCTGGCGCCGGGACCAGCACAGGCACTACAGCCACCACAGCCACGACAGCCACCACGACCACCGGCACCAGCACCGCCGTCAACCCGGGCCTGCGCGACGCCGCCAGCGGCCAGGCGATCAGCACTGCACCGACCACCATGGTGCCGCTGTCGGCCTTCGCCAGCTTCAGCGAGCGCGCCACGGCCACCTCGATCAGCCACCAGGATGCGGAGCTGGCGACCACCATCTCCTACAATCTGGCCGAAGGCGCGAGCCTGACCCAGGCGCAGGCGGCGGTGCGCCAGGCCGAGGCCGACATCGGCATGCCGATCAATGTGCGCGGCAGCTTCGAAGGCACCGCGCGCGGCTTCCAGGAAAGCCAGGACCAGCAGCCCATGCTGATCGCCGCCGCGCTGATCGTGATTTACATCGTGCTGGGCGTGCTGTATGAAAGCCTGGTGCATCCGGTCACGGTGCTGTCGACGCTGCCCTCGGCCGGCGTCGGCGCCATCATTGCGCTGCTGCTGTTCGACATGGACTTTTCCATCATCGCGCTGATCGGCATCTTCCTGCTGATCGGCATCGTGAAGAAAAACGCGATCATGATCATCGACTTCGCGCTGGAGGCCGAGCGCGCCCGCGGCCTGTCGGCGCTGGAGGCGGTGCGCGAGGCCTGCCTGCTGCGCTTCCGTCCTATCCTGATGACCACCATGGCCGCCGCGCTGGGCGCGCTGCCGCTGGCGATCGGCTTTGGCGAAGGCGCCGAGCTGCGCCGGCCGCTGGGCATCGCCATCATCGGCGGCCTGATCGCCAGCCAGCTGCTGACCCTGTTGACAACGCCGGTGGTCTATATCCTGCTCGACAAGCTGCGCCGGCGCAGCCCGGGCGAGCGGGCGCTTGCCCGCACCGCCGAACCGCAATCCATCTGAACACCATGCGCCTAACCCTGTCCGACCATATCCTGCCTGTTCCATCGCGTCGCCTCCTGCTGGCCGCGGCCCTGTGCGCCGTCCTGGACGGATGCGCGCTGGCGCCGGCCTACGAAGCCCCGGCCATCGATCTGCCCGCCGGTTTCAAGGAGGCGGGCGACTGGGTGCCGGCCACGCCCGCCGACGACGTGCCGCGCGGCGCCTGGTGGACGGTGTTCAACGACCCGGTGCTCAATGACCTGGCAGCCTCGGTGCAGGTGTCGAACCAGAACGTGGCCGCCGCCGGCGCCGCCTATGCGCAGGCAAGGGCGCTGGTGGCGGGACAGCGCGCGGCGCTGTTTCCGGCGGTGTCGCTGGACGCTGGCGCCGACCGCAGCAGCTCGCGCAGCACCGCTTCCGGCGCCCCGGGCGCGCGGCTGGGCAACAGTTACCAGGTCAGCCTGGGCGGCAGCTGGGAGCCCGACCTGTGGGGCAGGCTGCGCGGCGGCGTGCAGAATGCCGCCGCCCAGGCCCAGGCCAGCGCCGCCGACCTGGCGCTGGCCACGCTGTCGGCGCAGGGCGAGCTGGCGGCCAACTATCTGAACCTGCGCGAGACCGACATCCAGGCCGAACTGCTGCGGGCCACCATTGCCGGCTACGAGCGGGTGCTGCAGATCACGCAGAATCGCTACGATGCCGGCGTGGCGCCGAAGACCGACCTGCTGCAATCGCAGACGCAGCTGGCCACTTCCCGCGCCGACCTGGTGGCGCTGCAGCGGCAGCGTGCGCAGCTGGAACATGCGATCGCTGTGCTGCTCGGCAAGGCGCCCGCCGAATTCAGCCTCGCGCCGGCGGCCTGGCAGCCATCGGTGCCTGACATTCCCCTGGTGCTGCCGGCAACCCTGCTGCAGCGGCGCCCGGACATCGCCGCCGCCGAGCGTCGGGTGGCCGCCGCCAACGCCGCCATCGGCGTCGCCCGCGCCGGCTATTTCCCCGGCATCGGCCTCTCCGCGTCCTACGGCTACGGCGCCAGCCGGGTCGGCGACCTGTTCAATGCATCGGCCGCGGCCTGGTCGCTCGGGCTGTCGCTGGCGCAGCGCGTCTTCGACGCCGGCGCCGTCAGTGCCCAGGTCGCCAGCGCCCGCGCCGCGCATGAACGCACTGCGGCCCAGTACCGGCAGACCGTGCTGGCGGCATTCCAGGGGGTGGAAGACCAGCTCGCCGCCAGCCGCGTGCTGGCGCAGCAACTCGAACTGCGCCGCACTGCTTCCAGCGCGGCGGACCAGGCCGAGCAGCAGGTGCTGAACCGCTACCGCGCCGGGCAGGTCAGCTATACCGAGGTCGTCACGGCACAAGCCACCGCACTGCAGGCGCGGCGCACGCTGGCGCAGTTGCAGGCGGACCGGCAGATCGTGGCGGTGGCGCTGATCCAGGCGCTGGGCGGCGGGTGGACGGGGCAGGGGACTCCGTGACGGGCCAGAGGCTTGTTTGCGGGGCAGGAAAGCCGGAATGGCCGGTCATTACCGGACTACCGATTCCGCTGTAGGGCGGAATACCCCGCAGGGGCATTTCGCCAAGCAGTCGATCAAGGTGACACTTTGCACATATCTGCTGTATGAGGCATGAAGCCGGGCCCCGAAAGGGCTATCGTCGACGATCGCAGCCGGTGGAATGCCCCTCTGGGGTATTCCACCCTACGGGCCTGCGGCAGGTGGGCGCATTAGTGCGTGGCTGCGACCTGGAAATTCAAGCGCATGATCGTGTCTGCCGCGGGTTGCCTATCGCGGTAGCGGCTCGTTCAGATGAAAATTATTCCGGCATTCCGCCGCAAAGCCGTTGCAATCGACAAAAAACATTCACCTCCCGGTGCTGATGTCGATGTAACAATTGCACCCTTGTTTTTTGTATGGCTGCCGCCCGCACGGCAGCGCGATTTCTTTCCTCTCCCTTCCCCTGAAACCCATGAACACCACCACGCTACCCTACGGCGCAGCCGCTTCCGCGCGCCAGCAGCTGGAAGCCGCGACCTATGCCAAGGTCACCTGGCGCCTGCTGCCTTTCCTGTTCATCTGCTATGTCGCGGCCTACCTCGACCGCGTCAATGTCGGCTTCGCCAAGCTGCAGATGCTCAATGACCTGCAATTCAGCGAAACCGTCTACGGCCTCGGCGCCGGCATTTTCTTCATCGGCTATTTCTTCTTCGAAGTGCCGAGCAACATCATCATGCACAAGGTGGGCGCCAGGGTCTGGATCGGCCGCATCATGATCACCTGGGCCATCCTGTCCGGCGCGATGATGTATGTCAGCAGCCCGACCATGTTCTATGTGCTGCGCTTCTTCCTGGGCGTGGCCGAGGCCGGCTTCTTTCCGGGCATCGTGCTGTATCTGACCTACTGGTTTCCGGCGCAGCGCCGCAGCCGCATGAATGCGCTGTTCATGATCGGCATCCCGATCGCCGGCGTGATCGGCGGACCGCTGTCGGGCTGGATCCTGAACGCCTTCCACGGCGCGAACGGACTGGCAGGCTGGCAATGGCTGTTCGTGATCGAGGCGGTGCCGTCGCTGATCCTCGGCGTCATCACCATCTTTTACCTGCCCAATAGCATTGCCGGCGCTTCCTGGCTCAATGCCGAGGAAAAGCGGCTGCTGGAAGAAAACATCGCCGGCGACAGCAGCGGCAAGGCCGACCATGGCCTGTCGGGCGTGTTCGGCAATGGCCGCGTCTGGCTGATGGCGGCAATCTATTTCTGCTGCATGATGGGCCTGTACGGCGTCGGCTTTTATCTGCCCACCTTGATCAAGGCGGCCGGCGTGAAAGACCCGCTCGATGTCGGCATGCTGACAGCGATTCCCTATGGCTGCGCGGTGGTCGCGATGCTGTTCAACGCCAAGAGCGCCGACCGCAACCGCGAGCGGCGCTGGCACTTCGCCATCGCCAGCGCGCTGGGCGGCCTGGGCCTGATGCTGGCCACCATCTTCGGCGACAACGTCATGCTGGCCATGGCGGCGCTGTCCCTGGGCACGGCCGGCCTGCTGGCCACCATGCCGGTGTTCTGGACCTATCCGAGCGCCATCCTCGGCGGCACCGCTGCCGCGGCCGGCATCGCGCTGATCAACTCGGTGGGCAACCTGGCCGGCTTCGTCAGTCCGTCCATCATCGGCTGGATGAAGGATGTCACGCACAGCACCAACGCCGGCATGTATGTGGTGTCGGCCGCGCTGTTCCTCGGCGCGTTGCTGGCATTGCTGCAGCCGCGCAGCCTGGTCAATCGCTGACGCGGCGACCCTTCCACGCAGCCGGCCTTGAACTCCCTTGAACTCAGTAGGCCGGCTGCACGTTGCTCATGATGAAGCGGCTGGCCGGCAGCGCCGGCAGGCGGCCCAGGTCTATCCACATGTTCTGGCGCGGCACCACGTAGCGCATCGCGGCCAGTTCCCTTGCCAGGCTCTTGATCAGCGCAATGGTCAGGAATTCCCCGGCGCAGCGGTGCCCGCTGTCATGCTCGCCGCCACCCTGCGGAATCAGGGTGTAGGGATTGCCGTCCCAGTGCTCGAAGCGTTCCGGCTTGAATGCATTCGGCTTGGGCCACAGGGCCGGGTCATGGTTGGTGCCATACAGGTCCAGCAGTACCCAGTCGCCCGGCAGGAACAGATGGCCGCGCCATTCGAAAGGCTGCAGCGCGCGTCCGCCCACCATCGGGAAGAACGGATAGAAGCGCCGCACCTCCTGGGCAAAGCACTGCAGCTTGTCGTCGTCGCCGCCGGCCAGGCCGTCGCGGTATTGCGGATTCTGGTGGAGGGCCAGCGCGGCAAAGGTGATGTAGCGCGCCACCGCCACGGTTGGCCGCAGCAGGTTGATCAGTTCCACCGCCGCCACGTTCAGGGGCAATGCTTTCCCGTTCTCATCCTGATGTCGTGCAATGACGGCCAGCGCGCTGTCCTGCGCCGCATCGAGGCTGCCGTCACGCACGCCTTCGACCAGGCCCCGCGCCCAGCGCTCGGTCTGTGCCCGCAACATCTGGCCGCGCGCATTGCGCGCCCCGACCGAGCCTGCGCCGTCGATCATTGCCGAGAACTCGATGGTGCGCTCCCTGGCTTCCCCGGCGCCCAGCTCGATGCCGGCCCACGCGCATGCGGCCCGGCACAATATGCCTTCCACTTCATCATGCAGCACCACCTGCTTCATGCCCTCCCAGGCATCCATGCGTGCGCGCCACTGCTCGGTGGCAAGCCGCGTCATGCGCTCGATCGACTGCCGCTGCATCAGCGACATGAACAGGCGCTTGCGATGGCGATGCGCCGGCCCGTCCAGCATGATTGCGCTGCCATAGTCCTGCAGCAGCGTCAGCGCATTCGGCGGCAGGGCGCCGCGACGGGTGAAGCGGTCCGGCACATAGAACATCCTGGCGGCGTCCTCGCCGCTGACGCAGAACACCCGGCTCATCATCAGCCTGGTTTCAAAGACATCGCTGCCATAGGCCTGGCAGCGCTCGCCGATGAAGCGGTAGCCTTCCTTGAGCAGCGCCAGGGTGTGGTCGATGCCCGGCTCCCGGGGGATGGCAGCGCGGGCGACGTCGGTGGTCGTTGTCATGTCATGGCTCCGCATCAATGTTGGCAGGCTGATTAGAGCCCGATGCGGGGCGCTAGTTCGCGGCGACTGCCCGCCGGGCGTCTGCGCTGATCACGGCTCGCCATTGTCCTACTTCGCTTTGGAGCGTTGTCCGACAGATCGAACAGGCCGCGCCTTTTATGATTTGCGCAAGATGCCGGCGGCAGCGCCGGTAGCCGACACACACAGCAAGGAGCCAGTCATGGACGAGCCAAGCAGCGTACCGGCGCAGCACCAGGAGCAGCAGCCGGGTTCACAGAAACAGATGTCACCCCAGCCCAACACCATACCGCCCGGCTATCGCGGCAGCGGCAAGCTCGATGGCAAGGTGGCGCTGATCACCGGCGCCGACAGCGGCATAGGCCGCGCCGTGGCGGCGGCATTTGCGAAGGAAGGCGCGGATGTCGCCGTGCTCTATCTGAACGAGCACCAGGACGCGGCCGAAACCCGCAAGCTGGTGGAAGAGGCGGGCCGCAAGTGCCTGCTGATCGCCGGCGACGTCGGCGACGAGGCCTTCTGCCAGGATGCGGTACGGCGCGTGGTGGATGAACTGGGCCATCTCGACATACTGGTCAACAATGCCGCCGAGCAGCATCCGCAGCCTGCCATCACCGACATCAGCGCCGGGCAGCTTGAACGCACCTTCCGCACCAACATCTTTTCGATGTTCTTCATGGTCAAGGCAGCGCTGCCGCACCTGAAGGAAGGCGCGCGCATCATCAATACCACCTCGGTCACGGCCTACCGGGGCAGCCCGCAGCTGCTGGACTATGCCTCGACCAAGGGCGCCATCGTAGCCTTTACCCGTTCCCTGTCGCAGGGCCTGGCGGAGAAGGGCATCCATGTGAACGGCGTCGCGCCCGGACCGATCTGGACGCCGCTTATCCCGTCCACCTTCGACGAGAAGAAAGTGGAGAGCTTTGGCGAAAGCGTGCCGCTGAAGCGGCCAGGCCAGCCTGAGGAAGTGGCGCCGGCCTATGTGTTCCTGGCCTCCGATGGCGGCAGCTACATGACCGGCCAGGTGCTGCATCCGAACGGCGGCGAGGTGATCAACGGCTGAGCGACCCGGGCGATTCAGGCAACAGCACGCCATGCGGCGGCGCTGAATTCGAATGCCTGGTTCTCGAACACCGAGGTCTGGCGCCAGAGGGCATGCTCGCGCGACACCAGGAGCGTCCATGCTTCATTTGCCGAAGGCTTGTCGGCGGCAAAGCCGGTATGGGACAACAGCGCGGCGCAGCCGCCGGATTCGGGGTCGCGCACGGAGGCATACCGGATCAGATGCAGCCCGGCCTGCCTGGCCTGGCGCGCCAGCGCCTGGCAGGCGGCGTAGTCGGTCGGGTGCATCCAGGCAGGGCGCATCGCGTCGAACGGCGGCAGCCTGAGGTCGATGCCTTGTCCCGCCACCGGCGTCAGAAACAGGGTCTGGGCTATAGGGCCGAGGGTGTCCAGGGCCGGGCTGTCGTTGAGGAAGCGCCAGCGCCAGTATCCCAGTTCGGCGCAGGCGGTACGTTTTTCGTCGGCGCAGTAGAACACGCCCGGTTCGGCCGGACCGCGAAAGCGCGAGCCGGAGGGCAGCGGCGGATAACGAAACGGGGTAAACAGCAGCCAGTGCAGGCTGCGCATCGCGTCCGGCAGCGGCGGCTTGGATGCGTCCAGCAGGCTTTCCAGCAGCGCCTGCTCGTCCAGCGTGTCCACCAGGACCATGGTGGCGACCTGGTGCTGCGCTTCCACCGCGCGCCATATCGCCAGCGTCAGGCTGGCGGCATGGCTGGCCAGGTCGTCAGATCCGGCCACGATGGGCATCGACATAGTGCAGCACGCGAACCAGTCCTTCAGCGCTTTCCATCAGGGCCAGCGGCTTGCTGGCCAATGCCAGGTTGTCGGAATTGAGCCAGGTGCGGGCATCGGCGCCATGGCCCAGCATGGCATCGAGCGAACGGAACAGCCTGACCAGCAGCAGCGCCAGTTCCCATTCCTTGCCGCGTTCGGGGCTGAGCTGATAGCTGCCGGCGCACAGGCGGGAAGCCGTGGCGGCGCTGATGCCGAGTATTCGGGCCAGGGAGTTTTGTCGCAGTTCCAGCAGGGTGGCGACGTTGCGTACCGCCTTGCTGAGGGTGGAGGCGGGGTCGGGCTGTGAGCCGGCAATCGACGCGGGAGAATGATGAGAATAGGCATTCATGATAAAGGCCTTTCCTTGGAAATATTCAAGCTTCTTAATTGCAGTGGAAACTAACACGACTGACTTGGCTTGTCCATCGTAATGTCAAAAGCACCGCAGGTGGCCCCTGTCCAGCCAAGCATCGGCTTGTGCCGATGCCGGATCGGCAGTCCGATGCGGCAGGTTATAATCGCGTTTTCCCGACGCAACCCGCACGGCGGATGAAACACACTAGCCGCGGTGCATCAACTCTCTTCTCGCCATGCTGATTCTGCCGGGCTCCAATGCCCTGTCCGCCTTTCGCACCCAACGTTTGCTGACCCAGCTCCAAGGCATCGATGCCGCCATTACCGGCGTCTCCGCCCGCTACCTGCATTTCATCGACGCCGCCAGCGCGTTGTCCGGCGACGAGGCGGCGCGGCTCGGCGCCTTGCTGACCTATGGCGAGCCGGCCGGCGAGCAGCAGGAAGGCGACCTGTTCGTCGTGATCCCGCGCTTCGGCACGATCTCTCCCTGGGCGAGCAAGGCCACCGACATCGCGCACAACTGCGGCATGAGCCATATCCACCGCATCGAGCGCGGCGTGGCTTACCGCGTCACGGTGAAGTCCGGCCTGCTGGGCGGCGCGCGCCGCCTGGCTGACGGCAGCGCCCTGCCGGTTGCCGCCGCGCTGCACGACCGCATGACGGAGATGGTGCTGCGCAGCGCCGACGATGCCGTCGGCCTGTTCCGCGAACTGGCCGCCAGGCCGCTGGCCTTCGTCGATGTGCTGGAAGGCGGCAAGGCGGCGCTGGTGACGGCCAATGCCGAGCTGGGCCTGGCGATGTCGGAGGACGAGATCGATTACCTACTGCAGGCCTTCACCCAGGCCCGGCGCAATCCGACCGACGTCGAGCTGATGATGTTTGCGCAGGCCAACAGCGAACACTGCCGGCACAAGATCTTCAATGCCGACTGGACCATCGACGGCGAGCGCCAGGACAAGTCGCTGTTCGCGATGATCCGCAACACGCATCAATTGAATCCGCAGGGCACCATCGTCGCCTACAGCGACAATTCCTCGGTGATCGAGGGCGCGCAGGTGCAGCGCTTCTATCCGCGCGGCGCGAAGGAGGGCAATGTCTACCAGGCCAGCGAGGAGCTGACCCATATCCTGATGAAGGTGGAAACCCACAACCACCCGACCGCGATTTCTCCCTTCCCGGGCGCCTCCACCGGCGCCGGCGGCGAGATCCGCGATGAAGGCGCCACCGGCCGCGGCGCCAAGCCCAAGGCAGGCCTGACCGGCTTCACGGTGTCCAACCTGATGCTGACCCATGCGGTGCAGCCCTGGGAAAACGCGCGCGACGTGGCCCAGCCGGCGGCGGCCCGCGATGCCCATGCGCAGGGCGGCATCTACGGCAAGCCCGAGCGCATCGTGTCGCCGCTGCAGATCATGGTCGACGGCCCGCTCGGCGGCGCCGCCTTCAACAATGAATTCGGCCGGCCCAACCTGGGCGGTTATTTCCGCAGCTATGAACAGAACGTCGGCGGCACCGTGTACGGCTATCACAAGCCGATCATGATCGCCGGCGGCATCGGCAACATCGCCGCGCAGCATACGAAGAAGGAAGAACTGCCGGTCGGCAGCCTGCTGGTGCAGCTGGGCGGCCCGGGCATGCGCATCGGCATGGGCGGCAGCGCCGCTTCCTCGATGGCCACCGGCAGCAATACCGCCGACCTCGATTTCGACTCGGTGCAGCGCGGCAACCCGGAAATGGAGCGGCGCGCGCAGGAAGTCATCAATGCCTGCTGGGCCATGGGCGGCGACAATCCCATCCTGTCGATCCATGACGTCGGCGCCGGCGGCCTGTCCAACGCCTTCCCGGAAATCACCAACGACGCCAGGCGCGGCGCCATCTTCGACCTGCGCCGCGTGCCGCTGGAAGAGAGCGGCATGGCGCCCAAGGAGATCTGGAGCAATGAATCGCAGGAGCGCTACGTGCTGGCCGTCGCCCCGGAAAACCTGGCGCTGTTCCAGTACCTGTGCGAGCGTGAACGCTGCCCGTTCGCCGTGGTCGGCCATGCCACCGAGGAACGCCAGCTCAAAGTAATCGATCCTCAGAACGACAATAATCCGGTCGACATGCCGATGGATGTCCTGCTCGGCAAGCCGCCCAAGATGCACCGCGACGTCAGCCGCGTCGCCGTCGAACTGCCGCCGGTCGACCTGACCGGCATGGCGCTGGAAGAGGTCGCCGAGCGCGTGCTGCGCCAGCCGACAGTGGGCGACAAGTCCTTCCTGATCACCATCGGCGACCGCACCGTCGGCGCCACCACCGTGCGCGACCAGATGGTCGGCCCGTGGCAGGTGCCGGTGGCCGATTGCGCGGTCACCACCATGAGCTTCGAAGGCCATGTCGGCGAGGCGATGGCGATGGGCGAGCGCACGCCGCTGGCCGTGATCGACGCCCCGGCGTCCGGCCGCATGGCGGTCGGCGAAGCCATCACCAATATCGCCGCCGCGCCGATCGCCGCGCTGTCGGACGTGAAGCTGTCGGCCAACTGGATGGCGGCCTGCGGCCAGCCTGGCCAGGACGCGGCGCTGTTCGACACTGTGAAGGCGGTCGGCATGGAGCTGTGCCCGGCGCTGGGCATCAGCATCCCGGTCGGCAAGGATTCGCTGTCCATGCGCACTACCTGGAGGGAGGCCGATGGCCAGGCCAAGGCCGTGACCTCGCCGGTCTCGCTGATCGTCTCCGCCTTTGCACGTGTTACCGACGTGCGCAAGTCATTGACGCCGCAGCTGCGCACCGACCTGGGCGACACCTCGCTGATCCTGATCGACCTCGGCGCCGGCCGCAACCGCATGGGCGGCTCGGTGCTGGCGCAGGTGATGCAGCAGATCGGCAACCAGGCGCCCGACGTCGACAGCCCGGAGCAGCTGAAGGCCTTCTTCGGCGCCGTCCAGCGCCTGAACGATGAAGGCCGGCTGCTGGCCTACCATGACCGCTCCGACGGCGGCCTGTACACCACGCTGTGCGAGATGGCCTTTGCCGGCCGCGCCGGCGTGTCGGTCAACCTCGACATCCTGACCATGGAAGGCGAGCATGCCTCCGACTGGGGCGACTCCAAGAACTGGGCAACCCAGGTCGGCGAGCGCCGCAACGAGCTGACGCTGCGCGCGCTGTTCTCCGAAGAACTGGGCGCGGTGCTGCAGGTGCGCGCAGAGCAGAAGTCAGAGGTGATGAATGTGCTGCGCGAATTCGGCCTGGGCGCGGTCAGCCACATCATCGGCAAGACCAATCCGCGCGACGACATCGAATTCACCCGCGACGCCAAGGTGATCTACAAGCAGCCGCGCATGGCGCTGCAGAAGCTATGGAGCGAAACCAGCTGGCGCATCGCCCGCCTGCGCGACAACCCGGCCTGCGCCGACGCCGAATACGAGCGCATCAACGACGCGGCCGATCCCGGCATCACGCCCAAGGTCAGCTTCGACATGGAGCAGGACGTGGCCGCGCCCTTCATCGGCGCCGGCGCCCGGCCGCGGGTGGCCATCCTGCGCGAGCAGGGCGTCAATTCCCACATCGAAACCGCCTACGTGATGCACAAGGCCGGCTTCGAAGCCGTGGACGTGCACATGAGCGACCTGATCGCCGGACGCGCCCGCCTGGCCGACTTCAAGGGCGCGATCGCCGTCGGCGGCTTTTCCTACGGCGACGTGCTGGGCGCGGGCGAGGGCTGGGCCAAGACCATCCTGTTCAACATGCAGCTGGCCGAGCAGTTCTCCGCCTTCTTCAACCGCGGCGACACCTTTGCGCTGGGCATCTGCAACGGCTGCCAGATGATGAGCAACCTGAAGTCCATCATCCCCGGCGCCCATGCCTGGCCGAAGTTCACCCGCAACCGTTCCGAGCAGTTCGAGGCGCGTTTCGCGATGGTGGAAGTGGCCGATTCGCCGTCGATCTTCTTCCAGGGCATGGCCGGCACCCAGGCGCCGATCGCGGTGGCCCACGGCGAAGGCCATGCGGATTTCTCGCAGACCGGCAGCCTGGCCGACGCACTGGTGGCCATGCGCTTCGTCGACAACAAAGGCGCGCACACGGAAGCTTATCCATACAACCCGAACGGCTCGCCGCAGGGCATTACCTCGGTCACCACGCCTGACGGCCGCTTCACGGTGCTGATGCCGCATGCGGAACGGGTATTCCGCACGGTGCAGCAGTCCTGGCATCCCGATGGCTGGGGCGAGCACACGCCCTGGATGCGCATGTTCCGCAATGCGCGGGTGTGGGTCGGCTAAGGCATTTTGTCGAGGGCGGCTGGCGTCTGCAGGGCAAGCGCCGCCACCCTGATCTCTTCCGGCGACAGCAGCTGGTCGTAGTTCCCCTGGGCAAACAGCGCCGCGCGGATCAGCACCGAGGCATCCTCATCGCCCCGTTGCCGGGCTTGTTGCAATGCCGCCTCGGCGCTTGCGCCGGCGTTCAGCAGGATTGCCATGGCGTCCGGCTGTTGCGCGGCGACCGCCATGGCGAAGGCATCGTCCAGCGCTTGCTGCGATGCGCCATGTGCCAGGCACATCTGCAGCAGTTCGGCATCGCCGTGGATGGCGGCCGTGGCCAGCGCATGGCCCTGCGCATCCGGGCGGGCGCCGGATGCGATCAGGCGCTCGATCGCGGCGCTGTTTCCGGTAGCGATCGCGTGGCTCAACATGGGCGTTCCGGACGCGTCGCTGCCATGCACGGACACGCCTGCGTTGAGCAGGCAGTCGAGCAGCGCGACATGGCCGTGGCGGAGCGCGATGGCCATGCACAATGCGGCGTTTTCCGTGGTCAGCGCGAGTTCGCCTGCCAACAGGCATGTCGCCAGCCTGGCATGGCAGGCCTCGCAAGCCAGTTCCAGCAGGTCCTGCCGGAACTCTTCATCCAGCATCAGGCTGTCCCTGGCAAGCAATGCCAGGACGATATCTTCGAAATCCGCCGGAAATGCGCGTAGCCGCTGCAGATTGCTGCCAGCATCGACTATGCGTCGCAGCATTGCGGTGACGCCGGCGGTCTTGCGGCCGCCCGCGTGCCAGTAGAGGCTGTGCAGGGTTGCGTTGATATGCGCGTCGTCCATGTCGTTCACTCAATGTTCCACAGTAGGCCGGAAGATAGGCTTTCCTCGTTAACGGAAATTTAGTGACGCGCTAAAGGGATGTGCGCAAAGAAAAGGCGCATCGCGCCATTGCAGCCGCAATGCCAACCGCGCTGTGAGTAGGGTGCAATACCCGAAGGGCATTGCACCGTTCGTCGCAAGAAGCGGGGGCATCAAAAACCGGGAAAGTACCAGACGCTGTCCCTGATCGGCGGTCCGCTGCAATGCCCCTTTGGGTTATTGCACCCTATAAGATGCCCTTGCCGTGCGGGCAATAAAAAAGCCCCGTCCTGAACCAGGCGGGGCTTCGAAGAGCCGTGCAAACGGTACAGCGTCTTACTGGATCTTTGCCTTCTTCTTCAGTTCCTGCTGATAAGCCTGCAGCTTCTGCTGCTGCAGCGACTCGGCGATCTGCGGCTTGACTTCCTCGAACGACGGCACCTTGGCCGGGCGGGAGTCTTCCAGCTTGATCACGTGGTAGCCAAACTGGGTCTGCACCGGGGTCTCGGTGATCTGGCCTTTTTGCAGCGAGGTCATGGCGTCGGAGAACGGCTTGACGAAGGCGCTCGGCGGCGCCCAGTCGAGGTCGCCGCCATTGGCAGCGGAACCGGTGTCCTTGGATTGCTTGGCCAGGTCTTCGAACTTGGCGCCCGCCTTCAGCTTGGCGATGATGGCCTTGGCGTCCTCTTCCTTTTCCACCAGGATGTGGCGGGCATGGTATTCCTTGTCGCCGGCCTGGGCCTTGAACTTGTCATACTCGGCCTTCATGTCGGCTTCGCTGACCGGGTTCTTCTTCACGTAATCGGCAACCAGGGCGCGAATGACGATGGACTGGCGCGCCATTTCCATCTGGTTCTTCACTTCCGGCGAGGACGACAGGCCCAGCTTGTCGGCTTCCTGCATCAGGATTTCGCGGTTGACCAGTTCTTCCTTGACCATCGCGCGCAGCTGCGGCGAGTCCTGCTGGCCCTGCGCTGCCATCTGCTTGATCATGGCGTCCGCGCGGGACGAAGGCACCGGCTTGCCATTGACAACCGCGAGGTTCTGGGCCATTGCAGGCACTGCGGCAGTTGCGAGAAGAAAGACGAGCAGGCGAGCGGGTTTTAAGGTCATGTCTGTTCCTTGAGTTGGGGAAATAATATTGCGGGATTGATACGTAACGAGAGGGCGGCTATGGTGCCGCGCCGGCTTCGGCAGGTGTCAGGGCGGTGATGGCGAGCGCATGGATTTCCTGCTGCATCATTTCTTGCAGCGCATCATACACCAGCCGGTGACGCGTAATTCTTGACTGACCTTCAAAGCGCGAGGATACGAGACGCAGCCGGTAATGTCCACCGCCGGAAGCGGCGCCGGCATGGCCGGCATGCAGCGCCGAATCATCCTCGATCCGGCATTCCAGCGGCGCCAGGGAAGCCTGCAGCAAGGCGGTCATGCGGTCGATGCGGCTCATCCCGGATCCTTGATGTACTTGGACAGGAACATGGTCTGCGCGACCACGAAGGCGATCATCAGGCCCATGAAGCCGAACAGCTTGAAGTTGACCCATACCGATGTCGGAAAGCTGAATGCGATATACAGGTTGAGCGCGCCCATCGCTGCGAAAAAACCGGCCCAGGCCAGGTTCAGCCTGTTCCAGACCGGGTCGGGCAGGTCGATCTGCGCCTTCATCATCAGGCGGATAAGGTTCTTGCCCATGGTGAGCTGGGCGCCGATCAGCACCACCGCAAACACCCAGTACAGCACGGTCGGCTTCCACTTGATGAAAGCCTCGTTGTGGAAATAGATGGTGGCGCCGCCGAATACCACGATGATGGCCAGCGATACCCAGAGCATGCCGTCGACCTTGCGGCCGCGGACCAGCAGATAGGCGATCTGCGCGATGGTGGCGATGATGGCCACCGCGGTGGCCAGCAGGATGGGCGCCTGCTCCGGCCCGACGCTGCCGCCGGATACCAGCCCGGACAGATACTGGCCCACCATGGCCTGGGCGGCGTCGGCATGGCCTTCGCCCCATTTGAACACCCCGAAGAACAGGATGACCGGGAACATGTCAAACAGAAACTTCATCGGCTGTGCCCTTGTTCCGGTGTGGGATCGAACCGCAGCGAGGCGGAGTTGATGCAGTAGCGCAGCCCGGTGGGCGGCGGGCCGTCCGGAAAGACATGGCCGAGATGGGCATCGCAGACGTTGCACAGGATTTCCGTGCGCACCATGCCGTGGCTGCGGTCGATCTTCTCGGTGACGTTTTCCGGGTTCAGCGGACGGAAGTAGCTGGGCCAGCCGCAGCCGGACTCGAACTTCGCATCGGATTCGAACAGCGGCGTGCCGCAGCAGACGCAGGTATAGACGCCATGTTCATGATGGTCCCAGTAGCGGCCGGTGAAGGCGCGCTCGGTGGCCGCGTGGCGCGTGACCTGGTATTCCATCGGGTCCAGCATCTGACGCCATTCGGCATCGGTTTTCCTGACTTTCTCGGTCATGGTCTCTCTCGCTTTCCTGTTTCAGGAAGAACAGCTGACTTCCAGTTCGCTGGCCCAGTCGGGCGGCAGCGCTGCATACTGTTCGTTTTCAGGCTGCTCGTCAAACGGCCGTTCCAGCACCGCCAGCAGTCTTGCGACTTCCGAAAAGTCCTTTATCTGGGCCTTTTCGATTGCCACCTGGGCCAAATAGTTTCGAAGCACATATTTGGGGTTGACGCGATGCATTGCAAGGCGTCGTTGCATATCGTTACTATTTTCACTGAGCAACCTTGCGCGGTATTGTACTGCCCAGTCATCGAATGCGGCACGGTCGATGAACAAGTCACGGATGGGTTCGTCGCCTGCCGCATTGTCCCTGCGCAGATGGCCAAGCCGGCGAAAGAAAAGTGTGAAGTCCACGTGGCTGTCGGTCATGATGGAAAACATCTTGTCGAACAGCGCACTATCGTTTTCCTCGACCGTCGCAAGGCCCAGCTTGGCATGCAGCAGCGCATCCATCCTTGCCTTGAAGGCCGGTTCGTAGACCGACAGCGCCGCCTTGGTCTCCTCGACATCGCCGATCAGCGGCAGCAGCGCCTGGCCAAGCGCATAGCAATTCCAGTGGCCGATCTGGGGCTGCATGCTGTAGGCGTAGCGACCCTGCTGGTCGGTATGGTTGCAGATGTGCTTGGGGTTGAAGGCTTCCATGAAGCCGAACGGGCCGTAGTCCAGTGTCAGGCCGAGGATGGACATGTTGTCGGTGTTCATCACGCCATGCATGAAACCCACTGCCTGCCAGCCGGCGATCATCTCCGCGGTGCGCCGGGTGACTTCGCCGAGCAGGGCATGGTAGGGCTGCGCCTGGTCGCGCAGTTCGGGATAGCAGCGCTCGATCACATAGTCGGCCAGGATCTTGAGGTCATCGTGCCGGCCCTGGTAGAACCAGTGCTCGAAGGAGCCGAAACGCACGAAGCTCGGCGCCATCCTGGTAGCCACGGCGGCGGTTTCGGGCGTTTCCCGCATTACCCGCTGGTCGGAGCCGGTGACGCACAGCGCGCGCGAGGTAGGGATGCCCAGCGCTGCCATGGCCTCGGAACAGAGGAATTCACGGATCGATGAGCGCAGCACCGCGCGGCCGTCGCCCATCCGGGAGTAGGGCGTCATGCCGGCGCCTTTCAACTGCAATTCCAGCCGGCCCGGCGGCGGCATGCCGGGCGCCGCGGCTTCGCCCAGCAGGATGGCGCGGCCATCGCCGAGTTGCCCGGCCCAGACGCCGAACTGGTGGCCGGAGTAGACCGCCGCCAACGGCTGTGATTGCGGCAGGACGCGGTTGCCGCTGAACACGTCGATGAATTCCTGCCTGCTGAACTCGGCCGGGTCCAGGCCGATCAGTGCCGCTGCCGCTGCGCTGCCGCACACCATGTAGGGCTTGCTGAGCGGCGTAGGCTGAAGCCGGGTATGGAAGGCGGGCGGCAGGGCGGCGTAGGAATGTTCCAGGGGCAGTTGGTCGATAGAGCGTTTCGTGCCTGAATCAGTGTTTGCTGTCATTGAGGGTCCTGTTGTGCGCGACATCGGCGTCGCTTGCTGGAAATGAGACCGCCTGCGCCGTCTTTCGTGCCCGGCGGCCCATGCGGCCATCCGGATAGGCAATGCGGGTAAGGGCCTGCGGGTCCTCGATGAACACCCGTCCGTATTTGGTCTGCACCAGGCCGTCCTGTTCCCACAGCCGCAACTGCTTGGCAATGCTCTGGCGCGACTTGCCCAGCAGATGGCCCAGTTCCTCCTGGGTCAGCGGCACTTCCCGCCCGCGGGGGATCACGGCGGCCGACATCGCCGACGGCTGCAGCTGCGCCAGTTCCAGCAGCCGGCGCGCCAGGCGCTGCGCCAGCGGCGCCACGGCCGCCTCTTCGACCAGGTCGAAGGTCGCCCGCAGGCGCAGCGCCAGCATGCGGGCGAAGCGCTCGTAGATTGCCGGATGCCGCATCAGCAGCCGATGGAAGTCGGTGCGGGCGTGGTACAGCAGGACGGTCGGGCCAGCAGCATGGCCGTCATGCGTGCGCGGCAGGCCGTCGAACATCGAGATCTCGCCGAACCAGTTGGGTCGCTCCATCACGGCGATGGTGGTGGTATGGCCGTCCGCCGTGGCCCGGGTGAAGCGCACCGATCCGCTGGCGATTGTGTAGAAGCCGTCGCAGGCGTCGCCGCGGGCATGCACCAGTTCGGCGTCGGCATAGAGACGCAGCGAGCCGCAGCGGGCGGCTTCGTTGATTACATCGTCCGGCAGGTCGGCCAGCCAGGACTCGCGCAGCAGGGCGGCCTTGTCGATATCGGATTTCGCGGGTGAGGGCATGCAAATGTTAAAGAGTTGACAGTCTGGGCACCTGTACTGCGTCGATACTTGTCGCCCACGGTTCGCAGAACAACCGAAGCGCGCAGCCGGCGGCGGCGCCCGTATTTTGACAGACATGAGAGAGACCGATATGAACGCACCCGAAACCTTGAGCTTTCCTTCCCTGCGCGAGCGCGTCTCGGCCGAGGAATGGCAGGTTCGCCAGGACCTGGCCGCCTGCTATCGCCTGGTGGCGGACTTTGGCTGGAGCGACCTGGTGTTTACCCACATCACCGCCCGCGTGCCCGGCACCGAAGACCAGTTCCTGATCAATCCCTATGGCCTGATGTTCGACGAGATCACCGCGTCCTCGCTGGTGAAGATCGATATCCATGGCAACAAGCTGGACGATTCGCCTTACCCGATCAATCCGGCCGGTTTCACCATCCACTCCGCGGTGCATGCGGTCCGGCATGACGCGCTGTGCGTGCTGCATACCCACAGCCTGAATGGCGTGGCGGTATCGGCCCAGAAGAACGGCGTGCTGCCGTTGTCGCAGCAATCCATCTTCGTGCTTTCCAGCCTGGGCTATCACGGCTACGAGGGCGTAGCATTGAACGAAGAGGAAAAGCCGCGCCTGGTGGAGGACCTCGGCCGCAACACCTACCTGATGCTGCGCAACCATGGCCTTCTGACCGTGGGCAAGACGATCGCCGATGCCTTCCTGAACATGTACATTTTTGAGGCGGCCTGCAACATCCAGATCCGTGCCCAGGCCGGCGGCGGCGAACTGACCATGATTCCGCAAGCCATCATCGACGGCGCGATGCGGCAGTCCAAGGTGGCGACCAAATCGCAAGGCGGGATGCTGGCATGGCCGGGGCTGCTGCGCCGGCTGGACCGGGTCGATACATCCTGGCGCGATTGAGGAGACGACATGGAAAACATCAAGGACAAGCCGGAAGCGCGCGCCACCTTCCGCGACATGCAGGACGGCACCGCTGCCGACTGGGCCATCATCTCCAGGGAATTCAGGGATTACTCGGCCGTATTGCCAGACCGCGTGATGGCGCATCTGCGCCTGCTCGAAGGCGACTGCGGCGGCTTTCCGGTGGATCGCCTGACGCACAGCCTGCAGACGGCCACCCGCGCCCACCGCGACGGCAAGGACGAGGAATACGTGATCTGCGCGCTGCTGCACGATATCGGCGACACGCTGGGCAGCTTCAATCATCCCGACATCGCCGCGGCGATATTGAAGCCTTTCGTCAGCCCGGAGAACCTGGCGATGGTGGAAAAGCATGGCGTCTTCCAGGGCTATTACTTCTTTCACCATCTTGGGCTGGACCGCAACCTGCGCGACCAGTTCGCTGGCCAGCCGCTGTATGACCGGACGCTGGAGTTCTGCGAGAAGTACGATGCGCCGGCCTTCGATCCGGACTATGACACCTTGCCGCTGAGCTTTTTCGAGCCCATGTTGCGGCGCGTGATGGCAAAGCCGAAAAACTCGATTTATCGCGCTGCCGTCGAATGAAATAGCTGCCTGGGCTGGGGTTGATGCGTCGCAGCATCGAAAGTGATTGACGGTTTTAGTACGGTCGTACCAGAATCCGTGACACCATTTACAACAGCCCAGGAGACCAGATGTCGGAGTATCCCCGCAGCCCCCTGATGGGGCAGATGATGAGCCAGCCGCTGCTCATCTCCAGCATCATCAAGCACGCAGACAGGTATTTTGGAAAGAACGAGATCGTGTCTCGGCGGGTCGAAGGTGACATCCATCGTTATACCTATCACGACTGCCATACCCGTTCGCGCAAGCTGGCCAATGCGTTGAAGGGGTTCGGCGTCGGCATGGGCGACCGGGTAGCCACCATGGCCTGGAACGGCTACCGGCACCTCGAGGCCTACTATGCGGTATCCGGCTCCGGCGCGGTGCTGCATACCCTGAACCCGCGCCTGCATCCCGACCAGATCGCCTACATCACCAACCATGCGGAAGACCAGTACCTGCTGTTCGAGCTGACCTTCCTGCCGCTGATCGAGTCGGTGGCGCAGCACTGCAAGACCATCAAGGGCTATATCCTGCTGTGCGACCGTGACCGCATGCCGGCGCAAAGCGCCATCCCGAACCTGATGTGCTACGAAGACCTCATCGAGAACAATTCCGATGACTACGAATGGCCGCTGTTCGACGAGAACTCCGCCTCCAGCCTGTGCTACACCTCGGGCACCACCGGCAATCCCAAGGGCGCGCTGTACTCCCACCGTTCGACCATGCTGCATTCCTATGCGTCGACCATGCCGGATGCATTGAATGTATCCGGACGCGATGCGGTGCTGCCAGTCGTGCCGATGTTCCATGTGAATGCATGGGGCCTGCCGTATTCGGTACCGCTGACCGGCGCCAAGATGGTCTTTCCCGGCCCCGCGCTGGATGGCAAGTCGCTCTATGAACTGTTCGAGTCGGAGAAAGTGACCTTCTCGGCCGGCGTGCCCACGGTATGGCTGGGCCTGCTCAATTACGTGGCGCAGAACAATCTCGCTTTCTCCAGCTTCAAGCGCACCGTGATCGGCGGCTCGGCCTGCCCGCCGGCAATGATGAAGACACTGCGCCACAAGTACGATATCGAAGTGGTGCATGCCTGGGGCATGACGGAAATGTCGCCGCTGGGCACCGCCGCCACCCTGCAGGCGCAGCACATGGACCTGCCGGAAGAAGCCAAGGAGGCCAAGCTGGAGAGCCAGGGCCATGTGATCTTCGGCGTGGACATGAAGATCGTCGACGATGCCGGCAAGGAGCTGCCCTGGGATGGCAAGACCTACGGCAACCTGCTGGTCAGGGGCCCATGGGTGATCGAATCCTACTTCAAGGGCGAGGGCGGCGACGTGCTGGAAGATGGCTGGTTCCCGACCGGCGACGTCGCCACCATCGACCCGGAAGGCTACATGCAGATCACCGACCGCAGCAAGGACGTGATCAAGTCCGGCGGCGAGTGGATCGGCACCATCGACCTCGAGAACATCGCGATGTCGCACCCGGCGGTGCTGCAGGCGGCATGCATCGGCGTGTTCCATCCTAAGTGGGATGAACGCCCGCTGCTGGTGGTGGTGAAGCGGCCTGGCATGGATGTCAGCCGGGAGGAACTGCTGGCCTTCTACGAAGGCAAGATCGCCAAGTGGTGGACGCCGGACGATGTCGCGTTCATCGATGCTCTGCCGATCGGCGCCACCGGCAAGGTGCTGAAGAACCGCATCCGTGAAAGCTTCCGCGACCATGTTTTGCCTGGTGCCTGAATAATGCCAGTCAGGCGCGAATGCGGCTTTACAGTCGGCATTCGCGCCGATATAGTCAAAACACAAAATACCTATAAGGAAGAGACAGCATGACTGCACGCACCAGCGGCGCTACGCCCGCACACAGCCCTCCCTGTCCTGCCCACATCCGCGTCGCCGCGCCAGCGGCGGCATTGGCGGCCTGATCCAGCGGCGGCCGGCGCGCGACTCACTGCGCCGGTTCGCCATCAACCCGAGATCCCGGCGATGGCGTTTTGCATCGTCGCAAGGCACATCACGCCATGTCGCGCCGTAACGCGCACGCGCCGGACCTCGCTGTATGTATCTGCATCAAGGGGAAGTCGGATGGAATTCACGCTAATTACCTTGCTTAACGGGCTTGCCTACGGCCTGCTGCTGTTCATGCTGTCATCGGGACTGACCCTGATCTTCAGCATGATGGGCGTGCTCAACTTCGCGCACGCCAGCTTCTACATGCTGGGCGCGTATTTCGCCTATACCATCAGCGCCAAGATCGGCTTCTGGCCGGCGCTGGTGATCGCGCCATTGCTGGTGGGCGTGGTGGGCGCCGTGGTGGAGCGCTATGGACTGCGCACCGTGCACAAGTATGGGCACATACCCGAGCTGCTGTTCACCTTTGGCCTGTCCTATGTGATCGTAGAACTGGTGCAGCTGATCTGGGGCCGCGCCGCGGTGCGCTATCCGATACCGGCCGAAATGGACGGGCCGCTGTTTACCCTCTACACCACGACCTTCCCGATGTATCGCGGCTTCATGATGTTCATCGCGCTGCTGATGCTGGTGTCGATCTACCTGCTGCTCACGCGCACCCGCATCGGCCTGGTGATCCAGGCGGCGCTCACCCACCCCGATGCGGTGGAGGCGCTTGGCCACAATGTGCCGCGCGTGTTCATGCTGGTCTTCGGCGGCGGCTGTGCGCTGGCGGGCCTGGCCGGCGTCATCGGCGGCAATGCCTTCGTCACTGAGCCGGGCATGGCGGCCACGGTGGGCAGCATCATCTTCGTGGTGGTGGTGGTCGGCGGCATGGGCTCGCTGGTAGGGGCTCTGGTGGCGTCGCTATTGATCGGCCTGCTGCAGACCTTCGCGGTGGCCCTGGACTATTCACTGGTCACGCTGTTTTCAGGTCTGGGACTGAGCATCGGCCCCGGCACGCCCGGCTTCTCGGTGCTGAACCTGACGATTGCACAGACAGCGCCCATCCTGCCTTACCTGCTGCTGGTGCTGATACTGATATTCCGGCCGAAAGGTCTCATGGGGACGAGGGAAGGATGAGCACGATCATGAGCAACACCACTTCCGTCACGACGACGTCGATGCGCTTTGCGCCGATCAACCTGGGCCGCTGGCTGGTATGGAGCCTGTTCGCCATCCTGCTGGTGGTGGCGCCGCTGATCTTCAACAAGGGCGCCTCGCTTTCCATCCTGTGCCAGATGGGCACGGTGATGATCTTCGGCCTGTCATACAACATGCTGCTGGGCCAGGGCGGCATGCTGTCCTTCGGCCATGCGGTGTATTCAGGGCTGGGCGCCTACTTCGCCATCCATGCGATGAACCTGGCCAGCGGCGGCAGCCTGCCGATACCGGTGTCATTGATCCCGCTGGTGGGCGGCGTCTTCGGCATGCTGTTCGGCGTGCTGTTCGGCTATGTCACCACCAAGAAGTCCGGCACCACCTTCTCGATGATCACGCTGGGCATCGTTGAACTGGTGTTTGCCTGCTCGCTGATGTTTCCCGACTTCTTCGGCGGCGAGGGCGGCATCTCGACCAACCGGGTGATGGGTGAGAAGGTGTTCGGCATCAGCTACGGTCCGCAGATCCAGGTCTACTACCTGATTGCGTTCTGGCTGTTCATCAGCACGGTCGGCATGTTCGCCTTCACCCAGACGCCGCTTGGCCGCATCATCAACGCGGTGCGCGACAATCCGGAGCGGGTGGAATTCATCGGCTACAACACCCAGTGGGTGCGCTACCTGACGCTGATCCTGTCGGCTTTCTTCGCCGGCATTTCCGGGGGGCTGTCCGCCATCAACTTCGAGATCGTCACCGCGGAAAACGTCAGTGCCGTGCGCTCCGGCGCCATCCTGCTCTTTACCTTCATCGGCGGCGTGGGCTTCTTCTTCGGCCCCCTGATCGGCGCGGTGGTAGGCGTGTTCCTGACCGTGCTGCTGTCGGACTTCACCAAGGCCTGGCAGCTGTATCTCGGCGTCTTCTTCATCGTGATCGTGATGTATGCGCCCGGCGGCATTGCCAGCATCCTGATGATGAATCTGCGGCTGATGGTCTACAAGCGCTTCGGCATGGTCGCGCCACGGCTGCTGTTGATGATCGCGGCCACGCTGCTTGCCTGCATAGGCGGCGTGATGGTGATCGAAATGCTGTATCACCTGACGCTGGAGTCGGCCAATGGCACCGTGATGCGCCTGTTCGGCGCCGAGGTCGATGCCGCGGGCGTCACCGGCTGGCTGATCGCGCTGGTACTGGTCGCGGTTGGTGCGCTGATGTTCTGGCGCGGCCGTCCCGCCTTCCGGCAGGCCTGGGATCAGGCCAACCTGGAAATCGAAGAACTGATCCGCAAGGAGCATGCATGAGCGCTTATTCCGTCGAGCTGAAGGACGTGCGCAAGAGTTTCGGCAAGTCCGAAATCATCCGTGGCGCCACGTTGCAGGTACCCAAGGGCGAGCGTTACGCCATCATCGGCCCGAATGGCGCCGGCAAGTCCACGCTGTTCAACCTGATCTCCGGTCGCTTCGGCGTCAGCGCCGGCGACATCCTGCTCAACGGTCGGAGCATCGTCGGCATGAAGCCGTTCGAGATCAACCGTTGCGGGCTGTCGCGCAGCTTCCAGATCACCAATATCTTCCACCGCCTGACGGTGTACGAGAATCTGCGCTGCGCGGTGCTCTGGTCGCTTGGCTACAAGTATTCCTTCTGGAACCGGCTCAACGGCCTGCGCGACGCCCATGAGCGGGCCGAAGCGGTGCTGGAGCAGATCGGCCTGCGCCGCAGGCGCAATACCGCCGCCGGCCTCTTGACCTATGCCGAGCAGCGCGCGCTGGAGATCGGCATCACGATCGCCGGCGGCGCCGATGTGATCCTGCTCGACGAGCCTACAGCGGGCATGAGCCGCTCCGAGTCGGACCATGCGGTGGAACTGATCCGCCGGGTCACCGAGGGCAAGACGCTGCTGATGGTGGAGCATGACATGAGCGTGGTATTCGGCCTGGCCGACAAGATCGCCGTCGTGGTCTATGGCGAAGTGATCGCCTGCGACACGCCGGCCAATATCCGGGGCAACGCCCGGGTGCAGGAAGCTTATCTGGGCGGCCATGCGCCGGCGGAGGAACATGCATGAGCAAGGCGATGCTGGAAATCAAGGATCTGCATGCCTATTACGGCAAGAGCCATGTGCTGCATGGCGTTGACCTGACCGTAGGAGAGGGCGAGATCGTCAGCCTCCTGGGTCGCAACGGCGTAGGGCGCTCCACCACCGTGAAGGCGGCCATGGGGCAGGTGCAGGCGACCGGTTCGATCCGTTTCAAGGGCGAGGAAATCATCGGCGAGAAGGCCTTCCGGATAGCCTACAAGGGCCTGGGCTACGTGCCCGAGAACCGCGACATCTTCCCGACCCTGACGGTGGAGCAGAACCTGCTGCTGGGAGAGAAGAAAGGCAGGAAATCACGCTGGTCGCTGGCGGACATGTACGAAATGTTTCCGCGTCTGAAGGAGCGTCAGCATACGGCTGCCGGCGTGCTGTCCGGCGGCGAGCAGCAGATGCTGACCCTGTGCCGGACCTTGATGGGCGACCCTGACCTGATCATGATCGACGAGCCGACCGAAGGGCTGGCGCCGAAGATCGTCGACCTGGTGGCGCAGTATCTCAACACCCTGAAGGATCGCGGCATTTCGGTGCTGCTGGTGGAGCAGAAGCTGGCGATCGCGCTGGAAATCTCGCAGCGGGTCTATGTGATGGGGCATGGCTCCATCGTGTTCGAGGGTACGCCGGCGGATCTGCGCGCCAATGCGGCGGTGCGCCGCGAATGGCTCGAAGTCTGACGAACAGGAGGCAATGAAACACGTTTGGGTTTGGTCGGGAAGTCGCTAGAATCAAAGTGCGTTACCGTGCGTTACCAGAAGTCAGTGCAGTCCATTAATTCTTATACGGAGACAAAAATGGCTATCAAACTTCGCTCGCTTGTCATCGCTTCGCTCGTCGCTGCCTGCCTGCCGTCCGCGGCTCTGGCGGACAAGATCAAGATTGCTTTCATCGACCCGCTGTCCGGGCCGTTCGCGCCGGTGGGCCAGGGCATTCTCAACAGCTGGCAGATGATTGCCGACATCGCCAACAAGGAAAAATGGGCCGGCGCCCATACCTTCGAGGTGGTCGGCTTCGACAACAAGGCCAGCCCGCAGGAATCGCTGTCGCAGTTGAAGAGCGCGATCGACCAGGGCTACCGCTATGTGACCCAGGGCAATGGCTCGGCCGCTGCCGCCGCCTTGCTGGACGCGATCAACAAGCACAATGAACGCAACCCCGGCAAGGAAGTGGTGTACATCAATTACGCCGCGGTCGACCCCGACCTGACCAACAGCAAGTGCAGCTTCTGGCAGTTCCGCATCGATGCCAATTCCGACATGAAGATGGAGGCGATGACCAGCTTCATGGCCAAGAAGCCGGAGATCAAGAAGGTCTACATCATCGGCCAGAACTATTCCTTTGGCCACCAGGTCACCCGCGCAGCGAAGGACTATCTGAAGCGCAAGCGCCCGGATATCCAGATCGTTGGCGACGACCTCCATCCCATCGGCCAGGTGAAGGACTTCTCGCCCTATATCGCCAAGATCAAGGCGTCCGGCGCCGACACGGTGGTGACCGGCAACTGGGGCGCTGACCTGGCGCTGCTGATCAAGGCTGCCAAGGATGCCGACCTGAAGGCCGACTTCTATACTTACTACGGCTCGACCACCGGCGTGCCGACCGCGATGGGCGCGGCCGGCGCCGACCGCGTCAAGTACGTGGGCTACTGGAACGTCAACAATGAAGGCTATGTCGGCAAGGAAATCGTCGAGAACTTCAAGAAGAAGTACAACGACGACTACTACGCGATGGCAACCTACACCGGCATCGCGATGCTGGCCAAGGCCTTCAATGAGGCCAAGACCACCGACCCGGTCAAGGTGGCGTTCGCCATGGAAGGCATGAAACTGAAGAGCCTCAATGGCGAAGTGGAAATGCGCAAGGCCGACCACCAGTTGCAGCAGCCGCTCTACATCGCGACCTGGGTCAAGGTCAATGGCAAGGATGTGAAATACGATCAGGAAAACACCGGCTATGGTTGGCGCACCGACCAGAAGGTGGATGCCTTCGTCGCGGCCCAGCCCACCTCGTGCCAGATGAAGCGCCCCGCCATGCAGTAAGGCGGGCAGGGCGGCGCCGGCACCTCTGCCGGCGTCGCTTTTTTTTCATTTGAAATAATACGATCGTTCTTTTCTGCGGTATAGTTTGGCACTGTGTTTTTGGCATGCCCATTCATGCGGGCCTGGCCCTGGAATGCCCGTGCCAGCGCCGCATGACCACACCGCAACACAGGATCAACACAGGCTTCATCAATTTAAAAGGAAGAGACATGACTGCCGAATATCAAGTCAATGGCGCTGTTGCCGTCATTACCCTTGCCAACCCTCCCGTCAATGGCCTTGGATTGTCGACCCGCAAGGGCATCGTCGATGGCGTCAACAAGGCGCTCAATGACGCCGCAGTCAAGGCGGTGGTCATCACCGGCGCCGGCAAGGCTTTCTCCGGCGGCGCCGACATCAAGGAATTCAACACGCCTGCGGCCATGGCCGAGCCGACGCTGCATACCGTGATCCGCACGATCGAGAACGCCGACAAGCCTGTGGTTGCCGCAATTCACAGCGTCGCCATGGGCGGCGGCCTGGAACTGGCATTGGGCTGCCATTACCGCGTCGCCGTGCCGGGCGCGCAGATCGCGCTGCCGGAAGTCAAGCTGGGCATCCTGCCGGGCGCAGGCGGCACCCAGCGCCTGCCGCGCGTGGTGGGCCTGGAAATGGCATTGAACATGATCGTCTCCGGCACCCCTGTGCCTTCGGAAAAGCTGGCCAAGACCAAGCTGTTCGACCAGATGATCGACGGCGACCTGATGCAGGGCGCGGTCGCCTTTGCCAACAAGGTCGCCGATGTGCGTCCGCTGCCCAAGGTGCGCGACATCAGGATCGACTACCCGAATTACGAAGGCTTCCTGCAGTTCTCGCGCAACACGGTCAAGGCCATGGCCGGCCCGTTCCCGGCGCCACTGAAGTGCGTCGAAGCCGTCGCTGCCGCCGTCACGCAGAAATTCGATGAAGGCCTGAAGACCGAGCGCGAACTGTTCCTTGAACTGGTGCAGACCAACGAGTCCAAGGCGCTGCGTCATGCCTTCTTCGCCGAGCGCGCCGCCAGCAAGATCCCGGACGTGCCGGAAGACACGCCCAAGCGCGAGATCAAGTCGGCTGCCGTGATCGGCGCCGGCACCATGGGCGGCGGTATCGCGATGAACTTCGCCAATGCCGGCATCCCGGTCAAGATCCTGGAAATGAAGCAGGAAGCGCTGGACAAGGGCCTGGCGACGATACGCAAGAACTACGAAAACACGATGAAGAAGGGCAAGCTGACCCAGGAGAAGTTCGACCAGCGCGTCGGCCTGATCACCGGCACCCTGTCCTATGAAGAGATCGGCCAGTGCGACATCGTTGTCGAAGCGGTGTTCGAGGACATGGGCGTGAAGGAAACCGTGTTCAAGAAGCTCGATGAAGTGATGAAGCCCGGCGCCATTCTGGCGTCCAACACCTCCACCCTCGACGTGGACAAGATCGCTTCCTTCACCAAGCGTCCGCAGGACGTGATCGGCCTGCACTTCTTCAGCCCGGCCAATGTGATGAAGCTGCTGGAAATCGTCCGCGGCGAAAAGACCGGCAAGGACGTGCTGGCAACCTCGATGGCGCTGTCCAAGAAGATCAAGAAGATCGGCGTGGTCTCGGGTGTGTGCGATGGCTTCATCGGCAACCGCATGATCGAGCAATACAGCCGCCAGGCAGGCTTCCTTCTGGAGGAAGGCGCGCTGCCGGAGCAAGTGGACAAGGCAGTCGAGAAATTCGGATTTGCGATGGGACCGTTCCGCATGGGCGACCTGGCCGGCAACGATATCGGCTGGTACATCCGCAAGCGTCGTTATGTCGAGAAGCCGGAAGTCACTTATTCGAAGACCGCCGATCTGCTGTGCGAGATGGGCCGCTTCGGCCAGAAGACCAGCGCCGGCTGGTACGACTACAAGGCGGGCGACCGCAAGCCTTATCCGTCGCAGATGGTCAACGACATGATCGTCAAGCATTCGGCCGACCTGGGCATCGAGCGTCGCAAGATCAGCGACGAAGAGATCGTCGAGCGTTTGGTCTATGCGCTGGTCAATGAGGGCGCGCGCATCCTGGAAGAAGGCATCGCCCAGCGTGCTTCCGACATCGACATGGTCTACCTGGCCGGTTACGGCTTCCCGGTCTTCCGCGGCGGCCCGATGTTCTACGCCGACACCGTGGGCCTGCCGAATGTCGTGATGGCGATGGAGAAGTTCGCCAAGGGCAATCACGGCAAGGCATGGACGCCGGCACCGCTGCTGGCCCGCCTGGCGGCTGAGGGCAAGACCTTCAACTGAATCAGTGCATCCGTTGCCAGGCGCAGTGCGTCTGGCTGACAATGGCGCAGCCTTCCGGCCAGGAAGGCTGCGCTTTTTTTATCTCGTTTTCGGCGAGGCGCTCGGTAGGGTGCAATACCCCGCAGGGGCATTGCACCATTGGTTAATCAAGGAAGCCGGCTGGAAATACCACCCCGGTCTGCGACCATGGTGCAATGCCCTTCGGGTATTGCACCCTACGGAAGGCGCTTAGGTGCAGAGAAGCTGCAACGTCACCTCACCAATAATTCTCCGTCACGAACTGGCCCGGATTCATCCGCCGCACCGGTCGCATGCCACGCTCGTGCAGCATCTTGCGGGTCTCTTCGATCATGGCCGGATTCCCGCATAGCATGATGCGTGACTGCTCCACAGTCAGGCCTATGCCGGCCGCCTGCTCAAGCGCGCCTGATCCCAGCAGCGTGGTGATACGGCCGTGTAGGCATTGGCCGGGATCGTCGCGGCTTACTGCCTGCAGCAGGGTCAGTGCAGCCGCGTCCTGGATGCCGGCATGCGACGCCTGCAGCGCTTTCAACTCATCGGCGTAAGCGAACTCATGCCGATGGCGCACGCCGTGCACCAGCACCATCCTGCGCCAGCGCCGCCATGCCTGGTCGTCGCGCAATATGGAAATGAAAGGGCCGATGCCGGTGCCGGTGGCAAGCATCCATAAATCCTCGCCGTCGGCAAAGCGGCCCGGCGTCATGAAGCCGAATACCTGCCGGTCCAGCCAGAGTTCATCGCCCTCCTTGAGGCGATCGAGCATGCTGGTGAACTGACCGCCCTCGACGATGATGCCGTAGAACTCGAGCTCATCCTCGTTCGGCGCGGAAGTGAGCGAGTAGGCGCGCCATATCATCACGCCGCCGTTGTGCAAACCCAGCCTTGCATACTGGCCGGGCGTGAATTCATAGCCGTCGGGTCGGGTGGTGCGGAAGGTGATGAGCTTGTCGGTCCAGCGTTGCAGTCGGGTGATGCGAATCCGGGTTGCCTTGTCGCTGGCCAGGGCCTCTGTCGTCATTGATGAAACCTCTAAAAAAAGTGCTTGCCCCTTGTGATTGCCGATTCTGCCATAAAATGCCCTTCAGCTTATTGAGGGGAAGGCTCCATGAACAAGATCGTATTGCTGGAAAAGATTCATCAGAGCGCTGTTGACAATCTGCAGGCGCAAGGTTTCACCAACATCGTCCAGGTGCCGCGTGCGCTGTCGGGCGCCGAGCTGATCGACACGCTGTCCGACGCCGATGCCGTTGGCATCCGCTCCAACACCCATCTGACAGAAGACGTGCTGCATGCCTTGCCCAAGCTGCGCACCATAGGATGTTTTTGCATCGGCACCAACCAGGTTGACCTCAATACCGCTGCCACCATGGGCATACCGGTATTCAACGCGCCATATTCCAATACCCGCTCCGTGGCGGAACTGGTGATTGCGCAGGCCATCCTGCTGCTGCGCCGGATTCCGGAAAAGAATGCCCGCGCGCACCGCGGCGTGTGGGACAAGAGCGCTACCGGCGCCTACGAGGTGCGCAACAAGCTGCTGGGCATCATTGGCTATGGCAACATCGGCGCGCAGGTGGGCATCCTGGCGGAGAGCGTCGGCATGCGTGTCTGCTATTACGACCCCGAAAGCAAGCTGCCCCTCGGCAATGCGAGGCCGATGCCGCTGGAGGAACTGCTGAGCCAGGCCGACGTGGTCACCCTGCATGTGCCGGGCGGCGCCGGCACCACGAACCTGCTCAATGCGGACCGCATTGCGCTGATGCGTCCGTCCGCGGTGCTGATCAATGCCTCGCGTGGCGGCGTGGTCGATATCGACGCGCTGAATGCGGCCGTGCGCGGCGGCAAGCTCGGTGGCGCGGCGCTGGATGTGTACCCGGTCGAGCCCAAGAGCGAGAAGGAAGAGTTCATCACGCCGCTGCGCGGCCTGGAGAACGTGATCCTGACGCCGCATATCGGCGGCAGTACCGAGGAGGCGCAGGAGAATATTGGGCGGGAAGTATCGGACAAGCTGGCCCGTTACCTGTCGGCCGGCACCACGCGTTCGGCCGTCAATTTCCCGGAAATTGCGCACCAGCAGAAGGAAGTGGCCAGCCGCATCCTGAATGTGCACCGCAACGAGCCTGGCGTGATCGCACGGATGAATGCGCTGTTTGCCGAGAGCGGCCTGAACATCGTTGCCCAGCACTTGCAGACGCGCGGCGCGTTGGGTTACGCAGTGACCGACGTGGATGCGCCCATCGACCCGGCACTGATGAAGAAGCTGTGCGGCGAAAGCGCGACGATACGCTGCCACCTGGTATAGGCGGCAGCATGGCTGGCTTACAGGTAGTAGGCCAGCCGGCGCGCACCCCATTCCTTGACCCGTTCGGCGGCAGGGCGCCGTTCCCATTCATCCAGCGTGATTTCCTGGGAGTTGCGGATGTCTTCCTGGAACGCGCTTTCCATGCTGGCGCCGAATGCCGCGTCCAGCACGATCACATTGATCTCGCTGTTATGCAGAAAGCTGCGGATGTCGAAGTTCGACGAGCCTACCGTCGACCAGGCGCCGTCCACCACCGTGGTCTTGGCATGCAGCACCGAGCCCTTCAATTCATAGATGCGCACGCCAGCCTGCAGCAACTCGGTATAAAACGAGCGGCCTGCGTAGTACACGATGCCCGCGTCGGACTGGCTGGGAAAGATGATCCTCACATCCACGCCGCGCCGCGCCGCTGACAGCAGGGTGTCCAGGATATTCTGGTCGGGCGCGAAGTAGGCATTGGTCATGTGGATCGATGTCCTGGCCTCCTGCAGCGCCAGTGTGAATGCCTTGTAGATCTCGAAGTCGCCGCCCGGACGGCTGGCGACGATGCGCAATACCTTGTCGCCCACTGCAGGCAATGGCGGGAAATAGTCGAGGTCGGGCAGGGGATTCTTGTTCTGCCTGGCCCAGGTATCCATGAACAGCCATTGCAGATTGGCCACCGCCGGGCCTTCTATCTGCATGTGGGTATCGCGCCAGCCCAGCTCGGCGCTGGAGCGCGAGCGCGAGCGGAACAAGGAACTGTGCGAATAGTCTTCGGCGATGTTGACGCCGCCGGCAAAGCCGACCTTGCCGTCGATGATCAGGATCTTTCTGTGATCGCGATTGTTGATGCGCCAGCTGCCGAAGCGCTTTAGTGGGTTGACCGGGTTGAATTCAGTGAGGTTGATGCCGGCATCCCGCAGGCGCTGAAAGAATTCCTTCGATACTCCGAGCGTCCCGATGCTGTCATAAATGATGTTGACCTGTACGCCGGCGCGCTGCTTTTCCATCAGCAGATCGGCGAATTTCAGGCCCAGTTCGTCCTCATCGAAAATGTAGGTCTCGAAATTGACGTGGTCTTTCGCATTGGCGATGGCAGCCATCATGGCCTTGATGGTGGCCGGGCCGTCGAACAGCAGCGTGGTCTTGTTGCCCGCAACGAGCGGGCTGCCGGTGGCGGCCTCTTCCAGAGCAGCCAGGGCCGTGAGGTCGGTTTTCTTGGCATTGCGCAGGCGTTGGGCGAGCAGTGATTCCACCTTTGCAGGCGGCAATGTGCCCTTGGGAGTGGCGACAGTAGGCGTGCTGGCAGGCTCGAGCTGGCGCGACAGGTCGCGTACGTCCGGGAGGGTGGCGCAGGCTGCCATGCCAACACTGAGCATGATGGCGCTCAGCAGGCCGAGCATGCGCATTCCCATGGACCTGAGCGATGCCGTATTCGCCGCTGTGTCTTGCGTGTCGTGCCTGGTGCCGCTATGCATGTTTTCCCCGTGCCGAATAACTTGTCTGCTGATCCCAAATTGGAAACATTTCCAGATGGAATAGAGAATAGCATCGGCAATTTTCCGGAGAATCGGGTTTGCGCAAGAGCTTGACGGCTTGTGCCGATGGGCAGGCTGGCTATCAGGGACTTACCCTACTTTAGGGAGTGTCATCGCCCTGGTTCGTCGCTAGAATGCAGTTTTGCAATAAGAAGACCCCTATGGAAACAGCGCAATCCCTTCATGATTACTGGTTCGGCGGCGTTGCCGACGACGCTGCTGGGCAGCGCCAGGGGAAGTTATGGTGGGGCAAGGATGTCGCGATCGATGCCGAATTGACGGAGCGTTTCGGCAGCCTGGTCACAGTGGCGCGCGCGGGCCAACTGGCGCAATGGAGTGACAGCCCACGGGGACGTCTGGCGCTGATCCTGCTTACCGACCAGCTTCCGCGCAATATCTTTCGCGGCACGCCGGGCGCATTCGCTTCCGACCTGCAGGCGCGCCAGTTGTGCCTGGCGGGCTTGGAACGTGGCGACGACAAGGTATTGGAGCCGATCGAGCGGGTGTTTTTCTATCTCCCGCTTGAGCATTCGGAATCGATGCCCGATCAGGACCATGCGGTAAGGTTGTTTACAGCATTGTTCCAGGCCGTGCCGCAGGCCGTGATGGAGCAGTACCGCGGCTTCCTGACTTATGCGCTGAGACACCGGCACGTCATTGAGCGCTTCGGACGTTTCCCGCATCGCAATGCCATCTTGGGCCGTCAGTCCTCACCCGAGGAAACGGCATTTTTGGCAGAGCCGGGTTCGTCGTTCTGAGAGGACAGCGATGCGCTCGGGGTTTCCTAAAAACATCATCACGTTGCGTTGCATCAAGTCTTCTGGTGGGTGCTAAAGCAAAATGGCTCGATGCGCCCGACCGTGGCAGCGCAATGCCGGGGTTTCGCCTGAGGTTATCCGACAAGAGAAGAGAGTGCCGTGGTCAAGCCCAAAGTCCTGCTCGTCAATGATCATCCACCCAGCCTGCTGGCACTGGAAAGCGTCCTGCTGCGCAAGCAGGGCGAGTCCGATTTCGATGTGGTGACCGCGCAGTCAGGCGAGGAAGCCTTGCGCCATGTTCTGCAGCAGCACTTCGCAGTCATCCTGCTCGATGTCAGCATGCCCGGCATGGACGGTTTCGAGACTGCGCAGATCATTCATTCCCATCCGCGGTCGGCGGCAGTGCCCATCATCTTCGTGACAGCCCATTACGCCGATGAAATGCATAGACTGAAGGGCTATCAGAAGGGCGCGGTCGACTATCTGTTCACCCCCATCATTCCCCAGGTGCTGCAGAACAAGGTGGCGGTTTTCGTCGAGCTGGCCAAGAAGAACCTGCTGCTGCAACGGCAGGCCGAGGAGCTGGCGGAGCTCAATCGCGACCTTCAGGTGCAGCGCATGAAGGACCTGAAGCAGATCAATGCGGCTCTGCAGGCCGAGATCATAGAGCGCCGGCAGGCGGAAGAGCGTGCCCACGGGCTGGCCACGCGCGACCCCCTGACCGGCCTGTATAACAGGCGCTCCCTGATGGAAAGGCTGGAGCAGGCCATCATCCGGGCCAACCGGACCAGCCGGGGTCTGGCGGTGCTGTTCCTCGACATGGACCGCTTCAAGACCATCAATGACACGCTCGGTCACGACGTGGGCGATGCCTTGCTGATTCAGGTCGCCGCCCGGATATCTGGCGCAGTGCGTGAATCCGATGTCGTGGCGCGCCTGGGTGGCGATGAATTCGTGGTGCTGATGGAAGGACTTCCCGACTACCCCGATGCCGCCGCGGTGGCGCGCAAGATCGTGCAGGCCAATACGCCGCCATGCGAGGTTGGCCTGCATGCGCTGAAAACGTCGGTCAGCATAGGCATCAGCCTGTATCCACAGGATGGCAACTCGGTGCAGATTTTGATGAAGCATGCCGACATGGCGATGTATCACGCCAAGCAGCAGGCCCGCGGCAGCATCCAGTTCTTTCATGAAGAGCTTAACGCCCGTGTGCAGGAGCGTGTGCTGCTTGAACAGGAACTGCAGCTTGCGCTGGAGCGCGAGGAATTCGAGCTTCATTTTCAGCCCAAGGTCGACATCATGACGTCCAGGGTGGTCGGCTTCGAGGCGCTGCTGCGCTGGCGCCATCCGCGCCTGGGGCTGGTGCATGGCGCGCAGTTCCTGCAGCAGGCCTCCGACGGCGGCATGCTGGCGCCGATAGGCCGCTGGGTTGTTCAGAGCGCTTGCGACCAGGTGCATGCCTGGCAGGAGTGCCCAACCATGGCCAACCTGCCTGTTTCCATCAATATCGCGTTGCCGCAGATCGATGCGGACCTGCCAGCCCATGTGCTTGGCCTGCTGCGCGAGCATGGGCTGTCGCCGCGTCTTCTGCAGCTGGAAATCACCGAATCACTGTTGATGCGCGACCTTGAGCGGGCCAGCGCCATGCTGCGCGAGATGAGCGAGGGCGGCATCACCATCGCGATTGATGATTTCGGCTCCGGGTACTCCTCGCTGTCTGTGCTGAAGGCGCTGCCGATCGACATTCTCAAGATTGACCAGTCCTTTGTGCGCGACCTCGGCAAGAGCGCCGGCGACACCGCCATTGTCGCCGCCGTGGTCAACATGGCGCGCGCGCTGGCATTGCGCGTGGTGGCCGAAGGCGTGGAGACGCCGGAGCAGCTGGCGCTTCTGAAGTCCCTCGGCTGTGATGAATATCAGGGCTATTACTACAGCAAACCTTTGCCGCCGGAGTTTTTGCTGCGGCAGATGTCCCAGACCAGCAGCGCATGACCGTCCTTTCACGGTGCTGCGCTTGACGAGAAATGATGAATGACATGAGCGCCGAACCGAATCCGCCAATCACCTCGCCCGAAACCGATCAGGCACAGTTGCTGCAGGCGCTGATGGCCTTCCGGCGCGGGGATTTCACGGTGCGTCTTCCGGTTGATGGCACCGGGATGCATGGCAAGATCGCGGATGCGTTCAACGACATCATTGCGATGAACCAGTGGATGGCCGAGAGCATAGGCCGGGTGAGCAAGGCGGTAGGCCAGGAAGGCCGGCTGACCCAGCGGTCCCCAATGCCGCCCGCGATGGGCGGCTGGGCCGACACGGTGCAGGCAGTCAATGACCTGATTGACGACCTCGCGCGTCCCACCACGGAAATGGCGGTCGTCGTCGGCGCGGTGGCCAACGGCGACCTGTCAAAGAAAATCAAGGCTGACGTTCGCGGCGACATGCTTCAGCTGAAGAACATCATCAATGTGATGGTGGACCAGCTCGATGCCTTTGCCTCCGAGGTCAGCCGGGTGGCACGCGAGGTCGGCACCGAAGGCAGGCTCGGCGGCCAGGCGCAGGTGCGCGGCATGAGCGGCATCTGGAAGGATGTAACGGACAATGTCAATTCGATGGCATCCAATCTGACCGGGCAGGTTCGCAACATCGCCGCGGTCACCACAGCGGTGGCGCGCGGCGATCTGTCCAAGAAAATCACCGTGGATGTGAAGGGCGAGATCCTGGAACTGAAGGACACCATCAATGTGATGGTGGACCAGCTGAGCGCCTTTGCCGCCGAGGTTACCCGGGTGGCGCGCGAGGTCGGCACCGACGGCAGGCTCGGCGGCCAGGCCAGCGTGCCGGGCGCGTCAGGCACCTGGAAGGACCTGACCGAGAACGTCAACCAGCTGGCGGCCAACCTGACCACGCAGGTGCGCGCGATCACGGATGTCGCCACCGCGGTCACCCGCGGCGACCTGTCGCGCTCGATCCAGGTGCGGGCACGCGGCGAGGTCTCGCACCTGAAGGACAACATCAACGAGATGATCCGCAACCTGAAGGAGACCACGCAGAAAAATGCCCGCCAGGACTGGCTCAAGACCAACCTGACCCGCTTCACCCGCCTGCTGCAGGGCCAGCGCGACCTGGGCACGATGAGCGCGTTGATCCTGTCCGAACTGGCGCCGCTGGTGTCATCCCATCACGGCGTGTTCTATCTGCTCGACGACCAGGGCCGCGACGCGCGGCTGCACCTGATCGCCGGCTATGGCTGCCGCGCTGCAGATGGCATGGCGGCTACGCTGGCGCTGGGTGAGGGACTGGTGGGGCAATGCGCGCTGGAGAAGAACCGCATCTGGCTCAAGCAGGTGCCGCGGGACTATGTGCAGGTCTCCTCGGGGCTGGGGGCGGCGCCGCCAGCCAGCATCGTCGTGCTGCCCATTCTGTTCGAGCAGCAGGTGAAGGCGGTCATCGAGATCGGGTCGCTGGAACGCTTTACCGACACCCATCTTTCCTTCCTTGACCAGTTGATGGAGTCGATTGGCGTGGTGCTGCACACCATCGAGGCCAACAGCCGCACCGAAAGCCTGTTGAGCCAGTCGCAGTCGCTGGCGCAGGAACTGCAGCAGACCAATATGGAGCTGGCGGAAAAGGCGCGGCTGCTGTCGGAGCAGAACATCGAGGTCGAGCGCAAGAACCGCGAGGTGGAGCAGGCCAAGCTGGCGCTGGAAGACAAGGCTACGCAACTGGCGCTGTCATCCAAGTACAAGTCCGAGTTCCTGGCCAACATGTCGCATGAGTTGCGCACGCCCCTGAACAGCCTCCTGATCCTGGCGCAGCAGCTGGCCGAGAACCCGGAGGGCAACCTGATGCCGCGCCAGGTCGAATTTGCCCGGACCATCCACGCATCAGGCAGCGATCTGCTGACCCTGATCAACGACATCCTCGACCTGTCCAAGATCGAGTCCGGAACAGTAACCCTGGAAATGGCGCAGTATCCGGTGGCGGACCTGCGCACCTATGTCGAGCGCACCTTCGGCCATATCGCCGACATGAAGCATCTGGCCTTTTCGGTCGACCTGGCTGCCGGCCTGCAGCCAGCCATCGCCACCGATATCGTCCGGCTGCAGCAGATACTGAAAAACCTGCTGGCCAACGCCTTCAAGTTCACCAGCAGGGGCAAGGTCACGCTGTCGGTCAATTACGCACGGTCGGGCTGGACGCCAGGCCATGCGGGCTTGTCGCGGGCGGACGCGGTACTGGCGTTCTCGGTGAGCGATACGGGGGTCGGCATTGCCGCCGACAAGCTGCAACTGATCTTCGAGGCATTCCAGCAGGCTGACGGCAGCACGGCGCGCAAGTATGGCGGCACCGGCCTGGGACTGTCGATCAGCCGCGAACTGGCCCGGCTGCTTGACGGCGAAATCCAGGTCCGCAGCGAAGTGGGCGCTGGCAGCACCTTCACCCTTTATCTGCCGCAAAGACTGGTGCAGGGACCCGCACTGGCTATCCAAACCGATGAAGTTTCCACGGCGGTCGCCATGCCGGACACCCCGCCGGCGCAAGCCATTCTGATGGATGCCAGGCCCAGCGTACTGATCGTTGAGGATGACGCAACGCAGCGTGATGCTATTTGCGCGCTGATGAGCCAGCCAGGCGTTCGGGTAGTTGCGGTGGAAAGCGGCAGCCAGGCCTTGCAGGCGCTTCAGGCGGCGCCATTCGACTGCATGGTGTTCGATCTCAATCTTCCCGATATCGATGGCTATGACTTGCTGGACATGATCGCCAGGGAAGAGCGCCTGCGTGGCTTGCCGGTCGTCATCCATACCGCAACTGAAGTCGGTGAAGAACAGGCGGCGCGATTGCAGCCTTTGGTGAAGGCAGTCGTCATCAAGGATGCGCGCTCGCCGGCACGCCTGCTGGAAGCTACCTACCGTGTGTTGGGCTTAAGCCAGGACAGCGATGCTACGCCGGACCAGCCGGTTGGGGCGGGCATCGACCAGATTGAAGAGACACATGGTCTGGCCGGTCGGCAGGTGCTGATTATCGATGATGATTTGCGGAATATCTTTGCGCTCAGTTCCGTGCTGGAGCGTCATCAGATGAGCGTGCTGTTTGCCGAAAATGGCAGGGAAGGCATTGAATTGCTGGAGAGTGACGCAACGGTGGACATCGTGCTGATGGACGTGATGATGCCGGAAATGGACGGGTATGACACCACGCGCGCGATCCGTCGCGTGGAGCGCTTTGGAAACCTTCCCATTATTACTCTGACTGCCAAGGCGATGAAAGGCGACCGGGAGAAATGTCTTGCTGCCGGGGCTTCCGACTACATCACCAAACCCGTTGATGTAAATCAATTAATTTCAATGATGAAAAAGTGGTTAAGCGTATAAGATTGCGTTCAGTAAATGCTCGATAGGTGAACGATATTTTATAGATCGCACCAAAGTAATGGTTTTTACAAGCACCTTCAGCTTTTCTATGCCAGCTGTGCTTGGAAAACAATGTAGTAAACCGCGTGCAATAAATAAAAGTCAGGGGAGCGAATGAGGCAACTGGCTGTAAATACCTGTACGACAGTAGAGGAGCTGGCGCTTTTTATTCACTCCTTGCCGCCCAACAGCATGCTTGGTGGTGTGCCTGGGGAAGACGGCACGGTGATGCTGTATGCAGCCAACGCGACCGCTTCCAGTGCCGCCGATGTCCCGCTGCGCGACCGCTTGGCAGCGAGGGTCGCTGTCGACGTCGTCCTTCAGCAGGTAGCCGGCATGCCGGGCGCTGTTGAATTGCTGCGCAATGTGGAAGAGCAATTTGAGGGCGATCACGGCGCACGCGTTGGATGGCTATTGCCGCCACTGACAATCCTGTCCAGGATTTACAGAAAAACCATGAATGCCCTGCCTGATCCTGCCTTGCCAGGGCACCAGAAGCACTATTTTTCACGATATGACGGTGAGCGCGACGATCCTTCTCCGTCAGGGTTGAAGCCGGACCAGATACGAGCGATTGAACATCTGATTGATAAATTATTCCTGTTTTCAAAACCAGGAAGAGTGCACGGCAGGCTTGAAGACGCTGGAACCGATTAGTTCCTGATTTGCACCCATGGCTAATTCGCGGCCGCCGGCCGGAATTTTTCGACAAGCCAGGAGCGCCATGCCAGCATACCGTGACACAGTCCAGTTGATCATGCAGGAGATTGGCCCGCAAACGCCTGATATCGATGCCGTGGTACAGCATGGGGAAGATAGCTGGGCACTGCAGCTGGATGACACGTCCATCCTGTTCATCGAATATGCGGCTGACCCCGATCGACTGGTCCTTTCAACGGAACTGGGCATGCCTGTGCCGGAACGACGCCTTGAGGTTTGCCAGTTAATGCTTTCATACAACCTGCTGTGGCAGGAAAATGCCGGTATGACAATGGCATTGGGTGGCCCTGAAGGCGGCGCTACGCTTTTGTACGAGTGGCGCAGTACGGAGCCTGAACTGCAGAAATTTCAGGAAGAACTACGCAAGTGTTCCCAGATCGCCCAGGCCTGGCGCAGTTACATCGCACAAACAGATGTCGCCGATGCAAATGCCTTGCGAGCGCTGCCAGGATTGAGCAGCTTTGTTTGAAGCGTTACTGAAAGAGTGGCTGCGCGCTCGTCTCAAGATCGCTGACCAGTTTCTCTGCAATCACTTTCTTTTCGATTTCTTCAATTAAGGAAGCACATCATGTCCAGTTTTAATTATTTGATCAGGAATGCTGACGAGGCAATGCCTTGGCGTGAGATGAAGTTGCGGGAATACGATGTTGATTCGGAAAGGAAGCAGGATGGCAAACCGGACGATCCGGCCGGGAAAATAGTACCGGCGGCACCAACTGCAAATTTGGTCATTACGCGGCCGGACAGTCTTTCACTTGCGAATATAGAGTCATTCTTCTTTAAGATTAACGTTTCTGGCAAGCTTGCCGACCTGGAAAATCCAAACCCGTTCCAGCAGGCTCAGGCAAAAGATGGCGCAGCGAATGTCGTGCAAAGTACGGCTTTGCAATTCAATGACGTTAACGGAGCAGGCGTGTTGTTCGCCTCAAATGGCGCACCGGAATCCTTGTCTGACCGATCGGACGAAATGCGCTCGCTGCTTGAGCAAAACAGTTTGCGTAATCGTCTCTCGATGATATGAGTTAGCTGAACCAGCTTCCCGTTCGGGTTACACAGCCGCTCCATGCGGCTGGCCAGCGGCACTGAAGGTAGGCTAACGGCGTCTGCCAGTCGCTCACTGCCTGCCGGAGCCTCCGATGATCAGCCATGCCACTCCTAGCCTCACTGCCACCGAAAAAAAAGTCACTCTTCGCATTCATGATGACGAGATAACGTGCCGTCATCTTGAAGACCTGGTAACCGGCGCCGCGGATGGCGACAGGCTGCGCGGCGTTCGTCAGGTCGCCGATATCAGCCTGTATATACAGCCCCGGTCGGATGCCATCGTCAGGCGGATTTTTTCTCGTGGTGAAATTGACAGCGAACGCGCGGTCGTGAAAAGGGCGCTGCTTCATGCAGCGGATAATCTCACTCCTGAACGGCTGAAACGGATGGGATCTCCAGGCCGTTTGGCAGTGCGGAGACTGCAGCAGAGAGCTGCCCGTCCGGGCCGGCACGACATCAAGGTGTCCCACGTCTTCGGCGATATCAGGCTTCTCGCCAGCGGCGGCAGGAAACGTTCCTTCTTGCATTCTCCAGCCAAGCCCGTCAAATCTTCCGGTCTGCTCAAGACCGGCGCCGCCGGTTTGGTCGCTAACCATGATGAATATCGTATCCGGCTGCATGATTTCTGCATGCTTGCCGGAACGGTGGAAAGCCTGTCCCTGCTGTTGCAGCAGCAGGGACAGAATCAGGACAGTGAGAAAGTTTTGTGCTGCATTGCCCTGTTCAGGGCGGTCGCGTCCAGTTTTATTGCTGAAGATAAAACCCGTCAATGCAGGGATAGGAATACGCTTTTCGACGATCTGCGCGCTTCGATGAAAGGCGATTTGCCGTATCTCTTCATCGACCGCTGGCGAATGGCGAGAAAAAATGGCCTGATCAATGAGCACAGTTTTGAATGGGTCGCCGCGGTTGACTGGTTGGTCAATGGCTTGCAGCCGGAAAAACAGGCGCAAGCCAGGCGTGCGCGCAAGCCAAAAAGTCCGCGGTCGCCTGTCAGTCCTTCTCTGGCCAGTTTGCAGCCCGAGTTTTCTCCGTTGCCGCTCCGGCATGCCAGTCATGTGCCTTCATTGCAGCCAGGACGTCAGGCAGCAACCATGCCTATTGCGCGACCGTCCGACAGCCCCAGCCGGCTTGTCCTCTTGACACGTAATGCCAGTGATCGCCGTTCTGTGCATGCGCCCGCGAAAAGCCGTGCAACGCAAACGCATAAAATGCATTCCACGGCAGCCAGGCACAATGACGATATGTCGCCTGTAGTGCGAAAGACGAAAAAAATGACGAGGTTAGTCAGCAAGCAGGACACGCCAGCCACTGCCGGGCGCCAGCAGACGCTACAGGACATGCTCTATCTGGCCAGCATAGGCAAGTTCGTATCGCAGACCATCATCACCGTCGATGTGATGCCGATCGCAATAAACGAAGAAGATGCCGACGCATGACGCTGGCATATCGCTGCCCAAAAGACTTTTACTCGCACGAGTGTTTGATTTCGTACAAAAATTATTAATGTTTCCTGGGTGAATGCTGCTGAACCGACATGAGTTATACTGTATATTTGTACAGTAAAAGCACGCCTGTGCGTACGTGCATCATGACATCACCAGGAGTCGCTCATGTCCGGGTCAACCTTACGCACCATGTCGGCTGCAGCGGTCACCGCTGCGCTCGACAGGAATATTGCCCATTCCGTCTGGCGGGCCAACCAGATGGGCTCATGCCAGGCCGCTGTCACCCCTACCGGCTATGCAGGCCTGGACCGGGAATTGCCTAACGGCGGCTGGCCTTCCTCTACGCTGATCGAACTATTGTTGCAGCAGGCAGGCATTGGTGAGATGCGGCTGCTGAAGCCGGCCTTATGTGCGATAGGCAAGCAGCGTCGTATTGTCATGGTGCAGCCACCGCATTTGCCGCAGGCAGCGGCCTGGTCACATTGGGGACTACCCGCTGACCGCTTTCTATGGCTCAAAACGGCCAGTACCGCGGATGCGCTCTGGAGCGCGGAGCAGATATTACGCAATGGCAGTTGCGGTGCCTTGCTGTTCTGGCAGCCACAGATCCGTACCGAAGCGCTGCGCCGCCTGCATCTGGCGGCGCAGGGGTCGACTACCATGTTCTGGGTGCTGCGTCCGCTGTCTGCAGCCGAACATGCGTCGCCGGCGCCCTTGCGACTTGGATTGCGGCCGGCACCGGCCGGCATCGCCATCGACATCATCAAGCGACGCGGCCCGGTAGTCGACCGGCCTGTTTACCTGGCGCTCAGGCCAGAGGCCGCGCTTTCCTTCACATCGACCCGTTCCCATCATGCGTCTATGGATAGGCATGCACTTGCCGTTGTTGCCGCTCGAAGTATTTCGCCTGCGCTGGTCTGAAGCATTGGATCTGACGCCGAACGTGGTGGTCGAACATGGCCAGGTGATTGCCTTATGCGAATGTGCCCGCCAGGCAGGCATTCGTCCCGGCATGCGCAGCGGCGGTGTGACTGCCCTGGCCCCGGACGCCAGGCTGCATCAGCGTGACAGCGAGCGCGAACGCAGTGCGCTGGACGGTGTGGCGCTGAGCCTGTTGCAATACACGCCCGAAGTGGCCCTGGTGGATACGTCCAGCCTGGTGCTGGATGTCAGCGCCAGCCTGGCTGCCTTCGGAGGCCGTCTCGCATTGTGCCGCCGGGTGCGGGGCAGTGTGCTGCAGATGGGTTATTCGGCCAGGCTCGGCATGGCGCCCACCGCACAGGCAGCCCTGCTGTTTGCCCATGCCGCACAGATCAGGCTGCGCCGCAGCATTCGCCAGCCTGGCATGGTGCGCCGGCTGAACGGCTTGCCGACCTTGCTGCTGCCGGCCACCAGGCCGCATGCCGACTGGCTGGATGGCATCGGCTGCACGACCCTGGGCCAGTTGCGCGGTTTGCCGCGCGCTGGCTTGCAGCGCCGCTGTGGGGCGGCGTTGATCGAACAATTGGATAAGGCATACGGCGAAGCGCCCGAACTCTATGACTGGGTGGAGGCGCCGCAGCAGTTCGATACCCGGCTTGAATTACCGGAGCGGGTGGAGCAGGCGGAGGCGGTATTGTTTGCCGCCCGCCGGCTGGTATTGCAGATGGTGGGATGGCTGAACGCCCGGCAACTGGCCGTGTCGTGCTTTGTCCTTTTGCTGGAACATGAGCGCGGCCGGCAGGCGGTGACGCCAAGCGCCCTTGAAATCACGCTGGCTGAAGCCGCATGGCGTGAGGATCACCTGGTGCGTCTGCTCAAGGAACGGCTGGGACGCCTGGAACTGACCGGGCCTGTGATTGCACTTCGGCTGGTGGCAAGCCGTTTGCAAGCCATGGCGCCACCGACCGAGTCGCTGTTTCCCGAACCGGGTGGCAATGTGGCGGATTATCATCGGCTGATTGAGCTGCTGACCGCTCGGCTTGGCAAGGAAAATGTGTTGATGCCAGCGCCGGTCGCTGACTACCGCCCGGAGATCAGGAATCATTGGCTGCCTGCAGGCCCATCAGCATCCAAGTCGCTCGCGCCACCCGATGTGGAGCGTCCGTTCTGGCTGCTGGAAAAGCCCTTGCCCTTGCTGGTGCGCGATCACCGACCATTTTATGGCTCCCCACTGAAATTGCTGACCGCGCCGGAACGCATAGAAAGCGGTTGGTGGGATGCCAACTGTGCGGTCCGTGACTATTTCATGGCGCAGGGTGAAGACCAGGCCTGCTACTGGATTTACCGGGAGCGGCTGGGGGAAGAGTGGCGCTGGTTTCTGCATGGCTTGTTTGCATGAGCAGGGCGCAGGCTGAATTGCCGCTACAGGCTGGCAGCATGCCTTTGCCGGATTATGCCGAATTACAGTGCGCGTCCAACTTCAGCTTTCTGCGCGGTGCCTCCCATCCGGAGGAGATGGTGGCGCGGGCAGTGCAGCTGGGCTACCGCGCCCTGGCGATAACGGATGAATGTTCGCTCTCCGGTGTGGTGCGTGCCCATGTGGAGGCGAAGAAGCATGATTTCCATTTGCTGATCGGCAGCCAGCTGCAAGTGGGCGACATGCGGCTGATCGCACTGGCGAAAAACCGGGAGGGCTACGGCAATCTGTGCGAACTGATTACGCTGGCCCGTACGCGGGTGGAAAAGGGTAGTTATCTGCTGCACCCGGACGACCTGGCCGCGCCACAGGAGAAGCTGGTCCATTTGCGTGGCCTGCCGGATTGCGAGCTGCTGCTGGCGCCAGCCTATGGCGTGGAGGCCGCCACATTGGCGCGGCAGGTGCAGTGGATGCGCGAGACCTTCGGCGCGCGGGCCACGCTGGCGCTGACGCTGCTGCACCAGGGCCGGGATGAAAGGCATCGGGCCCAGCTTCAGGCCGTGGCGGCCGAATACGGCATGGCGCTGGCGGCAACCGGCGATGTCTGCATGCATGTGCGTTCAAGAAAACCCTTGCAGGATGTGCTGACCGCTATTCGCCTGGGAAAGCCGGTGGCCGAATGCGGTTATGCGCTGGCACAGAATGCCGAACAGCATTTGCGCGCACGGCTGCGGCTGGCCAATCTGTATCCCGAGGAAGCGCTGGCCGAAACCGTGCGGCTGGCGCGGCGCTGTACCTTTTCGCTGGATGAACTGCGGTATGAATATCCGGATGAGCTGGTGCCGCCCGGCCATACCGCGGCCACCTACCTGCGCCAGGAAACCTGGATCGGCGCCCATGCCCGCTTTCCGGCCGGCGTGCCGGCGGAAGTGCAAAGCCAGATCGAGCATGAACTGGCGTTGATCGCCTATATGTCCTATGAACCGTATTTCCTGACGGTCTATGACATCGTGCGGTTTGCGCGCAGCCGTCGCATCCTGTGCCAGGGACGCGGTTCGGCGGCCAATTCCGCGGTCTGCTACTGCCTGGGCATCACCGAAGTCGATCCGGCCCGCGGCAACCTGCTGTTCGAACGTTTCATTTCGAAGGAACGCAATGAGCCGCCCGACATCGATGTCGATTTCGAACATCAGGAGCGCGAGCAAGTCATCCAGTACATCTATAACAAGTATGGCCGTCTGCGGGCGGCGCTGACCGGTGTGGTGATCAGCTACCGGCCGCGCAGCGTGCTGCGGGATGTCGGCAAGGCGCTCGGCGTGGATGCCGGCGTGGTGGACCAGATCGCCAAGTCGCACCGCTGGTGGGACGGCAAGACCGGGCTGGCGGCGCGCTTTACCGAATGCGGCCTGGACCCGGAAGCCACGCTGGCGCAGCAGTGGTGGACCATGGCCGAGCAACTGATGGGTTTCCCGCGCCACTTGTCGCAGCATCCGGGCGGCTTCGTGATTTCGCGTGGCCGCTTGTCGCGACTGGTGCCGATCGAGAATGCCGCCATGGCCAGGCGCAGCGTGGTGCAATGGGACAAGGATGACCTGGATGCGCTGGGCCTGCTGAAGGTCGACATCCTGGCGCTGGGCATGCTGTCGGTGATCCGGCGCGCGCTCGACCTGGCGGCCGAGCGCCGCGGCGAACCCTTCGAGCTGCAGGACATTCCGTCCGAAGACCCGGACACCTACCGCATGATCAGCCGGGCCGACACCGTCGGCGTGTTCCAGATCGAAAGCCGGGCGCAGATGACGATGCTGCCCCGCATGAAGCCACGCACCTTCTACGACCTGGTGATCGAAGTGGCCATTATCCGGCCGGGACCGATACAGGGCGGCATGATCCATCCCTATCTGCGCCGCCGGCAGGGCCTGGAGCCGGTCGGGTATCCGAGTCCGGCCATGGAGCAGGCGCTGTCGCGCACTCTCGGCGTGCCGATTTTCCAGGAGCAGGTGATGCAGATTGCCATGCTGGCCGGCGGCTTTTCGGCTGGCGAGGCCGACCAGCTGCGGCGGGCGATGGCGGCCTGGAAGCGCAAGGGCGGGCTGGAAAAATTCGAGGGCAAGCTGATTGCCGGCATGCTCGAACGCGGCTACACCCAGGAATTTGCCGATGCGATCTTCCGCCAGATACAGGGATTCGCCGAGTACGGCTTCCCGGAAAGCCATGCCGCCAGCTTCGCGCTGCTGGCCTATGTCAGTTCCTGGCTCAAGTGCCACGAGCCGGAAGCCTTTCTGGCGGCGCTGCTCAACAGCCAGCCCATGGGTTTCTATTCGCCGTCGCAACTGGTGCAGGATGCGCGCCGGCATGGCGTGAAGGTGCATCCGGTCGATGTGATGGAAAGCGGCTGGGATGCCAGCCTCGACCATAACGGGCGGACGCGGCCGGCAGTGCGCCTGGGCCTGAACCTGGTGCGCGGACTGAGCCGCGAGGCGGGCTGGCGTATCGAGGAGGCGCGCGCGATTCGTCCTTTTGCCGACTTGCATGACCTGGCGCTGCGGGCGCGGCTGGAACGCATGGAATTGCAGGCGCTGGCAGCGGCCAATGCGCTGTCGGCCCTGTCCGGCCACCGGCGCCAGGCGCTGTGGCAAGCCGTTGCCGGTGCGCCGGACAAGGGCCTGTTGCGCCATGCGGCGGTAGCCGAACCGGCGCCTGCGCTGGCGCCGCCGTCGGAGGGGCAGGATATCCTGGGCGACTATCGCAGCCTGGGCCTGACGCTGGGCCGGCATCCGGTGGCCTTGCTGCGCGCCAGGCTGCTGGAGAAGCGTTTCATGCCGGCCGATGTGCTGCATACCTATGCGAACGGCCAGTTTGCCCGCGGCTGCGGCATCGTCACCGTGCGCCAGCGGCCGGAAACCGCCCACGGCACCATGTTCGTCACGCTGGAGGATGAAACCGGCCTGGTCAATGTGATTGTCTGGCCCACGCTGGTGGAGCAGCAGCGGCGTGAACTGCTGGGCGCCTCGCTGTTGGGCGTCTATGGCATCTGGCAGAGCGAGCAGGGTGTGCAGCACCTGGTGGCCAAGCGGCTGGTGGACCTGTCGGCATGGCTGGGGAAGCTCAGTACGCATAGCAGGGATTTCGCCTGAGCAGTTAACCCGTGCGCTGATCCAGGCACCGCGCCCGCACTGGACACATGTCCGGGCCACCTGAAGTTTGCTTGCCGGCCTTGGTTGCAGAACGCCCGGTCCTTGCCTTCCGGCTATCTCATACCAAACCCAACCCATAACGTCCCATGAAACCGGGTCTTTTTCCGCCTGGCTGCGTTGGGATCGTCGTCAATAGCTGGGCTATTGACTCCTCACCCGCCTTGCCAGACGAAAAAATCCATCGGTTTCATCTGGGACGTTATGAATTGGGATTGGTATCAGTCATTGCCGAAAAGTGCGCTGGCACAGATAAATCTCTTTCTTATAATTTTCCCTGCAGAACTATTCTGTATAATCCAAATAAATTTCCTATACGCAATTAAGTTTCATGGCTGGCGTCTAAATCTTTTCTGATCCGCGCCGTAAACCAAAGGAAATGGACATCTGGCTGGCCAGCAAAGCGCCGCTTCAGCATGGCCCAGGACGACCGGTAACAAGCGCAGACAAGAGCAAACAAGAGCACAACGGCCGCAGCGGCGGCACGCACGAAAGAATCGACAAGGAAAGCCATACATGAATGACCTGACTGAAGACCTGGACGCGCTGTTCGAAGAAATAGCGGCGCAGCATGCGGTAGCCGCCGAACCGAAAGCTGTGGCGACCGAGTCCGTGTCTGCGGCGACGGCGGACGTGCCTGCAATCGAGGCCGAATCAGCCCAGGAGCATACTTCCGGCAACTCGCCGATGTTCGATCGCCTGGGCCATATCGTGCGCCAGTTGCATGACTCGCTGCGCGAGCTTGGCTACGATCGCAGCCTTTCCGACATCGCCACCGAAGTCACCGATGCCGCCGGCCGCCTGGAATATATCGCGACGCTGACCGAGCAGGCCGCCAACAAGGTGCTCAATTCCATCGATGAAGCCATGCCGGTGCAGGATGCGCTGATCCAGACCGCAAAGGATGTCGAAGGCCGCTGGGACCAGCTGTTTGAAGGCAGGCTGGGCCTGGATGAGTTCAAGCTGCTGGCGCAGGACTCGCGCCGCTTTGCCGGCATCGTGGCCAACAATGGCGAAGCGGAAAAGGCGCGGCTGATGGAAATCATGATGGCCCAGGACTTCCAGGACATCACCGGGCAGATCATCAAGAAAGTGGTGACCATCACCCAGAAGCTGGAACGGGAACTGGCCCAGCTTCTGATCGATAATGCGCCGCAGGCCACCCGCGAAAAGGAAAAGGTGGTGGACTTGCTGGCAGGGCCGGACGTGCCCACCTCGGCGCTGGCGCAAACCGATGTGGATGACTTACTCGCCGATCTGGGATTCTGATGGACGACATGCTCAAGGACTTCGTGGTCGAGGCGCTGGAACTGGCCGTCGACGTCGAAGAAAGACTGCTGCAGCTGGAGCGTCGGCCGAACGACCCGGACACCCTGAATGCCGTGTTCCGCTCGTTCCATACGATCAAGGGCGGCGCCGGGTTCATGAACCTGACCGGCATGGTGTCGGCCTGCCACCTGACGGAAAACCTGTTCGACGCGCTGCGCACCGGCAAGACCGCGGTGACGCCGCTGGCGATCGAGGCGGCGCTGCAGGCCAGCGGCTTCGTTGCCGACCTGCTCAATCAACTGCACCACGGCGCCGCGCCTGAAAGCCTGGCGCCCATGCCGGAGGCATTGAACCGCATCCTGAACGACGCCATCGAAGGCCGCCAGCCGGTCGCCGCCGCAGCTTCATCCGCGCCGGCGGCCGACAAGCTTGCCGATGGCATCGATCAGGCCGGTGAGGCCGGGCGAGTCGACTGGGTCGGGATGTACAACGCCGTGGTGCCCGAGCACATGCGCATCGCCACCTCGTCCGCGTCCACGGCGCCGGCAAGTACGGGCGAAGTCAATGCGGCTGCTGCAACAGCATCTGCGCATGGCCAAACCGGCGGCTGGGATGGCGTCGACCGGCGCAATACCACTTCCGAAGCCCGCGCGCCGGAGGACAGCATCCGGGTCGATGCGGTCAAGCTCGATGCGCTGCTGGAAGTGGCGGGCGAATCGGTGCAGGCTGCCAACCAGGCCAGCGTATTGCTGGAAAAGCTGCAGCAGTTCAAGTTCGACGGCCAGGCCGCCACCCTGATGTCGACCCTGGCGGAAACCCTGGGCCGGGCATCGCGTTATGCGACCGAACTGCAGCGCGCGACCCTGGCGACGCGGATGCAGCCGGTAGGCCGCTTGTTCCAGAAATTCCCGCGCCTGGTGCGCGAGCTGGCACGCGATCTGGGCAAGGAAGTCGAACTGGTGATCGAAGGCGCCGATACCGAGGTCGATCGCGTGGTGGTTGACAGCCTGTACGACCCGCTGGTCCACATGCTGCGCAATTCGCTGGACCATGGCATCGAAAGCCATGACGACCGCATCGCCGCCGGCAAGCCGCCGCGCGCCCGCATCCTGCTCAAGGCCTGGCAGGAAGCCAACAGCGTGATGATCGTCATTTCCGACGATGGCCGCGGCATGGATCCGCAGCGCCTGCGCGCCAAGGCGATCGCCAACGGCCTGATCGCCGAATCGGCCAACCTGTCCGCCAGCGAAGCCTATCAGCTGGTCTTTCTGCCGGGCTTCTCGACCAAGGAAGTCGCCTCCAGCGTTTCCGGGCGCGGCGTGGGCATGGACGTCGTCAAGACGGCGGTGGAAAAGCATCGCGGCGCCATCAGCATCGACTCGGAACTGGGCAGCGGCACCCGTTTCTCGATCCGCCTGCCGATCGAGCTGTCTATCGTCCCCACCATGCTGGTGACAGCGGCTGGCGCTGCGCTGGGCATGCCGCTGGCACTGGTCGAGCGGGTCGTGGAACTGCCGGAGCAATTCATGCATGTGGGCGGCGCGCCGGTGCTGCGCGACCAGGGCCAGACCTTGCCGGTGCGTTCGCTGGCCGCATCGCTGGGCTACGAGCCGGCCGAGGAACGGGTCGGCATCGTGGTCGCCGCGCCCAGCCCGTATGTGCTGTCGGTAGGCGCTGTTGATGGCACCGCCGACCTGGTGATCAAGCCGCTGACGGCCTTGTCGGTGCCGGGCATCACTGGCACCGCCCGCTCCGCCGAGGGCGAACTGGTGCTGGTGGTTGGCCTGGCCTTCCTGCTGGCTGGCGCCACCCAGGAAGCCTGAGGGACGAGACGATGACCCCGTCCAATTCCTATCGTTGTTCCCAGCCTTGGCTGCTGCTGCAGTCGGTCGATAATGAACGCGACATCTTCATCGACCTGGCGCAGGTGTTCCGTAATGAAACCCTGGCCCGGTATGACGATATTGCCCGCCATGCGGCAGCCGGCGCCTGCCGCGACATGGCCATGGAAGCCCATTCCCTCAAGGGCACGATCGGCACCGTGGGCGCAGCCGGGCTGATGGCCTTGCTGGTGGAAATCGAGCAGGCCGGCATCAAGCGTGCCACTCCGTGCAGTCCTGAACAGCTGGCGCGCCTGGCCGACCTGCTGGCGCAGGTTCGCGACGACATGGACGATTTCCTGCGCACGCTCTGACCGGCGCGCCAGTTGCATGCTGGCTATCATCAAAACACGATTGATCCAAAGGCAGCGGGACCATCAGCATGGTCCCGCTGCTTTTTGCGTTGTCTTTTCCTTTTCCGACTTCCATCACTCCAATCCGCCGGCTGTTTGATCGGGCGCAATTGTATCCATGTCAAGGCGCTGCCACCGGTGCGAATGCTGCGGCACTCACCGCGCCAGATCACATCGCTGGAATGTCCCGTTCCCGATGTCCCCCACAACAGCCAAGGAGCAACGGCACTATGAGCAGGCAATTCAAGCAACTGATCGAAGACTTTTGCAGACTGGTCAACATGCACGACGCGCAGCATCTGATTCACAGTGGCCCGTTTGCCGTCGATGGCGTGGTGTTCACCATTACACGGGACTGGCTGGCCAGTCCCGAAACCCTGCTGCTGCAAGGCGATTGCGGCCTGCCGCAGCAGGACCCTGCCGCGGTCTATGCCGCGCTTCTGCAGCGCAATTACACCGGCTTCCAGCATGATGGGCCGCAGTTCGGGGTATCGCCTGCAACCGGCGGCATCGTCTACATGGAGCGCATGAAAGTCGCTGGCGCAAGCGCAGCGTCGCTGGCCGGCACGCTGGCATTTGTGGCCGAGCATGCTCGCCACTGGCGCTGTGCCCTGCCGATGCCACCCCGGCCATTGCCGCGCATGGAGATGTGCTGTCTGCAGATTGCATAAGCCCACAGCTCGATAGCTCCATGGCTCCGTGGCTCCATGGCTCCATGGCTCCATGGTCCATCGACTTTCTTATTTTAAAAACGGAACAACAATGATTCCTTCATTCAATCCCGCTCTCAACACGAAACGCGAGCCGTCGAATCCGATGCCACCAACTGTGCCGGCACGCAGTCTGTCCGCATCGTGGCCCAGCCTTGCCAATCGCTTTCATTCAAGCAGTGCGGGCCAGTCACTGGCCATGACGATGCAGTCTGACCTGCCGGCCAAGAGAGAAAGGGAACAATGGAACTACAGCGACTGCCATTTTCATCCGACCGATTACATCCAGCAAGGCTGCACGCCGGAAAGCCTGATCGCTGAAATGGATGCGCTGGGCATCAAGTACGCCACCCTCATGCCAATTCCCACGAACGTGCTTTCCAGCCAGCCCGATCCGGCGTGGGATCCCTGCAAAGGGCAGCAGCACTGCGGTCCGCATTACTATTTGCCCAGCGAGATGATGGACAAGCGCAGCCTTACCGAGAGTGATATGGCCAAGGCGTGCGCCGCCACCGAACTCTATATGAATACCGGAGTGGATGCGACCACCGCAATCTCTTACTCGAAATTGACTGCGGCCGATCGGCAACGCTTCGATCCCATGATTACCGGACTGCATCTCGGCGACATGCACAGCAGCACCTATCTATTGCAGAAGCTAACCCAGCATCCTGGCGTGTTTACCGGGGTTGGCGAAATCACGGTGCACAAGGAAGTGGTGCAGGATCTGTTCGCAGGCAAGCGCCAGGCCAATCTGGACAGCAATGCAGGCGCCCTGATCAAGCTATTGCAAACCTGCGGAACCATCGGCATGCCAGTCGTGCTGCATTGTGACGTCGACCTGCCGGGGCAGGCAAATAATCCGGCGCCAGCCTATCTGGAAGGCATCAAGCGCTTGTTCTGCAATCCATCCGTGTTGCAAACCAATATCATCTGGGCGCATGGCGGCGGGCTCGGCCGCTTTGTGAATGCGCCTGCCGGACATGCGGCAACGCTGCGTCAACTGCTCGAGGACAGCAGGATGAGGCATGTTCATATCGATCTCTCATGGAGCGTGGTCGCCGAGCGGCTGACGAAGTCACCAGAGATGCAGGCCGAATGGGTGTCGCTCATCACGGATCATTCAGAACGCTTCCTGTTTGGCTCCGATGCGCTGGCGCCGAAGGACCGGGACGGATGGAACAAGACCTATGCCAGCTATAACGGCTTGCTGATGAGCCTGACGGATGCGGTACGTTGGAAGCTATTGCACGGCAATTATCAGCGCCTGTTTGTCGATGCGCGCAAGCGGGTGCGCTCGTACGAAAAGTTTTTCCTGGCTTCCGCTTTGCGCGAGGCCAGCCAGTTTCGCCATGTCGCACCGCCATCTTCCTTGTCTGCAGGGGTGCCGACCACAAGCACCACCACAACCACCACAACCACTACAACAACAACCAGCACCACAGCCACAACCACAAGCGCAAGTGCAGACACAAGCGCAGGCACCAGGCGCGATCATGATGCCGAAGAAGCGCAGTCCACGTCCATGGAAGCGCAGTTTTCAATGAATGCGCAACTGCAGCCGCATGGCTCCCCGGGCGCGCTGCGTCATTGAACTACCTCTCATCCCGATTCCAGCCAGGTCTGGCATGGCTGCCTGCGCATCCGGCCAGCCATTGAAGTGCGTCAGAATTCCGCTTCCAGTTCATCGATTTCCTCCGGCTCCGCCAGCGCCGCGTCCACCCACTCCCGCACCGGTTCCAGCGCCATGACGGTGTCGCAATAACCGCGGCATGCCGCATCGAGTTCCACGCCATACGTCAGGAAGCGCGTGACCACCGGCGCAAACATCGCATCTGCCATGCAGACGTTCCGGCCGAACAGATAGGGGCCGCCGTAGGTGTTGATGCACTCGCGCCAGATGACGGCGATGCGGTCGATGTCGGCCTGGGCGCGGGCCCATATCCGGAAGCCGCTATAGCTGGCCTTCAGGTTCATCGGCAATGCCGACCGCAGCGCCGCAAAGCCCGAATGCATTTCGCCGCAGATGGCGCGGCAGTGGGCGCGCGCCTTGCGCTCCGTCGGCAGCAGGCGGGCGCTGGGCCTGATCTCATTGAGGTATTCGCCGATGGCAAGCGTGTCCCATACGGTAATGCCTTCATGGCGAAGGCAGGGGACCAGCACGGACGGCGCCAGCAGCAGGATTTCCGCGCGCGTGGCCGGGTCATCGGAAGGAATCATGATTTCCTCGAACGGCAGGCCGGACAGCCTGGCAAGCAGCCAGCCGCGCATGGACCATGACGAATAGTTCTTGCTGGTGATGGTAAGCGTGGCTGCTTGCATGTCGCCATCCTTGGGTTGGTTGGGCTCGGCAAAAATCACGCAAGCCGCATGCCAGAACCACCGCCTGCGGCTTTGGACAATGGCGCGTTCCTTGCTAGCCCCAGGCTTGTCCCCGCACAGTCACGGAGCCCGCATGAAGTATCACGTATGGCAGGCGCAGGCTGACCTGATGGCGCACCTGCGTCTTTACACCGAGGCCACGGCCCAGGCAATGCATCAGCCATGGCTGGCCGAATTGCCTGCGGCACGTCGCATCGCCGCTGCCTGCGCCGTGTTCGCCAGCGCGCAGGTCACGCACAGCCGCCCCGATTTTGGGATAGAGCGCACCACGCTGGGCAGCGGCGCGGCGGCGCGCGAGGTCCTGGTGCATGAAGAGAAGATTCACGTGCTGCCCTTCTGCACGCTGCTGCGCTTTGCCAAGGAAGGCGCCGATGGCCAGCCGGAACGCCAACCCCAGCCCCAGCCCCAGCCGCGCGTGCTGCTGGTGGCGCCCATGTCAGGCCACTTCGCGACCCTGCTGCGCGACACCGTGCGCACCATGCTGCCCGACCATGACGTCTATATCACCGACTGGCACAATGGGCGCGATGTGCCGCTGTCGGCCGGCGCCTTCGGGCTGGACCAGTACACCCGCTACCTGATCGAATTCCTTGGCGTGCTGGGCGAGGGCGCGCACATGCTGGCGGTCTGCCAGCCCTGCGTGCCGGCGCTGGCCGCCACGGCCATCATGGCCGAGGACGGCCATCCGGCCACGCCGCGCAGCCTGACGCTGATGGCCGGCCCGGTGGACGTGCGCATCAGTCCCACCGAAGTCAACCGGCTTGCCATCAGCAAGCCCTACAGCTGGTTCGAGCGCAACATGATAGGCATCGTGCCGCAGCGCCATCGCGGCGCCGGCCGCGAGGTGTATCCCGGCTTCATGCAGTTGACTGCCTTCATGAGCATGAACCTGGAGCGCCACATGGAAGCGTTTCGCGGGCTGTACCGCGACCTGGCCAATGGCGAGCTGGAAAGGGCGGCGGCAACGCGGGCCTTCTATGCGGAATATTTCGCGGTGCTGGACCTGCCGGCCGAGTTCTACCTGGAAACCATACGCGACATCTTCCAGCATGCGGCACTGGCGTGCGGCCAACTGCGCTTCGAGGGCAGGCCGGTGCGGCCAGAGGCGATACGGCGCACCGCGCTGCTCACGGTCGAGGGTGAACGCGACGATATCTGCGCGCTGGGACAGACCATGGCCGCGCATGACCTGTGCAGCGGCATTCCGGCATTTTTGAAATCGCATCATATGCAGGCTGGCGTTGGCCATTACGGCGTCTTCAGCGGGCGGCGCTGGACACAGCAGACCTATCCGATGGTGCGGGAAATGATTTACGGCACGGATTAGCAGAAATTTTCATGGGAGACAGGCATGAATGTCACGCAAGCGGAAGTCAGCGAGTCACGCACTTGCACGATCTTTACCGTGAAGGTGGACGGGCAAGTCCACCGCTGCGCGCTGTCAGAGGAGGCGCTGTACATGCTGTCGCAGCGCATGGACCCGCGCCTGGACCGGATTGACGCCTATATCGTGCTCAAGCGGCGTGTCGCATGCGCCGCCAGCGCCTGCCTGCGCAACGACGCCGCGCTGCCGCCAGTGCTGCAGGCATGCCATGTCGCAGCCCATGTCTGAGGCCGGCAGGGTGGATTGGTGCTGGACGGCGGGTTGTTGACAAGCTAACCTATGGGCGTTCGCAACAAAGTCGCGTTGCCTTACTGCATGCATCGGGTCGGAACTGGCCGCATGGTATGTTCGGCAGCGTACCGACTCCCACGGCGCATTCGTTTATAAATCAGCAATGCGCCGCCGGAGTGCCGACGGCACCTCACCCACAACAAAGGAGCTAGAAGATGGTCGACAATTACGCCGATAAAGCAAGCAGCGAACTCAAATCCCTGGTGTCGGACGCGCAGGATCTGTTCAAGGCTGCTACCACCGCGTCGTCCGACAAGGCCGCAGCGCTGCGCTCCGAAGGCATGCGACTGCTGGACAATGCGCTGACGGGCGCCCGCGACATGCAGGATACGGCGATGAAGACCGGCCGCGAACTGGCCAGCACCGCTGACGACTATGTGCATGAGAATCCATGGAAGACCATTGCCATTTCGGCTGGCGTGGCACTGGTGATCGGGGCGCTGCTTACCCCGATGATCACCAAGCGCTAAGCAGCTTGCAGTACGGCGCCGGCACCGCATGCCGGCGTACGCGTTTCATCTGGGGACGGAATAATGAGAAATAATGAAGAGAATGCAGCGCGTCTGGAAGACCTGATGAAAATGCCGCCGATGACGCCGCAGCAGCATGCGGAAATCATGCGCAAGCGCATCGTCGGACGCCATGCGCTGGAAGAAGCGCGCGACCGTCGGCATCTGGGCCTGGACGACGAGCTGTTCCCGGGCTGACCCGAAACCGCAGGGCAGGCGGCATCCGCCCGCATTCTTGATAGGGGCAAGACCTTGATGGCCTTGCCCTTTTCATTTTCCAGCGCGTTTTTAGCGCGCAGGCTTCGTCCTCAGAGCACCTTGCCGAGGAAAGACAGCGACATGCCATGCGCCACTGCGGAAGCCTTCTGATCGTAGGAAGGCCGTTCCCAGCAATTGAAGCCATGGTCCACGTCCGGATAGGTCTCGATCACTGCATTCTTTGCGTTGCCGAAAGCTGCCTTCACCGCATCGACGGCGCTCTTGGTGATGTAATGGTCCTTCTCCGCGAAGTGAAAGAGAATGGGGCAGGTGACCTTGCCAGCCTGATTGAGCTGGCCGTCGATGCCGCCGCCGTAGTAGCACACTGCGGCGTCGACGCCGGCATTGGCGGCGCACAGATAGGACAGCAGTCCACCCATGCAAAAACCCAGCGATGCCACGCCACCGGTGACTTCCGGCATGCCGCGCAACAGGTTGACGGCCTGGGTCAGGTCCTGAACCGCCATCGGGAAGTCCAGCTTCTTCATGTAGTCGAAGGCCTGGGCCGAGCCGGCGTCGTCATAGGTCAGGTCGACGCCGGGCTTGAGGCGCCAGAACACGTCCGGCGCCAGCACCACATAGCCATCCAGCGCATACTGGTCGGCCACGGCGCGGATGTGGCTGTTGACGCCCCAGATTTCCTGAATCAGCACGATGCCCGGACCGCTGCCCTTGGGCGGAAGCGACAGGTAGCCGCGAAACGCATTGCCGTTGTTGGTGTCGATGTCGATCCAGCGTGAATTCATGCTTGCTCCTAGGGTAAAGATGAGAGGGATGTCCTGCGTCAGGCGCGGCTCATTGTAGCCGCTATCAAAACGACACGTCAGCCATGCCGCCATGCTGTTGGCCGCGACCTATGTGAGTTGGCGCACCGACAACGGCGCTGCGCCTGCCTAGCATGGTGCGCCATGCCGACGGCAACCGCCGCGGCACTTTCCAACAGAAGAGGATGCACCATGAGCCATGCCGCTACTACCCAGCTGCAAGACCTGCAGGACAAGATCAAGGATGTGAAATTCGGCATGTTCACCACGTTGGATCCGGACGGCAAGCTGTCCTCCAGGCCCATGACCTGCCAGCAGGTGGACGACCAGGGAAACCTCTGGTTCTTCACTTCCGATGTCACCGATTTCGTGCGCCATCTCGCTGAACATCCGCGCATCAATGTGAGTTTCTCCGATCCCGACGACAGCCTCTATGTGTCCATCGCCGGCCATGCCGAACTGACCCGCGACCGCGCAAAGATCGATGAGCTCTGGAGCCCGCTGGTGGCGGCCTGGTTCGATGGCGGCAAGGAGGATCCGCACCTGTCGCTGATCAAGGTGCATATCGACAGCGCCGAATACTGGGACACCCATTCCAGCAAGATGACCCAGCTGTACGCGCTGGCCAAGTCGGCGCTGACCGGCAAGGCGCCGCGCGACCTGGGCGAGCACAAGAAGATCACGCTGTAGCGTTGTCACAGCCGCAGGCAGGGCAGGCCGCCCTGCCTGTGCGTGTCAGTCCAGCGTGGCAATCACCGGCGTATGGTCGGACGGCTGCTCCCACTTGCGTGGCGCCTTGTCGATCACACAGCGGGTGCAGCGGCCGGCCAGCGGCGGCGACAGCAGGATATGGTCGATGCGCAGGCCCATGTTGCGGCGAAAGGCCATCTGCCGGTAATCCCACCAGCTGAACACCTTCTCGGGCTGGTCGAACAGCCGGAAGGCGTCCGCCAGCTGCAGCTCGCACAGGCTGCGGAATGCCGCGCGTTCCGGCTCCGACACCAGCACCGAGCCGGCCCATGCCGCCGGGTCATGCACATCGCCGTCGGCCGGCGCGATGTTGTAGTCGCCCAGGAGCGCCAGCTGCGGATGCAAGGCCAGTTCCGACGCCAGCCATTCGCGCAGGGCCAGCAGCCAGCGCAGCTTGTACTCGTACTTGTCCGAGCCGACCGACTGGCCGTTCGGCACATAGGCGCAGACGATGCGCATGCCTTCGATCGTGGCGGCGATGATGCGCTGCTGCTCATCGGGGAACAGCGGGTTGTTCCTGACCACATCGGTCATCGGGTGGCGCGACAGGATGGCCACGCCGTTATAGGTTTTCTGGCCCGTATAGGCAACCGCATAGCCTGCCGCCTCGATCTCGGCGACAGGAAACTTGTCGTCGGTCAGCTTGGTCTCCTGCAGGCACAGCACGTCGACCGGGCTGTCGGCCAGCCACTGCAGCACCTGCGGCAGACGCACCTTCAGGGAATTCACGTTCCAGGTAGCGAGTTTCATTGCGTTCCCATTCCTTGCATTGAAATAAAACGCGCCGGACCTCCCCTGGAGGTGCCGGCGCTGGCTTGGAGCCTGTTATCGGCGCGATCAGCGTGCCGCTTGCGCCCGGTTGATCAGGAAGGTGGTCAGCATCGGCACCGGGCGGCCGGTGGCGCCCTTTGCCGGACCGCTCTTCCACGCGGTGCCGGCGATATCCAGGTGCGCCCAGGTATAGGCCTTGGTATAACGCTCCAGGAAGCAGGCAGCGGTGATGCTGCCGCCAGGGGCGCCGCCGATGTTGGCCATGTCGGCGAAGTTGGATTTCAGCTGCTCCTGATAGCTGTCCTCGATCGGCATGCGCCATGCGGTATCGTCGCTGAGCTTGCCGGCGGCGATCAGCGCGTCGGCGAGCGCATCGTGGGCGTCATCGTGGCGGGTGAACAGGCCGGCATTGTGATGGCCCAGTGCCGTGATGCAGGCGCCGGTGAGCGTTGCGATGTCAACCACCACCGCTGGCTTGAAGCGTTCTACATAGGTCAGCGCGTCGCACAGGATCAGGCGGCCTTCGGCGTCGGTGTTGAGGATCTCGATGGTCTGGCCGGACATCGAGGTGACGATGTCGCCCGGACGGGTCGCCGTGCCCGACGGCATGTTCTCGGTGGCGGGAATCACGCCGATCACGTTGAGCTTCAGGTTCATCTCGCCGATGGCGCGGAAGGTGCCCAGCACCGAGGCGGCGCCGCACATGTCGTACTTCATTTCATCCATGGCCGCGCCGGGCTTGATCGAAATGCCGCCGGAGTCGAAGGTGACGCCCTTGCCGACCAGGACCGTGGGCGCTTCCCGCGTCTTGCCGCCCATGTGCTTCAGCACGATGAATTTCGGCGGCTCCATGGTGCCGTTGGTCACCGACAGGAAGCTGCCCATCTTCAGCGCTTCCATCTGCTTGCGGTCCAGCACATCGACGCCGAAGCCGAACTGCTTGGCCAGCTTCTTGGCGGTATTGGCCAGATAGGTCGGCGTGCAGACGTTCGGCGGCAGGTTGCCCAAGTCCTTGGTCAGCTCAATGCCGTTGGCCAGCGCCACTGCCTGGGCCAGCACCGCGCGCGCCGGTGCGGCGGCGGCCGCGTCGAGCACCAGCGCAGCCTTGCGCACGCCGGCCGGGGCCGGTTCCTTCTTGCTCTTCATTTCATCGAAGCGGTAACGCGATTCCCGCAGCGCCAGCACCAGCGCCTGGACTGCCCAGCCAGTCTCGCGTTCACGCACCTGGTCGCAGGGCAGCGAGATGAGCGCATCGGCCGCGCCCAGGGTCGACAGGGTGCGCGCGATGGCCTGGCATGCGCTGTTGAAGTCCTTGGGCGCGACTGGCGCCTCCTTGCCCAGGCCGACCAGCAGCACCCGCTCCGCGGCGATGCCGGCCAGGCCGCGCAGCAGCAGCATGCTGCCGGGCTTGCCGGTGATGTCGCCGGACTTGACGGCGGCGCTGATGGCACCGTCGCCGTCAAGTCCGGCGGCGGCAGCCGTCAGCACCTTGTTTTCGAAAACCCCGACCACCATGACGCCGGTTTTTGCTTGCGCCAGGCTGGTCTTGGCGTCGAATGTTTTTATGCTAAAGTCCATGGATTCTCCTTTTTAGTCCACGCAATTATAGTATCGAATGATTTTTCAACGCGCTCTACGTCGCGAACTGATCAGCTCCGCCGGCGCCGTCTTCACCACCCTGTTCTCGATCACCATCACCGTCATGCTCATTCGCATCCTCGGCCAGGCTGCCGGCGGCAAGGTCGCGTCCCAGGATGTGGTGGCTCTGCTCGGATTCGCGGCGCTGAACTACCTGCCCGTGATCCTGATCCTGACCGGCTTCATTTCCGTGCTGCTGGTGCTGACGCGCACCTACCAGGATTCCGAGATGGTGGTCTGGTTCGCCTCCGGCATGAGCCTGACCGCCTGGATCAGGCCGGTGCTGACCGTGGCGCTGCCGCTGGTGCTGGTGGTGGCGATGCTGAGCCTGGCGGTCACGCCCTGGGCCAATCGCCAGAGCACCGAGTTCCGCAAGCGCTTCGAGCAGCGCGAGGACATATCCCGGGTGTCGCCCGGGCGCTTCCAGGAGTCTTCCTCGGCCGACCGGGTATTCTTTGTCGAAGGCGTGGCCGATGATGTGAGCAACGTGAAGAACGTCTTCATCAGCAGCATGCGCAACGGCAAGTCCAGCGTGATCGTGGCGGCCGAGGGGCGTACCGAAATCGATGCGAACGGCGACAAGTTCCTGGTGCTGAACGATGGTCGCCGCTACGATGGCACGCCTTCGGAACCGGAATTCCAGCTGATGCAGTTCGAACGCTACGGCGTGCTGATCGCCAACAGCAACCAGGTGGACGCAGGCGACAATTCGGCGCGTGCGCTGCCGCTGGGCGACCTGATTGCCAATCCCACCAACCAGAACCGCGGCGAGATCCTGTGGCGCATCGCCTTGCCCATCATGGGCGTGGTGCTGATGCTGCTCGCGATTCCGCTGGGCTTCGTCAATCCGCGCGGCGGCCGTTCGGCCAACCTGCTGCTGGCGCTTCTGGTCTTCATCGTCTACAGCAACATGGTCAGCGTGATGCAGGCCGCGGTGGCGCAGGGCAAGCTGGCGCTGATGGTGAGCTGGTGGCCGCTGCATCTGCTTGGCGCGCTGCTGGTGGCGTTTTTCTTTTCCTGGCGCATCCTGATGAATAGCCGCCATCATCCGCTGGCCTACTGGAACGCCTTCAAGCGCATGGTTTTCTACAGGCGCACCGCATGAAGATACTGCAACGCTACCTGGCCGGCGAGATCATACGCGCCAGCGTCTTCGTGCTGGCAGCCTTCCTTGCGCTGTTTGCCTTCTTCGATGTGATGAGCGAATTGCAGTCGGTTGGCTCCGGCGGCTACAAGCTGCAGCACGCCTTCCTGTTCGTGCTGATGGGCATGCCCGGCTATGCCTATGAACTGATGCCGATCGCCGCGCTGATCGGCACCATCTATGTGCTGGCCCAGCTGGCTTCCCGTTCCGAATTCACCATCATGCGGGTATCCGGGCTTTCCACGCGCCAGGCGGCTGCCATGCTGGCCAAGATAGGCGTGCTGTTCGCGCTGCTGACCTTTGTCTTTGGCGAGTACGTGGCGCCGAAGTCGACCGAGCTCGGGCAGAAACTCAAGCTTGGCTTCAAGGGCGCCGCGGTATCGCAGGAATTCCGTTCCGGCCTGTGGGCCAAGGACGTCATACGCGACAACGGCGTATCCGGCAATGTGATCGGCACCCGCTTCCTGAACGTGCGGGAAATGCGGCCCACCGGCGAGTTGCTGAATCTGCGCATCTATGAATTCGACCGCGGCTTCCATCTGGTCAATTACATCATCGCCGACCGCGCCGATTATTCCGGCAACAATACCTGGACCATGCAGAAGGTCACCGAAAGCCGCTTCCCCGAAGCCGCGACCCGCAACGGCACGCGGGTGCTGGACCTGAGCACTGCGGTGTCGACCACACAGCGCGAGAGGATGCCGCTGGTTTCGGAAATCACGCCATCGATTCTTTCCGTGCTGTTCGCCGACCCGGAGCGCATGTCCGCGGCCGACCTGGCGCTGTACAGCAAGCACCTGGCAGAGAACAAGCAGCGCACCGAGCGTTATGAGATTGCGTACTGGCGCAAGCTGAGCTATCCCTTTGCCGTGTTCGTGATGATGGCAGTGGCGCTGCCTTTTGCCTATCTGCATTTCCGCGCAGGCGGCGTCAGCCTGAAGATCTTTGCCGGCATCATGATCGGCGTAAGCTTCCAGCTGATCAACCGGCTGTTCTCTCATATCGGCATGCTCAACACCTGGCCACCGTTCGCCACCGCGGTATTGCCCAGCGTGCTGTTCCTGCTTGCCGCATTGCTGACCCTGAAGTGGATTGAAAGGCGTTAAATGAAAAATGCACTGGTTCTGTTTGCCCACGGCGCACGCGATCCGCGCTGGGCCGTGCCGTTTGAAAAGCTGCGCGACATCGCCCGCACCCGGTTGCCCGACACCGAGGTGTCGCTGGCTTTCCTGGAATTGATGTCGCCGCGCCTACCGGAAGTCGTGGCCAGGCTGGCGGGCGAAGGCTGTACCAGGGTGTCGGTGGTGCCGGTTTTTCTGGGGCAGGGCGGCCATGTGCTGCGCGACCTGCCGCTGCTGATCGATGAGCTGCGCAGCAATCATCCAGGGCTGGAGATCAACGTGGCTGCCGCGGTGGGGGAAGACAGCGAGGTGCTGGGGGCGATTGCGCGCTATTGCGTGGCGGCGGTTGACAGGGGTTAAAGGGGATTTTGAGGTCGGCCGCTGGCCTCGCCGGGGCAGGGTGGAGGCGTGGCTTTAGGGGCAAGCTGGAATGCCGTTGCAGTTGCAGTTGCAGTTGCAGTGAAGTCCCGTTGAGCGCGCCGTGACGGCGATGCCTGAAGCGGAAAAGGTGCGGCGTCTGTCTGAGCGCAGCGCAGCGGAGCGAGTTTAGCCGCGCTCCGCTTCAGGCGTCGACGGCACGGGGACCCTCGCGCAGCGAGGGCGCGATCACCGGGTCGCCTTTTTTTGCCTACTTTTTTTGGCGAACGGTATGTGTCAAGGTAGTTGTCGCCAAATTAGTCATGCAGCACGTGGCATCGCGGCCGGCAAAGCCTCCTTTCGTTCGGGGTTCAGATACACCACCTCTTCAAGATCCCAATGGCGCACGGCGCCTGCCCAGCGCTGCGGCTTGGCGGCCCGGGCGGCTTGATAGACCGCCTTGCGATGGGCCAGCAGCTGGTCCGCCTGGCCACGATGACGCTGATCCGGCGTCA
>NZ_JACYOX010000052.1 GCF_015352955.1 Noviherbaspirillum soli
TGACGCCGGATCAGCGTCATCGTGGCCAGGCGGACCAGCTGCTGGCCCATCGCAAGGCGGTCTATCAAGCCGCCCGGGCCGCCAAGCCGCAGCGCTGGGCAGGCGCCGTGCGCCATTGGGATCTTGACGAGGTGGTGTATCTGAACCCCGAGCGAAAGGAGGCTTTGCCGGCCGCGATGCCACGTGCTGCATGACTAATTTGGCGACAACTACCTTGACACATACCGCTTCGCCAAAAAAAGTAACCAAAAAAAGGCGACCCGGTGATCGCGCCCCGCTGCGCGGGGTGCCCGTGCCAGCGATACCCGGAGCGGGGCGCGGCTAAACTCGCCAAGCTGCGCTTGGCTCAGACAGACGCCGCACCTTTTCCCGCTCCGGGCACCGCTGACACGGCGCGCTCAACGGGATTTCACTGCCACTTCAAAAGCAACTGCAACTGCAACTGCAACTGCAACTGCCGCTGCCGCCTAAAAGGCCATCAGCCGCGGCCACGCTTTTATTCAGCCCCCGTCATCGCGGCCCGCCATCCGGGATGCACGCCATCGCCGCTCCACAAGGCCAGGTGCAGCCGCGACAGCAGCCGCGGATCGTTCAGCAGCGACCACTTCTCGACCTCGGACAATTGCGCCGGGTCGGAATGCAATACCTTTTGCAGCATGCGCTCGCGCTTTTCGGAAAGCCGCCTGACCGCATCCCGCGGCCGCACGCTGGCGCAGGCCAGCGCATTGACCAGCGGGTCCACCGCCGCCTCGATGAAGCCGGGCTGCCCGGGCGTGGCCGCCGCATGCGCCCTGGCGTCCACCAGCTCGCGCGGCGGCTGCGCCTCTTCCGGAATGACGAACAGCTTCATGCGGCGCAGCAGCCGGCCCAGCGACACCCGCGACGACAGCACCGAGATCGGGATCGACAGCACCAGCGCGCCCGCGATCGGCAGCAGCCAGGGCAGATAGGACGGGTCGAGCAGGTAGACGCCGCCGCCCCACACCAGGCCCAGCAGCGTATGCATGCCATGCTTCCTGACGCCTTCGTCCCAGTGGGTTTCGGAGTCCTGGCGCGGCGGCGACTTCCAGGTCATTTCCAGGCCCAGGAAGGCGGCCGTCACGAAACGGCTGTGGAACAGCATGCGCACCGGCGCCAGCAGCATCGAGAAGATCAGCTCGATCAGCATGCTGATGGCCACGCGGATGCGGCCGCCATAGCCGCGCGCGCCCTGCAGCCAGATCAGCAAGACGCTCAGGATCTTGGGCAGGAACAGCAGCAGCGCGGTGGCGCCGAACAGCGCCAGCGCCTTTTCCGGATGCCATTGCGGCCAGATCGGAAACAGCTGGCGCGGCTCGACGAAATATTGCGGCTCGGTCAGCGCATGCCAGGCCAGGAGACCCGTGGAAAGCACCAGGAACATGAACCACAAGGGCGCGGAGATATAGGCCATCACGCCGGTGACGAACACGGCCCGGTGCACCGGATGCATGCCGCGCGCGGCGAACAGCCGGAAGTTCATCAGGTTGCCGTGGCACCAGCGACGGTCGCGCTTCAATTCATCCAGCAGGTTGGGCGGCATTTCCTCGTAGCTGCCGTCGAGGTCGTAGGCGATCCAGACGCCCCAGCCGGCGCGCCGCATCAGCGCCGCCTCGACGAAGTCGTGCGACAGGATCTCGCCGGCCAGCGAGCCTTCGCCCGGCAGCGGCGCCAGCGCGCAGTGGCGCACGAAGGGATCGAGCCGGATGATGGCGTTGTGGCCCCAGTAATGCGACTCGCCGAGCTGCCAGTAATGCAGGCCGGCGGTGAACAGCGGGCCATAGACGCGGGTGGAAAACTGCTGGATGCGGGCATACAGCGTGTCGCGGCCGGCCGCGCGCGGCGCGGTCTGGATGATGCCGGCGCTGGGCTGGCTTTCCATCAGGCGCACCAGCGTGGTCAGGCATTCGCCGCTCATCACGCTGTCGGCGTCGAGCACGATCATGTAGCGGTAATCCCTGGCCCAGCGGCGGCAGAAGTCGTCGATGTTGCCGCTCTTGCGCTTGACGCGGCGAAAGCGCCGGCGATAGAAGATCTTGCCGAAGCCGCCGACCGCCTTGCACAAGCGCGACCAGGCCGCCACCTCGGCGGCGCAGGTGTCGCTCTGGTAGCTGTCGCTCAATACGAAGAAATCGAAACGGTCGAGTTCGCCGGTGCGCTGCACCGATTCGAAGGTGGCGCGCAGGCCGGCGAACACCGCCGTCACATCCTCATTGCAGATCGGCATCACGATGGCGGTACGGGCATTGGCCGCGATCGGCGTGCGGTCCGCCGCATTGCGCGATATCAGGTAGCGGTCGCTGCCACGCAGCAGCACCAGGAAACCGGTCATCGCGGTCCAGAAGCCGGCCGAGACCCAGCAGAACAGCACCGCGAAAAAGGCCATCGTCACCATTTCCATAGGCCGCGTGCCCTGGTAAGGCAATACCCGCGACATGAACCAGGTGGCAAGCGCCGTCTGCGACAGCATCAAAAGCAGCAGCACGCCGCGCCGCAGGCTGCCGTGCGGCTGCCGTTCCGCGCTGGCATCCGGCGCGTTGCCGCCGGCCTGCGGCGAATCCGCCGGCCATGGCTCGCGGGTGCGGGTGGGACGCCGCAGGGCCCAGTCGCGCGGCCGGCGCAGCACCGACTCGCTCCAGCGGGTGATGGCATTCAGGGTGCCCCACGGGTGCGGCGTCATCGAGACGCGGTTCAGCGGCGGCATGCTGTGCAGGCGGGCATGGCCGTTGTCGGCCGGCGCGGTCTCGGGCGCGGCGTCGGCCAGCGCCAGGCGCGCCGCCACCGAGCCATAGGCCGGCTCGGTTGGCTGCGCGGCATCATGCGCCAGCGCATGATGCAGGCTGGCCATGGCGTCCTTCTCGGTCGCGTCGGGATCCAGCGCCATGCGCGCCTGGACCGCGGCGCGCTGCTCGGGCGTCAGGCCGAGGCGGTCGAGGTAGTGCCCGACGGTGGCGGCCGCCTGCGAGGCGGGGGAGTTGGGGGAGACGGGCAATCCTTCGTTTGCGCGCATCAGTCCGGGCTCAGTATGTAGCTCCACGTTTCCGACAGAGTGAGGTTGTTGTTACGCAGGAAGCCGCGCAGCTCGACCGGCTTGGACGTGTCGTTGCGGCTCATTCTCATCGTCATGCGCCATCCGCCAGTGACATCGTTGTGGATGGTATTGGTTTCCAGCAGCTTGCCATTGCTGTCGACGCTGATCACCGCCTCCGGCTTCGCATCGGCCGGCAGCTTGGACAGGCTCGGGCCTTCGAAGTCGACCGACAGGGTGATGCTGTCGTCGGTGCGACGCGGATAGCCCTGGCCGCGGCGCGTCTGCGTCACCCAGGCCATGGGTGGCTTGCGTTCCTTTTCCTTCTGCCATAGCAGGCGGTATTCAAAGTCGAACGGCGCGCCGGGCTTGGGCGGCGCATCCGGCACCCAGTACGCCACGATGTTGTCATTGGTTTCGTCCGGGGTGGGAATCTGCACCAGTTCCACCCGGCCCGATCCCCACTTGCCCTTCGGTTCGACCCAGCCGCTGGGCCGCAGTTCAAAGCGCGACTCCAGGTCTTCGTAGCTGGTGTATTCGCGGTCGCGCTGCATCAGGCCGAAACCGCCCGGGTTGGACAGCGAATAGGACGTCACCAGCAGCTTCTTCGGATTCGACAGCGGCCGCCAGATCCATTCGCCGGTGCCGGACTGCACCGACAGGCCGTCGGAGTCATGCACTTCCGGCCGGTAATCTTCCTGCGGGGAACGCTGGTTCTCGCCGGAGAAGAACATCGATGTCAATGGCGCCAGGCCAACCTTGGTGATGTTTTCGCGCGCGAACAGGCGCGACTTCACATCGATGGCGGTATCGACGCCGGGGCGCAGCAGGAAACGGTAGGCGCCGGTCATGCGGCGCGAATTGAGCAGCGCATAGATCACCAGTTCCTTCGCGCCCGGCTCGGGGCGTTCGATCCAGAACTCGGTGAACAGGGGAAATTCCTCGCCGGAATTAAGCGCGGTATCCAGCGCCAGGCCGCGGGCCGACAGACCGTAGCGCTGGTCCTTGCCGACCGCGCGAAAATAGCTGGCGCCGAGAAACACCAGCACCTCATCCTTGTACTTGGGCGTATTGACCGGGTAATGCACCCGGAAGCCGGCGAAATCCAGCCCGTTCAGGTCCTTGGGATTGATCTTGTTGGCGCCATAGTTGAATGCCTGGGGATCGAACTTGATCGGCCGCACCGCCTTGCCGGCGACTTCATTGATGCGCACCGGCGTGTCGAAGATGCGGCCGGGGTGAAAGAAGGCCAGCTCGAACGGCAGCTTGGCGTCGCGCCAGTACGCCTTGTCGGGATTGAAGCGGATGTCGCGGTACTGGTCGTAGGTCAGGTCCTGCAGCGACTTCGGCAGTTCGCTCTTGGGACGCTTGTAGGGCGAGGCGGCCAGCGTCCTGGCCTGGGCCGCGACATCCTCGAAATTGAATGCCCAGGCACTGCCCGGCAGGGCCAGCGCCAATGCCGCGACGGCTGCCGGCAGCAGCGATGCAAGAGGAGAGAAAAGGGAAAACAGCTTGTTGCCAGGCATGGCGCTCCTATCTGATGTTGCCCAGCGCGCCGGTGCTCGTAACCAACGCGCAATATTGTTAAATTCGGAACGGGCAGTACTTTGCCAATCTGGAGGGAATTTGTCGAGCCGGGACGGGAGGGAAGAATCGCGGTGCTTCATGCTAATGGATTCTTGAGACCCAGGCAGAGCTCGACAGTTCCATCCGCGCCGGCCGCGCTGCGGCGCCGTGAAATTACACCATCTCGGCGTCCCAGCGTCAGCCGCCGTTGTCCGGCTTCCGCTCTGGCGCCATCTGACGACATGGCTGCCTGGCGGAAAAAACAGCCCGGCGGCCAAAGGCGCCGGGCTCAAATCCCGTACAGGTTCAGGCTACGGGAAGCGGAGGAAACCTCCGCTGTCGGAACCTGCATCGTAGCCCAGACTGAAACATTGACTGTGAGATAAATCACAGAACATGCAATATTTGCAATGTCATTTTCATTTGTGATATCTGTTATGAATCTAGGCCTAAAAACCTGGAAAAATAAACAATAATTAGACACAGAAATCACTATACCTGATAGTAGTTATGGTCACTTGAAATTGGAATACCACTATTACCGTCCATATACTCCTTCCATACAGAAATTTTCAGGAGTAAATCATGTCTTCGATCGCCCTTCCCCAACATTCCAGCGATAACGGCCTGAGCTATGGCGCCAATGTCGGCCGCGCTTTCCGTTCGCTGCTGGCTGCCCTGCTGGCAGTGAAGCCGTCCGAGCAAGCGGCTCCGGCCAGGAAACTGCGCGACCAGCTGGCGCTGTTCCGCCTGGCACGCGACTACGAGGCGCTGTCGCCCAACCTGGCTGCGGAACTGCGCTTCATCGCCGCACGCGGCTGAGCCCTGCCGCAAGGAACGCATCATGACCGCCATGGACATCAGGCTGCTTCTCGCCGGCGGCGTCGCCATCGTCACGCTGATCGCCGCGGTATCGATGGTGCTGGCGATGAGCCGGCGCCATGACCGGCACGGACAAGTTTGAAACCTTGCGCACTATGATCGCTCCGCGCGGATACGAAGCGCGCCATAACCTTCTCCCGTAGGGCGGAATACCCCGCAGGGGCATTCCGCCACCGCTGGATACACCAAACCGGCCGGTTCGATTATTCCGGTGTGCGACGCCGGCGCAATGCCCTTCGGGGTATTGCACGCTGCCAAGGATGCCCGCTTCGAGGCGGCGTATTGGCGTAGGGCGGAATACCCCGCAGGGGCATTCCGCCATCGTTCGATACACCAAACCGGCCGGGACACTTCTGTCAATGCGCACCCCGATGCGCCCACCCCGTGGTCCGCTTTTCCACCACCGAAAACAATTCATGCATCGCCATTGCGCCGATCACCATCAGGCCGGCAAAACTTACGAAGACCTCCATCGACGGCTCATCGCCAGCGCGCCTAAGGCGATCGCCACCAATGCAATGCTGCCCGGTTTCGGCCCCTGGCCGCTGGCCGCATGCGACAAAAAGCCCCGAAAGTCGGCGACGAATCAATGGGTTAGCATCAAAGATTTTGAGAGGAGATCTGAACTGTAAAATTTTTTGGCAGTTGCTTTTTCCCATGAATTGCGGCGGCGCCGGATCCGCTGCCGGGCCTTTGTTTCCTCCGCGATCTTTCTTTTCATATGCTGGAGAACAGGACGCTATTAATGCCATGCCTTGGACCAGCGTACACACGCGGCAGGTTTCCGGCCAGTCGGACCTTGCCCGTTGGGAGGCCATCCTCACGACGCCTCAGGCAACTGAACACGCGTGCACCCGCAAAGGCGCCGTAGCAGCAAACCCGTGCGACAGAGCGAACTGATTGCGAAGGCGCTGAGAGTAAAATATAATCATTCTCATTTAGATTTCCAACCTCAGGCAACTTTCCATCTTCTGCAGCGTGTGCTCGATACATCCGGACTGATAGGGAGAACGAACGGTCGAGAGCATCCGGAGCCCATAAAAACCATATGCGCAGCATTGCCCCTTTTCATTCGCAGGCCCGTGCCACGCCGTCCGCCCTGCGCGCCCTGGCGCTCGCTCTTGTGGCTTCCCTTGCCGCCTGCGGCGGTGGCGGCGCTTCCGACAGCGCCTCCGTCACCGGCACCCAGAATGCATCCGTTCAAACCGCATCCATTCAGCTCAGTCAGGTTGCGTTGCTTGGACAAAAAATTTTCAGTGATGCCTCCTTATCTGCCAGCGGCCGGCAATCTTGCGCGAGCTGCCATGATCCAGCCAGCGCGCATGCAGCACCCAATGACCTGGCGGTGCAACTGGGCGGACCCGACCTCACCACCCAGGGCTTTCGCGCCGTGCCTTCGCTGCGCTACCTGAACAGCACGCCATCCTTCTTCTTTGCCGACGATGGCACGCCTACTGGCGGCTTCAATCATGACGGTCGCGCGAGAACGCTGGCAGAGCAAGGGCAACGCCCCTTCCTTGCACCACATGAAATGGCCAACGCGAGCAAGGCCGATGTCGTCGGCAAGGTCAGGCAAGCTGCCTATGCCGAGGAACTGCGAGCGGCATTTGGCGCCGCCATTTTCGACGATGCCGATGCCGCCTTCGACCGCATCACTTTCGCTCTGCAGCAGTTCCAGAAGGAAGATCCGGCGTTCCACCCCTTCAGCTCGAAATATGACCGCTTCCTCGCCGGCAAGGCGCAGCCCTCCGATGCCGAAATGCGCGGCTTGGCACTTTTCAACAATCCGGCCAAGGGCAATTGCGCTGCCTGCCATCCGAGCGCGAAAAGCGCCGACGGCGCATTCCCTCTGTTTACGGACTTCAGCTATGACAGCCTCGGTGTACCACGCAACGCCGCCATTGCCGCCACCGCCGACCCGACCTATTTCGACATGGGTCTGTGCGGCCCAGACCGCACTGACCTGACCGCGCACCAGGACCTCTGCGGCGCATTCAAGGTGCCAACGCTGCGCAACGTCGCCACCCGCAAGACATTCTTCCACAACGGCGCCTTCACCACGCTCCGGGACGTGCTGCGCTTCTACGTACGCCGTGACACCAATCCCGAGGAGTGGTACCCGGTTGCGGCCGATGGCACCGCGGACAAGTTCAACGACCTTCCGGTCGCGCTGCGAGGAAATGTGAATACCAGCGAAGCGCCGTACAACCGCAAGCCAGGCATGGCGCCTGCGCTTTCGGATGCGGAGATCGACGACTTGCTGCGTTTCCTGGGCACGCTCAACGACGATGACCATTCCTGACCACGCTCTTTCAAACAAAAAAATGATGAAGAAAATCTTGCTGGCGCAAGCCATCGTCACGTCCCTTGCCATTGCCCCCGCCGCCCATGCCGATGAAGCGGCGCTGATGAAGCGTATTGACCAGCTTGCCGCAGAACTGGAAAAGGTCAAGGCTGAACTATCAGCCACCAGGCAGAAAGCCGACGCGGTAGAGCAGCGCCAGCAGGCCGCCACCTCGGTTACCGCTTCAACCCCGGCAACCGCGGCAACCACGTCCGCGGCGTCGGCGCCTTCCGCGCAGCCGATGCCGACGCCGGTCGCGGCCGCGCCGACCGCGGTTTTGACCAGTCCGGCCTTACCCGTCGGCAGTACTTATCCCGGCATCGAGGCGCCGGAACGGCCACGCACCGTGTTTTCTGCCTATGGCGAGATCAACTACAACCGTCCGACACGCAATGCAGGCGGGGCGCAGGTGGATGTGCGGCGCACGGTGCTCGGCTTTGAGCATCGTTTCGACGAGCGGACCAAGGTAGTGACCGAACTCGAATGGGAACATGCGATCGCTTCGGCTGGCGACCGGGGCGAGGCCGCGGTCGAGCAGGTTTACGTCGAACGCGAATTTGGTACCGGATTGCGTGCCAAGGCCGGCCTTTTCCTGGTGCCGGCAGGTCTCTTGAACCAGAACCACGAGCCGACCGCGTACTACGGCGTGGAGCGCAACTTCGTCGAGACCGCCATCATTCCAACCACCTGGCGCGAAGCCGGCCTCGGCGTCGGCAAGACGCTGGACAACGGGCTGACGCTGGAAGGCGGCCTGACCACCGGCTTCGATCTGAACAAGTGGGACGCCAGCTCCAGCGAGGGCCGGGAGTCGCCACTGGGCAGCATCCACCAGGAAGGCCAGTTTGCCAAGGCGCGCAATCTGGCGGGATATGGCGCTGCCAACTGGCGCGGCGTACCGGGCCTGCTCATCGGCGGCTCCGTGTTCACCGGCACCGCTGGCCATGCGACTCCGGATTTCGCGGCCAACAATGCCCGTGTCACGCTGTGGGATCTGCATGCGCGCTATAACCCGGGTCGCTGGGATCTGTCGGCGCTTTATGCACGAGGCACCATCAGCAATACCGAAGCGCTCAATCTCACTTTTGTCGGCAACCCGTCACCGGTGCCTTCATCCTTCTATGGCTGGTATGGCCAGGCGGCCTATCGTCTGTGGAAGCAGGGCGATTACGCGCTCTTCCCCTTCGTCCGCTATGAGCGCTTCAATACCGCGAAAACCTTTGCGGCAATCCCCGCTGGCCTGGGCGTGGCCAATGCACCGGATGAACGTGTGGTTACCGTTGGCGCGAATCTGCGCGTCGGTAGTGGTGTAGTGTTGAAAGCGGATTATCAAAAATTTGCGGAAGACAAGAGCCGCGACCGCGTCAATCTTGGCGTTGGCTTTTCTTTCTGAAGGGTAGTGACATGAAAGCTCTGCAATGGACCGTCGTCGCCACCGGCCTGGTGGCGGCTACTTCCAGCGCATTCGCCACGCAGTACCTGACGGCGCAGCAGGCGCAGGCGCTGATTTTCCCGCAGGCAGGCGCTTTCAAGGAAGCGAACCTGCAGCTGACCGCCGAGCAAATGCACGCGATTGAATCGTTGTCTGGCCTTCCGGCACGTTCCGCGGCCTGGCGCGTCATCTCCGCGTGGCAGGGCGATAAGCTGCTCGGCTACATGGTGCTGGATGATGTCATCGGCAAGTTCGAGCTGATTTCGTATGCGGTCGGACTGGCCCCGGACGCCACCGTGATGCAGGTCGAAATATTGGCCTACCGTGAAAGCCATGGCTTTGAAATCCGCAATGCAGCCTGGCGCAAGCAATTCGTTGGCAAGACTGCGGCCGACAAGGTGGCGGTGGGCGACAACATTGCCAACATCAGCGGCGCCACGCTGTCCTCCACCCATGTCACCGACGGCGTGCGCCGCGTCGTTGCCATGGCCCAGGTAGCATTGAAAAAATGATGCGGCGCGCGCAGCCCTGGCTTGGCACCTTGGTCGAGGTCACCGTCGCCGACGAGACCTCCAGCGAACCGGCCATGCGCGCAGCCTTCGACGTGGTCGCCGAGGTGCACCACCTGATGAGCTTTCATGACGAGGCGAGCGACATTGCGCGCCTCAACCGCGCTGGCATCGGTGAACAGATTGAAGTGCATCCACGGACGGCAGATGTGTTGGCCGTGGCGTTAGCCGTGGCGGTTGAAAGCGAAGGACTTTTCAATCCATTCTGCGCGCCGAGGCTGGTGGCATGGGAACAACTGCCGGCGCCGGCTTCGGCGGGACCAGCGCCGGACTGGCGTGCTCGCGGCGATGCGCTGGCGCTCGACGGTACCAGGGTCCGCAAGAATTCGCCGTCATGGATAGACCTGGGAGGCATTGCAAAGGGTTATGCCGTGGATGCTGCCGTGGACATGCTGCGTGGCCATGGCGTGCGCGCGGGCTGTGTCAACGCCGGCGGCGATCTGCGGGCTTTTGGCGACATCGACTGGCCGGTGCTGCTGCGTGATGCGCGTCGTCCCGAGCTTGCCGCCTGGTCGACCCAACTGCGCGACAGTGCGCTTGCAACCTCGGCCACGTATTTTTCGCGCAGGAACAATAACGGCGAAACTACAAGCGCGCTGGTGCATGGCACGAACGGGACGCCGCTTCTCACCGAGGCGAGCATTTCGGTTGCGGCGCCGACCTGCATGCTGGCCGATGCGCTGACCAAGGTCGTCGCCGCCAGCGGTGACGACCATCATCCGCTGCTCGCCAGATATGGCGCGAGCGCCTTCGTTGCCACGCCATGAAGCGGCGGCGCGACGTCCCCCATGTCAACCTGCGCATCGAGCGCTGGCACAGGCGGTTGGTATACGGTGTGGTGCTGCTATTGACTGGCAGTGGCATCGCCTGGCTGCTTGCGCATTATTTCATGCGTCGCTTCGGCGAATTCGGTGAAACGATCCATCCGCTCGAACCCCTGTCAATGAAGCTGCATGGCGCAGCGGCAATGGCGATGCTGTTCATCGCTGGTAGCGTCATGAACAGCCATATTCGGCGAGCGCTTCGCGCCGGCCGCAATCTGATGCAGGGATGGTTGCTGCTGGTTTCGCTTGTGCTGCTGACGCTGAGCGGCTACGGCCTGTGGTACCTGACCAGTGAAGAGAGCCGGATAGTGTGGTCAATGACCCACTGGATCATTGGATTAGGTTTCCCCGCGCTGCTGGTCTGGCATATCGTGCATGGAAAGCACTTGCGGCAGCTGGCTTCGCAGCATATGACATAGGCGTATTCCGCGCGATATCAGCCTTCTTGGAAAAGCATGCCTGTTCAATCAGCAATGGTGGCGTGCGGGTACGGTGGTTTTCTATACAGGCCATGCACGACGATGCGGAGGGAGGACGTCGTCGCTGACCACTCTGGCTTCCATGCCAGGCAGGCCGCGATCGCAAGACGCTTTGCCATCATAAAATCCGACGTCAGTTCCAGTTGCCAGTGTTGCCACCCAGGCTATGCCGGCCAGCGCCAAGCAGTGCCGCGGCAATAGCGCTGGCAAGGTAGAAACCCTGCAGTACGAGTGCCCAGCCACCGGTCTGCGAGATGGTGAAGAACTGGCCGGTATGCACCAGCAGGAGCGCCACAACCATATTGATGACAACGAAGATTGCTGCAGCGCGGGTCCAGATTCCCAGCAGGATAAGCAGTGGCGCAAGCACTTCGCGAATGTAGACAAGATAGCCAAGCGCCGGCGGCAGCCCAATTGTCGCAAGCATGCTAGCGCATTTCCAGCCTGACTGGCATCCACCGGCCAAGCAGGATTGCCTTTGGAAGAGTCGCCCGAGGGTTAGTAGGGGGCAATACCCGAAGGGCATTGCACCGCGGCCGCATACCGCAAAGACCATCTCAAGGACCTATGCTGGTCCACGCATGGTGGAATGCCCCTTCGGGGTATTCCACCATGCAGCATCAGGGGTATGTGCAGGATGCAGGTTGCGCCGCGCCTAAACCTGCGGCATGAGGCTAGTCTGGCCAAATTCGCTCTAGAGATGGACCCGATGCCGCCCATGATCTTGGACATCCCATGGAAAAGGCAGCAGGATAGCCGGTGCCGCACGCAACACGAGCTTGCCAATGTCATCGGTGGAAGCAGCGACGGCGGTAGACGAAAAGCCATTGGCCGTGGATGGATAGACGGTTTGCATGATGCATTTTTCTTGAAATGTATAGAGGTTGAGTTTGTTGCTGCCGTGTCCGGACGCTGTGCAAATCGGGCTGGCCGGCATGCTTACTGTTGCAGGCATGTTCTGAAATCATCGCGCATGAAATGATTCAGTTCGTGGCCAGCTGATGGGCTTGTTGAGGTTGGCACGATCCCGGGCTGTTGGAAAGGTGCCGGTGTCATTGCCCATCGGATTGCGCATTGGACGCTTATTCCAGCGGCCTGAAGCTGCAGCATCGCCATGGTCAAATAGAATCCGGGCATGTGCCCATGCCCGGACGGTCACCACACGCTACTGGCGAAAGGTGATTTACTCGATGTCAACGCCTCCAAGCTCAAGAAATGGCCTGATGACTACCTTGTCATCAGCTGAAAGATTGTCTTCATAGACGCTCTTCAATGCATCCTTTTTGGACTTGCCATCTTTCCGGTACTGGTCATACCACCCTTTGGAAGCTGTGATGATCTGACCTAGAGTATGCGCACCCCCCACGACATCGTCCAGTTGCGCCTCGGACAGCAAGTTCAGGTCAAGTAGATCAGCTAATTCTCCACTACTGCTTTGCTCATGTTCAGCCATTTGTATTACCTCCCTTTAAAAAGAATGAACAGATTTTTGGTTCCGAATGTCGTCGTCATGTTCCATGACCAGCGCATTTTTTAAATGAGCAACCACGCATGGCGGAAAACTTGCCCTGTCCTGACTCTCTAATGCCTATACCAACCCTCCATGACCGTGGACTCTGCCCTGATTTCCAGCGCCCACCGCATTCTCACCGGCCGCACCGACGATGGCGGCCACGCGGCCGGCCCCGATATCCGCATCGTCAATGGCCGCATCCATGCCATCGGCAAGCAGGCGCCGCTACCCGGCGAAAGCGTGCTCGACGCGACCGTCTGCGGCATGGTGGCCGACCATCACTATCTGTATCACCCCGACATGCCTTACGACAGCTCTGCGATCCTGTTCGAGGAAGCCGAGGCGCTGGGCCTGCGTTTCGTGCTGCGCCGCGGCGGCGTGACGGTGTCGATCGGCGTCGACGGCGCCGCATTGAATGAAGAGCCGACATGATCTCGGAAACCATGCCGCCCGGGGTCATAAGAAATCCTGCTGGAGCGCATCACGCCAGACATGCCTCAATCCGGCCAGGGCGTTTTTCCGGAGCCAGGATCATGGCGCACCATGCGAAAATTTACTGGCCATTCAAAATAACGGCATCCGCTTTAGTAGGGTGCAATACCCGAAGGGCATTGCACCGTTGGTTGCAAACCGGGATGGCAATGGAGGGCGACTTCCTTGATTGACCAATGGTGCAATGCCCCTGCGGGGTATTGCACCCTGCGACAATGTCGACGAAGTCCAGTCAGTACTGGTCAAGCAGCGTCCGCGCCCGCAGATAATCCGCCGGCGTATCCACGTCCCACAGTACCGGCATTTCATGCCAGTCGCGTGCCTGCTGCCAACCGGCTTCCCGCAAGCGCTGCCTGGTCTGCGCCATCACCTGCGCGGTGCTCCAGGCCACCTCGCTGAAACAGCGTGGCGCCAGCCCGCCACGTCGCGCACCGACCAGCACATAACCGCCGTCCTCGGCTGGCGTGAACACCATGCGCGCCGCATCCAGCGCCAACGCTGCCGACTGCAGCGCCCCGGCATCGAAAGCCGGACAGTCGGTGCCGATCAGCAGCGCCTTGCGATGCGTGGCAAGAACGGTTCGCAGGCAATGCGCCATGCGCAGGCCAAGATCGCCGTCCGACTGCGGCAGGCAGGGCACGCCAAAGTGACTGGCGCATTCCTGCAGAAAGGGATGCGCGATATCACCGGCGCACCAGAGGGAGACCTGCGCATCCGGCACCGCGCAGGCCGTGCCCAGCGTGCGCCAGGTCATCTGCCGCTGCACGCGGGCCGCGCCCTCAGCGCCCAGCAGGGGAATCAGCCGCGTCTTGGCCATGCCGGGCACCGGCGCGCGGGTGAAGATGGCGATATGCAGATCGTTCATGCCTGCTTGCGGTAGCCATACTGCTGCGCCAGCCGCTGCGGGTCCGCACCCAGGAAGTAAGCCAGGCGCAGCCGCCACATCAGCAGGATCGTGCGCCAGATGCCATGCTTTTCCCATCGGCGGGCGGAGGTCAGCACCCGCTGGCGCAGGCAGGCCGGCCGGGCCAGCCGCCGCGCGCGCTTGCAGAAGGCAATGTCTTCCATCAGCGCCAGTTGCGGAAAGCCGCCGGCCTCCTGATAGAAAGCGCGGCGCATGAAGATGGCCTGATCGCCGGTGGCGATCGCCGTCAGCCTGGAACGCCAATTCATCATGGCTGCAATGACCCGGAACATCGGATGCGTACCATCCAGCGCCACATCGAAGCGCCCCCATTGCCGGCTGCGCAATGCCGCCCCGATCAGTTCATCGGCGTCGGGCGGCAACAGCGTATCGGCATGCAGGAACAGCAGCGCATCGCCGGCTGCCGCCAGCGCGCCGGCATGCATCTGGCTGGCGCGTCCGCGCGGCGCCGTGATGACTTGATCCGCATGCGGGCCCGCCAGCGCCTTGGTGGCGTCGCTGCTGCCGCCATCGACCACCACCAGTTGCGCGCCGCGCGCGCGCAGAGGCGCCAGGCGCAACAACAGCGGCTCGATGCCGGCTGCTTCATTCAACACCGGGATGATGATGGACAGGCGCATCCTCTGCCTCCTTCCCGTCAGCCGCGCTGCCACGCATGGAAGCGCTGCACCCAGCCCAGCAGCCGCTCGGGCGCATGGGCACGCTTCCAGTTGCCGGCGGCGTACTTGTTGGCTTCGGCCAGGGTGGGATAGATATGGATGGTGCCCAGCAGCTTGTTCATGCCCAGGCCATGTTTCATCGCCAGCACGAATTCGGCGATCAGGTCGCCGGCATGTTCGCCGACGATGGTGGCGCCCAGTATCTTGTCCTTGCCGGGCACCGTCAGCACCTTCACCCAGCCATGGGCGACGCCGTCGGCGATGGCGCGGTCGAGGTCGTCGATGCCGTAGCGGGTGACCTCAAAGGCGATGCCCTTCTCCTTCGCTTCCTGTTCGTTCAGCCCGACCCGCGCCACTTCGGGTTCGATGAAGGTAGCCCAGGGAATCACGGAGTAGTCGGCGCGGAAGCGCCGGAAGCGGCCGAACAGGCCATTGACCGCGGCATACCAGGCCTGGTGCGCGGCCACATGGGTGAACTGGTAAGGCCCCGCCACGTCGCCGGCAGCGAGGATGTTGGGATACAGCGTCTGCAGGTAGTCGTCGGTCTCGACGGTGCGTGCGGCCGTCACCGGGATGCCCAGTTCTTCCAGGCCATAGCCGGCGGTATTGGCAACGCGGCCGAGCGCGCAGATCACCACGTCGAAGCCGATGCGCAGTTCGCCGCCGGCATGGCGGGCGACCAGCATCTTCTCCCCGCCCTCGGTCTCGAAACGTTCCACCTTGTGCCCGGTCAGCACCCGTATGCCTTCGGCACGAAAGCGATTGGCCACCAGTTCGGATACATCGGCGTCTTCCCGCGCCATCAGGCGGCCGGCCATCTCGACCTGGGTCACGTCCGACCCCAGCCGGGCAAAGGCCTGCGCCAGCTCGCAGCCTATCGGCCCACCGCCCAGCACCAGCAGGCGGCGCGGCAGTTCGTTCAGTTCCCACAGGGTGTCGGACGTCAGGCAGCCGACCTGGTCCAGGCCGGGAATCGGCGGCACGAACGGACGGGCGCCGGCGGCAATCACGATGCTGCGCGTGGTGAGGCGCCGCATGGCGCCGTCCGCCTGCCTCACCTCGACTTCGAATGGCGAGACGATGCGCGCCTCGCCGATCACGGGCTCCACCCCCAGGCCGGCATAGCGCTCGACCGAGTCATGCGGCTCGATGTCCGCGATTACCCGCCGCACCCGCGCCATCACCGCGGCGAAATCCACGCGGGCATCGGCGCCGGCCAGGCCGTAGTCGCCGGCATGCCGGATCTGCGACATCAGGCGGGCGCTCTTGATCAATGCCTTGGAGGGCACGCAGCCGGTGTTGAGGCAGTCGCCGCCCATGCGGTGCTTCTCCACCAGCGCCACCCTGGCCTTGACCGCGCTGGCGATATAGGCCGACACCAGCCCGGCCGAGCCGGCGCCGATCACCACCATGTTGTAGTCGACGCGGCGCGGCCTTGGCCAGCGGGCATAGACCCGGCGCGCCTTGTAGGCCGCGATCGCCTTCTTCGCCAGCAGCGGGAAGATGCCCAGAAGCGTGAACGACAGCAGCAGGCCGGGCGACAGGATGCCGCGCAGCGACGTGAGCTGGGCCAGCTGGGTGCCGGCATTCACATAGACCGCGGTGCCGGCCAGCATGCCGACCTGGCTGACCCAGTAGAAGGTGCGCGCCGGCAGCGCGGTCAGGCCCATCAGCAGGTTGATCAGGAAGAATGGAAACAGCGGCACCAGGCGCAGCGTGAACAGGTAGAAGGCGCCGTCGCGGGCAATGCCCTGGTCGATGGCCCTGGCGCGCTCGCCGAAGCGGCGCTTGACGGCATCGCGCAGCAGGAAGCGCGCCGCAAGAAAGGCCAGCGTGGCGCCGATGGTGGAGGCGAAGGATACGATCAGCAGGCCCAGCCAGAAGCCGAACACGGCGCCCGCGCCCAGCGTCAGGATGGCCGCGCCGGGAATCGACAGCGCGGTGGCCGCGGTATAGATGGCAAAGAACAGCGCCGCGCTGCGCCCCGGATGCAGCGCGGCATAGGCCGACAGCGCTTCCTGCCGCGCCTTCAGCGCCTCCAGGCTCAGGTAGCGGCCCAGGTCAAAGGCAAGGAAGGCGGCGATCGCGGCGGCGACCAGGAGGAGCAGCAACAGGCGTCTGGTTTTCATCGGGGTGCGGGTGAGGTTGGCGGCCTGCCCTGCTGCGGCAGGGGGGTGTGGCTCATCGGTAGGCATCGCGCGGGCGGTACGCGGGCCCCTGCTCGATGCGCCGGAAATAGGAAAGATGGGCCGGCGAACCCGGCGGCCAGTCGGCCAGGAAGCGGGCGCGCCAGCCCTCATGGTCGTAACCCACCGCCAGCGCGGCCACATGCAGCATGCGGCCCGCCACCGGCCAGGCCGCTTCATGCAGCACGGGCAGCGAGGCCGGCGCCGGCTTGGAGGCGATGCGGCTGATCACGCCGTGCCGCGCGCCCTCGAAGTTGGGCATGCCGGCCGCGCCATTGTTGATCACGGCATGCGTGCGGCCGCCGGCATCGAAGCGGCGCAAGGCCGGCAGGCAGGTATGGCTGCTGGCGAAGACGTCGATGCCGGACTGGCCGAACTGTCGCAGCAGCGCCTCGCGCTGGCCGGCATCGTCCAGGCTGCTCTGCGCGAAGCCCCAGCCGGCCAGCGCCTGCGCATCGCCATGCACGATGCCGATGCGCGCGCCCGCCACCTGCGCCACCGCATGCATGGCCAAGGCGCCCATCAGCAGGCGCTGATCCGGATGGCGCATCGCCGTGGCGCGCAGGCGCAGCAGGATCTGGTTGGAGCGTTCGACCTCGTCGTCGCCGACATCGTCCGGATAGCCGCAGCCGCAGCCAAAGCCGGCGTCATCGGCGGCCAGTTCGGTTTCCACATTGCCGCGCAGCGCGATATGGCGCAGCACCCGGCGCTGGATGTCCGCGAATGCGGCATCGCTGGCGTCGAACCAGTGGAAGTCGCCATTGAAGGCCAGCGTTGGCGGCGCCTGCGTTTGCTGCGCCTCCAGCGCCGCCATCGCCTCGATCGCGTCCAGCGCCTCGGGGTTGCCGTACAGGCCGCCGATCACGTACAGCGTGTCGCAGGCGAAGTCCGGCGCCCGACGGAACACGCCGGCGCCATAGCCATAACTGGCCGGGCAGCTGCGGCCCGCAACGCTGGCAAGGTCGTTCGGCGCGATCACGCCAGTGCGCCGCCGCAGCTGCTGCCGGCGCCGGCGGTGCAGGCCCAGCAATGGTCCGCCACCGCCACCCGCCTGCCCTGCAGTCCGCCTTCGAGCATGTCGGCCAGGTGCATGCGGCGGCTGCCGTCGTGCCGCATCGGCATGCCCAGCATCTGGTTGAAGTCGCAGTCGTACAGGTAGCCCTGGTAGTCCACCGACACCAGAGAGCGGCACATCACCTGCTTCAGGTTGGCGTCCTGGTGGGACTCGCGCAGCAGCTGCATGTAGCCATTGAACTGGCCCTTGGACAGCAGCATGCTGCCGAAGCGCTGGATCGGCATGTTGGTGATGGTGAAGAGCTGGTTGAAGCGGACGCCGAACTGCTCGCCGAGGAAGCGGTCGTAATCGGCTTTCAGGCGTGCCTGCGGCGGCGGCAGCGACGGGCCCTGCGGGTTGTAGACCAGGTGAAGCTGCAGCGCCGGATTGATGCCATAGCCCAGCGTATTGAGCAGCTGCAGCATGCGGATGCTGGTTTCGAAGGTGCCGCGGCCGCGCTGGCGGTCGACATTGTCTTCCAGGTAGCAGGGCAGCGAGGCCACGATCTGCACGTGCTGGTCGGCCAGGAAGCGTGCCATGTCTTCATAGCCGGGCTCGGCGAGGATGGTCAGGTTGCAGCGGTCCATCACCGTCACGCCGAGCGCGCGCGCCGATTCGGCCAGGTAGCGGAAATGCGGATTCATCTCCGGCGCGCCGCCGGTCAGGTCGAGCGTGGCGATGCCGCCGCGGCGCAGCACGTCCAGCACCTGCTCCACGGTGGCGCGGTCCATCTGCTCGGTGCGGTTGGGGCCGGCGTTGACGTGGCAATGCACGCAGGTCTGGTTGCAGGTGTAGCCCAGGTTGACCTGGAGCGTGTCCGGCTGCCGGCGCTGGATGGCGGGGAAGTCGGTGTCGACCAGCAGGGGGAAAGTAGCGCGCATGGAAAGTTGTCCGGAGAAAAACGAGTGCAAAGCATAAACCGAAACCGGCTTGCACGTTGCAGGCCCCGCGGCGGATAAGCTCAGTGACGCAGCGCCAGTTCGGCCCTGACCCGCCGGCTGACCCGGTCGAACACCGTGACCAGCAGCACGATGGCCAGCAGCAGCGTCGCCAGCCGTCCCCACTGGAACAGCGACACCGCTTCCGACACCAGCAGCCCGAGGCCGCCGACGCCGATCAGGCCCAGCACGGTGGAGTCGCGCACATTGAATTCCCAGATATACAGGTGGATCGCCAGCGCCTGCGGCAGCATGGTGCGCGGCAGCGCATGGACCAGGGTCTGCAGCGGCGTCATGCCCAGCACCAGGCCGGCGTCGATCAGGCGCCGGTCGATGCTCTCGATCGCATCCGCATACAGCTTGCCGTAGCTGCCGAAGGAATGAAAGGCGATGGCCAGGATGCCGGCCATCGGTCCCAGCCCGATGATGCCCACCAGCAGCAGGCCGAACACCAATGCATGGATCGCCCGCGCCGCATCGAGCAGCAGCCGCGCCGGCGCCGCCAGCCAGCGCGGCGCCAGCATGTTGCGGGCAGCCAGCACGCCGAACGGCAGCGCGGCCAGCGCGGCGGCCAGCGAGCCCAGCGTAGCCACCTTGATCGTGGTCCACGTCGCTTCCAGCAGGCCCAGCAGATAGGCCCGTTCCAGCGCCCGCCTGTCCTCGGTGCGCACCACCCGCCCGGCGTCATCGCGGTAGACGAACGCGCGCTCGCCCAGCCAGGCGTCGACCAGGCTGGGCCGCGACAGTTCATGCAGCGTGCGCGTCAGGTTCTGCCACGGCTTGCGGCCGAACTGGAAGTCGCCGGCGCGCACGAAGCTGGCCACGCTGGCGGCGATCAGCAGGCCGTACAGCAGCGCGAACAGCCACAGCCGCGCCGGGCGGCGGCTGGCCAGGGTCATGGGCGCGGCTGCAGCTTGCCGGTGGCCAGGCCGGCGTCGCGGATCGGCTTGTACAGCGCATCGTCGCTGGCCACGAAACCGGTGTAATGCGCCGGCAGCAGGCCGGGGCTGGCCTTCGCCGCCGCGCCGGCCTGTTCCAGCGCCGCCTTCAGCCTGGCCACCAGGGCCTTGTCGCGCGCCAGGTCGGCGCTGACGGCGAAGGCGTCATTGGGCAGCGGCGCCGAGGTCCAGATGATCTTGCTGTCGGCAGCCTTTATCAGGCCCTGCTCGATCATGGCGTTGCGGTTGCGGTCGTAGTCGGCGCCGGCATCGAGTTCGCCGCGGGTCACCTGCGTTTCGATCGCCTGATGTTTGGTATAGACCACCTTGCCGAAGAATTTTTCCGGGTCCGGGATGCCCATGGTCAGGAACTGGTAGGTCGGGATCAGGTAGCCCGAGGTGGAACCCTTGTCACCGAAGGCGAAGTGCTTGCCCTTGAGGTCAGCCAGGGTCTGGATGCCACTGTCGGGCCGCGTCACGATCAGCGCATGATAGGTCGGCTTGCCGTCGTAGAGGATGGTAGCCACCGCCTGCGCGCCGGCATTGCGGTTGGCCAGCACATACCCCCACGGCCCCAGCAGCGCGATGTCGGTCTCGCCGCTGGCCAGCGACTTGGCCAGTCCTTCCCAGCTATCGACGGTACGCAGCTGCACCTTGCGGCCCAGCTTCGCTGCCAGATAGTCGGCCAGCGGCCGGTAGGTAGCGTCATTCTTCTCCCTGTCCGGCTGAAACAGGCCCACGCCGAAGCGCAGCGTATCGTCGGCCAGCACGGGGAGCGACGAAGCCAGCAGCATGACAAGAACGGAACGGCGCAGTGTGGATAGGGTCATGGATTATCTCCATCAGGTCGGTGGGCGGGAGGCGGCATTGTAATCGTCATGGGGGTGTGTCGTATTGGGCCTGGGGGAAATTGAGGAAGCGGGGTTCAGTGGCGATGGTTGCCGTTGCCGTACGCGCAGCGACAGGTGCAGTTGCATTACGCGCAGCGACAGTTGCCGTTGCTTTTGAAGTGGCCCTTGCCGTTGCCGTTGCCGTTGCCGTTTCCGTTGCCGTTGCAGTGAAATCCCGTTGAGCGCGCCGTGTCAGCGGTGCCCGGAGCGGGAAAAGGTGCGGCGTCTGTCTGAGCCAAGCGCAGCTTGGCGAGTTTAGCCGCGCCCCGCTCCGGGTATCGCTGGCACGGGCACCCCGCGCAGCGGGGCGCGATCACCGGGTCGCCTTTTTTTGGTTACTTTTTTTGGCGAAGCGGTATGTGTCAAGGTAGTTGTCGCCAAATTAGTCATGCAGCACGTGGCATCGCGGCCGGCAAAGCCTCCTTTCGCTCGGGGTTCAGATACACCACCTCGTCAAGATCCCAATGGCGCACGGCGCCTGCCCAGCGCTGCGGCTTGGCGGCCCGGGCGGCTTGATAGACCGCCTTGCGATGGGCCAGCAGCTGGTCCGCCTGGCCACGATGACGCTGATCCGGCGTCA
>NZ_JACYOX010000053.1 GCF_015352955.1 Noviherbaspirillum soli
ATCGGCGGCGAGAAGACCCAGGCCACGCTGCCCAAGGAAAAGCCCATCAAGCTGACCTATGTGAACGGCGACATCATCGGCACCTGGGCCAACGGCACCACCATGTCCATCCCGATGCTGTGACGCGCGGCAATGCCTCGGCGTGAAGACGGATCGCTGCCGGGCGGAGATGGCGTAATGCCCTTCGGGTATTACGCCCTACGACTGGTCACCACTCCACGCCCATGTTTAACCAACATGTTGCGGCTTCAGCGCGCCGCCGGCGTGACGATATTGAACGAAGGCGAAAAGCTGTCCATCATCCCGAACAGCGCCGCCAGCGCCTGCTGGTCGCCCGTGACCTGCATCTGCCCCGACCGGATCGCATCCCCTGGCCTGGTCTGCCCGGCAAATACCGCGTTGAGCACCGGCTTGCGCAGCGTGATGGTGGCCGTCGGCGTTGCATGCGCTGCGTCGGCCCGGTAGGTCAGCGCGCTGTTGTTCAGCGTCATCGCATAGCGCTGGCCGAGGTCGGGAAACACCCAGTTGATGCGCATGGCCTTGCCGGCCGCCTTGTCGGCATTGAGCCGCACTGACAGGAAATCGAAGAACATCGGCACCGTCAGCGCCTTCACCAGGTCGGCCGAGGCCGCTCCCTGCGTGGGCGGAACGACCACGCCCTTGCGCAGTTCCTGCGCGCCGCTCAGGTAGGCATTGCGCCAGGTGCTGTTCTCGCTCTGGTATCCCAGCTGCTCCAGCGCGGCCGCCTGCAACTGCCGCGCTGCCTGGTTCTCCGGTTCGGCGAACACCAGCTGGTTGCCGATCTGCGCGACCCAGCGGTAATCCCCCTGCCGGTATGCCTCGCGCGCCCTGGCCAGCACCGCGTCGGCGCCGCCCATCCAGGCGATCGTGCGGCGTGCCGTCTCCACCGGCGGCAGCGGATCGAGGTTGGCCGGGTTGCCATCGTAGAAGCCGAGGTAGCGCTGATACACAGCCCGCACGTTATGGCTGATGGAGCCGTAGTAGTCGCGCGCATACCACTGGCTGGCCAACGGCTCGGGCAGCCTGTGCAGGCGCCCTGCAATCTCCATCGGCGTATAGCCGTGGTTGATCAGCCGCAGCGTCTGGTCGTTGAGGTAGGCATACATGTCGCGCTGGTCGGCCAGCAGGCGATTGATGCGCTCCCTGCCCCAGGTCGGCCAGTGATGCTGGCCCAGCAGCACGTCCGACCTGGCGCCATAGCGCGCCAGGGTCTCGTCAAGATAGTAAGACCACTGCTTCGCGTCGCGCACCTTCGCACCGCGAAGCGTCAGCAGATTGTGCTGGGTGCGCACCGCATTCTCGGCGATGCAAAGGGTGCGCATCTGCGGGAAGTACAGGTTCATCTCCGCCGGCGCCTCGGTGCCGGGCGTCAGCTGGAATTCGATGTCCACGCCGTCGATCCGGCGCGTCTCCACGGGCTTTTCGATCAGCAGGCTGGGCGCAATCAGCGTGACCGTGCCGCGCGACAGGCCCTTGCCCAGGCCGGCATCGACCTGCCCGGTCGCGCTCCTGGGCAGCAGCGCGCCGTACATGTACTGCGCGCGCCGGCTCATCGCCGTGCCGGCCAGCACATTCTCGCTGACGGCTTCTTCCATGAAGCCGGACGGCGCAATCACCTGCACCCTGCCCGCCTTCACATCGTCCTCGCTGATCACGCCCCTGACGCCGCCGAAATGATCGATATGGCTGTGGGTATAGATCACCGCGCTGACCGGCCTGGCGGGACGGTGCCGGTAGTACAGCTCCAGGCCGGCACGGGCGGTCTCGGCCGACAGCAGCGGGTCGATGACGATGATGCCGGCGTCGCCTTCGACGATGGTCATGTTGGCCAGGTCCAGCCCGCGGATCTGGTAGACCCGCTCGGTCACCTTGAAAAGGCCCGACACATTGTTGAGAAGCGCCTGCCGCCACAGGCTGGGATTGACCGTGGCCGGCGCCGCGTCGCCGCTTTCGAAGGCATAGGCCTGCGCATCCCAGACCACGCGGCCATCGGCGGTGCGGATCTGCGGCTGCTCCAGGCCGGCGACATGGCCGCGCTGCGCATCCTCGAAGTCCTGCCGGTCGGCGAAGGGCAGGCGACCGAGCCAGTCCTGCTGCGATTGCACGGTGGCCGGCTCGGCCGGCAGGGGGCCTGCGTTGACCGTCTCCGGCTTGATGCCGGGGCCGGCGCAGGCGCACAACAGCAGCGCCGCTGCCAGCGCGGCAAGGCGGGGCGCGCGGCGCGCCGGTGGGTTTGTGTTCATGGTCATCGGCATCGTCTGAATGGCAGCTTCATCAGCCGCGTGGAATCTCCAGCACATCATAGGGCTCGAGCCGGCTGATGGCATCGAAGGGATCGGGCTCGCGCCAGGCAAAGAGCTGGCACACCATGCGATCGGGTGTGATATCGACGATGGAAAAGCCGTTCTTCTCCATTGGCTTCACATTGCGTTCCAGCGTCAGCGCGCCGGGCGCGCCGGGGCCGAGGCCGCGCGGCCCGCTGGGCCAGCCGGCCATGCCGGTGCCCAGCGGGCCGTTGAGGATGATATGCAGCGGATTGGCGCGCAGGTCGATGTCGCCGCTCCTGGTCATGCGGTCCCAGCCGGTTGCATGCAGGTCGCCCGACATCATCACCGCGGGCCGCTTCTGCTGCGCCATCGCCTCGACGATGCGCTGGTGCTGGCCGAACCAGCCGGACTGCCACATGTATTTCTGGCGCGCGGTGGACAGCCGCATATTGGTGCCGCGCACGCTGCCGAAGCGCTGCGACAGCACCGCAGGCGGCGCCGCCATGATCTCGTCCGACACCACCACATCCGGATACCATTCGCGCCACTTGCCGGCCGACCAGCCGAAGGGCGTGGAAGGCATGTGGATCATGTGCCGCGCATCCGAGCCGCGGGTGCGCTCCAGCAGCCATTTCTCGGCTTCGGGCGGCACCAGCCCGGCATGCCTGTCCTTCAGCGACAGATAGCGGCCGCAGTCGTACATCAGCATTTCCAGCAGCTTGCCGTAGCGCAGGGTGCCGAAGCATTCGGACACGCCGGCGGCGCGGTAGGCCGCATTGCTGCCCGGCAGGATCAGCGAGCGGCTGCGCTCGGGCAGGAATTCGGGGAAGTACATGTCCTGCACCGTGCGCGCCAGCGTCAGGTCGAAATTGTCGGGCGGGAAGGTAATGAAGTTTTCCTCGGCCTCGTCGTTCTCGAAGTAGTCATGGTCGTCCATCAGGAAGAACACCGGCGTCGAGCGCAGCCGGGTGCCATACAGATGGGCGATCTGCGGGTCCACCATCTTCTTCAGCAGCGGCTCGTTGGCCGTGCCCAGCACCGCCTGGCTGGTGTCGAACATGCCGACCTGCTTGTAGTAGTCGGTGGCGGCCTTGCGTATCGTCGGGCTGGCGCTTTCCAGCCAGGTGCGCTGGTCCTGGTAGACATGGTCGCCATTGGCGATTACCACGTCGGGCCGGTAGGACAGGCCGCGCTCCAGCAGCGCATGGCGGATGGCCAGCGAGCGGAAGGCTTCCATGCCGCCGGGGCCCTTCGCATCCGGGTTGCCGCCGGCGCAGGTATAGACCAAGAGCCGCACCCGTTGCGGCGCGGCGTCCGGCAGCGGGAAGGTCTTGAGCGGCCAGGTGGCGCACAGCGCCCGGCCGTTGGCGCCCAGTATCTGCAGCGTGTATGCCGTGTCGCTCTTCAGGCCGGCAGCGTCGAAGCGCCAGAACTTGCCTGCGGTATCGGTCCGCTGCCCGATCACGCTCCTGCCGTTGACCGACAGCCTCGGCGCTTCCGTCAGCGGCGACAGGAAGGACGCCTTGATCAGGAAGCGCTCATGGCTGGCCGCGGGCAGCAGGTGGGCAAGCTCGCCCGCATGCCAGTCATCTCTGGCCAGCAGGTTGGCCGCGGGCAGCGCGATGCCGGCGGCAAGCAGGGCGCCGGTCTGCAGGAACTGGCGGCGGGAAAGGCGGTTGGGCATGGTGTCTCCATCGTGTGGTCGAATGCATGGGCCCGGCGGCATCTGCGCGCCTCTGATAGCGGACCCTTATGGCATTACATTGCCGCAGGCTTGAGTCGTCCTGCTTGCAGCTGCCAACTATCAGGCCGCCAACCCATAAAGTAAAATAACCGCCACGCTTGAAACCATAACTTCCCGGAATGCCATGCTGGGCGATGACCTTCAATACTTCCTGGCGCTGGCCCATGCCGGCACTTTCACCGGCACCGCCGAGCACCTGGGCATATCGCAGCCCGCACTGAGCAAGGCCATGCAGCGGCTGGAGCGCAAGGTGGGCGCCAGGCTGGTGACGCGCACTGCGCGCGGCATCGAGCTGACCGAGGCCGGCAAGGCATTCCATGCCCGCCTGCAGGCAGCCAGCCGCGACATGGACGACGCCGTGCAGGAAGCGCGCAATCTGGGCGGCAACGATGCCGGCCTGCTGCGCATGGGCATCACGCCCGCCACCACCGACTTCACGCTGCAGGCGCTGCTGCCGGCACTGACGATGGAACGGCCTGCGGCCGGCATCGCCTTCACCACCGCCTTCAGCAATGCGATGATGGAAAAGGTCAGCCGGCGCGATGTCGAGCTGGCGGTCTGCCCGGTGCCGGAACGCCTCGATGCGGCGCTGGAATGCGAGATGCTGTATGAAGACCCGTGCAGCCTGATGATGCAGCGCAGCCATCCGCTGGCGCAACAGCAGACGATCAGCCTGGAAGACATCACCCGCTATCCATGGGCCGCGACCGGCCAGCATGAATTCACCCGGCTGCAGGTGCGCAGCGCCTTCAGCCGGCGCGGCCTAACGCTGCCCCGTATCGTAGTCGAAGCCGACACCCTCAATGCGCTGATACTGGTGGTGGCTCGCACCGGTCTGATCAGCATGATCAATACCCGCAGTGTGCAGGCTGGGGGCCTGCCCGACAACGTGGTGGTGCGGCCGCTTGCGCTATCGGGCATGGACCGGCGCATCGGCATCCTGCGCCGGGGCGGCTACCTGTCGCCGATTGCGCAGCGCGCGGTGGAGCTGCTGCGCGCCGCCGCAACGGCGCAGGAGCAGGCCGCGCCACTGGCTGGCACGTTTCCAGCGTGAATGAGATCGCCCGCCCAGGTCGGATCGTCCCTGAAAGAGCCGTACCAGTGATCCGTGGGGTGCAATACCCGCAGGGCATTGCACCACGGTCGCAAATCGGGATGGCATCGACGGCCGGCTTCCTTGATCGACCAATGGTGCAATGCCCCTGCGGGGTATTGCACCCTACGCCATCAACGCAATCAAGGATGGCTTAATCCAGCGTGATCTTCTGGTCGCGGATCAGCTTGTGCCAGCGCACCGTCTCGCTCTTCAACAGATCGGCATATTGCTGCGGGCTGTTCGCCACCGGCTCGACGCCGAAGTCGATCAGGCGCTGCTTCACCGCCGGCTGGTTCACCGCTGCCACCAGCTGGCGGTTCAGCGTGCCCAGCACATCGGCCGGCAGGCCGGCGGGTCCGACCACGCCTACCAGCGCAGCGGCCTCGATGTTCTTGTAGCCCAGTTCGGCGAAGGTCGGCACATCGGGCAGCTGCGGCAGGCGGGTGGCATTGGCCACCGCCAGCGGCCGTATCTTGCCGGCCTTGATGAAGCCGCCGCCGGCTGCCAGGTCCACCATCATCGCGGGAATCTGGTTGCCCGCCAGGTCCGACAGCGCGGGCGCGGCGCCGCGGTAGGCCACGTGCTGCATGTCCACGCCCGCCGCCACCTTCAGCAGTTCCATCGCCAGATGGTGCGGGCTGCCGGCGCCGGCGGAGCCATAGCTGATGCTGCCGGGACGGGCCTTGGCTTTGGCAATGAAATCCTTCGCATCCTTGGCTTCGGAGCCGGGGCCGACCACCAGGATCATCGGGAAGCGGCCGATCAGGGTGACCGGCGTCAGGTCCTTCTCGGGGTTATAGCTGAGCTTGGAATACAGGGCCGAGTTGAACACCATGGTGCCGTTGTCGGCATTGAGGATGGTGTAGCCGTCAGCCGGCGCGCGCGCCGTCTCGGATGCGGCAATCGCGGTATTGGCGCCGGCCTTGTTCTCGATGATGACCGGCTGCTTGACCTGCTCGGACAGGGCCTGGCCCACCGTGCGCGCCAGGAAGTCGGAGCCGCCGCCCGGCGGATACGGCACCAGCCAGCGGATCGGCTTGGACGGATAGGATTGCGCATGCGCGGCGGCGCCGGACATCAGGACGGGCAATGCAATGAGGCAGCTTGCCAGGATTTTTTTCAAGGTGTGCTCCTGTCTGGGATGGTTGACTGACTTGACTCAGGTTTTTAATTTTTGCGTAATGCTACTACGCCTTGCGTAAAATAGCGAAGCCGCCGCCGCGTGACGGCTCCCGCCCCACCCTTACCATTCCGAAAGACCAGCCAAGTGACAAAGAAGCCGCCGCAGCAATCCGAAGAGCGCCGCCGCCGGGTGCAATCCGCCGAAGTCGGCATGGGCATACTGAAGGCCCTGTGCCGCCTGGGCGGCGCAGCCAGCCTGACGGCGGTGGCTGCCGAGGTGGAGGAAAGCACGGCCAAGGTGCACCGCTACATGGCCAGCCTGATACAGGAAGGCATGGTGGCGCAGAACCCGGCCACCCAGCATTACTACCTCGGGCAGCAGGCCATCGCGATCGGCCTGGCCGCCTTGCGGCAATGCGACCCGATCCGCCTCGGCGAACCGGCGCTGGTGCGGCTGCGCGAGCAGCTGCAGGTGACCTGCTTCCTGGCCGTGATGGGCAACCAGGGGCCGACCATCCTGCGCTTCGAGGAGCCCGGCCTGCCCGTTACCATCAATGTGCGCGCCGGTTCAGTGATGCCCTTGCTCTGGTCAGCCACCGGGCAGGTCTTCCTGAGTTATCTCGACGACGCTGCCGTCATGGACCAGGTGGAACGGGAACTGGCCGCCGCCGGCAAGGCGCAGCGCGCGCTGCTTACCGGAAGAAATCCGGTCGAGGCAATGCGCCGCCGGGTGAGAAGCCAGGGTTGCGCAACCATCAGCGGCACCCTGCTGCCCGGCATCAGCGCCGTGGCCGCGCCCGTCTTCGACCACACCGGGCATCTCTGCGCGGTGCTGACTGCACTTGGTGCGTCCGGCGGCTTCGATGTCACGCCCGACGGCGGCATCGTCGCCCAGGTAATGCGCGAAGCGGCCAGCATCAGCGCCACGATGGGCTATACCGGAGCCGAAGCAGGCGTCGCAAACGCGTAGCGCGTTCCCCGCCGTGTTACGCAAAGCGTAGTATGATTACGCAAAACGGCCCGGCGGGGTATGAAGTTCGAAGCACCGCCAGGCCGCCAGCCCCAGCGCCGGCGACCACGCCTGGCCGGGTTCCAGCCATGCATCATGCGGAGCGACTCATGCACACCCCTTCCTCCCCTGCCGGCGCGGCCGGCTGCCCGATCGACCACCAGGCGCTTGCCGCCGGGCGTTCGCCGACCGGCTGCCCCGTCAGCCAGCGGGCCGCGCAGTTCGACCCCTTCGACGATGCCTACCAGCAGGACCCGCCCGACTACCTGCGCTGGTCGCGCGAGCAGGAGCCGGTGTTCTACAGCCCGAAGCTGGGCTACTGGGTAGTCAGCCGCTATGACGACATGAAGGCGGTGTTCCGCGACAACATCACTTTCAGCCCATCGATCGCGCTGGAAAAGATCACGCCCACCGGCGATGAAGCCAATGCGGTGCTGGCGTCATACAACTATGCGATGAACCGCACTTTGGTGAACGAAGACGAGCCGGCCCACATGGCGCGGCGCCGGGTGCTGATGGAGCCTTTCACGCCCGAGGCGCTGAAGCACCATGAGCCGCTGGTGCGAGGGCTGGCGCGGGAATACGTGGACCGCTTCATCGACGACGGCCGGGCCGACCTGGTCGACCAGATGCTGTGGGAAGTGCCCTTGACGATTGCGCTGCACTTCCTCGGCGTGCCCGAGGAAGACATGGACCTGCTGCGCAAGTATTCGATCGCGCATACGGTCAACACCTGGGGCCGGCCCAGGCCGGAGGAACAGGTGGCGGTCGCCCATGCGGTGGGCAACTTCTGGCAGCTGGCCGGCCAGATCCTGGAAAAGATGCGGCGCGACCCGTCCGGCCCCGGCTGGATGAAATACGGCATCCGCATGCAGGCCGACTATCCCGACGTGGTCACCGACTCCTATCTGCATTCGATGATGATGGCCGGCATCGTGGCCGCCCACGAGACCACGGCGAACGCCACCGCCAACGCGGTGAAGCTGCTGCTGCAGCATCCGGGCGCATGGCACGAGCTGTGCCAGGACCCGAGCCTGATCCCGAATGCGGTCGAGGAATGCCTGCGCCACAACGGCTCGGTGGCCGCATGGCGCCGCCTTGCCACGAAGGCGGCGCGGGTCGGCGATGTCGACATTCCGGCCGGCGCCAAGCTGCTGATCGTGATGTCTTCCGCCAACCATGACGAGCGCCATTTCACCGATGCCGACATGGTCGACATCCGCCGCGACAATGCCAGCGACCATCTGACCTTCGGCTACGGCGCCCACCAGTGCATGGGCAAGAACCTGGCGCGCATGGAGCTGCAGATCTTCCTGGAGGAGCTGACCAAGCGCCTGCCGCACATGCGCCTGGCCGAGCAGCGCTTTTCCTATGTTCCCAACACTTCCTTCCGCGGGCCGGAGCATCTGTGGGTGGAGTGGGACCCGCAGGCCAATCCGGAGCGGCACAACCCGGCGCTGCTGCAGGCCGCGTCGCCGGTGCGCATCGGCGAGACGTCGCACCATGTGCTGGGCCGCACGGTCCGGGTGGAAAGCGTGACCGCGGCGGCGCAGGACATTGCCAGGCTGCGCCTGGTAGCGCCAGATGGCAGGGCCATGCCGCGCTGGACGCCCGGCTCGCATATCGACATCGAGTGCGGCGGGCCGGAACTGTCGCGCCAGTATTCGCTGTGCGGCGATCCGGCCGATGGCAATGCGCTGGAGATCGCGGTGCTGCGCGACCCGGAAAGCCGCGGCGGCTCAAGCTGGGTGCATGCGAACGTGCGTCCGGGGGACCTGCTCAAGATCCGCGGGCCGCGCAACCACTTCCGCTTCGATGAAAGCGCCGGCCGCGTGATCTTCATCGCCGGCGGCATCGGCATCACGCCCATCCTCGCCATGGCGCGCCGCGCCAGGGAGCTGGGCATGGACTATGCGCTGCATTACGCCGGCAGGTCGCGCCGGACGATGGCCTTTACCGATGAGCTGGCCGCGCTGCACGGCCAGCGCCTGCATCTCTACTGCAAGGACGAGGGCGCCCGGCTCGACCTCCCGGCGCTGCTCGGTGCGCCGCAGCCAGACACCCAGGTCTATGCCTGCGGCCCGGTGCGCATGCTCGAAGCGCTGCAGCAGGCCTGCGCCGGCTGGCCGGAGGATGCACTGCGCATCGAGCACTTCCATGCGAACACGACGGCGCTGGACCCATCGAAGGAACATGCGTTCGAGGTAGAGCTGAAGGATTCCGGCCTGACCCTGACCGTCGCGCCCGACCAGACCCTGCTGACTGCGCTGCGCGCTGCCAACATCGACGTGCAGAGCGACTGCTGCGAAGGCCTGTGCGGCTCCTGTGAGGTGCGGGTGCTGTCGGGCACGGTGGACCACCGGGACGTGGTGCTGACCCGCGCCGAGCGCGAGGCGAACAACAAGATGATGGCCTGCTGCAGCCGGGCGGCGGGCGGGAAGATCGTGCTGGAACTGTAGGGCGATAAAGATGACCGGTCGCGCTGGCAAGCATTGAAGGCGTCTAACAGAATGGGTTTTTCAAAATGCGCCGGCAAATAGGAGTGCAGCCCATCTGAAGGAATGCTTCATGGGTCGAGGGTAGTCGTTCGTAGCTTATGCGCAGTCGTTGGAACTGCTGCAGCCAGGCGATGCTGCGTTCGACTTCCCAGCGGGTCTTGCCAGGATTGCTGTCATGCGCTGTCTGCGCCTGGCAATCTGGTGTCCGATGCCGCGTTGGTCCAATGCTATAGCGCTTCCCTCGAATCGGACACGCGCCATCGACCAATGGCAGGAGCTATGTGGCCTCATGGCAGTTTGCCCTGGTCAGAATGACGTTGACCGGGACGCCTCGCGCGTCGACGAGGAGATGGCGCTTGATGCCAGCGTTAGGGCGATCGGTTGGGTTTAGTCCGGGTCCCCCTCCATGGACGACACATACCGGCGAGCTGTCGACAACAACTCGGGAGAAATCGAGCTTGTCGGCGCCTCGCAGTTTGTCCGGCAGCACGCGGTGCAGCCTGCGCCCTACCCCGGCCTTCTGCCAGGCACGCACCCGGCGCCAGTACGTCATGCCGAAGCCGCATCCCATTTCTTGCGGCAGCATTTACCAGCGAATTCCCGGCTGCAAGACAAACGGGATGTCCGTTGGAACGCGCCTGTCGTCCAACGGCTTGCGGCCAGAATGCATCCTGCGCCGCCGCCTGGCTGGAAGAAGTGGCTGGACTATTTCAAGGAGTTCATCATCAGCAAGCTCAGGCGCCATCTTGCCTCCCACGATCGGGATCGACGAGTTGGCATGACAGCGAGGATCCACATACATGACACGCTGAATGCCTTGCCGTGCAACCCAAAATACAAGCTCTGGCTAGGCGCCGATCAATTCACAGGTGCTTGTCCAGCCCAGCCCCAATTATTGAACGTCAAGCTTCTTCAGCGCCGCCGATGAAGCCAGCACCGGAGCTTGCGTATTCATGCTCTTTATCAAGCTTGGCGGCCGAGCCTGGAACGCCGCCATTGTCATGGTTGGCTACATCTTTGCGCGCTTGCGCAACAGCGGATGGAGATACCCTGCGTACCAGCCTGATTTCCTTGTCGATTCGGTTCATATGCTCCTCCACGACGCGCCGATCAAAAAGTAGCCGCATGGCCTCCGCGTATTCCAATGTGTTCCTCGTATGGGGAGAAATCATCTTGGATTTCATGGGCATCACTGTTCTCCTCTTGTTTTGGTTTTCTTGCAGACCTGTTCCTCCGCATCGCCTCTTTTCTTGCCCTACGGCTGATGTCTAATGCTGGGTTGGCGGCAATGACAGAAATGTCTTGAGAGGCAGATTGCTCCCGGATGCGCCGACCTCGGACAGGCAGGAAGAGTTCGGCAGGTCATCGGCACCATTGATCGGGTTCGATGCATCGGGCTTGATCCATAGCGTGTCCCCTACTTCGCCCTGCGGCAAGCACAGTGAAGGATGATCAAACGGCGCCTTCTGCAAGCGCACGCGTTCGTCGGTGAGCGATAGCAGGAAAGCCACCAGTGCATTTTTTTCCTCTTCGGCCAGGCCAAGCGGCTGGATATCAGGCGCCAGGAAAGGACGGTTTTCTTCCGCAAAGTCGCCGCCCCGGTTATAGAAGTCAACGACCTGCATGAGCGTCGCCTTTCCGCCGTTGTGAAAGTAGGGTCCGGTCAACTCCACATTGCGCAGGCCCGGCGTCTTGAATGCGCCAGTGACGCTCACTTCGTCAGCGCTGGCAGGCACCGGGTTGGCCGCGCTGTTGAAATTATTTCCGAGAAGCGCCGACAGCTTGTTCAACACCATCAGGCTCTCGGAAAGAGGCCTCCCCCACGGATCATTGCCGCCTACACCCACATCATCGGTGTAGGGCCGGACACCGATATTGTAAAAGCCGCTGTCATAGATTTTCGTCGAGCCGTTGCCCATCGTCATGCGCTCAAGCCGCTGGCTTGTGACATTACGTACGGAGGCATTGGTTAATTCAGCGCCACCATGACAATTGATGCAGCGGCCCTTGCCGGTAAAGATCGACAGTCCGGTTTTCTGGACATCCGACAGCGCGCCGGCGTCGCCGGCGGCATAGCGGTCGAACGGCGTATCGTTGGCGACCAGCGAGGATTCGTAGAGTTGAATAGCCAACGAGAAGAACAGGGAGAAGTTGGCTTCCATTTGACCGACACTGATGTCGATCGGCGTCTTGAACTTTGGCGGATTGCGCAGGTCCATTGATGCCGTGGCCATGGCATCAGACGTGGTAAAACGTACTGCCGCAGTAGCTTGCCACCATTCAGGGCGAAAGGCTTTTGCTACCAGACCACGGTATGAGGGTCGCAGACTAGCATTCGTGAATGCCCCCAGAACGCTGTCGCTGGGCGAGATGGATTGGCCGCCCAGTATTTTCTGGTCCAGCAATTTTTTGCCCAGCATGACGAAGGCTCGGTTGCGACAGCTCATCTCGGTGCCCGACAGCGGCGGCCCCGAACCTTGCGATGCCAGCGAAGACGAGGGGATGGCCACGCTGACTTTGGTTAATTTACCCTTGTCCAGCTTCCAGAGCTGCGGTTGCGCATTGCGCATGCCAAACGGATCACCGCCGTTGAAAACGTTGTTGCCCCGGCCGTCCCAGAAATTGCGGAAGTTGAATACCGCGTTGATCACCGACGGCGAATTGCGCGGTTCGACCCGCCGCGTGTTGACCTCGCCAATATTGAACCCGTCGCCCCCATGTCGTATTGCGTCGTCGGATACATAAGCGCAGGTATCCGGGCCGCCGGCGTTGCTGATCGTCACTGCACCATCCGGCGCGGTGGTGAATACACCCGCGGAGGATGCCACATCATTGACATCTGACAGCCGCGTAAGCGCATCATTGACATCGGCATGCTTGGTAAACGGAAAGTCGCTTGTTGCAAGGGTGTAGTTCGGTGCCGCACCTAATTGGAAAGTCTTGTCCGGCCCCGGAGACAAGCGCAACAAGCCTGGACTGACCTGATTCTTCGTTCGGGTGTCCGCACCGGCGGCAAAATGGCACGATGCGCAGGCGGTTTTATTGTCGCTGCCAACACGTGCGTCCCAAAACAGGGCTTTGCCAAGTTGGATGGCGGCGTTCTTGTCCGCTACAAACTGGGACAACGCATCTGCGGAAGGTCCCGGCACCGGAACCGATTTCAGAGAAAGTGCGGGTAATGCGACTTGCGCATGGGCAGAGCCGCTCTGACAGAAAACAAGCGTGCAACACAGGAGCAGAGACAACTTTGCGGCAAGCGGCGTCTTACCTGATGGGTTCATGAGAGTGCCTCAGTTCGTGAGTGGAGATAGAAGTCAGTTTGGATTGCCAAAAACAAGGTTCGCTCTCTTGTTGCGGAACGTCATGCGGACAGCTTTGGACTCCATGGCTGCCCGCATCCGGACGACGTTGTTACTTGGCCTGAATCGTCACCGTTACCGAATCATTTTTCGGGTTGGTATCCGTGCCGCTAAACTTCACTGCGCCTGTCGTTGCAATGGAGCCCGACTGCAATACCGTCACGTTTTCCGTGATCGTCACTGATTGGGCAGATCCCAGGCTGTTGACGCTACATGTGACCAGGGTGCCGTTCAGAGCGCCTGGCGACATCGAGCACGTCCCTGCAGCGCCGCTGATCGATATCGGCCCATTGATTTGCAGCGAACTCGGGAAGTCGTTGCTGAAAACAACGGCGTTGGCTTCGCTCTTCCCTACGTTTTTAACCTGCCAGGTATAGGTGTCGCTGGATCCCTTGGCAGGCCCGCCGACCTTTGCCGAGCCGCCCAGTTGCAGATCGGTTGACGTCGTCGCCACGGCGATATCGGTCGTAACAGCCGCACTATTATTGGCAGGGGTGGAGTCCGGAATCGTGTTGCCCGCCCCATCAAGGGCTTGGACCTTTGCACCATAAGAGATTTTGCCACTGACGTTCAGCGTGACTGTCACTGTGGCGCTACCGCGAGCGGGCACGGCTCCAAGATTGCACGAAATCGGCCATGCCGTCGTATTGCAAGCTCCGGCAGTCGTCGTCGCCGATACCAGGGTCGCTCCTGACGGGGGAGGGCTATCCGTGAAGATGATCTGTCCGGCGTCGACCGGGCCATTGTTGATCACGGTAGCTGTGTACACTGCATTGGAACCTGGTGTGACTGAAGCCGGACCATTCATCGAGATGGCCAGGTCAGTGTTGGGCGTGCCGTTCAGCGTCACCTTTGCAAGTGGCGCGGATGGCGGACTAAAGCCCACAATGTTTTGCGCCTCAACCGCAAAATTGTAGGTGCTGCCATTGGTCAGGCCAAAGACCGTAGCGCCCGTTGCATTGCCTGGCGCCGTGGCTGCCGGCGTATAGGTGGCCGGGTTGCCGCTGGCGTCCAATGTCACTAGATCGATCCGATAGCCAGTAATGGGGCTGTTACCGTCCAATGCAGGCGCGGACCATGCCAAGGATGCTGAAGCATTACCGGGGATTGCCGACACATTTGTCGGCGCCGCAGGCACAGTTGCCGCCTGAGGTGTGAACGGGCCAGCCAGCGCGGAAGGTGCACTGGAACCAACGGTGCTGTTAGCCGTCACGGTAAAGTCATATGGCGTGCCGTTGCTCAGTCCGGTGATGGTGGCCGAAGTGGGTGCCGACGTCGCAGGGGGAACGATCCCGACGCTTTCCACCCGACTGCTGCCCCACTGCGGCGAATTAATCGTATAACTGGTAACCGGCTGGGTGCCGCTTGCGCCGGCTTTCCAGCTCAGGACAACCGCACTGTCACGCACTACACCAGACACACCCGTCGGCTGTGAAGGGGGCACTGGCGTCGCTGGTGGATCAGCCAGACGCCAGAGCCGACCCGATCCGACGCCGGCGCCGTTCGTCGGGTCATCCGCGGCATACAAGACGGCGTTGCCAGGGCTTGACGAGTCAACCGCCAAGCCGGACACGAATGATAGCCCGGTGCCATAAGTTGGTTCGACCGACATTGGGCTGGACTTCAGATTAACGCGGGCAACGGTATTGGGCGTTCCCAGATACAGCATTCCGCCTGTAGTCGCCGGATAGTTCTGGTCGCTGATGAGAGCTGAAGGAACGGGAATTTGGGTCGTCAGCATGGAAGCGCCGCGGCAATTCCCCTGGCAGGTATCGGCATTATCCATCGAGAACAGGCCAAGGCCGTCAATGCCATACAGCGTACGGCCGATCCATCCCATGCCCAGCGTCAGCTTGCCATCCGGCGAACTTCCGATGTTCTGGTAGTTCCCACACGGGATAGGGTCGGTGCCCGGATTCTTGATTCGCGTGATATTTCCGCCTTTCTTGAATCCGATGTACAGGGCTCCGTCCGGCCCTATTGACGTCGCAATCGGAACGCTACCCCCGAGTCCGCATCCTCCTGCCAAGCTGGTGATCAGCTCCGTCCTGGTCTGGTCCAGGACTCCATGGCCCTGATCCCCGTTAGGCATGAAGTGCAGCCGATAAAGGCCCTGGGACTTCGTCGTTAGATCAACGGTATAAAGATTATTGTTGGTCGCATCGAAGGCAACCTGCCCTGGTTTCAATGCGCCATTGAGGCTGAGGCAGGTATTCTGGTTCAAGCTGTATGGCGGCGGCGAATCCAGGTCGGGATCCATGCGGCAGACACCGGATAAATGATCCGGAACCCACAGGTGACGGTACGGCAGGTTTGTGGCTGGGTTGATTGCACCGCCGTTGAGAATGATCCCGCTGGTTGGTGCCGTCAGTCCGCTGCCGACCTGGATCGGTGTGACAGCACCGGCATCGGCCACAAACAGGCTGCACTGCAAGGTGAGCAGCAGGCCCGCGGCGACAGCCCGGAATGGCCGGCGATTGCCCTTCCTGATTGAGTGGCCAGGCATCACGGATGAGGCACGGGATCTGCGCTTCCCCTGTGCCTGCCCTTTTTCCTGGTATTCGTGGTCAACCAGCATATTGATTCTCCTTGAAATAACGGATTTGCATCCGGTGCTTGGAATAGCCGACAGGCAAAAACTCTTCTCGTGCGCCCTGCCAGCTTGCTGCGCATGCAGGGCCGTGTTGCCACTCCATCACGGCCCTGCGTCATTCAGTGGTGATGCTTGTGTTCATGGTTGGCCGATGGGTTACCCCTGGCAGCCGCTGCCATTGCCTGGCGCTCCAAACCTTTCGTCTTGATATAGGAAAGCAGCACGTCGGCGTCTTCTGCCCCAAGCTTGAGGTTCGGCATGCGAACCTGCTTGTATTGGTCGAAGAGTGACTTCGCGATCGGATCGCCTTCAGCCAATACCTTCTCGGGTTCCTGCAAGTAGCGGCCAAGCCAGTGGCGATCGCGCCGCTCAGTGACACCGATGAGGTCGGGACCGATGCGGTCGCCTCCCCCTATCGTGTGGCAGGAAGCGCAGCGGCTCTCGAACGTGAACTGCGCGCGATTGACGTTCAGGGCCTTCGCGTCGGAATAACTGGCGACTGGCGCGTCGTCTTTCCAGCCGAAGAAGTTGCGCATGGTGGCAGCCAGGAATCGGGGATTGTCCACGGCAGAATTGCGCATCCATTGCCCGGCCGGCTCATTGCCAAGCATGAGGCTGCTGGCATGTCCGTCGCGGTTGGCGGCGTCGCTGTTGCGGGACAAGCCGAGCTTGCGCGTCACCAGTTTGATATCCTCCTTTTTGCCCGTCAAAAACAGCCAGCCTGGGCCGGCATTAAACTTTTCTGCATAGGCCTTCAGCACCTCCGGCGTGTCATGCTCGGGGTCGATGCTGACCGAATAGAACTGGACGTCCTTGCCAGGATGCTTCCCCAGGAGCCGCTGCACTTCCGCCATCCGGGCGGTCTCCAGCGGGCATTCATCGGTACAGCTGGTATAGATCACGTTGATGGCGACCGACTGGCCCTTGAGCAAGTCCTCGTACAGCCGCACGGGTTTGCCATGCTGGGTTGTCAGGATGACGTCGGGGAAATAATCCGCGCCCCACTTGTTACCTGCGACGGCCGGACCACTGACGGAACCAAGGATGGCCGCGGCGGAAATGGCAATGCTGACTGCGATTTTCCTCAACCGTCGCTGCAAAGAAGGTGTGTACATGATGAATTTTCCTGTAATGCTCCGCCCGCGCCACCTGCAATGGGAAGCGTCAGATCCGAAGATGAATGTATTGCTCCTGATGGTTGAGCCGCGGCGCCAGCCGTGCGCGCCGCAGCGGAACGATCAGAACGAAGGCGGCTTGAGCTTGAGTTTCATGGTCACGTTATTGGCGCCGGTAAAGGAAACTTCAAAGGCAGCCACCGCGGTGCGGGATACCGATGGATCGTTTTCGAGGTAATAGGGGAAAGTCACCTCAACGATATCGTTCGCCTTGAGCGGCCGGTGCAGAATCGCTTGCGCATCGGAGATGAACTGCCGGCCGCTCTTGTCGCCACTGCCTTTCACATTGCTGAAGTCGATGACCAGTTCAACGACCTGGGGGCTGTTGAAGACGAGATCGTCGATGACCTTGCCGTCCACAGTAATCTGGCCGCTAAACTTCACGTTTTCCAACGGGTCGGAAATACTGCCGGCAGCCGGGATCGTGATGCGGGGAATGTCGGTGATTGCCTGTGCCGGCACGGCAAAGAGAATCAGAAGACATGCCAGCAAGACCGGCATGACGGAAGTCATTACAAGCTGGTGGATGCGATGAAGCGGCATGATGAGCCTCGCTAAAAACAGTTGGTTCCCAAAATGGGCTTTCCTAAACGTCAGAATGCGGTCGGCAAGCTGCTTGGTGCCTGGAAAGTGACGCCTTGCGGCGTGGGGATCGGCGTTGGCAACGGTCTCAGGAAAGGTGAGCCGGAATCGTCGATTTCCCATCGGAGCAGCATGGCGTTGTCTTCATGTACCGTGTTGTGGCAATGCTCCATGAACATGCCGCCCCAGTCGCGGAATTGCAGCGTGACGGTAACCGTGCCGCCCGGACGCAGCCGGAACACGTCCTTCCTGCCTTTCTCCCACAGCGGCACATTGCTGGCCTTGCCATCGCGCGCCAGGATCTGCGCTTCTTCGAAATGGATGTGGATCGGATGATCCCATCCGCCGCCGCCGTTTTTGAGGGTCCAGATTTCCCGCGTGCCGGCTTTTGGCGCTGCCGATACGCGTCCGATGTCCGCGGCAAGCATAGCGCCGCCATCCACCTTGGAACCCCATGGTCCCGATCCTGCCGTGGATGAGCCACTGGTCGAAGCGCCGCTTCCAAATTCGATGGTGCGCTCACGCGCGACCGGAATTTTCGACAGATCGGGATTGGGAATCAGGACCCGCGGTACAACGCTCGTATCCGGATAGGCTGGCGCTCGTGCAATCCGAAATTCCAGGAACCGGCCGACGCACGGGTCCTGGGATTTCCCTGACAGCGCCTCGGACAACGACAGGTCGTTGGCCACCCTTTTTCCATCCTGATGTTCGGCGAGGTTGACCAGGTGAACCTTCGACCCAAGCGCATAACGCGAGAAATCGATGACGACGTCATAGCGCTCCGCAATGCCCTGCTGATCAAGCTCGGTCAGGTAGACCGGCGCCGGCAGCAGATTGCCGTCATTGCCAATCTGGATGATTTGCGATCCATCGCTCAGCGCAAGCTTGAAAAAACGCGACACCGAGGCATTGAGAATGCGGAAGCGGTACTTGCGCCGTTCGACTTCGAAATAAGGCCGGTAAGCCAGGTTCACCGTCATCACGTCGCCGAGGAAGCCATCAAAATCGAAGATGTCGAAAGCAAGCTGACCGTTCTGATCGAACGCTTTGTCGGACAGCATCAGGTTGACGTCGTAATCGAGGTTGCCCCAGTCCTTGTCCTTTCCGCTCGGCAGACGAAGGTTGACGCCATCATTGATGGTTTCATTACCGCGGTCCAGCGAGCTATAGAGGTTGAACATTGCAGCGACACCCTTGTACACGTTTTGCGAGGTGAAGCTGAACATGTGGTCATGAAACCAGTGGGTGCTCATGGTTTCGTGCCAGTCGCCTGGCAGCTTGGTGATGCCGCCCTTTCCATCCGGCGCTCCGCACTTTGGGTCGGACGCTGATGTATTGATGCTGTTGACCCCTGCATGGACGATGGGCCAGTGGTAGTCATAGAACTGGCCGGGGAAGAAAAAGGCGCCGGCAAAGCCATCGTTTTCCGCGCCATGGTGGCCGTTGTGCTCATGCGTGCTGATCGTGTTTCGCCCGAAACCGCCGTTCTGCCTGACATCGGGGTTCAGGTCATTGTGATGACGGAACAAGATCGGCTCGCCATAACGGGCGAGCAGCAGCTTGGGAGGCGCGTTGCCATCAAACGTCCAGAAATTGCCCGGATTCTGTATCGGCATGACCGGATGGAAGTTGCATGGCACCGTCGCAGCTGGGTCAATCCCGTTATTAAGGGAATTGGCGACTTGCGGATTATAGTCGTAGCACGCTGAGGCGCCACGCTGCCAAACCTCAACAGCGATTTGCGGTGGGTATTTTTCCCAGCCCTGGTGTGCCCATATCGGTCCGGGAGGTCTTCCTTCGGCCGGCCCCTTCAAACCGGTCCTTCCCTCCACTAGGGACGGAGCAATATCATAGGTCGCCGTGGTATTGGCTTCCTTTGTCGGCGCCAGCGCCAAGCTGGAAATCGGATTGCGTTTGAGTATGTCGCAGCGCGGCATCGGCGCTGTGAACGGCTTGGCGCCAAACAACGGGCTAAGCGGCATGCCGGTCGGGATCGAGTCGGCCCATGAATTACCTACGAAGGGATTGAGTCCGCCTTTCATCGCCAGCATGCCACCGGCCGTAAACAGTCCCCATTTCAGCAGGTCGCGCCGTGACACCTGGCCATGCGAAAGCGCCCGGACAATTTCCTTGCGATTTTCCTGTGCCTTCAATGCTTCCCGCACTTCCTGCTGGGACGCTTTTCTATTGAGATACATTACCGAATCTCCTACCAAGAATTTAAGCAATACAAAATCAGCGCAGCACTGGATTCCCAGGCCGCAATTAATCCATTGCGCCAATCAAATCTGAAAAAATAAGGATCTTTCCCTGGATCCAGAATTGCGTTTCAGCATGAACAAGTGCTTAAAAATGCAATCCGTTTGCGTAGAATCGCTTTATGAATCTCATTCCATTTGATTTTTATCAGATCTAATAATGTGTGAAACGAAGTAGCGACCTTTCGCCACCTTCGCCCCTTAAATCAATAGACTTTGGTCTCTTCCCTTGGTAACCTTAAGTCCCGGAAATAAATCGACTTAATGTTGTAGTCCGGCGGCCTCAAATATGAAGTGCAACACCATTTCTTGTAAAGTGTGCACATGCAGAAACCGACCACTTATCAGCAGCTTCAGCCTGAGGACCGAATTACCATTGCCACGATGAGACAGCGCGGCTTCA
>NZ_JACYOX010000054.1 GCF_015352955.1 Noviherbaspirillum soli
GACCATAGCGAGTTGGTACCACCCCTTCCCATCCCGAACAGGACCGTGAAACGACTTTGCGCCGATGATAGTGCTGCAACCAGTGTGAAAGTAGGTCATCGTCAGGCTGTTATTAGAAAACCCCCGGTGCCAGAAGGCGCCGGGGGTTTTTGCTTTGGGGCGTTGGAACGGCCAGACTGAAGAACCAGGATGACTACCTCCGGATGCACAGCGTGGCAGTGTGTGCAGTGTAAGCACTACTGAACTCCCCTTGTGGCAGCCAGGGCATTAGGGATAATCGTGTCCACCTATTTTTTAAGTGGACACCCCATGACGGAATCGACCTCGAGGATGGTGCGTCGGCGGCGCCATGGCGCAAGCCTGAAAGCGCAACTGGCCGATGTCATTGGTCACCGAACGCGCAGCATGGTTGCGCGAGGTGCTTCGGTGATCCGCATTGATGCCATCTGGCTGGCCTGCGACCCGCTGGATATGCGGGCCGGCACGGACACTGCCCTGGCACGGGTCATGAAGGTGTTCGGCACCGCTCGCCCGCACCATGCTTATCTGTTTACCAACAAGAGCAGTAGGCGAATCAAGGTTCTGGTCTATGACGGGCTTTGATCTCTCGCTGCCGCCCACTACCGAAATCGCGGCCGCTTCGTCTGAATCGAGGAAGCGTCAACTGCCAGTGTGGCGCTCAACATCAAGAAGCTGCAGGCACGACTTTCCCGGGGGTATGAGCCTGCAGGCACGCACCGCTAAGCGAGCTGGCAGCATGCTCCCGGAATTTCCTGCGGCGCCCCGGCGACACCATTGCCAGCCGCGAAAATTCATCTGTTTCCTTTTATTCCTTGTTTATTGAAGCTCGTACAGGTCGGCCTCGCGCCTTGCTGCGAAGCCACGGCTGCACCGAAAATCATTCAACCCAGGCGCGTGCGCGTTCAACAGCGCGATGCCACTGGTTCAGGCGACTGTTGCGCTCCTCTGCGCTCATGTCAGGATCAAAGCGCCGTTCTTTTTGCCATTGACCAGCAACCTCGTCCTGCGACTTCCAGAATCCGACCGCGATACCTGCAAGATATGCCGCTCCCAAAGCAGTCGTCTCGGTAATGACTGGGCGAACCACCGGTACGCCGAGCACATTTGCCTGGAATTGCATCAGCAAGTCGTTTCTCGAAGCGCCACCGTCCACACGCAGTTCCTGCAATTCAATGCCGGAGTCATTCTGCATTGCACGCAATATGTCGACCGTCTGATAGGCAATGCTGGCCAACGCCGCACGGGCTATATGCGCCTTGTTTGTGCCTCGCGTCATGCCGACGATGGTTCCCCGCGCGTAAGCATCCCAATGCGGCGCGCCCAGACCTGCAAAGGCGGGAACAAACACCACGCCGTCGGTATCCGGCACGCTCGCGGCAAGCGCCTCCACTTCATCCGAACTCCGGATGATGCCCAGGCCGTCACGCAGCCATTGCACCGTTGCGCCGGCCATGAAAACGCTGCCTTCCAGCATATAGACAGCATCTCTGGGCTTTGTGTCGCCGCAAGTCCAGCCTACGGTGGTCACCAGGTTGTTATGAGAGGTAATCGGCTTGGAACCGGTATTCATCAGCATGAAGCAGCCGGTTCCGTAGGTGTTCTTGGCCATGCCGGGCCGCAGGCAGGCCTGGCCGAATGTGGCTGCCTGCTGGTCTCCGGCGATGCCCGCAATCGGCAATGCGGCGCCAAACAGTGCCGCATCGGTGTGGGCGATGACGCCGCTGCTTGGAACCACACTTGGCAGCATCGCACGGGGAATGCCGAGTATCTCCAGCAGTTCCTCGTCCCATTCCATGGTATGGATATTGAACATCAGTGTGCGGGAGGCATTGCTGGGATCGGTGACATGCTGACCGCTGAGCTTGCTGATCAGCCAGCTATCGACGGTGCCGAACGCAAGTCCGCCGCGCTCAGCCCGTTCGCGCGCGCCGGGCACATGATCGAGCAGCCATTTGACCTTGGTGCCGGAAAAATAGGCGTCCAGTACCAGGCCGGTCTTGCGCTGGAACAGGTCCGCGTGGCCGGCTTCACGCAATGCGTCGCAGATATCGGCGGTGCGTCTGTCCTGCCAGACGATCGCATTGCCGATAGCTTCACCGGTCGTACGGTCCCATACCACAGTGGTTTCACGCTGGTTGGTAATGCCGATCGCGGCGATGTCTGCAGCACTGACTGCACATTCCTTCATTACCTGCCGCGCGACGGCAAGCTGTGATTGCCAGATCTCGTCAGGATCGTGTTCGACCCAGCCTGGATGCGAAAAGATTTGCCGGAATTCCTGTTGAGCGCAGCCACGGACATGGCCTGCGCGGTCAAACAAGATGGCGCGTGAACTGGTCGTCCCCTGGTCCAGCGCAAGAATGTAGTTGCTCATGCTTGTCTCGTTATTTTGATTATGTTCGTAACCGGTAATGCTATGGAATATAGGGATGCTCGGGCAAGCCCGGCACATCCACGCGCAGTGATAACAGACAGCCTGAATGAGGGCACGCCGCCAGCTCTTCTGCACTGCGCTTGCTGCTCACTGTGGTGATGTAAAGCGTGCGCAGGTCGTTGCCACCAAAGGCTACCATGGTGGGACAACGCACCGGCAGCAGTATCTCACGCAGCATAGTCCCGTTCGGCGACAACTGCAGCAAGCGGCCGCCTTCATACATCGCGCACCAGTAATTGCCTTCGGCATCGACCGCCGCGCCATCCGGTCTGCCGCCGTATTGCGCATTGCGCTCCGTCGGGAACTGCTGCAGCACGCGGCCAACGCCAAGCGCGCCGCTCTGCAGGTCGAATTCATAGGCGCTGATGCGATGGCTGGTAGTGTCGCTGTGATAGATGACACGGTTGTCCGGGCTGAATGCGACGCCATTGGATACCGTGGAGCGTATGCCGCTGTCACGCAGCGCGCCGCGTTCGAACGCATACAGTGCCGCATTAGGCTGATCGCGCGGCTCATAGAGTGTGCCTATCCATAAGCGCCCTGCGGCATCACATCGTCCATCGTTGAATCGTTCGCGTGCCGGGTCATAGGGCGGCGCGGCAAGGAGATTCAACGAGCCGGTCGCGGTGTCGAGCATGTGAATGCCGGTGCGCAGCGCTACCAGCATGCCCCCCGCTGCACACCATGTGATGGCGCCAGGTTCCGAGGGCATCGCCCAGGACTGGTGCATGTTGTTCTGAAGGGCCAGCCGGTGCACTGCACGGCCGTCGATGTCGATCCAGTAAAGCTGGTTTTCCCGCGGATGCCACAAGGGACATTCCCCAAGCTGCATCGGCACAGGATAGGCAAGCTGGATGTCAGAAATTTGCATGGCGAGGTCCTGATGAGGAAAATGTGCATTATGCAACAGCGTTTGGCAGGGTGCTCCTATGGAGCGCAAGCCCAGTCGATGGTAATCGTCGTAATATGCGGTACCGGCCGGTGCCCGGCCAGACGCAGCCTGCATAACCTGGCTATCACCGGAGTTCCCTATACAAAACTCGAGGAAGAAACAATGAAACTCAAGAACTGCTTATCCCTGTTCGGCATGGCTGCGATGGCACTGGCCAGCGCATCGGCAAGCGCAGACACCTATCCCAGCAAGCCCATCAAGATTGTCGTGCCATTCGCCGCCGGCGGCACGACTGACCTGCTGGCCCGCGCGGTTGGCGCCGAACTTCAGAAGTCGATGGGACAGTCGGTCATCGTTGACAACCGGCCCGGCGCGGGGGGAAATGTTGGCGCCGATGTGGTGGCCAAGTCGGCACCTGACGGCTATACCCTGCTGATGGGAACCGTCGGTACGCATGCGATCAACCAGTCGCTCTATCCCAAGATGCCGTTCGACCCTATCAAGGACTTCGCGCCGGTGACACTGGTTGCTTCCGTGCCCAACGTTCTCGTGGTGAACAAGGACTTTGCCGAAAAGAACAAGATTACCGATATCAAGAGCTTTACCTCGTACGCGAAGTCGCACCCGGGCAAGCTCAATATGGCGTCTTCCGGCAATGGCACCTCCATTCATCTCGCTGGCGAACTGTTCAAGACCACAACCAAGACCTATATGCTCCACGTGCCTTATCGCGGCTCCGGCCCAGCACTGACAGATCTGATCGCCGGACAAGCCGACCTGATGTTCGACAACCTGCCATCTGCGCTGCCTTTCATCAAGTCGGGCAAGCTGGTTGCGCTGGGCGTTACCAGCAGCAAGCCATCGCCGGCGCTGCCTGGCGTGATGCCGCTGGCCAATGCCGGCGGAGAGCTCGCAGGTTTTGAAGCCAGTTCCTGGTTCGGCATACTGGCGCCGGCCGGTACACCGAAAGACATCGTCAACAAGCTGCAGCAGGAAATCGCGCAGTCGCTGTCGAGCCCCGCGGTAAAGGAAAAGATGATCAGCCAGGGGGCCGACCCGGTGGGTAATACGCCGGAGCAGTTCGCCGCGCATATCCAGGCAGAAACCAAGAAGTGGGAAAAGGTTGTAAAGGCTTCCGGCGCCAAGGTGGACTAAGCAACACAACCCTCCAATTCCATAAGGATGAATACCATGCAGGTAAAACGCCGGACCAGCGAACCGACTGATTGGCATGCGGTCTGGCGTCTGCTCAAGCCTTATTGGGTGTCGGAGGAAAAATGGAAGGCGCGCGGCTTGCTCGCCACCGTGGTTGTGCTGGCGTTGGGGATGGTCTACATCAACGTGCTGTTCAATGAATGGAACCGGGTCTTCTACAACGCGCTGGAAAGCAAGGACCTGGCGACGTTCAAGGAACAGCTATGGCGGTTTTCCTACCTCGCGTTCATCTACATTGCGGTGGCGATCTACAAGGTCTACCTGACGCAGGCGCTGGAAATCCGCTGGCGCGGCTGGATGACGCGGCAGTACATGGAGGGCTGGCTTTCGGGCCAGGCGTATTACCGGATTGAGCAAGCCGGCGGCGCCGACAATCCGGACCAGCGCATCGCCGAAGACCTCAAGTATCTGACCAATGGCTCATTGACGCTGTCCCTGGGCCTGCTCTCCAGCGTCGTCACGCTGGTGTCGTTCGTGGGAATACTCTGGTCCGTCAGCGGGCCGCTGGCTTTCATGCTAGGCGGGCAGGACTGGGTGATCCCAGGCTATATGGTCTGGTTCGCGATCGCCTATGCCGGCATCGGGTCGCTGCTGGTGGCCTGGATCGGCAAGCCGCTGGTGCAGCAGAACTTCATGCAGCAACGCTTCGAGGCGGACTTTCGCTTCGGCCTGATTCGCGTGCGTGAGAATGCCGAGTCCGTTGCGCTTTATCGCGGCGAGCCGCAGGAACATGCTCAACTCGAAGGACGTTTCGAAAGAATACGCGACAACTGGTGGCAGATCATGCGCACCACGAAGCGCCTGAATGTGGCGTCAACCTTCTATGCGCAGTTTGCAATCATCTTTCCCTTCCTCGTGGGCGCACCGCGTTACTTCAGCGGCGCCATCACCTTGGGCGGACTGATGCAGATCTCTTCGGCGTTTGGCCAGGTGCAGTCGGCCTTGTCATGGTTCATCGAGGCATTCAGCTCGCTGGCCGAATGGAAAGCGAGCGTGAACCGGCTTTCTGGTTTTCATGATGTCGTCGAAGCGGCACGTCATACCGAGTCGAACATCAGGGTGGTGCGCAACGGCACGCAGGACATCACGCTTGCCGATCTGACGCTGGCGCTGCCCTCGGGCCTGCCGCTGACGCAGCCCCTGTCGTCGGCCATTGGCGCGGGGCAGCGTATCCTCGTTGCCGGCCCCTCCGGCTGTGGCAAGTCCACGCTGTTTCGCGCCATTGCCGGTATCTGGCCCTATGGCGATGGGGCGATCGACATACCGCAGCAGGCCTCCGTGCTGTTTCTGCCGCAGCGCAGCTATCTGCCGATAGGCACGCTGCGGGCCGCGGTGACCTATCCCCTGGCTGCGCAGAATTATGACGATGCCGACATCCTGCGGCATTTCGATGCATGCCGTCTTGCGCATCTGGCGCCCGTGCTGGATCAGGAAGAAAACTGGAGCCAGAAGCTGTCTCCCGGCGAGCAGCAGCGCCTGGCGATGGTGCGCGTGCTGCTGATCCGCCCGGATATCGTGTTCCTGGATGAAGCCAGCAGCGCCATGGATGGCGATACCGAAGCGGCCCTGTATGCGCTGCTCACCGCGGAACTGCCGGACTCGACCATCGTCAGCATCGCGCACCGGGAATCGGTGGCGCAATACCATCATCTGCGCTGGCAATTCGTGGCGGATGACGGTGCTGGCAATGCGCAGCAGGATGGGACACGGACTTACCGCATCGTCCCATCGCTGCTGCAGGCACAGGTTCAGCCGCGCGCCAGCCAGGTTTCGGCCAGCCGCACCCAGTAGGTCGCGCCGATCGGCAGCAGCGCATCGTTGAAGTCGTAGCTCGGGTTATGCAGGTTGCATGGCCCCAGCCCATGTCCGCCGCTGCGATGGTCACCGTCGCCATTGCCGATGAATACATAGCAGCCAGGCTTTTTCTGCAGGAAGAAAGCAAAGTCCTCGGCGCCCATCGTGGGTTCGACCTGGGCATCGACCTTGTCGGCGCCGACGATGGACTGCAGCACCTCGGTTGCGAACGCCGTTTCCCTTGCGTGATTGATCAGCGGCGGGTAATTGCGCTTGAATTCGAAATGGACGCTGGCGTCGAATGCCTCGGCAGTATGCTCGGCGACCGTGCGCATGCGGCTTTCAATCAGGTCCAGCACCGGCAGATCGAAAGTGCGCACCGTGCCTATCATGGTGGCCTGGTCCGGGATCACATTGGTTGCGCTGCCGGCGTGGATCTGGGTGATGGACAGGACCGCGGGCGCAAGCGGGCTCTTGTTGCGGCTGATGATGGTTTGCCAGCTCTGCGCAATCTGCACTGCCGTCATCACCGGGTCCACCCCCTTGTGCGGCTGGGCCGCATGGGCGCCGCGGCCGGTGATGGTCAGTTCGAACTCGTTGGACGATGCCATCATCGGCCCTGGCGTCACGCCAAAGGTGCCGGTGGCCACGCCCGGCCAGTTGTGCATGCCGAAGATGGCGTCCATAGGGCATTGCTCGAACAAACCTTCGTCCATCATCTTGCTGGCGCCGCCGCCGCCTTCCTCGGCCGGCTGGAAGATCACATACACCGTACCATCGAAATTGCGGTGGTGCGCCAGGTAGTGGGCTGCCCCCAGCAGCATCGCCACATGGCCGTCATGGCCGCAGGCGTGCATCTTGCCCGGATGGCGCGAGGCATGGGAAAAGGTGTTGACCTCCTGCACCGGCAGCGCGTCCATGTCGGCGCGCAGGCCGATGGCGCGCGGGCTGTCGCCGTTGCGGATGACGCCCACCACGCCGGTCTTGGCCAGGCCGCGGATAATCGGAATGCCCCATTCGGTCAGCTTTTGCGCGACCACGTCCGCCGTGCGCTGCTCTTCGTAGCACAGTTCCGGATGGGCATGGATGTCGCGCCGGATCTGCGCCAGCTCGGATTGAAACGCAACAATGGGATCGATCAACTGCATGATGTTCTCCTGTATTTTGAACCGACAGCATAGCCGATTTGCAAGCTCGACAATATTGAAGCGTCAAGCATTTGCAAGTTGGTCAATTCTGGAAATAAAACAGCTTCAAAAACAGATGCTTAAGCTGAAATTTCATGCCTGACGAAAAGCGTTTTGCAGTACGATTGAACGCTCCGAAAGCGATATTCCCATGACGACCAAGACCATCCGCGCTGCCTGCCCCCATGATTGTCCCGATACCTGCGCCATGCTGGTGACGGTGGAAAACGGCGTCGCCACGAAAGTGCGCGGCGATCCGGAACACCCGACCACGGCCGGCGTGCTGTGCACCAAGGTCGCCCGCTACACCGAGCGCACCTACCATGCGGATCGTTTGCTGCATCCGATGCGTCGGGTCGGCGCCAAAGGCGAAGGCCGGTTCGAACGGATCAGTTGGGAAGAGGCGCTCGATACCATCGCTGCGCGCCTGAAGGAAATCACAGCGCGCGCGCCGGAAGCCATCCTCCCCTACAACTATGCCGGCACCATGGGCCTGGTGCAGGGCGAGTCGATGTCGGCGCGCTTCTTCCACCGGCTGGGCGCGTCGCGGCTCGACCGTACCATCTGCGCCTCGGCTGGCGCGGCAGGCATCACCTACACGCTGGGCGGCAAGGTCGGCATGGACGTCGAGCAGTTCCAGGACGCTCAGGTCATCCTGATCTGGGGCGGCAACCCGATTGCGTCCAACGTGCATTTCTGGATGCGCGCCCAGGAAGCCAAGCGCCGCGGCGCGATCCTGGTGGCGATCGACCCCTACCGCTCGCTGACGGCGGAAAAGTGCCAGATCCATATTGCTCCCTTGCCGGGCACCGACGCTGCGCTGGCACTGGCGATGATGCACATCCTGATCCGCGACGACCTGCTCGACCACGACTACATCGCGCGCCACACCCTGGGTTTTGACGAACTCAAAGTGCGAGCGATGGAATGGCCGCCGCAGCGGGCGGCGGAAATCTGCGGCGTGCCGGTCGAGCAGATCGAACAGCTGGCGCAACTGTATGGCGGCACCGCCCGCACCGGGCAGCCGGTTGCCATACGCCTGAATTACGGCCTGCAGCGAGTGCGTGGCGGCGGCATGGCGGTACGCAACATCAGCTGTCTGCCGGCGCTGGTCGGCGCCTGGCGTCATCCGGCTGGCGGCGTTCAGCTCTCGGCCAGCGACAGCTTTCCCAAGAACACGCAGGCACTGCAGCGTCCCGATCTGCTGCCGGGCAAGCTGCCGCGTCTGGTCAACATGAGCACCATAGGCGACGATCTGCTGCGGCCGGCATCGCCCGAATTCGGCCCGCAGATCGAGGCGGTGATTGTCTATAACGCCAATCCCGTGGCGGTGGCGCCGGAGTCGCCGAAGGTGGCGCAGGGCTTTGCCCGCGAGGACCTGTTTACCGTGGTGCTGGAGCACTTCCAGACCGACACGGCCGACTACGCCGACATCCTTCTACCCGCCACGACCCAGCTTGAGCATGCCGACGTGCATGGCGCCTACGGCCATCTTTACATGCTGGCCAACAATCCCGCGATCGAGCCGCTGGGCGAGTCCAAGCCCAATACCGACATTTTTCGTTTGCTCGCGGCCCGCATGGGTTTCGACGACGACTGCTTCAATGAAACCGATGACGAGATTGCAGCCCAGGCCTTCAACCGGGCCGACCCGCGTGCCGCGCATTTCGACTGGGAAGAACTGAAGCGCAATGGCTGGCGCAAGCTGGCCATTGCAAACGCGCCGTTCGCCAACGGCAATTTCGCCACCCCTTCCGGAAAATGCGAATTCTATTGCGCCCGCATGCTGGCCGAAGGGCTCGATCCGCTGCCGTCCTATATCCCGCCTTATGAATCCGCCGCCAGCAATCCCGAACTGGCGCGGCGCTATCCCCTGGCGATGATCTCGCCGCCGGCCCGCAATTTCCTGAATTCCACCTTCGTCAATGTGCAGAGCCTGCGCAGTACGGAAGGCGAGCCGCATCTGGACATGCACCCGCAGGACGCGGCTGTGCGCGGCATCGCCGATGGCGACCGGGTACGCATCCACAATGACCGCGGTGCCTTCACCGCCCGGGCGCGCGTCACTGACCATGCCCGTCCCGGCCTGGTGGTAGGCCTGTCGATCTGGTGGAAAAAACTGGCTTCGGACGGAAAAAATGCCAATGAACTGACCAGCCAGCGCCTGACCGACATGGGCCGTGCGCCCACCTTTTACGACGTGCTGGTTGAAGTGGAAAAAGCAGGAAGGGAAGCATGAAGATACGCTATCGCACTGCGCTGCTTGCCAGCGCCGCCATTCTGGCTGCCGCCCTGTCCGGCGGCTGCGCCCAGCTTGGTTATTACATGCAGGCAGCGCAAGGGCAATACTCGCTGATGGCACAGGCCCGTCCGATCGACGACTGGCTGGCCGACCCGGCGACCGGCGACAAGCTCAAGACCAAGCTGCAGCGGGTCAAGGAAATACGCCGTTTCGCCGCCGCCGAACTGGAACTGCCGGACAATGGCAGCTACAAGTTCTACGCTGACCTGAAGCGTCCGTTCGTGTTGTGGAACGTCGTGGCGGCGCCGGCGCTGTCGCTGGAACCAACCAAATGGTGTTTCCCGATTGCCGGCTGCGTCAATTACCGCGGCTATTACAGCAAGGAAGCGGCGCAGGCATTTGCCGGCGAATTGCGCGCGCAGGGGCTCGATGTGCAGATCGGCGGCGTGCCAGCCTACTCGACCCTGGGCTGGTTCAACGACCCGGTCCTGTCGACCTTTATCCAGTATCCGGACGGCGAACTGGCGCGCCTGGTCTTCCACGAGCTGGCGCACCAGGTTGCCTATGCCAAGGATGACAGCCAGTTCAATGAGTCCTTCGCGGTGGCGGTGGAAGAAGTCGGCGTGGAGCGCTGGATGGCGCGCTTCGGCGATGAAAAGATGCGCCGTGCCTATACCGACTACGAGAGCCGCAAGAAGGATTTCCTGGCCCTGTTAATGAAATATCGTGCCGAACTGAAGGCCAACTACGACAGCGATGCAGCCGAGGCCGAAAAGCTGGAAACCAAGGCCAAGCTGTTCCAGTCCCTGAAGGGCGACTACCAGGTGCTCAAGGCCAGCTGGGGCGGTTATGCCGGATACGACCGGTGGTTCGCCGAGCCGCTGTCCAATGCGCACCTTGCGTCGATTGCGACCTACCATGATTTCGTACCGGGTTTCCGGACCCTTCTGCGGCAGGAAAAGAGCCTGTCGGCCTTCTACGCGGCGGTAAAGCGGATGGCGACGGAAGACAAGGGACAGCGCCATCAGCAACTGGCCGACCTGGGCCAGCCAGCCAGGATGGCGTCGCATGAAAGTCCGATAATGACGACCCGCCAGGAATAAGCGATCAATCGGCTAATTAATTGATCATGGGAAATAGCCGCCGCTAGAGGAAGTGTTCCAAATTTTCGCAAAATGCTTGCGACGCCGGGGCCTGCCGACTAGCATCCTGCTTACCGGCAGCTTTCAACAGGCCTGCCGGCCCGGCGCCCAGCGCATCCTTCCATCTCCATACATAACAATATTTCGAGGCAGACTATGGACAAGATTTGGCTCAGGTCCTATCCGGCGGACGTCCCCGCGGAAATCGATTACACCCGTTACCGTTCGCTGGTCCACCTGCTGGAAGAAGCCTTTCAGAATTACGCGCAGCGCAAGGCCTATATCTGCATGGGCAAGTCGCTGACCTATGCGCAGGTCGATGCGATGTCTCAGCGCCTTGGCGCCTGGCTGCAGAGCAGGGGGCTGGAAAAGGGCGCTCGCGTGGCGCTGATGATGCCCAACGTACTTCAGTACCCGGTCGCCCTGGCTGCCGTGCTGCGCGCCGGCTACACCGTCGTCAACGTCAATCCGCTCTACACTGCCCGCGAGCTGGCGCACCAGCTCAACGATTCCGGCGCCGAAGCCATCATCATCCTCGAGAACTTCGCCACGACGCTGGAGCAGGTGGTGGCAAACACCAAGGTGCGTCATGTAGTCATTGCCTCGATGGGCGACCTGCTGGGCGGCCTCAAGGGCGGCATCGTCAATTTCGTCGTCCGCAATGTGAAAAAAATGGTGCCGGCCTACCAGTTGTCCAATGCAGTGCCGTTCAAGCGCGCACTGGCCGAAGGCAGCCGCATGACGCTCAAACCCGTGCCACTGACCCATGAGGACGTGGCCTTCCTGCAGTACACCGGCGGCACTACCGGCGTCTCCAAGGGCGCAACCCTGACCCACCGCAATGTGCTGGCCAATGTGCTGCAGAGCGAGGCCTGGGCGCAGCCGGCGATCAAGCGCGAGCCGCATGTCGAGGAACTGGTGTATGTCTGTGCGCTGCCGCTGTACCACATCTTTGCGCTGACGGCCTGCTGCCTGATGGGCACCCGCATGGGCGCCACCAATCTGCTCATACCCAATCCGCGCGACATTCCGGGCCTGGTCAAGGAGCTGTCCAAGTACAAGATCAATATCTTCCCGGCGGTCAACACGCTGTATAACGGCCTGCTCAACAATCCCGATTTCGCCAAACTCGACTTTTCCGGGCTGAAGGTCTGCAACGGCGGCGGCATGGCGGTACAGCGCGCAGTGGCGGACAAGTGGCTGCAGGTGACGGGCTGCCCCATCATCGAGGGGTATGGCCTGTCCGAGACCTCTCCGGTCGCTACCTGCAATCCATCCGACAACCATGCCTTCACCGGCACCATAGGCTTGCCCGTGCCATCGACCGAAGTGGCGATCCTGAGCGACAACGGCCAGCCGCTGCCGCTTGACCAGGTCGGTGAAATAGCCATCCGCGGACCGCAGGTGATGGTCGGCTACTGGAACCGTCCGGAGGAAACGGCCAAGGTGATGACGCCCGACGGCTACTTCAAGACCGGCGATGTCGGCGTGATGGACGAGCGCGGTTATGTGCGCATCGTCGACCGCAAGAAGGACATGATCCTGGTGTCGGGCTTCAATGTCTATCCGAACGAGATCGAGGATGTGCTGGCGACCCATCCCGGCGTGCTGGAGTCGGCATGCGTGGGCGTGCCCGATGCGAATTCGGGCGAGGCGGTCAAGGTGTTCGTGGTGCGCAAGGATCCGGCTCTGACCTCGGCCCAGTTGATGGACTATTGCCGCGAGCAACTGACCGGCTACAAGCGTCCGAAGTACATCGAGTTCCGCACTGAACTGCCGAAGACCAATGTGGGCAAGATACTGCGGCGCGAACTGCGCGACGAAAAGCAGGCAGCGTAACGCCTGTCAGGCTGCCGGCAGCACGCCCGGCCGGCCATCCTCCACCCTGAAACGCGCCAGCGTCGCCATTGCCGAGCTGGCGCTTTTTACATTCTCCAGTCCCTGAAACAGTACCGTGGCATGATCCGGCGCCAGGTCCATCACGGCAAAGCCGCGCCGGTCGCTGCGGCCGTAGGCAATGTGGGGATTCATGGCCAGGTATTGCTCGGTGCGCGCCTGTGGCCGCGAGTTCGATGTGACCGACGTACCGCAGAATTCGCTCGCCAGCACCGGGTTGGCCAGCGAGGCGGGACGGTAAAAGTCATTGCGCAGATCGCTGGCGAAAAAGCTGTGCACGTCGCCTGAAATCACTACCGGATTGGCGGGGCGGTGGCGGGCGATATCGCCCATCAGGCGCTGGCGCGCCGCCGGGTAGCCATCCCAGCCATCGGTCCAGAAACGGCCCTCGCCGTCGCTGTCAGTCGGGGCGTGGCTGCACTGAGCCATCAGCGTCTGCTGCGCCAGGATATTCCAGCGCGCCCTTGACGATGCCAGTCCCTGCGCCAGCCAGGCTTCCTGTTCCAGGCCTAAGAGCGTGCGCTGCGGCTCCAGCCTTTCCCTGCAAGCCGCAGCACCCACCGATGTGCTGCCGCCGCGTCCCATCGGCGCACAGGCCTGATGCGAACGATACTGGCGGTCGTCCAGCACATGCAGGCGCGCCAGCCGGCCCCAGTCGTAACGTTCGTAGATGCGCATGTGGGCGAAGCGCCCGGCCTGCTCCGGCTGCACGGTTAGCCGCACCGGCATGTGCTCATAGAAAGCCTGATAGGCGGCGGCGCGGCGCTGCAGGAAGACCGGGTCCAGCCGGACGTCACGGTCATCGGCGTAGTCATTGGCCACCTCATGGTCGTCCCAGGTGACGATCCAGGGCGCGGCATGGTGCGATGCCTGCAGATGCGGGTCGGCCTTGTATTGCGCATAGCGGGCGCGGTAGTCCGCCAGCGTCAGCGATTCATTGCCGCGCCGGGGTGTATCCGGATGCGTAGCTTGATACGGGCCCCATTCGTAAATGTAGTCCCCGAGAAAGGCAACCAGGTCAGGCGCCATTTCAGCGATATGGCGATGCGCCGCGTACTCGCCAAATTCCCAGTGCTGGCAGGAGGCGTAGGCCAGCCGCATCCTTGCCGGCATTGCGCCTGCCGCAGGCGCGGTGCGGGTGCGCGCCACCGGGCTGACCGCATCGCCCAGCATGAAGCGGTACCAGTACCAGCGGTCCGGCCGCAGGCCGCCCACGTCGACATGCACGCTGTGCGCAAGCTGTGGCGTGGCGATGGCGTCGCCGCGTGCGACGATGTCGCGGAAAGCTTCATCGCTCGCCAGTTCCCAGCGCACTGTTAGTGGACCCTCAGCCGGCGCTGCGTCATTGCCCGGCTCGGACAGAATGCGCGTCCATAGCACGACGCCATGGGGAAGCGGCGACCCGGATGCCACGCCGAGGCGGAAAGGATACCAGTCGGCGGCCGCGCAGAGCGTCGTGCGGCCTGCGCCGGCGCCCAAGGCGGCAAGACGCGCGGCATTGAGCAGGAAGGAGCGCCTGTCCATGCGCGCGATGGCTACGCGCCGTCCGGGTGCCGGTCCGACTCGGGCGGCAGCAGCCGCGGCTTGCGGTCTTCCCCAGTGGCGACATAGGTGAGGGTTGCTTCGGTCACCTTCACCACTTCCCACTGCAGGCGATTGCGCTCGGCATACACCTCGACATTCACCGTGACCGACGTCTTGCCCGACTTGACGACCGTCGCATAGAACGACAGCAGGTCGCCGACGAACACGGGCTGCTTGAACACAAAGGAGTTGACGGCGATGGTAGCCACCCGGCCGTTGGCGCGACGGGCCGCCGGCAGTGCGCCGGCGATGTCGACCTGGGCCATGATCCATCCGCCAAACACATCGCCGTGCGCGTTGGAGTCCGCCGGCATCGGCATCACCCTCAGGGCCGGCATGCCGGGCGGAAGTCTGGTCTGGTTACTTTCGGTCATGGAGCGGTCCTGCCTTCCTGGGATAAGAACGTTACAATCGAGGGCCAAGCATAAACCACCCGCCAGCCCACTCTCAATGCGACGCACTCTGCCCCCGCTTCCCGACGCCCCTGCCAACCAGGGCACCCGCAACGACTGGGCCACCCTGAAGACCCTGCTCCCCTATCTGTGGGCTTACAAATGGCGCATGTCGCTGGCCCTGGTGTTTCTGGTCAGCGCCAAGCTGGCCAATGTCGGCGTTCCCCTGGTGCTCAAGCAGCTGATCGACCGCCTGACCATCACTGCAAGCCAGCCGCAGGCATTGCTTGCGCTCCCGCTGGGCCTGCTGCTCGCCTACGGCGCGCTGCGGCTGTCCACCACGCTGTTTACCGAATTGCGCGAGTTCGTATTCGCCAGGGTCACCCAGCGCGCGGTGCGCACGGTCGCGCTGCAGGTCTTCAAGCATCTGCATTCGCTGTCGCTGCGCTTTCACCTGAACCGCCAGACCGGCGGCATGACGCGCGACATCGAGCGCGGCACCCGCGGCATTTCCTCGCTGGTTTCATACACCCTGTTTTCCATCCTGCCGACCCTGGTGGAAATCACGCTGGTGCTGGGCTACCTGGTGCTGCATTACGACATCTGGTTTTCCATCATCACAGCCGGCGCGCTGGTGGCATACATCGCTTTCACCGTGCTGGTGACCGAGTGGCGAACCCACTTCCGGCGGACGATGAATGACCTCGACTCCAAGGCCAACACCAAGGCGATCGACTCCCTGATCAACTATGAAACGGTCAAGTACTTCGGCAACGAGGAGTATGAGGCACGGCGCTATGACGAAGGCCTGCAGCGCTACGAGGCTGCGGCGGTGCGCTCGCAAACCTCGCTGTCGCTGCTCAATACCGGGCAGTCCGCCATCATCGCCATCGCCGTCACCCTGATCCTGTGGCGCGCTACCCAGGGCGTGATCGACGGCACCATGACGCTGGGCGACCTGGTGCTGGTCAATGCATTCATGATCCAGCTGTATGTGCCGCTGAATTTCCTGGGCGTGCTGTACCGCGAAATCAAGCAGAGCCTGGCCGACATGGAACGCCTGTTCGCCCTTCTGGACCAGCACCGCGAGGTGGCGGACGTGCCGGACGCGCCGGCGCTCGCTGCGCATGGCGCCGAGGTGCGCTTCTCCCATGTCAATTTCAGCTACGAGAAAAACCGGCAGATCCTGTTCGATGTCGATTTCACCATCCCGGCCGGCAGCACGACTGCCGTCGTTGGTCATAGCGGCTCGGGCAAATCGACGCTGTCACGGCTGCTGTTCCGTTTCTATGACGTGGATGGCGGCGCCATCAACATCGATGGCCAGGATTTGCGCCAGGTAACCCAGTCATCGCTGCGCAGCGCCATCGGCATCGTGCCGCAGGATACCGTGCTGTTCAATGACACCATCGAATACAACATCGCCTATGGCAGGCCAGGCGCCAGCCGCGAGGAACTGATCGCCGCCGCGCGCGCAGCGTCCATCCATGACTTCATCGAATCGCTGCCGGCGGGTTACCAGACCATGGTCGGCGAACGTGGCCTGAAGCTTTCGGGCGGCGAAAAGCAGCGGGTGGCGATTGCCCGGGCGCTGCTGAAGGATCCGGCCATCCTGATCTTCGACGAAGCGACGTCGGCGCTGGACTCGCGCGCCGAGCAGGCGATACAGGCCGAACTGAAAGCCATTGCCCGCACGCGTACCACGCTGGTGATTGCGCACCGGCTGTCCACCATCGCCGACGCGGCGCAGATCCTGGTGATGGACCATGGCCGCATTATCGAGCGCGGCACCCATGCGCAGCTGCTGTCGGCCGACGGCGCCTATGCGCAGATGTGGGCGCGCCAGCAGGCAAGGCCCGACGAAGCCCAGGCTTCGCCGAGCGCCGATCCGATGGGCGCCAGCGAAGCTGCCTGAAGCCATCGCTTTGCCTGCAGCCGGCCAGCCGATTACCATGGCGACATGGACACCAAATGGCTTGAAGATTTCATTTCCCTGGCCGAGACGCGCAGCTTCAGCCGCTCAGCTGAGCTGAGGCATGTCACCCAGCCGGCATTCTCGCGCCGCATCCAGTCGCTGGAAGCCTGGCTCGGCGCCGACCTGATCGACCGCACTTCCTATCCCACGCGCCTGACGCCGGCTGGGGAGGTGTTCTATGAGCAGGCGATGGAAATGCTGGGCCAGGTCAACAATGCCCGCGCGCTGTTGCGTGGGAACCGTCCCATGGCTCCCGGCATGATCGACTTCGCCGTGCCGCATACGCTGTCCTTGACCTTCGTGCCGAAATGGATCAAGTCCATGGAAACGGGTTTTGGCCCGATCGGTGCGCGATTGATGGCGCTGAACGTGCATGACGCCGTGATGACCATCGTCGAAGGCGGCTGCGATCTTCTGCTGTGCTACCACCATCCGCGCCAGCCGGTGCAACTCGATCCCGGCCGCTACGACATGCTCGTGCTGGGATACGAAACCTTGCGCGCCTATGCCCGTTGCGACCGCGCCGGCACACCCGATTTTCTGCTGCCCGGCGACATCCGCTCGCCATTGCCCTTCCTGTCCTATACCAGCAATGCCTATCTCGGCCGCATGGTGGATCTGATCCTGAGCGATGCCCGCAAGACGCCGCATCTGGAGCGTCGCTATGAAACAGACATGGCCGAAGGCTTGAAGATGATGGCACTTGAAGGGCACGGCGTGGCTTTCCTGCCGGAGTCCGCCGTCACGCGGGAGCTGAAGCAGAAACAGCTTGCGCGTGCAGACGGCGGCATGCCCGATTGGGAAGTGCAGATGGAAATCAGGCTGTACCGGGAACGTCCTTCCGGCCAGCGGCCTGGCAAGCCAGTCGTCAGCCGACTGTGGGATTACCTGGTCCAGCAGCATTCACCAAAACGCCGTTCCGAAAAAGTAGGTGCCAGATTGAAAGACGCAGACGGGAACTAAAACTATGTTTTATACGCATAGTTACATGCGAACAAGGCATTGGATCGGCGGCGGCGGCCAGTCATAAGATACAGGTCTCTGCAGCGCAAGACCGGCGTGGTTCGCTGCCTGCGTTGTTCAACCAAGGAGCCCTCAAATGTCCAGCCAGCATGAAATCCCGTCTTATCTGACACCACATGAAATCGGCCCCTGGGCCGTCTACCTTGAGCAGATCGATCGTGTGACGCCTTACCTTGGCGGTCTGGCGCGCTGGGTGGAAACCCTGAAGCGGCCCAAGCGCGTGCTGATCGTCGACGTGCCCATCGAGCGGGATGATGGCAGCATTGCGCATTTCGAGGGTTACCGGGTGCAGCACAATACCTCCCGCGGCCCGGGCAAGGGCGGCGTGCGCTTTCACCAGGACGTGACGTTGTCGGAAGTGATGGCACTGTCGGCCTGGATGACGGTGAAGAACGCGGCGGTCAACGTGCCTTACGGGGGCGCCAAGGGCGGCATCAGGCTGGATCCGCGCGAGCTGTCGCAAGCCGAACTGCAGCGCGTGACGCGTCGCTATACCAGCGAAATCGGCATCATCATTGGACCGAACAAGGACATTCCGGCGCCGGACGTCAACACCAACGAGCAGGTGATGGCCTGGATGATGGACACCTACTCGATGAACCAGGGCAGCACGGCGTCCGGCGTGGTGACGGGTAAGCCAATTTCCCTGGGCGGCAGCCTAGGCAGGCGGGAAGCAACCGGCCGCGGTGTGTTCGTTGTCGGCTGCGAGGCGGCGGCAAAAACCGGGCTTGACATCAAGGGCGCACGGATTGCCGTGCAAGGTTTTGGCAATGTCGGCAGCATTGCTGCCCGGCTATTCAGCGAAGCCGGCGCGCGCATCGTGGCCGTGCAGGACCATCAATCGACGGTATATAACGAAGCCGGCCTGGACGTGCTTGCGCTACAGGAGCATGTCGCCGCCCACGGCGGTGTAGGCGGTTATGCCGCCGCGGAACACATCAGTGACCGCAACCGTTTCTGGGAAGTGGACTGCGACATATTGATTCCGGCGGCTTTGGAGCAGCAGATCACTGAATTCAATGCTGGACACATCAAGGCAAAAATCATTCTGGAAGGCGCAAATGGCCCGACCACGCCGCTTGCTGACGATATCCTGCATGAGAAGGGCGTTCTGATTGTTCCGGACGTTATCGCAAACGCCGGCGGCGTGACTGTCAGCTATTTCGAATGGGTACAGGACTTTTCGAGCTTCTTCTGGACTGAAGACGAAATAAATCTGCGCCTTACGCGCATCATGCGGGAAGCGTTTGCCGGCGTATGGCAACTCGCTTCCGAGAAAAAAGTCTCGCTTCGCACAGCCGCGTTCATCGTCGGATGCACTCGGATATTGCAAGCACGGGAAATGCGCGGCCTGTACCCTTGACGGTCCAAACCAAAAGGCGGACCAAAAAGGATACAGGTGACGCAAGCTGTTTCAGGTAACCAAACAGTTTTTTGTTGACATGATTTCTTGTTGGAAATACGATGTCGGCGTTGTTTTGTTTTTCCGATTCGCCCGCCTTGTGCGGGCTTTTTTATTGGTTCATATTAAACATTGTCGCTTTCGTAAGCTTGCTGAAAATCAAAACGTATTGATCTTGTCCGCACTGGGCTTACGCAGGATACCGAGTGTTGATTGGCGAGAAAGTGACAGCGCTAGTTACAGCCGGCTTGGTTTGATTCGGATCGCTGATATTCACAAAACATATTGCAACTATGCATTTTTTGAAGTTCTGAAAATGAACGGCGCTCGCTAAAGTGACGGCCTTCCAAGTTCTGTCTCAAGGAATAGCGATCAAGCTTTCCAGGGAGGACCTTCTTGGAAGATGTGGTGCAAGGCAACTTTGTAGTGTGGACTGTGAAAGTGAAACAAAAACAGTTGACGCAAGCCACCAAACACCGCATAATCGCTTTCTCTGCTGCTGACGAACACAACGCTTCGCAGCAGCCGGCAAGTCCCCCGGGACGGCTGGCAGCAGACTGAATTGCCCGGTTCTTTAACAACCAACAACCGATAAGTGTGGGCACTTGATGAAGTGCGCCGGCGGCAACGCCGGATGCTCAACTATTAAGCAAGTGCTCACAACAAAGAAGTAGAACGATTCGCAAGAATCGGTCTGTCAGTATTTTGAGTGAGCGACGGTTCTTCGGAACCTGCCA
>NZ_JACYOX010000055.1 GCF_015352955.1 Noviherbaspirillum soli
TGAAGCCGCGCTGTCTCATCGTGGCAATGGTAATTCGGTCCTCAGGCTGAAGCTGCTGATAAGTGGTCGGTTTCTGCATGTGCACACTTTACAAGAAATGGTGTTGCACTTCATATTTGAGGCCGCCCAGTTTAAATTTTTATCTGCAACTTAAAAAGAGAAGCAGTTTCTGAGAAAATTTCTAAAAATCAATTTCTCAGAAACCTCAATTTTCAATATTTACAACAAATATCATTCGCCAATAAACTCGAAATTTTTCCAAAATACTGTGATTATCGGCGCGACTTTCCGACGCACCGAATAGCTTCATTAGCCATCAGTCTTTCTTTTGACTTAATGCATCGTTGCAATGTATAGAATTTTTGGCTTCCGCATCCAACTCTCTAAGCGACTGAAACACCGAATCAAAGAAACATCCTTCTTCTTTACTGTCCTCGTACCCCACACTTTTTTTCAATTCACCAACTTTTACCTTGAATTCCCCTATTATTTTAATTCTTTTTGTTGATTCATTTTCTTCAAATTTTTCATTTGGCGCACTTCCAAATTTTTGATTCAAAATTTTACTTATAAAAGACTCGGCAGTGTCTTTCAGCAAAGGGCCTGAAGTATAGACATTCAAATCTTCTATGAGATTATGGAGGTAAGCTGCTCTTAAATCGCCAGAGAAGTTCGTCGGCGCTCCAGATTCCAGCTGATTAATCATCTCAATAGCGGAACGGACAGTATCACTAATCTGTTTTTCAAGAAATTTTGGGAAAATTTTGGCCGCAATTGGAATAATCACGTATTCAAGCAGGAGCTTGGGACAGATAGCCGTCCATGGCTGAGTGCAGAGTCGCGGCCCAGCAGAAGAGAGCTGCTTTGAGCCTGTCAATACTGATTCGCCTGCTTTAGGTCCCTGCTCAACCTTGGGTTCATTTTGTGCCGACGAGCCTGTTGGATTTTTCAATCCTGCCTTGGGGGGCGTTCTTAATCCGGGCACGAAGCAGCACAAATTCGGTGGTAGTCCATATAGCATAATTTCCTCGCTGAGGTGGTCTTACAGCGAGGTCAGTCACCAGTCTCACAAAAAAGGTTCGCAATTACGCGCTTTATGCCTTAGACGCCGTCAGTGCTATCGTCCCCTATTGGATAGCCAAGAACCTCGTATTGAGCTTGGCACACCTTGTTCGAAGGCCTTTAATATTGTTGCATTGGCTATCCCTGAAGGCTCGCACAGTCCGGGCCAGCATACTTGCCCGAAAACTGCTGAGTTAGCAGTAGTTCGGAACTCATGCACTCAGCCCCAACCTCCCCCAAATCTCCTTCGTCGCCCCCGCCTGGTTCAACGTATAAAAATGCAGCCCCGGCGCCCCGCCTTCCAGCAGCTTCTCGCACAGCCGCGTCACCACATCCAGCCCGAACGCCTTCAGCGACGCCGTATCATCGCCAAACCCCGCCAGCTTCAGCCGTATCCAGCGCGGGATCTCCGCGCCGCACATGTCGGAGAAGCGCATCAGCTGGGTGTAATTCATGATCGGCATGATGCCGGGCACGATGGGTGCCGTGACGCCCAGCTTCGCGGCATCCTCGACGAAGCGGAAATAGGCGTCGGGATTGTAGAAGTACTGGGTGATCGCGCTGTCGGCGCCGGCCTGGATCTTGCCGGCGAAATGGCGCAGGTCGTCCTGGGCCGACCTTGCCTGCGGATGCACTTCCGGGTAAGCCGCAGTCTCGATATGGAACCAGTCGCCGGTCTCCTTGCGGATGAATTCGATCAGCTGGCTGGCATAGGCGAATTCGCCGGAGGATGCGTCCAGCATGCCATAGCCGCTGGGCAGGTCGCCGCGCAGGGCCACCACGCGCCTGATGCCGTTGGACTGGTATTCGGCCAGCATCGCGCGCAGTTCGTCGCGGTTGCGGCCGATGCACGACAGGTGCGGCGCGGCTTCATGGCCTTCGCCGGCGATTTCCAGCACCGTGTCGCGGGTGCCGGACTGGGTGGAGCCGCCGGCGCCAAAGGTCACGGAAAAGTAACGGGGCTTCAGTTGCGCCAGCTCGGCCCGGGTGGCGCGCAGCTTTTGCGCGCCTTCCGGCGTCTTGGGCGGGAACAGTTCTATGCTGTAAGTGTTCTCGGACATTATTTTCTCAACAGTAAGGCCGACAGGCCCCATGAAATCACGCTGTAGAGCAGCGCGCCGCCCACCGCGGACCAGAAGCCGGCCACGGCAAAGCCGCTGACCAGGTTGGCCACCGCCCAGAACATCAGCCCGTTGATGATGAAGATGAACAGGCCCAGCGTCAGCAATGTGACGGGCAGCGTCAGCAGCACCAGGATCGGCCGGATCAGCGTGTTGACCAGGCCCAGCAGCAAGGCGGCGATCAGGGCTGTGCCGAGGTCCTGCACATACACCGTGCGCAGCAGGTAGGGCACGGCGAACAGGGAGACGGTATTGATCAGCCAGGCAAGCAGCAGGCGCATGGTCACTCCATGGTGGGGTTAATCGGCTTGGACAGACAAAAAAGGGCGGCTCGCGCCGCCCCCGGGTTTAACGCTTAGTAGCGATAGTGTTCCGGCTTGAAGGGGCCTTCCTTGGACACGCCAATGTAATCGGCCTGTTCCTTGGTCAGCTCGGTCAACTGCGCATTGAGCTTCTTCAGCTGCAGGCGCGCGACCTTCTCGTCCAGATGCTTGGGCAGGGTGTAGACGCCGACCGGGTACTTGTCGGTGTTCACGAACAGCTCGATCTGGGCAATGGTCTGGTTCGCGAACGACGAGCTCATCACATAGGATGGATGGCCGGTGCCGCAGCCCAGGTTCACCAAGCGGCCTTCCGCCAGCAGGATGATGCGCTTGCCGTCCGGGAAGATCACATGGTCGACCTGCGGCTTGATGTTTTCCCAGGTGTACTGGCGCAGCGCGGCGACTTCGATTTCATTGTCGAAGTGGCCGATGTTGCAGACGATGGCCTGGTCTTTCATCTTCTTCATGTGCTCATGGGTGATCACATGGTAGTTGCCGGTGGCGGTGACGAAGATGTCGGCATGCTCGGCGGCGTAGTCCATGGTGACGACGCGGTAGCCTTCCATCGCGGCCTGCAGCGCGCAGATCGGGTCGACTTCGGTGACCCAGACCTGGGCCGACAGCGCGCGCAGCGCCTGGGCCGAGCCCTTGCCCACGTCGCCATAGCCGGCCACCACGGCGACCTTGCCGGCGACCATCACGTCGGTGGCGCGCTTGATGCCGTCCACCAGCGATTCGCGGCAGCCGTACAGGTTGTCGAACTTGGACTTGGTGACCGAGTCGTTGACGTTGATCGCCGGGAAAGCCAGCTTCAGGTCGCGGTGCATCTGGTACAGGCGATGCACGCCGGTGGTGGTCTCCTCGGTCACGCCCTTGATCTCGGCCAGGCGAGTGGAATACCAGCCGGGCTGGGACGCCAGGCGCTTCTTGATGGAATTGAACAGGCAGATTTCTTCTTCCGAACCCGGATTGTCCAGCACCGACGCATCCTTTTCAGCGCGGGTGCCGAGGTGCAGCAGCAGCGTGGCGTCGCCGCCGTCGTCCAGGATCATGTTGGAATACTGCGGGCCTTCGGCGGTGTCGGGCCATTCGAAGATGCGGTGGGTGAATTCCCAGTAGTCGTCGAGCGACTCGCCCTTGAAGGCGAAGACCGGGGTGCCGGCGTCGGCGATCGCGGCGGCGGCGTGGTCCTGGGTGGAATAGATGTTGCAGGATGCCCAGCGGACCTTGGCGCCCAGCGCTTCCAGGGTCTGGATCAGCACCGCGGTCTGGATGGTCATGTGGATGGAGCCGGTGATGCGGGCGCCTTTCAGCGGCTGGGCAGCGGCATATTCCTCGCGGATGGCCATCAGGCCGGGCATTTCGGTTTCCGCGATGCGGATTTCCTTGTGGCCCCATGCGGCCAGGGACAGGTCGGCGACGACGTAGTCGGTAAAGTTGGACTGGGATACAGCTTGGGCTTGGGAAGATTGTGGCAGGGCGCTCATCACGCCTCCTTTCTGTAGAAAATCGAGAAAAAAGTCACGTGAGCGCGGTTGCATTGTTGATACGCCAAGCCTGGCAGAACGGCTGGTGCCGGGTTCTGTCGCAACGCTCCTTGACGAATCGTGGATTTTAACGGAAAAGGCGGAGGATGTCAGGAACGGACCGATGTCGATCTTCTTGGAGCCAGAACCTGATGCGAGTTCTCGTAACATGCGTGGAAAGCCGCTGACGAATTCCAACGTCCTGAATGCAAACGCGAGAACTCAGGTTTGCATACGTGGAGCACCCGCTACCAGCAGTCGTTCTGTTAACGATGCGTGAATATCTTCGTGTACTGATTCTCGAAGCGCTTCATCAAATCGGCATGGTATTGCAATATCGCGCTATCCGTAGAATCGTTCTCCTTCCAATTTTTGGAGCGACTGCTTTCCGCGAGATTTGCAATGAATAAACCGGCTTTTACCGCGTTTGGCCTGCCTTTAGTAAGACTCGCCTCGGTCAGCTTTGAACGCAGGAGCTTATCCAACTCGCCAGGAGAGGTGTTGTCCAGTTCCTTTAACGTTTGCAAGGCGCTGATGACTTCTTTCGAATTTTGACTTGTGCTGGCGTCCAGTGCCTTGTTCAACGCATTGGATAACACCCCGGATGAGCTGGTGGCGAAGCTGGATCTCTTCGCAGCTGGGGACGCCAGACCACTGGACCGGGAAGCGCCCGACTCGCTTGCTGTATTGGGCGCCGCCCTGGAGGATCTGCACGCTTGTGACTGGGCGGATGAGCCACATTGGCGTTGAAATAACGAGCGGATCAAAAACCCAACCGATCTGGTTTGCTGCGCGCGTTGCGCTACAGGCGGCATAGCGGTTTTCCCTGCTGCTGCCGGTTTAAGGTCATTTAATTCGAAGTCGGCGCGCGCTACGGTCCGCGAAAAAAAATTCCTTATGCTTGCGGCGAAGGCATTCATGGTTGATCTCCCTTAAGAACTCACAATCCATGTGTAATTGAAACCCAGCAAAAGGTTGCCTTCAATTCGCCGCCAGCTTCCCGCTAATCACATTCCGCCCCGCCCAGGCCAGCATGTCGCGCCAGATCTTTTCCACCTCGGCATCGTTCGGCATCTGCTGCGCATGCGGCAACTCGATCGTAACCACCGGCACCTTGCGCTGCCCGCCGCCGTAATTGCCGAGCGAACCAGGATACACGCCGATCGGGTCGTAGCGCAGCCGGCCGAAACGACTGGGCGGGGACGTGGCCGGGCCATCGAAGTCGAGCAGGCCGAACGGGGCATGCACCGAGACGATCAGGTCGGGCTGGAAGCGGCGGATTTCCTCGTCCAGCCAGCGGCTTTCCGGCTCGGACAGCGGCGTCTTTCCAGGGAAGCGGCGCGGGTCGCGGCCGGTGGTCCTGACCCAGTAGCGCTCGGTTTCGCGCTGCCAGTCATGGGTAGGGAAATTGCGGTTGAGGTCGACGCCGCGGGCGTTGGTCCGGGTCTGTTTGCTGGTGAGCATGCCGTCCGGGTTCACCAGCGGCGCAATGCTCCAGCTGAACTGTCGTGCTGCCGGCGTGCCGAGATGGCGCATCCAGCGCAGGATGATGGCCGACGAGGTCGGCTCGTCGCCGTGGATGCCGCCCAAAAGCAGGATGCGGGTGGCCCTGGCCTTGCCATTGGCCGCGGCAGGCACCCGCCGCACCAGGAGCGGCAGGCCCTTCACCGAGCGGCCGCCGGGCGCCAGCAACTGCGCCTGGCAGTCGGCCGCCTTGATGCCGGGCAGCGCCCGGCTCAGTTGCGTGCAATGGGCAGGTGGCGGTGATGGCGGAGATGGCGACGGCGGCAGCGCTGCCCGCGCCGCCGCCGCACCCAGCAAACCTGCAAGGAACAAAGCAGCGGCGGCGCGCACGCTTAACCGGCGTTGGCGCGCAAGGCTTCCGCCTTGTCGGTGCGCTCCCAGGAAAACTCAGGCTCCTCGCGGCCGAAGTGGCCATAGGCGGCGGTCTTGCCGTAGATCGGGCGCAGCAGGTCGAGCATCTGCACGATGCCGCGCGGACGCAGGTCGAAATGCTCGCGCACCAGGTCGGCGATCTTCTCGTCGCTGATCTTGCCGGTGCCGAAGGTGGTGACCATCACCGAGGTCGGCTTTGCCACGCCGATGGCGTAGGAGATCTGGATCTGGCAGCGCTCGGCAAGGCCGGCGGCGACGATGTTCTTGGCCACGTAGCGGCCGGCATAGGCTGCCGAGCGGTCGACCTTGGACGGGTCCTTGCCGGAGAAGGCGCCGCCGCCGTGGGGCGCCGCGCCGCCGTAGGTGTCGACGATGATCTTGCGGCCGGTCAGGCCGCAGTCGCCCTGCGGGCCGCCGATGACGAAGCGGCCGGTCGGGTTGACCAGGTAGCGGGTGCCGTTGAGCCATTCCGCCGGCACCACCGGCTTGATGATCATCTCGATCACCGCTTCCTCGATATCCTTCTGCTGCATCTCGGGCGCATGCTGGGTCGACAGCACGATGGTGTCGATGCCGACCGGGCGGCCGTCCACATACTTGAGCGTCACCTGCGACTTGGCGTCCGGACGCAGCCATGGCAGGCGGCCGTCCTTGCGCAGCTGCGACTGGCGCTCGACGATGCGGTGCGCATAGTGGATCGCGGCCGGCATCAGCTCCGGGGTTTCATTGCAGGCGTAGCCGAACATCAGGCCCTGGTCGCCGGCGCCCTGGTCGAGGTCGACCGCGCGGTCCACGCCCTGGGCGATGTCGGGCGACTGCTTGTCGTAGCAGACCATCACCGCGCAGCTCTTGTAGTCGATGCCGTAGTCGGCGTTGTCGTAGCCGATGCGCTTGATGGTGTCGCGCGCCACGCTGATGTAGTCGACGTTGGCATGGGTGGTGATCTCGCCGGCCAGCACGACCAGGCCGGTGTTGCACAGGGTCTCGGCGGCCACGCGGGCCTTCGGGTCCTGCTCGAAGATGGCGTCGAGGATGGCGTCGGAAATCTGGTCGGACACCTTGTCGGGATGGCCTTCGGAGACGGATTCGGAAGTGAAGAGGTATTCGTGTGCCATGCAGGCTCCTTGAATGGTGATAGTCGTAAAGTCGCGGCCTATCGATGAGCCTGCGACGCTTTAGCGAGATTTGTAGGCCGCCTCGCAAGTTGTCTGTTAACTCGGCGGATAAAACTTCGTGCTATTTTACGCGTCTTAAAAAATTCGCGCAAAAACCTGACGCCTTCTTTAATGCTTGTCAACTTATTTCGTCTGCTGTCGCACCTGCCCCTGCCGCTGCTGCATCTGTCGGGCGCGGCGCTGGGCTGGGTGGTGTATGCCGCCTCCCCTTCCTATCGCCGCCGCCTGAACGATAACCTGGCGCGCGCCGGCTACGGCCACCTGCGCCGCCGCGCCGTTGCCGCCGCCGGCAAGAGCGTGATGGAGCTGCCTTTCGTCTGGCTGGCGCCGGCGCGCCGGGTGCTGCCGGCCGCCCATATCGAGAGCCTGGAACTGCCGCGGGCGGCGCTGGCCGAGGGGCGCGGCCTGATCTTCCTGACGCCGCACCTGGGCTGCTTCGAGATCCTGGCGCAGGCGGTGTCGGAGCATATTCCGCTGACGGTGCTGTACCGCCCGCCGCGCAAGGCGGCACTGAAACCCCTTCTGGAGCAGGCCCGCGCGCGGCCGGCCATGCGGCTGGCGCCGGCCAATCTCTCGGGCGTGCGCATGCTGATGAAGGCACTCAAGGGCGGCCAGGCGATCGGCCTGCTGCCGGACCAGGTGCCGCAGCAGGGCGAAGGCGCCTGGGCCGGCTTCTATGGCAAGCCGGCCTACACCATGACGCTGCCGGCCAAGCTGCATCAGATGAGCGGCGCGCCCATCATCCTGGCCTATGCCGAGCGGCTGGCGCATGGCCGCGGCTTCGAGCTGCGCTTCGTGCGTTTCGAGGAAGACCTGGCCGGCACGCCGGAACAGCAGGCGCGCAGCATCAACGCCGCCATGGAAAAGCTGATCGCGCTGTGCCCGGACCAGTACTTCTGGAGCTATAACCGCTACAAGACGCCGCCCGGCGTGGCGGCGCCAGTGGCAGCGGCGGCTGGCGCATGATGCGGCTCCTGCTTGGCTTGATGTGGCTGCTGCACTGGCTGCCGCTGCCGGCGCTGGGCCGATTCGGCGAAATGGTGGGCAGCGTGCTGTTCATGGTGATGGGCGATCGTCGCCGCATTACCCTTACCAATCTGCGGCTGTGCCTGCCGGAACTGGATGAAGAGGCCCGGCTGCGCCTGGCGCGCCGCCATTTCCAGGACTATGCCCGCAGCGTGCTGGAACGCGGCGTGCTGTGGTGGGGCAGCGAGGCGCGGCTGCGGCGCCTGATCCGGGTCGAGCCCGGCCTGCCGCTGGACGACATCGCCGCCGGCCCGGTGATCCTGCTGTGTCCGCATTTCGTCTGCCTCGACGTGGCCGGCGTGGCGGTGGCGCTGGACGTCTCCGGCTGCTCGATGTACACCCAACAGCGCGACCCGGTGTTCGACGCCGCGCTGCGCCGCGGCCGCAACCGCTTCCATCCGGCCGAGCTGTTTTCCCGCGAGGACGGCATCAAGCCCATCCTGCGCGCGATGAAGCGGCGCATCCCCTACTTCATGCTGCCCGACATGGACTTCGGCGAGCGCGACGCGCTGTTCGTGCCCTTCTTCGACATGCCGGCCGCCACCCTCACCGCGCCGGCCCGGATCGCCGCCGCCACCGGCGCCAGGGTGATCCCGGTGGTGGCCACCTACCTGCCCGGCTACCGCGGCTGGCGGGTGCGTTTCTACCCGGCATGGGAAGACTATCCGGGCGACGATCTGGCCGCCGCCACGCGCCGCATGAATGCCTTCATCGAGGACCGGGTGCGCGAGGCGCCCGAGGAATATTTTTGGGCGCACAAGCGCTTCAAGACCCGCCCGCCGGGCGCTGCCGGCGTGTATGATGCCCCGTCCCCGCTGCCTGTCGCGGCGGGCGAACCGGCCGACGGCCAACAACAGCCATGAAACTCAAATTCACCAAGATGCACGGCGCCGGCAATGACTTCGTGGTCATCGACGCCATCCGCCAGCAGATCGATTTCACGCCCGCGCAGTGGCGCCACCTGGCCGACCGCCGTTTCGGCGTCGGCGCCGACCAGATGCTGGTGGTGGAACGGCCGCAGTCGGCCGGCGTGGATTTCCGCTACCGGATCTATAACAGCGACGGCGGCGAGGTCGAGCAGTGCGGCAACGGCGCCCGCGCCTTCGTGCGCTATGTCACCGAAAAAGGCCTGACCGACAAGCGCGCCATCCGGGTTGAAACCCTGTCCGGCGTGATCGAGCCGCGCCTGGAAGCCGATGGCGGCATCACGGTCGACATGGGCGCGCCCATCCTGGAACCGGCCCGGGTGCCGTTCGATGCCGCGGGCCTGGAAGGCCGGCCGCAGGGCGACGACACGCTGTGGCCGCTGGACGTGGACGGCGCAACGGTATGGATTTCCGCCGTCTCGATGGGCAATCCGCATGCGGTGCAGGTGGTGGAAGACAGCGAGACCGCGCCGGTGGCCAGCCAGGGCCCGGCGATCGAGCAGCATGCGCGCTTTGCTAAGCGGGTCAATGCCGGCTTCATGCAGGTGCTGGACCGCCACGCGATCCGGCTGCGGGTGTTCGAGCGCGGCGCCGGCGAGACGCTGGCCTGCGGCACCGGCGCCTGCGCGGCGGTGGTGGCAGGCATCCGGCGCGGCCTGCTGGATACGCCAGTGAAGGTGGCCACCCGCGGTGGCGACCTGTCCATCGCCTGGGCCGGCGGCAATGCGCCGGTGCTCCTGACCGGCCCGGCCGTGACCGTGTTCGACGGCGAAATCGAACTCTGAACCCGCACTGATTGTTTCCCATTCATCGTCACCGACACCGACACTCATGTCCCTCGAATCCACCGCCGTTGCCGCCTACCTTGCCAGCCATCCGGATTTCTTCGAAGAGCACAGCGAACTGCTGGCCGCCGTCAAGCTGACCAGCGGCTTTTCCGGCCGCGCCATCTCGCTGCAGGAGCGGCAAATGGAAGTGCTGCGCGAGAAGCACAAGGCGCTGGAGCTGAAGCTGGCCGCGCTGATGCGCAATGGCCATGAGAACGACCAGATCGCCGAGAAATTCCATCAGTGGACCTGCAGCCTGCTGGCCAGCCGCCATGACACCGAGCTGCCGCGCATCCTGGTCGACGGCCTGCGCCAGCGCTTCGACGTGCCGCAGGCCACGCTGCGGCTATGGAGCGTGGCCGCGCCGCATGCGCAGGCCTGGTTTGCCAAGCCGGCGTCGGACGATATCCGCATCTTCGCCAACGGCCTGGATGCGCCGTTCTGCGGCCCCAACAACGACTTCGAGGCGGCTTCCTGGCTGGACGAGCCCGCCGCCGTGAAGTCGATCGCCATGCTGCCGCTGCGTGCGCCGGGCGCGCAGCAGAGCTTCGGCTTGCTGGTGCTGGGTTCGCCGGACGCGCAGCGTTTTTCCGAAACCATGTCGACCGACTTCCTGGTCCGCTTCGCCGGCACCGCCAGCGCCGCGCTGGGCAGCCTGCTGGGATAAGGCAAGGCCATGAGCGCGCAGCAACGCCAGGCACACTACGCCGGCTATCTGCAGAACCTGGAAACCCAGCGCCGGCTGTCGCCCTACACCGTTACCGGCTACCGCCATGAGCTGGCCGAACTGGAGCGCCTGATCGTGGCTGCCTTCCCGCCGCCGGCCGAGGCGCCCGCGCTGGAGGCGCTGTCGCATTTCCATATTCGCAAATTCGCTTCGCAGCTGCATGGCAGCGGCCTGCACCCGCGCTCGATCGCACGCCGGCTCTCGGCCTGGCGCGGCTTCTACAACTGGCTGTCGGAACAGCTGCCGCTGGCGTCGAACCCGGTCGATGGCGTTCGGCCGCCGCGGCGCGGCAAGGCGCTGCCCAAGGCGCTGTCGGCCGACCACGCGGTGCAGCTGGTGTCGCAGCCGCGGCCGGGCAGCGACCCGCAGGCGCCGAACGAGCTGTGCAACCGCGCCATGTTCGAACTGCTCTATTCCAGCGGCCTGCGGGTGTCGGAACTGGTGTCGCTGGACGTGGCCTATGTGCGGGAAGAGGGTCATGAGTCGGCCGGCTGGGTGGACGATGCCGCCGGCGAAGTCACCGTCACCGGCAAGGGCGGCAAGAAGCGCACCGTGCCGGTGGGACGCGCAGCGCTGGAAGCGCTGCGCGCCTGGCTGCCGGCGCGCGGGGAATTGCTGCGGCCGGACTCGGGCCTGGCGCGCCATGCGCTGTTCCTGTCGGTGCGCGGCAAGCGCATGACGCCGCGCATGGTCCACAGCCGCATCAGCGCGCATGCGCTGGCGCTGGGCATCCCGTCCAATGTCCATCCGCATGTGATGCGCCATTCCTTTGCCTCGCATGTGCTGCAGTCCTCGGGCGACCTGCGCGCGGTGCAGGAAATGCTGGGCCATGCCTCGATTTCCTCGACCCAGGTCTATACGTCGCTCGACTTCATGCGCCTGGCGCAGGTGTATGATGCCGCGCATCCGCGCGCCAAGAAGCGCGACGCCTGACACCAAGGAGCGCACGCCATGATTCCGACCACCATCCTGACCGGCTTTCTGGGCGCCGGCAAAACCACGCTGCTGAACCGGCTGCTGAAGGAGCCGCACGGACACCGCATCGCCGTGATCGAGAACGAGTTCGGCGCCGAGAACATCGACAACGAGATCCTGGTCCAGGACAGCAACGAGCAGATCGTGGAGATGAACAACGGCTGCATCTGCTGCACGGTACGCGGCGACCTGATCAGCGCGCTGTCGACGCTGGCCATCAAGCGCAATGCCGGCGAGCTGCAGTTCGACCATGTGGTGATCGAGACCACGGGCCTGGCCAATCCCGGCCCGGTGGCGCAGACCTTCTTCATGGACGAGGAAGTCAGCCTGCATTACACGCTGGACGCGGTGATCACCATCGTGGATGCCAAGCACGGCATGCAGCAATTGGACGAGCGCGAGGAAGCCCAGCGCCAGGTCGGTTTCGCCGACCGCATCCTGCTGTCCAAGACCGACCTGTGCATCCCGGAAGAGGTAGCGCAACTGACGGCGCGCCTGAAACGCATCAACCCGCGCGCGCCGATCACCAGCAACAGCCTGGACGGCATGCCGATCTCGGGCCTCCTGGACCTGCGCGGCTTCAACCTCAACGACAAGCTCGACATCGATCCCGACTTCCTGGCCGCGGCGGAACATGTGCATGACGAGCACTGCGGCCACGACCATGCAGATGAACACGATCATGCGCACGGCGGTCACTGCGACCACCACCATCATCACAACCACACCGACGATATCGCCGCTTTCGTGTTCCGCAGCCAGCGGCCCTTCGACACCGCCCGGCTGGACAATTTCCTCGGCGGGCTGATCCAGGTGTTCGGGCCGCGCATGCTGCGCTACAAGGGCATTCTTTACATGCAGGGCGCGGACCGCAAGGTGGTGTTCCAGGGCGTGCACCAGACCATGGGCTCGGATATTGGCGCACCATGGCTGGATAACGAGGAGCGCGGCAGCAAGATGGTGTTCATCGGCGTGAATCTGCCGCAGGATGTTTTTCTTCAAGGTCTGGAACAGTGTTTGGTATAAACTGTTGCGGCTTTTTAAACCCCCTCCCACGGCACGGTACCGAAATGCGTGGAAGGGCAGTACGGTAGCAGGCAGCAGAAACAAGGCAATCCGGTACGCATTGAAGGTTGCTGTTCGACAAAACGACACCTGCCGGTATTTCCTCTTTGACAGCATTCCGCATTCCGGCATACTACTGAGCAGCAACAAAACGTTTGTCCGTTTAACGGATACATTGACTAAACCGTAGTTTCGAAAGTTACCGAAGTGGCAACCAAGACAACCAAACCAACCGTCGCTGACGCGCCTCTCCTCACCGAAGAAGAAATTCTGAAAATGGGCGAGAAGGATTACATGAATGCCGCGCAGCTGGCGTTTTTCCGCGCCCGTCTGCAACAGCTTGAAAAGGATCTGCTCAAGAATGCCGGCGAAACCACGGAGCACCTGCGCGAAACCGTGCTGGTGCCCGATCCGGCGGACCGCGCGACCATCGAGGAAGAGCATGCGCTGGAACTGCGCACCCGCGACCGCGAGCGCAAGCTGCTGAAGAAGGTGCAGCAGTCGATTGCCGCCATTGATGCCGGCGACTATGGCTGGTGCGAGGAAACCGGCGAGCCGATCGGCATTCCGCGCCTCCTGGCCCGCCCGACCGCCACGCTGTCGCTGGAAGCGCAGCAGCGCCGCGAACTGAAACAGAAGCTGTACGGCGATTGAAACCCGCCCGTGTCTCCGTCACCAGCCGCGGCGCCCTGGCGCTGCTGATGCTGTGCTGCCTGCTGGCGGCGCAGTGGCTGGGGCTGGGACACCGCATTGCCCATGCCGGCTGGCAGCTTGCCGGCCCGGCCCAGGTCGTCAAGTTCGGCGCCGCCGACAGCGCGCGCCAGAGCCCGACTGCCGATCCGACCCACTCCTGCGCGGCATTCGACGATGCCACGCTGCCCGCCGCGCTGTCGACGCCGCCTTACATGGCGCCGCTGCTGCCCGGTGTTGCCGTGCTGGCGTTGTGGAGCGCCTACGCCTCCTGGCAGCAGCCCTTCCACTGCCATTTTTCCTCCCGCGCGCCGCCGCTTTCCTGATACGCCCAAACCCGTTTTCACCATGCCGGGCCGCTGCCGCTTTTGCATTCGCTGCGGACAGGCCGGCATCTGTCGTTTGATCCCGTTTCAGGAAATTCCATGCCATTCCAACGTTCCACGCTGGCGCGCGCCGTGCTCCTCGCCTGCGCCGCCCACGCCCCGTCCCTGCATGCCGCCGATGCGCTGCCGGAAGTCACCGTTACCACCAGCCCGCTGGCCGGCAGTGAAAACGCCCAGATCCTGACGCCGGCGCGCGTCGTCTCGGGCGATGAACTGCGCAACCGCCAGGCCGGTTCGCTGGGCGAGACCCTGTCGCATGAACTGGGCGTCTCCAGTTCCGCCTTCGGCGCCGGCGCCTCGCGCCCCATCATCCGCGGACTGGAAGGCGGCCGGGTGAAGATGCTGCAGAACGGCATGTCGATATCGGATGTATCGACGCTGTCGAACGACCATGCGGTCGCCGCCGACAGCGCCACCGCGCGCCAGATCGAAATCCTGCGCGGTCCGGCTTCGCTGCTGTACGGTTCGGGCGCGATCGGCGGCCTGGTCAATGTGATCAACGACCGCATCCCGACCACGCTGGCGCCGGCGCCCACCGGCGAGGCCGACGTGCGCTACGGCAGCGTCGACCGGGCGAAAAGCCTGTCGCTGTCGCTCGACGGCGCGGCCGGCGCGATCGGCCTGCATGTGGATGGCAACGTACGCAATGCCGACGACTACCGGATTCCGGACCACCAGGTCCTGAACGATCCCTCGTCCGCCTCCGGCCGCCTGCCCAATTCCTTCTCGCGCCAGAACAGCCTGGGCGTCGGCCTGTCCACCGTGCAGTCCTGGGGCTATGTCGGCGCATCGGTGGCTACCCTGAACAAGCGCTACGGCATACCGACCGGGGAAGGCGCGCGCATCGATCTCGACCAGACCCGCTACGACATCGACAGCCTGGTCAGAAATCCGTTTGCCGGCTTCGAAAGCGCGCGGCTGCGCCTGGGCTATACCGATTACCAGCATGACGAACTCAGTGCCGACAATGTGCCGCAGACCAATTTCAAGAACCGGGCATTCGAAACCCGGCTGGAACTGACCCACCAGCGCATTGCCGGCTGGCGCGGCACCTTCGGCCTGCAGGCCGACAACGAACGCTTCTCGGCGCTGGCGGCCGATGGCGGCGGCGCCACCGTGCCGGCCACCCGGTCGCGCTCGATGGCGGGCTTCCTGGTCGAGGAACGCGACTTCGGGCCGGTGAAGGTCAGCGCCGGCGGCCGGCTGGAATCGGTCAAGCGCACGCCCGACGGCCAGCGCGAACGCAGTTTCGACCTCGGCTCCTGGTCGCTGGGCGGGCTGTGGGCATTCCAGCCGGGCTACGGCCTGGGCCTGACCGGCTCGCTGGCGCAGCGCGCGCCGTCCACCGAGGAACTGTATTCCAGCGGGCCGCACGAGGCGACCCGCACCTTTGACATCGGCAATCCGGCCTTTGCCAGGGAAACCTCGCGCAACCTGGAACTGAGCCTGCAGAAAACCGCCGGGCTGGTGCGCTGGAAAACCAACCTGTTCTACAACCGGGTCAAGAATTTCGTCTACGGCGACATCACCGGGCGCCAGCTCGACGACGCCGGCAATCCGGGCGATGAACTCAACGAGCGCATCTTCCGCCAGGGCGACGCGACGATACACGGCGCCGAAGCGGAGATCGGCTACAACCAGCGCGGCGCCGGCTGGTCGGGCCGGCTGTTCGCCGACACCTCCCGCGGCAGGCTGGAAAACGCCGGCAATCTGCCGCTGCAGCCGGCAAGCCGCTTCGGCGTCGATGTCAATTACCGGCAGGGCCCGTGGCGCGGCGGCGCCTCGCTGCTGCGGGCGCTGCGCCAGGACCGCCTGGCCAGCTTCGAGACCAGCGCCACGCCCGGCTACACCCAGCTGGATGCGAACCTGTCCTATACCCAGAGCCTGGGCCGCTACGATGTGACCTGGTTCCTGCTCGCCCGCAACCTGCTGAACCAGGACATCCGCCTGTCCACCTCGGTGCTGAAGGACCAGGCGCCGCTGCCGGGCCGCAACCTGATCGTCGGCGTGCGCACGGCCTTCTAGCCGGCGTTGCGACCAGGCAGCCGGGGCTGCTTGCAAGCCTGGCCTGGCTGCATGGTATGCTTGCCGGACTTGCGTGCGGCAAGCCGTGACGGCTACGGCGCCCTCCACCGCGACGCTCCCTCTTCGGCAAGTTCAGCAAAGGCGGCAGGACAACGTGGGACTCTTCGGTCTATTCGGCAAAAAGGATGCGCCATCGGCGCCCGGCGACAAGGACGCGCCGCGTTCCCGCACGCCGGCCACGCCCGCGCCGCCCGACACCGAGCAGCAGCGCCAGCGCAGCCATCGCGCGTCCGATACCGCCAGGAAGATCGACGCCATCGAGTCCGAGATGTCGTCCGAGTTCGTTCCCTCCCACCTGCTCACCGCCAACAGCCAGCCGGCGCCGCCGGAAGCATCGCAGAACACCCTGCCCGACCTCGCCCACTCCACCGACATGCTGCTCGGTGCGGAAGTGCGCGGCCTGGGCCTGGAAGTCAATGCCTCCGAAGCGGCGCCGATGCTGGAAGAGGCGGCGATCCTGTTTGCCAATGAGCAGGATGAAGTCGCCGAGCAGATGCTGCGCATGGCGGTGGCCGAGCCCGAGGCCGGCGTCGATGCCTGGCTGATGCTGTTCGACCTGTACCAGGCCACTGGCCGGCAGACCGAGTTCGAGCATCTGTCGATCGACTACGCCCGCCGCTTCGAGACCTCGCCGCCGGCCTGGCGCAAGACGCTGCCGCCGCTTGCCGCCCGCCCTGCGCTGCCATCGGTGGCATTTGCCGGCAAGCTCGACGCCGGCATCGTCAAGCTGGTGGAAAAGGTCCTGAAAATCGCCGAGCAGCACCAGGCGCTGCGGCTGGAATTCGGCCGCGTGACCGAAGTCGCGCCGGTCGGCTGCGGCCTGCTGCTGCGCACCCTGAAGAAACTGCAGCAGCATGACGTGTCCGTGATCGGCGCCAATGAACTGACCGCGCGCATCCGCGCCATCCTGGAGGTCGGCCGCCGGGATGAAACCGAGGCGCCCTGGCTGCTGCTGCTGGAAATCCTGCGCCTGCAGAACCGCGAGCACGAGTTCGAGGAAACCAGCATCGACTACTGCATCACCTTCGAAGTCTCGCCGCCGCCTTTCGTGCCGCCGGTGCACGGCAGCAGCGCGGCGCGGGAAGACACGGCCGAGCCGTCCGGCGGCAGCGCCTTCGTGATGCCTGCCGTGGTGGACGGCCGCACCGAGCCGCTGCTGGCTGCGATTGCCCAGCATGCCGACCTGCACGATCCGCTGGTGCTGGACTGCGCGCGCCTGGACCGGGTCGATTTCAGCGCCGCCGGGCAGCTGATGGTGGGACTGGCGCCGCTGGCCCGCAACGGCCGCACCATTGAAATGCACCATGTCAGCCGGCTGGTATCGGCGCTGTTCTCGATGATCGGCCTGACCGACATCGTCCGCATGCTGCCGCGCAAGCACTGATGTCGGCCGTGGTGCCAGTCTTGTAATTGTTCCCGGCGGCCCCATTCTTCTGATTCGGACCGGGCGCCGCCACGGGTTGCAACGCGCCCGGTCATTCATTTTCAGAGGCAAGCATGGAACAATTTCACGGCACGACCATTCTTTCCGTGCGCCGCGGCAACGTGGTTGCGCTGGGCGGCGACGGCCAGGTTACGTTAGGCAACGTGGTCGTCAAGGGCACCGCGCGCAAGGTGCGCAGGCTGCATCAGGGCAAGGTGCTGGCCGGATTCGCCGGCGGCACCGCCGACGCGTTCACGCTGCTGGAGCGTTTCGAAGCCAAGCTCGACAAGCACCAGGGCAACCTGATGCGCGCATCGGTGGAGCTGGCAAAGGACTGGCGCACCGACCGCATGCTGCGCCGGCTGGAAGCCATGCTGCTGGTGGCCGACCGGGAAAGCACGCTGATCATCACCGGCAACGGCGACGTGCTGGAGCCGACCGACGGCATCGGCGCAATCGGCTCGGGCGGCGTCTATGCCCAGTCGGCTGCCAAGGCGCTGCAGGAAAACACCGACCTGTCGCCGGAAGAGATCGTCAAGCGCTCGCTGACCATCGCAGGCGAGCTGTGCATCTACACCAATCTCTCGCACATCGTCGAAACCCTGGAATAAGGCGGCCCCAGCGCCCGCCTCACCCCTCAGTACTGCAAACGGGATACAACAATGAACATGACTCCGCCGGAAATCGTTTCCGAACTCGACAAACACGTAGTGGGCCAGAGCCGCGCCAAGCGCGCGGTTGCGATTGCGCTGCGCAACCGCTGGCGCCGCCAGCAGGTGCCGGACCCGCTGCGCCATGAGATCACGCCCAAGAACATCCTGATGATCGGCCCCACCGGCGTGGGCAAGACCGAGATCGCCCGCCGCCTGGCCAAGCTGGCCGACGCGCCCTTCATCAAGGTCGAGGCGACCAAGTTCACCGAGGTGGGCTATGTCGGCCGCGACGTCGACACCATCATCCGCGACCTGATCGACATCGGCATCAAGCAGACCCGCGAAAGCGAGAAGCGCAAGATGATGAACCGCGCCGAGGAAGCGGCGGAAGACCGGGTGCTGGATATTTTGCTGCCGCCGGCGCGCGACTTCGGCTTCAACAACGGCGCCGAGTCGACCAGCGACAGCGGCACCCGCCAGACTTTCCGCAAGCGGCTGCGCGAGGGCTCGCTGAACGACCGTGAAATCGAGGTCGAGGTCGCCGAGGCGGCGCCGCAGATGGAAATCATGGCGCCGCCGGGCATGGAGGAAATGACGGAGCAGATCAAGTCGATGTTTTCCGGCCTGGGCAGCAACCGCAAGAAGTCGCGCAAGATGAAGATCGCCGACGCGATGAAGCTGCTGACCGAGGAAGAGGCCGGCAAGCTGGTCAACGAGGACGAGCTGAAGCAAAAGGCCATTGCCAATGTCGAGCAGAACGGCATCGTGTTCCTGGACGAGATCGACAAGATCGCCTCGCGCTCGGAATCCGGCGGCGCCGACGTCTCGCGCGCCGGCGTGCAGCGCGACCTGCTGCCTCTGGTGGAAGGCACCACCGTCAACACCAAGTACGGCATGGTCAAGACCGACCACATCCTGTTCATTGCTTCCGGCGCATTCCACCTGTCGCGGCCGTCGGACCTGATCCCGGAACTGCAGGGCCGTTTCCCGATCAGGGTGGAGCTGGACTCGCTGTCGATCGAGGACTTCCAGCGCATCCTGACCGGCACCGATGCCTGCCTGACGCGCCAGTATGAAGCGCTGCTGGGCACCGAGGGCGTGGCGATCGACTTCCGCGAGGACGGCATCCGCCGCCTGGCCGAGATCGCCTATTCGGTCAATGAAAAGACCGAGAACATCGGCGCCCGCCGGCTCTACACGGTAATGGAAAAACTCCTGGAAGAAATGTCCTATTCAGCCAGCGACACCCAGGAAAAGACGCTGGTGATCGACGCCGCCTATGTCGATGACAGGTTGGGCGAGCTGGCGGTCAACGAAGACCTGTCGCGCTACGTGCTGTAACACCAGGCCCCAGAGCACAACGCAATGGCGAACAGGGCATTGGCGAAGCGGCAGAAGCTCAGCTTCCGGGTCGAACCATCGCAGAAAGCGCCGCGCGGCCGGACTGGCTCCGGATGTCGTTTCTTCATTGCTCACTCGCTGTCGCCCTCCAGATTGTTGGATATCAGCGGATGCGACAACTAAAGCGAATTTGGCCAGACTAGCCTCATGCCGCAGGTTTAGGCGCGGCGCAACCTGCACATACCCCTGATGCTGTAGGGTGGAATACCCCGAAGGGGCATTCCACCATGCGTGGACCGGAGAAGGTCCTTGAGATGGTCTTTGCGGTATGCGACCGCGGTGCAATGCCCTTCGGGTATTGCACCCTTGTATTATTCCGTCAGTTCGGTTGTGTAGTAATTCCGACGGTCTTGTACGACAAGCGTCGGAATGGTTGTAGCAGTTCCTTGGGGGCACCCAAGGAACGGGCGGCTGGATGC
>NZ_JACYOX010000056.1 GCF_015352955.1 Noviherbaspirillum soli
ACTGGCAGTAGGGGTCGGACTGTTTGCCACAATTCATCATCAACCAGTTCGCGTGCCATATTGCCTCGCCACGATAATTATCGACGAGTTGCTATGACAACGAAAATTCCATTTTGTTAGATGCTCTTAGCAAACGGCAAAATTCAAAAGCAACTGCTGCTTCGCAGTGACGTCTTACCGCGGGTGACCCAACGCGATAGCACTGCCGTCATGACCAGGCCGGGTGTTCGCCCCGGCAGGCGAGTCACTTTTTTTGCTTCGCCAAAAGAAGTAACCAAAAAAAGGCGACCCCGGCTGTGCCGCCCCGCTGCGCGGGGTTCCAGTGCCGTCGCTGCCCGGAGCGGGGCGCGGCTAAACTCGCTACGCTACGCTACGCTCAGGCAGACGCCGCACCTTTTCCCGCTCCGGGCATCGCCGACACGGCGGTACACAGACGGGGACCCCAACTACAACGGCAACGGCAACGGCCACTTCCAAAGCAACTGCACCTGCAACGGCAACGGCGCAAGCGGCGCACCGTCACCCTCCCTATCAACCATGTTAAAGTCCCGCCTTCCCCATTGATCCCATTGCGCCGCAACGCTATGCGGCGTATCTGCCATGAAATTTTCCCATCTCGTCGAAATCAACGATCCGCTCAATCCCCTGATTGAACCGCTGTCGCGGGCGCAACTCTGGCGTGGGCTGGTGTTGCGGGCCGAGCAGCCGAAAATGTTCGTGCCGCATCTCGATGCCTGCGACATCCTGGAAAAATCCGCTGCGCTGGTGGAGCGCGAGCTGCGCTACGGCGAAACCGTGATCCGCGACCGCGTCAGCTATCTGCCGCAGATGCAGGTGCATTACCACGTGCCGCAACAGAAGGACATCCCGATGTCGGACCTGACGATGACCATCGAGGAGCCGCAGCCGGGCGCGCTCTACGTGCGCTTCATCTATGACGACCACCAGGGCGAGGAAAACCAGGCGGAGGCGTTCTACAACGAATTCCGCCGCTCGGCCTATGAAGAGGCCGACATCGATACCATCCGCATGGTCAGGGAACTGGCCGAGAACGGCGCGCTGGGGTAATACCCATCCCGGTCCATCATGTGGATCGGATGGGTATGAGGCAGGTTGCGCGGCGCGCACGCGCCGGGCGGACAAGGATTACTTCGGCTTGCTGCCCTTGCGGTGGGTCTTCTTCTCGTCCACGCGGCGTTCCGCGCCGCGCTTGGGCACGGTCAGAGGCGGGCGCTTGCCGGGCGCCTTGGGCGCGGCCGGCGGGCCGTCGGCATGGGAGATGCGAAGCTGCTGGCCCGCCACCCATACCGTCTTCAAGTGATGCAGCAGTTCCTTGGGCATGCCTTCGGGCAGGTCCACCACGCTGTGGTCGTCGAAGATGTCGATGTGGCCGATGTACTTCGCTTCCAGTCCGGCTTCATTGGCGATCGCGCCGACGATGTTGGCCGGCTTGACGCCATGGCTGCTGCCGACCTCGATGCGATAACGCTCCATGCCGATGTCGCCCTTGCGTTCTTTTTTCGGCGCGCGCTCGGTCATGCGCTCGGCTCCTGCATCGCGCACCGGCCGCTCGCGCGGTGCGCGTTCTTCCGCTGGTTCACGCGGCGCACGCTCGGCTGGAGCACGCTCGGCACGGGGCGCCGGAGCAGCCTCGCGGCCGGCCGGGCGCGGCGCGGGCGCCGGGGCGAAGGTCTTTTCCACCTGCTCGCCGACGCGGCTGATGTGAAGCTGGCGGCCGGAAATGCGCACGCCCTTCAACTTGTTGATCAGGTCGGCCGGCAGGCCGTCGGGCAGGTCGAGCAGGCTGTGGTCGTCCTCGATATCGATGCGGCCGATGTTCTTCGCATCCATGCCGGCCTCGTTGGCGATCGCGCCGACGATATTGCCGGGCTTGACGCCATGCATATGCCCGACCTCGATCCGGTAGCGCGCCATGCCGGCCTCGGCCGGCCGCTCGCTGCGTTCGGTGCGTTCCCTGCGCGGCGGCGCTTCGCGCTCGTCGCGTCCGAATCGCTCGGGGCGCTCGAATCGCTCGGGGCGCTCGGCACGTTCCGGCCGCTCGGCCGCCGGCTCGCGCCGCGGCTTTTCCAGCAGCAGCGGCACATCGCCGCGCGCCATCTTGGCCAGCGCGGCGGCGATCTCGATCGCCGGCACATTCTTCTCGCTCTCGTACTGCTCGATCAGGTCGCGGTAGATGTCCAGGCCGTCACTGGCCAGCGCCTCGGCGATCTGGTCCTTGAAGCGGGCGATGCGCACATCGTTGACCGCCTCCACCGTCGGCAGCGTCAGCGGCGACACCGGCTGGCGCGTGGCGCGCTCGATCACCCGCAGCAGGCCCTTCTCGCGCGGCGTGATGAACAGGATCGCTTCGCCGCTGCGCCCGGCGCGGCCGGTGCGGCCGATGCGGTGGGTATAGCTTTCCGGGTCATGGGGCACGTCATAGTTGACCACATGGCTGATGCGCTCCACGTCCAGGCCGCGGGCGGCGACGTCGGTGGCGACCAGGATGTCGATCTTGCCGTCCTTCAGCATCTGGATGGTGCGCTCGCGCTGCTGCTGGTTGATGTCGCCGTTGATGGCGGCGGCCGAGAAGCCGCGGGCGGCCAGCTTGCCGGCCAGTTCCTCGGTGCCCAGCTTGGTGCGGGCGAAGATGATCATGCCGTCGAAGGTTTCGGCTTCCAGGATGCGGGTCAGCGCGTCGAGCTTCTGCATGCCGCTGACCAGCCAGTAGCGCTGGCGGATGTTTTCCGCGGTGCCGGTCTTGGCGGCGATGGTGACTTCGGCCGGGTCGCGCAGGTAGGTCTGGGCGATGCGCCGGATGGCCGACGGCATGGTGGCCGAGAACAGCGCGGTCTGGCGCGTCTGCGGCGTTTTCTGCAGGATGGTCTCGACATCGTCGATGAAGCCCATGCGCAGCATTTCGTCGGCTTCGTCCAGCACCAGGGTCTTCAACTGCGACAGGTCGAGCGAGCCTTTTTCCAGGTGGTCGATCACCCGGCCCGGCGTTCCCACCACCACATGCACGCCGCGGCGCAGCGCCGACAGCTGTGGACCATACGCCTGGCCGCCGTAGATCGGCATCACATGAAAGCCCGGAATATAGGTCGCATAGCGCTGGAAGGCCTCGGCGACCTGGATCGCCAGTTCCCGCGTCGGCGCCAGCACCAGCGCCTGCGGCGCGCTCTGGCGCACATCGAGGCGGCCGAGGATGGGCAGGGCAAAGGCGGCGGTCTTGCCGGTGCCGGTCTGGGCCTGGCCCAGCACGTCGCGGTTGGACATCAGGAGCGGAATGGTGGCGGCCTGGATCGGCGACGGCGACTCATAGCCGAGTTCATTGAGTACGCGCAGCAGGGGTTCGCCCAGATTCAGATCGGCAAACAGCGGGAAGGAGGTGTCGGACATGGCGGAACTCACGGATTTCTTTGATGCGGTGGAAAAACAAGGGGCGTAGTCTACTCTGTTGCGGCGGCAGGCAAGCGGTTTATCGCCGGCACACCGTGCCGCCGGGCCATTGCAGCGTCGGGAAAGCCGGCGCGCCCGGCGCCATTCAGGGCAGACCGGCGCAGTAGTGCCCGGGTTCCACTTCCCGCAACACGGTGTCGGCCTGGTCAAACCGCGCCGGCTCCAGCGCTGGCACATAGGTGATCTTGCCGACTTCCATTTTCGGCGCCGCCGCCAGCAGCGCCTGGGTGTAGGGATGGCGCGGGTTGCCATACACCGCCTCGGTCGGCCCGAGTTCGACGATGCGCCCGCGCAGCATGATGGCGACCCGGTCGGCCACATGGCGCACCACGGTCAGGTCGTGGCTGATGAAGATCGATGTGAGCCGCAGTTCCTGGCGCAGCCGCATGAACAGGTTCAGCACCTGGGCCTGGATCGACACGTCCAGCGCCGCCACCGCCTCGTCGCAGATCAGCATTTCCGGCCGCACCGCCAGCGCCCGCGCAATGCCGATGCGGGCCCGCTGCCCGCCCGAGAACTGGTGCGGGAAGCGCTGCATCAGGGTCGCATCCAGCCCGACCTGGCGCATCAGGGCGCCCACGTGCTCGCGCTGCAGCTGCCGTTCGACCAGGCCGTGCGCCACCGGCGCCTCGCCGATGATGTCCACCACCCGCATGCGCGGATTGAGCGAGGCGTAAGGGTCCTGGAAGATCATCTGGATCGCCAGCCGGGCGCGCCGCCTGTCGGCGGCGTTCATCGCATCCATGTCGGCGCCCTTCCACCAGCGCGAGCCGGCGGAGGGCGCGTGCAGGCCGGCGGCGATGCGTCCCAGCGTGGACTTGCCGGAGCCGGACTCGCCGACCAGCCCCAGCACCTCGCCCGGCGCCACCGACAGGCTGACCCGGTCGACCGCCTGCGTCACATGGCCCCGCGCCGGCGCGCCCAGCAGGCGGGCAAGGCGCTCGGCCAGGTCGGGCGCGCGCTCGAAGCGCTTGCTGACCTCGCGCAATTCCAGAAGCGGCGCGGCATGAACGGACGGCGTCATCGTCCCTGCTCCTCGAACACCGGGTGAAAGCAGCGCCAGCCATGGCTGCCTTCTTCATACAGCGGCGGCGGCGTGGCGCAGACTTCGGTGGCGCGCGGGCAGCGGTCGCGGAAGCGGCAGCCGGACGGCGCCGTCAGCGGCGACGGCGCCATGCCGTTGATCTGGGCCAGCGGCCGGCCGCGCGGATTGCGCGACGGCGCGGAGGCAATCAGGGCCCGCGTATAGGGATGGCGCGACGTCTCCAGCACCTCGCGCACCGTGCCCTGCTCCACCAGCTGGCCGGCATACATCACGGCCACGGTATCGGCCAGGCCGGCCACCACCGCCAGGTCGTGGGTGATCCAGACCAGCGCGCTGCCGGACTCGCGGCACAGGGTCTGCATTTCATACAGGATCTGGTTCTGGGTGGTGACGTCGAGCGCGGTGGTGGGCTCGTCGCAGATGATCAGGTCGGGCTTGTTCAAGAGCGCGATCGCGATCGCCACCCGCTGCCGCATGCCGCCGGAAAACTGGTGCGGATAGGCCAGCAGCCGCTCGTCGGGCGCGGCGATGCCGACCCGCGCCAGGCCGTCGCGCGCCATTTCGCGCGCCCGCTTCTTGCCCACGGGATGATGCGCCAGCACCGCTTCCATCATCTGGGTATCGATGCGCAGCACCGGATTCAGGGTCATCATCGGGTCCTGGAAGATCATCGCGATGCGCTCGCCGCGCAGCTTGCGCATCTCCTGCGCCGGCAGCCCGGCCAGTTCGCGGCCGTTGAGACGGATGCTGTCGGCCATCACGCGGCCGGGCGGATCGACCAGGGCCATGATGGAATAGCCCGTCATCGACTTGCCGGAGCCGGATTCGCCGACCAGGCCCATGATCTGGCCGCGCGCCACCGTGAAGGACACGTCGTCGACTGCCCTGACCACGCCGGCCGCGGTGGCGAATTCGGTGCGCAGGTGTTCCACTGCCAGCACGGGTTCTTCCATCGTCATACTCCCTGCAGCCGCGGATTGAGCACGTCGCGCAACTGGTCCGCCACCAGGTTGATGGCCGCCACCGTCAGCAGCAGCGCGAGGCCGGGATAGAAGCTGATCCAGTAGGTGCCCGAGAGCAGGTACTGGAAGCCGTTGGAAATCAGGAGGCCCAGCGAGGGCTCGGTGACGGGCAGGCCCAGGCCGAGGAAGGACAGCGTGGCTTCCAGCGAAATCGCGGAAGCCACCTGCAGGGCGGCGATCACGATCAGCGGCGGCAGGCAGTTCGGCAGCAGGTGGCGCAGCACGATGCGCGCCGGCGACAGCCCGAGGCCGGCCGCGGCTTCCATGTATTCCTTGCCGCGCTCGACCAGGGCGGCGCTGCGCGCGGTGCGGGCGTAGTAGGCCCATTGCACCGCGATCAGCGCGACGATGATCTTGCCCACGCCGGGACCGGACACGGCCAGGAGCACCAGCGCGATCAGGATGGGCGGAAAGGACAGCTGGATGTCGGCCACCCGCATGATCAGGCTGTCGACGCGGCCGCCGGCGTAACCGGCCAGAAGGCCCAGCGCCAGGCCGATCACCAGCGCCACCGCGGTGCTGGCGAAGCCCACGGCGATCGAGATGCGCAGGCCATACAGGATGGCCGACAGCATGTCGCGGCCCTGCTCGTCGGTGCCCATCAGGTAATGCATGCGGCCGTCGCCGGAGCGGGTGCCGGGCGCGAGGCGTGAATCCATGATGTCCAGCGCCATCAGGTCGTAGGGGTTCTGCGGCGCCAGCAGCGGCGCGCACAGCGCGGCCAGGATCAGCAGCAGCAGCACCGCGCTGGCCGCGGCGGCGATGCGGCTGGCGAAATAGGCGCGGGCGAATCGCACCAGCGGCGTGTCGGGCTGGCGCGCCATGCGGGTCGTCATCGGCTATCTCCCAGCCGCACGCGCGGATCGAGCACCGAGTACAGCACGTCCACCACCAGGTTGATGACGATGAACAGCGTCACGATCAGCATCAGGTAGGCCACGATCACCGGCCGGTCCAGCACGCGGATCGAATCGATGATCAGCTTGCCCATGCCGGGCCAGGCGAACACGGTCTCGGTGACGATGGCGAACGCGATCAGCGAGCCGAACTGCAGGGCCAGCACGGTGACGATCGGGATCAGGATGTTCTTCAGCACATGCACGCCGATGATGCGGCCATTGGACAGGCCCTTGGCGCGGGCGAAGCGCACATAGTCCTGCTGCAGCGCCTCCTGCGCGCCGGCGCGGGTCAGGCGGATCACCAGCGCGATGTTGAACAGCGCCAGGTTCAGCGCCGGCAGCAGCAGGTGCCGCAGGCCATCCCGGGTCAGGAAGCTCAGCGGCACGCCAAGCACATCGACCGTTTCGCCGCGGCCGCTGGAAGGCAGCCAGCCGAGCTTCACCGCGAACACCATGATCAGCATCAGCCCGACCCAGAAGGTCGGCAGGGAAAAGCCCAGCACCGAGACCGTCATGATGGTCTTGCCGGCCAGGCTGTTGGGCTTGAGGCCGGCCAACAGGCCCAGCGGTATGCCCAGCCCCACCGACAGCAGCATGGCCGCCACCGCCAGCTCCATCGTGGCCGGGAAGCGTTCCAGGATCAGCGCCAGCGCCGGCGTGGAAAAGGCGAACGAGCGGCCGAGGTTGCCGGCGGCGGCGTTCTGCAGGAACAGCAGGTATTGCCGCCACAGCGGCTGGTCGAGGCCAAAGGCGGCGATGATGCGGGCGCGCTCGGCCTGGTTGGCGTCGGGGCTGATCAGGATATCGACCGGGTTGCCGATGGCATAGACGCCGGCGAACACCAGCAGCGACATCACCAGCAGCACCAGCACGCTCTGCAGCAGGCGGCGGATCAGGAAAATCAGCATCGGTTACAGCGGCCGGACCTGGTGGGCGAAGGTGAATTCATCGACCCGGCCCGGATAAACCAGGCCTCGCCGCATGGCCCAGCTTGCGTACTGGTGATGCAGCGGGATCACGGCCTTCTCGCCCAGCGCCAGCGCCGCGGCGTCCTTTGCGAAGGCCTCGCGCTTGCTCTCGTCGACCGAGGACAGCGCCGAGCGCACCAGTTCATCCACCTTGGGATTGCTGTAGTGGCCCCAGTTCCAGGTGCCCCAGCCGGTGTCGGGATTGCGGGTGCCGACCAGGGTGCGCAGGCCGAAGTCGCCGGCCAGCGTGCCCCAGCCCAAAAGCGCCATGCTGAATTCGCCGGCGCGCGCCTTGCTGAAATACACCGACAGCGGCAGCGTCTGCACCTTGGCCTGGATGCCGATGCGGGTCAGGAACTGGGCCACCGTCTGCACCACCCGCTCGTCGTTGATGTAGCGGTTGTTGGGGCCGTGCAGCGTCAGGCCGAAGCCCTGCGGATAGCCGGCCTCGGCCAGCAGCTTCTTCGCGCCTTCCGGGTCGTAGGTTTCGACCGGCAGCGCGGCGTTGTAGCCGAAGATGCCGGGCGCGACGATGTTCGACGCCGGCACCGCCAGGCCTTCCATGGTGCGCGCCGCCATTGCCCGGCGGTCGATCGCCTTGGAGATCGCCTGGCGCACCCGCACGTCGGCCAGCGGGTTCTTCTCCAGCGGCTTGCCGGCGCGGTCGGTGACGAAGGGCGAGGCATGCTGCTGCTGGTCGAGATGCCAGAAGATGGTGCGCCACGAGGTTTTCTGCTCCAGCGTGAATTTCGGGTTGCTCTTCAGCTTGGCCAGGTCGGCGGTAGGCACGGTCTCGATCAGGTCGACGTCGCCGGCCAGGAGCGCCGCCAGCCGCGGCGCGCTGGCGCTGATGATGCGGAAGGTGACCTTGTCCCAGGCCGGCTTCGTGCCCCAGTACTGGTCGTTGCGGGCCAGTTCCACCCGATCGCCCCGGGCGAAGCTGACGAACCTGAACGGGCCGGTGCCGACCAGCGCGCGGCCGCTATTGAAGTCTTCGGTGCCGGCATTCTGCGCCGCCTTCTTCGAGACGATGAAGATGGAGCTCATGTCCAGCGGCAGCGGTCCATAGGGCGTGGCGGTCTTCAGCTGCACGGTGTAGGGATCGAGCGCCTTCTTGGCCACGATCTGGCGGGTATAGCTGGTGAACGGCCCCGGGCTGGCGGTCAGCGTGGCCGGCCGGTCCAGCGAGAACAGCACATCGTCGGCCGTCATCTCGCTGCCGTCATGGAATTTCACGCCGCGCCGCAGCTTGAATTCCCAGGTGGTGTCGTCCACCGCGCGCCAGGACGTGGCCAGGCCGGCGATCAGCTTGCCGTTGGCGTCGACCAGCACCAGCGTGTCGAACAGGTGGCTGGACAGGCTGATGTTGGGCGCGATGTTCAGGTAATGCGGGTCGAGCGAGGAGACGTCGGCCGCCAGGCCGATCTTCAGGTCGGCGGCAAGGGCGCTGGCTGCCATCAGGCTGGCCGCGAGCAGGACGATGCGCAGTTTCCGTGCTGTTTTCTGCATGGTTTTTCTGGGTGGACGGCGCAGGGCGCCGGGGTTGCTCATGGGTTGCCAATGATATACGGCGCACCGGATTCGGGTTTGCGCATACTTTGGGGCAGAACTTATTGCCCGCTGCCTTGCTCTGACTTGACTGAGCGACATCACCCAGCACTCAGCCTAAGGAGAGGCATTATGACAACGATTATCGCAGGCAGGTTCGAATTACAGGACGATGCGCAGCGCGCCGCAGCCGAACTGGCGCGCGCCGGATTCCCGGCCGACCGCATCAGCGTGTTCTATGTCAGTTCGGCCGGCCAGCATGACCAGACGCCGATCGGCGGCGACCGCGACCAGTCGCCGGGCGCCGAAGGCACCGGCCGCGGCAATGCCGCCGGCATGGCCGCCGGCGGCGCGATCGGCGCGGCGGTGGGCGCAGTCACCGCGCCCCTGACCGGACCGATCGGCGCCATCACCGGCGCCTTCGTTGGCGGCCACGTGGGCCAGCTGGTCGGCGCGATGGGCGCCACCAAGGATGACGGCAGCGACGCCGACGAAAACCGCATTCCGGTGCGCCAGGCAGGCATGCTGGTGGCGGTGGAAGCCGCCGGCGCCCAGGACCGGGCGGCGGACGCCCTGCGCGCGCTGGGCGCGGCCGACCTGGAAATCGGCGAAGGCAATATCGTCGCCGGCGACTGGCAGGATTTCGACCCGGTCGCGCCGCCGCGCTTCATCGACCAGCAAACCCGCACGGCCGACCGGCCGCATGCGGAAGGCCCCGGACCGGCCCCGGGCACGGGTCCGGACATCAACCGCTAGCGCATTTCCAGACCCGCCAAGTCAGATTGCCGTTGAAAGAGCTCTCCGTTCAGTAGGGTGCAATACCCGAAGGGCATTGCACCATGCGCCGGCGGAACGGGAGGCATCATCGTTCGGGCTTTACCTTGATCGACGGTCTGGTGCAATGCCCCTTCGGGGTATTGCGCCCTACGCCGTCAGCGCATGCCACGGGAGCGGGCCACGCCGGCCCCCTGGCTCGCCGTCCCGTTCAGATATCCACCGGATCGACTTCCAGCGACCATCTGGCCCGCGTCTTTATCTCCCGCAGGGCTTCCATCCACACCTTCAGAAACGCCTGCAGCGCCGGCCGCGAGGCCGACTCCAACAGCAGCTGAGCCCGGTCGACATTGGCCACCCGGGTCATGGTCATCGGTATCGGATCGTTGATCACGATGCCCGGATGCTCGACGCAGGTCGCCGCCTGCTGCAGGAACTCCAGCGCGATCTCCAGCTCCCTCGCTTCGGCCCGCAACAGCGCCTGGAACAGGAAAGGCGGCAGGCCGGCCATCTGCCGTTCTTCCAGCAGCGTGTCGGCGAAGCGGTCATAGTCATGCGCCATCAGCGCCGCATACAGCGGATGCTGCGGATAACGGGTCTGGATCAGCACTTCGCTGGCGCTGCCGCCTTCCTTCTGCGCGGCGCGGCCGGCGCGCCCCGACACCTGCATCAACTGCGCAAACAGCCGCTCGCTGGCCCGGTAGTCATGCGAGAACAGCGCCGTGTCCGGGTTCAGGATGCCCACCAGCGTCAGGTTTTTGAAGTCATGGCCCTTGGCCACCATCTGGGTGCCGACCAGGATATCGACCTCGCCGTTGTGCACGCTGTCGAATGCGGCCTGGGCGCTGCCCTTGCGGCGGGTGGAGTCGGCGTCGATGCGCAGGATGCGGGCAGTCGGGAACACCAGCTGCAGGTTTTCCTCCACCCGCTGGGTGCCGCGCCCCAGCGGCTGCAGGTCGACATTGCCGCAGGTCGGACAGGAACGCGGTATGCGCAGCTCCAGGCTGCAGTGGTGGCAGCGCAGCCGATGCTCCGGCCGGTGCAGCACCATGAAGGCGGTGCAGCGGATGCAATTGCTGACCCAGCCGCAGGCATCGCAATTGAGCACCGGCGCATAGCCGCGCCGGTTCAGGAACAGCAGCGACTGCTCGCCGCGCTCCAGGCGCCGCTTCACGGCCGACACCAGCGTGGACGTCAGCCCTTCGGCCGGCTTGTCGCGCTCCATGTCGATCAGGCGTATCGCCGGCAGCACCGCATCCTGCACCGCCCGTTCGCGCAATTCCAGCCGGCGGTAGCGGCCGGACTGGGCATGGTGCCAGCTCTCCAGCGACGGCGTGGCCGAGCCCAGCACCACCGGGATGCCGAGCTGGCGGGCGCGCCACACCGCCAGGTCGCGCGCCGAATAGCGCAGGCCTTCCTGCTGCTTGTAGGAAGGATCATGCTCCTCGTCGATGATGATGAGCTTGAGTAGCGGCAGCGACGCCAGCACCGCAAGCCGCGTGCCGAGCACGATGCTGGCCCGGCCCAGATGCGCCGTCAGCCAGTTGAGCATGCGCTCGCCCTCCGCCAGGCCGCTGTGCAGCGTTGCCACCACCAGGCCCGGGAAACGCGCCCGGATATTGGATTCCAGCTGGGGCGTCAGGTTGATCTCGGGAATCAGGATCAGCACCTGGGCATCCGGCTCGCGGGCCAGGATACGGGCCGCGGCCTGCAAATACACCTCGGTCTTGCCGCTGCCGGTGACGCCATACAGCAGTGCAGGCGCAAAACCGCTGGCCTCTGCAATGCTGTCGGCCGCCTCGCGCTGGGACGCATTCAGGGCCGGCACGCCAGCCGGCGTCGCATCGGGCACCGGCGCGTGCTGCGCGAGTTTCTTCAGCGCCCGGTTCAGCGACACCGGGTTTTCCGCGCGCAGGTTCTTGGGTACGCCAGGCACCGCCACTTCGCCCAGGGGGCGCTGGTAATACGCCGCCGCAAAGCGGCACAGATCCATCCATTGCGCCGACAGCGGTGCAAGCTGGCTGCGTACGGCCAGGGCCGCCTTGAGCTTTTCCGGCGGCAGTTCGGTGCTGTCGGCAATATCGACGATCAGCCCCATCACCTCGCGCCGGCCGAAGGGCACCAGGGCGAACTGGCCTGGCAGGGGCTCCGGCATCGCCTCTTCCACCGTCCAGCCATAGTCGAAGAGGAAGTCAAGAGGGGTATCGAGCGCTACTTTGAGTATCCTGAAACGAGCCACCTGAGACCAATCCTGAAAAAATGAGCTAACTCACGGTTTACTAAGCAGTTTTTCAACGATGCACTGCGCCTGTGGATAACTTTGTGAACAAAACCCTCTTGACACGCCAAAAGCTAGATCCCATGCGGCTTTCCGGGCGCCGCATCGAACTGAACAAAAAAAAGACCCCAACAAAATCAATCACTTAGGATTTGCGTAAACGCGACAAAAAATATTTTCTTTTTGCGCTGCACGATACGGTTTTTGTGAATAAGTGGGCTTTCCCATCGTTATTTTTTGTGCGTTGATCAAGCCATTCTCTTGCGTTGGCGCAGCTTTTTCCAATTTCGTCGTCGCTTGTTCCAACGATGAAATTCTCACTGTTAAATCGGTGAACAACAACACCATGCCGCATGAAAAAGAATTGCCCAAGCACAAGAAACGCAGGCCGTCGGAGATTTTGTCATGTTTCCTGCTCTCAACGAAACACGGTATTAACAAACACGCATAAGCCCCGGTTTACAAAGGAGATTCAGGTAGTGCGCAGGCTGTGGATAACTTTGTGCACAAATGTGCGCAACTTGCAGAAGCAGCCATGAAGGCGTTAGTCAATCCTGTGGATAAAAACAGCCATTCTTTAGAAAATCCATTGGAAATCAATGGCTTGCCAATTGAAACCTGCGCTTGCTCATTCAACTTCTAAGGCGCCGGCGAGAAATGGAAGGTGAATGATTTTGTGCATAAGTCGCATAAGTGCAGGCAAAAAAATGTTTTTAACAATTCTTGCCTGCGCGCCAGCGCTGTTTTATTGCTGCGTCCGCTGTGCCCGGCTGATACGGTGCACTGCATCAACCATCGCAGTCACGGCCTCTGGCGGCGTGAACTGGGAAATCCCGTGTCCCAGGTTGAACACATGGCCATGTCCCTCTGCCGGGGCGCCATAGGAAGCCAGCAGCTTGGCCACTTCCGCCTCGATCTGTTCCGGCTTGGCGAACAGCACCGACGGATCGAGATTGCCCTGCAGCGCCACCTTGTGCCCTACCCTTGCCCGTGCCGATCCCAGGTTCACGGTCCAGTCCAGGCCGACCGCGTCCGCGCCGATGTCGGCAATCTGCTCCAGCCACAAGCCGCCGCCCTTGGTGAACACAATGCTGGGAATGCGCACGCCGTCCTTCTCGGTCTGCAACTGGCTTACCACCTCGCGCATATAGGCAAGGGAAAACTCCTGATAGACGCCGTCGGCCAATGCGCCGCCCCAGGTGTCGAAGATCATCACCGCCTGGGCGCCGGCATCGATCTGCGCATTCAGATAGGCAGCCACGGCGGCGGCATTGGTGCGCAGGATGTGGTGCATCAGGTCCGGGCGGTCGTACAGCATGGTCTTGACGCGCCGGAAATCGTCCGAGCCGCCGCCTTCGACCATATAGCAGGCCAGGGTCCACGGGCTGCCCGAAAAACCGATCAGCGGCACCCTGCCCTGCAATTCGGTGCGGATCTGGGTAACGGCGTCGAACACATAGCGCAACTCGTTCAGGTCAGGGGCGCGCAGCGCCTGCACCGCCGCTTCGTCCCGTAACGGCCGTTCGAACTTAGGCCCCTCTCCATCGGCGAAATACAGGCCCAGGCCCATCGCGTCCGGCACGGTCAGGATGTCGGAAAACAGGATGGCGGCGTCCAGCGGGTAACGGTCCAGGGGCTGCAGCGTGACTTCCGTTGCATAGGCCGGATTCTTTGCCAGACCAAGAAAGGAACCGGCACGGGCGCGGGTGGCGCGATACTCCGGCAGGTAACGCCCCGCCTGACGCATCAGCCACAGCGGGGTGTAGTCAGTTGGCTGGCGCAGCAGGGCGCGCAGGAAAGTGTCGTTCTTGAGGGCGGCAAAGGTAGTGGACATCGGCGTGGAGGGCTATTTCGGGAAGCCGGTATTATCGCCCAAAGACACAGCCCGCGGCCGCGCCATGCACAGCGGTTGCGCGCCACGATGGCGCCGGGTCCGGATTTGACCCCGTTTGTATCAAAGTTGATGTCTTTTTGATACGAGTTGAAACATCTTTTACCGCTATGCGCTACTTTGCCTTGCACGACAGAAAGTAGCCTTGTCCGGAGCCTGTTCATTTCGGACAAGCAAAGGATGCTCATGAACTCGACGATAGATTGCGACCTGCTGGTGGTCGGCGGCGGCCTGAACGGCACGGCGATTGCCCGCGACGCTGCCGGGCGCGGCATGTCGGTGGTGCTGTGTGAACGCGACGACCTCGGCGCCCACGCGGCAGCTTCCGCCTGCGGCCCGCTGCACCCCGCCGTGCCCTCGCTGAAGAGGCAGGCATTATCCACGCTCAGAAAGGCGCTGGCCGAACGGGAAAACCTGATGCGCATTGCGCCGCATGCTGTCACGCCGCTGCGTCTTGCGGTGCCGCGCGACGACGGCCAGCAGCCATGGCGGGAGCGCGCCAGCCGGATGCTGGCCGACCGGCTGGCGCCACGCCAGCTGCTGCCGGCTTCGCGTCACCTGGACCTGCTGCATCATGTGGCCGGCCTGCCGCTGAAGCCCCAGTTCAGCCAGGGAGAACTGGTATCCGGCTGCAGGGTCGATGGCCCGCGCCTGGCGGTGCTCAATGCAATGGACGCCGCCGAGGCCGGCGCCACGATCCTGACCCGCACCGTCTGCGACGCCGCGCAGCGCGGCGGCGGAGGCTGGCAGGCGACGCTGCGCGGCCCCGGCGGCGCCGGCACCCTGGTCCGCGCGCGCGCCATGGTCAATGCCACCGGGCAGTGGGCAACCCGCTTCCTGCGCTCGGCCAGCAATATCGACCTGCCGCTTCCGCTGGTCAAATGCATCCGCCTGGTGGTGCGCAAGAAGCTGGGGCATCCGTGCAGCTACCTGCTGCGGGATGCCGAAGGCCGCAGCGTGCTGGTGCTGCCATGCGAGAACGACGCCACACTGGTCATCGGGGACGGCTTGCCGCATGGCGGCGAACCGGGTGCGCCGCAGGTAAGCGATGCCGACATCGATCGCCTGTGCAGCCTGCTCAACCGCCACTTCACCGCCCGCACCAGCGCCGCTGACGTGGTGAAGGCGAGCGCCGGCCTGCGTCTGGCCGTCCACGGCGACGGCGCCGCGCATGAACTGCCGCACCCCTATGCGCTGCGGCTGGACCGGGATGGACCGCCGCTGCTGTCGGTGCTCGGCGGCGACGCCGAGAGTTTCCGGCGCGTGGCGGAAGAAGCGGTGGACCAGCTGGCGCCGCTGCTGGGCCAGAGCGGCGGCGCCTGGACCGCCCAGGCCTGCCTGCCGGGAGGCGATCTTTTCGGCATGGCGCCCACCGCGCAAGGCGTGCTCGGCTTTGGCGACTATCTGCGCATGAAGAAACAGGCGTTTGCCTGGGCGCCGCCGGAACTGATTGAGCGATATGTCCACGGCTATGGCAGCCGGGTCGACAGGCTGCTGGCAGGTTGCGCCGGCATGCATGACCTGGGCCATGAAGTATTGCCGGGACTGTTCGAAGCCGAACTGCATTACCTGATCCGCCACGAGTGGGCGCAAACCGCCGAGGACATCCTGCGGCGCCGTTCACGGCCGGGCCATCTGCTGCCGCCCGGGGCGGCGGCAGCACTGGAAAGCTGGCTGGCCGCCACGCCGGCGGTGCGGGGTGGGCATGTGGTAAAGCATGCGTGAAGCTGCAGGCTTAGCCGTTCGTCCGCCTTTGCAGTAACGACAGATCCAGTTCGACCGCCTGCGCCAGTTCGCGTGCCCATGCGGCGCAGCCCAGCGCCGAAGGGTGATAATTGTCGATCGCCATCATGCCGGCCAGATCGGCATGGCTCTGCATCGGCACATGGCGCACGTCAGCCATGCCGGCAGCCGCTTGGTCCAGTTGCGCCGCCTTCAGGCCCAATACCCAGCGCAATGGCTGCGGCAAGGCCGGAAACCGTGCCAGCGGCGGCACGCCGGCCAGTAGCACGACGGCCGGATCGCATTTCTCGCGCAGGCTGGCCAGCAGCAGCGACAGGTCGCCCAGCCAGCGGGCGCTTGAGCGAAACGCGGTGCTGTCATTGACGCCGAATGCCACCAGCAGCACATCGATCCGCTGCGCAGGCACCAGCGGCAGCAATGCCTGCCGCGCCTGGCCCACCGTCACGCCGTTCAAGCCGCAGGCGCGCCATTGCACCGGCCTGCGCAGTTTGCCCGCCAGTTCGCGCGCCAGCGCCGCGGTGATTGCCTGCTCGTGATGATCGACGCCGACACCGGCGACCGGCGATTCGCCAACCGCCAGCAGGCGCAGCGGCGCGCCGGCAAGCGTGTCGCCGCAAAGGCCGTTATCCGCGCCGACCGCGGGCGGCAATCGTGGCGTGCGCCGGCGTACGCCACGGCCCTGTGCAGCGAGGAGCGGCAGCAGGGGCAGCGCCACCAGTTCCGGCAGCCAGCGTCGCATGTCCGGCCCTTATTCCACCTTTAGCTTGCTGTAGTCGGCATGCGGCTCGGGATAGGCCAGCTTCATTCCTTCCAGCGTTTCCTTGAAAATCGCCGCCACCGCCAGGTTGCGGTGGGTCTTGGAATCCGAGGGAATCACATACCAGGGCGCATGGTCGGCGTCGGTCTCGGCCAGCAGTTCGGTATAGGCGGCCTGGTAATCGGTCCAGAACTTGCGCTCTTCCAGGTCCTGCGGATCGAATTTCCAGTGCTTCTGCGGATCGTCCAGCCGCGCCTGCAGCCTGGCCTTCTGCTCATCCTTCGAAATATGCAGGAAGAACTTGACGATCACGGTGCCGGTTTCGGCCAGCATGCGCTCGAAGTCGCGGATATGCGCATAACGCTGCCTGCAGGTCTTTTCATCGATCCAGCCATGCACCCGCGGCACCAGCACATCCTCGTAATGACTGCGGTTGAAGATCACGATTTCACCCTGCCCGGGCGCTTCGCGGTGGATGCGCCACAGGAAGTCGTGCTCCTTTTCCACCGTGCTCGGCGCCTTGAAGGCGATGGTGCGTATGCCCAGCGGATCGGTGGCGTCGAACACGCCGCGTATCGTGCCATCCTTGCCGGCCGTATCCATGCCCTGCAGGATCACCATCAGCTTGCGGCCATGCTCAGCGTAGAAGATGTCCTGCATCTCGGCGATTTCCTGCGCCAGGATCTCCACGGCGCCCTTGTCCACCGCCTTGTCGCCGGAAGACAAAGGCTTGGCTGCCGCGTCCTCGTCGCGCACCTTGAACTTTTTGGGCAGGCGGAACTGCTGTTGCGTCTTCATCACCGTCCCGCCGCGCCGGATGTCAGCGCCATGTGCTCGATTTTCATGCAGCGGTCCATCACCACCATCATGCCGGCCTTGCGCGCCAGCTGCGCCGCCGCCTCGTTGACCACGCCAAGCTGCATCCACAGGCAGCGCGCGCCGATGGCCACCGCTTCCTCGGCAACCGGCACGATCTCCTCGGACTTGCGAAAGCACTGCACCACGTCGATCACGCCATGCTCCCGGGTCGCCTGCGTCAGCGTCGCATAGCAGTGCTCGCCGAGGATGGACTGCCCGGCATAGGTCGGATTGACGGGGATGATGCGGTGGCCATGCTGCTGCAGGTAATGCGCTACTTCATGGCTGGCGCGTTCCGGCTTGATGGACAGGCCGACCACGGCAATCGTTCGCGCGGTGGACAGCAACTGCGGGATGGACTCGAAGGCTTTGGGCATCGGACAACCTCGGGAAAGGGATTTGTTGCGTTTATTGTAAGCGGGTCGCCGCATGCGGACTTGCGTGAAGTCCGGTGCGCTGCATGTGGACCTGAGCGCAGATGGGTGCAGACAAAATGGGAAAAGACGGGAACCGAGATGAAAAGATGGCTACTCATGCAGCCCTGATTGCTGGCTACATCGTTTCCGGGGTTTCACATCGTGTGGGATATCCGGCAAGCCAGCAATCAGGAGTCGCGTCAATCTGAAAATCCCTTCTCCCTTAATGAAAGGAATCAAATGAAAGCACGTCTCGCATTATTGACTGCAATCGCGTTTTCGCTATCGGCTTGCACCGACTGGATCCCACCTCCACAGCCCGGCGCCATGATGCAGAGCTCAACCCCGCAAGCCAATGCCTGACAGCCTCTTTATTAGGCTTTAACGCTGCAAAGCGGCGAATCCGGTGTGCAAATGCTGGATACGCCGCCTTCCGTCATATTCACAGTAAAGCGCGCCAACGACACTGCCATATACAAAGCTCATTTCGCAAGTTGGACAATCCATCAAGGCGGCAAACGAGCAGCAAACAAAAAAATCCGGCTGATCGCGTCCCGGCTGAAAAATCGACCAGTGATATCGGCACCAGAAGTGGCATGTATTGCATGATTTCCAAATGACATGTCCGCGTGAAACTGGCTTCAAAAAACGAAGAATTGAATAATTCTCAAAAACATAGTGTCTTTATTTCATGTCTCCATGGATATCGCCATGCCTCATTCCACGGGCCAGTCACGAGAATTATTGAGATTAGTGCCATGACGCGAAATCAATAAGCCCGCAGGCTTATTGATTCTCTATTCGCTTGCGAATTCAAAAAGCACGCCATCTGGCATCGACAGAAAGTGCAAATCTTAGTCCCCGTTCGCTTTGCATCCTGTTTTATCGTCCTACGATTCGGGCAATAGAAAGCAAGTGATAACTCACTTTGGGAATCAGGAAAGCAACGCTTCGTGAGCAGACGGGAAAAATTTCTCCTTGAATCGAGCTTTATCCACTGTAAACCTTGCCAGCTTCGCAAAAACGATTCGTGCAATACGATTCCTTTTCGGTCAACCCTTTAGAAACAAGTCCGTTTTTCGGCAGCGGTACTCCGGCGTGACGTTTCTCTTCCCTGTCTGGTCGCACAAATAAAAACCGATTCAGGTAACCGTGCTCGACATCCAATTCTCATCACATCCTTATTTCTTTGGATATTGAAAGTCAATCCATGAAAAACGACCGACTTTTTCTTATAGCGTACCTTTTTCTGTTGGTTACTGCCTGCTCCGGTGAAGGTGGGAGCAATGCAGCTCCTGCTGCAAAAGGCAACTCGCCTGCCGCCGTTGTTGATGACGCGCCTCAGGTCGATAACGAAGATCTCACACCGGGATTGAAAGGAATCGATGCCGATGCAAACGGAATCAGGGACGACGTAGACAGGTTCATTGCAAGGCACTATTCGGCGACTGCGATGATGAAGAAAACGGCGGAACAGGAAGCACGTGCCTTCCAGAAACAAGTGGATGCTGCAACGCCAGAACAAGCACTTGCAGCAGCAAATGCTGTTTCAAGAGCCGCGGACTGTACTTTCAAAATCCTACCGCACGCCACCGAGAAGGACTTGAAATTTGCCGAAGACATGTCAATAGAAATAAAGGGGCGGTTTCAAGAGTGAAGTGCAACGGCTGTTAATGAAGTGACGTATCGGGTTGATGAGCACTCGCCAGAGTGGCGGCATAGACCTGTAATGGCGTGAGCCAGTTATGCGTTGCGCGTGGGCGCGTA
>NZ_JACYOX010000057.1 GCF_015352955.1 Noviherbaspirillum soli
CTACATGCCTGCCATGGTGGCCTTGCACAGGACAGCATGGGGCGCCGTGTTCCGCCAGCGCCTGGCTACGGCGGGAAAGCCGCCCATGCTCATCATCGGCGCCATGATGCGCAAGCTCATCCATGTGTCCTTTGGCGTGCTTAAGTCACGCAAGGCCTTTGATCCAACGTTACATGGAGCTTGACGGGCATAACAGTATCTACGAACTACGAACGCTGTTCAGGATTGATAGCTAGTCCGATGCCGTGAAAGCGTTCAGCACTGGGTGCTGGCAAGCTCAGGAACAAAGGCGTTCGATGCAGACTGCCTTGGTGCGTCGTCTTAACGGTCTGGCTGCAGGTAGCCATCGACCACCCGCACCCGGTCGCCCTGATGCCAGGCTGGCTGGTTGTTGTACGGGAAGTTGCGCACCTGGCCGTTTTCCATGCGCACCCTGACCTGGTAGCTCGTCGCGGTGCGGGTGCGCTTCTCGACTTCATTGCCGGCATAGCCGCCGCCGACCGCGCCGGCAATGGTGGCCAGGGTCTTGCCGCTGCCGCCGCCGATCTGGTTGCCCAGGAGGCCGCCCACCACTGCGCCGCCCACCACGCCGACGCCGCTGGGATCGGCCTGCGATTGCACCGCATGCACCGATTCCACCCGGCCGCAATTGCTGCAGGCACGGGCCGGCTGGGCAACGCGCACCATGTCCTGCGAATAATCCGGTGCGCGATGGCCGCTCTGCGATGCGGACAGGGAAGCGGCCTGTTGCTGGCGAGGCGCCGGCGCCTGGTCGTCTCCCTTCAGGGCCAGGCGGTCGCTGCTGACGGCCTTGGGCGTTTTTGCCACTGCAGCCGGTTTCGCCGTCGATGACTGGACCGGTTGCGGCTGGGCCGCTTCCGCAGCCGCCTTGTTCTCACTATGGGAATTGGGCAGCAGGCCGGCCATCGCGGCCACGCCGGTCAGGCTGGCAAGCATCACGGAAATGGCCGCGCCGGCGACCAGCGGATGAAGTCGGTTGGGCTTGCTGCCCGGCTTGTTATAGGTATCCATCATCAGCTCCTGTTATTTGCTTTTTATTATCGGCAAACAACTGTTCGATTAACAGACGCAAGGTGTGTCAGGTGTAAGAGGATGTAACGCCCGAGGGCGGAATGAAAACTGGCCAGCCTGCGTTTGCGCGCAGGCGGGCCCAGCAAGGAGGCAAGAAACGAGGCGAAGGGGAGTATCAGTCTTCGCGCCGCAGGTGCGGGAACAGGATCACGTCGCGGATATTCGGCGAATCGGTGATCAGCATCATCAGCCGGTCGATGCCGATGCCGCAGCCGCCGGCGGGCGGCATGCCGTATTCCAGCGCCCGGATATAGTCGGCGTCGTAATACATCGCTTCCTCGTCGCCGGCATTCTTCGCCGCCACCTGGGCCTGGAAGCGTGCCGCCTGGTCTTCCGCGTCATTCAACTCGGAGAAGCCGTTGGCGATTTCGCGGCCGGTGATGAACAGCTCGAAGCGCTCGGTGATGCCCGGCACCGTGTCAGAGGCGCGTGCCAGCGGCGACACTTCGACCGGATAGTCGATGATGTAGGTCGGCTCCCACAGCTGGGCTTCCGCCGTCTCTTCGAACAATGACAGCTGCAGCGCGCCCAGCCCGGAAATCGCATGGGGCTTGACGCCGAACTTCAGCAGCTCCGCCCGCAGGAAGTCGGCATCCTGCAATTGTGCGGCGGTGTAATGCGGCGCGTACTTGTTGATCGCTTCCACGATGGTCATGCGGTGGAAGGGCTTGGACAGGTCGAGCTCGCGGCCCTGGTAGGTCAGCTGCGCGGTGCCATGGGCATCGACGGCGGCCTGGCGGATCACGGCCTCGGTGAAGTCCATCAGCCACTTGTAATCCGTATAGGCGGCGTAGAACTCCATCATCGTGAATTCCGGATTATGGCGCGGCGACACGCCTTCATTGCGGAAATTCCGATTGACTTCGAACACCCGGTCGAAGCCGCCGACCACCAGCCGCTTCAGGTACAGCTCGGGCGCGATGCGCAGGAACATTTCCATGTCCAGCGCATTGTGATGGGTGATGAAGGGCTTGGCCGCCGCGCCGCCGGGAATCGCATGCAGCATCGGCGTCTCGACTTCCATGAAGCCGTTGTCGGCCATGAAGCGTCGGATCGAGGACATCGCCGCGGTGCGCGCCTTGAACGTGCGCCGGGTGTCCTCGCTCATGATCAGGTCGACATAGCGCTGGCGGTACTTGGTTTCCTGGTCGGCCAGGCCGTGGAACTTGTCCGGCAGCGGCCGCAGCGACTTGGTAATGAGGCGCAGCGTGCTGACCTTGACCGACAGCTCGCCGGTCTTGGTCTTGAACAGCGTGCCCTCGGCGCCGAGGATGTCGCCCATGTCGTAATGCTTGAAGGCTTCGTGCGCTTCCTCGCCGGTCAGCTCGTTGCTGATATAGAGCTGGATGCGGCCATCGGCGCGCGGGCCGGAGGCGTCCTGGATGGTGGCGAACGATGCCTTGCCCATCACCCGCTTCAGCATCATGCGGCCGGCCACGACCACCGTGACCGGCTGGCTTTCCAGCAGCTCGCGGTCGACATTGCCGTATTCGGCCTGCAGCGCGGCGGCCTGGTGCTGCGGACGGAAATCATTGGGGAAGGCCGGGCCCTGCTCGCGCAGCGCCGCCAGCTTGCCGCGCCGCTCGGCGATGATGGAGTTCTCGTCCTTTTCTTCCGTCAGCGCGGTGTATTTGTCAGTCATCATGCTTAAACGCCTTGTTTCAGGGAGGCGGCAATAAAGCCGTCGAGGTCGCCGTCGAGCACCGACTTGGTGTTGCCGGTTTCGAAGCTGGTGCGCAGGTCCTTGATGCGGGACTGGTCCAGCACGTAGGAACGGATCTGGTGGCCCCAGCCCACATCGGTCTTGGAGTCTTCCAGCTTCTGCTGTTCGCTCATGCGCTTGCGCAGTTCCAGCTCATACAGCCGCGACTTCAGCATTTCCCATGCCTCGGCCCGGTTGCGGTGCTGGCTGCGGTCGTTCTGGCACTGCACCACGATGCCGGACGGCGCATGGGTCAGGCGTACTGCGGAGTCGGTCTTGTTGATGTGCTGGCCGCCGGCGCCGGAGGCGCGGTAGGTATCCACCCGCACATCGGCCGGGTTGACGTCGATATCGATCGACTCGTCGACTTCCGGATAGACGAACACGCTGGCAAACGAGGTATGGCGGCCGCCGGCGGAGTCGAACGGCGACTTGCGCACCAGGCGATGCACGCCGGTCTCGGTGCGCAGGAAACCGTAGGCGTACTCGCCTTCGACCTTCAGCGTGGCGGTCTTGATGCCGGCCACTTCGCCTTCGGACTGTTCCAGGATCTCGACCTTGAAGCCCTTGCGCTCGCAATAGCGCAGGTACTGGCGCAGCAGCATCGACGCCCAGTCCTGGGCCTCGGTGCCGCCGGCGCCGGCCTGGATATCGATGAAGCAGTTGTTGGGGTCCATCGGGTTGGCGAACATGCGGCGGAATTCCAGCGTTTCCACCTGCTTCTGCAGGCCGGCCGCGTCGGCCTCGATGGCTTCGAGCGTATCGTCGTCCTGCTCTTCGCGGGCCATGTCGAACAGGTCGCGGGCATCGCGCAGTCCGGCATCGATTTCGGTGAGGGAATGGACCACGCCTTCCAGCGCCTTCTTTTCCTGGCCGAGGGCCAGCGCGCGTTTCTGGTCGTTCCAGACGGTGGGATCTTCGAGTTCCTGGTTGACCTGCTCTAGTTTCTCCGACTTGTTATCGAAGTCAAAGATACCTCCGAAGTTCAGCTTCCCGGGTGGTCAGGTCGGCCAGCAAGGCCGACAGGGAGTTCAGGCGTTCTGCTTCCATGGTGTGTGCGTCTCGTGCGGGGGAAACCGGCGATTATAACTGAAGGGGAAGGCGAGGCTGGGGGCACTCGGTCATTGCCGCGCTTCCCGATTCACGGTGGCTTGATGAACGAATCCGTTTTCACTGTTAACCACTGCTTGTCCATTGCTTGCCTGTCCAGGCAATAAGCAAGCCCCAAATTTCGTCTAATCTTTTCAATGAAAAGCAAGCGCACCTTGCGCCACCGGTGCGCATTTCAAGCAAGGAGGGCATCATGCTCCCAGCCACACAACGACCCCTGAATGCATTTCCCCGCAACACCGGCAATCAAATCAGTCATTGCAACAAGGATGGCGGAAAAGTCCCGTTCCCGGAATCGCTTACGTTCAGAATGCCCGATGGCGCCAGGTTCATCCTGGCAGAGATCAATGCCCACTCCTCATTGAAGGACCTGGCGCAAGCGCTGCATCGTGCAGGGGGAGATGCCACCCGCGCGTTTGCTCCCATCGAGCTTGGACGTTCCTTTAACTTCTCCTTCAACGGCAGGTCCTATCCCGCCAATAGTCTGTTGTCCTCCGTTCACGAGGAAATCAACCTCAATGCCTGCAAGGAGGTGGCATGCGAGCCGACAGACGCAAAACTTGCGGTGGATAGGCTGAGATCAGGCACAGGCCTCGAGTGGCGCGTGCTGAATGAAAATGTTGTGATGCTCGATTCAAATCCATACTGGAACCGGGCGCAGGCAGCAGATTTCGCAAAAGACGTGTTGAGGAAAACACCGCACCTTGGGCGTCTCATTGAATTGGAAATCAAAACGATGGGAATCTATTCCTATGCCACGATGCGGGTGGCAGGCAATCAATCCATCCGCATGATCGCGGAAGGAATCCCGACTGAAATAAGCCTGGCTGCGCCCCTCATTGCACAAGCGGTCCGCAGCGGAGATCCTGCAGGCTTCCAGATGCTGCCGCTGGACGTGCTTTCTCGCCTGGGAATGTTCCTGGCGCCTGAATTCCCTGATATGGATGCCTGCAAGAGCATGCAGGCCGAGATTGAACATGCCAGCAAGGAATACGCTGAAGCGCCTGTCTTCAAAAAAATGGCGCCTGTGCCAGCGAACGGGATAAGGGAATCCATCGCGGCGACGGCCAGCTTGCTGCTGAGAGGGACGGAAGAAAATGCGCAGGTTTCCGATGTGGGTATTTCAAGCGCCGGATTGACGCTTTATTTCAACGATGCGCTCCACGCCGGGCGCTTTATCCGGACGATGAAGCATGCGGGTTACCGCGCCGCTTCCCTTGAATGGTTGCAGCGCGGTGAAAGCAATGGCGGCTGTGCGGCAATAATATGCATCAGGGACTTCAATGAGATAAAGCGCTTCGTCGAAGCGACCTGCGGATTCGCCGGGACTTCCACGAAGGAGTTGTTCGACAGCGCCGCCCAGGAACTGCGGCTTCCGTGTTCTTTCCTTATCGGGGAATTGGAGGCGATAGGCGCGTCGGTTGCGCCGATCAGCCTGGAACAGAAAAAAGCCGCTGCCAGGCGTTTGATGCGGGATTATCTACCCTGCCTGGACCCGAGCGAAGCAGGGAAATTGAAGGATGCCGTCCGGGAAAAATCCGCGCCCGATCAGCATGGAAACACGGGCTCGCTGCAATATCTCAGGGAGAAACGCGGGATCGGCCGTGTGTTTTCGATGAGCGACTATTCGGATGACGTCGCCACCTTCAGGGAAGTGATGGCTGCGATCGACGGATTGACGCCAAAAGCTTCCTGACGGTCAGTCGTGCGTGCTGCGGGGCTTGCCGGTGGCGGCCTCAGGCCGCCTCCGCATGCTCCACCAGCAGTTGCACCCTGGTCCTGCCATTGAACTCGTTCGCATCCAGCCGGAACGCCACATTCACCCGTTCCGGCAAGCCATCCGCATGACCGAACCAGATCGCGTCGTATTGCTGTCCATTCTTTTCCAGCAGCAGCTTCAGGTGCCTTTCCTTCAGCACGCGCTGGCTGACCACCCGGAATTCATCGCAGAACACCGGCGGCGCGAAGCCCTGGCCCCAGACGTGGCCGTCGATCAGTTCGATGAAGGCGGTGGAGAAATAGGCGTCTTCCAGCGGGCCGTCGGTTTCCAGCACCCGCTCCAGCTGCGCCTTCGTCAATGACGCGCGGCCGACTTCCTCGAACGCATGGGTGAAGCCTTCGAGGTTGTCGGCGCGCAGCGTCAGGCCGGCGGCCATCGAGTGGCCGCCAAACTTTTCGATCAGCGTCGGCGCATGCTTGGACACCAGGTCCAGGCCGTCGCGCAGGTGGAAGCCGGCGATGGACCGGCCCGAGCCCTTGATCAGGCCGTCGCCGGCCGGCGCGAAGGTGATGGTGGGACGGTAGAACTTGTCCTTCAGGCGCGAGGCGACGATGCCGATCACGCCCTGGTGCCAGCTGTCGTCGTAGATGCTGATGGTGGTGTTGTCGCGCGGGTCGATATGGTCGAGCGAGGCCAGCGCGGTGTCCTGCATCTGCGCCTCGATCACCCGCCGCTCGCGGTTGATGGTGTCGAGCTGCTGCGCGATTTCCCAGGCGCGGCCGGCATCGTCGGTGGTCAGGCATTCGATGCCGAGCGACATGTCGGCCAGCCGGCCGGCGGCGTTCAGGCGCGGCCCGACCGCAAAGCCCAGGTCGAAGGGGCTGGCGCGGCGCGCTTCCCGGCCGGCCACCCGGAAGAGCGCGGCAATGCCGACATGCATGCGGCCGGCGCGCATGCGCTTCAAGCCCTGCGCCACCAGCACCCGGTTGTTGGCGTCGAGCTTGACCACGTCGGCCACCGTGCCCAGCGCCACCAGGTCCAGCAGCGCGTCCAGCCGTGGCTGGTTCTCGGCCGTGAACACGCCGCGCCGGCGCAGTTCGGCCCGCAGCGCCAGCAGCACATAGAACATCACGCCGACGCCGGCCAGGTTCTTGCTCGGAAAGCCGCACGCCGGCTGGTTCGGGTTCACGATCACCCGCGCCGCCGGCAGGGTGTCGGCCGGCAGGTGGTGGTCGGTCACCACCACCTCGATGCCGCGCCGGTTGGCTTCGGCCACGCCGTCGATGCTGGCGATGCCGTTGTCCACGGTGACGATGATGTCGGGCGACTTTTCCCGTACCGCCAGTTCCACGATTTCAGGCGTCAGGCCATAGCCGTATTCGAAGCGGTTGGGCACGATGTAGTCGATTCTTGCGCCCATCGCCTTCAGGCCGCGCAGCGCAACCGCGCAGGCGGTGGCGCCGTCGCAGTCGTAGTCGGCGACGATGGTCATTTTCTTTTGCGCGGCGATCGCGTCGGCCAGGAATACGGCGGCGGCGTCCACGTGCAGCAGGCCGGACGGCGCGATCAGCGCGGAAAATTCGGAAGACAGCTCGCTGGCATCGACCAGGCCGCGTGCCGCGAACAGCCGCGCCAGCACCGGGTGCACGCCGCTCTGGCGCAGCATCTCCGCGTGGCGGAAGGAATAGGGGCGGGTGGCGATGCGGGTCATGGAACGAGTCGGGCGAGAGAAGGTTGGAGCCAGAATTTTTTCAGGGCCAGGCGGCTGACATCGGTTTCGCGCAGCCGGTTGCCGTCGCTTGTGACGAGCTTGAGTGCGCCAAGCTTGCCCTCGCGCAGCCCGGCCAGCAGCGGCGCGAGCCAGGCTTCATCGATTGCATGGAAGGCTTCCAGCCAGGCGGACCAGTCGCCGGCCAGCGCCGGCGCGCTCAGGTCGTCGATCAGCAGCAGGCCGCGCCCGGGCGCGGCAGCCAGCAGCGCGCCGGCGTCGGCCGGCAGGCTGTTTCCCTTGCCGGCGGCCAGCGCGCTGGGCCAGCCCGATGCCCAGACATGGCTGTAGGACGGCTGCGGCATGGCCTGGCCGGCGTCGCCGCCGCCCCACAGCCAGACGGAATTGACCGGCTTGGCGCCGCGTGCGGCGCGCGCCTCGTTGACCGGGTGGGCATGCCATTCCATCTGCACTTCATTCTGCAATTTGCGCCAGGCGCGTTCCCCCGTGCCCCTGGGCATCCAGATATCGATGTTGCGGCCGCAGGCGGCGTCCATGGTGGCGGTTTTAAGGCCGCGCCAATCGTCCGAACGGAGAAACCAGGTCTGCGCGTCGCCATAGCGCAGTGGCAGGCCGGCTTCCTCGAACAGGGCACAGGCGCTGTCGAACAGCGCATGCGACTCGGCTTCATGCAGCGCCAGCTGGCGGCGGTCGGTCAGCACCAGGTGGTCGCGCGCCACATGCAGATGCGCCGGCTGCAGCATGAACCATTCACCGGCTTCGGGCGCCAGGCCGGCCGCCGCCATCGCGGCCGGCGCCACCGGCGGACTGCCGCTTTCGTCCGTGCCGGCCTGCAGCCCGAAACGGCGCGCCAGCCAGGCTTCATGCGGCAGCGCATGGGAAAAGTCTTCGCTGGTCTGCAGCGCGCCGGGCATGCCGCGCGCGGCCAGCAGGGCAAACGCAGGCAGGCGCAGGGCGCGCAGCAGGTCGGCGGCAAGTTCCGGAGAGGGGAAACTGAAGGGAAGCAGGATATCGAGTTGCGGCATGCCGGGATTGTAAGGGCAAAGCGGAAAGGGGATTGCGCCGGATCGGCGCCAGGCTGGCAAACCATTGTCATCCTGTCATTTTTTTGCGCAATGTCCTGAAATGAAACCCGGACTATGGCAAACTGCGGGCGGCATCGCGAGGCGCTCGCCGCTGGCCGCATTCCGCGGCCATGCCCCGTCGCCAGCCGCCCGTCTGCCTTTCGCCTTCAGGAGTTTTCATTTGAGTCTCAAGAACTTGCCATTCGAATGGCTGGTCGGCCTGCGCTATACCCGCGCCGGCAAGCGCAGCGCGCGCAACAGTTTCATTTCCTTCATTTCGATGATCTCGATGGCCGGCATCGCGCTGGGCGTGGCCGCGCTGATCGTGGTGCTGTCAGTGATGAACGGCTTCCAGAAAGAAGTGCGCGACCGCATGCTGTCGGTGCTGGCCCATATCGAGGTGTTCGATCCCGCCGGCGCCTTGCCGGACTGGCAGCAGACCGCGAAGGAAGCCTTCATGGACCGCGAGGTCAAGGGCGCCGCGCCCTATGTCGCCGGACAGGCGATGATGACCCGCGACGACACCGTGCGCGGCGTGGTGGTGCGCGGCGTGCTGCCGCAGGAAGAGCCCAAGGTGTCGGATGTGGCGGCGCAGGTGAAGCAGGGCAGCTTCAATGACCTGCGGCCGGGCGAATTCAATATCGTGCTGGGGCTGGAGCTGGCGCGCAGCATGCAGGCGCGGGTCGGCGACCGGGTCACGCTGATCGCGCCGCAGGGCCAGGTCACGCCGGCCGGCGTGATACCGCGCCTGAAGCAGTTCACCGTGGTCGGCATCTTCGAGGCCGGCCATTTCGAGTTCGATTCCTCGCTGGCCTTCATGCACCTGGAGGACGCGGAAAAGATGTTCCGGCTCTCGGCCCCGTCCGGCCTGCGGCTGCGCATCGCCGACATGCAGCAGGCGCCGCAGGTGGCGCAGGACCTGTCGCGCATCCTCACCGGCGACGTGCTGATCCGCGACTGGTCGCAGCAGAACCGAAACTGGTTCGCTGCGGTGCAGACCGAGAAGCGCATGATGTTCATCATCCTGACCCTGATCATCGCGGTGGCCGCCTTCAACCTGGTATCGACCCTGGTGATGACGGTGACCGACAAGCAGGCCGACATCGCGATCCTGCGCACGCTGGGCTCCTCGCCGGGCTCGATCATGAAGATCTTCATGATCCAGGGCGCGCTGGTGGGGTTGATCGGCACCGCGCTCGGGGTTGGCGGCGGCGTGCTGGTGGCGCTGAACGTGGATGTGATCGTGCCCTTCATCGAGCACCTGCTGGGCGTGCAGTTCCTGCCGCGCGACATCTACCTGATCAGCGCCTTGCCGTCCGACCTGCGCTGGCCGGATGTCTGGACCATCGGCCTGGTGGCGGTGGTGCTGGCCTTCGTGGCGACGCTGTATCCGAGCTGGCGGGCCGCGCGGGTGCGGCCGGCCGAGGCGCTGCGCTATGAATGATCCGGAAATGACAACCATGAATAGCGTAATGAATCAGCAAAAAGCAGAGCAGAAAGCGGCCAGCCAGCCGCCGGCCGGCCAGGCGGTGCTGGCCTGCCAGGGGCTGGGCAAGACCTATACCCAGGGCAAGTATTCCGTGGATGTGCTGTCGGGCATCAGCTTCGAGGTGCATCGCGGCGAGCGGGTGGCCATCGTCGGCGCGTCCGGCTCGGGCAAGTCCACCCTGCTGCACTTGCTGGGCGGGCTGGACGTGCCCAGCACCGGCAAGGTCCAGCTGCAGGGCCGCGACTTCGCCTCGCTCGATGAAAAGACCCGCGGCCGGCTGCGCAATGAATCGCTGGGCTTCGTCTACCAGTTCCATCACCTGCTGCCCGAGTTTTCCGCGCTCGACAATGTGGCCATGCCGCTGCTGATACGGCGCATGCCGCGCAGCCAGGCGCATGAGATCGCCGCCGCGATCCTGGCCCGCGTCGGCCTGGAGAAGCGGGTTACCCATGTGCCGGGCGAGCTGTCCGGCGGCGAGCGCCAGCGGGTGGCGCTGGCGCGGGCGCTGGTGACGCAGCCGGCCTGCGTGCTGGCCGACGAGCCCACCGGCAACCTCGACCGCCAGACCGCGCAGAAGACCTTCGACCTGATGCTGGAGCTGTCGCGCACGCTTGGCACTTCCTTCGTGATCGTGACGCATGACATCGAGCTGGCCCGCCATTGCGACCGGGTGCTGCGGCTTTCCGACAATGGCCTGGAACCCTACGTGGACTGAGGACAAGCCCGATGTGGATAGACACCCACTGCCACCTTGACGCCGGCGAGTTCGGCGGCGCCTCCGACGCCATTGCGCGGCAGGCGGGGGAGCAGGGTGTCGGCCAGATCGTGATCCCGGCGGTGGACCGGCATAACTTCGGCCTGGTGCGCGACCTTTCGGCCCGCCAGCCGAATTGCCGCTATGCGCTGGGCATCCATCCGATCTGCGTGCCGGGCGCCGGCGACGAAGACCTCGACCTGTTGCGCCAGACCGTGATGGACGCGATGGACGATCCGAAGCTGGTGGCCATCGGCGAGATCGGCCTGGACTTCTTCCTGCCGAATCTGTGCGAGCCGGCGATGCGGCAGAAGCAGGAATATTTTTACCAGGAGCAGCTGAAGCTGGCGCGCGACGTCGGCCTGCCGGTGCTGCTGCATGTGCGCCGCTCGCAGGACATCATCCTGAAATACCTGCGCCGCATCAGCCTGCCGGGCGGCATCGCCCATGCCTTCAACGGCAGCTTCCAGCAGGCCGAGACCTTCATCGCACTGGGCTTCAGGCTCGGCTTCGGCGGCGCGATGACCTTCCCGCGCGCGCTGCAGATACGCCGGCTGGCCTCCACCGTGCCGGCCTCGGCGCTGGTGCTGGAAACCGATGCGCCGGACATTTCCCCGGTTTGGCTGCATCCGCAGCGCAACACCCCTGAACAACTGCCGCGCATCGGCGCGGCGCTGGCCGAGCTGCGAAGCATGCCGGTCGACGAGATCGCCTCCATCACCACCGCGAACGCGCATGCCGCGCTGCCGCGGCTGCAGCTTCCCGCCTGAGCGCCGTGCGCAGCCTGCTGCTCGGATTCGCAGCCGGCGTCGGCTTGCTGCAGACCCGGGCCGCGCTGCCCGGCGCCGTACAGGCTGCGCTGCTGCTCATCGCGCTGATGCTGGCGGCCGTGGTGGCCTGCCGCATGCAGCGCGCATCGACGCGCGTGCTGGCCCGCATCGCAAGCGGCGCCATCACCGGTTTTCTGTGGGCCGCGCTGCTGGCCACGCACTACCTTGCCGAGGAACTGCCCGTTGCGGTGGAAGGACAGGAACTGACGCTGACCGGCGTAGTCGCCAACCTGCCGTATCGCTTCGAGCGCGGCCTGCGCTTTCATTTCGCGGTGGAGCAGGCAACAGGGCCGGATGGCAGTGCGCTGACGCTGCCGTCGCGGGTCGCGCTGTCCTGGTATGACGATCCGCGCGCGCAACTGTCGCCGCCGGCCCTGCATCCGGGAGAACGCTGGCGGCTGTCGGTAAAACTGAAGCGGCCGCATGGCAATGCGAACCCGGGCGGCTTCGATTACGAAGCCTGGCTGCTGGAACAGGGCCTGCGCGCCACCGGCAGCGTGCGCGGACTGGGCCCTGACAGCGGCAATCGCAGGCTAGCTGCCTTCGTGTTCAGCCCCACGGCCATGGTCGAAGGTTGCCGCGGCTGGCTGCGCGAGCGCATGGCGGCGGCGCTGGCAGGGCAGCGCTATGCCGGCGTGATCATTGCGCTGGTCATTGGCGACCAGCGTGACATCGGCCAGGACGACTGGAAGGTTTTTACCCGCACCGGCATCGGCCACCTGGTGTCGATCTCGGGCCTGCATATCACCATGGTCGCCGGCCTGTTTGCCGCCCTGGTGCAGGCGCTGTGGCGACGTTCCTTCTACACCCGCGCCCAGTTGCCGCTCCTGCTGCCGGCGCAGAAGGCTGCCGCGCTGGCCGGCACGGCGGCGGCGCTGGTCTATGTGCTGCTGGCAGGCTTCGGCGTGCCGGCCCAGCGCACGCTCTACATGATTGCCGTGCTCGCCATCGCGCTGTGGACCGGGCGCATTGCCAGCGTGTCGCATGTGCTGTGCACTGCGCTGGCGGTGGTGCTGCTGCTGGACCCGTGGGCGGTGCTGTGGCCCGGTTTCTGGCTATCGTTCAGCGCGGTGGCGGTGATCCTGTATGTCTCGGTCGGACGGGCGCGCCCGGTGCTCCAGGATGGCACGGCATCGCGCATGCAGACGCTATGCGACGCGGCACGCACCCAGTATGCGGTGACGGTGGGGCTGGTGCCATTGACGCTGCTGCTGTTCGGCCAGATCTCGCTGGTCAGCCCGCTGGCCAATGCGGTGGCGATTCCGCTGGTGAGCTTCGCGGTCACGCCGCTGGCGCTGGCCGGAAGCGTCGCGCCGGCGCCGCTGTCGGCATGGCTGCTGCTGGCGGCGCACTGGCTGGTGGCGCAGCTGGCGCTGCTGCTGGAATGGCTGAGCGGCTTTGCTCTGGCAGTGTGGGCCGCGCCGATACCGGCTTGGTGGATGTTTGCGCTGGGCCTGACGGGCATGCTGTGGCTGCTCGCGCCACGCGGCTGGCCGGCGCGCTGGCTGGGCCTGCTGCTGTGGCTGCCGCTGCTGCTGAATGCGCCCGATGCGCCAGAGCATGGATTTCGCGTGACGGCCTTCGATGTCGGGCAGGGCAATGCGCTGCTGGTGGAAACCGCAAGCCATCGACTGCTGTACGACACCGGGCCGGCCTATACGCCGGATTCGGATGGCGGCAGCCGCGTGATCCTGCCTTATCTGCGCTATCGCGGCATCAGCCGGCTGGATGCGATGCTGGTCTCCCACAGCGACATCGACCATGCCGGCGGCGCGTTGTCGGTGCTGGACGAGATCGACGTCGGCTGGGTCGGCTCCTCGCTCGAACCGGACCACGAGATCATCAACCAGGCCAGCCGCCACAGCCGCTGCCTGGCCGGGCAGAACTGGACCTGGGACGGCGTGCGTTTCGAGATGCTGCATCCGACGCCATCCATCTATGACATCCCCGGCCAGAAGCCCAATGGCCGCAGCTGCACGATCAGGGTCAGCGCCGGCGGCGTGTCGATGCTGCTGGCCGGCGATATCGAGGCGCCGCAGGAATCCCAACTGCTGTCGGGCATGCCGCAGCGCTTGCCATCGACGGTGCTGCTGGCGCCGCATCATGGCAGCGGCACCTCGTCGACGCCGGATTTCCTGGATGCGGTGGCGCCGCAGATCGCGGTATTCCAGGTCGGGTACCGCAATCGGTACCGGCATCCGAAAGCGGAGGTGGAGCAGCGCTATGCGCTGCGGCAGATCAGGGGCCTGCGCTCGGACAGGGATGGCGCGATCAGCCTGGACTTCGCCCAGTCGCCGTCCGAACCGGGGACTGCAGCGGTAAGCGTCGATACCTTCCGAACAAGGCACCGACGCTACTGGCATGGGGATTGAAGGGCACAGTCCGGCAATCGACAAGGCTGTGTGCCGGCATTGTATTCTTCGACCATGCCATGGCGGCGGCGTGGCCTTGCCCGGAGCCCCGGCATTGGCCTGGCCTGGCCTGGCCTGCGGCAAGGCAGTCGCCGCAGTCCGATACCGCAGAGGAGAAAAACAATGACAATGCGCACCGCCTGCCTGACCATCTTCGCCATGCTGGCCTTCGCCGCCAATTCCCTGCTGTGCCGGCTGGCATTGAAGGACGGGCATATCGATGCCGCCAGCTTCACCGCCTTGCGCATCGGTTCGGGTGCGCTGGTGCTGGCGCTGATCATCCGGGCTCGCGGCGCGCGGCCGCTTGCCGCCGGCAACTGGCGATCCGCCTGGGCGCTGTTCGTCTATGCAGCCGGCTTTTCCACTGCCTACCTCGGGCTGTCCGCCGCGACGGGCGCCCTGGTGCTGTTCGGCGCGGTGCAGGCAACCATGATTGGCTACGGCCTGTATGCCGGCGAAAGAATGACGGCGCGGCAGGCGGCTGGAGTGGCGATCGCGGCTGCCGGCCTGGCAGCCCTGCTCCTTCCCGGGCTCGCGGCGCCGTCCTTGCCGCATGCGCTGTTGATGGCCGCCGCCGGCATCGCCTGGGGCGTGTATTCCCTGCGGGCCAAAGGCGCCGGCGATCCGGCGAATGCCACCGCCGGCAATTTTCTGCGGGCTGCGCCGATGGCGCTGGCGCTCGGGCTGGCCTGGCTGCCGTGGTCGCGCATCGAGGGCGCCGGCATTGTCTATGCGCTCGCTTCGGGCGCGCTGGCCTCGGGCCTCGGCTATGTGATCTGGTACCAGGCCTTGCGCGGCCTGAATGCGACGACGGCGGCCAGCGTGCAGTTGTGCGTGCCGGTGCTGGCGACGCTGGGCGGCGTGCTGTTGTTGTCGGAACCGCTTTCCTGGCGCCTGCTGTATTCGGCCGTGGCGATTCTGGGCGGCCTGGCGCTGGTGATACTCGGAAAGGCCAGGCCGCGCCAGGGATGAGGGTTGACACGGTTTTCCCGAATGGCGCTGCCTGCGCTCACGGCATGCGGGACCTGCATGCTCCAGTCCCAAACCGCCGCGGGCCTGGTTGGGTTAAACAATAAATGTATGTTCCATGGATACCGGCATCCAATCCGACCACGAAAGAAATGTCGCGAATATGTGCGATTAAAGAATTAACGCGACGAGGATTTTTGCGATGAAATCCAATGATCTCCAGGAGCATGCGATGAAGCGTAGCCAGAACCGGGACGGACAGGCCAGCGCAGGCGACCCGGAGCCCAGGACGGATGCCGGACTTTCCGACGATGTGCTTGACATGGTCACTGGCGGCGGGATCGGCAGCGCCAACTCGATGCAAGACAAAAGCAATGCCTTAACAACCAACGTCGAACCCAAACCGATCAACGATTTGGTCGGAAGAGTCGTGAATAAAAATTTCGCCTGATATCGCTTTCCGCCACCGCGCAAAGGCGTCGCCTGGCATTCCCGTAGAATGCCCACTCCGATATCAACGCCTTGCCGCCGCAGTCCATGACCCAGCAGCTGATCCAGTTCGTCCACGCCAACAGTTTTCCAGCAGATACCTACCGTGTTTTCTTCAGCCACCTGAAGGCGCATTACACGATTTCCGCCCTGCCACTGCATGCCCACAATCCCGACTATCCGATCGAGAACGGCTGGGCGGCGCTGGTGCAGGAACTGGTCGATGCGCTTGATCCGCGCCATCCGGCCATTCTGGTCGGGCATTCAATGGGCGGCATGCTGAGCCTGATGGCGGCGCGCGCCCGGCCCGATCTTGTGCGGGCGGTGGTGCTGCTGGATGCGCCGGTCGTGGCCGGCTGGCGCGCCGTGCTGCTGCGCATCGCCAAGGCGGTCGGCCTGGACCGCAAGCTGTCGCCGGCGCGGTTTTCCGAAAAGCGCCGCAACCGGTTTCCTGACCGCGAAGCGGCCTACCAGCATTACGCCGCCAAGCCGCTGTTCGCCGCCTGGCCGCCTGCCGTGCTGCGCGACTACGTCGAACACGGGACCGTGGAGGCTGACGATGGCCTGACGCTGCGCTTCACCCGCGAGGCGGAAACCGCGGTCTACCGCAGCCTGCCGCATCACCTCGGTTCGCTGCTCAAGGGCAATTTCCCGGTGCCGGTGGGCTTCATCGGCGGCGCCGAGTCGGTGGAGTGCCGCCAGGCCGGGCTGCGCGCCACCCGGCGTTTGGTCGGCCGGCATTTCCGCAGGATACCGGGTGGGCATCTTTTCCCGATGGAACATCCGGCCGCCGCCGCCGGGGCGGTACACCAGATGGTGCAGGCGCTGCTGCACGCCTGAATTGCGTGCTTGCAACATCCCGCCTTTAGCGGAATCAATGACCCTGCCTGCGACGGCTGGAACCAAAAGGGTTTGCGGTATAATTTCCATTTCCCGCACGTGCCGTTCGGCACCATCTGTAATGACCAAGTTTGTATTCGTCACTGGCGGCGTCGTGTCTTCCCTGGGCAAGGGAATCGCCGCCGCCTCCCTGGCTGCGATCCTCGAATCCCGCGGCCTCAAAGTCACCCTCCTGAAGCTGGATCCGTACATCAACGTCGATCCCGGCACCATGAGCCCGTTCCAGCACGGCGAAGTGTTCGTCACCGATGACGGCGCCGAGACCGACCTCGACCTCGGCCACTACGAGCGCTTCATCACGCCGAAGATGAAGAAGGTGAACAATTTCACCACCGGCCAGATCTACGAGTCGGTCATCCGCAAGGAACGCCGCGGCGAATACCTCGGCAAGACGGTGCAGGTGATTCCGCACATCACCAACGAAATCCAGGAATACATCCACCGCGGCGCCGAGGGCCATGACGTGGCCATCGTCGAGATCGGCGGCACGGTCGGCGACATCGAGTCGCTGCCATTCCTGGAAGCGGCACGCCAGCTGGCGCTGCGTGCCGGCCGCAATTCCACCGCCTTCGTCCACCTGACGCTGGTGCCATACCTTGCTTCGGCCGGCGAGCTGAAAACCAAGCCGACCCAGCACAGCGTGCAGAAGCTGCGCGAGATCGGCATTTCGCCGGACGCTCTGCTGTGCCGCGCCGACCGCCGCATTCCGGACGACGAGCGCGCCAAGATATCCCTGTTCTCCAACGTGCAGGAAGCCGGCGTGATCTCGGTGTGGGATGCCGACACCATCTACAAGATTCCGCAGATGCTGCACGACCAGGGCCTGGACGCCATCGTCTGCGAATGCCTGGCGCTGTCGCCCAAGCCGGCCGACCTGTCGATGTGGACCCGCCTGGTGCATGCGCTGGAAAACCCGAAGGCCGATGTCACCATCGGCATGGTCGGCAAGTATGTCGACCTGACCGAGTCGTACAAATCGCTGACCGAGGCGCTGCGCCATGCCGGCATCCATACCGAGAGCCGTGTCAACATCGAATACGTGGACTCGGAAGAGATCGAGCAGCATGGCACCGGCCAGCTGCAGAAGTTCGATGCCATCCTGGTGCCAGGCGGCTTCGGCAAGCGCGGCGTGGAAGGCAAGATCGCCGCCGCCCGCTTCGCCCGCGAAAACAAGATCCCGTATCTGGGCATCTGCCTGGGCATGCAGGTCGCGCTGATCGAATATGCGCGCAACAAGGCTGGCCTGGTGCATGCCAATTCGACCGAGTTCGACGACGGCACCGAGCATCCGGTGGTGGCGCTAATCAATGAATGGCAGAACCACGATGGCAAGGTCGAGAAGCGCGACGTCAATTCCGATCTTGGAGGCACCATGCGCCTGGGCGCGCAGACCTGCGAAGTCAAGCCGGGCACGCTGGCCGCCGAAATCTATGGCGCCGTGGTCACCGAGCGCCATCGCCATCGCTATGAGGCCAACAACCATTACCTGGGCCGGGTGGAAGAAGCCGGCCTGATCGTGGCGGCGCGCACGCCGACCGAGTCGCTGTGCGAGATCATGGAACTGCCGCGCAGCGGCGAGAATGCCCACCCGTGGTACATGGGCGTGCAATATCACCCCGAGTTCAAGTCCACGCCGCGCGACGGCCATCCGCTGTTCATTTCGTTCATCAAGGCTGCGCTGGCGCACAAGCAGGCAGTGTCCGAAAGGAAAGCGGCATGAAGCTGTGCGGATTCGATGTTGGCCTGGAGCAGCCGTTCTTCCTGATCGCCGGCCCCTGCGTGATCGAGTCGCGCCAGATGGCGCATGACACTGCCGGCCAGCTGAAGGAAATCACGGCCGCGCTGGGCATCCCCTTCATCTACAAGTCATCCTTCGACAAGGCCAACCGCTCTTCGGGCACTTCCTTCCGCGGGTTGGGCATGGAGCAGGGCCTGGACATCCTGGCGGACGTGAAGAAGACGCTGGGCGTGCCGGTGCTGACCGACATCCACGCGATCGAGGAAATCGCGCCCGTGGCCGCGGTGGTCGACGTGCTGCAGACGCCGGCCTTCCTGTGCCGCCAGACCGACTTCATCCAGGCCTGCGGCCGTTCCGGCAAGCCGGTCAACATCAAGAAGGGCCAGTTCCTGGCGCCGCACGACATGAAGAACGTCATCGACAAGGCGCGCGACGCGGCCCGCGAAGCCGGCCTGGATGAAGACAACTTCATGGCCTGCGAGCGCGGCGTTTCCTTCGGCTACAACAACCTGGTGTCGGACATGCGCTCGCTGGCGATCATGCGAGAGACCAACTGCCCGGTGGTGTTCGACGCCACCCATTCGGTGCAGCTGCCAGGCGGGCAGGGCACGTCCTCCGGCGGCCAGCGCGAATTCGTGCCGGTGCTGGCGCGCGCCGCGGTGGCGGTCGGCATTGCCGGCCTGTTCATGGAAACCCATCCGAATCCGGCCGAAGCCAAGTCCGACGGCCCCAACGCGGTGCCGCTGGGACGCATGAAGGAATTGCTGGCGACCCTGCAGGACCTGGACCGCGTGGTCAAGCGCGCCGGTTTCCTGGAAAACGGCTTCGCCTAAGGCGGCAGGCAGGCAAAGAACAACGGGCCCGGCACGGCGGCCCGCACCCTTTTCGTACACATTGGAGAGACTTGAATGAGCGCTATTGTTGACATTATCGGCCGCGAAGTAATCGATTCCCGCGGCAATCCGACCGTTGAATGCGACGTGCTGCTGGAGTCCGGCGTGATGGGCCGTGCCGCCGTGCCGTCGGGCGCATCGACCGGCTCGCGGGAAGCGATCGAGCTGC
>NZ_JACYOX010000058.1 GCF_015352955.1 Noviherbaspirillum soli
TTGCATCAATTCCGGCGACTGCGCGTACGCTACGAACGACTGCCCTCGATTCATGAAGCATTCCTTCACTTGGGCTGCGCCCTTATTTGCTGGCGCATTTTGAAAAACTCATTTTGTTAGATGCTCTAAGACACTGATCCACGGCGTGTTGTAGATGGTGTAGCTGTTCCTGTCCTTCCACATGTCGCGGCTTGACAAGCCTTGCATATCAGGTGTGCGCACCTTGAAACTGAAGGCAACCAATGTGGAATCGTGGGTGCGCTTCGGGACCGGCCCTGTGCGTTTCTCGCCCCAGCCGGGATCGCCTTCATAAACTGCATAGTTGGCGAAATGCTGAGGAATGGTGACCGGTATGCCGCCAAGGTTGCCAACCATGTCGGCCTTCGCATACTGCACCGCAGCCATTTCGGGCGGCTGGAAGGGATGGGGCCGGGGCACGAGCGGATTGGGTGCGCGCAGCAGCAGGGCAAAGAAGAACCAGGCCATGCAGGCCAGCATGGCGATAAGCAGCCAGAGGATGAAGCGGCCTGGCTTGCGGGGCGCAGGAAGGCTGGAAGGTTGTTCGATCATGTCTGTGTTTGGCAAGGAGAGCGCTTCATTGGCGGGTACTACTGCTGCCCTCGGCAGCTTTGAAACTCCAGATTAGCCGGCTGACGTCTGTCTGGATTTGCCGCCACTGCGGCAGCAAGCCACGGCGGTAACTGACGTCTACAGCAGCTTCCATACCTGGCTCCATTGAAAAGGCCTGCGTACATGGCGCCGCTTCATGTGGTCGGTTACTGCAACGTATGTAGGCGTCGACCTTCCCGTCTGCCGTGCGGTGCAGGAAGACATCTTCTGCATGCAAGCCTTCCCGATATGGTCTCTGGGTCTTGGGGTCAGTCCCGGTTGGCACGTAAACTGTTAGCCCATGAAATGGCTCGTTTATCGGCTCATAACGCTCCCATGCCAGTCCATTCCCATCCACCTTCCACCGCTCTAGGTAGCTGGCCTGCCGATCAAGAAACCCATCGCCAAAATAAAAATTTCCAGAAGTAAGGCGAACTCGAATCCACGGCGTGTTGTAGATGGTGTAGCTGTTCCTGTCCTTCCACATCTCGCGACTGGACAGGCCCGCCATGTCGGGTAGCCGGACCTTGAAGCCAAAGCTGTTCAGCCTGGATGCATGCGTACGCTCAGGCATCGGCCCCTTGCGTTTCTCGCCCCAGCCGGGGTCGCCTTCGTATTCCACATAGTTGGCAAAGTGCTGGGGGATGGTGACCGGTATGCCGCCAAGATTGCCGACCATGTCAGTCTTCGCATACTGCACCGCAGCCATTTCGGGCGGCTGGAAGGGATGGGGCCGGGGCACGAGCGGATTGAGCGAGCGCAGTAGCAGGGCGAAGAAGAACCAGGCCATGCAGGCCAGCATGGCGACGAGCAGCCAGAGGATGAAGCGGCCTGGCTTGCGGGGCGCGGAAAGGTTGGAAGGTTGTTCGGTCATGTGTGCGCCTTTGCAGGGCATGTACCATCGGGTGCTTCGCTGGTGCAAAGCCGCTGCCTTCGGCAGAGTGAGGCTTGTAGCCAGGCCTGGGGCCGTCCGTGGACGCCGGCTCCGCCTAATTCGACGGCGCCGACTGGCAAAACAAGCAAGCCATGGATGCTGCTGACTTGTTCCCGGAGTGGCAAGAACGGTTAGCAATTGTTAATTCCGGTCCCTTGCCGCTGCCCGTGAAGCCCGCGAGCCGCGACAGGCATGCCAAGGAAACTGCGCGTCGATCCGCTTAACGGTCACGTGGCGGCTGCAGATAGCCGGGGCGCAGTGTCTTCATGTCATCCAATGCCTCGTCCTTGTCGCGGGCCTCGATATGACCCTTGATGATCATGAAGTCGTCCGGGGAATCGAGATCGAATGTGTACCTGTAAAAGCGTGCCTGTCCTGGCTTGATCCTTATGTCCACTTCCGAATTGATCGCGAAATCGCCGGGCGCGATGCGCACGCGCTTGCGCCCCGGGGGAAGCCGCAAGCGCAGGTAGCTGCCGCTGAACAACTGCCCGACCTTTGTCCCGTTCACCATCACGTCCGCAGGCACGAGAAATTTGAAGAAGGAAGGCGGGCGATATACATACAGGTCGCCCTTGTCGGTCGGGGTGGGATCGCCTGGCTGGTATCCCGGCGAGGTCGCGCATCCGGCCAGCAGCAGGCTGGCGAGACACAGGGCAAGCCGGCGCGGAAGGCGCCAGCAGCCGGCCTGCGCCGGAACATGGCCCATGGCCTCTTCATTCCTGACAGGAAAACGGTCGCGGTCAGCATGCCCCGCCGTTGAAGCGCGTTGTTGCGATTGCATCATGAAGCACCTTTCCGCCCTTGCGAGGAGGGCAAGCTGATGAGGGAAGGGGAATGGCATGGCTGGTTGACGCAGTCATGCCCTGTTGCCCGCCATGCCGCTTGTGCGGCAAGCCAAATCGGCGGCGGGGTCATTGGGTGTCGGGATTCTCGGTGTCGGTTTGCCCGGCCTGGCGGTCCAGTTCGGCCAGTTCCAGGTCGAGCGCGACAATGTCGCGTTCGCATGCGATGGCGTCGATGCGCGCCAGCATCCGGTCGCGCAGGGCTTCGGTGCGCAGCAGCAGCGCCTCGGCCCGGGCCATCGACTGCAGCAGCAGACGGGCCGCCCCGGGCAGGTCGAGCTGGCGCGCGGCCGCATAGGCGGCCAGCGGCACCATGTCCGCCGCGTCGTGCGGACCGGCTTCTTGCGCCAGCAGCTCGTGCGCCAGGCGCGCCTTGTGCCGGCGCATCGCATCGTTCTGGATGTAGTCGGAGTGCAGCGACGCCCGTTGCCGGTTGATGGCATCGCGCAATTGCACTTTCAGGCGCGCGGCTTCATGTACGCGCCGGGTGTCTTCAAGCGGCGCATCCGGCTGCGGCGGTTCGGTGTTGGGCGTGGCAAAGCGCAGGTTGCGGCTCAGCTCGGGATAGACCCGGTCCAGCAGCCATGTGCGCAGTTCATGCAGCTGCGCCTGGCTGCCGGCGGCGAGCAGGGCCACGGTGAACTGTTCGCGAAACCGCTCGGTTTCATGCAGCACGCACCAGGTCTCCTTGTGCTTCTGGAGCACGAGCCGGGCCGCGGCGTCGAGGCTGATGTGGCGCGCCACCGCCACCGCCTCCAGCAATGGGAGGGCAAGGCTGGCCCCGGCCTGCGCGGGCGCATGCAGGAAGGCGCGGGCTTCGGCCAGCTTGGCCTGGCGCAGCATGTCGCCGTCCCGGCAGCGCGGCCGGAATGGCGCGCGGATGTCGTCGATCTTTTCCTTGAGCAGCGCCAGCAAGGCCTTGCGGTTGCTGTCGATCAGGGTTTGGCCAGTCGATGGCGCGGGGGCCGGCCTGGCATCGGAAAACACGCCGCCATTGAAGCGCCATCCCCAGCAGTTGCGCAGTGTCATGGCGGGCGGCAGGGGGCCGTCATGCATGCTGCAGTAATACCAGTCGCCTCCCATCGGCGGCTGGTAGGCCGGGTCGTCGGTGTAGTAAACCACGCGGTTCGATTTCACTTGGGTGACGATCAGCCACGATTGCGGCGGAAGGCCGGTGTCGGTATTGGTATTGGTCATGCGGGCCTCGCATAAAAGGGATGGATCCGGTACAGCTTCAAGCCATGGGTATTGCCGGCCACGGCCAGCAGCGGCTGGCCATCCAGCCAGCCGATGGCTGGCGGCTGGCGGCCGGAAAGACCGGTGCCGCCTTCCCAGACCTTGCGTTCGCGCCCGGGATCGAACACGGCCAGATGGCCTTGGCGCGACAGCACCACCAGGTAATCGCCGCAGCGCACGGGCAGCCAGTTGCCGGCGCTGCGCAGGCGCGACAGCCAGCGCAGGCCGCCGGTGGCGATATCGAAGGCGGCCAGGTGCCAGCGCCCGTCGAGCGTGAGCACGGTGTCGCCCCACACCTGCACGAACTGGTGCATGGCGCCGGCGCCATAGCGCTGACGCCAGTGTTCTGCGCCGTCATGCAGGTCCAGGCAGTGCAGCCAGCCCTGTTCGGTGGCAAGCAGGACGCGGTTGCCATGCACGGCCGGCTTGCCGCGCACCAGGCCGCAGGTGGTGCGCTGCCAGCGCGGCGCGCCGCTGTCGGCGTCGACCGCGCAAACCGTCTGGTCATTGCAGGTGGCGATGACCAGGCCGGCATGCGCCGCATGCAGCGGGCTGCCGGGCGGCCACCAGGCATGCCGGTGGCGCCACAGGGGCTTGCCGGTGTGCCAGTCGATGGCCAGCAGATGGCCGAAGGGCTTGCCCTCGTTCCATTGCTCGGTGTTGATGTAGAGCCGCTGGTGCGCCAGGTCCAGTGCCGGCGTGGCATGGATGCTGCTGTCGTGGCGCCAGCGCCAGAGCGGGCGGCCGCTGCCGGCGTCCAGGCGGGTGAGGGTGCCGTCGTAGCAGCCGAACACCAGGCTGCCGTCGGCATGACGCAGCCGCTGCACGATGCCCTTGTGCGGTTCGGCCAGGCTGTCGTAGCGCCAGGCGATGTCGCCGCTCAGGGCGTCATGGCGCCAGACCCGGCTGCGGTCATCGGCGACGAACACGGCGCCGTCGGCAATCGCCGGCGCGCACTTGAGCGGATAGCCGGGACGTTGATTGAGTCCGTAGCGCCACCAGAGCGGCGTGGTGATGAAGTCGGGATAGTCGCCTTTCATCGAGGGCGCCCGGGCATCGAAGCAGTCGCGCGACAGGCCGATGTCGTGGCGCCGGTAGAGCGACAGCACCGGCAGGCGGCTGGTCGATATCTGGCGCGAGCCGAGCGGCTGCCACATGTCCATCAGCAGCGCCACGGCCACCAGCAGGAGCTGGTGGCCGTCCGCGGCGAGGGCCTGCTCGGCCAGCGGCAGGGCGCTGCCCGATTCCATGAAATCGTCCAGCAGCACGGCGCGGCTGTGGTCGGGCTGGCGGCGGCCTTCCACCCATTTTTTCTGGTGATGCGCCTTGCGCTGGTCGCGCACCATCAGGATGGCGAGGTGCCGGCCGTCGTCCAGCGCGGCGGCGGCGGTGGCAAACAGCAGGGGCGCGGCGCCGAAGCCGGGCCCGACGAGCACCTGCGGCGCGAAGGGCCGGATCAGTTGCCAGAGCATCGTGCCGGCCAGGCGCGCGGCGTGCGGGTCGCATAGCAGCAGCCGCAGGTCGAATGTCACATGGTCGGACAGCCGCACCGCGTGGGCGATGAGCTCGCGCCGCAGCGTTTCCCATGGCGGCGCGCGGCGCAGTTGCCGCAGGATATGCGCCGCCTGGGTGGCGGGGCTGGGATCAGGCATCGGACCTCCCTTGCGCGCCTGGCGCCGGCGGTGGCGGCGCGTTTGTCCCCAGCCGGACGATGGCGTCGACCTGCAGCGACCGGGGCGGCTGGTGGGTGATGAACAGGATGGCCAGGCGGCTGCGCAAGGCGTTGACGGTGCGTGCGAAATGCTCGGCGGTGTCCTGGTCCAGCGCGCTGGTGGCTTCGTCGAAGATCAGCACCCGGGGGCGCTTGAGCAGCGCCCGCGCGATGGCAATGCGCTGTTTCTGGCCGCCGGACAGGCCGCCGCCGCGCTCGCCGATTTCAGTCTGGTATGCCCTGGGCAGGGCTTCGATGGTGCGATGGATATCGGCCATCCGGCAAGCCTCGACCACCATGGCAAAGCTTGCATGCGGATTGCCCGCCAGCAGATTGTCGAGCACGGTGCCGGAAAAGAGCATGGTTTCCTGGGGCACCACGCCGAAGGTGGCGCGCAGTTCATTGGCCGCCATGTGGCGGATGTCGACGCCGTCGATGGTGATGCGCCCGGCCGAGGGTTGGTAAAAGCCCAGCATCAGCCTGGCCAGGGTGGATTTGCCGGAGCCGGACGGGCCCAGCAGCGCGGTGGTGGTGCCGGGCGCGATCGTCAGGTTCAGGCCTTGATAGAGAAGCGGACGGTCGTCGCCATGACGAAATGCCAGGTCGGCAATCTCCACCCGGCCATGCCGCGCCGCTTCGCGCGCCGGCGTGACGGCATACGGCTCGGCTGGCGCATCCATTACATCGGCCAGGCGGCGCATCGCCATGCTGGCTTGCTGGAACTGCTGCCACAGGCCGACGATGCGCATCAGCGGCTGGCTGAGCTTGCCGGCAAACATCTGGAAAGCCACCAGCATGCCGATGGTGAACGCGGCGTCGTTGCCGCCGGCAGGCGTGCCCTGCATTACCATCCAGGCGCCGCCCGCCAGCACCAGCAGCGTCATCAATTGCTCCAGCAGGCCGGCGACGACGCCGTAGGTATTGCCGAGCTGGCGCGTGCTGAAACCCGCCTGCAGACAGGCAAGCAGATCCTCCTGATAGCGGCGCACGAGCTGCCCTTCCATCTGCAGGCTCTTGACGGTTTCCATGCAGGCGATGTGCTCGGTGAGGAAAGCCTGGTTGCGCGCGCCGAGCAGGAACTGCCGGTCCAGGCGTTGCCGGAACAGCGGCGCGACGGCGGCCGAAAGCAGCGCGATCAAGGCCAGCATGGCCAGCACCAGCAGGGTCAGGGGCACGCTGTAGGCAAACATCACCGCCACGAAGACCAGCATGAAGGGAAGGTCGAGCAGCAGCGTCACCAGGCTGGAGGCGATGAATTCACGCACGGTTTCCACCGCATGCAAGCGCGCGGCGATAACGCCGGTGGGACGGTGCTCGAAGTAGCGCAGCGGCAGCTTCAGCAGGTGCTGGAACACGGTGGCGCCAAGCTCGGCATCGATGCGGTTGCCGGTATGCAGCACCAGGTATTGCCGCACCCAGGTCAGCGCCCCGGTAAACACGGCGCAGGCCAGCAGCGCCACCGTGATCACTGCCAGCGTGCTTACGGTCTGGTGGACAACGACCTTGTCGATGATGGCCTGGGTGAACAACGGGGTGGCGAGGGCGATGAGCTGGATCACCAGGCTGGCCAGCAGCACGTCGCGACCGATGGCGCGGTGCCGCAGCAGGGCAGGGATGAACCAGGAAAATCCGAATGCCTTGCCGGCATGCTGGTCGGGGTCGGCCGGCACTGGGGTGGCTGGCGCGCATTCCAGCGCCTCGCCAGTCATTTGCGCCAGCAGGTCCCTGCATGCCACCTGATGCGGTGTGCGCTCTCCCGGCCGGAACAGCCAGGCCATGCCTTCCTCTACCCGGGTGAGGATCACCAGGGCTGGCGGGGAAGGCGCATCGTCATCGCTCTTCGGATGACATGGACCGGCCGGCGCCGCCGCCTGCAAGGCCAGCAGGCAGGGTAGCCGGAGGCCGGCCAGGCTGGCGATGCGGCGGCGCATGCGCACCTTCAGGCCCAGCTGCGTGAGCACAGGCGGCAAACGGGCGAAGGAATAGGGCGGGGTGAAATACTGGAGAAACAGCTCCCTGGAAAAAGCCAGGCGGTTCAACTGCGCCATGCTGGCCGCGGCCCACAGGGTCTGTTCCGGGTCCAGGGCTTGAGCATGCGATGTCATGAGGCGTTACAGCGGATGCTGTCCTGTATTGGCGCTGCGCGATGGATCGGTTGTCGGGAAGCGCAATCGATCCACGCCTTGCCGGATACGGCCTGGCTGCCAGCTTGCCGCTGGCGGATGGAGGATTGCGGTAAGGGTGCGTGGCTGAATCTCAGCCCTGGAGGCCAGCATGAAGCGGCGATGAAGGGATACGCTGGCGCCGGCGGCTTTGCACCAGGTTGGCAGCCGGCGTGAAGGCGGTCGTATTAAATCAGCAAATCCAGGCGGCGAGAAGCGTTGGGCCTGTTTGCTGCAAACAATTAATCATGTTTAACATGCATGCCCTGGCGCCTTGCGGCTGGACTGGTTTTGCCGGGGTGTGCGGTTGGGGCCAAGACCGACTGCACCGTGATCGCTAGCCACGACGGCGGGTTCGCGTCGGGGTTGATGCCGGACCAGGCAGTGCGGCTTGTTTCTCGCGTCAGCGGTCGCTTTTCCGCCGGTGCACCGGGTGATACAGGAACCACAGCGTGATGAACGGCCAGGCCAGCGTCAGGAATTGCGCCGCGCCGTTGAAGTTCAGGAACTTGCCCTGCACCCAGGTCTGCAGCGTGGACAGGAAGTAGGGATTGTCCGGCGCCATGTTGGCCACTACCAGGCTGACGATCAGGGCCAGCGCCGCCACCCGGCGCTGCGCCACCTGCGGCGCCATCGCCAGGCCCGACAGCATGATCAGGCCGATCAAGAGGCCGCCCTGGGCGCCGGGCGTGATCCAGGCAAAGGCATTGTCCGGCGAGAACAGCAGCGCGCTGGCCAGGGTCTTGGTGGCCAGCGCGGCCAGCAGCAGGGCTGCCGCCAATGCCAGCCGCGGCGCGCGCCGGCGCGTCAGGCACAGCAGCGTCAGCAGCGCGCCGGTCAGGCCGCAGGCGGTGATGATGGTTTCCGACAGCCAGTACTGCTCGGCGCTGAGCTCGGCATCGCGCCGCAGCAGCGCGCCCAGGTCGATATCGACCGACCACAGTTCCGACAGCCATTCCGACAGGATGGGCAGCAGCTGGCCATGGCCGAACAGGTAGGCCTGCGGATAGATCTGCGCCATCGGCCATAGTGCCAGCACGATCAGGCCGCGGCTGGCCTCGGCTGCGAACCAGCGGCTGCGCAAGGCCAGCAGGCGGCTCTGCTCCAGGAAGGCGGGCGTGAGCAGCGCGCCCAGCAGCGCGCCGAGCGCGACGCCGGCGGCATTGGTGAAGAGGTCGAGATTGGACGGCACCCGGCTCGGCAGGAAGTTCTGGCCGGCTTCCAGCCCGGCCGACAGCAGCGCGCCGAGCAGGCAGGCCGGCAGCACCGCCCAGACGCCGCGCAGCCGTGGATAAAACGAAAACACCAGCAGCGCGCCCAGCGGCATGTAGCCGATGATGTTGGTCAGCAGGTCGAACCGGGTCCAGTAGTACGGCAGCGGCGCTGACAGGAAGCCCAGCACCGGCAGGCCATTGCTGCGCCAGCCCGAGAACGGATACCAGCTGGCATAGACGATCAGGAACACATAGAACACCAGGCCGCCGCGGGCAAACACCGAGGCGGTGGCGCCGCTTGCGGGCGACTGTTCCTGTTTGTCTGTCTCAGCCATGCGGTGGGCTGCTCAATGCGCCAGGCCGAGGCTGGCCAGCCATTGCAGCATGTCGCTGATCATCGCGTCGCTGGCGGCGGCCAGCGCCGACACGCCGCCTTCGACGTCGGCGCTGGGCGCCGGCGCGCGGCGCAGGAAGCTTTTCTGACCCAGCAGGCGCCGGCCGTCCAGCACCGACAGCCGCATCGCCACCAGGCCGTCGCTCTGGCCGGCGCTGGTAAAGACCTGGCTGAATTCCTCCGCTTCCAGGCGCAGCACCGGCACGCCGGCGGCGCCGTCGGAGGCCGACAGCAGGGTGCCGCCGCCCTGCACGATGCGCGACTTCAGGCGCTGCGCGAACAGCTGCGCCGGCGGCATGCTCCAGCGGCTGTTGGCATAGGGCCGCGGCTGGTGCTGGCTGGCATAGTTGAGGCGGTAGAAGATGGCCGGCGAGTCCAGCCATTCCGGCGTGTCGACGTCGGCCAGGGCCAGCGCCGGCAGCGCGGGGATTGTTGACGCGGGCGGCGCCAGGCCGAGGTCGAACAGGCCGGGCTGCGGCTTCTTCATGCTGGTGCAGCCGGAAAACAGCAGGCAGGCCAGCAGCAGGGCAATCAGGCGGGATGGTATGAGCGTCATGGCTTGTCGTTCCGTGTTCATGGGCGGGTCAGTTGCCCGGCGGCGCGATGAAGCCGGCTTCGCCCGGCCCCGGCGGCACGCCGGCGCCGCCGAACAGGATGCTCTGTGGCCGCTCGTTCAGGCTGTTCAGGGTGCGGTTGAGCACCCGCAGCGAGCCGCGGATGTCCGATGTCAGCGGCAGCACCTCGCGCTCGAAGCGGTTGGCCAGCACGCTGACATCGTCGGCTGCCGCGCCTATCCGGGCCACCGGGTTGCCGGGCGCCTGCAGGCCGGCGGCCAGCGTATCGGCGGTGCGGGAGAGCTTGCCAAGGGCGGCCAGCGAGCGCTGCGCTTCACTGATCAGCGCCGGCATCGCTTCCAGCGTCGGCGCCAGCTGGCCCGGCAGCGCCTCGATGGCCACTGCGGCATTGCCCACCCTGGTGAAGGTGGACAGGATGGTTTGCTGGTTTTCCGGGTTCAGCAGCACGCTCATGCGCTTGGTCAGTTCCTCGGTCTGCAGCAGGATCGCCAGGCCGCGCTTCTGCAGGCTGTCGAGCAGGCTGGGCCGCAGTTCGATGCGCGCCACATGGGCCGCGCTGCTTTCCACCCTGGCCGGGTCGCTGCCGTCGTCGTCGAGCTGCACGTAGGCCAGGCCGGTCACGCCCTGGTAGCCGAGCGTGGCGAAGGTGGAACGGGTGACCGGGGTGTCGGGCCGCACGCTCAGGTCGATCAGCACCTGGCCCGGCACCTGCGGGTCGAAGCCGATGCGGCTGACCCGGCCGACGTCCAGGCCGCGGTAGCGCACGGTGGCCTGCGGATTCAGTCCCGGCACCGACAGCCGGGTGGCGATCTGGTAGGGCACCCGCACCTCGCGGTCGCGGTTGAGCCAGATCGCGCCCAGGATGACGGCCGCCAGCATGGCGATGGTGAACAGGCCCGCGATCATCGCGTGCGACTTATTTTCCATAGTGATGCTCTTTCATGTCGCGCATGCCCTGCAGCGCGCGCAGGCCGCGCTGGCCGAGGAAATAATCATGGATGAAGGGATGGTCCACGCGCACCACTTCTTCGACGCTGCCAAAGGCCACCAGGCGCCGGTCGGCCAGCACCGCGATCCGTGAGGACAGCGCCAGCAGCGTGTCGAGGTCATGGGTGACCATCACCACGGTCAGGCGCATTTCCCGGCGCAGCATCGCGATCAGGTCGACGAAGGCTTCCGACAGCGCCGGGTCGAGGCCGGCGGTCGGCTCGTCCAGGAACAGCAGTTCCGGCTCCAGCGCCAGCGCCCGCGCCAGCGCCACCCGCTTGACCATGCCGCCGGACAGGTCGGCCGGCATGCGCGCCGCCTGCGCAGGCGCAATGCCGACCATCTGCAGCTTGAGCAGCGCGGCGTCGCGGATCAGGTCTTCCGGCAGCGTGCGCAGCTCGCGCATCGGCTGGGCCACGTTGTCGAAGGCCGACATCGCCGAGAACAGCGCGCCGTGCTGGAACAGCATGCCCCAGCGGTTGCGCAGCGTCTGCAGGGTGGCGGCGTCGGCGCGGTGGATGTCGACGCCGAAGACGCGCACGCTGCCGGCGCTGGGCCGTTCCAGGCCGAGGATCTGGCGCAGCAGCGTGGTCTTGCCGGAGCCCGAGCCGCCGACCAGCGACACCACCTCGCCGGCGCGCACGTCCATGGAAAGCTTGTCATGCACGGTCACGTCGCCGAAGCGGGTGGACAGCCCGGCGATGTCGATCACGGGCTGGCTGGGAGTATGAGCCTGATCGGACGCCGCCATCAGTAATAGCCCACCTGGTTGAAGACGATGGCAAACACCGCGTCGGCCAGGATCACCACCGTGATGGCGGTCACCACCGAGGTGGTGGTGCCCTGGCCCAGGCTTTCGGTATTGGGCTGGATGCGCAGGCCGAAATGGCAGGCCACCAGCGCGATCAGGCCGCCGAACACCACGCCCTTGCCCAGGCCGATCCAGTAATTGGCGATCGGCACCGCGCTCGGCAGCTTCTGTATGAAATAGGCGGGCGCCATGTCGAGCTGGATATGCGCCGCCGCCATGCCGCCGATCAGCGCCATCGCGTCGGTCCACACCACCAGCAGCGGCATCACCAGCGCCAGCGCCAGCACCCGCGGCATGACCAGCCGGAAGCCATGCGGCAGGCCCATCACCAGCATCGCGTCCAGTTCCTCGGTGACCCGCATCACGCCCAGCTGCGCGGTAATGGCCGAACCGGAACGGCCGGCCACCAGGATCGCCGCCAGCATCGGCCCCAGTTCGCGGATGATGCTCATGCCCAGGATGTTGACCAGGTAGATGTCGCCGCCGAAGGTGTGCAGCTGCTGCGCCGACAGGTAGGACAGCACCACGCCGATCAGCACGCCGACCAGCGCGGTGATGCCCAGCGCCTGGTAGCCGATATGGTAGACATTGGCCGACATCTCTTTCCATGGCCCCTGCCGCGGGCGGCGCGCGAAACGGCCCAGGTCCAGCACCAGCTGGCCCACCAGGCCCAGCATGCCGGCCAGGTGGCTGCCGAAGCGGCGCGCCGTGCCGGCAAGCGAGACGATGGAGAACCAGGGATGGCCATCGCCCGCCGGCAGCGCCAGCGCGCCGGCCCGCTCCAGCCGCCGGAAGAACTCCTCGTGGCCGGGCGCCAGCCGCAGCCGGCCCGGACGCTGCCGCCCCCAGGCATTCCACAGCATCTGGGCGCCGATATGGTCCAGCGCGCTGATGCCGGACAGGTCCCAGGCCAGCGCCGCCGGCTGCGGCAACTGCCGCAGTGCCGCGCGCAGCGCGCCCATGGCGGCCGGCTGCGCCAGCGCCTGCACCTGCCAGCTGCCGCTGGCGGCCACCGTGGCCGCCAGCGGCAGCTGGCCATCGAGCCGCAGCATCGGCGCGGCAGGCGGGGCGGGCAGGACAGGGGAGGAAAGCGGGGGTTGCGAAGCTGGCATGAGCGCAGTGTAAGTTACCGGGCCGGTTTCGTCATGCCCGCGCCGCCCGGCGCTTCCGGGTCCCTCCGCCCCGCGCTTCCCGGTTCCGCCGCCGCCCGCCTGCCGTTACAATGCGCTGCATGACTTTCCTGCCCTCCCCGCAGCAACTCGCTTCCCGCGCAACCGGCCCGGCGCGCCAGGTGGCGCTCGAATGCGTCGCCGAAACCGGATCGACCAACGCCGACCTGCTGGCGCGCGCGCCGGGCCTATCCGGTCCAGTGCTGCTGCTGGCGGAACACCAGACCGCGGGCCGCGGCCGTTCAGGCAGGAGCTGGCAATCGGCCGCCGACGCCAGCCTGACCTTTTCGCTGGCCTGGAAATTCCAGCGCGCGCTGCCGCAGCTGGTCGGCCTGCCGCTCGCGGTCGGCGTGGCGATTGCCGACGCGCTGCGCGAAAGCGGCGTGGAGGCGCAGCTGAAATGGCCCAATGACGTGCTGCAGGGCGGCCGGAAGCTGGCCGGCGTGCTGATCGAAACCAGCGCCGCGCCGGAGGGCGTCTGGGCCGTGGTCGGCATCGGCATCAACCTGGCGCTGCCGCCGGCGCTGGCGGCGCGCATCGACCGGCCCGCCGCCGCGCTGCCGTCGCAGGCCATCGACCGCGAGGCGCTCTTGGCGGCGCTGCTCAATGCGCTGGCGCAGGCGCTGACCGATTTCGACGCCGCCGGCCTGGCGCCGTTCACTGCGCGCTGGAATGCGCTGCACGCCTGGCGCGGCGAGGCGGTGGCGGTGCTGGACCAGGGACAGGTGCGCCAGCAGGGCACCGCGCTGGGCATCGACGATGCCGGCCGACTGCTGATCGACACGCCGGACGGCCAGATCGCCGTGCTGTCCGGCGACGTGTCGCTGCGCCGTCTGGATCCGGGGGCCTGAATGCTGCTGCTGATCGATGCCGGCAATACACGCGTCAAATGGGCGCTTGCCACCGCCGCCACCTATGCCGGCACTAGCTTTGTGCGCGAGGAACTGGGCCAGTGGATCTGCTCCGGCGTGGTCGAGCACGATGCGCTGGGCCAGCTGGTGGAAGTCTGGCGCGGCCGCCAGGTGGCGCGGGTGGTGCTGTCCAACGTGGCTGGCGAAGGCATGCGCGACAAGCTCGACCAGCTGCTGCTGCGTGCCTTCGGCGCGCGGCCGATCGCCATCGAATGGTTCCGGCCCGCGCCGCTGCTGGCGGGCGTGCGCAACGGCTACCGCAATCCGCTGCAGCTGGGCGCAGACCGCTTCGCCTCGGCCATCGGCGCGCATGCGCTGTATCCGGGCGAGGCGCTGATCATCGCCACCTGCGGCACCGCCACCACGGTGGACGCCATCACGCCGGACGGCGTTTTCCTGGGCGGCATGATCCTGCCGGGCCTGGGGCTGATGGCCAGCTCGCTGGCGAAGAACACGGCGCAGCTGCCGCAAGTGGGCTCCAGGATCGAGATCGTCACGCCCTTTGCCGACAACACCACCGACGCCATCATCAGCGGCTGCGTGGCGGCCCAGACCGGCGCCATCGGCCAGGCCCTGGCCGCGCATGCCGCGCAATACCGCGAGGTGCGCTGCATCCTGTCCGGCGGCGCGGGAAGCATGCTGGCGCCGCACCTGAACCATCCCAGCGTGCAGGTCGACAACCTGGTGCTGATCGGCCTGCAGACCATGGTGATGAAGCAGAATTCATCATGCTGAAATTGGTCTGCGGTGCGCTGCTGGTGGCCAATCTGGCGATGTTCGTGATCGAGCGCGGCGAGCCCGCCGGGCATGAGCCGGCGCGCATGAAGAATCAGCTGCATCCCGACCGCATCCGGCTGCTGCCGGCAACCGCCGGCACGCCGGCTCCCGCTGCCGACGCGCCTGCAGCAACCACCCCGCCGGCCGCGGCGCCGGCGGCCACGACGGTCGGCGCAGCAGGCACGGCCGGCGCCTGCATCGAGCTGGCCAGCTTCACCGCCGCCGAAGCCGGCCGTTTCGAAGCCCGCATGGCGGAACTGGGCCTGGCCGACCGGGTCTCGCGGCGCGACGTGCCGACGCCATCGAGCTACATGGTGATGATTCCGCCGCAGGGCAGCCGCGAGGCGGCCGACGCCAAGACCGAGGAACTGCGCCGGCTGGGCATTTCCGACACCTTCATCATCCAGGACAATTCGCCGCGCCGGTGGGGCATTGCGCTGGGCACCTTCCGCACCGATGAGGCGGCGCAGTCGCACCTGGCGGCAATGAGCCGGCGCGGCGTGCGCACCGCGCGGGTGGAGCAGTTCGGCACCGGCCCGGCGCGCATCGCGATCCAGCTGCGCGGGCTGGACGCGGCGGCCGAGGCGCAGGTGACCCGGGCGCGGGCGGAGTTTCCGCGGCAGGAGGCGCAGGGCTGCAGCTAGGAGGGAGACGGCCTGGCTGGCTCAGGCGGGTGATGTTCCTGCGTGTCCGGCTACAGGCGGCGCCGGAGCGCACCGCACGATCACCGGGTTTGCCATGGCTGATGCGTTGCGCTTGCTCGCCGTCGCCGTCGCCGTCGGTCAGTGGGGTGCTTGCGACCGCCTCGGCAGAACAATAATGCTGCAGGGCCTTGCAGCCCGGTCGGGTGCGCGCTCAGGTCCTCACGCCGATTGGCGTGCGCCGTGCTTGCGCAGCAGGTCGGCGATGTCGTGGTGTCCAAGCTGGATGGCAAGGCCCAGCGCACCCGTCTGCGCTTCCTGGTCGGCAGGCGCGCCGTGTTCCAGCAGCAGCGAGGTCATCCTGAGGTCGCCACGGTAGACAGACCGCTGCAGCGCATCCATCAGCAGCAGCGTGGGGCAGGGATGGGTTTTCGGGTGCCGCAGCATGGACTCCGCCATGTCATGCTGTCCGGATTCAACCGCCTCCTGGAAGGACGATCTTTCCCCCGGCGGCAGGGAACAGGGATTGGCATCGGCGCGCGAGAGCAGGTCGACCATCCCGGGGTCGTCTCTCTGTACTGCAAACAGAAGCGCATGGCGCCCGTTGGCTGTCGCTTGATGCACGTCGGCGCCCGCTGCCAGCAGCAGGCCGGCAATTTCAAGATTCTTGTGCAGCACGGAGGTCATCAGGGGCGTCAGCCCGCTCAGGCGGCTGGTGCCCGACACGGCGATGTCCGGATTGGCGCCGGCGGCAAGCAGGACCTGCACAAGCTGGGGTTGATCGTTCTGGACGGCCAGGGAAAGCGGCGTGAAGCCGGATTGGTCCAACTGGTCCAGTTGCGGCGCTTTTTCGAGCAGCATGCGGGCGACTTCCACATTCTCTGCCAGCACTGCCATGTGCAGCGCGGTCAGGCCTGCACGGTTGACAGGATCGACGCCCGCGCCAGCCTCCAGCAGGCGGCGCACGATATTTGCCTGTCCCATCCGGACGGCCACCATCAGCGCCGTGTTTCCATTGGCGTTGGCTTCATTGACATCCGCACCGGATTGCAACAGCGCTTCGACCTGGCGCAGGTCGCCGTGATAGGCGTGTACGGCCAGCGCGGACTTGACGATGGAAGCCTGGCTGGCGTCGTCGGACGCTGGTGAGGGCGCGCTTGCCTGCCTGCCGTCGCCAGGCGCCATGCGCAATTCGACGGAGGCAGGAATTTCGGCCTGACTGGCGCTGGCGCTGAAACTGATTGACACGCCGCCCGCGCCCGGCTGCTTCACCGCCTGGCTGCCGCCGTCGGGCGCGCAGGTCTGCTCACCCTTCGCCGGGTGCGCGCAGGCTGGCGCACCGGCCGCCGCTGCGGGAAAGCGCAAGCCAGCGTCGATTGCCATCGCCAGCCGTGACAGCCGGCCCACCAGCATGCCGGCCTGGCGCATGCCTTCCGCGGCGACGGCCGTGCAGGCCTGCCCGGTTCGCTCGATCAGCCCTGGGGATGTACCCGCGACGGGCGTTGCCGGCAGCAATTGACCATGCGTGCCGAGGAAGTGGCGGATGGCGGCGCGCCGGCCGTCTTCCTGGCTGGCCGGGCGCAGCAATGGGCGGCGGCAAATGGCGTCGGCGGCGAAGGCGCGGGTGCTTTCCATGGCATAACCGGCGGCCATGGCGCCGGCGTTGGAGGAAATCGGGTGGCGGCTTGTCGTGGTTTGGCTGCAGGACATGAATGCTCCTTGAAGAGGCTTGCGGGATGGGAAAGGCATGGGCCATTTTGTCGAGGCATGTGGCGAGGCGCCTTGTTTGCGCACCTTGTCTCATTCGGGGACGGACGACGGCCTGCTTGCCTCGTATTGCCATCTTGCGAATCACCAGGAACGTGCATTCCCAATACGTCCTGCTGATCGAAATGGCCGGCCTGAGTAACGGCAGTGCCTGCCGGGTTGCCCAGCCAGCCATCAGGCCGGTCCATCCGGCTGCCGCCGGTCATGGATCCCGCAAGAAGCCGTGCGCCGTAGGTGCCGGCCAGATGCATTAACCGGCGACGAGGCGCCCGGCCCTGTCCCGGGGTTCATCGCAGGGCCTGGGCGCGGCGCGTCTAGCCAGTCGTTACGTCAGGCCCGTCCAGCCGCTCTATCCACGCCTTCAGGCAGGCCGGGCACAGGCAGCGGCCGTCGTCGGCGTCGGGGAGGCTGTCGGCGGGCAGCGCCGGCAGCGTGGTACACCAGCACGGGGCATCCAGCGCTTCCACCATGCCGCAGGCAAAGTCGGCGCCGCAACGGCTGCATGTGCTCATCGATATCCTTTTGAAAATGGTCGGGAAAACCGCTTGTCAGTCCTGAAACGGCTTGTTGCAATTTATCCGATATACGGCCATTTTTTACGGAAAAATCCGCCGGGAAGCCCCGGGCTTTCGTTGTAAAATCGCGCCCATCTCTCAATTTGGAACAGTCATGACCGATTTCGCCGATCTGTCGCAGGTGTCATCCGGCATCAAGGCCGAGATTCTTGCGCAAGCCTTGCCCTACATCCGCAAATTCCACGGCAAGACCATCGTCGTCAAGTACGGCGGCAACGCCATGACGGAAGAGCGCCTGAAGCACGGCTTCGCGCGCGACGTGATCCTGCTGAAGCTGGTCGGCATGAACCCGGTGGTGGTGCATGGCGGCGGCCCGCAGATCGACAATGCGCTGAAGAAGATCGGCAAGCAGGGCACCTTCGTGCAGGGCATGCGCATCACCGACGAGGAAACCATGGAAGTGGTGGAGTGGGTGCTGGGCGGCGAGGTGCAGCAGGACATCGTGATGCTGATCAACCATTACGGCGGCCAGGCGGTGGGCCTGACCGGCAAGGACGGCGGCCTGATCCGCGCCCGCAAGATGAAGATGCCGGACCGCGAGAACCCCGGCCAGTTCCTCGACATCGGCTATGTCGGCGAGATCGAGGCGATCAATCCGGCGGTGGTCAAGGCGCTGCAGGACGATGCCTTCATCCCCATCATCTCACCGATCGGCTTCGGCGCCGATGGCCAGGCCTACAACATCAATGCCGACCTCGTGGCCGGCAAGATCGCGGAAATCCTGCATGCGGAAAAGCTGATCATGATGACCAACATCCCGGGCGTGATGGACAAGCAGGGCAACCTGCTGACCGACCTGTCGGCGCGCGAGATCGACGAGATGTTCAACGACGGCACCATCTCCGGCGGCATGCTGCCCAAGATCTCGTCGGCGCTGGACGCGGCCAAGTCGGGCGTGAACACGGTGCATATCGTCGACGGCCGCATCGAGCATTCGCTGCTGCTGGAAGTGCTGACCGAGCAGGCGTTTGGGACGATGATTCGTTCGCACTGAACGGGGCAGTTGCAGCCGCGTTGCAGTTGCAGTTGCAGTTGCAGTTGCTTTTGACGTGGCCGTTGCGGTTGCCGTTGCAGTTAGGGTCCCCGTCTGTGTACCGCCGTGTCGGCGATGCCTCGAGCGGGAAAAGGTGCGGCGTCTGTCTGAGCGAAGCGCAGCGGAGCGAGTTTAGCCGCGCCCCGCTCGGGGCATCGACGGCACGGGAACCCCGCGCAGCGGGGCGGCACAGTCGGGGTCGCCTTTTTTTGGTTACTTTTTTTGGCGAAGCAAAAAAAGTGACTCGCCCGCCGGGGCGAACACCCGGCCTGGTCATGACGGCAGTGCTATCGCGTTGGGTCACCAGGGGTAAGGCGTCACTGCGAAGCAGCAGTTGCTTTTGACGTTAAGGGTTTTGCTTAAAACACATTGAACGTCAACATCGACAGTGCTGCCCGCGCGTTGCCGGGTGACGCAAGGCGGTTGCACTGCCGTGGAGACAAGCCGGGAGTCCGTCCCGGCGGCCGGGTCACTTTTTTTGCTTCGCCCTCTATGTCAGGCTAGTTGTCGCATCCACTGATATCCAACAACCTGGAGGGCGATAGCGAGTGAGCAATGAAGAAACGACATCCGGAGCCAGTCCGGGAATGGGCCATACAGCAAATCATGTTGC